>NZ_JBFAOQ010000007.1:630010-645595 GCF_040675285.1 Nonomuraea sp. NPDC049625 | reverse complement strand
ATTTCCGTCAATTAATGACGGGGATATGCATGTGTATCTCATGCACTGGCTTTTAACACACTGTTGAGTTCTCAAGAAACGGACGCGTACTTCCTCGCTCAAAACCATTCCGGTCTTTCGCTCGGAGGCGTTCATTTCGTTGTGTCTTTATTCTTTCAGCCGTTCAAGTCCCTGTCAAATTGACCCGACTTGCTCGACCTGCTGGAATTAAGACCCGCCCCGTTTCCGGGACAACCCCTCTAACTTACCAGGCCATCCGAACCGGTGCGAATCCACCGAAGGGCGACCCTCGAAGTAAGTGGGATTTGCCGGGCGTCTCCGGGAGTCTCTGTGGACTCCCTCGGCCGCCCTGCGCGAAGCAACTCTAGCAGCCCGACGCACCCACTTCGCGCCACTCAGGTAATCACGTGGTTGTTCCCTCACCACGCAACGCCCAAACCTCACCAAGGACACCCAGGTCGGCGCCCCAGCTGTCAAGCCGTCGGCAAGTCATCCGCAATCGCTGCCAGGTACGAAGTACCTACGAGCAGACTGCGCTCTCGGAGGTGCCCGCTATGACTCGCTCGGAGTTCGACGACATCCGTGCCTTCCTCGCCGACGAGGCGACCCATGCCGGAGACCTGCTGAGAATCGCAAGGACGCTGATCGACGACCTCGAACACGCCCGCATGCGCGAGGCCGTACTCCGTACCCACTACCTGCGTCTGCTCACGGCGGCGCGGGCGACGGTGGCGGCCGACATCGCGGACGCGCCCGACCCCATGGCGTTCCTCAAGCACGAGCTGTCCGAGCGCGGCCAGATGCCGGAGGACGGCGAGGCCGTGCAGCGCATCCTGGCGGACGCCCGTACGGCGGCCCTGCTGCTCGCCTGCCTGGAGGAGTCCGTCCCCCAGCGCCCGCGCGGAATGCGCCTGCGCCGGTGCGTCGGCATGAGACGGACCCTCCCGCATTAGCCGCTGACCCGATGAGCACTCGGCCCATACCCGGCCTTGGCTGACCGGCTGTAAGACTTCGCATATGTGGCAGCGCGGGTTGAACTGGGCGGCAGTCGCACTAGTCGGGATATTCGGCCTTATGTGGGTCGGCGTCGTGGTTTATGCCGATCAGAGCTCTTCCCTCTGGATGCGGGTCGTGCAGGTGGCCTTCGGGATCCTGCTCCTGGGCTGGGCCGCACAGCGAGCGGTCGTGATGCTCGTCAGGCCGTCAGCCCACTGCTACTCGGAGGAAGCCGACGGCTGGAACCGGTAGCCCATTCCCGACTCGGTCAGCAGATGCACCGGACGCGCGGGATCCCGTTCGAGCTTGCGCCGGAGCTGGGCCATGTACTGGCGCAGGTAGTGCGTCTCCTTGAGGTAGGAGTCTCCCCAGACCTCCCGCAGCAGCTGGCGCTGGCTGATCAGCTTGCCCGGGTTGCGCAGCAGGATCTCCAGGAAGTGCCACTCCGTGGGCGTCAGCCGTACCCCTCCCGAGATCGTCTTGCTGGAGAGGTCGATCACGTGATCGCCCAGCCGCACCGTGGCGGTCTCCTCCTCGTGCTGGCCCGTGCGGCGGGTCACCGCGCGGACGCGGGCGAGCAGCTCGTCGACGCTGAACGGCTTCGTCACGTAGTCGTCGGCGCCGGCGTCGAGCGCGTCCACCTTGTCGGTGCTGTCCGCGCGCCCCGAGAGGACGATGATCGGCACGGCGGTCCAGCCGCGCAGCCCCTCGATCACCTCCACGCCATCCAGATCGGGCAGCCCGAGATCGAGGATGACCAGATCGGGATGCCATTCGGCGGCCTGGCGCAGCGCCGAGCCGCCGTCGGCCGCGACGGCCACCTCGTACTGCCGGGCGGCCAGGTTGACGCGCAGCGCACGCAGGATCTGCGGCTCGTCGTCCACCACGAGCACGCGGGTCACGGATGTCTCCGCAGCGAGACGGTCATGGTCAGTCCCCCTCCGGGCGTGTCCTCCAGCACGAGCGTGCCACCCATCGCCTCGGTGAGACCGCGCGAGAGCGCCAGGCCGAGCCCCACGCCCGTGTGGCTGGCGCGGTCGCCGAGCCGCTGGAACGGCATGAACACCCTTTCATGCGCTTCCGGCGGAATGCCGGGGCCCCGGTCGATGATGCGGATCTCCACGTTGTCGCCGTGCCAACTGGCGTTGACGAGCACGGGCTCGCCGTCGGGGCTGTAGCGGACGGCGTTCGACATGACGTTGACGAGCACGCGCTCCAGCAGAGCGGGGTCGGCCATGATCTCGGGGACGATGGGCGGGAGGTCGCTGCGGATCTGGTCGCGTAGCGGGCCGAGGTCGTCGATGGCGTGCGGCAGCACGTCCTCGATCGCCACGGGCTCCAGGTTCACGCCGAGCACGCCTGCTTGGAGGCGGCTCATGTCGAGGAGGTTCGCGACGAGCCGGTCCAGCTTGATCAGCGACTCGTCGGCGGTGGCCAGCAGCTCGCCGCGGTCCTCGTCCGACCAGGTCACGTCGGTGCTGCGCAGGCTCTCGACCGCAGCCTTGGCCGAGGCGAGCGGCGTACGCAGGTCGTGGCTGACGGCGGCCAGCAGAGCGGTGCGCATCCTGTCGGCCTCGGCCAGCGGCTCGGCCTGCTCGGCCGCCTCGCGCAGCCGCTGCTCGCGCAGGGCGACCGCCGCCTCCGCCGCGAACGCCTCCAGCACCCGCCGGTCGCTCGCGTCCAGCAGGCGCCCCCGGGCGGCGAGCACGAGCCGTTCGTCGATCACGACGTCGGTGTCGGCCGTACCCGGGCTCGTGCACGGCACGCCGCCCGAGGTCGCGACGATGTGCCAGTCGTCCGTACGCTCCAGCAGGGTCACCGAGCCGAACCCGAACGTCTCCCGCGTCCTGGCCAGCAGCGACGGCAACGCCGCGTCACCCCTCAGCACGTGACCCGCCAGCGTGGACAGCACCTCGGCGTCCGCCCGCGAGCGCGCCGCTTCCCTGCTGCGCCTGGCCGCCAGGTCGACGACCGTGCTGACCATGACCGCCACCAGCACGAACGTGGTCAGCGCGAGCACGTTCTGCGGCTCGGCGATCGTCAACGTGTGCAGCGGCGGCGTGAAGAACCAGTTGAGCAGCCCGAACCCGAGCACCGCCGCCGTCAACGCCGGCCACATGCCGCCCACCAGGGCCACCCCGACGACCAGCAGCAGGAAGAGCGGGATCTCGCTGGGCAGCGACAGGCCCAGCGGCTGGAGCGCGACCGTGAGCAGTGGCGGCCCGAGCAGCGCCAGCCCCCAGCCGGACAGCCGCCGCCGGCGCGTCAGCGCGGCGCTCGACCGCGCCCGCCCCCGGCCCGTCCTGGTCGCCTCGTGCGTCACCATGTGCACGTCGATCGGCCCGGACAGCGCCGTCGTCGTCACACCCACGCCGCGCGCGACGATCTGCGCGAGCCGTCCTCTTCGCGACGCGCCCAGCACGAGCTGGGTGGCGTTCACGCCACGGGCGAACTCCAGCAGCGCATGCGGAATGTCGTCGCCGACCACCTGGTGGTAGGACCCGCCGAGGGCCTCGACGAGGGCCCGCTGGTGCACCAGGTTCGCGGGGTCGCCGCCGGAGGTCAGGCCGTCGGCGCTCGTGACGTGCACGGCCAGCAGATCGGCCCCCTTGCTCCTGGCCGCGATGCGCGCGGCCCGGCGGATGAGCGTGTCCCCTTCCGGGCCTCCGGTGAGGGCGACCACCACGCGCTCGCGGGCCTCCCAGGTGCCCGCTATGGCATGTTCGGCGCGATATTGGTCGAGTTGCTCGTCCACCTTGTCCGCCAGCCAGATCAGGGCGATCTCCCTCAAGGCGGTCAGGTTGCCGACGCGGAAGTAGTTGGCCAGCGCGGCGTCGACGCGATCGGGCGGGTAGACGTTCCCGTGTGCCATCCGCCGGCGCAGCGCCTCGGGCGCCATGTCGACGAGCTCGATCTGGTCGGCCCGCCGCACCACCTCGTCGGGTACGGTCTCCCGCTGCGACACTCCGGTGATCTGCTCGACCACGTCGTTCAGGGATTCGAGGTGCTGGATGTTGAGGGTGGAGACGACGTCGATGCCGGCGTCGAGCACTTCGTCGATGTCCTGCCAGCGCTTGACGTTGCGGGAGCCGGGAACGTTCGTGTGGGCGAGCTCGTCGATCAGCGCCACGGTGGGTGCGCGGGCGATGACGGCATCGACGTCCAGTTCGGTGAACGTCGCGCCGCGGTAGGTCATCGTCCGCCTCGGCAGGACCTCGAGTCCGTCGAGCAGGCCGGCCGTCCTGGCGCGGCCGTGGGTCTCGACGAAGCCCACGACCACGTCCTTGCCACGTTCGCGGGCGCGGTGCGCCTCGCTCAGCATGTCGTACGTCTTGCCCACGCCGGGCGCCGCACCCAGATGAACGCGCAGCCTCCCGCGGGACGTGCTCCCCATTCCTCCAGGTTACGGCTGGTACGGCGGCGCGACCCCCCAACCCCAGTGGGGCACGGGAGCTTCAAGCGGAGGCGTGGCGTCCGGCTGGGAGTTGTGCCTGGCCAGCCTGGTGCCCCATTCGACGTAGCCGGCGAACGCCGCCCTGAACTCGGGGTCATCAGGCAGTCCCACTTCGTCGGCCGCGTCCATGAGGAGATTCACCCACCTGCGGCGCTGGGGCTCGGTGATGGCCTTGCCGAGGTGGTGGCGGAGCATGTTCGGGTAGCCGCCGCGTTCCTTGGTGTACCGGTCGGGGCCGCCGAAGACCTCGCTGAGCCACATCGCCACATATTTGGGGTGATGGGGGTCCATGTGCGCGAACAGCGGGCCGATCAGGTCGTCCTTGACGACCGTGCGGTAGAACGCTTCGGTCAGCCGCTCGAACGCCTCAGTGCCGCCTGCCCAGTCGTACAGCGTGGGTTCACTCATGTAATGATGTAATCATTTGCGAGACAATGGCGGCAAGCTCGGAAAACGACAGAGTCCCTGGTCTCCGGATCTCTCCGGTGACCAGGGACTCTGGCTTTGTAGCGGGGACAGGATTTGAACCTGCGACCTCTGGGTTATGAGCCCAGCGAGCTACCGAACTGCTCCACCCCGCGTCGGTGTCTCTGGATATAACTATACAGGGCCCGCGACGGTGCTTTGACCAACGCCGACTCCGAACCACCCGCCGTCCCCTTGAGGGAGAGCCGCGGACGGCCCACGCGCGACCGTCCCCGGGTGGCGCCACTGATGGAGCGGCGGTGTCTCGGGCGGCGGCAGGGCGGGGAACGCATCGCCGGACCCCCGTGGGACCAAATAGCAAAAGCCCGGACTCCGATTAAGGAGTCCGGGCTTCTGGACTGGTAGCGGGGGCAGGATTTGAACCTGCGACCTCTGGGTTATGAGCCCAGCGAGCTACCGAACTGCTCCACCCCGCGTCGCGTTGTTGCTTTTAAAGACTAGTGGGCGACGAGGGGTGGACGCAAACCGATTGGGCTAGGACGTGCCCGCCGCCTGCGATCCCGTAGGCGATGGCGAGACGGAAGGCGTGCCCGACGGCGCGACCGACGGGGTCGCCGACGGACTGGCGGATGGAGTGGCCGACGGGGTCGCCGAGGGCTTGGGCTGCTGGGCGTTGGCCCCTTCCAGCGCCTTCAGCGCCTCCTCCAGCCTCTTCTGCGCCTCGCCGTAGGCGTCCCAGTTGGGCGGACTGGACTGCAGGGCCTTCTGCGCGTCCTCGTACGCCTTCTTGGCGTTGGCGATCGCCGAGTTGATCGCCGTGTTGGCCTGGTTGGGGACGTTCTGCTCGGTGGGGGTGTTCGGCTGCTGTTGCTGGCCGCCGAAGACCTCCGCGAGCGCCTTCTCCAGGTCAGGCCCGACGCCGATCTTGTTGCCGTACGACACCAGGACCCGCTGCAGGATCGGGTACGGCTCCTGGCCACCGCCCGCGGCCACCTGGACGTACACCGGCTCGACGTAGAGCAGGCCGCCCGCGTACGGCAGCGTCAGCAGGTTGCCGTACCGGAGCGACGAGCTACCCACGCCCATCACGTTGAGCTGACCGGCTAGGCGGCTCTGGAAGGCGTTCTGCACCTGTCCGGGGCCCGGGATGGGAGTGTTGGACGGCATGCGCAGGATGCGCAGCCGGCCGTAGCCCGAGCCGGCCGACGAGTCGACCGCCATGAACGCCGACAGGTTGGCGCTCCCCTGCCGCGGCACGAACGTCGTGGTGAGCGAGAACGTCGGCGTGCCGCCCGGCATCGTGGTGGTCAGGTAGTAGGGCGGCTGCTTGATGTTCTTGTCGTTCTGCGTGGGGTCGCCCGGGACGTTCCAGAAGTCCTGGCCGTTGTAGAAGGCGGCCGGGTTGGTGATGTGGTAGCGCGACAGCGTGTAGCGCTGCACCTTGAACAGGTCTTCGGGGTAGCGGACGTGGTTGCGCAGGTCGGCGCTCATCTCCGAGGCCGGGCGGATGACCCCCGGGAACGCCTTGCTCCAGGTCTTGAGCAGCGGGTCGTTGGTGTCCCAGCCGTAGAGCGTGACCGTGCCGTCGTAGGCGTCGACCGTGGCCTTGACGGAGTTGCGGATGTAGTTGACCTTGTCGCTCGGCTGCTGGGCGATCACGCGGCGGTCGGTGGACGCGTCGCGCGTCATGTCGCCGAGGCTCTCGCTCTGCGAGTACGGGTAGTCGTTGGACGTGGTGTAGCCGTCGAGGATCCAGGTGATGCGCCCGTCGACGATCGCCGGGTAGGGGTTGCCGTCGAGCGTGAGGAAGGGCGCGACCTTCTGGACCCTGTCGCGCGGGTTGCGCACGTACAGAATCTGGGAGTTGTCGTTGACGTCGCCCGACAGCAGGATGTTCGCCTCGCCGTACTTGGCGGCGTAGACGAGCCTGTTGAGGAACGAGCCGACGCGGACGCCGCCCTTGCCGTCGTAGATGTTGTCGGCCTGGCCCGTGCCGCCCGTCTGCGGGTAGTCGAGCTCCTTCGTCTTCGGGTTGCCGCCCGCGATGATGTACTCCTCGGCGGCCGGCTCCTCGCCGAAGTAGATGCGCGGCTGGCGCAGCCCGGTGGTGGTCGCCAGGGGGCCGGTGACCGGCATGTCCTTGGCGTCGTAGTTGGGCAGGCCACCGCCGTCGACCTGGTTGCCCGGCGCGGCGACGAAGCCGTAGCCGTGCGTGTAGACCAGGGCCCGGTTGATCCAGTTGTTCTGGCCCTCGGGCGGACCGGTCATCTCGCGCACGCCGACGACATGGTCGACCAGCTTGCCGGTGCTGTCGGGATAGCGGTCGACGTCGAGCGTGTCGCCGAAGTTGTAGAAACCGCGGATGCGCTGCGTCTGCTCGTACGTCGAGGACAGCAGCGCCGGATCGAGCAGCCGGACGCCGGAGACGGAGGCGTCGCCCTCCTTCTGGACCTTGGACGGGTCGGACTCGGCGTTGTAGTTTTCGACCTCGGTCTTGTCGATGTTGTACGCCTCGCGCGTGGCGTTGATGTTGCGCTGGATGTAGGCCGCTTCCTTGCCCTGCTGGTTGGGCTTGACCTGGAACTGCTCGACCAGCGCCGGGTAGACGCCGCCGATCAGGATGGCCGAGAGCACGAGCAGGCCGGCCGAGACGCCGGGGAGCATGCCGCCGGGCCGGAAGACGCCGGCGAAGAACAGGACGGCGCAGATCAGCGCGATGATCGCGAGGATGGTCTTGGCCGGCAGGACGGCGTTGACGTCGGTGTAGGAGGCGCCGTGGACGAAGCCGCGGTCGGAGAAGACCAGGCCGTAGGTGTCAACCCAGTAGGCGACGGCCTTCAGGAGGACGAAGACGCCGAGCAGCACCGACAGGTGGACTCGGGCCGCCCTGGAGGCGTGCACCCCCGGGGACTGCAGCCGGAACCCGCCGTACAGGTAGTGCGTGATCGCCGCCAGCACGATCGAGATGATCACGGCGGTGAACAGGAAGTTCAGCACCATCCGGATGAACGGATAGTCGAACACGTAGAACGAGATGTCCAGCCCGAACAGCGTGTCCTGCTTGCCGAACGACTCGCCGTTGACGAACTTCAGCCACGTCTCCCACTGTCCGGCGAAGGAGGAGCCGGAGAAGAGGGCGAGCAGGCCCATGCCGACGATGAAGATCAGCTTGCGGTGGGGGTCGAGCGCCATGCGGTAGCGGTCGGCGCCGCTGCCCCCGCCGAACATCGCCGGCCCGAACATCGGCCGCGTCCGGAAGGCCAGCAGCATGTTGCCGCCCGCGATGCCGACCATCAGCAGCGCGCCGACCAGGAACAGCACGATCTCGGTCAGCAGGACGCCGGTGAAGATCGACGTGTACCTGGCCGCGTCAAACCATAGATAGTCGGTATAAATACCGGAAAATAGGAAAAATAGCGCCACGATCGCCACCAGAGCGATCGCCACAGGCAGAAGCAGTCTCGGACGGCGGGGCAAGCGCATCGCCCTACCGGCTCCTGGGGTCCGGAAGCTCAAGGCCAACCCCTCGTCGTGATGAAGAAACGGTCCGTGTCTGGCAACTTACACCGCAGTGCCAGCCCTACGGCTAACGCACGGCGAGCTCCAGAAGTTTCATCCGGCCTCGCACGCGGGCACGTTTCCCTTGCCCGTGCGCAGCGCGTCGAGCGCGAGCACCGCGTCATGCAGCGTGTCGGCCCTGACCAGCCGGAGCCCGTCGGGCACGGCTTGCATGGCCTCGGCGCAGTTGTCGGCGGGCGTCAGGAAGACCGTCGCGCCGGAGTCTTTCGCGCCCACCATCTTCTGGGCGATGCCGCCGATCGCGCCGACTTCTCCCGACGGCTGGATCGTGCCGGTGCCGGCGATCCGCTTGCCGCCGGTGATCTCACCGGGCGTCAGCTTGTCGACTATGCCGAGCGAGAACATCAGCCCCGCGCTCGGCCCGCCGACGTCGCCGACGTTGATGTCGACGTCGAACGGGAACTTGTACTTGGCCTGCATGACCACACCCACGAGGGTCTGCCCCTTGGGCCCGGCCACGGTGGGCACGGTGACGTCGAGCTTCTGGCCTCCCCTGGTGACGGAGAAGGCCACGTTGTCGCCCGGCTTGTGCGCCTTGACCGCGTCACCCACGACGTCGACGTCCTTCGCGGGCTTGCCGTCCACGGAGTTGATCTCGTCGCCCTTCAGCAGCTTGCCGTCGGCGGGCCGGCCCTTTTCCGTGGAGACCACGGTCACGACCATGTTGAAGGGGATCTTGAGCTCGCTGAGGGCGGCGGCCCTGGCGGAGTCCTGGGAGTTGGTCATCTCGACCGTGTTCTCCTCCTCGACCTCCTTGGGGTCGCGGTTGGGAGCGAAGATGGTCTCCTGCGGGACCACCGCCACGGTCGGGTCGATCCAGCCGCGCAACGCCGTCAGCAGGTCGATCTGGGCGGCCGGGCCACCTTGGTAGGCCACCGTGACCAGGCTCAGCGCGCCGCTGGTCGGGTAGGTCTCCCGCCCCTTGATCGAGATCACGGGCTTCTTGTCGACCTCGCCGATCGTGTTCTCGGTCGGGCCGGGGCTCAGCACGACGTACGGGACCGGACTGAACGCGCCCACCACGCCGAGCGCGAGCACAAGGAATCCCGCGAGCAGAAGGGTCAGGGCGCGTCGTGACATGTCGATGAGCTTATTCGCCGGCGCCGACCCATTCGGTCTCACCGTCGGCGAACACCTGGTGTTTCCAGATGGGGACGTTTGCCTTCAGGTCGTCGATCAGCCGTCTCGAAGCCTTGAACGCCTCGTCCCTGTGGGGTGCGGCCACCGCGACGATGACGGCCGCCTCACCCAGCTCCAGATCGCCCACGCGGTGGACGGCGGCCAGCGCCGTCACGGGGAAGTCGGCGGCCACCTTCTCGGCGACCTGCCGCAGCTCGGCCTCCGCCGAGGGGTGGGCCGAGTAGGAGAGCCCGGTCACCGGTTTTCCGTGGTCCTGCTCGCGCACGGTGCCCACGAAGAGGGCGGTGCCGCCGGCGGCGTGGTCGCCCACGGCGGCCAGCACCTCGTCGACGGAGAGCGCGGTATCACGAATGCCGAGCAACCGGATGACGTCCACGCAAAGAGCCTACCAACAAGAAATCCGCCCGCTGGACTCCCGAAACGCCGTCGTACCTGGTCAAAGCCGGGTTGACGGCGGATTTCTCAGGCGCGCCGCTTCTTGCGCACCTGGCGGACGATCGCGGCGGTGCCGATGACGGCCACGGTGGCGCCGGCCGCGGTGAGCGTGGCCTCCTTGACGGGCAGGCGCCGGCCGACCACGGTCGTCCTGTTCTCGCGCAGCTCCAGGAGCTCCTCGAACGCGGCCTCGTTCGTCCACGAGGGCTTCCAGCCCGCCTCGCGCAGCGCCGTGCAGTCGACGACCCACGGGTAGACGACGTAGTGCAGGTCGGTCGCCGGGGCCGGGGTGATGCCGAGCCGGTGGAGGCGCTGGGCCGTGCTGAACGTCAGCCCCGCGGGCAGCTCGAACCGGCGGATGCTCGACAGCTCCTCGACCTGCTCCTGCTCCATCCATCCGTCGGAGCCGACGGCGACCACACCCGTGACGACACCGCGGGCGGCCAGGTCAAGTGCCGAGACCAGGTCGTCGATGTGGCAGAACTGCCAGCGCGGGTTGCAGCCCTTGACCGTCAGGAGCCTGGGCGACTCGAAGTGACGGGTGATGACGGTGTCCACTCCCGGGCCGACGACCGCGGCCGGGCGCAGCACGGTGACCTCCAGGCCGGGGTGGCTGCGCAGCGACCGGCGTACCAGGGACTCGATCTCCAGGTAGTCGCCCACGACGCCGGTGTCGGGCTCGGCCGCCACGGGGGCGTCTTCAGGCAGGGGCACCTCGTTGTCGGGCGCGGCGCCGTACACCATCGCGCTCGTGACCAGCACCACACGCCGGACGCGCGCCGCCGCGCAGGCGGTCAGCACCGTCTGGGCGGCCCGCAGGTTGTACGCGCGCCGCTCGGACGGGTCGGAGTCGACGGCGTAGTCACCGGCCAGATGGACCAGGACGTCGATGTCGGAGATCCGGTTCGCCAAGAGCGGATCCCGTACGTCGATCACTCTCCACGTGGCTTCCCCGACATCACCGCGCTCCTCGTCAATGGCCACCACCCTGCGGAAATCCGCGGAGGATACGAGCCTCGCGAGCAGCTCTCGGCCTATGCCGGAGGCCGCTCCGGTGACGGCTACTACGGGTTGGCTCGGGCGTTTCGAGGTAGGCACCAGGTCCTCACTTTGCACTGATCCGCCGTAGGACGACTAACGTGGCGGATGTGGACTCCTCCATCCTGCACGAGGTAGAGCGGTGACTGACCTGCCAGGTCGCGAAAACGACCCTAACGAGAACCCGTTCGCCATGTTCGGCAACCCTGAGCAGATGGCTCAGGCGATGCGCCAGTTCGCCGACATGCTGTCGGCGCCTCAGGGTTCAGGCCCTGTCAACTGGGACATGGCGAAGAACATCGCCCGGCACGCCGTGGTCGCCCAAGGCGATCCGAGCGTCATGGAAGGCGAGCGCCGTCAGATCGTCGACGCGCTGAGCCTGGCCGACCTGTGGCTGAACGAGGCGACGACACTGCCGAGCGGCGTGTCCAACCCGCAGGCCTGGAGCCGGTCCGAGTGGATCGAGAACACCATCCCGGTCTGGCGCAAGCTCTGCGAGCCGATCGCGGAGCGCATGGTCGAGACCATGGGCGGCGCGCTCGGCGGATCCGGGCTGCCTCCCGAGGCCCAGCAGATGGCCGGCCCGCTGCTCGGCATGCTCAAGCAGATGGGCGGCATGATGGTCGGCCAGCAGATCGGGCAGGCGATCAGTTCGCTGGCCCGCGAGGTGGTCGGCACCACCGACATCGGCCTGCCGCTGTCCGACACGGCCGCGCTGCTGCCCGGGGGCATCTCCTCGTTCAGCGAGGGGCTGGAGATCCCGGCCGACGAGATCCGGCTCTACCTGGCGCTGCGCGAGGCCGCGCACCACCGGCTGTTCCAGCACGTTCCGTGGCTGCGCTCCCACCTGCTGGGCGCGGTCGAGGAATACGCCAAGGGCATCACGGTCGACACCTCGGCGCTCGAGGAGCAGATCCGCGGTCTCGACATCAACAATCCCCAGGCGATCCAGGAGGCGCTGAGCGGGGGCAACCTGCTCAAGCCCGAGGAGACCGAGCGGCAGAAGGCCGCTCTGGCGCGGCTGGAGACGATGCTCGCCCTGGTCGAGGGGTGGGTGGCCACCGTGGTCGACCAGGCCGCCGAGGGCAAGCTGCCCTCCGCCGTGGCGCTGGCGGAGACCGTACGCCGGCGGCGCGCGACCGGTGGGCCCGCGGAGCTGACGTTCGGCACGCTGGTGGGGCTGGAGCTGCGGCCCCGGCGGCTGCGTGAGGCGGCGGCGCTGTGGCGCGCGCTGGAGAGCGAGCGCGGGCTCGAGGGGCGCGACGCGCTGTGGGGCCACCCCGATCTCATGCCGACGGCCGACGACCTCGACGATCCCGACGCGTTCGTACGCGGTGAGGCGGCCTGGGACATCTCCCAGCTGGAGGCGAAGCCGGACGACGAAGGTGACAAGGGCGACAAGGGCGACGAGAGTTGAGCCTGCACGGCGACGCGGTGGCGGTGCTGTCCGCGTGGAGCGCGCCCACGCCCGAGGAAGAGGCGTTGCGCCTGGAGTTCCTGGAGCATTTGCGTGCGCATGACGATGCGATGCTGCGGGAATGCGTACCGGGGCATCTGACGGCGACGACGGCGGTGCTGTCGCACGACGGCACGCAGGTGCTGCTCACGCTGCATCCGAAGGCCAAGAAGTGGCTGCCCATGGGTGGCCACTGCGAGATTTCCGACATGTCGCTCGTGGATGTTGCTCTGCGGGAAGCATGGGAGGAGTCGGGAATTTCCGGGCTTGAGTTGCTGCCCGGGCCGCTCGCGGTCGACAGGCACGAGGTGTGGTGCCATCCCCCGTACAGCTGGCATCTCGACGTCGAGTACGCGGCCGTGGCCCCGCCCGGCGCCGAGGCCGTGATCAGCGACGAGTCGCTCGACCTGCGCTGGTTCCCCGTGGACGCGATCCCCGAGCTGTCCGACGAGGCGACGCGGCGGCTGGCCGCACGTGGACAGGCGGCTCTTAGCTCGGGCTCGCGCACGTTTGGCTAGAGTCTTTTGCGTCGTTCCAAATAGGGGGCTGCGTGGAGACTTCTGCCGTCGGCGGCACGATCGTGACACCCCGGCGCAAGCGCCGGAAGTTTCCCGCGACTACTTTGACCTGGCTGGCCGTGACCCCGTTCGCGGCGTGGGCCGTGGTGCGGGTGGCCGGTCTCGAGCGGGGGTCGCTGCCCACGCAGATCATGACCGCCACCCCGTACGCCGCGGCCGGCTCGCTGGTCCCGCTCCTGATCGCCGCGGTCGGGCGTAAGCGGGCGGCGACCGCCGTCGCGCTGCTGGCCACGACCGCGCTCGGCTTCAGCGTGCTGCCCAGGGCTCTGGGCAGGGCGGAGGCCACCACGGGCAGGCCGCTGAAGGTCATGACGATCAACATGCTGTTCGGCCGGGCCGACACGGCGACGATCATGAAGCTGGTACACGAGTTCCGGCCCGACGTGCTGAGCACGCAGGAGCTCACCCCCGGGGCGGTCACCGACCTCGACGAGGCCGGGCTCAAGGAGCTGATGCCGTACCGCGTGCTGCAGGACGAGTGGAGCGCCGGCGGGAGCGGGCTCTACTCCAGGCATCCGGTGGAGCCGCTGTGGAACCTGATGCCGCCGGTCGGGCACCAGATGCCCGCCGCGCTGATCTCGCTGCCGGGCGGGAAGCCGATCGAGTTCATCGATGCGCATCCGTTCCCGCCGCTCGGACCCCAGGTCATCGAGTGGAACGAGGCCATGGCGGCCTTTCCCTCCACTTCCCCCGACCGGATCCGGATCATCGCGGGTGACTTCAACGCCTCCCTCGACCACGCCGCCCTGCGCGGGCTGCTGGCTCGCGGCTACAAGGACGCGGCCGACACCGTGGGGGCCGGGCTGATACCGACGTGGCCGGCGAACAAGCGGGTGCCGCCGATCATCACGATCGACCACGTACTGGTGGACGAACGGGTGGGGGTGAAGGAGGTCAGCGTGCGCGACGTGCCGAAGACCGACCACCGGGCGGTGCTGGCCGAGCTCACCGTGCCCTGATCAGCGCCCTGGTGCTTTCCCAGCCTTCCAGGCCGGGGTCGAGGCGTTCGACGTCTTCGGGGGTGCGCAGGCGGTGCCAGCCCGGGGTGGTGGCGACCTTGCGGTGGCCCGGAGCCTGGGCGCGCAGGGTGGCCACGATCCGCTCGTCGTCGAGGTCGGGGTCCGCCCAGGTGGGCGGGGGGAGCGCGCAGGCCATGGCCACGGCGCCGCCGTTCTCCGCCGGGCAGATGGTGATCTCGGCCCTGCCGAGCTCCCTGAACAGCTTGCCGACGAGGAGGGGCGGCAGGTCGGGCGCGTCCGCGCTGATCACAGCGACTTGGTCGGCCTTGAGGCGCTGAAGGATGATTTTTAGCGGTTCGTCGTCTTTTATCGTGATTACTTCGGTGCCCGGCCAGACGATCTCCTCCAGCTCGGGAACGCTGGTGATCAGGACCGGGGTGACGAGCTCCAGCCCCGCGACCATCTCGTAGGTGTCCTCCGCGACCGCTTCGAGGAAGCGTGCGGGATCCACGCCCGGGGGCGCCGCCTGTGCCATGCGCTGTCGTACCAGGACCGCGGCGATGCGCGTCAACACTCCTCCGGTGCCGTCTGGGCCGCGGCCGAGAATCCCTCCAGAAACCCGCGCGCGCGTTCTGCCTTGGGATACTGTTCTACCAGCGCCCAGAACTTGGCACCGTGGCTGGGCACCAGCAGATGCACCAACTCGTGGATGATCACGTAGTTGATGACCCATTCGGGCAGGCCCTTGAGCCTGGTCGAGATCCTGATCGTGCCGTTCTCGGGGGTGCACGAGCCCCATCGGTGCTGCTGGTTGTCGACCCAGCGCACGCTCGCCGGCTCCGCCATGCCGTCGAGGAATTTCGCTGACAGTTCTCTGGCTCGTTCGAGCAGCGCCTCGTCGGTGGGCCTTCGTCGGCGTTCCTTCGCAGCCAGCCGATCCAGCATCCGGCTCACCCATTCATCTGCGTCTTCGCCACTCAGCCAGGCGGGCAGGAGCACGATCGTCTTGTCGCCGTCGCGGTAGGCGGAGACCGTACGCCGGCGACGAGAACTGCGACGAACCTCGACTGTCTCGGGGGGCACATATGCACGGTAGCCGACCCTGGCGAAATTCCACAGAGGGTGGACGTTGTTTCTGCTGGTCAGATGATTAAGAGCCGGTGAATTTGGGCATGCGGCGTTTCCCGATGAGCGTCGAGCGCCTGATCATGCGGGCGGAGGCCGTGGTCACGGGCCAGACGGAAGATTCCCACCTCAGCACGGCTTCCAAGCCTCGGCGGTCTTGGTTCTGGGGTAGTTTGCGGGGTCTTGTGGTGATGGGAGCGTTCTAAATGATCTTCATTCCGGCCCCTCGAGCTTCCGACATTCGGTCATTTTTCGGGAAAGCTTGATTTACCAGACCTTTATCTAACGATCCCCCTCAGCCGCCCTCCTTGGCCGCGTCACGCCCCTGCGTTTGAACCCCGAGGCCACCCTTTCGTGCCCCAAGGCCCCCTCCCACACCTCAGCCACCCGCACCACACC
>NZ_JBFAOQ010000007.1:0-629913 GCF_040675285.1 Nonomuraea sp. NPDC049625 | reverse complement strand
TCCACCCGACAGCCACCGCCCGAGACCACATTCCGACCCTCAAGGGCCACTCCCACACCCCAACCACCCACACCACACCACCCGACAGCCACCGCCCGAGACCACATTCCGACCCTCAAGGGCCACTCCCACACCCCAACCACCCACACCACACCACCCGACAGCCACCGCCGGCGACCACGTTCCCACCCCCTCCACAGGGCTCACCCGCAACCGCCCCAGCCCTCCCCGGCCAACCGGAGGCGGGCCTTGCCTGTCATCAACCGGATATGCCGCCCATCGGTGCTCTGACCTGCTTGCTTCCACAGGCGCCTTCACGGCCCGTAGTTATCCACAGCCATCGCCGAACCCCCTCGGGATCTTGCTCCGGCATGGAACCCTTCCCGCCATGAGGCCACGTGTGAAGCCCGCCCTCCGGCGCATCATCCGCGACAAGCACACACTCCAGTACGGCGCACACCCTCTCCGGGCCGTCATGTTGAGCGGCCTGACCGAGGCCGTCCGTCGATGGATAGAGGGCCTCGACGGCACCCGCGACCTGGAGTGCGTCCTGAGAGACGCGGCCGCCGCCGGCCTGGACGAGATCCGCGCCCGCTCCCTGCTGGATCAACTCGCCGCCCAAGGCGCTCTCCACGACGCCGCCACCAGCCCCGCGCCGATCGCCGACCTCTCCCTGGCCGAACGGGACCGCCTGCGACCGGACCTCGACGCCCTCGACCTCGCCTCGACCGCCCCCGACGGCGCGATCGGCCTCATCGCCCGCCGCCGCGAGCGGCGAGTGCGCGTCTATGGAGCGGGCCGGGTGGGCGCCCAGGTGGCCGCCCTGCTCGCCGCCTCAGGAGTCGGCACCATCCGGATCCTCGACCCGGCCACGGCACGCCCGTGCGACATCACACCGGGAGGCCTGACGTGGGCGGAGGTGGGCCTCCCCCGCGAGGTCGGCGCCGCGACGGTCGCCCGGCGACTCACCTCAGGCGGCCGCACCCCCACGGCGCGGCGCAGTCCGGCCGCCTCCACCGATACCGCACCTCCCGCCCCCTTCCACACCGCCACACCTCAGCCCACCTCCACCGCCCCATCCCAGCCCACCGCCACTGCCACCGCCACTGCCACCGCCCCACCCCAGCCCACCATCGGCACCACCACGGCCCAGCCCACCATCGGCACCGCCCGACCTCAGCCCACCGTCGGCACCACCACGGCCCAGCCCATGTCCACCGCCGCCACCGTCCCACCCCAGCCCACCGCTGGCACCGCCACGGCCCAGTCCATGGCCACCGCCGGCGCCAACCCACCCCAGACCATCGCCACCACCGGCACCGCCGCGCCCCAACCCATCACCACCACCGGCACCAACCCAGCCCAGCCCACCACCCGCGCAAAAGACAACCGCCGCGCCACCGCAAACAGCCGCAGCGCCGAAGGAACTCCGACAGCCCAGCCCGCCCAACCCCAACGCCCGCAAGCCGGGAAAGGTCCTCGCACCACCCGAGCTACGCAAGGCGCCCGCATCCCCCAAACCGAGGAAGACGAGAGCGTGCCGCGGCCGTCCGTCAACGCGATGGCGGGAGGCCCCTACCTCGGGGATCAGTCGGACCGCCCCGACCTCGTCATACTCACACCCGTCGCCCCTCTCGACGGGGTGCTGGTCAACGAGTTGACCGCGCTCGGCATCCCGCACCTCCTGGCCTCGGCCTTCGAAGGGCACGGGACCGTGGGCCCGCTGGTCATCCCGGGGAAGACGGCGTGCCTGCACTGCCTGGACCTGACGCGGCGGGATCGCGACCCGATGTGGCCGATCGTCACCGCCCGGTTGGGCGGATATCCGCCGGGCGAGATCGCCTGCGACGTCACCCTGGCGGCGCTGGTCGCGGCGGCGGTGGCGGGCCATGCGCTCGCCTACCTTGATGGCAGGGAGTCGGCTGTGACCAACGGCACAATGGACGTAACACCTGATTGGCGCTGGAAAAGACGGTCGTGGACCATACATCCGCAATGTCGTTGTATGCGAAACAATCCATATTCGCTAAGAATGGTCATGTCTCCTAACCGCGACTGACGTGCTCAGAGGATGACCATGAAGGGGGGAAGCGGTATCTCGTCGAGGTTCCGCGCATGAGGGTGAGCGATCTTCCGCGCCGTGCTGTCACGCGTTCCGCCAAGCTGGCCGCCCTTCCGCTCGGTTTCGCCGGCCGCGCCGCTCTCGGGCTGGGCAAGCGGCTCGGCGGCAAGTCTGCGGAGATCGTGGCTCAGGAGGTTCAGCAGCGTACGGCCGAGCAGATCTTCAAGGTGCTCGGCGAGCTCAAGGGCGGCGCGATGAAGCTCGGGCAGGCGCTGTCCATCTTCGAGGCGGCGCTGCCGCAGGAGATCGTCGGTCCCTATCGAGCCACGCTGACCAAGCTTCAGGACGCCGCTCCCCCGCTGCCCGTGTCCACCGTCCACAAGGTGCTCACCGAGCAGTTGGGTGACGACTGGCGAGAAAACTTCCTGTCGTTCGACGACCAGCCGACGGCCGCGGCGTCCATCGGCCAGGTGCACAAGGCCGTGTGGCACGACGGCAGGGAGGTGGCCGTCAAGATCCAGTATCCGGGGGCGGGCAAGGCTCTGCTCGGCGACTTCGCGCAGCTGGCGCGGCTGGGCAAACTGTTCGGCGTGCTGCTGCCCGGCCTCGACGTGAAGGCCGTGCTGGCGGAGCTGCGCGAACGGGTCGCGGAGGAGCTCGACTATCTCCGGGAGGCCGAGGCCCAACACGCCTTCGCGCTGGAGTTCAACGATGATCCCGACTTCCACGTCCCCGATGTGGTCGCGGCCAACGAGCTGGTGCTGGTCAGCGAGTGGATGGACGGCACCCCGCTGTCCCGCGTCATCACCGAGGGCACCAAGGAGCAGCGCGACCGGGCGGGATTACTCTTCGTACGCTTCCTCTTCTGCTCCCCCGCGCGGGTCGGGATGCTCCACGCCGACCCGCACCCGGGCAACTTCCGCATGCTGGCCAACGGCAAGCTCGGGGTCCTCGACTTCGGCGCGGTCAACCGCCTGCCCGGGGGCTACCCCAAGGCGTTCGGGCGGCTGACGAGGATCTTCAACGAGGGCGACATGGAGACCGTCACGGCGGGCCTGCGCCGGGAAGGGTTCATCCGCAGCGACATCGAGATCGATCCGGACGCGCTGCGGGCCTTTCTCGCGCCGTACGTGGAGCCGACGGCGGTGGAGGAGTTCACGTTCAGCCGGGAGTGGCTGCAGGCCCAGGCCGCGAGCGTGACGGATCTGCGGCCCACCAACGTGGTCCGCCAGCTCAACCTGCCTGCCTCGTACGTGCTCATCCACCGGGTCCACGCGGCGGGCATCGGCGTCCTGTGCCAGCTGGGCACCACGGCGCGCTTCCGCGACGAGGTGATCCGCTGGGTTCCCGGCTTCGCCGACGATCCCAACGACGAGGCCCTGGCCATCGGTTGATCGTCCCGGCCGTTGAGGCTGATCCGGCGGCTTGTTGGCGGGCCGCAGGAATTTTACTGAACATCAGGTTAACTTCTGACTTCGCTGTGTAATGATACGAGTGCAAGCCGTTACCAACGCGAAAGGATCCACATGCGCCGATCCGCGCGCCTGCTCACCACCTCCGCGGACCCACTCGCTCCCCCACCCCCCATGGCGCGGGTAGCACGAACGCGGTCAGGCAGGCATGAGCTCGCGCACGGTTCGGCGTCATGGTGCCTGAAGTGAGTGCGGCGCCCCGATGTCCGTGACCGATCCGGCTTCCGGAACGGCCCGTCCGGGTCCGTGACCTCCGGCCGGCTCGGTCCACAAGGCCCGTGCATGTGCCCGTGCCATGCTCGGTGATCCCACCGGCGCTGATGGTCAGCACACCCCCTCCAGGGTGCTGAGCCGGCGCCGGTGGGTGAGCAACACGGCACATCCCCCTGGCAGTGTCGAACCGACGCCGAGAGCCGAGCATCAGGGCACATCTTCCGGCAGCGTCGAACTGAGGCCAGGAGCCACGCACCAAGAGATGACTTTCTCGCAGGTCAGGGCACCGGAACCGTTATGGCAATGCGAGGCGCGGCCTGTAGGCGTCACGGGCGACCGTGCCCGCGGACGCTACCTACCGGTGGGTACCGGTGCCCGAGCCCCGGGCCGTCGCCAGGCAGCCGTTACCCGAGCCCCGGCCAGTCACCACGCAGCCGTTACCCGAGCCCCGGGCAATCACCACGCGACCGGCGCCCGAGCCCCGGGCCGTCACCAGGCAACGGGGCCAAGGCGGTCGATGAAGATGCCGGTTGGCCCGTCGGCGTCGATCATCGCGAGCTTGACGATCGGGTCGGTGCCCTCGGTGACCGTCAGCTGGCCGGTGTGATGGTTCATGTCGGTGGCGGCGAACTTGCGGTTGGCGACTTCCCCGGGAGTGACCAGGTTGAATTTGATCTCTGGGAGCGCCTGGGCGTACCGGACGGTGATCATGTTCAGTGCCGCCTTCGACGAGCTGTAGGCGAGCTCGTGCATCTTCGAGGCGGGCTGCTCCGGATCGGTCACGACCGCGAAGGCGCCGACGGCGCTGGACACCATCACCACCCGCGGATTGTCCGCCGCCTGCAGCAAGGGAAGGAACGCGTGCGTGACCCTGATCGGTCCGTACACGTTGGTGTCGTAGACGGAGTGAATCTCGTCAGCCGTCGCGTCCGCAGGTGGGACGACGCTTCCCGGCGCGCCGGCGTTGTTGATCAGCACATCCAGTCGGTCGGTGTGCTCGCGAACGAGCCGTACCGCGTCCTTCACCGACTCGTCCGAGGTCACGTCCAGGGGGACCATGACCACGTTCGCGCCGCCGTCGGTCAGCTTGGCGGCGGCCGCCCGCCCTCGCTCTTCGTCGCGCGAGCCGAGGAAGATCGTCCAGCCCTGCTCCCCGAGCCGCCTGGCCGCCTCAAAACCGAGCCCCTTGTTGGCGCCGGTGATCAGCACTGTGGTCTGTTCCGAGTTCGTCATGCCCTCTGAGACGAGACACCCTGCTGAGCTGTGACACGGTGTGAGCGTCCTCACAATCGGCAGCCCTTTGCGGGCTGGTAGCGGGTATCAGCGTGCCGGCGGGGTGAGGACGTGCCCGAGATGGCCGTACGCACGCGATGTCACTGGCGGGGGTTGCTGTCTCGTCTAGGGGGTGCAGGCAATTCTCTGTCAAGGAGTGGACGATGAACCTCGCGTTGTGGATCGCTGCCGGGCTGCTGGCCGCGGTGGCGGTGAGCGGCGGGATCAGCAAGACGTTCGTGCCCAGGGAGAAGCTGGCTGTGTTCCGTGGTGGGGGATGGACCGCGGACGCCAGCGCCGGCTTCGTCAGGACCCTGGGCGTCCTTGAGCTCCTGGCCGCGGTGGGCTTGATCATGCCCGCCGTGCTCGGCATCGCGCCGGTTCTGGTGGCGGTGACCGCGGTGTGCTGGATCCTGCTGATGGTCGGCGCGATGATCACCCACGGCCGACGTGGGGAAGCCGCGTTCGTGGTGCTGAATCTGATCTATCTCGCGGTTGCGGCGTTCGTCGCGTGGGGCCGCTTCGGTCCTGGGGCCTTCACCGGCTGACAGGCGACGACGCACAGTTTCCGATCTTCTGACCCCGGTCCGCGGAAGGGCCGGTGGTCGTTCACGGAGGGAGATGATCATGCGAGTGTTCGTGGCAGGCGGGAGCGGAGCTGCCTCATCTGGCGGAGCGCGCGGGAGCGAAGCGGCCGACGTGGGTGCCCGTATGGGCGGCCCCGCTGCTGGGTGGGCAGGTGGTGGTGACGATGATGGGCGAGGAGCGCGGCTTGTCCGACGGCAAGGCCAAGCGGGAGCTCGGCCGGCAGTTGCGCTGCCCCTCGTGGCGGCAGGGTTTCAAGGAGGAGTTGGCATGAGCAGGGCCGAGGAGTTTCAGGGGCTGCGGCCGCTGCTGTTCTCGCTCGCCTACCGGATTCTGGGCAGCGTGAGCGAGGCCGAGGACGCGGTTCAGGAGACCTGGCTGCGCTTCGAGGCCACCCCGACCGAGCCCAGGTCGACCAAGGCGTTCCTGTCGGCCACGGTGACCCGGATCTCCATCGATGTGCTGCGCTCGGCCCGCGTCCGGCGGGAGGAGTACGTCGGGCCGTGGCTTCCCGAGCCGCTGCTCGCCGACCCGTACCAGGACCCGGAACGGTCGGCGGAGCTGGCCGACTCGTTGTCGATGGCGGCCTTGCTGCTGCTGGAGCGGCTGTCCCCGCTTGAGCGGGCGGTCTTCGTGCTGCGGGAGGTGTTCGACTTCGGCTTTCTTGAGGTCGCGTCGGCCGTGGGGCGCTCGGAGGCGGCGTGCCGCCAGCTGGCGGTACGGGCGCGGCGCCATATGGCCGCAGGCCGGCCCCGCTTCGAGGCGGATCGCAAAGAGCGGGACGAGCTGGCATCGCGGTTCTTCGATGCCCTCCGCGAAGGCGACGTGGTCGGACTGCAGCACCTGCTGGCTGCCGACGTGTCGATGGTCGGCGACGGCGGCGGGAAGGCCCCGCAACTGGCCAAGGCCGTCGTCGGCGCCCAGAACGTGGCCCGGCTGCTCGCCTCCGCCTTCCCTCGGATGGCTCTGATCGGCGTGACGGGCGAGCCGCACGAGGTCAACGGCCAGCCGGGCGCGATCTTCCGCGACCGGGACGGCAAGGTGCTCCACACCCTGACGCTCGACGTACTCGACGGGCAGATCCAGACGATCCGCGCGGTGATCAACCCCGACAAGCTCGGGCACCTGGGCACGGTGGCGGACGCCTGGGCAGTCGACCGGGAAGTAAGACAGGCACGCCGGCCCACGGAGTAGCCGCGACTTCCGACTGCACGTCGAGTGGGTCGTGAATTGTCAGCCCGCTGTGGATTTCTTGGCTGTGGCGGTCTGAGCCTTGGCCGGCCGGTAGGAGTCGGTGCCGTTCGCGAGGGGCCTTCTTCCCGTGGTGCCGACATCACGGCAGGCGGCCGGGCGCCGCTTCCGCGGTCGTTCAGGTGAGGCCCGCGAGGAGGGCGCGGACGCCTTCGGTGAGTACGCGTTCGCCTTCCTCGCGCGAGTTCAGGAACCAGCCCGGTAGCGGGCTGCGGAGTGAGCAGGTCAGCTCGATGCTGACGATGCCGTGGATCGTGGTCCACACCAGGTACGCCGCACGTATCGGGTCGTTCGACTGGATGAGCCCGGCCTGGGCCGCGGCCGAGGTGGCTTGGGTGAGGAGGTCGAAGGTGAGGTTGAGGGCGTCGTTCCGGCGCTGGGGTGACGGGTCGAAGTCGGGAAGCGGGCGCTCGAACATCAGCGCATAGAGCGCGGGATCCGCCAGCGCGAACTCCCGGTAGCCGCGTGCCACCGCCATGATCCGGGCCAGCGGGTCGGCGTGGCCGTTCAGTGACGAGGTCATGGCGTCGTGGAGGAGGCTGAAGCCGTACTCGTAGATCGCTTCCAAGAGGCCGGAGCGGCTGCCGAAGCAGGTGTAGATGCCCATGGTGGAGGTGCCCGCGACGTCCGCGACACGGCGGAGGGTGAGGTGGAGGGCGCCCTGTTCGCGGAGAACACGCATGGCCGCGTCGAGCAGGCCCTGGCGCAGCGCGCCGAGTTCTTTCGGGGTGCTTACGTCTCTCGGCACGCTCTCACCATATCCGGCGATAACGCGCATCATAACGAGCGTTATCGCTTGATATCACCGAGAGAAAGGGCTCCAGAGATGGGTGTCTACCGGGTCACGGCGGCGGCCGGGTTCGTGTGCGCCGTCCTGCTCGTGGTGAACTCGGCTCGGCGCGCCGGGCTGCTGCCTGAGACGGCGTTCACGCACGCCATCGCGCCGTTCGGGGCGCTGACGGGTCTCCTCGCGATCACCGGCATCTACCTGATCGTTCGGGGTACGGCAGGCGGTCTCGGACTCATCGGGTACGTGCTCAACTCGGCCGGGCTGGCCGGGGCGTTCGCCATCGAGTACATCCTGCACTTCGTCTTTCCCTACCTCGGCGGGGGTACGGTCAGCGAACTGCTGGCGGGGAGCACGGGGCGGGCATTCCTCGTCACGTCGGCCGTGCTGTTGGCGGGGGTGCTGACCTTCAGCGTGGCGGCGATCAGGAGCGGGGCCATGCCTGCGGTCGGGGTGGTGCTCTATGCGGTGGGGATGGTTCCGGGGTCGTTGCGGAGCGTGGTGCCGGTGCCGGTGTACTTGGCCGGGCTCGTGGTGGCGGCGATCGGGGTCGCCTGGATGGCGGCCCGGCTGTGGCGGGCGGAGGAGTTCGTCGCGCATCCGTCACGGACGATGGGTGTAGGGCCGACGACCTGAGCGATCACCGGCGGCGGCTCCGGGGATGCGACACCCGAAGGCGATGGCGTCCGACGGGCCGCGCACTGCGGACGCGGCCTGCGGGGTCCGGGGTTCCGGGGTGCGGGGTCCGGGGTGCGGGGTCCGGGGTGCGGGCGGCGAGGTTCGGGGGCGTAGCTATACGCGGAGAGCCGGGCGCTTCGGGCGCCCGGCTCTCTGAAAAGGGATCTGCGGGGAGATCCTGCGCCGGCGGCAGGATCTCCCCGGTCAGATCTGGCGGCTCAGGGCTTCGCGGAGGCGGTCGTTCGCCCGCTGGACCTTGCGCCGCGCACGCTGCACACGGGTGACGCGCGCGATGAGGCGTTGCTCCTCCGCCTCGCGGTGGAGGGTTTGTATTCGGTCACTCACCAGGTCATGGATGAGATCCGGCACTGCTCGGCTCCTCGTGATCTGAGTGCTCATTGGTTTGTTCGCTTTCTGGTTGAAGGTGCGGTGTTCAGGCAGCGACCGGGTGCTTGCGGGGACGCCCGCGCGGACGCTTACGGGGAACGATCGCTCCCCTGAGGATGAGTTCGCCGCCCCAGACGCCCCACGGCTCCTCGCGCTCGAGCGCGCGGGCCAGGCAGGCCTTCTGGATCGGGCAGCCGCCGCAGAGAGCCTTGGCGAACTCGACGTCCTCCGGCGACTCGGCGAACCACAGGTCAGGGTCGGTACGGCAGGGGATCTTGGCTTCGTCGATCAGGTCCATGATCGTCTTCGCCCCCATCTGCTTTCTCCTTTTGTCAGATCTTTTTGATCTTGGTCGGACACCTCGTAGGTGGTCGGGAATCACGGACAAATAAGTAAGGCCGCGGATCCGTCTGCAGGATCCGCGGCCTGGGGGCTGTATACGCCGGTCAGGTTATGACCGGTGTATCCCTCCAGGGTTGCGGACCCCACAGTCCACCATTGGTGAGCTGGTAAGCCGGCAGTTCGATACGTGCGGTGTAGACAGGAGCAGCTGGCGTGGCAGCGCCGAAGTGGGCGCGCGCGCCGTAGGCGGCGGCCTGGCTACGGGCAGACTTCTCCTGCCGCAGCTTGGTGGGACCGTCAACGAGTCTCACCGAGTCACGGCATGCGGAAGCGAGCCACTGCGTAGCTGCCATCTGAATGCTGATCACGGTGACTCACCTCCACTCTCTGGATCGTCGGAACAGTAGTGTCCGACTCGCTTGACCATGACCCTAAACCGGGAACCCGGGAAGGGGCAACATATTTTCTACCTGCGATTTTGTTACATTGACCGCGCCTGGCGGCCTATTGCACGCGGCGTGTCGACACTATTTCGTCAGGCGGATCATGGCCTCTTGGACGACCGAGACCACGAGCTCGCCCGAGGCAGTGAACATCTCGCCGCGTGCGAGTCCCCGAGCTCCCCCCGACCAGGGGGATTCCTGAGCATAGAGCAACCAGTCGTCGGCCCTGAAGGGGCGGTGGAACCACATGGCGTGGTCCAGCGAGGCGCCGGAGACGTTGGAGGCGCCCCAGGCCATGCCGTGGGCCAGCAGGATCGTGTCGACCAGCGTGAAGTCGGACGCGTACGCGGCCAGCACGACGTGCAGGAGCGGGTCGTCAGGCAGGTCGGCGTGGTAGCGGAACCACACGTTGGTCTCGGCGCTGCGCAGGTCGGGGTTCTTGAACGCCTCCCAGGTGAGCGGCGAGACGTACCTGGCGTCCACCGGGCGGGGGCGCGAGAACCACTCGCGGAGCTCGGGGTGGTCGCCGACCGCCTCGAACATCCGCTCCCGGAACGTGGGGAGCGTCTCGGGGTCGGGCACCTGCGGCATGACGGACGCCTGATGCGTCACGCCCTCCTCGGCGATGTGGAACGACGCCGACATCGTGAAGATCGCCTTGCCGTGCTGGACGGCGACGATCCTGCGGGTGGTGAACGAACGGCCGTCGCGGAGGCGGTCGACGTTGTAGATGATCGGGATGGAGGGGTCGCCCGGGCGGATGAAGTAGGCGTGCAGAGAGTGGACGTGACGGTCCTTCGGCACCGTACGGCCGGCCGCCACGAGGGCCTGGGCCGCCACCTGACCACCGAAGACGCGCTGGATGCGTTCCTCCGGGCTCCGTCCCCGGAAGATGTCGAGCTCGATCTGCTCCAGGTCGAGCAGATCCAGCAGCTCCTTCAGCGCCTCGTTCACGTATCCGTCCCCCTTGGGATCTCGGGTGTTGGGGACAAGTCTGACGTGCCTCTTATATGGGACTAAAGCGGGGCTGTCAGTCGGCGCGACAGAGAGACAGGACGGCCTCGCCGTAGCGGTCCACCTTGATCTTGCCGATGCCCGCTATCGACAGCAGCTCCTGCTCCGTGGAAGGCGCGCGCTCCGCGATGGCCTGGAGGGTCACGTCCGTGAAGACGACGTACGGCGGGACCTTGGCCTCCTTGGCGGTGGCGGTGCGCCAGGCCTTCAGGCGTTCGAGGAGGGCCTCGTCGTAGTCCGCCGGGCACGTGGAGCAGCGCCCCAGCTTCTGCTCGGCGGCCGCCACCAGCGTCTTCGCGCACACCCGGCAGCTCACCGGCGCCGCCACCGCACGCCGCTCGCGAGGGGCGGTCGAGACGCGGGGCGGGGACGCGGAGGAGGCGCGGGAGCCGAGACCGTCGAGGAAACGGGAGGGACGGCGGGTCCTGCGGGCGCCGGGGGCGCGGGCGCCGGCCCAGGAGAGGGAGAGGTGCTCCCGGGCGCGGGTGACGCCCACATAGAGGAGGCGGCGCTCCTCCTCGATCTGCTCCGGGGACTCGGCGTAGATGATCGGGAGCATGCCGTCGGTCAGACCGACCAGGAAGACGGCGTCCCACTCCAGGCCCTTGGCGGCGTGGAGCGAGGCCAGGGTGACGCCCTCCACGGGCGGGGCGTGCTGCTCGGAGGCCCGGCGCTCCAGCTCGGCCACGAACGCGGGCAGGTCGGCGCCCTCGGCCGCCATGTCCTCCGCCAGGTCCGCCAGCGCCTTCAGGGACTCCCACTTCTCCCTGGCCTTGCCGCCGCCCGGCGGGGACGGGGTCAGGCCGATGCCGGTCAGGATGTGGTGGACCTCGGCGGCCAGCGGCTCCCCGGCATAGGCGCGGGCGGCGCCGCGCAGGAGGACGACCGCCTGCCGGACCTCCGGGCGGTCGAAGAAGCGCTCGGCGCCGCGCAGCACGTACGGGATCTCGGCCTTGGACAGGGCCTCCTCGTACGCCTCCGACTGCGAGTTGACGCGGAACAGGATCGCGATCTCCCGCGAGGGCACGCCCTTGTCCAGCAGCTTCCTGATCGCGCGGGCCGCCCCCGCGGCCTCGGCGGGCTCGTCGTCGTAGTCGGAGATGGACGGCTTGGGGCCGTCGGGGCGCTGGGCCACCAGGTCGAGCCGGTGCGGGGATCTGACGATCAGCCGGTTGGCCAGCTCGACCACCTGCGGGGTCGAGCGGTAGTCGCGCACCAGCTTGATGACGGCGGCGTCGGGGTGCTCAACCGCGAAGCCCGTCAGGTAGCGCGGGGTGGCGCCGGTGAAGGAGTAAATCGTCTGGTTGGGGTCGCCGACCACGCAGAGGTCGCCGCGGCCCCCGAGCCAGGTGTCGAGCAGGAGCTTCTGCAGCGGATTGACGTCCTGGTACTCGTCCACCACGAAATAGCGGTACTGCTGGCGGATCTGCCCCGCGACCTCCTTGTGCTCGGTCATCACGGCGGCGGTCAGCTCGAGGATGGTCTCGAAGTCGACCAGGTGGCGTTCGCGCCTGATCTGCTCGTACGCCTCATAAAGGCGCGCGACCTCCTCCGGCGGGACCGGGGGCGTGCGGTGGTATTTCGCCGCGGCCGTCACGTAGTCCTCCGGCCCGATCTGGGTGACCTTGGCCCACTCGAGCTCGGCCGCGATGTCCCGCAACTCCGACCGGTCCGGAGTTTTCCGGACCTGGCGGCAGGCCTCCGCCAGCACCGGGAGCTTGGACTCGATCACCGAGGGCGCCGCGCCGCCGATGACCCTCGGCCAGAAGTACGTGAGCTGCCGCAGCGCCGCCGCGTGGAACGTGCGGGCCTGCACGCCGGGCGCCCCGAGCGCGCGCAGCCGCTGGCGCAGCTCCCCCGCCGCCCGAGTGGTGAACGTCACAGCGAGCACGCTCTGCGCGTCTACCACCCCGCTGCGGACCGCGTGCGCGATGCGATGGGTGATCGCCCTGGTCTTGCCGGTGCCCGCGCCGGCCAGCACACACACCGGACCGCGCACCGCCTCGGCCACCGCGCGCTGCTCGGGGTCGAGACCGGACAGGACGTCATCCATATTGTTCACCCGTACATACTCGCAGGTGTAGCGGACAGCCTCTTTATTCTGGCAACATGCGGGCCGACGTATGTTCATAGCCACCAGATGCAAAGAACCGGTCTCTTCCCTCACAATGGGTCCGACCATCTGCATGGGGGAAAGGAAGGCCGTGCGAACTGCGGTTTTCGCGGGCGTGCTCGCGCTCGCTGCCGTCGTGCTCACACCCGTGGCCGCCAGCGCCAACAAGGAGCCGACGCCCGGCCCCACCGATGTCGTCGACCAGTACGGTCTCGGCGACTTCGCCTCCGAGACCGTCTCGTACGGCCCCCAGGCACGTCAAGCCATGGACGTCTGGTGGACGCCCGACGGCCAGCAGCGCCCCGGCGTCTTCCTGATCCACGGCGGCTGGTGGTCGGGCGGCGACAAGCGCTACATGAAGGAGATCGTCCGCCAGTACGCCGAGCTGGGCTACACGGTCTTCAACCTCAACTACCGGCTCTCCGGCGACGCGGTGTGGCCCGCGCAGCGCTCGGACGCGCTGGCCGCCATCGCGCTGGCCCGCAAGCACGCCGAGCGGTGGGCGTTCGACCCGAGCAACTACGTGGTGGTGGGCTTCTCCGCCGGCGGCCACATCGCGGCGGCCGTGGGCACGTACGGCGACGGCATCTCCGGCCTCAAGGGCGTCGTGGGCCTGTCGCCGATCATCTCGCCGCTGCGCGCCTACTCCGACGGCGAGAAGTCCGACGACCCCAACAAGCGCAAGCTCCGTACGGCCGCCATCCGCCTGGCCGGGGGCTGCGCGCCCAAGGGCAAGTGCTCGCGGGTCTGGGCCAGCATGGAGGTGGCCTGGCACGCCAGCCGCAAGGACGCGCCGATGCTGACCGTGCACTCCAAGGACGAGTTCGTGCCGCCGCTGCAGAGCCAGGTGCTCAAGACGATGCTGGGGCAGGTCGGCGTGCCGGTGACGGTGATCACCCAGCCGGGCATCAACCACAGCAACCCGCTCTATCGCGAGCCCGGGGTGGCCGAGCAGGTGCAGGCCTGGATCGCCGAGCGCATCGGCTGAGCGCCCGAGGCGGGACACCCCCGCCTCAGGAATGAACTTGCACAGTCCGGTTGTTGCAAGGAGCGCCTATTTTCCTGATCTCCGGAGGGATCTCCCGACATGGCGCTCACCGTCTACAGCACCACCTGGTGCGGCCCCTGCAAGCGGCTCAAGTCCCAGCTCACCCGCGAGGGCATCAGCTTCAAGGACATCGACATCGAGCGCGACCCGTCGGCGGCCGAGTTCGTGATGAGCGTCAACAACGGCAACCAGGTGGTGCCGACCGTGGTGATCGACACCCCCGACGGCCGCGTCGTGCGCACGAACCCTTCAGCTCTCGAGGTCAAGGCCCTGCTCGGGGCCGCCTGATCACCAGTCGCCGGTCAGCTCGCCGCCGTACCAGGTCTCGATCAGGCGGCGGGCGATCGACACCGGCGGGGGCAGGCGCAGCTCGCCGGACTCCAGCGCTCGCGCCAGCTCCTCGCGCGAGAACCAGCGGGCCTCGGCGATCTCCTCGGCGTCCGGCGTGAGCTCGGTCGAGATCGCCTCGGCGAAGAAGCCCAGCATGAGGCTGCGCGGGAACGGCCAGGGCTGGCTGCCGAGATAGCGCGGGCGGACGACGGTGACGCCGACCTCCTCCGCCACCTCACGGGCGACGGCGTGCTCCAGCGACTCCCCCGGCTCCACGAACCCCGCCAGGATCGACAGCCGCCCCTCCGGCCACTGCGGGCCGCGGGCGAGCAGGCAGCGGTCGTCCTCGTCGCGGACCAGCATGATCACCGCGGGGTCGACGCGGGGGAAGTGCTGGCTGCCGTCCTGCGGGCAGACGCGGATGTGCCCGCCGGCCCGCACGTCGGTGCGGGTGCCGCAGCGCGGACAGTATTCGTGGGTCGTGTGCCAGGCCTCCAGCGCCACCGCGTAGACCAGCAGGCCGGCGTCGCGGTCGCCGAGCAGGCCCCCGACCTGGCGCAGCCCGGCCGCCACCGGCTCACCCTCGGGCGTGTCGCGCAGGCTCATGGGCACCGTCACGCGCCCGTTGACGTCGCCCCCGGGGCCGCTGGGCAGCGGCGCCGCCACCGCGAAGTAGGCGACACCGTCCTCGACCCCGAGCAGGTAGCGCTCGCCCGGCGGCGCGTCGGCCGGCGCGTAGAGCACCGCCTGCACCGCGTCTCCCGACCGCCGCACCAGCGTGTGACCGTCGTCGATCACCAGCACCCTGGTCGACGGATCGGTCCACGCCTGCTCCAGCCACTGCTCGTTGGCCCGCAGCGCCGAGGATCTGTCGATGGTGCCGCGTGCCAGAAGCAGAGGCCCGATGAGTTGCTCTTCCGCGGTCGTCTCCACAGGCCGTCCCCTCCCGAAATCCCCTGTCATCCTATGACCTCGCAGTTAGCCGGCGATTACGGTATCCGGGCCCCGGGGTGATCTCTCTGGGGCTAAGATCGACGAGTTAGGTTAGCCTTACCTGATCCTTCGGGGGTGCCTTCGCGTTGCGGCTCTACCTGACCGCGCTCAAAACAACCGATTCCGTGACGGACGGCTTCCTGCCCGCGGCCGAGGCGCTGGGGCTGGAGGTCACGGTCCTGACGGATCGGCCGGAGCGGCATCCGTACGCGGTGGCGTGCGACGTGCGCGACCCGCGGGCCCTCATCGACGCCGTCGAGAGCCTCGGCAGGCCGGACGCGATCTTCACCAACTCCGACCACCTGCAGGCGGAGACGGCGCTCGCGGCGGCCTACTTCGGGCTGCCCGGGAAGGACTGGCGGGCCTGCGTGGCCGCCAAGAACAAGTTCCTGACGCGTCGCAGGCTCCTCGAGGCCGGGGTCGAGCAGGTGTGGTCGATCCGGCTCGCCCCCGGCGATCCGGTGCCCGAGCGCCTCCCCTACCCGGTCGTGCTGAAACCGCGTGAGGGCGTGGCCAGCGAGGACGTCATGCTCGTCGAACGCGACCTGGCCGGCGCGGTGGCCCTGGTCAGGAAGCGGCGGCCGGGCGAGACGCTGGTCGTCGAGGAGTACCTGGAAGGGCCGCTGCGGACGCTGGAGACGCTGGGGGACGCGTCCGGGACGCGGGTGCTCGGCGGGTTCGAGACGACGCTGGGGGCGCTGCCGTACTTCATCGAGGAACGGCTCGACTGGGCGCCGCGGGACGGGACGCACGAGCACGTGCTGGCGGCGCTGCGGGCGCTGGGGGTCGGGTTCGGGGCGTGCCACACCGAGTACGTGGTCACTCCGCGAGGGCCCCGCATCGTCGAGGTGAACTACCGGGTGATCGGCGACCATTGCGACTTCCTGCTCGGCGATGTGCTCGGGGTGCCGCTGTTCGAGTGGATCCTGCGGGTGCATCTCGGGGAGGCTGTGCCCGACATTCCGGAAATTTCGTCGTACGGGAGTGCGGTCAGCCTCGTCGCCGACCGGGCCGGGACCGTCAAGGACGCCCCCGGCGCCGAGGCCTTCGTCGAAGGGGACGTCCGGCTGTGGCACCGGCCGCTGCGGGCCGTCGGGGACGTCATCTCGCTCACGCACACGAACCGGGACTATCTGGGCGTCGTACGTGCCGTCGGGCCCTCCCGGGCCGCCGTGGACGCGGCCGTCGAGGCCTACCGGGCCGCGCGTCCGTGGGTGGTCGAATGAGCGATCGGGAGGCCTATCTGGCCGCCCGGGTCCTGAACGCGTTGCTGCGCGAGGACTACGGCGGGCTGTCCTCCCGGATCAGCCGGACCAAGGACGGCGCGGGGCTGCTTCTGGCGGACGGCCGGTGGGTGCGACTGGAGCCCGGCGCGCTGTTCCAGGACTTCGTGGTGACCTCGGAGGAGCGGCTCGGGCTGGAGCAGGTGCTGGAGACGCTGGTCGAGGTGGCGGACCCGGCGGACTCGGAGGGGGTCGCGGCCTTCTTCGAGGAGTGCCTGGCGGCCCTGACCGCTCTGGAGCTGCACGACTCGCATGCCGGGGAGGTGCTCGCGCGGGGGCCGTCCTATGAGGCGCTGGCCGCCTTCGTGGACCATCCCGTCTATCCGACGTCCCGGGCGCGGGTGGGGCTGTCGGAGGAGGAGCTGCTGGCGTACGCGCCGGAGTTCGCGCCCTCGTTCGAGCTGCGGTGGGCTGCCGTGCCCCGCCGGGCGCTCGCGCCGGGCTCCGCCGGGCACTTCCCCGCCGACGCGGGCGGGTGGGAGGTGGGGCCGGACGAGGTGCTGTTCCCCGTCCACCCGCTGACGGCCGGCGAGGTGCGGAAGATCGACGGGGTACGGCTGCTCGACGAGGCGCGGTTGACCGTGCGGCCCACCCTGTCCATGCGGACCGTCGAGATCGACCCCCGTACCCATCTCAAGCTGCCCCTCCCCATCAGCACCCTGGGCGCCCGGAACAGACGGTCGATCAAGCCGGGCACGCTCGGCGACGGGGCGAAGGCCGAGCTGCTGCTCCGCGAGCTGGCCGGCCCGGACGTGGTGCTGGCCGACGAGCAGGTCCACGCGCACGCCGGGCACGAGTACCTGGCCTGGATGGTCAGGCGGCTGCCCGAGGGGAAGATCGTGCCGGTGGCCGCGCTGGGCGCGCCCGGGGTGCTCAATGAGGTGGGCGACGTCGTCCCCGCCTACCTGCGGCTGCTGCTGCGCTGGAACGTACGGCTCTTCGTGCGCTACGGCGTCGCCCTCGAAGCCCACCAGCAGAACCTCGCCCTCGTCTTCCAAGGCGACCGGACGCGGCTGCTCGTCAAGGACAACGACGGGCTGCTGGCCTCACCCGCGAGGCTGCGGGCGGCCGGGATCGAGGTGCCCGCGTTCGCCGACGAGCGGATGCTGAACGACGATCCGCACGCGCTGGCCGACGTGTTCGTGACCATCACGCTGCATCTGGCCGCCGCGGCCGTGGCGTTCGGGGCGATGCCGCACGCCGAGGCCGCGGCGCTGCTGCGCGGCACGCTGGCCGAGGCCCTCGACGAGTACGGCGAGGACCCCATGGCCAGGATCCTGCGCGCCAGGACCCTGGACGCGGCCAGGCTCACCGGCAAGTCCATGATCACCGCTGGGACGCTCGTCGCGAAGGAACGCTCCGGCGCCCGCGACGTCAACAAGTTCTACGGCACCAGCGGGCCCAACTACCTGAGGAGAGCTTGAATGCACGCTCCGGCCCTCGACGCGCCCTCTGCGCCGGCTGAGGAAACAGCCGAGGAGGCGACGCTGGCGGCCCTGCTGCGCTGCTGCGTGCGGGAGGTGGCCGGGCCGCGCGGTCTGGTCTGGCCCGCGCCGCCGTACCTGCTGCTGCGGGTGGCGGGCACGCTGCTGCGGGTCCGCACCCACGGCGGCGCGGCGCTGCGCTTCGACGGCCGGCCTGAGCGCCTTGAGGAGGGCGCCTGGCAGCCGCTGACGACCGGCGAGCTGGTACGGATGGTCGAGTCCGACCTCCACGGGGCGAACGGCGAGTTCGCCGAGCAGGTGACGGCCAGCCGCGAGGCGGTGGCCATGATCCTGCGCGCGCGGGAGGACGCCGTCCCGCCCGCCGATCCGTGGCTGGCCTCGGAGCAGTCGCTGGTGTTCGGCCATCCCTTCCACCCCAGCCCCAAGGCGCGCGGCGGGGACGGCTGGCTGCGCTACGCGCCCGAGGCGCACGCCGAGTTCCCCGTCCGGCTGCTCGGCGTGCGCGAGGACGTGCTGGCCGAGGGCGGCGACGCGTCGGTGCTCGACACGATGGGCGAGGCGCCGCGCGGCTACCGCCTGCTTCCGGCGCATCCGTGGCAGGTGGAGCTGCTGAGGCCCGCGTTCGGGGCCGAGCTGATCGACCTGGGGCAGGGGCCGGTGGTCCTGCCGACGTCGTCCGTACGGACCGTGTACGCGCCCGGCGCGGAGGCGTGCCTGAAGTTCTCCCTGGACGTGCGGATCACGAACTGCGTGCGCAAGAACGCCTGGTACGAGCTGGCCGGCGCCGTGGAGCTCACCTCCCGCCTGGGCCCGATCCTCAAGGAGGTCGCCAACAGGCACCCCGCCACCCGCTGGCTCCCCGAGCCCGGCTACCGCTCGGCGGCCCTCGGCACCCGGCTCCACGAGGGCCTGGGCGTGATCGTCCGGCAGAGCCCCTGGACCGCCTGCTCCCCCGGCGTGACCCCGGTGCTGGCCGCCGCGCTCGCCCTCGGCGCGCCGGTCAAGGACCCGCTCGCCTGGTGGCGGGCGTACGTGGCGGCGGTCGCGCTGCCCGTCCTGGAGCTGTATTTCGCGTACGGCGTCGTTCTGGAGCCCCACCTGCAGAACGTCCTGGTCGGCCTGGACGCGGACGGGCTCCCCGCGGAGGCCGTCTTCCGTGACCTGGAGGGCACCAAGCTGGTCGCCGGCCGCCACGACCTCGCCGGCCTGCACCCCGAGGTGGCCGCGGCCCTCACCTACGACGCCGAGCGCGGCTGGGCCCGCGTGGTGTACTGCCTGCTCGTCAACCACCTCACCGAGATCGCCGCCACCGTCGCGGGAGCGGACGACGGGCTGCTGCGCGAGCTGTGGCGGATCGCCCGCGACCTGCTCGCCGGCCAGGCGGACGAGCTCGGCCGGCCGCTGCCCCTGTCGGACCTGCTGGCCGGCGCGCCGCTGCCCGCCAAGGCGAACCTGGGCGTCCGCTGGGCGCGGGCGGCCGACCGCGCCGCCGGTTACGTCCCGATCGCGAACCCGCTCGCATGATCACCGACCGCGTCCAGGACGCCGCGCTGCGCCTCGGTGAGGCCCCCGCCTACCTGTACGACCTGCCCGCGCTGGACGAGCACGCCGCCTCCGTACGGCGGGCGCTCGGCGGGGTCGAGCTCTACTACGCCGTCAAGGCCAATCCGGACGCCGAGCTGCTGCGCGTGCTGGCCGGGCACGTGGACGGGTTCGAGGCGTCGTCGGCGGGCGAGCACGCGCACGTCACGACGCTGTTCCCGGGCAAGCCGGTCGCGCTCGGGGGCCCCGGCAAGACCGACGCCGAGCTGCGCCTGCCGCACCACCGCATCCACGTCGAGTCCCCGAACGAGCTGCGCCGCCTCCTCGCCACCGGCCTGGAGGCCGACGTGCTGCTCAGGCTCAACCCCGACCTGCCGGTCGAGGGCGCCGCGCTCACGATGAGCGGGCCGTTCGGCATGGACGAGCAGGGCGTGGCGGAGTGCCTGCCGCTGTTCACCGAGCGGGTACGCCTGCGCGGCCTGCACACCCACCTGGCCAGCGGCCTGGACGCCCCTCAGCTCCTGACCCTCGCCAAGGCCCTGCTGGACAACGAGCACGAGGAGGTCAACCTGGGCGGCGGCATGGCGGTGTCGTACGCGGCGCCGGAGTCCAGGTTCGACTGGGCGGCGTACGGGGCGGGCCTCGCGGCCGTCCGGCGCGGGAAACGCCTGCGGATCGAGCCCGGCCGGGCACTGACGGCGTACTGCGGCTCCTACGTGACCAGGGTCGTGGACGTGAAGCGGGTGCGCGGCGAGGCGTACGCGATCCTGCTGGGCGGCACCCACCACCTGCGGACGCCGGCGACCAAGGGCCACGACCAGCCGTTCACGATCCTGCCCACGGGCAAGGGGCCGGGCCTGGCGGACGAGCCGATCACGTTCGTCGGCCAGCTATGCACCCCAAAGGACGTTTTTTCCCGAAAAATCGTGACCTCGGCTCGCGTCGGGGACACCGTGGTCTTCGAGATGGCCGGCGCCTACGCCTGGAACATCTCCCACCACGACTTCCTCATGCATCCGAAGCCGGCTTTCCACCATCTACGAGCCTGACCCCCTCGATGAGCGCGACCAGGCCGTCGGCGTCGAGCAGGTCGACCGGGCGCACGGTGCGGTTGGCGCGTACGAAGTGGAAGGCCGCCCGCACCTTCTCCAGCGGCACCCCCGCCAGGTGCGACCAGGCCAGCCGGTACGCCGCGAGCTGCACCGCCGCCACCCGGGTGGCCTTCTTCCCCCTGGGCGGCTCGCCGGTCTTCCAGTCGACGACCTCGTAGCCGCCGTCGGGCAGCTCGAAGACCGCGTCCATCCGCCCGCGCACGAGCCGGTCGGCGATCATGGTCTCGAACGGCACCTCCAGATCGACCGGCCGCCGATCGGCCCACTCGCTCTGCTCGAACCGCTCCTGCAGCTCGGCGAGGCGCACATCCGCCTCTTCGAGCTCCTCGTCGTACAGCTCCAGATCGTCGATCAGCCGCTGCTGGTCCCACCGCGTCTCCAGCCACTTGTGGAACGACGTGCCCCGGCGCGCCAGCGGCGCGGGCTTGACCGGGACGGGGCGGCGGATCCTGCGGGCCAGCTCGCGCGGGTCGCCGGCCAGCGTGACCAGCGACGACACGGTCAGCTTGACCGGCAGCTCGACGATCGTGGCGGGCCGGCGCCGGTGCAGCTCCCGCTCGCGCAGCAGCAGGTCGGTGTCGCGCTCCCAGGCCCGCAGCCGCTCCTCCTCGAACGTCCGCAGCTGCTCGTCGTCCTCCTCGTCGTCGCCGAGCGCCCCGGCCAGGGCGTCCTCGACCAGGCGGGCGCCGTCGAGCACGGACTCGTAGCGCAGGCCCTCGGGCGTGACCGGCCAGATCGCCTCGGCGGGCTCGGCGAGCAGCGGGTTGGTGGCGCCGTCGGCCAGGTCGCCGGCCCAGACCGAGACGCGGTCGGCGGTGTCGCGGATCTCCAGCAGGAAGTCGGACGGCTCCAGTGGCTTGGTGGCGCTCCCCCAGCGGTAGCCGGAGGCGATCAGGTGGTAGTGGGCGCGGGTCACGGCCACGTACGCCAGCCTGCGCTCCTCCATCAGGTCGCGCTCGCGGCAGTGCTCGTCGAACGCGCCCAGCTCCTCCTTGCTCAGCCCGCTCAGCCTCGGCAGGTCGGCGGCGTCGCCGCGGAGCGGGTAGGGGAGCTTGCGCGGGTTTTCGGTCCAGCGGCTGTTCATGACCGGCGTGGCGGGGAAGATGCTGCCCGTCGCGATCGTCCCCTTCGAGCTGACGAGCTGCGACAGGCCCGGCACGACCACGATCGGCCACTCCAAACCCTTGGAGGCGTGCACGGTCATGAGCTTGACGCTGTTGCTGTCGCCGACCCGGCCCGCCTCCAGCCCGAACTCCTCGCTCTCCGCCGCCTGGAGGTAGGCCAGGAAGGCGCCCAGCGTCGGGTCTTCCGCGTCGCCCGCGAACCTGGACGCGGCGTCGAGGAACGCGTCGAGGTCGGCCCGCGCCGCGAACGTGCTCGTCGTGCCGCTGCGCGCGGCCACCTCGACATCGAGGCCGATCGTGCGCTCGACCTCGCTGATCAGGTCGGGGAGCGGCTGCGCGGTGTGCGCCCTGAGCCGGCGCAGCTCCTGGGCGAGCGCCACCAGCCTGGTGCGGGCCAGCGGCGAGAACGCCTCCAGCCACTCCTCCCGGTCGGGCAGCTCGTCCAGCGCGTCCACCAGGCTGCCGCGCTCCTCGGCGAGGTCGGCCACCACCTGGTCGAGCGGATCCTCCTCCCGGCCGCTCTCGCTCAGCTCGCGGGCCAGCAGCCTGGCGTGCTCGCCCAGCACGCGCAGGTCGGCGGGCCCGATCCGCCAGCGTGGCCCGGCCAGCAACCTGGCCAGCGCGTCGCCGGCCGTCGCGTCGTACAGGACGCGCAGGGTGGCCACGATGTCGGTCACCTCGGGCACGGTCAGCAGGCCGCCGAGACCGACCACCTCGACCGGGATGTCGCGCTCCTCCAGCGCTCTGCGCAGCGCGGGGAACTGCGAGCGCTTGCGCGCCAGGATCGCGACGTCCTGGGGCTGCACGGCGAGCGTCTTCTTGCGCTCCTTCTCGCCCCAGGGCAGGCCGTCGGGCGCCGTCTCCGCGCCGAGGATCCTGGCGATGCCGTCGGCGACCCACTTCGCCTCGTCCTCGGCCGTCTCGTGGAAGGCGCAGGTGACCCGGCCGCGGTCGACCCGGTTGGGGCCGGGGACCAGGACCGGCACCTCGCGGGCCTCCATGCGCAGCGGGAGCTGGACGCGGGCGGCGACGTCGAGCACCCGGTCGCCGTTGCGGAAGCTGACGCTGAGCTGGCGGACCTCGGCGGGGTCGCCGGAGCTGTCGCGGAAGTCCTGGGGGAAGCGGCGGAGGTTGCCCGCGGAGGCACCGCGCCAGCCGTAGATGGACTGGCAGGGGTCGCCCACGGCGGTGACCGGGTGGCCGCCGCCGTATAGGGAGCGCAGCAGGACGAGCTGGGCGTGGCTGGTGTCCTGGTATTCGTCGAGCAGGACCACGGAGTAGCGGCCGCGCTCGATCTCGCCGACCTCCTTGTGGTTGGCGGCGATCCTGGCGGCCAGCGACATCTGGTCGCCGTAGTCGATGACCTCCCGGCCGCGCTTGAGCCGTTCGTACGCCTCCACCATCGGCAGCAGCTGCTCCCTGGCGGACTGGACGCCGAGCGGCTTGCGCTGGGCCACGGTCGTCCTGCCGGGCAGGAGGTCGAGCCTGCCCCGCAGCCACTCCCCCATCCGCCGCACGTCGCCGGCCGAGCGCAGGTGCTCCGACAGCTCGCCGGCCAGCTCCAGCACCGCGGCGGTGACCGACGGCGGGCCCAGCTCGATCCGGTCCATCGGCCCGTCGTACATCGCCACCACCCGCGACGCGAGCTGCCACGACACCGCGGGCGTGACCAGGCGCATGGTGGGCTCCAGCCCTTCGCGCAGGGCGTGGTCGGTGACCAGGCGGGCGGCGTAGGCGTGGTAGGTGGACACGGTCGGCTCGTTGTCGAGCGCGCCCGGCTCCACGAGGCCCGCCTCGGCCAGGCCGTTCAGCCGCTCCCTGACCCGGTTGGCCAGCTCGGCGGCGGCCTTGCGGGTGAAGGTCAGGCCCAGCACGTTTTCCGGTTTGACCAGGCCGTTGGCGACCAGCCAGACCACGCGACCGGCCATGGTCTCGCTCTTGCCCGAGCCCGCGCCGGCCATGACGACCATGGGCTCCAGCGGGGACTCGATGACCGTGGCCTGCTCACGGGTGGGGGGCAGGATGCCGAGCTTGCCGGCGAGTTCGGCGGGGGTCAGCACACCTGGCCCCCGTTGTCGTTGACGGGGCAGCTCGCCCTGGCCGCGCACGTGCGGCAGCCGTCGTTGACCTTGGCCTGGAAGAACGGCCCCGACATGCCGGTCGCCACCGTGTCGACCAGGTCCGCGGCCCAGCCCGGGTCCTTGTCGTCGGCCAGCGGGGGCTGCGCCTGCTCCAGCGCGTCGTTCTTGCCCGCCGCCTTGCCGACCTGGACGAGCGCGGCGCCGCCCGGCTCGGTCATGCCGTGGCGCGCGAAGGCCCCGAGCAGCGCGGCGAGCTGGTAGACGCCGAGCTGGGGGTGGCGGTCGAGGTCGCCGGCCTTGGGCTTGGAGCCGCCGGTCTTGAGGTCGATGATCACGGCGCGGTTGTCGGAGTCGCGCTCGACCCGGTCGACGCGGCCCTTGATCTGGACGCCCTCGGTGACCATCGCCGTGAACGCCTCCTCCAGGGCCACCAGCTCGCGCGGATTTTCCTTGTGCCAGCGCAGGAACTTGCCGATCATCTGCTCGGCGACCTGGCGCTGCTTGCGGTTGTACCAGACGCCACCGAAGTCGAGGTCGTTCCAGACCTGGTTGAGGCGGTCGCCCAGGAGGTCCTCGCTGGGCAGGTCGGTGGCCGCCAGGACGGCCAGTGCGTGGATGATGTTGCCCAGGCCCTGGGCGGTGCTGGTGCCCGCGGCGCCGACGGCCGTCTCCAGCAGCCAGCGCAGGCCGCACTTGGTGAAGCTCTCGACCGCCGAGGGCGAGATGCTGACGACGTCGTCGGGCCAGCTCAGCGGGCGGTCGTCGGAGATGGGCGTGAGGGCGTACCAGTCGTTGGGGTGGGCCCCCTGGACGCCCGCGGCGGCGAGGCGCGCGAGCTGCCTGGCCGCCTTCTGCCGCATCTTCCTGGGCTTGGTGGGGTCGGTCACCGCGCTGCGCAGGTCGGCCACCAGGGCGGACATGTTCAGCCAGCGGGCCCGGTCGTCCACCGTGGCCGACTCCACCGCTCCCGGCATCAGCTCCGACAGGAACCTGGACGGGCGCTCGTCGGTGTCCTCACCGCCCACCGCGGTCACCACCAGCCTGCGCCTGGCCCTGGTGGCGGCCACGTAGAACAGCCTGCGCTCCTCCGCCAGCAGCTTGGAGACCAGCGAGGCGGCGTTGGGCTTGGTGCCCTCGACCACCTCGACGAGGTCTTCCACGCCGAGCAGCGACCCGCGCAGCCGCAGGTCCGGCCAGACGCCCTCCTGCACGCCCGCGACGACCACGACGTCCCATTCGAGGCCCTTGGAGCGGTGGGCGGTCAGCACGCGTACGGCGTCGCCGTCGGGGGCCCGGTCGGCCAGCGTGTCGCCGGGGATCTCCTGGGCGGCCAGATCGTCGATGAACACCTCAGGGCCCGCCTTGGGCATCCGGTCCACGAACCGGGCCGCGTGGTCGAACAGGGCCACCACGGCGTCGAGGTCGCGGTCGGCCTGCGCGCCCCTCGGGCCGCCCTGCAGGCTCTGCTCGGTCCAGCGCCCGGCCAGGCCGCTGGCGTGCCACACGGCCCACAGGAGGTCCTCCGCCGTCCCCTCCTCCTGCGCGGCCTCGCGGGCGGCGGCAAGGAGCTTGGCCACGCGCTCGGCGGGGACGGCGACGTGATCTTCGACGCGGATGAGCTCCCTGACGTCCTGCACGGCCGCGACCAGCAGCTCGCCGGACGAGCGCGTGCCCTCCGCCTCGTTCTCGGCGATCTTGAGTGCGCGGCGGAGGCGGCGTACGCCGATCATGTCCGTGCCGCCGAGCGGCCCCGTCAGCAGCTCCTCGGCCACGCCCTCGTCGAGCTGGGCGGGGTCCATGGCCACGCGGAGCATGGTGAGCAGCGGCCGCACGCCGGGCTCCTGCGCGATCGGCACCTCGTCGCCCGCGATCATCGTCGGCACGCCCGCGTTGACCAGCGCCCGGCGCAGCAGCGGCACCTGGCGCTTGGCCGAGCGGACCAGCACCGCCATCCGGTGCCACGGCACCCCGTCGATCAGGTGCGCGCGCCGCAGGGTGTCGGCCACGATCGCCGCCTCCTGGCTGGTGCTGTCGGCCAGCAGCACCCGCGCGTCGCCGGCGTCCGCGTCGGGCAGCGGCGCCAGGTCGCGGTGGTCGTGCTCGTGCCCGTACGCGTGGTCGGGCATGGGCGCCACCGGAAGCCGGGCCGCAACTCGGCGGGAGGCCTCCAGCAGGTCGGCCCCGCTCCTGCGGCACACCCGCAGCGCCAGCACCGGCGCCTCGCGGCCGTCCCTGGTCTTGAACCGCTCGGGGAACTTCATGATGCCCTGCACGTCGGCGCCCCTGAAGCCGTAGATCGACTGGTCGGGGTCACCGACGGCGACCAGGTCGGCCCCGTCGCCGGCGAGCTGGGCCAGCAGGAACTCCTGTGCCGGGTCGGTGTCCTGGTATTCGTCCACGAACACCACGTCGTGCGCCGCCCGCTCCCGCTCGCGCACCTCCGGACGGGCCAGTAACGCCGAGGCGGCCCCGATCAGCTCGGCGTAGTCGTAGGTCTCCTCCGGGTCGAGGTCGAACCTGTCCTGGTAGCGCTCGGCGAACCTGCCCGCCGCCGCCCAGTCGCCCCTGCCGTGCAGCCTGCCGAGGGCGATCAGCCGCTCGGGGTCGAGCCCGCGCTCGCTGGCCCTGGACAGGAAGTCGCGCAATTCTTCGGCGAAGCCCCGCGTCTTGAGCGGCTCGCGCAGCGACACCGGCCAGTCGAGCGCGCCGCTCTCCAGCTCGCCGTGGAGCAGCCGCCGGATCTCCAGGAGCTGCTCGGGACCGGTCAGCAGGCGCGGCGGGGCCTTGCCCTCGAGCACGGCCTCGCGGCGCAGGAGCGCGTACGCGTAGGAGTGGAAGGTGAGGGCCAGCGGCGTGCGGGTGGTGCGGCGCAGGCGGGCGGTGACCCGCTGGCGCAGCTCCTCGGCGGCCTTGCGACTGAAGGTGAGGATGAGCACGCGCTCGGGGTCGACGCCGCGGCGCTCGATCCTGTCGACGATGCTCTCGACTATCGTGGTGGTCTTGCCGGTGCCCGGACCTGCGAGGACGAGCAGCGGGCCGCTCCGGTGGGCGACCACGGCACGCTGGTGCTCATCGAGCACAGGGGGCGCAACAGGTCCACTGTTGCCGCGTCGCACCAACCGCCAGGTCTGACCACTCACAGCACTAGATTCCACCAGACCACAGGGACAGATCGTGCCGACTTGCCCGGTCTCCCCACGCGATCCGCCTACCGTATCGGGGCGAATCTCCACTTTCTCGCGCGACACGCCGCCCTCATGTTCGCCGACGGCGTTACCGCGATATATCTTGACTTCCCCTAGACGCGACATATCGTGTTTCTATGACTGACAAGGGATACAAGGGCGTCGGCATGGAGGGCGCGATCGCCCGCTGGTACGCCGCGAGCAACGACAGGTCGCCCGACCGGTTCTCCGACCAGGTCGAACGGGTGCGCGAGCTGGCCGAGCCGGGCAGCGAGGTGTTAGAGGTGGCCCCCGGGCCCGGCAACCTGTCGATCGCCCTGGCCGCGACCGGCGACTACACGGTCACGGGGCTCGACATCAGCCAGACGTTCGTCGAGATCGCCCGCGCGAAGGCCGCCGAGTCCGGGGTCCGGGTGGACTTCCGCCGCGGGAACGCCTCCGCGATGCCGTTCGAGGACGGGAGCTTCGACTTCGTCGTCTGCTGCGCCGCGTTCAAGAACTTCTCCGACCCCGTCGGGTCGCTCCACGAGATGCACCGGGTGCTGCGGCCCGGCGGCCACGCCCTCGTCATCGACCTGCGCAGGGACGTGTCCAAGGAGGCCGTGGACGCCGACGTGGCCCGGATGGGGATCAGCGGCCTGTCCAGGGTCTTCACGAAGTTCGCCCTGCGGTCCTTCCTGCCTCGGCGGGCGTACACCAAGCCGGAGTTCGAGGACTTTATCGCGCGGACGCGCTTCCGTACGTACGACATCCACACGTCGCCCCTGGCGCTCGACATCGAACTGCGGAAGTGATCGGCAACCTCGCCCACGGAGCGTTCCGGCTTGTAACGTAGGGTCAACATTTCGCCTCGGTGTGGAGGTTGATCGCATGCGGTGGCAGGTCCACTCCGAGAGGTCGCTGTACGCGGACCCGTGGCTGGACATCCGGGTGGCGGATGTGGAGTTCCCCGACGGGCGCCGCCTCGACCACCGGCTCGTACGCATCGCACCCGGCGCGGGGGCGGTCGTCACCGACGACCAGGACCGGGTGCTGCTGATCTGGCGGCATCGCTTCATCACCGACACGTGGGGCTGGGAGATCCCGCTGGGCCAGGTGGACGAGGGCGAGATGCCTCAGGCGGCGGCCGCGCGCGAGGTCGAGGAGGAGACGGGCTGGCGTCCCGGCCCCCTGCGCCCGCTGCTGTCGATCCAGCCGACCAACGGCTTCACCGACAGCCTGCACCACATCTACCGCGCCGACTCGGCCACCCGCATCGGCCCGCCGTCGGACCCGTGCGAGGCGGAGCGGGTGGAGTGGGTGCACGCCTCGCGCCTCCGCAAGCTCATCGAGAGCGGCGAGATCGTCTGCGGCACCACCATGTCATCCCTTCTCTACCTCCTGGTGGAGAACCTCCCGAACGGCGGATTCCACCGCACCGAAGACCTCACCTCCGACTACGACCCCAACCGCCGCTTCCTCCTCCCCGACCTCCCAAACCTCTTCTAACGCCACCGCTCAGGACGGCCAGGACGGGGCGAGGCGCCGTACGGAGAGCTCGCGTTGAAGGCGCTGGACGTCGTACGGCGAACGGGCGCTGACGGGGACGGCCCCCGGGCGGGTGGTGCGGGGCGGCGGGTGAGTGGGGGCGGGGAGTGGCGCGTCCTTGACCACGGAGCCGGTCAAGGATGTGCGTCGTCACGGCGAGCAGCCCGTGAGCCTTCACGACCGGCCATGACGGACGGCCACCGACGTCGGCGCGTGCGGCCCACCGTGCGCAGCCGTAAAGAACGAAGGCCTTGACGGGCGCGCGGCCCGCCGTGCGCAGCCGTAAAGGATGAAAGCCCCCACGGGCGGGAAGCAGCCCGCCCGTGGAGCGGCGACTACGAGAAGAGGTGATCGACGACGCGCGCCGTGGCCTTGCCGTCGTCGCGGGGGGCGAAGGTGGCGCGGAAGGCTTCGTACCGGTCGGCGTGGGCCGCCGACACGGAGTCGATGTCGCGCAGGGCCTCGATCACGTCGGCCGACGTCGACAGCACCGGCCCCGGCGCCTGCTCGGCCAGGTCCAGATAGAGCCCTCGCTTGGTCGAGTATTTGGCCAGGTCGTAGCCGTAGAACACGATCGGCCGGCCGGTGCACACGAAGTCGAACATGACCGACGAGTAGTCCGTCACCAGCACATCCGCCACCAACAGCAAGTCGGCAATATCGGGATAAGTGGTGACGTCGTGGGCGATGTCCGGGACGGCCGGCACCGCCTGCATCGGATGCGCCCGCACCAGGATCTCGTGATCGGCCCCGAGGGCCTCGCGCGCCTTGGCGAGGTCGAGCTTGACCATGGCGTTCTTGCGGTCGTAGTCCCGCCACGTGGGCGCGTACAGGATCACCCGCTTGCCCTCCACGAGCCCCAGCCGCTCGCGCACGGCGGCGGCCAGCGCCTCGCGGTCGGGCGAGTTGAGGACGTCGTTGCGCGGCAGCCCGCTCTCCAGGATCTCGCCCTTGTAGCCGAACGCCTTGCGCAGCACCGGCGTGGCCCACGGCGACTGCGACAGCAGCAGGTCCCAGCCGCGCACCTCCGCCGCCTGGCGGTGCCAGATCGGCGGCCTCGGGTCGCGCGCCATGTGGGACTGGTCGTTGCCGATGTGCTTGGCCGGGGTGCCGTGCCAGGTCTGCAGCACGACCTGGTCCTCGCGGGCCCTGAACCAGACCGGCAGGAACGAGTTGGTCACGATGTGGCGGGACCTGGCCAGCGCGGCGTGGTGCTCGCGGCTGCCCGCGCGGATGACGGTCGCGCCGCCGGGCGGCACGAAGGCGCCGTCCTTGACGACCCAGATGTGCTCGCGGTCGTCGCCCCGCCGCAGCCGCTCCTCGTAGATGGCGCGGACGCTGTCGGCGTAGAGGCGGCCGTCGTTGACGACGTAGACGGTCGCGTCGTTCAGCGGCTCGGTGCGCTGGGCCGGGTAGAACACGCGGCGCAGCACGTGGGTGCCGGCCACACCCCGCTCGTCGGCGGGCCGGGCCTCCTCGACCGTCACGACCGGCACGTCGAACCGGGTGGAGATCATCCGGTACGTGTGCCCGTCGAGCGTGCGCGGCTCCTCGTCGAGCCCCGGCAGGGCCGCGTGGTCCATGCGCAGCGGCACGATCTCGCCCGACGGGTGCCGGATCGACATGTTCCAGGTGCCGGAGGCGAGCGGCACGGGCTCGCCGAAGCGGTCCATGGCCGAGGGCTCGACGCGTACGGAGAACTCCTCGCCGGAGCGCTCCATAGGAAGCAGATAGGACAGCCCGGAGCGGTGCCGCAGCGTCAGCGTGCGGGGGCCAGGGGCGTCGGGATAGTGGCCGCGCAGCAGGAGCGCGGAGCCGTCCCAGACGGCCGAGGTGATCACCGGCCGGATGCGGTGGGCGGAGACGACCACGCGGTCACGGCGGTCGCCGAGCACGGTGATCTCGCGGTCGCCCACGGGCGTGCGGGTCTCCACGAGGTCGGCGAGCATCACGGAGGCCGCCGGATCGCCCTTGGGCTCGACCCAGAGCCGCCGCCCGTCCTTCTCCTGCAGCAGGGTGGGCACGGCCAGCCCCACCGTGACCTCCGTGCCGTCGCCGGCCGGGGTGAAGTCGGCGGCGATGCGGTGGCCGCCCAGGCGGGCGTGACCCTTGGTCACCGTGCGGCCGGGCAGGGAGATCTTCAGCTCCAGGCGCTCGCCCTCGACGGACACGCCCTTCAGCTCGGCCCGGTTGGGCTGGAGCACGATCTGCAGCGCCCGGTCGGACGTCCACACCGGCCGGATCCACAGGCCCGGCTTCAGCTTGAGCCCGGTAGGACGCTCGGGACGGCCGACCGAGGAGCCGCGCAGCAGGCCCGTGGCCCGCGCGCCCCGGCTCCAGAACACGATCTCGGCCCGCCAGGTGGTCGTGTCGGGCACGGACGGGCGGTGCCGCATCCGCCGCCGCACGGCGGACACCACATCGCGTACGGCGCCGCGCCAGCGCAGCGGCCACGGGCTCAGCTCGGCGCTGAACCCGGACCAGTCGTAGTTGCAGCCGGGCTCGCGCGCGCCATGGGTGGCCTCGGGCGCGAGCACGCGCCGCGTGCGCATGCGGATGGGCGGCAGCCAGCGCGGCCCGCGCAGCACCACGGTCGCCCAGTTGAACCTGCGACTGCGGACGGAGAGCCCCGCCAGGTACGCGAACCCGGTGACGCGCAGCTTGCCGTCGACCCAGACGATGTCGTCGATGTGGGTCACCGGCACCATGTCGGCGCGACGCAGCCGGTAGAGGTCGGGTGAGAGCTCGTCGCGGAAGGGCAGGTCCGCGTACCAGCGCAGGCCCTTGCGGATGCGCTTGGACGGTTCGGCGGCGGCCGTCACGACCTTGGTGAGCGTCTCGCCCTCGACGAGTTCCTCGTCGGGCCGGTGCTCGATCAGGTGACATATGACACGCCGCGCGACCGGCAGGTCGTGCTTGACGCGCGCGTCCACGGCCGCGAGGTAGGGCCGGACGAGGTCGAGCATCTCGCGCCGCCGTGCCGCGCCGCGCTTGACCGCGAGGTCCATGCGGGACCCGAGTGGGCCGCTCAGCACCTCGGTGTCGTACGCCGCGTCGCGACCGCCGGGGCCGACGGCTCGCATGACCGCTTCGAGGGGCTCTCCACGATCACAAAGATCCTGGACAGCCTTGAGGCGGTCGGCGAGCGAATCGCCGCCCTGGCTCTGGGCTGTGACGCCGGTGGCCATTGGGGTGGCACCGCCTTTCGGGCCGCCATTCAGTGTTCTGCCCATGGTAATGCGAGTCACATGTCACAAATTCGCCGGTTCGGCAAAACGGCAGGTCATGACCCTTACTGAAAATCCGCTGAAGGCCCGTCCCAGCGAGCTTCTCTCATGCTCACCCGTTCGCCCCGTAACGGGGTGCCTTCCTCGCGCCAATGGGCCAGGCAGCGTTGCAGGTGGTCAGGGGCCGCGCAGGTGCCGTCGGCGTGGACGACGCGCCACCACGGCACGCCGCCGCCCCACGTCGACATCACCTTGCCGACCTGGCGGGGGCCGCCCTCGCCGAGGTATTCGGCGATGTCGCCGTAGGCCATGACCTTGCCGGGCGGGATGCGCTCGACGAGGTCGAGCACCCGCTCGGCGAAGGGGTTCAGGGGGTCCATGCCGCCGGGCCCGCTTCGATGATCTCTTCGAACTTGCCGATCTCCATCGCGCTGCCGCCCGTCACGACCTCGATGACGCCGTCGCGCAGCGCGTAGACCTCGCCGTCCTCGCCCACGAGCCGGGCGCCGAGCGCGGCCGAGAGCCGGACGAGTTGCGCGACCTGCCAGTCGGAGCCGGGCTCGCCGACCAGGTGGCCCTGCCAGCGCGCCACCGCGTGCGTGCCGCCCCTGTGCGCGGCCACGATCTCATCATCTCCGCGCAGCCCGAAACCGGCCGGTGCGATGGCCCTCGCGAGCTCCGCGAAGGCGAGTGGCGACTCGCGCACCACCCGCAGCTCGTATCCCATGACGCGGGACCATAGCGGATCTTTACTGTTCCTTGCGCTGATTGAGCACGATGATCGCGCCACAGAACATGACCAGCGCGACCAGCACGCCTCCCCCGTACAACCACAGCCGCAGCGGATCGGGCCCCGGCCTGGTCGGCACGGGTGAGTCCTCGCCCTGCCCGAAGTGGTCCTGACCTGACATGACGCTGCGCTGCTCACCGGTCAGCCGCTCGGCGGCGTTGAGCGCCGCGGCCGCGTCGACCACCCCGAACCCGGTCTGGTCGTCGTATCCCGGGGCGGGCCGGCCCCGCGCGCTGGAGGCCAGCGCCTGGGCGACCTGCTCGGGCGGCAGGTCCGGATAGCGCGACTTGACGAGCGCGGCCACGCCCGCCACGAGCGCGGCGGCCGAGCTGGTGCCCTCGGAGAGCTCGTAGCCGCTCTTGCGCTTGACCACCGGCACGCCCACGCCGGGCGCGGCGACCAGCACGGAGAGGTTGTCGCTGCTGAACGTGGCCCGTTTGCCCTGCTTGTCGGTGGCCGCCACGCCGATGACCCCCGGATAGCCGGCCGGGAAGCTCCAGTAGGAGGTGCCGTTCTCCCTGGCGTAGTTGGTCAGGCCGTCGTTGCCCACGGCGGCGACCAGGACGACGCCCTTGCCGAGCGCGTACGAGACGGCCTCGCGCTCGGACCTGACCGGGCCGTAGGAGCCGATGGACATGCTGATGACCTTGGCGCCGTGGTTGGCCGCGTACCGCAGGGCCCGCGCGAGGGGGCTCTCCGAGGTCTGCTCCTCATCGTCCAGCGGCGGGACGCCCAGCTCGGGGTTGTCGTCGGTGACCATGGGCAGCGACAGGATGCGTGACTCGGGGGCGACGCCGACCAGCCCGTCGTCCTGCCCCGATGCCGCGATCAGCCCGGCCATGGCGGTGCCGTGCCGGCCCGGCGCCGCCTCCTTGACCACCGCGCCCGCGGTCATGTCGGGGCCCGCGGTCACCCGGCCCTTCAGCTCCTTGACCTGGTCGTCCACGCCGCTGTCCACGACGGCGACGGTGACGCCCTCGCCCTTGGTGACGGTCCAGGCCTGTTCGACGTTGAGGGCGTCGAGCACCCACTGCTGCTGCTCCCGCACGGGGTCGGCGGTGGGTCCGACCAGTACGAGGAGGGCCGCGGTGAGCGCGCGTACGGTCGCTAGCACACGTTCCCCTGGGTGCAGGGCGGCACCTTGGGCGGGTCCGCGAGGAAGTAGGCGATCTGGTTGCCGACGGACTTCGCGGCCGGCCACAGCTCGGAGTGCAGGATCTCCTCCGGCGGGATCGCGGCCCTGGTCCGGCCGTCGGCGTAGCCGGCCGTGGAGAACACGATGTACGGCCCGGCGCCCACCCAGCCGGTGCGCTGGCGCTGGTCGGGGCCGAAGCGTTCGGTCACCGTGCCGGGGAAGGCGACGGGCAGCACGCCCACGCGGTCGTCCTGGGTGAGCTCCTCGCTCGCCGAGACCCTGGACGCCTCGTCCTTCAGCACGGCCACCCCGACCGTGATCACGAACGAGGCCGTCTGGTCGACGTACGTGGCCCGCAGCATCGTGACGCAGCCGTGGTTCTCCAGGACCCCGGCCACGGAGGCGTCCACGCCCTTGCCGCACTCGGTCTCGGGGGCGATGCCGACGCGCCTGGCGTACTGCTGGGCCCGGTCGAGCCCGAGGTACTTGACCTCTTCCGGGAAGACGCCCGTCGCCGGCCACGCCTGCCAGCGCCTGGCGATCTCCTCCTGTTTGTACTGGTTCTGCTCGGAGGGAGTCAGGGGGCGCGAGCGGGTCTCGGCGAACAGGCCGACCGTGCCGAGCAGCACGACCACGGACGACACGACCACGATGACGCTCAGCAGCATCACGAAGATGCGCCGATACCGGACGCCCTGCTGGAGCGTCTCCCTCTCGACGCGGTCCCTGGCGGCCGCACGCGTGCGTGAACCCGCGGCCGGCCACGTACGCACACGCGACCGCCGGCCGGTGGTGGCGCCGAGCGGATTCCTCCGTTCCGGCGTGGCCCCGCCCTCGGAACGCGGTAGCCCTGAAGTCGACCTACGAGCCCTCACCACCGCCTCATCCTCGCCGTCCTCCCTGCCCGTTGCCTCACTGCGTGGGGCGGGCTGGGGAGCCGTTGGCGTCCCGTGTCTATTTCGTCCCCCTTAGTAGGCGGATCATGCGTCTTGTGAGCTGTACACCCGACGTACGCGCCTGACCAGGATGAATATGACGCCCAGGGAAGCGAATGCGCCGACGGCCGCCGCGGCGGCGACGGCCGCGTAGACGGTGACGCGCCTCTCGTCCCTGACGACGACCTGGATGGGGGCCGTCCGGCCGCCGGCCAGCGGCGCGGCCGGGTCGTGGGCCTGGTCGCCCGCGGCGGCCTCGGTGTAGCCGGCCAGCTTGCGGGCCTCGGACAGGGCTCTGGCCGCGTTCACGACGCCGAAGCCGGTGCCGGTGTCGTACCCGCCCGGGGGCCTGTCGGTGGCGCTGGCCGTCAGGGCGCGGGCCACGAGCGGCGGCGACATGCCCGGATATTTGGCTTTGATGAGGGCGGCTATGCCCGAGACCAGCGCGGTCGCCTGCGAGGTGCCCCTGCCCACCCAGTACTCGTCGCCCGGGCCCGCGCCCATGATGTCCACGCCCGGGGCGGCCACCAGCACGGAGGAGTTCCAGTTGGAGAACGTGGCCCGCCGCAGCCGCCGGTCCGTCGCCCCCACCGAGACCACCCCGGGGAACGCGGCCGGATAGGAGTAGGGGGCGAAGTCGCCGTCGATCTTCCGGTCGCCGTCGTTGCCGGCGGCGGCCACGAGCACGACGCCCTTGGAGATGGCGTAGCGGATGGCCGCCCGCTCCTCCCTGGTCGCCAGCTCTTTGGAGATCGACATGTTGATCACGTCCGCACCCTCGTCCACCGCGTAGCGAATGCCTTGGGCCACCACGTCCTCGAAGCGCTCCGCCGAGTTGAACTCCCGGAAACCCGGCTCCTCATCCTCAAGGATGACCCTTACTGACAGTACGTCCGCTTCGGGCGCAACGCCGATGATCCCCAGATTTCCCCCATCGCCGTGGCCGTGCCCGGCGATCAGAGAGGCCATGTACGTGCCGTGCAGGCGGCTCGGGGCGACCCCCGGCGGGTTCGCGCCGTCGGTGAAGTCCTTGCCCACCCGCACCGAGCCGGCCAGGTCGCGATGGTGCGGATCGACGCCGGAGTCGAGCACCGCCACCGTCACGCCGCCGCCCTTGCTGGTGCGCCACGCCTCGGTCAGCGCCAGCGTCTTGATGACCGGCCGCTGCCCGCCGCGTACGTCGTCCGCCCACGCCGGCGCGGCGGCGCACAGCAGCATCCCGGCCGCCACGGCCGCCGTTCCCCGCCTGAGCATGACCCCCGTACTGCCCCGGCTCAGCACCGCCACTCCTCGGCCGTGCAGTCGGGCATCCGCGGCGTGCTCAGGTCGGTCAGCACCCGCTCGGAGATCTCGGTCGCGAAGGCGAAGATCGAGGGCCGCTGCTCGTCCGCCGCGTCCGCGGGCCGGCCGTCCACCTGGCCCGCCGTGGTCAGCACCAGGTACGGCCCCGCCTGCCGTACCGAGCCGGCCTGGCGCACGCCGGGGGTGAAGCGGTCGGCGACCGTGCCGCTGAAGGCCAGCGGATACAGGCCCGGCACGGGTTTGCCGCTGTCGGAGAAGGCGGCTTTCGCGCGTACGGCGTCCGGCTCGTCACGCAGCGCGACCACGCCGATCGTGACGAGCACGCCGCGCAGCGCGTCGATGTAGGTGGCCCGCAGCAGGCCCTTGCAGCCCGCCTTGCGCAGGGCCTTGACCGCCTTGGGGTCGACCGGGTCGCAGGCGGTCCCGGGCGAGATGCCGATCCGGCTGGCACGTTCCCGGCCGCCCTGCTCGGCGGAGTACGGCAATGTGGCGGGGAAGATACGTCCGCTGGGCCAGGTGCGCCAGCGCTCGGCGACCTCGCGTCTGGCCGCCGCCTGGAGCTCGGCGGCGCTGGGGCCCCGGGTGAGCTCCGTGCCCGCCGCGCTGCCCGACACCCCGGCGGCCACCGCGCAGACCAGGGTCAGCGCGGAGGCCACCACGAGCGTCGGCCACGGACGGGCAGTGTTCACGCCACCGACCTTAACCGGGCCTTCCGGATAACACTCCGGAAACCATCAGTAGGAGGGCAGGCTCGGGTCCACGGTCTTGACCCAGCTCAGAACGCCGCCGCCGACGTGCACGGCGTCGGAGAACCCGGCGTTCTTGACGATGGCCAGGGCCTCGGCCGAGCGCGCGCCGGACTTGCAGTGGAGCACGATGCGCTTGTCCTGCGGCAGCTTCTCCAGGGCGGAGCCGTTGAGGAACTCACCCTTGGGGATCAGCGTGGCGCCGGGAATCGAGACGATCTCGTACTCGTTGGGCTCGCGGACGTCGACGAGGAAGATGCTCTCGCCGCGGTCCTGCATGCCCTTGAGCTCCACCGCGGTGATCGTGGAGCCGCTGGCGGCCTCGGCGGCCTCGTCCGAGATGGCGCCGCAGAAGGCCTCGTAGTCGTCGAGGAGCTGCGTGACCGTCGGGTTCTTGCCGCACAGGACGCACTCGGGGTCCTTGCGGACCTTGACGTCGCGGTACTTCATCTCCAGGGCGTCGTAGATCATCAGCCGCCCGACCAGCGGGTCGCCGATGCCCGTCAGCAGCTTGATGGCCTCGTTGACCTGGATGGAGCCGATCGACGCGCACAGCACGCCGAGCACGCCGCCCTCGGCGCACGACGGCACCATGCCGGGAGGCGGGGGCTCCGGGTAGAGGCAGCGGTAGCAGGGCCCGTGCTCGGCCCAGAACACGCTGGCCTGGCCGTCGAACCGGTAGATCGAGCCCCAGACGTACGGCTTGCCGAGCAGCACCGCGGCGTCGTTCACCATGTAGCGCGTGGCGAAGTTGTCGGTGCCGTCGACGATGAGGTCGTAGCCGGAGAAGATCTCCATGACGTTTTCCGTGGTCAGCGCCGTGTTGTGGATGACGACGTCGACCAGGGGGTTGATCTCGCGGACGGACGCCGCGGCGCTCTCGGCCTTCAGCCTGCCCACGTCGGACTGGCCGTGGATGATCTGGCGCTGCAGGTTGGACTCATCGACCACGTCGAAGTCGATGATGCCGAGGGTGCCGACGCCCGCCGCCGCGAGGTACATCAGCGCGGGCGAGCCCAGGCCCCCGGCGCCCACACACAGCACCTTGGCGTTCTTCAGCCGCTTCTGCCCCGCCATACCCACATCGGGGATGATCAGGTGGCGCGAGTAGCGGCGCACTTCGTCGACGGTCAGCTCTGCGGCCGGCTCGACCAGCGGTGGCAACGACACTTTCTACGCTCCCGTTCCAGGGGGTCCTATCTCACCTTGAAACCTAGCTGGCGAGTGGGGCATTCCCCAATCGAGTCTCACGGATCAGACGGCGTGCTTCCGCCGCCACGACCTGCGGCATCTCCATCATCGCCACGTGACCCGCCGTCGGCAGCAAGACAAGCCGGACCTGCGGGAACGTACGGTATGCCTTCGCGGCCATGGCGGGCCGGACCAGCCGGTCATGCCTTCCGTGCACGATCAGGGTCGGGGCCTTGACGTTGGCCGCCTGGCGCCACAGGTTGTCCTCGCCGCGGCGGAAGTATTCGGCCACGATGCCCCTGGCCGACCCGATCATGGCCTCGCCGGAGTAGGGGAGGTCGTCGCGCCTGCGGAGCTCGTCGATCGCGTCGCGCAGGCGTACGGGATGGACGGAGTCGGTGTTGGCCCAGACCATGGCCACGGAGGCGTTGACACGATGCTCGGCGGGCACCAGGCGGAGCCTGCTCGCCACCCATTCACCCAGTACGGGCACCGCGGCGGCGGCCACCCGGACGGGGCCGTACCTGGGGAGCAGGTCGGGCAGGGCCGGGGAGACGAGGGTGAGCGAGCGGACCAGGTCGGGGCGGGTGGCGGCCACCCGGACGGCGACGGCGCCCCCGAGCGAGTTGCCGAACAGGTGGGCCGGGCCCGTGTGCTCCATCAGCTCGGCCACGGCCCTGGCGTGGCCGGCGACGGTGTAGTCGCCGTCGGCCGGGGCGGGCGAGAAGCCCGCGCCCGGGAGGTCGAGGGCGTGGCCGGTGACCGTGTCCTTGAGCTCGTCCATGAGGTCGGTCCAGTTGGTGGCCGACCCGGCCAGTCCGTGCACGAAGACGGCCTGCTCACGTTGTCCCCGGTGGTCACTCGTCGATCGGACGTGCACCGAGCCGATCATGCGACCCGGCCAGTCCGGGACCGGCTTCGCCATCATGCGTCCTCCCCGCCGTTCCTTCTCGTTCTCTCAACGATAACCACCCCGCCTGGGTGGGGTCTGGATTCGGTACAGAAGCCCGCTTACATCACCTTTTCCGGCATCAGGTACACACCGTCACACATGCCTCAAACACCCCGCTGATGCGATCCCCAGCAGGGGTGACGGCGTCTCGGGGCCCGGCGCGGGGCCCGGATCCGGGCCGGCGGGCGGATCGGTGGCGATCATCACCGTGTTCGGACATATCGCCATATATCGCGGCTTAGAGGTCTAATCGATCTCATCGCATGCCAAGAGTGTGGCAAAAGGCACCGTTCATCGTTTATGGCGCACCAAGGTCGGAAAGCATGACAACCAGCAGCACTTAGCGTGACGGTTGAGGAACGCACCGTTAATGGCGGGACAGACCAGCCTCGAACGCACCACTGCCGGGTGCCGCAAAAAGCGGGAGACATTTTCGGAGGGCGCACAATGGCGTCCTCCGAATAATGACGCCGGACGTAGGCGAAGCGTCCGGGGTAATGGCCATCGATATGTTCGCGGACTTTCATCGGTCCGGGGGCGGCACCGCAGGCAGGCAAATCACCACTCGCAGAACCGGCACGGCCGATGACGACAGGCCAGGCCGGCGCGCGAGCATTGCCATGCGTGGCCGCCCTATCAATTGCGCCACAATCGGACATATCATGCCATTTCATTGGATAGATCTTTAATGCGAGCAATAAGATTGTTAATGCATAGCAAAATAGGGTCTCTCCAGTTTGCCCGCCCGTCGCCCCGGAAATGACATTCAATGGATGACTCTTCAGCAGCCGTCCAAGACCTGTTTTCAGGTACCCGGAAACGTCGAGAACGGGGCAATCGATCCTTTAGGGGGAAAACGCAATGCCCAAGCTCAAGAGTGTTATCGCAGGCCTCGCCGTCAGCACGGCGCTGACCGGCGGCATGGTCAGCGCGGGCGCGGCCACCACTGCGGTCAGCGCCGACGCCATCAAGCTCAACACCTCATCCATCCTCACCGGCATCGACGACGACTTCGACGAGGGCATCGACGACGGCCTTCTCGATGACGACCTCGGCCGCAACATCGTCATCGACCGTCGCGACCGTGACCGTCACCGCCGGCAGTGCCGCCGTCACCACGGCGGCTGGGGCGGCGGCTGGGGCGGCGGCTGGTGGGGTCGCCACCGCCGCGGCGGCGAGGTCTGCGTCGTCATCCGCAACGACAACGTCAACGACAACAGGCCGGAGCGCCGCCGGCGTACCTGGTAACAAAGCCGTGTGTTAATGGCGGGAGGATGAACGTCCGCACCTTCGGGTAGGTCCAATCTTCTCGTCTTCCGCGGGGGGTTTAGTGAGGGCTCTCCCGGCCTTTGGCCGGGGGAGCCCTCACTGCGTTGCACGGCGAGGCTGCAGTGGCCGGCGGACTTATACCAGTACGACAGGGGACGGGGCTAAGTGGGGTGGAATCTTTTGTTTCGGCCATGAGGGAGTCTGTGGTCCACCAAATCAAGGCAGTTCCGGTTTGCTGGTGATTTGTCCGGAAATATGCAGCGTGCGGGAGATTCCCTAGGAATCGTCCGTAGCGTTTCCCCGATGCGGCCGGATCTGTATCCGCCTGTGCCGGGGGGCGTGAAACAGGGCAATCGAACCTTTAGGGGGAAAACAATGCCCAAGCTCAAGAGTGTTATCGCGGGTCTCGCCGTCAGCTCGGCGCTGACCGGTGGCGTGGTAGCCGCGGGCGCGGCCACATCGCCGGCCGGCGCTGCCGTCCAGGTCAAGTCCGCCGCCGCCCCCGTCCTCGCCGGCAACTGCCGCGGCGGGGGCTGGCGCCGGTGCGGCGGGGGCTGGGGCGGCCGCTGGGGTGGCCGCTGGGGCGGCCCCTGGGCCTGGGGCGGTCGCGGCTGGGGCGGCGGCTGGGGCCGTCACGACAGGGGCGCCCGGGTCCGGATCGTCATCGTCAACCAAAACCACAACATCAACGGTGGCCACCGTGACGAGTGGTAGGACTCAGACACTGAGCTGAGCATTGGCGCGCCTCTGAGGCCGCCGTAGCGGGCGGAGTTCCCCGAGCGATGACATCCGCCCACGCCAAACGAGTGTCCGTATTCATCGGGACCGGCGCCACCCTCCGACCGGCGCCGCCCAAGCGAATACGGGCACTCACTTCTGTTTTCTACGGTCGTCGCCCCGCCTCATGCGGCCTCCGACAAGCCGAGCGCCCCTGTCCCCCGGCGCCGGCCGTCATCGCCATGGACCGTCCGTTCCCCGAGAAGAGGGCGGTCCCGCCCTCTTCGGGGGTTGCCCCCACTGGCCACGGCCGGGACCGTCTTCGGGCGCCGGCGGTAGGAGACACGTCGAGTGCCCGTATTCGGTGGGTCGACGTCGTCGCTGTCGGGGCAGACGTCGGGACCCGGTGAATACGGGCACTCGATCGGCGTGGCCGGAGCTTCATCGCTCAGGGGACTCCTGGTGTGGCGCGGTCCGCGCCACCGGTTCGCCTGTGCGGTGAGCTCTACTGCCACGTGGGCTGGTTGTTGTCCTCGTGGTGGTCCATCTCGTGGCGCTCGTCCATGCGCTGCTGCACGTTGCGGTTGCGGTTCGTGTTGATGATGATGATCTTGATGCGGGGCATGCGGTGGTGGCGCCAGTTGGCCCAGCGTCCGCCGCCCCAGCCGCCGCCCCAGCCACAGCGGCCCCAGCCCCCGCCGCCGCCGCAGCCCCTGGCCAGGACGGAGGTGGCGGTGCCGACCTGGGTCGCCGCGTCGGCCGCGGACATGGCCGCGCCCACGCCGACCACGCCGCCGGAGAAGGCCGTGCTCAGGGCGAGGCCGGCCATAACACTTTTGAGCTTGGGCATTGCGTTTTCCCCCTACAGGTTCGATTGCCCCGTTCCTCACGTTCCCGGCCAATCCCCAAAAACCCGATCGACTAGGAAACGCCCCGGATGATCCTTAACGAATCATCCGCATCATGCATATTTCCGGCTGAAACAGCAAGCAAACTGGAATTGCCGTCATTTGGCCCACCACAGACATCCCCATGATTCTGCGCAAACGCCGCACCTCACATAGATCCGGACACAGCAGGGCTCCCCAGCCCTAAGGTCTGGGGAGCCCTTGTCGAAAGGCCGCCGTGGAGGCGCGGGGAAATCCCCCAACCACGAGAACGCGGTCATCCCCACGCCGTCAGCACACGGCTATGACCAGTTGTCGCCGTTGTTGTGGTGGTGGTGCTCGCGCTCGCGCTCGCGCTCGAACCGGTTGATGTTGATGTTCCGGTTGTGGACGTTGACCCGTACGCGGCTGTTCTGGTGGTGACGACGCCAGCCCCAGCCGCCGCCCCAGCCGCCGCCGCCCCAGCCGCAACGGCGCCAGCCCCCGCCGCCGCAGCCATTGGCGAGGACGGAGGCGGCGGACTTGACCTGAGCGGCGGCGCCGGCGCTGGCCGAGGTCGTGGCCGCGCCCGCGGCTACCACGCCACCGGTCAGCGCCGTGCTGACGGCGAGACCCGCGAAAACAGTCTTGAGCTTGGGCATTGCGTTTTCCCCCTAAAGGATCGATTGCCCCGTTCTCGACATTTCCGGTTATCCCGGAAAGAGGTCTTGGACGCCTGCCGAAGAGCCATCCATGATGTGTCATTTCCAGACAGCAGCCCAACAAACGGCACCTAGCCGGTTTTGCTATGCATTAACAATCTTATTGCTTGCATTAAAGATTTATAGAGTGAAATGACACGACTTATCCGGATATGTCCTATTCGGTGATCGCGTCGAAGAGGCCCCGAGGGCAGCACGGAAAACCCCACCTCGCGGTGGGGTGAATGCCTGAGAAAGGCGGCCAGAGGCTCAACGCGAGAAGCGTCGGCGAGGCCGTGGAGCGCCTCCCTTAGGGAGGCATGCGGAACCGCTGAGAGAGGTTCTGAAAGTGTTCAGGCCGTCTTGCGAGGCTTGCGCTTGGCGGGAGCCTTCTCCTCGTCCTTGGACTTGGCGGCGGCCTTCTTGGGCTTGGCGGCCCCGCCCTCCCGCTCCCGCTTCGCGGCCTCCACGCTGGCGCGCAGCGCGGCCATGAGGTCGACCGCCGGTCCGGCTTCCTCTTCCTCGCGGGCCGGGATGACCTCCTTGCCCGCCACCTTCGCCTCGATCACCTGCTGCAGCGCCTCGCGGTACGTGTCGTGGTACTCGCTCGGGTCGAAGTCCGACTCCATGGTGCTGATCAGGGACTCGGCCATCTGGAGCTCCTGAGGCCGTACCTCGATGTCCTCCTCGAGGAAGCCGAAGTCCGGCGTGCGGATCTCGTCGGGCCAGAGCATGGTCTCCAGGACGAAGACGCCGTCCCGTACCCGCAGCGTGGCCAGGGACTCGCGCTGGCGCAGCGCCACCTTGACCACCGCCACCTGGCCCGAGCTCTCCAGGGCGTTGCGCAGCAGCACGTACGGCTTCGCCCCCTGCGCGTCGGGCTCCAGGTAGTACGACTTGGCGAAGTAGATCGGGTCGATCTGCTCGGCCGGGGCGAACTGGAGGACGTCGATCCTGCGGGACGTGCTCAGCGGCAGATCCTCGAAGTCCTCGTCGGTGAGCACGACGATCTCGCCCGTCGGCAGTTCGTAGCCCTTGGCGATGTCGGAGTACGGCACCTCTTCGCCGTCCTGCGTGCACACGCGCTTGTAGCGGATCCGGCCGCCGTCCTCACGATGGACCTGGTGGAACGTCACGTCCTTCTGCTCGGTGGCGGAGTAGAGCTTGACGGGTATCGTGACCAGGCCAAAGGAGATCGCACCCTTCCAGATGCTGCGCATGGTCACTCCTCAGCTCTCAATCATTCGCCAATGGGCACATACCCGTCATGGGGCAACCAATGCCATACCCCGTCGAACCGATGCTGGCCGTACCTGGGGAACTACCCCCCGATCGCGAGAGGTACGGACTGGAGGTCAAGTGGGACGGCATCCGCGCCGTCGTCCATCTTGACGGCGGACTGAGGGTGACGGGGCGGCACGGTGTCGAATACACGCGGAGGTATCCGGAAATATCCGGTTTCGGGATCAAGAACGCGATCATCGACGGCGAGGTCGTCGCGCTCGACAAGCACGGCAGGCCCAGCTTCGAGCGGTTGCAGCACAGGATGCACCTGACCGATCCCGAGCCGGTCATGCTGGAGCTGTACCCCATCACGTACATGCCGTTCGACCTGCTCTATCTCGACGGCACGCCGATGTTCGACCTGCCCTACCGCGACCGGCGGGCACTGCTCGACGAGCTGGACGTCGGCGCGCCCCCGTACTTCCCCGGCGACTCCGACCTGCTCACGGCCACCTCCGAGCAGGGCCTGGAGGGTGTGGTCGCCAAGCGGCTGGACTCCCCCTACCGGCCGGGCACCCGGTCCCCGTGGTGGATCAAGGTGAAGCACCTGCGTACCAGAGAGGTCGTGATCGGCGGCTGGAAGCCCGGCAAGGGGCGCCGGGCGGGCGGGATCGGCTCGCTGGTGATGGGGATGTTCACCGATCGTGGGCTCGCGTACGTGGGGCACGTCGGAACCGGGTTCACCGACACTGTGCTCGACGAGCTCCACCGGCGGATGCGGCCGCTGGAGATCCCGCACAGCCCTTTCAGCAACGCGGTCCCGTGGCGGAATCGGTGGGTTAGGCCGGATCTGGTCGGGGAGGTGGCCTACACGATGTGGACCGACGAGCAGCGGCTGCGCCACCCCGTGTGGCGTGGTCTGCGCCCCGACAAGCTCCCCTCGGAGGTGACGCTGTGAACAGCCCGGCGAAGGTGCCGGTAAAGGTCGACGGGCGAGCGCTGACGCTGAGCAACCTGGACAAGGTCCTCTACCCCGAGTACGGCTTCACCAAGGCCGAGGTCATCGACTACTACAGCCGCGTGGCCCCCGTGCTCCTCCCCCACCTCCGGGGCCGGCCCCTGACCGTCAAGCGCTACCCGAACGGCGTCGGCGGCCAGTCCTTCTTCGAGAAGAACGCCCCCGACCACACCCCGGACTGGGTCAGGCGGGTCAAACTCCCCGTCCCCGGCAGCACCAAGAACCGCGAGGCCATCGACTTCGCCGTCATCGAGGACCTGCCCACGCTCGTCTACTACGCCAACCTGGCCGCGCTCGAGCTGCACGTGCCCCAGTGGCGCGTCGACGAGGACGGCGAGGCGCTGCCGCCCGACACGCTCGTGTTCGACCTCGATCCCGGCCCGCCCGCGACCATCGTGGAGTGCTGCCGGGTGGCCCTCATGCTGCGCGAGGTGCTGGCGGCCGAAGGGCTCACCGCCCTGCCGAAGACCAGCGGGAACAAGGGCATGCAGCTGTACGCGGACTGGGACGGCCGCGAGGAGCCCTCCGCGTACGCCAAGAGGCTGGCCCAGTTCCTCGAGAAGGAGCACCCCCGGCAGGTCGTCAGCGTGATGACGAAGAAGGCCAGGCCCGGCAAGGTGTTCATCGACTGGAGCCAGAACAACCCGGCCAAGACCACCGTGGCGCCCTACTCGCTGCGGGCCAGGGAGCTGCCGACCGTCTCGACACCGCTGAGGTGGACGGAGGTCGAGGGCTGCGAACGGCCTGAGGAGCTGGTGTTCACGGCGGCCGACGTACTCGCCAGAGTGGAGAAACGCGGCGACCTTTTCGGCCGGGCGTAGGCTGGTGCCGTCCACACCAAGAGGGGGACCAGAAGATGTCGGAGATGGACACACGCGGGGACGAGCTCTCCTACGACCAGGACGAGGCAGAGCTGTCGATCGAGACGCCCGAGGCAGACGCCGCGGAGCAGCATTTCGAGATCCGCCAGAGCGCCGGCAGGCAGCGCCGCGAGCTGCCGCTCGACGTCGACCCCGCCGACGCGGCCGATCAGGACCGCGTGGTGGATCTCGACGACGACGAATATCGCTGAGTACGGCTCCGCGGCGACCGAGCCCGCCTCGTGGCGCTGAGGAGCGCCGTTGCCCGGACTGGGGAGCGGAGCAAGGCAATGAACATCTGCTCTGCCCGCACGTAGGATGTCCGCACAGCCCGCTGAGAGACCTATGGAGACCCGCGTGACCGCAACCCCGGACGCGAAGCCCCGGGGCACCCGGCTGCCCCGACTCGCCCGCCGCCGGCAGCTCCTGAGCGCCGCGCAGGAAGTGTTCGTGGAGAACGGCTATCACGCGGCCGCCATGGACGAGATCGCCGATCGTGCGGGGGTCAGCAAGCCGGTGCTCTACCAGCACTTCCCCGGCAAGCTCGAGCTCTATCTGGCGCTGCTCGACCTCCACGTCGACGACATGGTCAACCGCTGCCGGGAGGCGCTGGCCTCCACCCACGAGAACAAACTCCGCGTGCAGGCCACGTTCAGCGCGTTCTTCGACTTCGTCTCGACGCAGGGCGAGGCGTTCCGGCTGGTGTTCGAGTCCGACCTGCGCAACGTCGCGCCGGTGCGGCAGCGCGTGGAACGCTCGCTGCAGGAGTGCGCGGAGATGGTCAGCGTGCTCATCCAGGAGGACACCGGCTGCACCAGCGACGAGGCGCACCTGCTCGGCGTGGGGCTGGTCGGCATGGCCGAGGTGAGCGCCCGCTACTGGGTGACCCAGCACGGCTCGATCCCGAAGGACGCGGCCGAACAACTCATGGCCCGGCTGGCCTGGCGCGGCATCAGCGGTTTTCCGCGTACGGCATAACCCGTTCGCTGGGCGCGATCATTGGCCCCTTCCCGGCTTCGAGCCGCCACGATGGGAGTGAGCCAACCCGTCGACTAGGGAGCCACGATGGAAGTCAAGATCGGCGTACGCTCTGTACACCGCGAAATCGTTGTCGAGACCGAACTCTCCGCTGAGCAGGTCGAAGAGGAGATCAGGAACGCGTTGTCGGTCGAGCGTGGCGTGTTCGCCCTGACCGACCTGAAGGGCAGGCGGGTGGTGGTGCCGGTGGCCTCGATCGGTTTCGTTGAGATCGGTGAGGACCAGGCCCGGCCCGTCGGGTTCGGCGGCACCCTCTAGGAGTTTCCTGACCTGGGGGTACGGCTCACCCGGCCGTACCCCTCCCAGGGCTTGCCACCACCCCCGGCGATCGCCCCGCACCCGTGGGGCGATGCGGCTGCGAGAGGTCGGCGCATGGCGACCGCGCCCGATCGCCCCGGGCTCGCGGGGCAGTGCGCACCCACTGGCCACCCCAAAAGCACGCCCTCAGCGCTGCGTCGGCGAGAAGGCGTGCGGGGAGCGGCGCAACGGCCCCACAGCCACCTCGGCGCCACCGGAGCGGCCGGGGTGGCGCGACACGAGCCCTCACACCCACCTCGGCGCCGGTGGAGCGGCCGGGTGGCGCGACCCGAGCAACAGCCCTCACACCCACCTCAGCTCCGGTGGAGCGGCCGGGTGGCGCAACGCTGGCCGTGGCCCGCATGGCAACCATCGCCGTCCCGGTGGTTTCGGGGGCCGTGTTCGGGGACGGTCAGAGGCCCAGGGCGGCCATGCGTTTGTTGTGGGCCTCCGTCAACGTCGCGAAAAGTCGGGAAATATCGGCGGCACCCTCCCCCGACACCAGCAACAGCGCCAGCTCGGGCCGTGCCGAGGCGACCTGCTGCCCCTGGCTCAGCGCCTCGCCAACGAGCCGGCGCGCCCACAGCGCCAGCCGTCCGGCGACCGCGGGCGACGCCTCGATCCCGGCCCTGACCCGCTCGACCGCGAACTGCGAGCGCCCCTCGTCCACCAGCACCTCGTCCACCAGCTTGGCGATCGAGGGATCGAGGTGCCTGGCCGCCTCCCGGTAGAAGTCGAGCGCGATCCCGTCCCCGACGTACGTCTTGACCAGCGCCTGCAGCCAGTCGGCCGGCCTGGTCTGCGTGTGCCAGGCGTCGAGCGCGCCGACGAACGGCGACATCGCCTCGTCGGGATCGGCCCCGAACTCGGCCAGGCGGTCACGCAGCAGGCGGAAATGGGCGTACTCGGTCACGGCCAGCTCGCTCAGCGCCGCGCGGTCGGCCAGCGAGGGCGCCAGCGTGGCGGCGTCCTCGGTCATCCGCGCGTACGCACTAAGCTCGGCGTAGGCGAGCACCCCGAGCAGATCGACGACTCCTGGAGACTCCTTCATGAGTGGCAGCGTACTTCCGTGAATCTTCGGGAACATACGTAAGCTCGGCCAGCGTTGTGGTATCGAGTACACTGCTCTGTGAAAGTGCGACCGCACTGTGTAAATTCGGGGGTTTCTCCCGAATACCCCCACTTCCGGGTGCGCGGTCGCTGATGACGCGAGAGGGCTGGCTCTACCGCGAGGACCCACGTAACGGGGGCTGTTTCATGCCCGTCGGTCCCGGCAGGCCCGCCTTCATTTGAGAACTGAGGCAGGCCACGCTGACGACTTTCCGAGACCTCGGAGTCACACCTGAGATCGCCGATGCCCTCGAGACCGAGGGCATCGTCACACCGTTCCCCATCCAAGAGATGGCTCTCCCGCTTGCCCTGAGCGGCCAGGACCTTATCGGCCAGGCGCGCACCGGCACGGGCAAGACCTACGCGTTCGGCATCGCCATGCTCCAGAGCATCGGCAAGCCGCGCAAGAACCGCAAGAAGCCCCGCGGGCTCGTCGTCGTACCGACCCGCGAGCTGGCCACGCAGGTCAGCGAAGACCTCGTCACCGCCGCCGGCAAGCTCGGATCCCGGGTTCTGACCGTTTACGGCGGGCGCGCGTACGAGCCGCAGATCGAGGCGCTCAAGGCCGGGGTCGACGTCATCGTCGGCACCCCCGGACGCCTGCTCGACCTGGTCAAGCAGAAGCACCTCGACCTGAGCCAGGTCACGACCCTGGTGCTCGACGAGGCCGACCGCATGCTCGACCTGGGCTTCCTGCCCGACGTAGAGCGGATCTTCAACCTGATCCCCGGACAGCGGCAGACGATGCTGTTCTCGGCGACCATGCCGGGCGAGATCGTCACGCTGTCCCGTAAGTACCTCAACCGTCCGACGCACGTACGCGCCGAGCACGAGAGCGGCGAGGGAGAGACCACGCCGCAGGTCCGCCAGCTCGTGTGGCGCGCGCACCGCATGGACAAGATCGAGATCGTCGGCCGGCTGCTGCAGGCCGAGGGCCGCGGGCTCACGATGGTCTTCTGCGAGACCAAGCGGGCCTGCGACATGGTCGCCGAACAGCTCGACACGCGCGGCTTCGCCGTCGCGGCCGTGCACGGCGACCTCGGCCAGGGCCAGCGCGAGCAGGCCCTGCGCGCGTTCCGCAACGGCAAGATCGACGTGCTGGTGGCCACCGACGTGGCGGCCCGCGGCATCGACATCGACGACGTCACCCACGTGGTCAACTACGACTGCCCCACGGACGACAAGACGTACGTGCACCGCATCGGCCGCACCGGCCGGGCCGGGCGCACGGGCATCTCGGTCACGTTCGTGGAGTGGGAGGAGCTGACCCGCTGGAAGATGATCAACCAGATGCTCGGGCTCGACTTCGCCGATCCCGAGGAGACCTACTCCACCTCGCCTCACGTCTACTCCGAGCTGAACATCCCCGAGGGCACCAAGGGCGTCCTGCCGCACGCGAGCCGATCGCGTGCGGGGCTGTCCGCGGAGCGCCTCGAGGATCTCGGGGAGACCGGCAGGGCACGTGTTCGTGGCGGCCGTCGCCGCGACGAGCGCGAAGAGCGCCGCGAAGAGCGCCCTGCCCGTACGCCGCGCCAGCGCCGCCGCACCCGTGGCGGCAAGGAGCTGGCTGAGACCGCAGCCGTCGAGACTCAGGAGGTCGAGCTCGTGGATGCCAAGACGGAGGAGACTCCCGCGATCTTCTCGACGGACGAGATCGAGGCGGCCGCCGAGCCGAAGCGGACGCGTACGCGGAGGGGGGCGGCTTCGTCTGCCATCGAGCAGGCGCTCGCCGAGGCCCCCGAGGCGCCCGTCAAGGCCGTCCGGTCGAAGCAGGCGCTCGCCGAGGCTCCCGAGGCACCCGTCAAGGCCACCCGGTCGCGGCGGGCCGCCGCCGTCACGGCGGCCCCTGAGGCCGACACCGTCGAGGAGGCGCCGGCGAAGAGCACCCGCTCCCGCCGCGCCGCCGACCCGGTGCCGGTCGCCGAGGCCCCGCCCGCTCCTCCGGTCAGCGAGTCGGCGCCGAGCTTCCTCTCGACGCCGCCTCCGCCGGTGCGCACGGAGCCGGAGCGGATCGTCCCGCCGAACCCGTTCACGGTGATCTTCCAGTCGCCCGACCTGGCTTCGGACGACGACGACATCGCCCCGTCGGCGGCCACGGAGCGCAAGCAGCAGCGCCGCCAGCCCCGTGGCGGGGGCGGCAACCGCCGCCGCACGGGCTGAGCGCCGTCTGAGCACCGCCTGGGAGGCGCGTACCCGCATCGGGTGCGCGCCTTCTGGGTAAGGGCCCGCGGGCCGTCCTGAGGCGCTCTGGGCGCGTCCGGGGGGCTTCCGGCGAGGAGCCGCATTTGCCCTGCGTGATGCCCATGACGGTGTCGAGCCGCTGACCTCTGGGTATTGTTGCCCCACGTGAGTACGCCGCGATTCCTCGATCTGCCTCCTGGCGTCGCACCACAGAAGATCGAAACGCCACAGGGCACGTTCGCGGTCCTGGAGGCCCTCCCGGTCAGTGGTGTGATTGAGCGCTGGCCCGCCCTCCTGGTCCCCGGCCTGACAGGCAGCAAGGAGGACTTCCTCGCGGTGCTGATGACCCTGGCCCACTCGGGACGCAGGGTGATCGCCGTCGATCTGCGCGGCCAGTACGAGACGCCGGGCCCCGACGACCCCGCCGCCTACACCTGCCCCGCGCTCGGCGCCGACGTCGACGCGCTCGCCCAGATCATCGGCGGCGGCGACCCCGTTCACCTGGTGGGCCACTCCTTCGGCGGCCTGGTGGCCAGGGAGGCGGTGATCGACGGGCGCACGAGGTTCGCGTCGTTCACGCTGATGGGGTCCGGGCCCTCGGGCATCGAGGGCAAGCGGGCGGTCAACGGCCGCAAGATCATGGAAGAGGTCCAGGCGTTCGGCCTGGAGCACGTGTGGCACCACCGGCTGGAGCCCGAGGCGCTGTCCAACGACGTGTCCGACGAGATCCTGGCCTTCCTGCGCAAGCGCCTGCTCACCAACTCTCCGACCGCGCTGGCCTGCATGGCCGAGCAGGTGCTGAGCATGCACGACCGCACCGACGAGCTGCGCCAGGTCGAGGTGCCCACGCTGGTGCTGTACGGCGAGCACGACGACGGGTGGCCGCCCGAGGCGCAGTCGGAGATGGCGGCCAGGCTCGGGGCCGAGTCCGTGGTCGTGCCCGGCGCCGTCCACTCGCCCGCCGTCGAGGCGCCGGAGACGACGGCGGCGGCGCTGGTGAGGTTCTGGAACGCGGCCGAGAAACACTACTTGGACACCAGGTCCAATGCCATGTAATTCTTTACTTACTATGGCGAACATCGAGGACATCGTCGCGCAGCCACCGCAGAGCGCGACGTGGCAGGTGCATCTCGACCGGTCGATGTGGGTGGGTGGCGTACGCGGTCTCATGCTGCAGGCGCTGCACCCGCTGGCCATGCGCGGTGTCTGGCAGAACTCCAACTTCCAGGAGGACCCGTTCGGGCGGCTGCGCCGCACGGCGGACTTCGTGGGGCGGGTGACGTTCGGCAGCCCGGAGCAGGCCGACGAGATCGGCAGGCGGGTGCGCGGCATCCACAAGGCGCTGCGCATCCACGATCCCGACACCGGCCGGACCCATCGGGTGGACGATCCCGAGCTGCTGCTGTGGGTGCACTGCGCGGAGGTGTCGTCGTACCTGGAGGTGGCCAGGCGCGGCGGCCTGGGCCTCACCGAGCGCCAGGCCGACCGCTACCTCTACGAGCAGCGCAAGAGCGCCGCGTACGTCGGCCTGCACCCCGAGGACGTGCCCGGCTCGTGCGCGGAGATGGACGCCTACTTCAAGCAGGCGCGCGCCGGCCTGCGCGTCACGGAGGAGGCGGCCTCGGCCGTGCGCTTCCTGATGTGGCCGAGGCTGCCGCACGAGCTCAGGCTCCTGTCGGCGGGCAAGCCCGCCTACTTCCCGTTCGGCGCGCTGTGCTACTACACGCTGCCTGACTGGGCCAGGCGGATGTACGGGGCGCTGCCGGAGGTGCCGCGCTCGACGGTCACGGCCGCGCTGAGGGCGTTCAGGCTGGGGATGAACTCGCTGCCGGAGCCGGTGCACGACCACGCGTTCATGCCGGCCACGAGGGAGATGCTGCGGGCCGCCAGGGAGCGTCTCGGCGCGGCCGGGTACGACGTGAGCAAGGGGCTCAAGGGCCTGACCGATCCCCGCCGGTGGCCGCCGGAGCCGGCCGCCTGACCGGCAGGAGCGTGCCGCCCACCAGCACGACCGCCGACACGGCGGCCATCGTCCATCCGCTGCGGCCCATGCCCCCGCCGTCGAACAGCACGCCGAGCAGGGTAGACGCGGTCGCGGCGCCCACGTACCTGGACGACTGGAAGAACCCCACGGCGACCCCGGTCTCGCTCCTGTCTGCGTGCACGAAGACCAGCGAGTTGAGCCCGAACTGGCTGAGCGCCGACGCCACCCCCAGCAGCCCCGCCGCCACCAGCACCAGCCAGACGGGGCCGACGGCGGGGACCAGGCAGGAGCCGGCGAGCAGCAGCGCCGCGCTGGCCACCAGCACGGTCCGCATCCCCGCCCGCGCGGCCAGCGCCACCGCGACCGGCGTCATGACGATCGCCAGCCCGGCCATGGGGAGCACCAGCAGGCCGGCGATGTGGGCGGGCAGTCCCGCCGAGCGCTGCGCCCACAGCGGCACCACGAAGAACGCCGAGTAGAACACCACGTTGACCAGGGCGAACTGGCCGCACGTGGCCAGCAGCCCGGGCCTCAGCCGGGGCAGCAGGGCGTGTTGGGCGCCGTCCACGCGGACCTTGGGCAGCCAGCGCAGCGCCGCGGTGAGCGCGATCGCCGCGAGCGGGACGTTGACCAGGAAGATCGCCCGCCAGCCCCACAACGAGACCAGGAACCCGCCGAGCACCGGACCGGCGGCGGCGCTGGCGGTGAGCACCATGGAGATCGTCGCGATCACGCGCGGCGGCGGCCTCCCGTCCTCGCCCGGCATCACGGCCTGCACGATCGCCATCCCGGCGGGCATCGTCGCGCAGCTCCCGAATGCCTGCAGCAGCCTGATCCCGACCAGCGCCGGGTACGAGGGGGCCAGCGCGGCCAGCACGCCCGTGACGGCCATCGTCACCAGCCCGGCGCAGAACACCAGCCTCGGGCCCAGCCTGTCGGCCAGCGTGCCCATCACGGGCGGAACGAGGATGCCGGCCAGGTAGAACCCGGCGGCCAGCCACGTCACGGCCGCGATGCCCACGTGGAACTCGGCCTCGATGCTGGCCAGGGCCACGGCGATCATGGACGAGTTCAGGGGGTTGAAGAGTGTGCCCAGCGCCACTGCCGCGGGTAACCGCCCGATAGGTGCCACTTTCCCGTCATTACCACTGTTCTCTGCGGGAAACTGGGCATCCCTCGGCAAAAGCCATCAGCCGAGGCGAGCGGTCCCCTCCGCCGCTCGCCCCGGCAGGCGGGTCACTCGGCGAGGCCGTCCCAGGCGTTGCGGTCGGGGGCCGCCGACCGGCCCTCCGGGCAGTGGCGGCGGAAGTCGCACCAGGAGCAGATCGGGCCGGGGCTCGGCGCGAACAGCTCGTCGATCTCGTCCGGCACCGCCGCCGGTCCGACGGACGGCCGCTCTCCCGAAGCGGTGCGCGAGGCGGCGGAACCCTTTTTGGCGGGCGCGGGCACGAGCGCGCGGTAGCGCTCGTCGGCCGCCGACGCCTCCGTGGCGACGTCCTCGGCGCGCCCGATGTGGCGGGCCAGCGACTCCTCGGTGTGCCGCCACTCCAGGATCTCGCCGGTCGGCAGGTGGTGGAGCTCGACCGTACGGCAGGGCGTGCGCATCATCGTGGAGGCCGCGACCGCGTACACGGCCAGGGCGAGGGACGAGCGGGCGTCGTCCTCGGTGAGCGGCCGGCGGCCGGTCTTGTAGTCGACCACGACCAGCTCGTCACCGCGCCGGTCGAGCCGGTCGATGCGGCCGGAGAGGGCTATGACCTTGGTACGGGTCGCGACCGTGCGCTCGACGCCCACCGGATCGTCGCTCGGATCTAAGGTCGCGACGTATCCGGAGACGAGGTCGCGGGCCCGGCCCAGCCAGTGGGCCGACTGCTCGACGTCCCTGAACCCCTCGGCGATCCACCCGTTCGTGACCAGGATGGCGGCGGTCAGCGGGGTCCTGCGGTCGTACGGCTCCCGCCACCACCCCGCCAGCGCGTTGTGCACGCTCGCCCCGACGCTGTTGTGCGCCCACGCGGGGCCCTTGGACGGCTGCGGCCGGTCCAGGTAGCTGAACCGGTAGCGGCGGCGGCAGTCGAGCCACGCGTTCAACCGCGACGGCGTGCACGAGTAGAGCCGCCGCGGCATCCCGTCCAGCGGAAGCTGCCCCTGAGCCGCGCTCATGGCCTCCACCTCGTGAAGGCTCTCCCGCGCGTCACTCGTCGTCGGGGTCGAGCTTGATCCCGGAGAGCCTGGTCCCGTCGGTCAGGGGGCCGTCATCGGCGCTTTCCGTACGGGTCAGCGAGCCCGACACCCAGTCGTCGAAGTGCGGCTCGAGGTCGCCGATCGTGACCTCGTCGCCGTGGGCGGCCAGCACCCGCGTCTCGGCCGGCAGCGTGAACAGCCGCCCGCCGATCGAGGTCAGCTGGTCGGGCAGGGCGGGGTATTCGCCGCCCAGCTTGCCGGGCCCGTCGGCCTGCAGGGCCTTGCCCGTGAAGACGGCCCCGAGCCCCTCGCAGTAGAGCGACACTCCGCCGGGTGAGATGCCGGGCGTCTCCATGACGTCGAGCTGGACGTCGGCCACACCGAAGATGCCGTCGTCCTCCATGTCGATGTCGGGCCAGGTCTCCCGCCAGGTCTCCCGCCACAGCGGCTTGTCCTTGGGGTGCAGGGCGACCACGGCCTCGTCCCGGCTGGCCACCTCGATGGCCGCGGAGACGTGGTCGGGCAGGCCCGCCGTGCAGATGACGGCCAGCACTTCCCGCTCGCCCACCTGCTCAAGGATCTTCTCGGCGTCACGCGCCGCGTCGATGACGATGACTTCGTCGTCGTCACCGATGATCCAGGTGTTGTTCTCGACCTTGTGCTCGGTGCCGTCGATGTCGACGACGCCCTCGGTCACCACTCGCTCGATACGCGCTGTCACGCCTCCGAACTCTAGCCCGTCTGCATCAGAGCGCGAATCAGGAGCGTGAAAGCGCGCCTAATCCTCGAGCCGGGGCGAGAACGCACCGAACGGCACGTCCAGCTCGTGATCGCGGACGTCGAGCAACGACAGCTCGGCGAGCGCGATCATGCAACCGGCGTCGGCCGGCCACGCGATGGCCCACAGCCAGTTGCCGAGCGCCTCGCCCGCGTAGACGGCCCGGTCGTCGGCGCCGTCCACGCACCACAGCGCGGTGGGATGCCCGAGCACGCCGATCTTGGCGTTCGGCGGCCCCGAGTCGAACCCCTCGCCCGGGTCGGGGCCGTCCAGCCCGGCGAACGCCGCGCCGAGCCCGATGCCCGGCTCCTCCGCGATGACGAGCAGGTCGGCGGGGCCTTCCGTCAGCGACGGCCCCGTCAGCGCGACCACGCTGGCCCGGGCGCCGGTGCGCTCGTCACCGACCTCCCCGAAGCCGGTCACCAGCCAGCCGGCGGGCAACGGCCACGGCAGCCACACGGGCACCACGGCGCTCTTGCGGATGGCCTCCAGCGCCGTACCGGTCGGCGGCCACGGAGGCTGGTAGGGCAGGACATCACCGTGCGCGTCGCATCGGTAGGCGCTCGACCACGCACTCGGCCCGTGAAGCGGGCCAAAGCACCGTGGACAGGTAGGAGCCGCTCTCACAACTACCCACGGTGCTTTCTCCGGCACCGGCCCGTCAAGGCCGCTTCCCGTTGTCCCGTCGTAATCTTGGTCATGTGCGCGTAAATTGTGTCGGCGCGATTATTTTCGACTCCTCTGATCGGTTGCTCCTCATCAAGCGGGGACGTCCGCCGGGCAAGGGGCTGTGGTCCATCCCCGGTGGCCGCCTGGAGGCCGGGGAGACGGACGCCGACGGCGTGCGGCGCGAGGTGCTGGAGGAGACCGGGCTGCGCGTGGAGGTGGGCCGCCTGGCGGGCACGGTGGACCGCCCCGGCCTCGGCGGGGCCACGTACGTGATCCGCGACTACCTCGCCACCGTGACGGGAGGCGTGCCCGTGGCCGGGGACGACGCCGACGACGTGCGCTGGTGCGGCACGGACGAGCTGGCGCGGCTGCCGCTCACCGCCGGCCTCCTGGAGTCGCTGACCGACTGGGGCGTGCTGCCCCGCTGACACGGCCCCATCCGCCCGGCCCATCCGCCCGGTCCCGGCTGGAGCGGCGCCTGAAGTGGCACCGCTCGGTCCTACCGGTTCGAGGTGAGGCTGGAGGTCCAGAGGATCAGGTGGTCGGCGTTGTACGTGGTGGACCGCCCGAGCGCCACGACCTCCGACCCCGACACGGCCACCGCCGTCAGCCACTGCGCCCCCTGCCCGGCCAGCCGGTCCTTGGTCAGCGCCATGCGGTTCCACGACAGGCCGTCCTGCGAGGTCCAGGCCGCGCTGTCACCCTCTCCCGGCACGCCGTGCCAGCCCACGGCCACCAGCCCCTCGTCCGCCGCGGCCAGGTCGTACACCGCCGCCGCCTGGTCCGCGGGCAGCCAGGCCGTCTGCCAGGTCGAGCCGTCGTCGTCCGAGACCGCCGCGAAGGCACGCCGCGAACCTCCCGACACGGCCGTGCCGACGGCCACCAGTTTGTCCTGATAAGTCGTGACCCGTCGTAGCCCGGCCGACGTGGCGTCCGGCGGGACCACGCGCTTGCGCGCGCTCCAGTTCACGCCGTCCGAGGAGTGCCAGACCACGCTGCTCTCCTGGTCGGCCCCGCCCGAGCCGCCCACGGCCACGTAGCCGCCGTCCCCGGTGGCGACGGCGTCGTAGATCCGCACCCCGGAGCCGCCCTGCGGCAGCTTCTTCGACCTGGTGAACTTGCGCAGATCGGGGGTGAACCACATGGCGGCGCTCGTCGCGCCCATCTGGTCCTTGGCCTCGCCGGCCAGCACGTAGCCCTCCTTGCCGGCCGTCACGACGTGGGTCTCCAGGGAGGGGGCGTTCGGGTCGCGGGCCAGGTCGCCGGTGACGTTCACCTTCTTCCAGCTCTCCCCGTCGGCGGAGGTGACGAGGAGCGGGTCGGTGAGGGCCACGTTCGTCTCGGTAGAGCCGACGGCCAGCCAGCCGCGGCTGCCGTGCGCCACGTCCTCCAGCGTCTGCTTGCCCGGGCCGCCGAGGCTCATGGACTTCCAGCTCACCCAGTCCCTGATCGTCCACAGGCCCGCGTCGCCGGAGGCCGAGCCGACGGCGACGTACCGGCCGGCGAAGCTCGCCAGCGCGTTGGTCTCGCGGGCGATCCTGGTCAGGCCCTCGACCTGGCCGAGCTGGACGCGTGAGGCGCCGTCGCGCGGGGGCGCGGCCATGAGCACGAGCTGGTTGTCGACGTCGGACACCGCCTGGTCGCCACCGGCGAACAGGGTGCCGCCGTCGGCGATCGTGAACCCGCGCAGCGTCGCGCCCGGCAGGTTGCCGAGGTCGGTCCGCTTGCTCCACGAGCGCCCGTCGGTGCTGGTCAGCACCGAGTAGCGGCCCAGGCCGGCCTGCGTGATCGCCGCGATGCCCGACGGGTAGGAGATCAACGTCTCCACGCCCGTGCTCTCGCCGCTCAGGCCGCCGATGGAGCCGCACTGCGACCACTGCGCCCCGGTCGGCGAGCAGTAGACGCGCAGGTCACCGGTGAACGTGGGGAAGCGCGTCGGCACCAGCACGAACCTCTTGGGCGACACGGCCACCATCCCGGTGTGCGGCGCGACCTCGGGCAGCTGGAACGCGGTCGCCTGCCAGTCCCGCCCGCCGTCCGCCGATCGGAGCACCCGCGATCCCTCGCCGACCGCGGGGTCTCCGATGGCGACGACCGTGTCGCCCTTGGCGACCACCGCCCTGATCTCGCGTACCTCCAGTTCCCGGGTCTCCACCCGCTCCCAGGTCCGGCCGTCGGCGGAGCGCCAGGCCGCGGGGCCCGAACCGCCGTCGTCTCCCGTCGTGCGTCCCACAGCCACGAAACCGGAGGCGGTCCTGGCGATGTCGTTGATCTGGTCACCGGCCCTGAACGCGGCCAGGCCCGCCGCCTCCACGGCCGTCCAGCTGAACCCGTCGGTGCTGGTCCACAGGCCGCGTTCGCCGGACACGCCGTCGCCGCCGCTGGCCAGCCAGCGCCCGCCGCCGCCGACGACCCGCTGGACCGTGGGAGTGGAGGCGCCGTTCACCTGACCGAGCTGCCAGGTCTTGCCGCCGTCCGGCGAGAACAGGAAGAGCGGGCGCGGGGTCGGGCTCGTCGTGTCGCTGCCGACCGCCACGACCGCGCGGCCCACGGACGTCATGTCGTTGAGCTTCTGGTTGGCGCCCTCTCCAGCGGCCGGCACGGTGAACAGCTCGTCCCCCGAGCGCCCCGTGCCCGCCTCCAGCCGCAGCCCGGGGGCCTCGTCCGAGGTCCACTGCCACACGAGCACGCCGGCGGCCACCAGGATCGCCACGGCCAGGGTCAGGGCGACGGGGGTGGACCTGTTGCGGCGGCGTACGGGGCTGGACCTGCGCACGGCGGAGGGTGCCGGGCCTCTGTGGTGCCGGCCGCTCGACCCCTGGCGCGCCCCGTCGGTGGCGACGAGGAGGTCCGGCCTCGTGGGGCGGCCCGCCGGCGGGCGTCCGACGCGCCGCACCTCGGGCTCGCCGTCCTGCTCCGGGACCTCGGGGACCTCTGGAACCTCGGGGGTCTCGGGGGTCTCGTCGTACTCCGTCGGCTCCTCCGCGGGCGCGGCGGCCTCGGCGCGTTCCGGGACGGGATACACCAGCCGGTACGGCGGCGCGGGCCGGGACGACCGCTCGGGGGCGGGCTCCGCGTCCGGCTCGGACCGTTCGGGCGCCTCCCGCGGCGGATGGAGCGGGGTGCCCGCGACGAGCTTGTCCGGGCGGTTGACGACGCGGCGGGGGCGGCGGCGCGGCTCGACCTCGGGCTCGGCCGTCGGCGAGCTGTACGGCCGGCGCCCCTTGGGCGGCTCCTGCGGCTCGTCGTCCGGGATGGGCGCGGCGAACGGCGGCATGCCCCAGGGCGAGCTCAGCGGTAAACCCCTGGTGCGATCGTCGGTGGGACCCGGCGGCGAATGGCTGATCCTCGGTTCTTCGGAGGAATGCGGTTCAGAGGCGCCCTCGGGACGAGGTTCGTCGTCTTCCGGCGGTCGCCGTGGCGGTTCGCTGGGGCCGGAGGCCACGCGCCCTACCTCCTATGGGGTCGAACGTCGTACGGGTGGAACGAGGACGCTGGTCCGTTCCACAGGACCAGACCAGCATGACTCAGCCGGAATAGCGAGACCTCTCTAGCGAGATTCCCGGCACCCCAGGACCGATTTATTCCGAGATAGTCTTAATTGACTGTTTTTTGGCTAGATACAACACACCAAACGCATACACCCCGAGCTGCACCACCGTTCCGGACAACGCCTGCCAGGGCACCGGCACCTTTCCCTGGTCCAGCGCGTCGGCCAGGTGCCCGGCCGCGGCGGCCTGCCCGAAGGCCAGCAGGTTGTTCAGCACGTGCAGGGAGATCGCCGACTCCAGCCCTCCGGTGCGCACCGTGAGAAAGCCCATCACGACCCCGAACCCGAACACGTCCACGAGCCCCGCCCACGAATACCCGTGCAGCGACATGAACAGCGCGGAGCCGAGCACGATGGACCAGGCCGGATTCCTTATGTGCGCCCCGACGGCCTGCACGAACCAGCCGCGGAAGACGTACTCCTCGGCGGCCGCCTGGAACGGCACCAGCAGCACGATCACGACGAGCGCGGGCAGGAACCCCGACCATCCACCCCAGCCGAACAGGTCGGCGTCCTCGCCGGCCGCCGTCAGCGCGAGCGCCTGCGCGCCCTGCCCCAGCAGCAGGGCCAGCACCGCCAGGCCCGCGCAGGTCAGCAGCCAGCGCCAGCGCAGCCGCCCGGCCACGGACGAGAGCGTGCCGGGGCGCCTGCGCTGGACGAGCGCCGCGGTGCCGTACACGAGGGGCAGCACGGGCGCGAGCGACAGCAACACCACGACCAGCGAGAACACCGGATCGCCGAACAGCTGCCCCTCGGCCTCCAGCGGCGCGGGGATCCCGAGGAGCAGCGACATCACCACGCCGGCCCACACCACCACCGCGCCGATCACGACGAACCCGGTGGCGACGACCAGCGTGCCCACGATCGTCCGCCATGGCCGGGTCGCGGCATTCCGCGCCAGGTGGTCGTAACTCGCACCGATGGGCGTCGGCAGGAACCAGGGCGGCGGCTGATACGGGTGGACCGGCGGCTGCGTGCCGTAGACGGGCGGCTGGTGCCCTGGATTCTCCTGCATCTATCCATTCTGTCCGCGCGATGCGCAATAGTTCACAGACGGCCCACCGATTTAGGCGGATGCTCGGAGACGTACGGCATTTCGACCCTGGGAGCAGTCCATGTCAAGGCTGGGACCTGTCATCACCCTCGCGGCGGGAGCAGTGCTCGCCGTGGGGCTGGGTGTCGCCAGCGTCACCGCGACACCGGCGGCCAACGACGAGGCCGCCAACACCGCCGCGGAGGCACCGTCGGCGGGCGAGACCACCGCGGCCCCGTCACGCTCATCGGAGGCCGAGGCGGACGCCACGCCCTCGCCTCAGCGAACAGAACCGAAGAAGATCGCGAAGGCGGACTACGGAGGCTACGTCAAGGGCAACGGCGGCCTCATCGCGATCTCGATCAGAGACGGCAAGGCCGTCGGCTACTTCTGCGACGGCAAGGCCGAGGCCTGGTTCAAGGGCAGCGAGTCCGACGGCGAGCTGCGGCTGACCGGCCTCGGCAGCGCCAAGGTCACCGCCGAGCTGGGCGGCGGCCGGGCCAGGGGCTCGGTCGCGTTCGGCGGCAAGAAGTGGACCTTCGTCGCGCCCACGGTGGTCAAGCCGTCGGGCCTCTACCGCGCCACCGCGCTCGTCAGGGGCGCCAAGCTCCGGGCCGGCTGGATCGTGCTGAAGAACCCGGGAGGCGGCTACACCCAGGTCGGCGCCGCGTTCGAGGGCGACACGCAGGTGCCGATCCCCCAACTGCGGGACGACCAGCCCACAGCGCCCGTGACCGTCGGCGACACCACGATCCAGCCTGAGGACGTGGACGGCTTCATCGAGGAGATGCAATGACCGCCGTACCCCAGCAGTCCCGCGGCCTGACCCCGCTCCTCGTTCCGCTCCTGGCCGGCGGCCTGGCGGCGCTCGCGCTCGGCGTCTACGGGCGCGTGCACACGCCCACCGGGTTCGCCGTGGGCGTGGCCGGGTTCTCCGGCGCGCTGCCGATGAAGGCGTGGCTGACGACGGGGGCGTTCGTGCTCGCGATCGTGCAGGTCGTCTCGGCCCTGTCGATGTGGGGCAGGCTCGGGGTCACGATCCCGCCCGGCGTGCACCGCTGGTCGGGGAGGATCGCGTTCCTGCTCACGATCCCCGTCGCCTTCCACTGCCTCTACGCCCTGGGCCTGCAGTACGACGTGCCGCGAGTGCTCGCGCACTCGCTGCTCGGCTGCTTCTTCTACGGCGTGTTCACGGCGAAGATGCTGGCCCTGCCCAAGCACGACGCGCCCGGCTGGACGCTGCCGGTGCTCGGCGGGCTGGCGTTCACCGCGCTGATCGGGCTCTGGCTGACGTCGTCGTTCTGGTTCTTCACCGCCATCGGCATCAAGGTGTGAAGCTCTTCGTACGCCTCAGCCCGGCGGCCCGCCCCTTGGCCGCCACGACGAGCGCCATCTTGCGCGAGGCCTCGTCGATCATCTCGTCGCCCAGCATGGCCGCGCCGCGCTTCTCGACCGAGGTGTAGTACTCGTACGCCTCCAGGATGAGCTCGGCGTGGTCATAGTCGTCCTGCGACGGCGAGAAGACCTCGTTGGCCGCGTCCACCTGGGCGGGATGCAGCACCCACTTCCCGTCGAACCCGAGCGCCGCCGACCTCCTGGCGGCCCGTCTGAAGCCCTCGACGTCCTTGATCTGCAGGTAGGGCCCGTCGATGACCTGCAGGTCGTGCATCCTGGCCGCCATGAGCAGCCGCATGAGGATGTAGTGGTAGGCGTCGCCCTCGACGTAGCCGGGCGGCTGCTCGCCGACGACGAGCGTCCGCATGTTGATCGACGCCATGAAGTCCGCCGGCCCGAAGACGAGCGCCTCCAGGCGCTTGGACGAGCCGGCGATGGCGTCGGCGTTCACCAGGCCTCGGGCGTTCTCGATCTGCGCCTCGATGCCGATGCGGCCCACCTCGTACCCCATGGTCTTCTCGATCTGGGTGAGCAGCGTGTCGAGCCAGACGACCTCGGTCGGGTCCTGCACCTTGGGCAGGATCAGGCAGTCGAGGAACTCCCCCGCCCCCTCGACGACCTCGATCACGTCCCGGTACGTCCAGTGCGTCGTGAGGTCGTTGACCCTGACCACGCGCGTCTTGCCGGACCAGTCGCCCTCGCGGAGCGCGGTCACGATGTTCTTGCGCGCCTCCTCCTTGGCCAGCGGCGCGACCGCGTCCTCGAGGTCGAGGAAGACCTCGTCGACGGGCAGGGTCTGGGCCTTCTCCAGGAACCTGGGGTTGCTGCCTGGCACGGCGAGCACGGAACGGCGTGAGCGCATGCGCACACGCTACTGGCCCGGCCAGGTCGCTCCCATGCGGGCCTCGATCTCGCGGGAAACCCGGGAGATCAGCTCGTTCGCCTCGGAGCGGCTCGGGTCCTCGCGCTGAACGGACTACAGTCGAAGCTGTGAGCGACGACACCGCGGCCATCGAGGAGGGCGCCAAGAAGTCCGGCATCCTCTGGCTCACCCTCGACCGCCCCCGCCTGGCCTGGCACACCTGGCACGACGGCGCGATCTACCTGGTGACGGGCGGCGAGGAGCAGGCGCTGCCCGGCCTCGACGCGCTCGACCGGGTCCAGGTCACGCTGCGCAGCAAGGACAACGGCGCCAGGCTGGTGGAGTTCGAGGCCGCGGTCGCGGTCGTCGACCAGGCCGCGGCGGCCGACGCCGTGGCCGCGCTGGCCAAGGAGCGGCTCAACGCCCTCGACAGCGAGCACCTCACCGAGCGCTGGGCCCGCGACTCCACGGTCCTGCGCCTCACCCCCGACCGCCGCTGACGAGGCCGGCTCCTGGCCGCGCCTCGAGAGTCAGCCTCTGACGGCGACGGGCTTCGAGGGTCAGCCTCTGACGGCGACGGGCTCCGCCTCGACCTCCGCCGCCGGTGACGGCGAGGGGCTCGCCGTGGCGGTCTGGGCGAGCAGCGCGCCGGACAGCACGAGCAGGCCGCCCACGATCTGGAAGACGCCCAGCGTCTCGCCGACCAGGGCCCAGGCCACCACCGCGCCGCCGATGACCTCGAGCGAGGCGACCGTGGCCCCCACCGCGGCCGACAGCCGCCGCACGGCGTTCACACCCAGGATGTACGCGATCACGGTCGCGACCAGCACCATCCACAGGTACGCGCCCAGCACCGGCAACGTCCGGCCGCCCTCCGGCGCGACGGTGGCCGTGAAGGCCGCCCACGGGATGTCCCACGGCCGGGCGAACGGGATCAGCACCACGGCCGCCCCCGCCATCCCCCAGGCGATGAGGCCGAGCGGGTCAACGTCGTCGCCGAAGCTATCGTTCATCAGGAAATATCCGGCGCAGCACGCCCCGGCCAGCAGGCCGAGCACCAGGCCCAGCGCGTCCAGTCGCATCCCCTGCCACGCCTCGACCACGATCCCGAGGCCCAGGACCGCGACGACCGCCCCGATGTAGGCCGCCCGCGCGAGCCGTACTTTCCGTACGAACCGCACCCAGGCCACCACCATCACCGGCGCCATGAACTCCAGCAGCAGCGCGATCCCCACCGGCAGCCGCGTGATCGCCACGAAATACAGCGACTGCACCCCGGCCACCGCCATCACCGCGTACAGCCCGAAGAACGGCAGCCTGGACCTGGGGATCCGCAGCGCCTTGGGCTTCACCACGGCCAGCACGGCCAGCAGCAGCAGCCCCGCGCCCGCCATCCGCGTCCAGACGGCCTCGATCGGCGCCAACCCGGCGGTGATCAGGTACTTGGCCATCGGACCCGAGAACGCGAAACACCAGGAGGACACGAAGGCGAGCCCGAGCCCCGCGTACCTCATCGCGCACCACCTGGGCAGTAATTACCGTTAAGCACGTTTGATACTGACATGAGAGGCGTGCGGGGCGCAATGGGGCAGCACTGTTAGCCTGGCCACGTGAAGATCTTCGTGGCCCGGCTGCCGGGCACCCCGGTCTTCGACCCCGCGGGCGACCAGATCGGCCGGGTCAGGGACGTGGTGGTCGGCCTGCGCATCGGCCTCCGGCCCACGGTGCACGGCCTGGTGGTGGAGGTGCAGCCGCGCCGCAGGGTGTTCCTGCCCATCACCCGGGTACGCCGCATCGAGACGGGGGCCGTGGTCTTCACCGGGCGGCTCAACATGCGCAGGTTCGAGCAGCGCGCCACCGAGACGCTGGTGATCGGCGAGATGCTGGACCTGGGCGTCACGCACAAGGGCGAGCCCATGACCGTCTACGACGTGGCCATGGAGGAGATCAAGCCGTCCCACTGGGAGATCACCCAGGTGGCCCTCTACAAGGGCAGGCGGCGCGACCCGCGGATCGTCGAGTGGGAGGAGGTCTCCGGGTTCGACAGGCTGCAGAAGGACCAGGGGGCGGCCGGGCTGATCTCCGCGTTCGAGTCGCTGCGGGCCGCCGACATGGCCAGCGCGCTGCACGAGCTGCCGAGCAAGCGGCGCATCGAGATCGCCCGAGCCCTGAACGACGTGCGGCTCGCCGACGTGCTCGAAGAGCTTCCGCCCGACGACCAGATCTCCATCCTCGGCACGCTGGAGCCCGAGCGGGCGGCCGATGTGCTGGAGGAGATGGGCCCCGACGACGCGGCCGACCTGCTGCACGACCTCCCGGAGGACCAGGCGGCCAAGCTGCTGGCCCTGATGGAGCCCGGGGAGGCCGCCCCCGTGCGGCGCCTGCTGACCTACCCGGAGACCAGCGCGGGCGGCGTGATGACCAGCGAACCGGTCATCCTGCCCCCCACCGCCACGGTGGCCGAGGCGCTGGCCCACATCAGGCAGCAGGACCTCACGCCCGCCGTGGCGGCGCAGGTCTACGTGGCCCGGCCGCCCACCGAGACGCCGACGGGCACGTACCTGGGCGTCTCGCACTTCCAGCGGCTGCTGCGCGAGCCGCCGTCGACGCTGCTCGGCGGCGTGATCGACCCGTCGATCGACCCGATCAGGCCGGACTTCACGCTGCGCGCGGTCACCCGCTACCTGGCCAACTACAACCTCGTCGCCGCCCCGGTCGTGGACGAGCTGGGCCGGCTCGTCGGCGCGGTGACGGTGGACGACGTGCTCGACCACATCCTGCCCGAGGACTGGCGTGAGGGGACCGACGATCATGACGACCGAACGGCTTGACGAGCCCCGGGCCCTGCGCCGCTCGCTGCGGCCGCACTACGACCCGGAGGCGTTCGGCCGCCTGTCGGAGCAGATCGCCCGCTTCCTCGGCACCGCGCGCTTCATCGTCTACATGACCGTGGTCGTCGCGATCTGGGTCATCTGGAACGCGTTCACGCCGCCGAACCTCAAGTTCGACCCGTATCCGTTCATCTTCCTGACGCTGATGCTGTCGCTGCAGGCCAGCTACGCCGCGCCGCTGATCCTGCTCGCCCAGAACCGCCAGGGCGACCGGGACCGCATCCAGTACGAGCAGGACCGCGAGACCGCCGACCGCAACCAGGCCGAGATCGAGTATCTGACCCGCGAGATCGCGGGGCTGCGCCTGGCGCTGAACGAGCTGGCCACGCGCGACTACCTGCGCGCCGAGCTCGGACGCCTCGCCGAGGAGCTCAAGGAGAGTCGCTGAGGTCCAGCTTGGCGACCATCGCCCGGACGCGGGTGATCTCCTCCGCGCCCAGCAGGTCGAGGAACTGGGTCCGCACGCCGCGCAGGTAGGTCGGGGTAGCCTCGGCCAGCCGCTCCGCGCCGGCGTCCGTCAGCACGGCGAACAGCCCGCGGGCGTCGTCCGCGCAGGCCTCCCGCGACACCAGCCCGTCCCGCTGCAGCCGGTCGATGAGCCTGGTCAGGCCGCTGCGGGAGAGCAGGACACGGCCCGCGAGATCGTTCATGCGCAGCCGCCGCTCCGGCGCCTCGGCCAGTTGCACGAGCACCTCGTACGAGGCCAGCGGCAGATCGTGGGCGACGAGCAGCTCCGCCTCCAGATGCCGGGTGATGCGCACCTGGGCGCGCTGCATCATCCGCCAGACCGCCAGCTCCTCGGCGGTCAGGCCCTCGTCGCGCAGAAGAGTCACGGAGTAACCTTAGGACGTTGTTGCACAGACATCTAACAGCACGGATTAACTCAGTGAGGCCGCCGGTTCATACCATGGAGGGGCATCCTCACTGGCGTCCTGCGCCTGTCACACATATACCGACTAAGGAGGGACGGCACTCCCTCGTGCCGAGACTTCGATGGCACCTACCCAGGAACAGGTGACGGCGGCTCTCGCCAACGTCATCGACCCCGAGATCCGTCGCCCGATCACGGACCTCGACATGGTCAAGAGCATCGATATCGCTCCCGACGGCGTGGTGCGCGTGGGCATCTTCCTCACCGTGGCGGGCTGTCCGCTGAAGGACACCATCCGCCGCGACGTCACCAACGCCGTCGCCAAGCTCGACGGCGTGGCGGGCGTCCAGATCGAGCTTGATGTCATGAGCACCGAGCAACGCAAGCAGCTGCAGACCAAGCTGCGGGGCAACCGGGGGCCGGAGAAGGAGATCCCGTTCAACCAGCCGGGCTCGCTGACCCGCGTGTTCGCGGTGGCCAGCGGCAAGGGCGGGGTCGGCAAATCGTCCGTGACGGTCAACCTGGCCGCTGCGATGGCCTCCAGCGGCATGAAGGTCGGCATCGTCGACGCCGACATCTACGGCCACAGCATCCCGCGCATGCTGGGTGCCGCCGAGCGGCCTACCAAGGTCGAAGACATGATCATGCCGCCGGTGGCCCACGACATCAAGGTCATCTCGGTCGGGATGTTCAAGCCGGAGGGCAACACGCCGGTGGTCTGGCGCGGGCCGATGCTCGACCGGGCGCTCCACCAGTTCCTGGCCGACGTCTACTGGGGCGACCTCGACGTCCTCCTCCTCGACCTGCCCCCGGGCACGGGCGACATCGCGATCTCGGTGGCGCAGCGGCTGCCCACGGCGGAGATCCTGGTCGTGACGACGCCGCAGATGGCCGCCGCCGAGGTGGCCGAGCGGGCGGGCTCGATCGCCGCGCAGACGCACCAGCAGATCGCCGGCGTCATCGAGAACATGGCCTGGCTGCCGTGCCCCCACTGCGACGAGCGCATCGCCGTGTTCGGGGAGGGCGGCGGCCAGACGGTCGCCGACGCGCTCACCCGCACGCTGGGCGCCCGCGTCCCGCTCCTGGGCCAGGTCCCGATCGACCTCCGGCTCCGCGAGGGCGGCGACGAGGGCAAGCCGCTGGTCCTGACGGAGCCCGACGCACCGGCGGCGGCCGAACTCCGCAATATCGCCTCCACCCTCAGCAAGCGCTCCACCAGCCTCAAGGGCCTCCAACTCGGCCTCTCCCCCAACCGCTGATTTTCGGCGCTTGCCTGATTTCCGGCGCCCGTCCTCCGGGCGGGCGCCGTTCTCAGTCCCCTTGGGGTCCTTCACGGCTACGCACGGCGAGCATCCACGCCGTCCTCAGTGCCCGTTCTTCGGGTCCTTTACGGCTGCGCACGGTGGGCGCCACCCACCGACCCGGGTGACCGGCCTTCCAGGGGAACGCTCACCGGCTTCCCCGGCGCGCCGCCGCAACGGGCAGGCGTGACCGGCTGGGTGGTCAACAGCGTTGACCAGGCGCGCCCGAACGGGCGTGGAGGACCCTCAGAGGGCCATATGAGCGCTTGTGGGCGACGATGGTCCAGGAGGACGGGTGGCGGGTTGTTTGAGCCCCCGTGTGCCGTCCGGGAGGCGGCGGGCCGTATGGACGGCGACGAGCCTTCCCTGGCCCGTCAGGTGGCCTCTGAGTCGTAAGGGGGAATCTCCCCGTAGCCGAGCTCGTCCACCGGCTCGGGCGAGTACGGAGCCGTCGTGGCGGGCTCCAGCTCCCGAGGCCGGTTGTTGTCGTTCCAGTCGTCCTCGAGGTCGTCGAGCAGGTGCTTGCGGACGAAGTTCCTCGGGTTGAGGTCGGCGGGGTCGAAATTGGCGAACTCCGGGCCCAGCCCGGAACGCAGGTCGTCACGCGCGTTGTTCGCCATCCGGCGCAGGTTGCGCAGCGTCTTGCCGGCCTGAGATGCGGCCTGAGGCAGCTTGTCGGGACCGAAGACGAGCAGCGCGATGACGATCAGCGCTCCGATCTCCATCCACCCGAGTCCGAACACCGTGAGCTCCTACCGCAGTCCAATCACTCCGAGGACAACCCCGGCCTATCCACAGACTAAGGGCTCCCGGGCGTAGGTCGGTCGTCCCCCCTCGGTCATATCACCGACTTTCCCCACATACACCCCTTCGGCCCTGGTCAACGCGTCTACCACCCAGCCGGTCGCACCGTCCGTTACGGCGGCGCGGCCGGGAAGCTGGTAAGCGTCTCCCTGGAGGGCCGGTCACCCGGGTCGGCGGGTGGTGCCTGCCGTGCGCAGCCGTAAAAACTCGAAGGACGGAAACCAAAGGCGGCGCGGGTCGTCCCCACCGTGCGCGGCCTTCAAAAACCGAAGGACGGACACCAAACTGCCCGCGCCGCGATGAAGAACCCGAAGGACGGACGCCGAACCGCCCGCGCCGCTGTGAAGAAGCGCACAGGGCCGCCGACAAGGACGGCCGGGCGGATCAGGACGGCGTCGGGGTGGGCTCGTCGTCGGCGACCACGGTGAGGGTGGCGGTGCGTTCCTGGCCGGCGCGCTGGTACTTGATGGTGATCTTGGCGCCCGGCGCCTTGCTGCGGATCAGGGCGATCAGCTCGTTCCCGTCCTGCAGCGTCAGCCCGTCGATCTCCAGGATGACGTCGCCCGCCTTCAGCCCGGCCTTGTCCGCCGGCCCGTTGACGTCCACCGGCTGGCGGCCGCCGCTGGGAGCCGACGCGATCTTCACGCCCTGGCCCTTGTAGTCCTTGTCCAGGACAACGCCGATCCTGGGCCGCTTGGCCTTGCCGGTGGTGATCAGCTCTTCGGCCACGCGCCGCGTCTGGTTGACGGGGATCGCGAAGCCCAGGCCGATACTGCCGCTCTGGCTGTTCACCGAGCGGCCGAGGGTGGCGATGGCCGAGTTCACGCCGACGACCTCGCCCTTGCCGTTCACCAGCGGGCCGCCCGAGTTGCCCGGGTTGATGGCGGCGTCCGTCTGGATGGCGCTGATGTAGGCGGGCTCCTCCGTGCCGGAGCCCGTCTCGTCGCCGGCGATGACCGGGCGGTTGAGCGAGCTGACGATGCCCGTCGTCACCGTGCCCGTGAGGCCCAGCGGGGAGCCGATCGCGATGACCGGGTCGCCGACCACGACCTGGTCGGAGTTGCCGAGGGTGATCTCCGGCGTCCCGAACGTGTCCTCGGGCTTGATCACGGCCAGGTCCGAGCCGGGGTCGCGGCCCACGATCTTGCCCGGGGTGGTCTTGCGGTTGTTGAACATGATCCGGATCTCGCCGCCCTTGGCGGCCAGCGCGACGACGTGGTTGTTGGTCACCACGTAGCCGTTCTTGATCAGGAAGCCGGACCCGGTCGCGCCCTCGGTGGTGGTGCCGGCCTCGATCGAGACCACGCTGGGCAGCACCCGCGCGGCCACGCCCGCCACCGATCCGGGCTCCCGGTTGGCGGCGCCGCCGGTCGGCAGGGGGCCGAGGCTGTAGCCGGGGTCGTTGCCGTCACTCGGCTTGGTGAGCAGGTAGGTGCCGACGCTGCCGAGCAGCGAGGCCACCAGAGCGATGGCCACGGCGGTCGAGACGAGCAGGACCGTGCTCGGCCCGCGCCTGCCCCCCGAGGAGCCCGCGTCCGCGCCGGGAGGCGGCGGCGCCCAGCCCGCGCCCAGGGGAAGCGCCTGACGGGGCGGTGGCGGCGGAGTGTTGGCGCCGGTGGGACCGGACGGGGAAGGGCCGCCGAACAGCGGGCTCTCGTAGGCACGCGTCCCGTTGTCCGGCCCGCCGCCATACGTCGGACCGCTCCCGTAGGAAGGACCGCTCCCGTAGGACGGAGCGCTCCCATACGAGGGGCCGCTCCCGTAGGAGGGGCCGGTGCTCTCGTAGGAAGGGCTTCCGAACGTGGAGCCGCTCTCGTAGGAAGGGCTTCCGAACGCGGAGCCGCTGTCGTAGGAGGCGCTGAACGACGGGCCGCTGCCCTCGTGACTGTACGAAGGGCTCTCGTAGGAGTTCGGGGAGCCGAACGAGGGACTGGTGAACGTGGGAGCGCCGGAGGTCGGGCCACCGTACGGGGGGACACCCGAAGAGGGGCGACCCGACGGGTCGCCCCAAGAGGTGCCGAACGAGGCCGGCGGCTCAGGCAACCGGCCGGCCTGGTCAGGCGAGTCGTCCGCGGGCAGGAAGTCCGGCCGCCCCTGTGGTTCGGGGTAGTCCGACGGCGTGCGTCCTTCGGTGGGGCGCGTCTCGTCGGTCATCTAAGTCTCACCACTCCTTGGCTCGGCCACCGCAATCCTCGCTCTTGCGGCATACGAGGGTCATAAAGCATTTGTCAGGAATCGCTTGTGACAAATCCCGAACCCAGATCGTATGCCCAGCGCGCTGCCAAGTACGCCAAGTCCAAGTCTCCCAGGCATAGCCGGAGGTCAACCCCAGGTCAAGGAGTGGCCGTCGAGGGCGCGCCCGCCGGCGAGGTGCGCGGCTGCTGGAACAGCTCCACCGGCGGCGCCGGGTTGTTCTGTCCGACGCCGGTGGCCGCGAAGAAGGTGCCGAGCGCGACGGCCGCGGAGACCACCCCTACGGCCACGTAGGCCGAACGCCGCCTACCGCCGCGACCAGGGCCCGAGGCCCCACCAGTGGCGTCCCTCCGCGGGCGGTTGTCCAGCGGAGCGATGGTGTGCGGCCCAGGGATGGGCACCCCGCCGAAGGTGCGGGACGGAAAAGGGCGCTCCCTCGGCGGCAGGGGGCCGCCCGGCTCCGCCATCCGGAGCAGGGACATCGTCAGATCGGCCGGCATCGCCGGCCCCTCCAGGGAGCGCAGGCGCGACTTCAGCGCCCGTACCGACTCGACCTCTTGCCGACAGTCGGCACAGAAGGTCAGATGAGCCAGCGCGCGCTCGCGCTCGGTGTGGTTGAGCTCGCCGTCCACGAGCGCGGACACGCGTTCTCCAAGATGAGCCATCAGAATTCCTCCCCACGGATCACGGTCGGGGGGAGTTGAGAATTACGGGGGGCTCGATGATCGAGTGCCTCCCGCAACTGCGCCCGGCCACGGTGAATACGGCTTCGGACCGTACCCAGCTTGACGCCGAGCGTGGCCGCGATCTCCTCGTAAGAAAGGCCCTCGATGTCACACAGCACGATCGCGGCCCGGAACTCGGGGGCGAGCGCGTCGAGGGCGGCCTGGATGTCGGGCTCCAGGTGGGCGTCGTCGAACGCCTGCGCCGGGGACGGCTCACGGCCACGCAGCCGCTCGGCGGCGTCGTCGGCCAGCCCCTCGAACCTGATGCGCTGCTTGCGCCGCGCCATGTCGAGGAACAGGTTCGTCGTGATCCGGTGCAGCCACCCCTCGAACGTGCCCGGGGTGTAGCTCGACAGCGACCTGAAGACGCGGACGAAGACCTCCTGGGTGAGGTCTTCCGCGTCGTGGACATTGCCGGTCAGCCGGTATGCCAGCCGATACACGCGTGCGGAGTGAGTCCGCACCACTTCCTCCCATGTGGGAGGTGTCCAATCAGACGACACGGGAGCATCCGCCTGGTGGTCGCTTTCGTCCACCAGAACTCCTCTCTTTGGGACCACCGCTACCGCCATAGTGCCTGGTTTCGTCCCTTCGTGCGCACTGCCTGCCTTCCGGACCGGCAAAGCCCGTTTAAACCTGCAACGCCTTAGGTCCCTCCTGAGTTCCCGTCCTGGCGTGTCTCCCCTAGGCTGCGATCGGTGCCAATCACGTGGACCAATCGCACGAAAGCGGGGGAGGCGGCCGATGACCAACCCGGTGGAGGCCACTCTGGCCTATGCGGAGCAGTTCCATCAGGAAGATGAGCTCCTGCACACGGCGCGACAGCGCGGGCTGGAGATGGGGGCCACACCCATCCTTCCCGGCGGCGGGGCGGCACTGTGCTTCCTCGCCACCGCCGTCAACGCCAAATCCGTCGTCGAGATCGGCACGGGCTGCGGCGTCTCGGGGCTGTGGCTGCTGCGCGGCATGCGTACGGACGGGACGCTCACGAGCGTGGACGTCGAGCCCGAGCACCAGCGGCTGGCCAGACAGGCGTTCGCGGAGGCGGGCTTCTCCGGCGGGCGGGTGCGGCTCATCTCGGGCCGGGCGCTCGACGTGCTGCCGCGGCTGTCGGACGGCGGCTACGACATGGTGTTCGCCGACGGCGCGAGGCAGGAGTACGCCGACTACCTCGCCGAGGCGGTCCGCCTGCTGCGCGTGGGCGGCATCGTGGCCTTCGGCAACATGCTGTGGCACAACCGGGTGGCCGACCCCGCGCAACGCGACACCGACACGGTGGCGCTGCGCGAGGTGGGCAAGCTGGTGCAGTCGGACGACCGCCTGCGCTCGGTGCTCATACCGCTGGGCGACGGCCTGCTGGCCGCCATCAAGATCGCCGACTAGCCGCAGGCGAGCCACTCGGGCGGAGCGCCGCCTGCGCGAGCCGGCCGGCCCCGGTGGGCCGCCCAGCCGCGAGCGAGCCGGCTGCTAGACGCGGGTGAGCCACTCCAGCAGGAGGCGGACGCCGAATCCCGTGGCGCCCTTGGTCAGCGTGCCCTCGTCCACCGTGCTGCGCCCGACGCCGGCGATGTCGAGGTGCGCCCACGGCCGCCGTCCCGCGAACTCCCGCAGGAACAGCGCCGCCGTGATCGACCCGGCCCCGAACCTGGACCCGGCCTCGACGTTGGCCAGGTCGGCGATCGACGACTCCAGCGCGGGCGTGTAGTCCTCGATCAGCGGCATCCGCCACAGCCGGTCGTCGCTCACCTGCCCGGCGTCCAGGAGCCCCTTGGCCAGAGCGTCGTCGGAGGCGTAGACGGCGCCGACGTTGCGGCCGAGCGCCACCGTGATCGCCCCGGTGAGGGTGGCGATGTCCACGACCTCGTCGGGGTCGAGGACGGCGTCGGCGTAGGCGAGGGCGTCGGCCAGCACCAGCCGGCCCTCGGCGTCGGTGTTGAGCACCTCGACCGTGCGCCCGCCGTAATGCTTGATCACGTCGCTGGGCCGCTGCGCCGTGCCCGAGGGCATGTTCTCGGCGGAGGCGATCAGCCCGGTGACCCGTACGGGAGCGCCCAGCTCGGCCAGCGCGCCGAGCACGGCGATCACCACCGCGCCGCCCGCCATGTCGGTCTTCTGGGTCTTCATGTTCTCGTTGGGCTTGAGCGACAGCCCGCCCGAGTCGAACGTGATCCCCTTGCCCACCAGCACCACGTGCCGGTCGGTGGGCTCGGCGGGGGTGTAGGAGAGCTGGATGAGGCGGGGCGGGCTGGCCGAGCCCCTGCCGACCGCGAGGATGCCGCCGAACCCGTCGGCCTGCAGCTGCTCCTCGTCCCAGATCCGCGCGGGCACCCCGACCTCGGCGGCCCGCTCGGCCAGCCACGCGGGGTTCTTGACGGAGGAAGGCGTGTTGGCCAGGTCGCGGGCGAGCGCCACCGCCTGCGCCACGACCTGCGCGCGCCGCACCTGCGCCGCGTCCGCGCCCGCGAGGGCCAGCGCCCGCACCGGCTTCTTGCCCCCGTTGCCGATCTTGAACGAGTACGCCGCGAGCAGCGCCGCCTCGGCGAACGCCGCCACGTCGCCGTCGGGCGCGACCACGGTCAGCGTGTCCCTGCCCCTGGCTCTGCGGGCGAGCGCGGCGCCGGCCTTGCGCAGGGCCCGCGGCGAGCCGTCGCCCACTCCGTAGAGCAGGACGCGGCCGACACCGCCGCCCCTGGCCACGGGAACCTCGACGATCTCCCCCGCCTCCCCCTTGGCCTCGTAGTGGGCCAGCAGGTCGGACACCGGCAGGTGCAGCTCGACCTCGGGGCTGAGGGTGGAGTCAAAGGGAACGGCCAGCAGCTCGGCTCCGTCGGGAACCTGGGCGACCACCGACGCAGTGGTCTCAATCGGCACGGATTCTCTCCTCGAACGTCAGCGACCCTGGCGCCGGATTACGCCAGGGTCGTGGAAAAGGTGGTCTCTCGGGAGCTCTCAGCCGACGACGTTCTTCAACGCCTCGCCGAGCGCCTTCGCCTCGTCGGCGGAAATCTCCACGACGAGCCGGCCGCCACCCTCCAGGGGGACCCGCATGACAATGCCGCGCCCTTCCTTGGTGACCTCGAGCGGACCATCGCCGGTCCGCGGCTTCATCGCCGCCATGCGTGCATCCCTTCCTGCCTTGGGCTCCCGCGGCCCGCGATTTCCGACCGCCCGTGAGGGGTGGTCGGCGCATTCACGTCTTCTGTGATGTCCTATTCTCCCGCATCGAGAGCGCTCATGGGTAACGATCTCCTCCCAGAATGCGTTGTCGAGCCGTGCGATGGCGTCCAAACTGGACTTCGTGCACGCTCGCGCCGCTCTGTTCGATCTCTATGGAGACCACCTGCGCTCGCGCGGTGGACAGGCGTCCGTCGCCTCGCTCGTAAGGCTCATGAAACCCCTGGAAATAGCCCCTCCCGCCGTCCGCACCGCTGTGTCACGAATGGTGCGCCAAGGGTGGCTGCGGCCGGTGAAACTGCCGCAGGGAGCCGGCTACGGGCTGACCCCGAAATGCGGCCGGCGCCTGGACGAGGCCGCGCTCAGAATTTACCGAGCCGGGACGCTGACCTGGCACGGCCGGTGGCACGTGATCGTCTTCGCGCCGGTGAAGGAGCGGCCGCGCAGGGAGCGGCTCAGGGCCGACCTGGCCTTCCTCGGGTACGCGTCCTTGTCCGAGACGACGTGGATCGGTCCACGATCCTCGATCGAGCTGGACAACCTGCTCGACGGCGAGGGGGTGCGGGCCGACAGGTTCGACTCGGCGCTGGAGGGCGACCCGCGGGAGCTGGTGGCCAGGGCGTGGGATCTGACCGCCATCGGCGAGGCGTACGAGCACTGGCTCGCCGAGGCTGTCACGCTGATCAGCACGCTGCCCGAGAGAGCACCGGCGGACCAGGTGTTCGCCACCCGGAGCAGGCTCGTGCACGGCTGGCGCAACTTCCTGTTCCGCGACCCGGGCCTGCCGCCGGAGCTGCTGCCCGCGGGCTGGCCGGGCGAGAAGGCCAGGGCGTACTTCGAGCAGGAGGCCGCCCGGCTGCTGCCCGCGGCCGCCGCGTTCGTCGAGAGGGAGTTACTTTGATCCGCTATGACGTGGCCGACACGGTCGCCACCATCACGCTCGACCGCCCCGACGCCATGAACTCGCTGACCGCCGAGACCAAGGACGCGCTCCTCGACGCGCTGCGCCGCGCGGCGGGCGACGCCGCGATCAGGGCCGTGCTGCTGACCGGCTCGGGCCGGGCCTTCTGCGCGGGCCAGGATCTTCGCGAGCACGCCGGCAACCTGGAGGCGGGCCGCGGCCTGGCCGACACGGTCCGCGTCCACTACAACCCGATCGTGGAGCTGATCACCACCATGGCCAAGCCGGTGGTGGCCGCGGTCAACGGCGTCGCCGCGGGCGCGGGCGCGTCCCTGGCCTTCGCCTGCGACCTGCGGGTGGCCTCGGAGAAGGCGAAGTTCGCGCTGGCATTCGCCGGCATCGGCCTGGTGCCCGACTCGGGCGCCTCCTGGACGCTGCAGCGCCTGGTCGGCCGGGGCCGCGCGGCCGAGCTGCTGCTGCTCGGCGAGCCGCTCGACGCGGCCCGCGCGCTGGAGCTGGGCCTGGTCACGCGCGTGGTGCCCGCCGACGACGTCCTGAAGACCGCCCACGAGCTGGCCGTACGCCTCGCGCACGGCCCGACCCTCGCCTACGCCGCCACCAAGCGGGCGCTGGCCTACGCCGCGACCCACTCGCTGCCCGACTCGCTCGCCATGGAGGCCGACCTCCAGGACGAATGCGCCGCCACCCTGGATCACCTGAACGCCACCCGCGCCTTCCTCGCCAAGGAACGCCCGACGTTCCGCGCCGAGTGACGTCCGCACCGGACCCGGCCGCGCAGAAGGCCGCCGCCCGAGGCCTGCCCACGGCCGCGCAGGAGGCCGCCGCCGGAGGCGTGCCCGCGTTCGACGTTCTCCGCGCGGGCGCGCTCGGCCTGCTCACCGGCGGCGGGATCGACGTCTCCGATCCTGTCTACGCCGGACCGCTGGCCAGGCTGAGCGGGGCCGCCGGCGGCCTGCTGGCCTCGATGGCGCCCGGAACGCTCTGGCCGGACCTGCCGCCGGCCGGCGGCCCCGGCAACGTCACGGGCAGCTACGGCCGCCTTCGGCGCATCGCCACGGCCTGGGCCACGCCCGGCACCGCGCAGCACGGCGACGACGCCGTCGCGGCCCGGGTGGTGGACGCGCTCGACATGCTCCACGAGCGCCACTACAACGAGCGGCTCCCCGAGACGGGCAACTGGTGGTTCTGGGAGATCGGCACGCCCGCCCACCTGACCCGGTTGTGCGTGCTGCTCGGCGACCGGCTCGACGGCGCCAGGCTCGACGCCTACCTGGCGGCCGTGGACCGGTTCTGCCCGGACGCCGACCGCCGGGCCGGCAACCCGCAGGCGGGCGAGAGCGGCGCCAACCGGGCCGACAAAGCCTCCATCGTCGCCTTCCGCGGCATCGCGGGACGCAGCGCGGACAAGCTGGCGCTGGCCCGCGACGGCCTGTCGGACGTGCGCGACGGCGGGCTCAGGAGCGTCTTCCGCCACGTCGAGTCCGGCGACGGCTTCTACCGCGACGGGTCGTTCATCCAGCACGAGTGCGTCGCCTACACCGGCTCCTACGGCCTGTCGCTGATCATCGCGGTCGCCGAGGCGCTCGCGCTCCTGGACGGTTCGCCGTGGCAGGTCCGCGATCCGGGCCTGCCCGTGGTCCTGGACGCGGTCGAGCGGTCGTGCGCGCCGTTCGTCCATGACGGGCTGCTGATGGACACGGTCAGGGGGCGGGCGGCCACGCGGCAGGCGTTCTCCGACGCCGTGGCCGGCCATGGCCTGATCGGCGCCGTCCTGCTGCTGGCCCAGAGCGCGCCGGAGCCGTACGCCGGCCGCTTCCGGGAGCTGGCCAAGGGGTGGATCGAGCGTGGCAAGGCCCTCCCCTACCTGGAGCACGCGGACGTGCCGGAGACCCGGCGGGCGGTCGCGGTGCTGCGCGACGTGAACGTCGAGGCCGCTCCCGGGCCCGTCGGGCACTTCGTGTTCCCCTCGATGGACCGGATCGTGCACCGGCGGCCCACTTGGTCGTTCGCGCTCAGCCTCTCGTCGCGCCGGATCGCCGCGTACGAGGCGATCAACGGCGAGAACCTGCACGGCTGGTACACCGGCGACGGCATGACCTACCTCTACACGAGCGACCTGGGCCAGTTCGGCGAGGGCTTCTGGCCGACGGTGGACCCGTACCGGCTGCCCGGGACCACCGTCGACGACCGCGAGCGCGCGAACCTCTCCTTCCGCGCCCACTGCCCGCCCGGCGCGTGGGCCGGCGGCGCGGTGCTCGACGGCCGGTACGGGGCCGCCGTCATGGAGCTGACGAGCGAGGGCGCGAGCCTGCGGGCGCGCAAGTCGTGGTTCTTCCTCGACGCGGCCGTGGTGGCGCTCGGCAGCGGCATCACCGGCTCGGACGGGCGCGGCGTGGTGACCGTGGTGGAGAACCGGGCCACGGACGCGCGACCGCACGTCGGCGACGGCTGGGCGCACCTGCCCGGTGTCGCGGGCTACGTGCTGGACGGCGCTCAGTGCGCCGTGGAGACGCGTACGGGCAAGTGGTGCGACATCAACGCGGGCGACGACACCGGCGGCGCGGTCGAGCCCGTCACGCGGCGTTACGCGAGCCTCTGGATCGACCACGGCATCGACCCCGTGAACGCCTCCTACGCGTACACGGTGCTGCCGGGCGCGGCGCGCGAGCAGACCCGCAGGTACCGCGGGCGGCGTCCCGTGCGGGTGGCCGCCAACACCGCCGAGCTGCAGGCCGTGCGGGCGCGGGGGCTGCTCGCGGCCGTGTTCTGGACGGCCGGGACCCTCGGGGAGATCGCGGTGGACGCGCCGTGCGTGGTGATCGTGCGGCGCGCCGGCGGGCGGGTGGCCGTGGCGGTGGCCGACCCGAGCCGGACGGTGGACGTCGTGACGATCACGTTCGACCACCCGCTGGGCGGGCTCATCAGGGCCGACGACACCGTCACGGCACGGGCCGGGGAGAGGACCGCCGTGACCGTCGAGCTCGGCGGGTCACTCGGCGCGACCCACACCTTCGAGCTCAGCGCGAACGGGCCACGCAGCCCTCGATGTGATCGTTGACCAGGCCGATGGCCTGCATCAACGCGTAGGCCGTGGTCGGGCCGACGAACCTGAAGCCGTGCTTCTTCAGCTCCTTGGCCAGCGCCTTGGAGCCGGGCGTGGTGGCGGGCACGTCGGCCATGCTCTTCGGCATGGGGGCCTCCGGGTCGGCGTAGCGCCACACCAGGTCCGACAGGCCCTCGGAAAGGTCCATGGCGGCCCTGGCGTTGCCGACCACGGCCTCGATCTTGGCCCGGTTGCGCACGATGCCCTCGTCGCCGAGCAGGCGCTCCACGTCCTGCTCGGTGTACGCGGCCACCTTGGCGATCGAGAACCGGTCGAAGGCCGCGCGGAAGTTCTCCCGCTTGCGCAGGATCGTCAGCCACGACAGGCCCGACTGGAACGCCTCCAGGGCCACGCGCTCGAAGACCGCGTCGTCGCCCGTGAGCGGGCGGCCCCACTCGTCGTCGTGGTAGGCGATGTAGGCCGCGTTGCCCGCCATGCCCGTCCAGGAGCACCGGATCAGCTCGGTCACGGGCGCCCGTCCCCGTCCTTGGCCAGTGGCGCGGCCTGCGTGGCCTCCGCGCCGTCCTTGGACTCGTCCACCGGCTCGGAGACCACGTCGTCCTCGGCGGCTTCGACGGTCTCGTCGAGCTTCTCGTCCGGCTTCTCGTCGACGGAGGGCTCCACAACGGCGGCGGCCTCCTCGGCCGCTGCGGTCTCGGCCGCTGTGCTTTCGGCCGCTGTGCTTTGGGCCGCTGGGGCCTCGCCGTCGGGAGACTCCGCCTGGGCCTGCTCGTCCGGAGCGGCCACCGGGGCCGGCTCGCCGTCGCCCGGCGGGATCCGCCACTCCGGGTCCTCCGGCGCCCGCCGCAGGTCCGGCGTGCTGTCCCAGGACACCGTGGCGCCGCTCACCTCCACGGGATCGCCGGACTCCGGCAGCTCGCGCGCCACCGCCGGGGCTTCTGGGGCGTGGTCGGTACGCAGCCCCGCCCCCGGCGCGGCGTAGATCTCCTGGCGCGCGTGCAACCGGCTCGACAGCAGCTCGGAGACCCGCTGCTCCAGCACCGCGATCCGCGTGTCACGCGCGCTGATCGCGTTGGCAGCCCTGCGCAGGGTCTCGTCGACGCTCGCCGTGTGATAGCCGACCAGATTGACCGGAAGTTGGAGCGCCATGAAGTCGACCGCCGTCAACTGTCCGGGCTCGGGCAGGTCGAGAGGCGGCACATCCGGCGGGAACTCGGTCAGCTCACCGCCCCTACCGAGGGAGACCAAGACCACACACGCCAAGATGGCGATGGCGGCGATGGCGAGAATGACCAGCACATTGGCATCGTACTCACACCATCGGGGCATGAGGTCCCGCACTTGCCGCAGTCCGTGCGTCTCCGGGCGGTGAGCGCGCCGGTCAGCCGACCGCCTCGCCGAGTTCGGCGACGCTGGGCCGGACCGGTTGCGGACGCGCCTCCAGGTGGGCGAACGCCTCCTCCACCGTGGAGGTCCACGAGATCGCGTCGAAGACGTCGGGCCGGGTGAAGCCCTCGTCGTACAGGTGGTTCATCAGCTGCTTGAGCGGGTCGTACAGACCCCAGGGGTCGAGGATCACCAGGGGCCGGTCGTGGATGCCGAGCACCCGCGCGGTCCAGATCTCGAAGAGCTCCTCCAGCGTGCCGATGCCGCCGGGCAGCACGAGGAACGCGTCGGAGCGGGCGTCCATGATCCCCTTGCGCTCGCGCATGTCGGTGGTGACGATCAGCTCGTCCGACTCCTCATCCGCCACCTCGACGTCCACCAGCACCTGCGGGATCACGCCGATCGTGCGGCCGCCGCCCGCCCGGACGGCCGAGCCGACCGCGCCCATGCAGGAGACCGTGGCGCCGCCGCTCACCAGGGTGTGACCCCGCTTGGCGAGCTCGGCGCCCACGTGTCCGGCCAGATCGATGTACTTCTTGTCGATGTTCAGGCTGGAGGCGCAGTAGACGCAGATATTCACATCCAGGAAGCCTACTGGGGCTCGGCGTACTGGGCCGCGGCGGCTTCCAGCTCCTCTTCGCGCTGCCTGGAGCGGGCCAGGTCGGCGTCCACGATGATGCGCACGGCCTCGTCCACGTCGTCGGTGAGGGTGATCAGGTCGAGGTCCGGGGCGGCGATCTTGCCGGTGCCGAGCAGGGTGCTCTTGATCCAGTCGAGCAGCCCGCCCCAGAACTCCGAGCCCATCAGGACCACGGGGAAGGAGGTGACCTTGTGGGTCTGCACCAGCGTCAGCGCCTCGAACAGCTCGTCCAGCGTGCCGAACCCGCCGGGCAGGGCGATGAAGCCGCACGAGTACTTGACGAACATCGTCTTGCGCACGAAGAAGTAGCGGAACTCGATGCCGAGGTCGACATAGTCGTTCATGCTCTGCTCGAACGGGAGCTCGATGCCGAGCCCGACCGACATCGCGCCGTCCACCTCGCTCGCGCCCCGGTTGGCCGCCTCCATGACGCCCGGGCCGCCGCCCGTGATCACCGCGTAGCCCGCCTCGGCCAGCGCCTGGCCGAGCGCGCGGCCCTGCCGGTAGTCGGGCGCCCCCTCCGCGGTACGCGCCGAGCCGAAGACCGTGACCGCCGGCGGCAGCTCGGCGAGCTGGCCGAACCCCTCCACGAACTCGGCCTGGATCCGCAGCACCCGCCACGGGTCCATGTGGACCCAGTCAGAGGACCCCTGGCGGGCGAGCAGGCGCTGGTCGTGCGTGGAGCTGGGCACCAGGCGGCCGCGTACGACCGCCTGGCCCTGACGGCGTTCAGGACGTGACTGTTCCATGCTGGTCACGCTAGCCCTCTTCGGGCGAGATGGGCGTCCTGAGCGCGAACACCGCAGGTCAGACCGGTGAACCCAGGCTCCAAAAAAACTTGGAAAAACCAGGGAACCGTATTTCGACCCCCCTGCGTCTAACTGCACGAGGGTGCTGCTCGGGACTGAAAGTGGTCTTCCCCGCCAAATGGCCGGCGAGGAAGGCCACTTTCATTTTGTGAGCCAGTTGAGCATGGCCCGCTCGCTCTCGACGATCTTCGACAGCGACACGTACTCGCCCTGCTGGTGCGCCAGGTTCGGATCCCCGGGACCGTAGTTCACGGCGGGCACCCCCAGCGCGGAGAAGCGGGCGACGTCCGTCCAGCCCAGCTTGGCGCGCGGCGTGCCGCCGACCGCCTCGGCGAAGGCCGCCGCCACCGGGTGCGTCAGCCCCGGCCTGGCCCCGGGCGCGGCGTCGACGAAGCTCACCTCGAACCCGTCGAAGACCTCGCGTACGTGCTCCTGCGCCTGCTCGATCGTCAGATCGGGAGCGAACCGGTAGTTGACGGACACCACGCACAGGTCGGGGATGACGTTGCCCGCGACCCCGCCCCGGACGCCGACCGCGTTCAGGCCCTCGTGGTATTCGAGGCCGTCGACCACCGGCAGCCGCGCCTCGTACGCGTTCAGCCTGGCGAGGACCGGCTCGATCCCGTGAATGGCGTTGACCCCGAACCACGACCTGGCGCTGTGGGCCCGCTTGCCCCTGACGGTGACCTCGGCGCGCAGCGTGCCCTGGCAGCCGCCCTCGATCGTCCCGTCGGTCGGCTCCATGAGCACCGCGAAGTCGGCCGCCAGCCAGTCGGGGTGGTCCCTGGCCACGCGGTTGAGGCCGTTGCGCTCGGCCTCGACCTCCTCGCAGTCGTAGAAGACGTACGTGACGTCCTTGTCGGGAGCGGGGACGGTGGCCGCCAGCTTGAGCGCGACCGCCACGCCGGCCTTCATGTCGGACGTGCCGCACCCGTAGAGGAGGTCGCCCTCCACCCGGCTGGGCAGGTTGCCGGCGATGGGGACGGTGTCGAGGTGCCCGGCGATCAGCACCCGCTCGGACCGGCCCAGCTCGGTGCGGGCCACGACCGTCTCGCCCGACCGGTCGATCTTGAGATGCGGCAGCGCGGACAGCGCCCGCTCGACCGCGTCGGCCAGCGCCCGCTCGTCGCCGCTCACCGACTCGATGTCCACGATCGCCGCGGTCAGCGTGCGTACGTCCTGCGTGAGATCAAGCATCAGGTGTTCACTCCGTGTTCGCGCAGCACGTCGTTGAGCGCCGCCTTGTCGTGTCGCTGCCCCGGCTCCAGGCGCTTGAGCACCAGCACGCACGGCAGGCCGAACGTGCCGCCGGGGAACTCCTTCTGCCGGGTGCCGCCGACGGCCACGCACCACGCGGGGACGTGGCCGCGGGCCAGCTCCTCGCCGGTCTGCACGTCGATCACCGGGATCGAGCCGGACAGGATCGTCCCGGCGCCGACGACCGCGCCCTCGCCGACCCGGGCGCCCTCGACGATCATCGAGCGGCTGCCGATCAGCGCGCCGTCCCCGACGACGACCGGCACGGCGTTGGGCGGCTCCAGCACGCCGCCGATGCCCGCCCCGCCGGACAGGTGGACGTTCTTCCCGATCTGCGCGCACGAGCCGACGGTGGCCCAGGTGTCCACCATGGTCCCCTCGTCCACGTACGCGCCGATGTTCGTGAACGACGGCATCAGCACCACCCCGGGCGCCAGGTACGAGCCCCAGCGGGCGATCGCGCCGGGCACCACGCGCACGCCGTCGAGCGAGCTCTTGAGCGGGACCCGGTCGTGGTGCTGGAAGTCGCCCACCTGCGAGCGCGCCATGCCGAGCACCTTGAAGCTGAGCAGGATGGCCCGTTTGGCGCGTTCGTCCACGACCACCTCGCCACCCTCCAGGCGCGCGGCCCTGGCCTCGCCCCTGTCGAGCAGGTCGACGGCGCCGACGATCAGCCGGCGCGCCTCGGCGTCGGCCGGCGACAGCTCCGCCCGGCGCTCCCACAACTCGTCCACCACCGGGGAAATCGGTGAGGTGGTGCTCACGTCACTCATGGCCACGGAGCTTATCCGCCACGGGTAGGTTCTTCAGGGTGCGCCTGCGCTTCTCCCGTGGAGTCATCACCATCGCGATCATCGTCGTCGTGCTCGCCGTGGGCATCTCCGTGGGGCTCTTCCACCTGCTGAAGAAGACCAAGCCGCTGGCGGTGGCGCCGGAGCCGCACTGCACCGTGCGCACCCCGCTCGGCGAGCGCGAGCTCGACTTCGAGCAGGCCGAGATCTCCGCCACCATCGCGGCCGTCGCGGCCCGCCGCCGGCTGCCCGAGCGGGCCGTCGTGATCGCGTACGCGACGGCGCTGCAGGAATCCAAGGTCTACAACCTCGACTACGGCGACCGTGACTCGGTGGGCGTGTTCCAGCAGCGGGAGTCGCAGGGCTGGGGCACCAAGAAGCAGCTCATGGACCCCGTCTACGCCACGAACAAGTTCTTCGCCGCGCTGGAGAAGGTCAAGAACTACCGCAAGATCCCGGTGGCCGAAGCGGCCCAGGAGGTGCAGCGCTCGGCGGGCGGCTACGCGTACGCGCAGCACGAGACGGAGGCCAAACTGCTCGCCGCCGCCTTCACCGGGCGTGTCCCGCGCGCCGTCCACTGCTGGTACCCACCGGCCAAGAAGACCCCGGCGCCGCAGCCCCGTACCGCCGAGGCCCGCAAGCAGCTGGCCAGGGCTCTCGGCAGCACGGCCGTCACCTCGGAGCGGCGCGGCTGGCTGATCGCCGCCTGGTCGGTGTCCTTCTCGCAGAAGTACGCGCTGCGCCAGGTCGGGTACGCGGGGGCGACGTGGAAGAACGACGTCAAGCTCGAGAACTGGCAGACCGCCGGCAAGGCCGGCACCACCCAGGTCGAGCTCTCCTGAGCAGGGTCAGGAGGCGCGGCGGACGATGGTGATCGAGCCCGGCGGCAGGGGCTGGGCGTAACTGGCCGTCCACGACTGCCCCTGGATGCGTTCGAACGACAGCAGCCGCCCGTCCGAGGCGCGATAGTCCGCGAAGTCCAGCAGGCCCCGGTCAGGATGGCCGGTGTCGCCCTCGCTCCGGAACGCCGCCGTGCCCCGCTCGATCGGGGAGAACTCCACGCCCTCCATCACCAGCGTGCTCTTGGCCGGAACCATCCCCTGCGTGGGCACGTCCGTCCAGAGCTGGACCTCCAGATGGGGCGTATCACCCTCGTGCGCCTCGACGGAGAGCCACTGGAAGCGGCGGGCGCTGTCCCGGAGGAGGTATTCGACCCACTGCTGTCCCTGCCAGGAGACGAACAACGCGCCGAGCACCCGGCGGGGAGATCCATGCACCTCGATCCGGTCGCCGACCCGGATCGTGCGAGGGTCGGTGTAGTCGGTGCCGGCATGCCCGGGCGCGCTCACCGGCGCCGGCAGCGGGGTCTCGATGGGGGCGACCTCGACCGGCGGCGCGCTCGTACGGCCCTTCCTGTCCTGCCGCATGGTGGCCAGAAAAGCCCCAAGCAACAGAAGGACGGTGGCGATGCTCAGCCCGAGTACGACCATGGAGGTCATGCTCATCGATCAGCTCGCTCCACTCGCGGTCTGCCTCGGCAAAAGCCCTTATCAATTTATGCGTGTCAGCCGGATTGCCCGGCTATGACGGGCGATCCTACTGGAGGCGGCGCACCGCCGCACCGATCCGCTCATCAGTCGCGGTGACCGCGATGCGGATGTGCCGCTCACCTGCCGATCCGTAGAACTCTCCGGGCGCGACCAAAATGCCGATTTCGGAAAGCTTTCCGACCTGATCCCAGGCGCTCTGCCCGTTCGACGCCCAGAAGTAGAGACCGGCCGTCGAATGGTCGATGTGCCACCCCGCCCGCTCCAGCGCGGGCCGCAGCAGGTCGCGGCGGGCGGCGTACCGCTCGCGCTGCAGGTCGGCGTGCTCGTCGTCGCCGAACGCGACCGTCATGGCGGCCTGTACGGGCTGGGGCATGATCATGCCGGCGTGCTTGCGCGTCTCCAGCAGTCGCTTGACCAGGACGGGATCTCCCGTCACGAACCCGGCGCGGTAGCCGGCCAGGTTGGAGCGCTTGGAGAGCGAGTGGACCGCGAGCAACCCCTCGTGGGAGCCGCCGCAGACGTCGGGATGGAGGATCGAGATCGGCTCCTCTTCCCAGCCGAGCTCGATGTAGCACTCGTCGGAGGCCACGACGGCGCCGCGCTCACGGGCCCAGGAGACCACCTTGCGCAGGTGTTCGGCGGGCAGCACCCGGCCCGTGGGGTTGCCCGGGGAGTTGACCCAGACGAGGTCGACGCGCTCGGGGCCGAGCGCGAGCGTGCTGTCGGAGGCCGTGCCCACCGCCCCGGCCAGCCGGGCGCCCACGTCGTAGGTGGGGTAGGCCAGCTCGGGGAAGACCACCCGCCCGGCGCCCAGGTAGGTGGGCAGCCAGGCGACGAACTCCTTGGAGCCGATCAGCGGGAGCACGTCCTGCTGATCGACGGAGACGCCATGCCTGCGCCGCAGCCACCCGGCCGCCGCCTCGCGCAGCGCCTTGGTGCCGTGCGTGAAGGGGTAGCCGGGGCTGTCGGCCGCCTGCGCGAGAGCGTCCTGGACGATCTGCGGCACGGGATCGACGGGCGTGCCGATCGAGAGATCGACGATGCCGTCGGGATGTGCGAGCGCGCGCTCCTTGTACGGCTCCAGCCGGTCCCAGGGGAAGTCGGGCAACTTGTTCACGGTTCTCCAGGGTTGTGCGTGCCGTACTCAAAAAGCGCACGCCGACCGGGGCGCATCCGGCCAGGATGCCCCCCGTACCCGGCGCGACAGGATCGGCTAGTGGTCCTCGCCCTGCGGCGGCAGGGCGGCCACCACCGGGTGGTCCTTGTCGATCTTCCCGACCTTCGAGGCGCCACCGGGCGAGCCGAGGTCCTCGAAGAAGTCCACGTTCGCCTTGTAGAAGTCCTTCCACTGCTCGGGAAGGTCATCCTCATAGAAAATCGCCTCGACGGGGCATACAGGCTCACACGCGCCGCAGTCCACGCACTCGTCGGGGTGGATGTAAAGCATGCGCTCGCCCTCGTAGATGCAATCGACGGGGCACTCCTCGATGCACGCCTTGTCCAGGACGTCCACGCAAGGCTGCGCGATGACGTAGGTCACCTCGAGCTCCTTCTTCTCCGCACCATGGCATGTCTCTGACCGCGGTTTGCTACGCCCTAGTATTGCCGTGCTTGCCAGCTGGCCGAAACGGAGGGTGGCAAACTCGTGGCCGCACGTCTCATCATCGCGATCACAAGTCAGGATATAGGTGCACGCATCACCACCCGTAGGCGCGTTCCCGGGGGATTTCGAGATGCGGTGGGCATCCTCGTGTCGTGGGAGAACGGACTACTCAAAGTTCGCAAACGAGACGGCACCGTGGTGGAGATCCCGGAGGAGACGCTGGTGGCCGCCAAGGTCGTTCCGGCCGCGCCTCCTCGACCTGAACGAATGTAACGGTAAGTATTCGTTGTGTGACCGTACGTACCTGCGCCGCCGCAGCAGCCATCCTCGCCAGCGCCGGATGCGGCGCGTCGTCCACCCACTCCACCTCTTCCCAGCCCAAGAATTTGCCGCCGGTCAACGTCCAGGCGAGCTCCATGAAGGCCGGCTTCGCCACCATGGACCGGCTGGTCGAGGCCGCCAAGCGTGAGGGCCGGCTCAACGTGATCGCGCTGCCCCACGACTGGGTGAACTACGGCGAGATCATCGAGACGTTCGCCGACAAGTACGGGCTCAAGGTCAACGAACTGGAGCCGGCCGCCGGCAGCAAGCGCGAGCTCGACGCCGCCGCGCAGCTCAAGCCCGACGTCTTCGACCTGACCCTGGACGTGGCCGTCTCCGGTGCCGACCGGTTCGCCCCGTACAAGGTGCAGGGCTGGCAGGACCTGCCCGACGACGTCAAGGACCCGTCCGGCGCCTGGTACGCCGCCTACGGCGGCTTCATGTCCATCGGCTACGACCCGCGCGAGGTCAAGCCCCCGGCTTCCTTCGCCGACCTGCTCAATCCCGGCTACCGGGTCGCGCTCGACGGCGACCCGCTGCGCTCGGACGGGGCGTTCGACGGCGTGATGGCCGCCTCCATGCGCTCGGGCGTGCCGCAGCCGTCGCAGGGGGTGGCGCTGTTCGCCAAGCTCAAGCAGGCCGGGCGGCTCACCGACCTGGCCAAGGCCAACACGGTCATCGCCTGGGACCACCTGAACGCGGCCCGCAGCGCCGCCCACTCCGACGCGTGGAAGGTCACGATCCCCAAGGACGCGCCGCTCGGCGGCTTCCACATGCAGGCCATCAGCAAGACGGCCCCGCATCCGGCCGCGGCCCGCCTCTGGCAGGAGTTCCTGTTCTCGAACGAGGGCCAGAACCTCTTCCAGAAGGGTTTCGCCCGCCCGGCGCGCAGTGAGGCGATGCTCATGAAGGGCACGCTCGACGCCGAGCAGGCCGCGAAACTTCCCAAGGCTCCGGGCCCGCCGGTCCTCATGACAATCCCGCAGGCAGACGCGGCGAAGGCGTATCTCAGCCGGGAATGGACGAAGAGTGTCGGATGAGTCCGATGTGACTTGATATGTCGTAGGGACGTTCAGGCTCTAAAGTGAGCAGACAGCACGGCCAGGGGGGCCCGTTGTCTGATCGAATGTGAGCTGATCGTCTTGCGATATGACACACCGAGCTTGGAGCGGTGGAACAGTCGCGCCTACGACAGCAGCTTCGGCTACGTCTCCACTCAGGGCGCGCCACTGGTCGACCTGCTGGATCCGCGGCCCGGCGAGCGGGTGCTCGACCTCGGCTGCGGCACGGGCGTGCTCACCTCGCAGATCGCCTTCAGGGGCGCGGACGTGCTGGGCATCGACGGCTCCCCCGCGATGATCGAGAAGGCCCTCGCGCAGTACCCGGGGATCAACTTCATCGTCGGCGACGGGCACGACTTCAACGTCGTGAACCCGTACGACGCGGTGTTCTCCAACGCGGCGCTGCACTGGATGAGCCGCGACCCCGGGCTGGTGATCGCGCGCGTGCGCGAGGCGCTGACACCCGGCGGGCGTTTCGTCGCCGAAATGGGCGGGGCCGGCAACTGCGCCGAGCTGACCGCCGCGATGCTGACGGCCTGGCGCGAGTACGGCCTGCGCGAACCCGATCTTCCGTGGTACTTTCCCTCGCCTGCCGAGTACGCCCGCCGCCTCGAGCAGGAGGGCTTCGTGGTCAGGCTGCTGGAATATTTCGACCGGCCGACCCCCCTGGACGAGTGCCCCGGCGGGGCCGCCGACTGGGTGCGCATGTTCGCCTCGTCGGTGCTCGAAGGACTCCCGCCGGAAATCGTGGAGCCCCTGCTTCATCGTGTGAACGAGTTGGCCGCGCCCGCGCTTCGCAGGGAGACTGGCTGGATGGCCGACTACGTGCGTCTACGCTTTGCCGCCGTTCGGCGTTGATGCGTTGTACATGATGCGTAGGGCTGATTTGCCGGACTATGGTCTGTTCCGTGGGCGGCGAGATTATGGCTGCACCGCTGCGGCGGCGGCGTGAGGGGCTGGTGAACGGAACGGGATGAACTTCTGCCTGAGCGACCTCGTACCACCGTTGAGGTGGAGCGACGCCACGACGATCACGCTGCTCACCGGGCAGCCGGAGCTGCCCGACGCGTGGTGGCGCAGTCTGCCCATGCCACACGTCCTGGCGGCCATCGGCCCCGAGTCGTTGGGCGAGCTGCTGACGGAGATCGCCCTGGAGCACTGGCCCGCTGCGGCGGTGGGTGACGTCCTGCCGGCGCTGTACGTGCTGGACCCGGAGGAGGCCGACGAGCCCGCCGTCGCGATCGCCCTCGACCGGGCCGGATCGTGGGCCGGGCTGCTGAAGCTGACCAGCAGGGAGCTGGTGGACCAGCCCTTCATCCAGGCCCGGCCGGTGCTGAACACGCTGTTCTCGGCGGTCCTGGTACGCCTGGCGCACCCGCGGGCGGCCGAGCCCGCGCACCCGGCGCCGGTTCCCGCCGCGAGCGAGCAGGCGGCGCCGGCCGAGCACCCGCCCGCCGCGGTGGCCGAGCCGGAGCCCGTGGCCGAGCCGGAGCCCGTGGCCGAGCCGGAGCCCGTGGCCGAGGAGCCGGCCCCCGAGCCGGTCGAGGAGCCCGACCCCGTGGTCCGGTTCGCCGCCGTCGGGTCGGTGATCGACGAACCCGAGCCCGTCGCCCACTTCGTCCCCGCAGGGTCCGTCATCGACGACCCCGAGCCCGACGAGGACGCGGCCGCTCCCGAGCCCGCCGAGGCCCCGCACGCCGCCGAGGCCGAGCGCCCGGCGGACGAGGAGGCCGTGGCGTCCCACGAGGGCGGACCCGAGGACGTCGCTCCCCAGGAGGACGAGCCCCAGGCCGTCGCGCCGGAGGACGCCGCGGCTCACGAGGACGAGCCCCAGAGCGCCGCTCCCCAGGAGGACGCCTCCGAGGCCGTCGCCTCGCACGAAGGCGCGCCCGAGGCCGACGCCCCCCACCAGGACGAGCCCCAGCAGGACGCGCCCGAGGCCGCCTCGCACGAGGAGGCGCCCGAGGCCGTCGCCTCGCACGAGAGCGAGCCCGAGGGCGTCGCTTCGGAGCAGGGCGCGGCCGAGGTCGCTGAGCCGGTGCCGGCCGCCGACGCCGAGCCGGTCGCCGACGAGGCGCCCGAACCCGAGCCGCAGCCCGAGCCGCAGCCCGAGCCGCAGCCCGAGCCGCAGTCCGTGCTCGACGCCGCCGAGGAGCCCGAGCCCGCTCCCGAACCGGCCGCTCAGGAGGCGCCCGAGCCGGAGCCCGCCCAGGTGATCGCCCCCGAGCAGGAGCCCGCCCCGTCGCAGGGGCAGCTTCCGGACCTCATCGAGGCCGCGTTCGCCGGGCTCGACGACAAGAGCTGGGCCGTCGCCCAGAACCGCGTCTTCACCGACGAGCCCTCCGCCGTGGATCAGCTGGCCAAGCTCTTCGCCGTCCCCCCGGCCGAGATCTCCGCCACCGAGGACGAGCTCCGTACCCGCCTCGACCACTGGCTGTCGAGCGAGGAGGCGGCCCCGTACCGGGCCCATCTGGAGGAGCTGCGCAGGACCCTGGGCCCGGCCGCCCACAAGGAGCAGCTCATCGGCGCGGCCGAATGGCACAACGTGGAGATCCGCGCCCTGGAGGTCCCGGCCTGGCAGTTCGTGCTGGCGACGCTGTCCCCCCAGCCGCAGCCCCAGTTGCAGCCGCAGTCGGCGTTCGGCTCGCCCCAGATGCCGCCGCCCCCTCCCCCGGGCCCGCCGCAGTTCCAGGCGTTCACCCCGGCCCCCTCGCAGGTGGAGGAGGCCAACGGCGACTCCGGGGAGCACAAGCCGTACCAGCCGCTGAAGGACGTCTCGCAGACCAGGCGCTGCTTCAGGCAGCCCGACGGACGCTGGTGGCTGCGCATCGACGTGACGGCCGAGCAGCTGGCCGGCGGCGAGTGCACGCTGCCGACGGGGTTCGCCTCGTACCTGGGCCTGTCCCCCGGTGAGAGCCGGACGGTCAGGAGCGCCGCGGGCGAGCTGACCATGACGTGGCACGGCAAGCCGGTGCTCGAATCCATCGAACGCCTCCTGGTGGACGTGGGCGCGCGAGAGGGCGGGCACCTGTTCCTGACGCTGTCGGACGAGGGCGTGCTCAGGGCCCGGCACCTCCCGGTCGCCGCGCAGGGCGCCGAGAAGATCACCAAGGCGCTCCGGCTGGTCGGGTACACGGCCCCGGGCGGCACCCGAGATCAGGCGGCCAGGGTGATCGCCACCAGGATCGGCATGACGGGACCGGTCGCGCTCCCCGACCTGCTCACCAGGCTCCGCGAACGCGGGGACCGCGACCTGCTCGCCCTCCTGGACTGAGCCGGTGCCGCGGCTCGCGATCGGCCCTGAGTTTCCCAGGGAGCTCAGCGCACTGGCCCAGCCGGTGCGCAGGGACGCCGTTGTCGCGCTGCGCCGGTTCCTGCTGAACGTGGCCGGCGCCCCGCACCCCCAGCGGGTCAGGGGCTGCCGGGATCCGCGGGTCGCGACGCTGCGGCTGGCCGAGGGCCATCGCGGGGTGGTGGTGCGGCAGCGGGACGTGTACTGGCTGCGTACGGTGCTGCCCGACCCCGAGGCCTGGTCGTACGCGCGACGCTTCAGGTTCGGGGTCAACCCGGTGATCGGCGTGGTCGAGGAGTGGGACGCCGAGGCGCTCGAACGCGTCGAGCCCGCGTTACGCCGATCGGCCAGGTCGTCCGGGCTGTACGACCCGATCTGCGACGGCGACCTGATGGGGCTCGGCCTCGACGTGCACGCGCTGCCGCTGTTCAGGCTGATCACGACCGAGGCCGACGTGGCCGCGCTCGAACCGCTGCTCCCGCCGACCCAGCACGTCCCGCTCGCCGTACTGGCCCGCGGCGGCACGCTCGCCGAGGCGTGGCGGGAGCTGGACGCCTGGCGCGCCTCCGACGAGGACACCGGGCCGATCGACCCCGAGGACCTGCACGCGGCGCTGCGCCGCAGCCCCGACCGGGCGGCGTTCGTCGCGGACAAGGTGGAGCTGGACCGGGTGCTCGGGCTGCCTGCCTGGTGCACATTTCTCGACCCGCCGCAGCACCGGCTGGCCAGGGCCGCCCGTTTCGAGCAGCCGGTGCTGGTCGTGGGCGGGGCGGGCACCGGCAAGACGGTCGTCGCCCTCCAGCGGGCCGCTCACCTGGCCGCGCACGGGTCGGGGCCCGTGCTGCTCGTGACGTTCTCCCAGGCGCTGGCCGAGGACCTGTCGGCGAAGCTGGACCTGCTGATAGAGGACGAGGTGGTCCGCAAGCGGGTCGAGGTCGGCAACACCGAACGCCTGGCCCTGCGCATCGTGGCCGACGCCGAGGGCCGCCGCCCCGCGCTGGTCGGCCCGGGGGCGCGGACGCTGGCCCAGCTCACGGACGAGGCGCTCCGGCTGCTCTCCCTGGCGACGGGCGACCTGCTCGACGACGTGGACCCGGGGCGCAAGCCGTACCGTCACATCGTCGTGGACGAGGCGCAGGACATCAGCCCGTCGCAGTGGCGGCTGCTGCGCGCCGCGGTGCCGCGGGCTCGCGACGACCTGTTCGTGGTCGGCGACCCGCACCAGCGGATCACCGACACGCGGGTGGCGCTCGGCGCGGTCGGCATCCCCGCCGTCCAGCACACGCTGCGGCTCTCGTACCGGATGTCCCAGGAGCTGCTGTCCTTCGTGGTACGGCTGCGCGGCGGCCCGGCCAGCGGCCTGGTCAAGGGCACGACCAACATGTACGGCTTCCACTCGGCGCGTAACGGCGACCGGCCCATCGTGAGGGCGTACGAGACGCCGGAGTCGGAGCTGGCCGGACTGCGGAGCACGGTCGAGTCGTGGCTGGCGGACGGCGTGCCCGCGGACGAGATCGCCGTCGGCGCGCGCAATCCGCGGCTCGTGCGGGATGCCAGGCGGGCGCTGGACGGGCTGGACGTACGGGCCTCGACGTTCCAACATCTCAAGGGGCTGGAATTCGAGCGGGTGGCGCTCATCGGCGTGGCGGAGGGTGTGGTGCCCGAGCCGCCGCCCGAGGAACCCGACGCTCGGGCTCGTGCCCTGCAACGTGAACGGAGCATACTGTTCGTCGCCTGCACGCGGGCTCGTGCGATGCTCTATATCTCCCATTCCGGAAGAGGCAGCCCGTTTTTGTCACTCTAATCACATAGTCTGAACTGCGGATATATCTTCCCTTTGCCGGTTGGACGTCAATGAACCTCAGCCTGAGCGACCTCGCGCCACCCCTGCGATGGACCTCCCCTGGTCAGATCGCGCCGATCGTGGAGGAGCCACAGCTGCCCGAGGCCTGGTGGCAGGCGATCCCCCTTGATCGCGCGTGCGCCATGGTCGGGACGCAGGCCGTGGCCGGCCGCCTGGCCGACCTCGCCGTGGCCTGCTGGGGTCATCTGATGGTCGGCGACATCCTCCCGTTGCTGCGTTTCTCCGACCCCGCCGAGGCCGAGCGGACGCCGGAGACGCTGGGCAAGGACGTGGTGCAGAAGCTGTTCACCGGCGTGTTCGAGCGGCTGCTCGAACCGGCGCCCGAGGCCGCGCCCGCGCCGTCCAGGCCGGACAGGCCGCTGCCCGAGCTGATCGACGACCTGTTCGGGGCGCTGGACGACCGGCAGCGGGCCATCGCCCGCGACCGGCTCTACGCCGCGCAGCGGGCCACGCTGGACGAGCTGGCCCAGCGTTTCTCGGTCACGCGGGAGCGGATCCGGCAGATCGAACGCGACCTGCGCGACCACGTGGAGGCCTGGCTCGGCAAGCCGGACGCGTCGGCCCTCGTCGCGCACGTCTCCTGGCTGCGCGGCCGGCTCGGCTCCGCGGTCCCGGCCGACGACCTGCAGGCCGCCGTGCCGTGGCACCGGGCCGAGCTGCGCTCGCTGGGGATCCCGGCGTGGCGGTTCGTGCGTACGCTGCTGACCGGCTACGAGCAGTCCGACGGGTGGCTCGTGGCAGGCGGGGCCGACGAGCTCCGGGAGAAGACGCGGCAGCTGTTCGCCGACGGGCCGCGGCCGCTCGGCGAGGCGGTGGCCATGGTCACCCAGCTCGGCGTGCGCGAGGACGTGGCCGAGCGGTGGATCCTGGCGGTGCCGCAGCTACGCGTGCTGGGCCAGCACGTCGTGCCGTGGCCGCGCAGCATCAACGAGAAGGCCGAGGCGGTGCTGGCGGTGGCCGGCGCGCCGCTGTCGCCCGAGGAGATCCAGGAACGCATCGGCGAGGACTACAGCCTGGTCGGCATCCGCAACCAGCTCACCGCCGACGAACGCTTCCGCCGGGTCGACCGCAACAAGTACGGCCTGACGCGATGGGGCGGCGACGAGTACCTGGGGATCAGGGAGATGATCGCCAGGGAGATCGAGCGGGCCGGCGGCGAGGCCTCGGTGAGCACGATCGTCACCAACCTGACCGCCAAGTACGAGGTCAGCGAGAGCTCGGTGCGGGCGTACTCGGGCGGGCCGGGCTTCGAGCGGACGCAGCGGGGCTGGATCCGGGTGGCCGGCACCTCGCCGACCGGGGAGGCGGAGCCGTACCAGCCGCGCAAGGACGTGTCGGAGACGCGGCGCAGCTTCCGCTCCCGCGACGGCCGCTGGTGGCACCGGGTGGACGTCAACGCCGAGCACCTGCGCGGGTCCGGTTCGCCGCTGCCCACAGGTTTCGCGGCGTACCTGGGGATGGCGCCGGGCGGGCAGCTCACCGCCTCGACCCCGTCCGGTGACGTGGTGATCAGCTGGCACAACCAGCCGACCATGGGGTCGATCCGCAACGTGCTGGCCGACTTCAAGGCGAGCGAGGGCGACCACGTGTTCCTGACCGTGTCGGACGGGGGCGAGCTGCTGACCCGCTACCTGCCGGCCGCGCCCGTCGGGATGCCGCCCGTGAACCGCGCGCTCTACCTCATCGGCTACACCGCCCCCGTCAGCTCGGAGCTGGAGGGGCTGCGGCTGATCGGGGCCAGGATGGGGATGCCCGACACGGCCGGGCGCGAGGAAGTGCTGGGCAGGCTGCGCGAGCGCGGCGACCGGGACATCCTCGGTTTCCTGGGGGGCTGACGCGGCTAGGCTCGGAGGATGCTCCGGATCTACGACACGCGTGCCCGGCAGGTCGAGGAGATCGCCTCGGGGCGGGCGGTGCGCATGTACACGTGCGGGCCGACCGTCTACCGCCACGCGCACGTGGGCAACCTCCGTACGTACCTGCTGTCCGACCTGATCAGGCGGGTGCTCGAACGGCGGCGGGTACGCGTGCTGGCCTGCCAGAACATCACCGACGTGGGCCACCTGACCGACGCCGGCTCCGACAAGGTCCTGGAGCAGGCGCGGGCGGAGGGGCGCTCGGTGGGCGAGCTCGCCCGCTTCTACGAGGACGCCTTCAGGAACGACACCTCGACGCTCAACCTCCGACCGCCGGAGCACACGCCCCGGGCGAGCGAGACCGTCGACCTGATGATCGAGCTGATCGCCAAGCTGATCGAGCGGGGACACGCGTACGAGGTGCCGGACGGGTCGGTGTTCTTCGACGTCCAGACCTTCCCCACTTACGGCGAAATTTCGGGAAATCGCCTGGACTCGCTCAAGCCCGCCCACCGCATCGACGCCGTCGACCCGCGCAAGCGCTTCCACGCCGACTGGGCCCTGTGGAAGCCCTCCTCGGGAGACCTCACGTGGGACTCTCCCTGGGGCCGCGGCTTCCCCGGGTGGCACGTGGAATGCTCGGCCATGTCGCTCCGCTTCCTCGGCTCCAGCTTCGAGATCCACGTCGGTGGGATCGACCTTCGTTTCCCGCACCACGAGGACGAGCGGGCCCAGTCCAACTCGGCGACCGGGCACGAGGTGGTGCGGCACTGGGTGCACGGGGAGCACCTGCTGTTCGACGGCCGCAAGATGGCCAAGTCCACCGGGAACGTGGTGCTGCTGTCGGACGTGGCCGCGGCCGGGCTCGACCCGCTCGCCGTACGCATGGCGTTCCTGGAGCACCGCTACCGGCAGCAGCTGAACCTGACCTGGGACACCCTGCGAGCCGCCGACCGTACGGTGCGGCGGTGGCGCGCCCGGGTGGCCGAGTGGTCGGAGTCACACAGCGCGCCGATGGCCGCGGACTACGCGGAACGGGTGGAGGCCGCCTTCTCCGACGACCTGGACACGCCGTCCGCGCTGCGGATCCTCCGGGACCTGGAACGCGACGAGTCCGTCGCGCCCGGGGCCAAGTTCGAGACGTTCCTGCATCTGGACCAGGTGCTGGGGCTCGACCTCTCGACGGAGATCGGCAAGGCGCGGGCGCTGCCTCCCGGGGCCGGGGAGCTCCTGGAGGCGCGGGACCGGGCGCGGGAGGCCCGGGACTGGGAGGAGGCGGATCGGCTGCGGGAGGAGCTGGCGGAGATGGGGGTACGCGTCGCGGACACCCCGGACGGCCAGACCTGGACCTGACCCCCGCCCAACGCCGCCCCGCCGGCCACCGCCGCGGATCCCGCTCGGGCACGATGCGCCACGCACCGGCGGCTCATCGGGAGAAGGCGGCCAGGGCGATGCGCAGCGTCCTGTCGTTCTGGCCCGATGCCTTCGCGTCGGTGGAGTTGACCGAGTAGACGAGAACCCGGCTCAGGTCACGGGTCGCGCCGACGCCGGCGGCGTAGCCGTACCGCGCGCCGGTCTTGCCGTAGGCGACGATCCCGCCCGGCAGCACGAGCCGCGTCATGCCCGAGGTGTAGACGGCGGGCTGGTTGCCGCATTCGTCGTACATCGTCACGTCCGGGACCGTGAACATCGGCTCCAGTTGCGCGGCCGGCACGACCTTCCCCGAGAACAGCGCCTTGACGAACTTCTCCAGGTCCGCGGCGGTGGAGATGAGATCGCCCGAGGCCCAGGTCGAGGTGACGCTGGTCTCGGTCATGTCGACCACGTGGCCCGCGCCGTAGGCGATGGCGCCGTCGAAGCCCGCGGGCACGGACTGGTAGCCCTTGTGGTGCGGGCCGCGGATGCGGGGCGAGGTGCCGGGCAGGTAGCTGTCCCGCATGCCGAGCGGGCGCAGGATCCTGGACGTGACCTCGTGCTCGTACGAGCGTCCGCTGATCTTCTCGATCAGCATGCCCGCCACGAACGTGTTGGTGTTGAGGTAGTGCTGCCTGGTGCCGGGCGCGAACTCGATCGGGTTGCGCACGGCCAGCCCGACGTACTCCTCCGGCGTCCAGGTCTTGAACCGGGTCCGGTAGACCCAGTCGAACGTGCCGGGCAGCTCGGGCGCGGGCAGCCCGCTGGTGTGGTTGAGCAGCTGACCGACGCGGACCTCGGGATAGGAGTCGGGCAGCAGGCCGGGCAGGTAGTCCTGGACGGTTCCGTCGAGTGAGACCTTGCCCTCGGCCACGAGCTGCAGCACGACCGCGGTGGTGAACATCTTGGTCACGCTGCCCGCCCGGAAGCGTACGTGCGCGGAGGCCTTGCGCCGGGTGGTGATGTCGGCCACGCCGGTCACGCCCCGCCATGAGCCCTTCGTACCGCTCACCCGGACGATCGCGGCGGTGGCGTCGGCCGCGGGCAGGTCCTTGATGGACTGCTCCAGCGCGGTGGCGTTGACGGGAGGGACCGGCGCGGCCGGATCGGGCCGGACCACGGCCGGTGGCGGGCAGGCACTCGTCGAGGGGACTGGGGTGGGGGCGGCCGGGATGGCGGCCGCTTGAGCGGGCGTCGCCACGAGGAGGGTGGCGAGGGCGAGACCGGCGGCTGACAGCTTCATCGGAGCATCTCCAAGTGAGAGGGGTGCAGGTGGAATGCGTCCATCCTGTCGATCAGCGCTGCCGCCGCGGATCGCCGGTGCGACCGATTTCTCACTCACTCTCACGAGGGAGCGCCGGGGTCGCCCGCGCGACACCCCCGCCCGTCCTCCGCTCGGCGGACGCGGCGAGTGAGGGAGGGGTGATCGCCCGTAACCAGGCCTCTCAAGTCCTCCTCCCAGGGTTGTGGAAGGCGGCCGGAGTAGTGATCTCGGGCTGACAGACTTAGTGCCAGTTCGGCGGAGATGGAGGTGTCGGTGAGGCCCTACGCGTGGATGCCGCGGCCGTTGCGGTGGTTCGCCCGGGTGCTGTCCGTAGTGCTCGCGCTGGTCTTGGTGCTGGCAGGGGTCCTCGTCTACACGGTGCGGAAGTCGTTCCCGCAGGTGGACGGATCGCTGCGGCTGCCGGGCCTAAACGGGAATGTGGAGATTTATCGGGATAAATACGGAATCCCGCACATCTACGCCGACACCGCAGCGGACCTGTTCACGGCTCAGGGGTTCGTCCACGCCCAGGACCGCTTCTACGAGATGGACTTCCGCCGCCACCTGACCTCCGGCCGCCTCTCGGAGCTCTACGGCAAGGCCACCGTCGAGAACGACAAGGCCATCAGGACCATGGGCTGGCGCAAGGTCGCCGAGGAGGAGCTCCCCGACCTGGCCCAGGACACCCGGGACTACCTGGACGCGTACGCGAGAGGCGTGAACGCCTGGCTCAGCGCCAACCCGAACGCCTCCGACCGCAGCCTCGAATACTCCATCCTGAAGATCCAGAACGGCGGTTACCAGCCGGAGAAGTGGACCGCGGCCGACTCCGTGGCCTGGCTGAAGGCCATGGCCTGGGACCTGCGCTCCAACATGGAGGACGAGATCGACCGGGCTCTGGCGCTGACCAAGCTGCCCAAGGAGCGCGTCGAGCAGCTCTACCCCGGCTACCCGTACGACCGCCACAGCCCGATCGTCACCGAGGGCACCATCGACCAGGGGCGCTTCAACCAGCACGCCGAGCCCCAGCAGCGCGCCGACCGCGCGATCGCCCAGGCCGCCAAGACCCTGGACGCCGTACCGAGCACGATGGGCACGGAGGACCGCGAGGGCATCGGGTCCAACTCGTGGGTGGTCTCCGGCGAGTACACCAAGAGCGGCAAGCCGCTGCTGGCCAACGACCCGCACCTGTCGCCGCAGATGCCCTCCGTCTGGTACCAGGCGGGGCTGCACTGCAGGAAGATCACGGAGGCGTGCCCGTACGACGTGACCGGGTTCACGTTCTCGGGCGTGCCGGGCGTGGTCATCGGGCGCACCGACAAGATCGCGTGGGGCTTCACCAACCTGGGCCCCGACGTGGCCGACCTCTTCCTGGAGCAGGTGCAGGGCGACACGTACCTGTACAAGGGCCAGCAGGTGAAGCTGGAGACCAGGAAGGAACAGATCAAGGTCGCGGGCGGCGCCCCGGTCACGATCACGGTCAGGAGCACCCGGCACGGGCCGCTGATCAACGACGTCATCGGCAGCGCCAAGCCCAGCGGCGAGGCCAACGCGGTGGCGCTGCAGTGGACGGCGCTGACGCCGGGCCGGACGGCCGACGCCGTCTTCGCGCTGAACAAGGCGGGCGACTGGCAGGAGTTCAGGGCGGCGGCGGCGCTGTTCGACGTGCCGTCCCAGAACCTGATCTACGCCGACACCACGGGCAAGATCGGCTATCAGGCGCCCGGGCGCATCCCCGTGCGGGCCAAGGGCGACGGCACGTGGCCCGTCCCGGGATGGACGGGCGAGTACGACTGGATGACGGCCCCCATCCCGTACGACCAGTTACCTTCGGTGGAGAACCCGGCCGACGGGTTCATCGTCACGGCCAACAACGCCGTCATCGACCCCAAGCGGTACAAACCCCTGCTGACCAAGGACTGGGCGCACGGCTACCGCTCCGAACGCATCCGCGACCGCATCAAGGAAGCGCTCAAGAAGGGCCCGATCGACGCGGCGACCATGTCGGCGATCCAGCAGGACACGTACAACGGCTTCGCCGAGACGCTGATCCCGGCCCTGATGCGGGTGGACCTGGCGGGGCCCAGCGGCGAGGCCAGGCAGTTGCTGAAGACGTGGGACCGCATGCAGGGCCTCGACTCCACCGCCGCCGCCTACTTCAACGCGGTGTGGCGGCAGGTGCTCACGCTGACGTTCGACGACGACCTGCCGGAGGCGGCGCGGCCGGCCGGAGGGGACCGCTGGTACGAGGTCGTCAGACGCCTGCTCGACGCTCCTGACGACCCCTTCTGGGACGACGTGACCACCAAGAACGTCAAGGAGACCCGCGACGACATCCTCCGCCAGGCGCTCGCCTCGGCGTACCAGGAGCTGTCGGACCGGCTCGGGCCCGAGGTCAAGTCCTGGCGCTGGGGCGACCTGCACCAGTTGGAGCTGGTCAACGGCTCGCTGGGGACCTCGGGGATAGCTCCGGTGGAGGCCCTGTTCAACCGCGGGCCGCTGGCCGTGGCGGGGGGCAAGGACGCCGTGAACGCCACGGGGTGGAACGTCCAGAAGGGGTACGAGATCACCGCCGTCCCGTCGATGCGCATGATCGTCGACCTGTCGGACACCGACAAGTCCCGATGGATCAACCTGACGGGCGCCTCCGGACACGCCTTCCACGACAACTACTGGGATCAGGCGGAGGCCTGGGCCAAGGGCGACCTGCTGCCGATGTACGCGAAGCCCGAGTCGATCAAGAAGGCGGCCGTCCACACCCTCAAGCTCACCCCCTGATCGCCTCGGTCGTACGACCGGGGTTGTAGAGGCGATCCAAACCCTGGGCCGACGCGCCGGCCCCCGCCGCCTTGCCACCATGGCGGCATGAATCGCCTCTGGTACCTCATCGGAGTCCTGCTGGTGCTCGCGGGCCTCGTTCACCTGGGCGTGTTCGTCGTGGACGGCGGGCCGTGGGAGGGCGCGGTGTCGTGGCGCAAGCCGTTCACGTTCGGTGTGTCGTTCGGGCTGAGCGTGCTGACCCTCACGTGGGTCTCCCAGTTCGTCCGGCTCCGCGCCCGCCCGCTTGTGGTCGGCGCCTTCGCGGTGGCGTCCACGCTGGAGGTGGCCCTGATCACCCTCCAGGCCTGGCGAGGCGTCCCGTCCCACTTCAACATGGAGACCGCCTTCGACACGGCCGTCGCGAGGACCCTGGCGGCGGGCGGCGGCGTCCTCGTCGCCATCGGGATCGTCATGACGATCGCCGCGTTCCGTCCCGATCCGGACCTCGCCCCGAGCATGCGCCTGGCCGTACGCGCGGGCTTCGCCACGCTCCTCGCCGCCATGGCGTTCGGCGCCGTCATGATCGCCCGTGGCGTCGTCGAGGTGGTGACGGGAAACCAGCAGCTCGCGTACACGGTGGCCACGACCCTGAAGCCCGCGCACGCGATCTTCATGCACGGCGTCCTCCTGCTGCCGGCCCTGTCCTGGCTGCTGTCCCGCACGCTGCCTTCCGAGGGCTCCCGCGTCCGCTGGATCCGCCTGGCCACCTGGCTCTACGTGGCCACCGCCACCGCCGTCTCGGCCCTCGCCCTGGCAGGCGTCGAGCCCGTGTCCCCCTCCACCGCCTCCGTCCTCTGCGCCGGCGCCATCTCCGGCCTGGCCATCGCCTCGCTCATGCTGGGCCGCCTGAAGGGCTCGCCAAGACGCGCTCCCGCACGGCAGGGATCGCCCCACTGAGCCCCCTCGGCCTCACTCGACGCCGCACCGCAGGGACCGCTCCCCTGACACCGGGGGCACGCGCTTCGGCCTCACTCGACGCCGCTGCGCCGCCGCCACCACAGCCGGGCGCGGGGGTAGCCGCCGTCCTCCAGGTCGGCCAGGCGCTCGAAGAGGTTGTACGTGGCCTGGTTGCCGCAGACCATCACCGACACGAGCATCGACAGCAGGTAGAGCGGCAGCATGGGGAGGCCGACGCACCAGGCCCACTGGGTGGCGTGCCGGCCCTCGTGGCGGACGAGTCGATCGGGGAGCGCGTCCCACCTGGTCAGGACGACGTTTCCCACGGTGAACGCCCCCGCGATGGGGAAGCGGTAGCGGTAGCCGAAGGCCAGGATGAGCCCGTCGGGGCCGGGGTTCCTGGTCGCGCCACCGATGATCGAGATCAGCAGACCGAGCGGCGTGGCGAGGTTCACGTAGTTCGCCACCCGCCGGAACCGGAAGCGCCTGTCCATGCGTCTCAGCCTTGACCAATCTTGACAAGTCGGAATAATGATCCCCGTCCTGAAATCTCCCACAAGAGCAGGATTATGAGATTCTCCATCCTGGGCGCGCTGCTCGGCACCGTCGCACTGGCAGGAGCCGGCGGAGTGGCGATCACCCAGACGTCAGCAACCGATCCCCTACGATCCACTGACAACCGACCAGGCGCTCTCGGCGCAAACGTGGCGTTAACCACTGCCCCGACCACGAGTCCGACACTCACGGAGACTCCCACGATCGGGGAGTACACCGCCACGACGAAGGTAGTCAAGAGGCGAGGCGTCTCCTACCTGAATGTATCGATCACAGACGCGCAAGCTGCTCTCTTCTCGATCAAGCAGCGGGTTTGCAAGGGCAGATCCTGCAAGACGACCAGCGTCGACTTCCCGGTGACCGAGGGCTCGGGAGAGTCCACGGAGCGGCTCGGCCGGGGCACGTACAAGAAAAAGGGCAAACCGGCAGTCACCATGACGCCCCTTCCGACGGTGACGGTGAAGGAGCAGATCACGGTCACCGAGCCGGGGCCGACGGTCACGCAGACGGTGACGTTCACCTGTCAGCCGAGCGTCGAGCCGAGCATCGAGCCGACGGAGACCCTGCCACCGCCGACGACCGGCCCGACGGAGACCCCTCCGCCGACGACCGGCCCGACGGACACGGTGACGCCCACCGCCACGGGCACGGAGTCCCCGCCGGTCACCGACCCGCCGACGCCGACCCCGACCCTGACTGACAGCGCGACCGAAACTCCCACCGGAACTCCGACCGAAACCCCGACCACGACACCCACCACCGGCCCGACCGAGACATCCACCACGAGCCCGACCGACTCCGTGACACCGACGGAGAGCGCGCCGGGGATCCCCACCTGTCCGCCGCCGGCGGAGGAGACGCCGACAGAGCTCCCCTCCGAGACCCCGCCGGACACGCTGACGCCGACCGGCACCAGCGTCCCGACGGCGACTGCGACCACCACGCCGTCGGAATCGACCAGCGCTACCACTCAGTAGCCACCCGGGAAGCGAGCAAGTGAGCGGGCCAGGCCACGTGCCTGGCCCGACTCATGCCCGCCAGAGGGTCTTGTACTGGCCTTCGTGGTACAGAAGCGGCGCCCCGTCCGAAGGCGTGTCCAGGGCCGTCACCTGGCCCACCACGATCGAGTGGTCCCCGCCGTCGTGCACCGCCGTCGTCACGCACTCCACCGTCGCGATGGCCCCGTCGAACAACGCCACCCCCGACTCCCCCAGGTGATGCGGCCACCGCGCGAGCTGCCCGTTCAACGGCCGGCCCCGGTGGGCGAAGAAGCGCGAGGCGTCCTCCATCGAGGCGGGCAGCACGGAGACCCCCCACACCCCCGCCTCCAGCACCGCGTCGTGGAACCGGGCCACCTTCTCCGCGCAGAACAGCACGAGGAGCGGATCAAGGGAGACCGAGGTGAACGAATTCACCGTCATCGCATGATCGACATCGTCCAGCCGGGTGGTGACGATCGCGACTCCAGTGGCGAAGCGACCGACGACCTTGCGGTAAGTCTCAGGGTCCACTGGCCGCTCGATGGAATGCACGAACGCTACTTTATGCCGCTACATAGAGTTCTTCTGAGGGTACCCATGCAAGAGCCACGATCCCCCCTCTGACGAGGGCGAAAGCAGATAGGCCGCCACAATGGCCGTCAACCCTCCGTACAGGTAGACGTACCCGGGCGGACCATCCGCGATCACCAGATCGCCGGCGCTCAGCTTCAGCGTGAACGGCATCGTGACCAGCAGCCATCCGACCGCCGCCATGAAAGCCCCGAGCTTGCCCCGCATCAGCTTGCCCGCCCCCAGGCACACCGCGAACAACGCCAGCACCCACACGATCGCCGCGATCGGCACAGGCCCCATCTGCCGCACCGCATGCGTGAAGCCGCCCACGACGCCCATGACGACGCCGAGCACGAACAGCATGCCGTACGCCGCTCCGCCCAGCGCCGACTCGGCCTGGCTGCGATGTTCCATGTCGCACGAGGTTAGTGGATGCCCGCGAAGAGATCGTTCTCGCGGGTGTGCGGTTCGCCGAGACCGCCCGCCTCGATGGGCGGGCCGGGCACGGCGGGGCCGGGCACGCCGATGGCCAGCCGGTAGTGCTCGACGCCCAGGACCTCCTGGCCGATGTTGTTGGACAGCGCGAACCACGGTCCGTCCACGACGATCTGCGTGGCGTGCGCCCGCATGGCCTCCATCTTGGCTCCGATCCACGGGCGGGCGTCGACCTCGGTGGTGACGTCCTCGTCCGCGTTGCCGAACGGCATGTCCTCCACGTCCTCCACCAGGAAGCCGACGTCCGCCCCGCGCAGCGCCTCGGTCGTGCGCCGCATGACGGATCGGGCTAGGGCCGTGTGGTAGAACTTCGCGATCTGCCACGGTTCGCCCTCGCCGAAGTCCGGTTTCGCGGCCAGCTCGAACGCTCTGCGCGAAACCCGGTGCGCCTGGATGTGGTCGGGGTGCCCGTAGAAGCCGTTGTCGTCGTACGTGACGAGGACCTGCGGGCGTACCTCCCGGATGACCTTGACGAGCTCTCCCGCCGCCTCGTCGAGGTCGGCGCGCCAGAACGCCTTCGGGTGGTCGTTGGACGCCACCCCCATCATCCCCGAGTCCCGCCAGCGGCCCGGCGCGCCCAGGAAGCGGTGGTCCTCGACGCCGAGCGCCCGGCAGGCGGCGGCGAGCTCGTCGATCCGGTACGGCCCGAGCGCGTCGTCCTGGTCGGCGGCCAGGTGGGCGAGATCGGCGGGAATGACCTCGCCTTCCTCACCGAGAGTGCAGGTCACGAGCGTGACGTGGGCTCCCTGGGCGGCGTACTTGGCCATCGTCGCCCCGGTGCCGATCGACTCGTCGTCCGGATGGGCGTGTACGAGGAGGAGCCGTCGATCAGTCATAGGGATGAGCGTACCGACGGGCTCCGGACGCCATTGCGCAGGTTCCTCATCGGCGGTGGCAGGATTGGGCGCATGAGCGAGAGCTTCCCGCGACTGTCTGCCAGGACCCGCCGGTTCACCCTCGGAGTGCCCAGGGGCTTCACGATCACTCCGGACGGCGGCCGGGTGGTCTTCCTCCGCACGAAATCGGGCACCGATCCGGTGACGTGCCTGTGGGAGCTCGACACCGACACCCACGTCGAGCGCCTGGTCGTCGACCCCCGCGCGCTCGACGCCGACGAGGAGAACCTGCCGCCGGAGGAGCGGGCCAGGCGCGAGCGCAGCCGGGAGGCGGCGGGCGGCGTGGTCGCGTACGCCACCGACACGGACGTCACGCGGGCCTCCTTCGCCCTGTCCGGCGCTCTCTACGTCGTGGACCTCGCGACCGGTCAGGCGCGCCGGCTGGACACGCCGGGCGCGGTCATCGATCCCCGTCTGTCCCCGGACGGGGGACATGTCGCGTACGTCACCGGCGGCGCGCTGCGCGTCCAGGACCTCGCGTCCGGCGAGGACCGCGCGCTGGCCACGCCGGAGTCGGAGACCGTGACGTATGGGCTGGCCGAGTTCATCGCCGCCGAGGAGATGAGCCGGATGCGCGGCTACTGGTGGGCGCCGTCTAGCGACGCGCTGCTGGTCGAACGCTCCGACGAGGCCCCGGTCCACGTCTGGCACATCGCCGACCCGGCCAACCCCGACCGTCCCGCGTCGGCCCAGCGCTATCCGGCCGCCGGCACGCCCAACGCGGTCACGGAGCTGTTCGTGCTGGGGCTCGACGGGTCGCGGGTCGCGGTGCCGTACGAGGAGGAATACCTCACGACGGCGGCCTGGGACTCCCACGCGCTGTCGATCGTGACCCTGACGCGCGACCAGCGCACGATGCGGCTGTTCACGGTCGACCCGGCGACGGGCGCGGCCGCGCTGGTGCGCGAGGACACCGATCCGGCCTGGGTCGACATCGTGTCCGGCGTGCCCGCGCACCTCGACGACGGGTCGCTGGTGTGGGTGGCCGCTTCGGAGGGCGGCAACCGGCTGTTCGTGGGCGACCGCGCGGTCACCCCGCCCACGCTGCAGGTGCGGGCGGTGCTCGACGTCGATCACGACAGCGTGCTGTTCAGCGCGAGCGGCGATCCGACCGAGGTTCACCTGTGGACGTGGGACGGTCATTCGCTGCTGCCCGTCTCGACCCGTTCCGGGGTGTTCTCGGGGCGGATGTCCGGCGGCGTGGGCGTCCTGACCGAGCAGAGCCTCGACGCCGAGGGCGTCTCGACCACGGTCGTACGGCGCGACGGCATGGCGGTGCCGATCCCGTCGTTCGCCGAGCGGCCCGGGCTCGACCTGCGCGTCTCGCTCGGCCGTTCCGGCCGTCGCGAGCTGGCCACCGCCGTGGTGCTGCCCTCGTGGCACGAGCAGGGCTCCGGGAAGCTGCCGGTCCTCATGGACCCGTACGGCGGGCCGCACGCGCAGCGCGTGCTCAACCGGCGCGGCGCGTTCCTGGAGAGCCAGTGGTTCGCCGAGCAGGGCTTCGCGGTCATCGTCGCGGACGGGCGCGGCACCCCTGGCCGGGGTCCCGAGTTCGAGCGGTCCGTCCTGAACGACCTGGCGACCCCCGCCCTCGACGACCAGATCGACGCCCTGCAGGGGGTGGCCGAGCAGTATCCCGACGATCTCGACCTGACGAGGGTGGCCATTCGCGGCTGGTCGTTCGGCGGCTTCCTGGCCGCGCTGGCGGTGCTGCGGCGACCGGACGTGTTCCACGCGGCGGTGGCGGGGGCGCCGGTGACCGACTGGCGGCTGTACGACACGTGCTACACCGAGCGATACCTGGGCCATCCGGACGAGCAGCCCGAGGTGTACGAGAACTCTTCGCTGTTCGCGGACGCGCCCAAGCTCGAACGCCCGCTGCTGCTGATCCACGGCCTGGCCGACGACAACGTGGTGGCCGCTCACACGCTGCGCCTGTCATCCGCCCTGCTCGCGGCGGGCCGGCAGCACAGCGTGCTCCCGCTCTCGGGGGTGACGCACATGACGCCCCAGGAGGTCGTGGCGGAGAACCTGCTGCTGCTCCAGGTCGACTTCCTGAAGAAGTCGCTGGGCTGACCCACTGACGCGGGAGCCTCACTGGCTCGGGACTTCACTGGCCCGGGGCTACCGACACCGTGCTCTACCGGCGCGGGCTCTACCGGCGCGGGCTCTACCGGCGCGTGCTCTTCAGCACAGGGCTTCACCGACGCAAGGCTTCACCAGCACGAGGCGTTGCCGGGACGGCGCCTTACCGGCACGGGGCTTCACTGACGTAAGGCGTCGAGCGCTCGGGACACGGCCAGGCCGGCGATCACGACGCCACCCAGGACGATCATGATGACGTACGTGGGGACCGCCAGCAGGGTGAGCTCACCCTGCACGATCGCCAGGATGAGCACGGCGAGCAGGGTGCCGGCGACGCCCCCACGTCCCCCGTCGGCCACCGTGCTCACCGCGCCGGTGCCGTTCAAAGGGCTCGAAAGGCTCGGAAGGCCCGTGCCCCCCAGGAGAACGGCCGCCAGCGCGAACACCATGGTGAACAGCCCCTGAGAGCCCGGCTGCGCCGCTCCCAGCCGCAACAGCAGCACGAACCCACCCAAAGCGGCGAGCACGCAGGATCCGGCCAGCCCGACGAGAGGGCCGGCCCACCCCTTGGTCAGCCACTGCCGGAACTCCCGCCGGGCCCACAACAGCCCGCCCGCCACCGAGACGACGGCGAACACCGCGAACCCCACCACGGGCGAGAGCGACGGCGCCGCCGGCAGGAGGATCGTCCTGGCCTGGGTGAACGCGAGCGACAACGCGTCGCAGACCACGGCGGCGGCGAGCGTGACCGCCCAGGCCGGCGCCTCCAGCAGCACCGTGAACGCCCCCATGACCAGCCCCGAGAGCGCGGCGAGCAGGATGACGAGGAGCACCCCGACGACCAGCGGCATGCCGAGGACGACCACGACGGAGGCGATGAGCACTCCGGACAGCGCGGCGACCGAGCCCACGGCCAGGTTGGGCGTGCCGGCGCGCATCGACAAGGAGAGCGCCACGGCGACCAGGCCGAGCGGCGCGGAGGACGCGAGGATGTTCAGCAGGTGCCCGCCGGGAGCGGTGAACAGGACCATCCCCAGCCCCAGCACCGTGACGACCCCGAGCGCGCCTTCCCAGACCCACTGCCATCTGCCCACGCCGTCGATCGTGACAACGCCACCCCACCACCGCAAGACCACCCCACCACCGCAAGACCACCCCGCCACCGCAAGACCACCCCGCCACCGCAAGACCCACCCCGCCACCGCAAGACCCACCCCGCCACCGCAAGACCCACCCCGCCACCGCAAGACCCACCCCGCCATCGCAAGACCCACCCCACCCACAAGGGCCCGTCTTGGCCGCCTTCGGCTCCAGGCCGAGCCCGGCGGGCGCTGGGTCGAGTGTCCCCACAGACCCTCTCCGACCGGTCGGGGCGTGCAGCGGTCTGACAACCCCTGGTAGGACCCGCACCCCCAAAAGACCAAACCCTGGTCCGACGCGCTTCCACCTCCCCCTCCGGCATCGTGAACGCCATGCTCAAGCCCCTCACCATCACCCTGGCCTTGCTGGGCATGGGGACCTTGCCGACCACCTCGGCGTCCGCGGCGGCCACCGCCGGCGGGCCGCAGCAGTGGCAGACCTGCCCCAATGACAAGATCGGCATGGAGTGCAGCGACCTCCAGGTCCCGGCCGACTGGCAGAAGCCGGACGGCCGCAAGATCACCCTCAAGCTGGGCCGGCTGAAGGCCACCGGCAAGTCCGAAGGCTCGGTCCTGATCGCCTACGGCGGCCCCGGCGGCCCCGGCATCGGCATCACGCAGTCCGCCTCCGACTGGTGGACCAAGCTCCGCGAACGCATGGACATCGTCACGTGGGACACCCGCGGCTACGGCGAGCAGTTCGGGGGCCTCAGCACGGGCCTGCAGTGCGCCTGGACCCGCGTCCCCATCCCCGACTCACCCCGCGACGACGCCGACTTCGGCCGCCTGTCCGACACCAACCGCGGCTACGCCGAGGCCTGCCGGCTCAAGGACCCCGAGCTGTTCGCCAACATGAGCTCGGCAGACCAGGCCAGAGACATGGAGGCCATCAGAAAGGCCCTCGGCGACGACAAGCTCAACTACTACGGCGCCTCCTATGCGGGCTTCTACGGCCAGGACTACGCCCGCCTCTTCCCGGACCGGATCCGCACGATGGTCCTCGACGGCACGTGGAGCCACAGCGCCGCCGACTGGGAGCGTGAGCTGGAGGAGATGGCCAAGTCCAACGAGCAGTTCCTGCGACGCTTCTTCACCTGGTGCGCCTCCAACGACTGCGCGGACGTCCCCGCCCTCTGGCGCACACTGATCGCCCGAGCCGACCGCACCCCCATCCCCACGAAGACCGCCAACGTCGCCTACAAGACCCGCGACCTCCAGAGCTTCGCCCTGGGCCTGGCCCGCCAGGGCACCGCCGCCTGGCCCAAGCTGGCCCAGGCGATCCGCAAGGCCGCCGACGGCGACGCCTCCGACTTCGTCCCGCAACGCGGCGCCCGCTACCCCGACCAGGCCACCGGCGTCACCGAATGCGCCGACTGGCCCCGCTTCGCCAATCGCAAGGAGATGACCGCCGCCATCAAGCGCCTGCAACGCGTGGCCCCCAACACCGGCACGGCCAACACCCTCGCGTCAGCGACCCTGGGCTGCATCGGCTGGCCCCAGCCGGTCACCAACCCGCCCACCCCTCTCCCCAAGGGCCTCCCACCCATGCTGGGAGCAGGAGCCTGGGGCGAGTCCGACGCGGTGACCCGCGTCCTCTCCCAGGTGCCCGGCAGCGCCACCATCCGCCACAACGGCCCCGGCCACACGCTCTACGGCGCCAACCCCTGCGCCCGCGACCACATCAACCGCTACTTCACCGACCGCACCATGCCCCCCACCAAAACAGAATGCTGACCCCACAACCCTGACCCCCACAATCGGACGCGCTCCCCCACGACGTCCCACACCGCACGCATCGCACAGCCGCCGCGCGATCACCGCACTCCGGCTATCGCGTCACCCGCTTATCGCACCACCCGCGTGAGGAGGTCGTTGAGGGCGGCCTGCTCTTCCGAGGTGAGCCGGGCCAAGGGTGAGGCCTCGGTGAGCAGGTCGATCAGCCGCTCGCGGAGCGCGACGCCTTCGGAGGTCAGGACGAGTTGCTTGGCCCGGCGGTCACCGGGATGAGGGCGCCGTTCGACGATGCCCTGCTCCTCCAGCCGATCGACGACGAAGGTGGCGTTCGACGGCTCGCAACTCATCCGATCGGCCAGGTCGCGCATGGTCATCGGGCCGGTGAGTTCGCGCAGCGCCACCGCCTGGGCCGCCGTCAGGTCCAGCGCGGCCGCCCGCTCCCTGATATGGCCCTCGATCTGCTTGGCCAACGCACCGACGAGGCCGCACAGGTTCCGCTCGGCAAGGGCACGCTCCGCGCTGCCGGCAGCGCGTCCACTGGTGTCATCCACACGCGTGACATCCACACCGGCGGCGTCACCGCTCGTGGTGGCAGAGCTGGCGGCGTCACCGCCGGTGGTGGCGGAGCTGGCAGTCGTGGCGGGCTCGGGCGGCTTCACAGGGACAGGATAGCTCAAGCATGTATATTTGCAGCTTTAATAGTTCTAGTTGTAAGTTTCTCTGCCATGAACAGCTACGAAGAGCGTCTGCGTCGGCCGTCCTCTGTCCGTTCCCTGCAGCTCGGTGAGCTCAAGATCAGCTATGTGCCCGACGGCGCAGTGCAGCTCAAGCCGTACGGGTGGTTGCTGGAGACGACAGAGCAGGATTGGAAGGACAACGCCGCCTTCCTCGACCACACGGGGAACCTCGTGGGCAGCATCGGTGCGCTGTTGGTGGAGTACGGCGAGAGGGCCTTGTTGATCGATGCCGGCGTGGGGCCGGTGTCCGTACCCGACGATCCGGAGAACCCGAAGATCGGCTCCATCCGTGGTGGTGAGTTGCTCGACAACCTCGCCAAGCTGGGTCGGCGGCCCAACGAGATCGAGGCGGTGGCCTTCACTCACCTGCACCTCGACCACCTCGGCTGGGCCTGGCACCCCGCACCCGGCAGCAACCGTCCCGCGTTCACCGAGGCCGACTACCTGATCTCCGAGCCCGAATGGGAGCAGCGGCAGCTGAGCCTCGAGCAGGGGACGACCGACGAGATGCTCGCCGCGCTGGCGCCCCGGGTCCGTACCGTGCGGGACGACGAGGAGATCTTCCCGGGGGTGCGGGTGGCGCTGGCTCCCGGGCATACGTTCGGGCACGCCACGTACACGATCACGTCCGGCGGCCAGCGGTTGATCGCGTTCGGCGACGCTCTGCACTCCTCGGCCCAGATCCGGCATCCCGACTGGTTCGCCGGTTCGGACCTGGACTCGGTGGAGTCGACGGTGCACCGGCACCGGCTGGTCAACGAGCTGCAACGTCCGGACACGATCGGCTTCGGCGTGCACTTCGCCGACGTGGTGTTCGGCCGCGTCGACCACACCGCCGACGACGGCGGCCCGACCTGGGTGCCCGTAGCATGACCCCTCATTTGCCCAGCACCCGCGCGTCGCCGTCTGACGCCTCCGGTGCAGCGCATAGCCCACCTCACCGCCCGATGCCCCGGCGCGGCGCGTAGCCCCCGCTGCCCAACACCCGAGTGCAACGCGAACACCGCCACACCACCCAACGTCCCGGCGCGCGCATAGGCCTAACCGCTAAAGTCCCGGCGTCGCGCTCAGACCCTCGCCACACGTGTACGTCGCCGGGAGGGTTATGGCTTCACGAGATGCTCCAGGTTGAGGGCCGGTTGGGGCGCAGCAACCGTGCTCTGCTCCGTTGGTGTGGCGCGATGGCCCATGTACGCCCGCGTCCTTGAGGGGGCCATACTTGCGCCAAGCGAGGTCGTCGCCTTCGTTGGCCGAATACAGCAGCAGCGTCGGGGCCACCAGGGGTGAGTTTGTCGGCTACCGGGAACCCACGGACGCTTAGCTCTGCGGTCATCGTGCCTTGAGGGCTTGAGGGCTTGAGGACTTGCTTGAGGGCTTGAGGACTTGAGGGGTGGCGCGCACCGTCCGGCTCTCGGTGCGTTCGCTGAGCACCTCCACCGACACACCTTGCCGGCGGGCGACCAGCACCGTTGTCGCGGCGTCCGACGTCTCCCGAACCAGCGGCCCCCACCCGATCAGCCGTCGACGATGAGACAAACGGCGCCGACGCCAGCAGGAACGGAGCCACCAAAGAAAGAATGACCCCTGGGATGCCGCGCCGGCGTACGGCATCCGGCAAGGACGCATAACGGCGGCGATGAGATCAGACGAATCCGCCATCCCTGATGACCGGCGCCGGCCCCGAACCCGAGGATCTGGGCGAGTACGCCGCCCCCGCACGTCGCGTCGTTCCCTTTGTCTACGAAGTAGCCCGCGCCACCACGCCCCGTTCGATCTCACGTCACCGGCATTGACCGGGGAGAACGAGCGCGCGGTCCTCGAAGGAGTCACTGCGAGCTTTGCGCGGGCTTTCACCGCTGGACGTGGCGCATCAACAGAAAGATCCACATCTTGCGGCATTCGCGTTGACAACGGCTTTGTTTCGACCGATGCTTTCTTCGCTGCACGCCCACTTTTTGACCATCACGCCCAATATTTGGGCATCCGGAGAAGCCGACGCCGTGTTCGCGATGCATCGCTTGAAACCCGAGTTCGGACGCGCCGCAGCCGCCTCAGGGCGGCCCATGCAGGGCGGCGTGGGATCGGAAGCGTCCGACGACAGGAACGTCACGCAATGCCCTGGTGGCGTATTGACCTGTCATTTACCGCCAATCACAGCGGGGGCGCCGTGAATGTCGCCACCGAACTTCAGAGCCGGCTGCTCTCCCGCTGGTGCGATCTGCCGCGCTCGCCGATCGCGTCATCCATCGCCCGCCGCTGGGTGTCGACGATGCTCGTCTCCTGGGATCTGCCTCTCTGTCCCGCGCATGAGGCGACGATCGCTGAACTGACCAGCGAGCTGGTCACAAATGCGGTCCAACACGCGGTCCCGCCCGCTTGCGGATCTCCCGACATTAGGATCAACGTTCGAGTGGGGGGCGCCACGATCTGGCTGGCGGTATGCGACCACGATCCGACCCTCCCGACGCGGCGTGCCCCTGACTTCCTCGCCGAAAGCGGGCGTGGGCTGTTCCTGGTTGAGGCGCAGGCCGACCAGTGGGGCACCGTCCAGCATGCAAACGGCAAGTACGTCTGGTTCAGCCTGGACTGCGTCGGCGGCACCGGACGTGCGGGTGAGATGCCGCCCGCCACGGCATCCGGCGACTGCTCCGCATCCGACGCCACGAACGCATTCGACGCCACGAACGCTTCCGACGCCACGAACGCTAAGGAGAATCCGTCATGTCCCCCGTCGCCCTTCCCCATGACGTCCTCGGTTCCGGGCCCCACCGCGTGATCGCGTTGCATGGCTGGTTCGGAGATCGCGGCTCCTTCGGGAAGATTCAGCCCTACCTGAACGGCGAGGCCTTCACCTACGCCTTCCCCGACTACCGGGGGTACGGCGAGGCTCGCGATCTCACTGGTGAATACACTCTCGCTGAGATCGCCGCCGATGTGACGGCGCTCGCCGACAAGCTGGGGTGGGAGACCTTCTCCTTGATCGGTCACTCGATGGGCGGGACGGCGATGCAGCGGGTGATGCTGGACGCGCCCGGCCGGGTCCGCAAGCTCGTGGGCATCTCTCCGGTGCCGGCCTCGGGCGTGCCGTTCGACGACGAGGGGTGGGCGCTGTTCTCCGGCTCCGCTGAGGAGCCCGCCAACCGTCGCGTGATCATCGATCTGACCACCGGCAACCGGCTTCCGGATGCCTGGCTCGATGAGATGGTCGACAACTCGCTGCGGAAGTCCACGGTGACCGCTTACCGGGCCTACCTGGACGCCTGGGCCCGCACCGACTTCCACTCCGAGGTGGTCGGAGCCACCACGCCAGTGCTCGTCGTCGCCGGCGAACACGACCCCGCGCTGTCCGCCGATGTCATGCGGGGCACATGGCTGCAGTGGTACCCGAACGCCGAACTGCTGACATTCGCGGATGCCGGCCACTACGCGATGGACGAGACGCCGTTGGCTCTGGTGTCCGCCATCGAACGCTTCCTGGCCGCCTGACGATCTCTTGGAAGGGCTGCCCGTGACCTGTATGAGTACGACGGCCAACGTGTTCGACCCGCGTATCTACGCACAGGGCATCCCGCACGAGACGTATCGCTGGCTGCGTGACCACGACCCCGTGCGCTGGCAGGAGGAGCACCAGGTTGGGAACTGGCCGGCGGGGCCCGGTTTCTGGGCGGTGACCCGTCACGCGGATGTCGTGCGCGTACTTCGCACGCCGACCGAGTTCAGCTCCTGGCTCGGCGCCACCCAGATCCGCGACCCGGACCCCGCCGACCTGTCGTTCATCCGGCAGATGATGCTCAACCTTGATCCGCCGGACCACGGCTGGCTCCGGCGGATCGTCTCCGGCGTGTTCACCGCCAGGCGCATCGAACGCTTCACCACCGGTATCGCGGCACGAGCACGGCTGCTCATCGACGAGATCGCCGAGCGAGGCGAGTGCGACCTGCCGGCGGACGTGACCGATGACTACCCGATCCACAACCTCGCGGATCTTCTCGGCATCCCGCCCGAGGATCGCGGCCGGATCCTGGAGTGGACGAACCGCGTGATCGGCTACCAGGATCCCGATCACGCAAGCGCCGTCCACGGCCCGGATGGCAAACCGGTCAATCCACGATCCCCCGCAATGCTCACCGACATGTTCGAGTACGCTCACTCACTCGCCGCCTACAAACGCCGGAATCCGGCAAGCGACGTCATGACCGCGCTCGCCACGGCCGAGGTGGACGGGCGGCGTCTCACCGATCCCGAATTGTCGATGTTCTTCTTTCTCCTGGTGATCGCGGGCAACGACACCGTACGTTCGGCTCTGCCAGGCGGGATACTCGCCCTGCTCGACCACCCTGACCAGCATCGTCGCCTGCTGGACCACCCCGAACTCCTCGACTCGGCCATCGAGGAGATGCTGCGCTGGCATCCCCCCGTCCTCAGCTTCCGCCGCACCGCCGTACACGACACGGTCCTGGCCGAACGGCGCATCGCCGCGGGCGACAAGGTCGTCGTCTTCCATGCTGCCGCCAACTTCGACGAGCGCCGCTTCCCCGACCCGACGCGTTTCGACATCGCGCGCTCGCCCAATGACCACGTGTCGTTCGGCGACGGACCGCACGTGTGCCTCGGCTCCCGTTTCGCCCGGCTGCAACTCCGCGTGTTCTACCGGGAGCTGCTCTGGCGGCTGCCGGACGTGCAACTCGCCGGGCCGCCCGTCCGGCTGGTGTCGAACTTCATCGGCGGCATCAAGCACCTACCCCTGCGCTACACCCCCGCACCTTCCCTAGGCATCGAATGACCCCTGACCGGCAAGACCCGGCCCCTGACCAGCAAGGCCCGGCTGCCTCCACGACCGGCTCGAAAACGATCGACACCGGCCTGCGACTCCTGGAGATTCTCAAGGACCATCCGGACGGGTTGACGATCACCGAACTCGCCCAGCTCGCCCGGATCCATCGCAACGCCGTCTCCCGTCACTTGACAGCACTCGGCAACCACAGGCTGGCCGCCCGGGTCGGCACCCGCTTCACCCTCGGCCTCGGCATCGTCGAACTCAACGCCGCCGTCCAGCACAGGCTCCGCAGCGCGGCCGCCGCAGCGCTCCAGGTGCTCGCCGACGCCTGCAACGCCACCGCTTTCATCACGGTGCTCGACATCGACGAGAGCCAGGCGGTCGTTCTGACCGTGACCGAGCCGCGCGTCTCGCAGATCCACGTCAGCTATCGCGCCGGCACTCGGCATCCGGCGAACCGCGGCGCCTCAGGGATCGCCATCCTGGCCGGCCGCCCGCCCCTCCCCGGGGAGCGCTCGGAGATAACGCAGGCCCGCGCCACCGGCTACTCGGTCACGGCAGGAGAGCTACAGCCAGGGGCATGGGGCATCGCTGCCCCGATCGTCGCAGCAGGGCGCCCGGCCGACGCAAGCGTGGGCGTGGTGACCATCGGGACGCGGGATGAGAACGAGATCGCCCCACGCGTACGGCTCGCCGCAACCGAGATCGCGCGACTCCTCTGACTTCCTCGCCTGCGGACGCCAGGCCGGGGAGCCGACGTGACGATCCTCGTTCAGGAGCGGGTGGTGGTCGGAGTGCCGTGCCAGCTGGTCCAGAGGGCGGCGTAGGAGCCGCCCTCCGCCATCAGGTCATCGTGGGAGCCCAGCTCGCTGATCCGGCCGTCTTCCACGACCGCCACCCGGTCGGCGTCGTGGGCCGTGTAGAGACGGTGGGCGATCGCGATCACGGTGCGGCCGTCGAGGACGGCGGCCAGCGAGCGTTCGAGGTGGCGGGCCGCTCGGGGGTCGATGAGGGAGGTGGCCTCGTCCAGGACCAGGGTGTGCGGGTCGGCGAGCACCAGGCGGGCCAGGGCGAGTTGCTGCGCCTGGGCGGGTGACACCGCCAGGCCTCCGGAGCCCACCTCCGCCTCCAGGCCCGCGGGCAGGGCGAGGACCCAGCCCAGGGCGTCCACTGCTTCGAGCGCCTCGCGTACGGCCGCGTCGGAGGCGTCCGGGCGGGCGATCAGCAGGTTGTCGCGCAGCGAGCCCTTGAACACGTGGTGCTCCTGCGTCACCAGCGCCACGTGCCCCCGCAGTTCGTCCAGCGGCAGGTCCACGAGCGGGACCCCGCCCACGGACACCGAGCCGGTACGCGGTCCGTGGATGCCCGCCAGCAGCCGGCCCAGCGTGGACTTTCCGGCCCCAGAAGGGCCCACCATGGCGAGTCGTTCGCCGGGCCGGACGGTCAGGGACACGCCGTGCAGCACGTCCCGGCCCTCCCGGTACGCGTACCGGACGTCGGACGCCTCCAGGAGTTCGCCCGAGGGACGCGAGGAGCCGGCCGCACGGTCGTCGGGGACGTTGGCCACGCCCAACAGCCGGGCCATGGAAGCCCCGCCCACCTGCAGCTCGTCGATCCACGACAGGAACCTGTCCAGCGGGTCGATCAGCTGCTGCGCGTAGAGCGTGGCGGTGGCCACCTGGGAGAGCGCCACCCAGCCATTGGTGTAGAACAGGCCCCCGACCAGCAGCGTGGTCACGACGGGGATCACGTAGCCGAGCTCGACGGCGGGGAACCACACCGTGCGGAGCCCGAGCGTGTAGCGCTCGGCGGCGAAGGAGCGGCTGATGTCGTCGTCGGTACGCGATCGGCGGCGCGCCTGCAGGCCGAGCGCCTCCACGGCACGGGCGCCCTCGACGGTTTCGGCCAGCCCTTCCGTCATGTCGGCATAGGCGGCGTTCTCGCGGAGATAGCCGTCCCGCGCCCGCTTCAGGTACCAGCGCGTGGAGACCCAGATCACCGGTACGGCGATCAGCATCGGCAGCATCAGCAGGGGGCTGACCAGCAGCAGCGCGCCGACCGTGATCAGGAAGGTGACCAGCGCGATCAGCGTCTCCGGGACGGCGTTCCGTACGGTGCGGGAAAGTGAGTCGACGTCGCGGGAGGTACGGGTGATCAGGTCGCCGGACCCGGCCCGCTCGACGGTGGACAGCGGCAGCCCGAGCACCCGGCCCACGAACTCCTCGCGCAGCTCCGCCAGCACCTTCTCGCCGAGCCTGGCGGAGGCCAGCACCGCGAACCGCATGAGCGCACCCTGCAGCAGCAGGAAGCCCCCGATGGCGGCGGCCACGACGGCGACGTTGACCTCGACGCCGTACTGGACGTCCTCCACCAGCCCGCCGAGCTGCCACGGCACCGCCAGCCCCGCGACGGCCGCCAGGCCGTGCAGGGTCAGCGCGATCGTGAGCTGTCGCGGGTAGCGGAGGGTGAGCCGCCTGGCGTAGGCACGCACCTGTTTTCGATCGGCGACCGGCAAGATCTCGCGGGCCATCCTGCTTCACCTCTTCCGAACGAACGAGCGAGCGAGCGTTCCGAATGTGCACCGTGCCCGTCGGTGGTGGTCCCATCCGTCCCGGAGTCGAGAGCCGAGGGTGGGCAGGGGGCAGCGCTTCCCGTGGGTCCGGGGCATGAGGTCAGTCCTCTCCGCGGGTCACGGTGGCGGCGTAATGTGGCGAGCTATCCAGCAGTTGCCGGTGCGTGCCCTCGGCGAGCACCCGCCCGTCCTGCACATAGACGACGTGGTCGGTACGGTCGAGCACCAGCGGGCTGGTCGTGCAGATCAGCGTGGTCTTGCCGGCCCGGGCCTTGGCGAGGCGTTCGGCGATGCGGGCCTCGCTGTGGGCGTCGACGGCGCTGGTGGGTTCGACCAGGATGAGCACCTCCGGGTCGGCCAGCAGCGCCCGGGCCAGGCGCAGCCGCTGCTGCTGCCCGCCCGAGAACTCCCGCCCCGCCTCGGCCACCGTGGCGGACAGCCCGTCGGGCAGCGCCTCCACGATGTCCTCGGCGCAGGCCGCGTGCAGGGCCTCGCGCAGTTGCGCGTCGGAGGCCTCGCCGCGCACGTCGAGCTCGTCGCGCAGGCGGCCGGTGAACAGCCGGGCGCCGTTGTCGGCGACCAGGATGCGGGCGCGGACCTCGTCGATGGGCAGCGTGGACAGGTCGACCGGGCCGAACGTGACGTCGCCGTCGGCGTAGCGGCCGAGCCGGTCGGCGATGGCGATGGCGTCATCGGAGGTGTCCGCCGCGACCGCCGTGAGGCAGCCGGGCTGAAGGGTCACGCCGCTGTACGAGTCGCGCAGGACGCCGCCCGCGCTGGTGCCGGTGCCGCCGGTGACCTCGGGCTGGATGGCCAGGATCCGGATCACGCGTCCGGCCGCCACGTGGCCCTTGGTGAGCTTGTCGGCGGCCTCGGTGAGCGTCCGCATGGGGCCGATCAGGAAAACCGCGTAGAGGTAGAACGCGACGAGTTGCCCCGTGGGGATCTCCCCGGCGACCGCGAACGAGGCGCCGACGCCGGTGACGGCCGCGATGAGCAGGCCGGGCAGCACGATCTGGGCGCCTTCGAGCACGGACTCGACCCCGGCCACGCTCACCCCGGCCCGCCGGACCCGCTGCGACTCGGCCCGGTAGCGGTCGGCGAAGACCTGCTCCCCGCCGATCCCGCGCAGCACCCGCAGGCCCGCCACGATGTCGGCGGCCCTGGTGGACAGGTCGCCGGACAGCTCGCGCTGCCTGGCCTGGCGCCTGTGCAGGGGCCTGAGCAGCGGCCCGACGGCCGCGGTCATGAGCGGCACGCCGAACAGGACCAGCAGCCCGAGCGGCAGCGAGGTCGAGATGAGGATCACCGTGACGGTGACGATGGCCACGATGGAGCCGGTGCCGCGCAGCAGGATGTCGATGGAGTTGCCGATGTGGGCGATGTCGGAGTTGCCGACGCTGACGACCTCACCGGTCGAGAGCCGCTTCGGCAGCGTGGCGCCCAGCCGGGCGGACTGCCTGGCGGTCAGCTGCACGGTGCGGTACGCGGCGGCCAGCCAGTTGTAGACGGCCATCCGGTGCCGCATGATCCCGGTGAACGCCTGCATCAGCCCCAGGCCGAACAGGACCGAAGCCCAGAGCAGCAGCCCCCCGGTGTCCTTGGCGGTGACGGCGTCGATGCCCTTCCCGAGCGCCGCCGGCATCAATGCCTGCACCAGCCACCACAGGGTGGCGAAGCCGATGCCCACAAGAAGGTGTGCCGACTGCCGCCGCGCGTTCCACCACAGGTAGCGGAACGGGCTGCGAATGTCGGGCACGCCGGGATCGGCTTCAGGAAGGGATCGCATGGCCTGACAAGGTTGACAAGGCGCACCCCGGATCGGCAAACGGTTTTCGAGCAGCTGGAACGTACGAAAACCCGCCACTAGAGCGTCCGGAATGCCCGGTGCGTGTACGTGAGCGCCGCCAGCGCAGTCACCGCCAGCAGCAAATACCCCACCGTGTACGCCCCCGTCGCGGTGAAGACGACCCCCATCACCAGCGGCGGGAAGTACCCGCCCAACCCTCCGGCGGCCCCGACGAGCCCGGTCACCGTCCCCACCCTGGACGCCTCGACCAGCCTGGCCACCAGCGCGAACACGCCGCCGGTCCCGAGGCCCAGGAAGAACGCCATGAGCACGAAGCTCAGCCCGGCGGGCACCTCGGGCGGCGGCCTCAGGGCCAGCACCAGCGCCATCACCACGGTCCCGCCGAGCGCGACGAACAGCACCCTGACCGGCCCGATCCGGTCGGAGAGCGCCCCGCCCAGCGGTCTCGACAACACGGCCGCGATCGAGAACCCGGCTGTACGCAGCCCGGCGTCGGTCTGAGCGAAGCGGTACACGTTCTGCAGCAAGGTCGGGAGATAGGTGGAAAAGGCTACGAAGCCGCCAAAAGTCACCGCATAAAGGAATGCGCACTGCCAGGTCGCCTTGATCCGCACCGCCTCCCGCATCCCACGCAACGCGGCCGCCCCCGCGACCGATCCGGCCGGCGCCCCCGCGACCGACCCCGCTGACGCCCCTGCGGAGGACCCCGCAGGCGACCACGCGGGCGAGTCCCGGCTGCCGCCCAGCATGATCACCCCCATCAGCGCCAGCACCGCCGCCATCAGCACATGAGCCCCCGCCCGCCCGAACTCCTCCACCAGCCGCGGCGTGCAGAACGAGGACAGCGCCGTGCCACCCATGCCCGCCCCGAAGACCCCGGTCGCGAACCCCCGGCGCGCGGGCTCGTACCAGGCGTTCACGAACGGGATGCCGACCGCGAACGACGTCCCCGGAATCCCCAGCAGGAACCCCCAGAACAGCGCCCACCCATACGAACCGGACCACCCTACGAACAGCACCGGCACGATCGACACGAAGCAGACGGCCGCGAACATCCGCCGCCCGCCGAGCCGGTCGGTGAGCACCCCCACCGGGATCCGCCCCAGCGCCCCCACCACCACCGGGATCGCCACCAGCAGCGAGGTCTGGGTCGGCGACAGCCCCAACTGCCTGCTGTAGCTCCCGGACAGGGGCCCGATGAGGTTCCAAGCCCAGAACGTCACCGCGAACGCCGCGGTGGCCAGGGCCAGGTTCGACATCTGACCTTTACGAAGCTCAGACATACACCCTGTGTAACAGAGAGTCACTATGTGTGATGAAGTGGGGGTATGAGTGTGGAGGAGCTCCTGCTGAAGACCGGTCGCTATCTGCGCAGGTCGGTCACCAGCGCCGATCTGCACACCCTCTACCTGAAAGGCGGCGTCGAAGGAGACATCTTCTACCGTGACCGGTGGAGTCACGACAAGGTGGTCCGCTCCACGCACGGCGTGAACTGCACGGGCTCGTGCTCGTGGAAGGTGTTCGTCAAGGACGGCATCATCACCTGGGAGGCGCAGGAGACCGACTACCCGAGCGTGGGCCCCGACCGCCCCGAGTACGAGCCGCGCGGCTGCCCGCGCGGCGCCGCCTTCTCCTGGTACACCTACTCGCCGACCCGGGTCCGCTACCCGTACGCCCGGCGCGTCCTCGTCGAGATGTACCTGGAAGCGAAGAAACGCCTGAACGGCGACCCCGTGGACGCATGGGCATATGTCGTGAAAAACCCGTTGAAAAGGCGTCGCTACCAGTCCGCCCGAGGCACCGGCGGCCTCGTCCGCGTCACCTGGGACCTCGCCACCGAGATGATCGCCGCCGCCCACGTCCACACCATCCAGCGGTACGGCCCCGACCGGATCGCCGGCTTCTCCCCCATCCCCGCCATGTCGATGGTCTCCCAGGCGGTCGGCTCGCGGTTCCTGTCGCTGATCGGCGGCGCCATGCTCTCCTTCTACGACTGGTACGCCGACCTGCCCGTGGCCTCCCCCCAGGTGTTCGGCGACCAGACCGACGTGCCGGAGTCGGCCGACTGGTGGGACGCCGCGTACCTGATCATGTGGGGCGCGAACGTCCCCGTCACCCGCACCCCCGACGCGCACTGGATGGCCGAGGCCCGCTACCGGGGCCAGAAGGTCGTCGTGGTCTCCCCCGACTACAGCGACGCCGCCAAGTTCGCCGACGAGTTCGTCAGCGTGCGGCCCGGCACGGACGGCGCGCTGGCCATGGCCATGGGGCACGTGCTGCTGAAGGAGTTCTTCGTCGAGCGCGCGACGCCGTACTTCACCGACTACGTCAAGCGCTTCACCGACCTGCCGTTCCTCGTCCGGCTCGAGGAGCGCGCGGGCGCGTACGTGCCCGGCAGGTTCCTCACCGCCAAGGACCTGGGCTCCCAGGAGGAGGCGGCCGAGTGGAAGACCGTGCTCATGTCGGAGGCCGGCGAGCCCGTCGTGCCGAACGGCTCGGCCGGCTTCCGCTGGACCGAGTCCGGCAAGGGCCGCTGGAACCTCGACCTCGGCACCGACCCCAAGCTCACCCTGTACGGGGGCGAGCCGGCCGAGGTCCTGCTGCCGCGCTTCGACGGCGGCGGTTCGGTACGCAGGGGCGTCCCGGCGACCAGGGTCGGGGAGCACCTGGTGACCACGGTGTTCGACCTGCTGCTGGCCCAGTACGGGGTGGCGCGCGACGGGCTCCCGGGTGTCTGGCCGGCGGGCTACGAGGACGCCGGGGAGCCGTACACGCCGGCCTGGCAGGAGGAGATCACCGGCGTGCCCGCCGGGAGGGCGGTGAAGATCGCCAGAGAGTTCGCGAGGACGGCCGCGTCGACCCGGGGTCGATGCATGATCATCCTCGGGGCGGGCACCACGCAGTGGTTCCACGGCGACACGATCTACCGGGCGTTCCTGTCGCTCCTCCTGCTGACCGGCTGCCAGGGCCGCAACGGCGGCGGCTGGGCGCACTACGTGGGCCAGGAGAAGTGCCGGCCCCTGGGCGGCTGGGCGCTGCTGGCGGGCGCTCTCGACTGGGCGCGGCCGCCGCGGCAGGTCCCGGGCACGCCGTACTGGTACCTGCACACCGACCAGTGGCGCTACGACCACTTCGACGCGGGCGACCTGGCCTCGCCCCTCGGCCCCGGCACGTTCCGCGGCAAGCGCACCGCGGACCTGGTGGCGGAGGCCGTCAGGAACGGCTGGATGCCGATGGCCCCGACGTTCGACCGCAACCCCCTGGAGCTGGGCGACGCCGACGACCCCATCGCGTACACGCGCGAGGAGCTCCGCTCGGGCCGGCTCGGCTACGCCGCCGAACGCCCGGACGACCCGCGCAACTGGCCCCGCGTGCTCATGCTCTGGCGCTCGAACCTCCTCGGCTCCTCCGCCAAGGGCAGCGAGTACTTCCAGCACCACCTGCTCGGCGCCATCTCGAACCTGGAGGACGCCGACAACCGGGCCCCGAGCGGCAAGCTGGACCTCCTGGTCACGCTCGACTTCAGGATGACGTCCTCGACGATCTTCTCCGACATCGTGCTCCCGGCCGCCACCTGGTACGAGAAGCACGACCTGTCGTCCACGGACATGCACCCGTTCGTGCACGCGTTCAACCCGGCGATCAGCCCACCCTGGGAGACAAAGACCGATTTTTCGGCCTTTCATGCCATCGCTCGCACCTTCAGCAAGCTCGGCGAGAAGCACCTCGGCATCCGCAGGGACGTGGTCGCGACGGCGTACCAGCACGACACCCCGGGCGAGCTGGCGATGGGCGGCGGGCCCGAGCTCAAGGTGGTGGAGCGCGACTACGGCGCCATCGCCGAGAAGCTGGCGGCGCTCGGCCCCCTCACGGAGAAGCTGGGGATCCCGGTCAAGGGCGTGACGTTCATGCCCGACGAGGAGGTGGCCTGGCTGGGCCAGGCGTGCGGCCTGGTGCCGCGCGGCGCGGCCAAGGGCCGGCCGGAGCTCGACACCGACGCCAAGGCGTGCGAGGCGATCCTGGCGCTGTCGGGCGTCAGCAACGGCAGGCTGGCCGCGCAGGGCTTCAGGCAGCTCGCCGAGCGTACGGGCACCGACTTCGAGGACCTGGTCAACGTGTGGCACCGGATCGTCTTCTCCGACACCCAGGCCAGACCGGTGCAGGTCGCCGCCAGCCCCGAGTGGTCCGGCAAGGAGTCGCACGAGCGCCGCTACTCCCCCTTCACGATCAACGTCGAGAACGGCAAGCCCTGGCACACGCTCACCGGCCGCATGCACTTCTTCCTCGACCACGACTGGATGCACGAGTACGGCGAGTCGCTGCCGATCTACCGCCCGCCGCTGGACCTGGCCGCGCTGTTCGGCGAGGCCGGCACGCTGCGCTATCTGACCCCGCACAGCAAGTGGTCGATCCACTCCGAGTTCCAGGACAACCTGCTCATGCTGTCGCTGTCGAGGGGCGGCCCGACGATCTGGATGTCGGTCGAGGACGCGGCCGGGCTCGGGATCGCGGACAACGACTGGATCGAGGCGGTCAACCGCAACGGCGTGGTCGTGGCCAGGGCGATCGTCTCGCACCGCATGCCGAAGGGCACGGTGTACATGTACCACGCGCAGGAGCGCCTGATCGACGTGCCCAAGTCGGAGGCGACCGGCCGCAGGGGCGGCATCCACAACGCGCTGACGAGGGTGCTCATCAAGCCCACCCACATGATCGGCGGCTACGCCCAGCTCTCGTACGGCTTCAACTACTTCGGCCCCACCGGCAACCAGCGCGACGAGATCACCACCATCCGCCGCAGATCACAGGAGGTGCGCTTCTGATGGCCACGATCATGGCCCAGATCGCCATGGTGATGAACCTGGACAAGTGCATCGGCTGCCACACCTGCTCGGTCACCTGCAAGCAGACCTGGACCAACCGGGCGGGCGTCGAGTACGTCTGGTTCAACAACGTCGAGACCCGACCCGGCCAGGGCTACCCGAGGCGCTACGAGGACCAGGAACGCTGGCGCGGCGGCTGGACGCTGGACAGAAAGGGCAGGCTCAAGCTCAGGGCGGGCGGCCGCCTCCACAAGCTGCTCACCATCTTCGCCAATCCCCTCATGCCCGCGCTCCGGGACTACTACGAGCCCTGGACGTACGACTACGAGAACCTCATCAAGGCGCCCCTCTCCGAGGACGTCCCCGTCGCGCCGCCCAGGTCGCTCATCAGCAACCGGCCCACCAAGATCGAGTGGAGCGCCAACTGGGACGACGACCTCGGCGGCGACCCCTCGCCCGACCCCGTGCTCGCCAAGGTGTCGGACCAGGTCAAGCTCTCCTTCGAGCAGGCGTTCATGTTCTACCTGCCGCGCATCTGCGAGCACTGCCTCAACCCGTCGTGCGTGGCCTCGTGCCCGTCGGGCGCCCTGTACAAGCGGGCCGAGGACGGCATCGTGCTGGTGGACCAGGACAAGTGCCGGGGCTGGCGCATGTGCGTGACGGGCTGCCCGTACAAGAAGATCTACTTCAACCACAAGACCGGCAAAGCGGAGAAGTGCACGTTCTGCTACCCGCGCGTGGAGGTCGGGCTGCCGACGGTCTGCTCGGAGACCTGCGTCGGGCGCCTGCGCTACCTCGGGGTCCTGCTGTACGACGCCGAACGCGTGGCGGCGGCCGCCTCGGTGGCCAATGAGCGCGATCTGTACGAGGCCCAGCTGGACCTGTTCGTCGACCCGTACGACCCGGCGGTGGATGCCGCGGACCTGCCCGCCGACTGGGTGGAGGCCGCGCGGCGATCCCCGGTGTACGACCTGATCAAGAAATATCGGATAGCACTGCCGTTGCACCCGGAGTACCGCACCCTCCCGATGGTCTGGTACGTCCCGCCGCTCTCCCCCGTCGTGGACGCGCTCGCCGAAGGCGGCCACGACGGCGAGGACGCGGTCAACCTGTTCGCCGCCATCGAGTCGCTCCGCATCCCCGTCGGCTACCTGGCCGAACTGTTCTCCGCCGGCGACCCGGCGCCCGTGACCGCCGCGCTGCGCCGGCTGGCGGCGATGCGCTCGTACATGCGCTCGGTCAACCTGGGCGAGCCGCCCGTCCTGGCGGAGACGGGCCTGTCGGAGGAGCAGATACGCGACATGTACCGGCTGCTGGCGCTGGCCAAGTACGACGAGCGGTACGTGATCCCGACCGCCTACGGGAACATCCCGCCCGGGATCGTGGAGGAGGGCGGCTGCAGCCTCGACTACGACGGCGGGCCCGGGATGCAGGGCCCGTTCGGCGAGGCGTCGGGCCGGCCCGTCCCGGTATCGGTGGAGACCTTCCACAGCCTGAAGCAGCGCCAGACCAGCGAGGAGGTCACCCACGACCGGGTGAACCTGCTCAACTGGGACGGCCGCGGCGCCCCCGCCGGCCTGTTCCCGACCAAGAGGAGAAGACCATGAGCAGCGCCGTCGTGGGGGCCGTCGTCTGGCAGGCCGCCGCCCACCTCCTCGCCTATCCCGACGAGCGGTTCTGGCACCGGCTCCCGCTCATCAAGGAGGCCGCCGAGCCGCACTTCGGGACGTTCCTGGCGCGCGTCTCCGACCTCGGGCCCGGCGAGCTGGCCGCGCACTACGTGGAGACGTTCGACCTGCACCGGCGCTGCTGCCTCTACCTCACCTACTACACCGACGGCGACACCCGCCGCCGCGGCCGGTCGCTGGCCGCGCTGAAACAGCGCTACCGGGCGGCCGGGTGGGAGCTGATGGACGACGAACTGCCCGACTTCCTGCCGGTGCTGCTGGAGTTCGCCGCGCTCGATCCTTCGGGCGCCGAACTGCTCAGGGAGCACAGGCTGGGGCTGGAGCTGCTGCTCACGGCCCTGACCGACTGCGACTCGCCGTACGCGTACGTGATCGGCGCGGTGTGCGCGGCCCTGCCGCCGATCACCGCCGCCGAGCGGCTCCAGGCCACGCGCCTGGCCCAGGCCGGGCCGCCGGCCGAGACCGTGGGAGGTTACCTGTGAGCTGGGCGGAGAGCACGCTCTGGGTGGTCCTGCCGTACCTGACCCTGCTGGTCTTCGTGGGCGGGCTGATCTGGCGCCACCGGTACGACAAGTTCGGCTGGACGACCCGCTCGTCCCAGCTCTACGAGAGCCCGCTGCTGCGCGTGGCCAGCCCGCTGTTCCACTACGGCCTGGTCTTCGTGATCGTCGGCCACGTGACCGGCCTGCTCATCCCGGCGAGCTGGACCGACGCCATCGGCGTGTCCAACGCCGCCTACCACCTGAACGCCCTGGTCTGGGGCGGGCTCGCGGGCCTGGTCACGCTGGTGGGGCTGGCCCTGCTGATCTACCGCCGCCGCGCCACCGGCCCGGTGTTCATGGCGACCACGGCCAACGACAAGGTGATGTACGCGGTGCTGGCCGCCTCGATCGTGGCGGGCGTGGTGACGACGGTCACGGGTTACGTGCCGAGCGACGTCAGCTACCGGACCACGGTCGCGCCCTGGTTCCGCGGCATCTTCATCCTCCAGCCGGACGCCGCCGCGATGCGTCAGGCCGACGTCCTTTACAAGGTGCACACGCTCATCGGGATGGCACTGTTCGTACTTTTCCCGTTCAGCCGCCTGGTGCATGCTCTTTCCGCCCCGTTGGGCTATTTGTTCCGTCCTTACATCGTGTATCGGAGTCGCACGCGATAGCGTGCCGGAGCGTCTGGCAGGGGCGGGAGTAGGCCAGAATCGACCCTTGTGAAGCACGGGTACACCAACAGCACAGTCGGCGACGGCGCCCTGGTCGTGAAGTGTTACCAGGGTCCGGAGGCGGCGTTCCGGCTGGGCACGGAGAGCAGATACCTGCGCCGGCTGCGCGGCCGGCTCCCGGTCCCCCGCGTTCACCAGGTCACCTCGACCAGCCTGACCACCCGCTTCGTCTCCGGCGCCCACGGCCAGGACCTCATCGACGAGGGGCACGGCGCCGAGGTGCTCGCCGAGTGCGGCCGGGTCCTGTCCGGCATCCACCGGCTGGGCATCGTGCACGGCGACTTCGGCCCGCAGAACATGCTGTTCGACCCGGCCACGTTCCGGACGACCGCGATCCTCGACTGGGAGTGGGCCCACCCCGGGCGCCCGGTCGAGGACCTCGCGTGGTGCGAGTGGATCATCCGCAGCCACCACCCGGAGCACGTTCCGCTGCTCTCGCGCTTCTTCGCCGCCTACGACGGGCCCGTCCCCTCGTGGGAGGAGCGCCGGGAGGCCATGGTGGCACGCTGCCGCGACCTGATCGACTTCTGCGCCCGCTGGGAGCCCGGCGGGGCAGCCGAGAAGCTCTGGTACGAACGTCTCGAAACCACGGCCGCCTGGACGGAGTAGCAGCGCCTCACCGCAGGCCGCGGATCAGCTCCACCGCCGCGTCCACCAGCCCGGCCTCCCGCTCGGTGAGCGCCTTGTCGGCGGCCCGGCGCGCCCCGGCCCGGTCGAGCCCTTCACCGAAGTCCATGGCGGCGCCCAGCCCGGCGACCAGCGCGACGAGACCCCGCCGCGCCACCTCGGCGAACTCGACCTCGTCCACGGCCGCCTGCGCGAAGATCACCGCGGACATCGCGCAGTCGAACCCGGGCGGCCCGTCCTGGCTGTTGCACCAGTCGATCACGACCGGGCCCCGGGGCGTCAGCATGACGTTGTCGGGGTGCAGGTCCAGATGGAGCACCCGGTCACCGGGGTCGGCGGACGCCAGCGCCGGGATCTCGTGCAGCCGCCGCAGCAGCCCCGCGATGATCCCGCCCGCCTCCTCGGCCGTGATCTCCCCGTCGGACAGCGCCCGCAACATCGTCGGCCCCGACAGCCGCCCCATCACCAGCTCGGTGGCCGCCCCCGCGTCGGGGTAGAGCTCGGGCACCGGGTATCCGTGGCCGGCCACGTGCGCGATGACCGCCGCCTCCCGCCGCGCGTCGATCGGTATCCGGTAGCGGCGCAGGACCCGCTCGTCGTCGATCGCGTACACATCCGCCGTGCGCCCGGACCCCAGCAGCTCGCCGACCTCCATGCGGCGCAGCCTACCGACGCTGGCCGTAGACGTGGACCGGCTGGCCCCGGTACTCGGTATCGCGCAGGTGGGAGTGCCCGATGCGTTCGGCGACGGAGACGGACCGCGCGTTGCCGGGCAGGATGAGCGAGATCACTTCCGTCGCGCCGAGCGTGCCGAAGCAGTAGTCGAGGGCCGCCCGTGCCGCCTCGGTGGCATAGCCCTTGCCCCAGTGGTCGCGGGCCAGGCACCAGCCGACTCCCAGCCCCGGGAAGCCGTAGGGCCGCCAGGGCCCCGCCCGCCCGGCGAACCGGCCCGTGGCCTTCTCGACCAGCGCCCAATGCGAGTAGCCGCGGATCTCCCTGTGCCCGATGAACGTGGCGAGGCTCCGCCAGGCGTCGGCCCGGGAGGTCCCCACGCTCTCCGCCAGCCCGTCCGCGACCTCGGGATCGGCGAGCATCCTGGCGTAGTCGTCGAAGTCATCGCCCGTCAGCGGCCTCATGACAAGTCGTTCCGTCTCGAGCACGACCATGACCAGGAGTATGCCAAAAAATCCGTGGCCCGCCCGCGGGGCGCCGGGCTACTTTCCGTCCATGGCCGAGATCCATGGTGTGTGCGAGGACCGCTTCGGCGAGGTGCGCGAGCTGCTGGCCGCCTCCCTGGACAAGGACGACGTCGGCGCCTCGGTGGCCGTCCACGTGGACGGCGAGGCGGTGGTGGACATCTGGGGCGGGTACGCCGACGCGGCCCGTACCGTCCCCTGGGAGCGCGACACCATCACCAACGTCTGGTCCACCACCAAGCCGATGACGGCGCTGTGCGCGCTGATCCTCGCCGACCGGGGCGAGCTCGACCTGGCCGCGCCGGTCGCCGCCTACTGGCCGGAGTTCGCCGCCGCGGGCAAGGAGCGGGTGCTCGTACGCCACCTGCTCTCCCACACCGCCGGCCTGCCCAGCTGGGACGAGCCGATGACGGTCGAGGACCTCTACGACTGGCGGCTGGCCACGACGCGGCTGGCCGGGCAGGCGCCGCGCTGGGAGCCCGGCGCCGAGGCCGGATACCACGCGATCACCCAGGGTTTCCTGGTCGGGGAGGTCGTCCGCCGCGTCACCGGGCGCAGCCTGGGCGCCTTCTTCGCCGAGGAGGTGGCCGGGCCGCTGGGGGCGGACTTCCACATCGGCCTCGCCGCCGGGCACGACCCCAGGGTCGCCCCCGTCATCCCGCCCCCGACGCCCATGGAAGCCCCGCCCGACCTGCCCGCCAATCCCGTACTGCGGCCCGAGGAGGCCAACACCACCCCCTGGCGGCGCGCCGAGATCCCGGCCGGCAACGGGCACGGCAACGCCCGCTCGGTCGGCCTCGTACAGTCGGTCCTGGCCTGTGGCGGGACGCTGCGCGGCGTGCGGCTGCTGTCGGAGGAGGGCTGCGCGCGGGCCGTCGAGGAGCAGTTCCGGGGCTTCGACCGGGTCCTGGGCACGCGGATGTGGTACGGCATGGGCTACGGGCTGCTGGAGCCGCGTACGTGCTTCTGGGGCGGGATGGGCGGCTCGCTGGTCGTGATCGACCTCGACGCCCGCATGACGGTGGCGTACGTGATGAACCGGATGCTCAGCCAGGGCGACGACCGCGGCATGGGTTTCCTGCTGGCCGCCTACCAGGCGCTGTCCTCCTGACGCATTTGTGGCCGCTCTATAGCAGTCTTGTAGGGCCGTCCATGATCGTTGTATGCGGAACCCCCGGAGGAAGGGAAGATCACGCATGCGCGTTCGTGCAGGTATCGTCGCCGCGGGCATCGCGGCGCTGGCCGCCATCGGCATCGCCGCCCCCGCCCAGGCCGCCAGTTGGACATACATCGGCGAATACACCAGCTACAGCAAGTGTGTGGACATGGGCCAGTCGTACCAGCGTGAGGGCTGGGACGAGTACAAGTGCACGCTCAACGGCACCGGCTGGTACTACCTCTGGGTCAGGTAGTCCCCGATTCCCGGCGGCGCCTCCTCGCGAGAGGGGGCGCCGTTCGCGTGCCGGGACGCCGCTCTAGGAGACCTGGCGGGACTCGTCGTTCGCGCTGCTGCGGATCTGCTGGATGCGCTGCTTGGTCAGGCCGAGCAGCTCGCCGATGTCCCCGTCCGACAGGCCGAGCTCGTGCATGTGCTTGACGCGCTTCTTGAGCGTGCGCGTGTAGTCCTCGGCGATCGCGGCGGCCTGGCGCTGGAGGGCGGCGAAGTCGTCGAGGTCCTGCTCCGACAGGCCGGGCAGCGCGTAGTGGTAGACGGGCTTGGGCGCCTGCGGGCGGTCGGCGAAGAGGAACGGCAGCCCTTCGGCGACGTCCCCGTGCAGCTCCTTCAACGTGCGGGCGGACATGCCGCCGGCCACGCCGTCCACCTGGGCCAGCCACAGGCTGCCCGCCAGGGTGATGTGAACGTCAACGCGGTCCGCGGTCATGGATCCTCCAGCCAGTCGTCACCGAACAGGTGCGCGAGCCCCCGTTCGAGGGAGTCCACCAGGTGCGGGGTCTCCCCAGGGTAGAGCGGGACGATCGCGCGGGCCGCGACCCGGCCCTCGGCGTCCCACAGCAGGAGGAATCGCTGGCGTTTCGTCGTTTCCGCCCAGTCGCAGCGCAAGCCATGGGTGTGGGAGAGCCCGATGATCCGATCGCGGATGGCCGCATAGTCGTCTCGTTCCACCACACGCGGCAGACTATATAGCTTGCCCGCTACCGACAAGGGACCTTGTCGGCGAGATTAGTCAGCACCCCAGGCGTCGAGGAACGCCCGGACCGCGGCGCGGGCCAGCTCTCGCAGCTCGCCCTCCGGGATCGTGCGGGTGCCCATCTGGGAACGGGCCTCCAGCGGACCGACGAGCAGGGCCATGAACTGCTCGGCCGCGATGTCGGGATCGGCGGCGCGCAGGCGCCCCGCGAGCGCGAGCCGGGCCATCCGATCGGCGAGGGCCTGGTTGAGGCGGTCCGGGCCGCTCTCCTTGACGATGTCGAGAATGTCGGGAAAGCGAAGGATCTCCGAGTAGAGCAGCCGGCGCAGCGCGCACGAGCGGCCGTCGGTGTGCAGGCGCAGCAGCTCGTCGGCGACACCCTCCAGCGTGGCACGCAGGTCCTCGCCCGGGTCGGCCAGCGGCTCCAGGGCGGCCAGGCGGGCGTTCAGCGTCATCTGCGCGGCGGCCTCGACGGCGCTCCTGAACAGGGTGGCCTTGTCCGTCATGTGGTTGTAGACCGTCGGCTTGGCCACGCCCGCCTCGTCCGCGATGTCCTGCACGCACGCCTGCGCATAGCCGAGCCGGGCGAACACGGCGAACGCGCCCTCCAGGATCGCCTGCCGCTTGTCGATGCGCCCGCGCGTGGTGGTGGCCATGCCTCCGAATTGTACCCGCTAGTTCAACTTCATGGACGTACGGGTTGCGAGCGAACGAATGAGGTAACTAGTTTGAACCCATGAGTTCAAATGAGCCGGACGACCGGCTGGACGCTCGGCTGCTGGGCATGATCGGTGTGATCCTGCTCGGCGGCCTGCTGGGCATCCTCAACAGCACGATGGCCGCCGTCGCCATCGACACCCTGGCCGCGACCTTCGAGACCTCGCTCAGCACGATCGGCTGGACGTCCACCGGGTTCCTGCTGGCCGTGACGGCCACCATCCCGTTCACCACCTGGGCCGTCGACCGCTTCGGCGGCAAGCGGCTGTGGCTGGCCGGGCTGGCGCTGTTCCTCGCCGGATCGCTCGGGGCCGGGGTGGCCTGGGACGTGGGCGCCCTGATCGTGTTCCGCGTGGTGCAGGGGTTCGGGGCCGGGCTGCTCGACCCCCTCGTGCTGATCCTGCTGGCCCGCGCCGCCGGGCCGCGCCGGGCCGGGCGGGTGATGGGCCTGATGGGCGTGGTCCTGTCCCTGGGACCCGTGCTCGGGCCGATCGCGGGCGGCGCCGTGCTGGCCGGCCTGTCGTGGCGGTGGATGTTCCTGCTCAGCGTGCCCGTCGGCCTGGTGGCGCTGCTGCTGGCGCTGCGCGTGATCCCCGCCGACGAGCCGTCCGAGGAGTCGTCGGCGCGGCTCGACGTCGTGGGGCTGGCGCTGCTCGGGCCCGGGTTCGCGGCCGTCGTCCTGGCCCTGTCGCAGACGGCCGAACAGGGGGCGTTCACCGCCTGGCAGGCGCTGCTCCCCCTGGGCGTGGGCGCGCTCCTGCTGCTCGCCTACGCGGCGCATGCCCTGCGTGACCGTCGAACTCCACCGCTGATCGACCTGCGGCTGTTCACCAACCGGGGCTTCACCGCCAGCGTCGCGATCATGGGCCTCGGCGGGCTGGCCCTCTTCGCCGCCCTGTTCGCCCTGCCCCTGTACTACCAGCAGGCCCACGGGCACGGCGTGCTCGCCGCCGGGCTGCTGATGGCGCCACTGGGGCTCGGCGGCGCGCTCGCCATGCCGCTGGCCGGTCGGCTCTCGGACCGCCTCGGCGCCCGCGGCCTGGCCACCGGCGGCGCGCTCCTGGCCGGGCTCAGCGCGCTGGCCTTCACCCGGATCGGCGCGGACACGGCCGAGATCTGGCCGGCGCTGGCGGCGTTCACGATCGGGCTGGGCAGCGGGTGCTTCAGCGCGCCCACGATGGGCTCCCTCTACCGGGCCCTGCCACCGTCCATGGTGGCGCAGGGCAGCTCGGTGCTCTACATGCTCAACCAGCTCGGCGCGGCGCTCGGCGTCGCCGTGGTCACGCTCATCCTCCAGACCTCCGGAGACGTGATCACCGGCTTCCACGGCATCTTCTGGCTCGTCGTGGCGGTGATCGTGATCATCCTGGCCGCCGTCCCGCTCCTGCCGGGCCGGCCCCGTACGGAGGCTGTACCGGAAGCGGAGCCCGCGAGGAGCGCGTCATGAGGACACTGGTGATCAGCGGCGGCACGGACGGCATGGGACGGGCCCTCGCCCGCACCTACCTCGAACGGGGCGACACCGTGGCCGTCATCGGCCGCGACAGGTCCAAGGCGTTGCCCGGAGCGGTGTTCATCCCGGCGGACCTGAGCCTGATCAGCGAGAACCGGCGGGTGATCGCCGAAATCAACGCCGAATTCCCGGCTGTGGACGCGCTCGTGCTGTGCGCGCGCTACTTCCGCACGCACCGGTTCGTGACGGCGGAGGGCCTGGAGGGAACGTTCGCGCTGGACTACCTGAGCCGCTTCCTCCTCAGCCACGGCCTCACCGCGCCCCGCCTCGTCGTGAACGTCTCAGGCCCCGGACAGCCGACCGGCCTCATCCGCTGGCACGACCTCATGCTCGAACGCGGGTACGACGGCATGGCCGCCCAGTTCCAGGCCGGCAAGGCGAACGACCTGCTGGGCGTGGCCTTCGCCGCCCGGCACGGCAGCCGTACCCGCTACGTCCTCATGCATCCCGGAGGCGTCTCGACGAGCGTCGCCGGCGAGTACGACGCGGCGACCGCCGCGCACGTGGAGGCGCTCAAGAAGCACGGACTGCCGGTCGAGGAGGGCATCAAACCGATCGTCGCCCGCATCGACGACCCGCCCGCCGAGCCGCTCAGCGCCTTCATGCGAGAGCGCCGGATCGCCCTCGACCCCGGGTCCTTCGACCCGGCCGCCGCGGAACGACTCCACGAGCTCACGCTGAAGATGATCGGCTCGGCGGGGAACCGAGTGTCCTACCCCTTGTAGTTGAAGATCTGGCGGAGCGTGTGCTGGACCTCCACGAGATCCTGCTGGTCCGCCATCACCTGGTCGATCGACTTGTACGCCTCGGGGTGCTCGTCCACCAGCGCGGCGGCCCGATCCGCGTTCCAGGTGCGGCCGCCCATCGCCGCCTTGAGCGAAGCCGCGGACAGCTCCCGCTTCGCCTTGGTACGCGACATGCGGCGGCCCGCGCCGTGGGAGCACGAGTTGTACGACTCGGGGTTACCGCGACCGCGCACGATGTACGAGCGCGTGCCCATCGAGCCCGGGATCACGCCCTCGTCACCGGTGTCGGCCTTGATCGCGCCCTTGCGGGTGATCCACAACGTCTTGCCGTAGTGGGTCTCCTGCTGGGTGAAGTTGTGGTGACAATTCCGGGTAAGGATGTTGTCTTCCAGCGCGAAGGCGTGGGTGCCGTCCACCACGGCACAGAACACCTCTTCGACCCGGTCGGTGTCCTCGACGGCCAACACGGTCCAGCCCCGCCGTTCCACCGCACCGCGACCCGCCTCGAAGCGCTCCCGATGTTCCGGGATGAGGAAGAACGAAGGGTCGAGGTCCCCGCGCATCAGCCCCAGAAGATAGAGCGAGGTCGGCTTGGTTCCAAAGCCGACACGCTTGTGCTCGCGGATCCCGTACGTGCCGACACCAATCAGGTTGCAGATTACGCGTACCTGCTCCAGGTGCTTGCGGGAGGCCGAAGCGAGAGTGGGCCGTCCGGTCCTACCGACGTCGCCATCGGCAGCGAAGTATCCGGCCAGCCAGCCGTACAGGTAAGAAGGTGCGCTGTCGAGGGGTGGCATGCTCGTCTTCCAATCGACGGGCAAGCCGTTGATCACCTTCATATTGTCGTACGTCCGCAGCGGTCTGCCGATCCCCTCGAAGAGTTCCAGCAGGTGGAGGTCCTTCTCGCCACAGAAGGTCGCACGGGACCTGTTGGGGGACGACACCGATCCGTCACCGAAGACGAAACCCCGGGCCGCACCTGTCCTGTCCACGCCCATGCCAGCTGGTCTCTTGGCGAAGGTCCAAGCGAGACGGTCGCCTCCCTTCAGCTGGGCCGTTGTCACCTCAGCGGGCCGCTTCCCCCAGTACCGGGTGCCGCCGCTGCTGTGCGCCCGGAGAAGCCACCGATGCTCAGGGGTGGCGTAGACGACCTTCTCGACGCCGCTCCGCGACAGCCGTACGCGCATGAGCTTCTGATGGCCGAAGGATCGGACGGGAGCCTTGACCCATTCGCCATCGGTACTGAGCAACTCATGGACGCCGCCGGACAGTTCGGCGATGGGCCGCACGCCTCCGCTCGTCATCACCCCGGTTTCGCCGGCGAAGCAATTGATCGTACGGACCCGCTCGCCCTTGCCGACGACCCTGAACAGGGCGTTGATCAGGACCCGGTCCATCCGCGCCCGCGAGGCCATGGCGTAGTGCTGCGCCCACAGCATGTCCTCGATGTACGCGGTGAACTCCGGCGTGCTCTGCACGAGATACGCCAGGTCCGGGTCCTCCAGGCCGGCGGCCTGCTGCTTCATCAGCTTCTTCGCGCCCGTGATGTGCATCTGGGCGAGCTGGTTGCCGATGCCGCGCGACCCCGAGTGCAGCACCGTCCAGACGTGGTCCCGCTCGTCCAGGCAGACCTCGACGAAGTGGTTGCCCGAGCCGAGCGTGCCGAACTGGTCGCTCACCTTCTTGGTCTGCTTGGGGGTGAGGTCGGTGTGCGGGAGCCCGAGGTCGCTGAGCGCGCGGTCGACCGCCGGGTCTTCGTGCCCCTTGCCGACGCCGGCGGGGATGCGGTGCTCCACCATCGGCATCAGGGCGGCGAGGGTCTCGGGCAGGTCGGCGGCCGTGAGCGTCGTCTCGGTGGCCACCATGCCGCAGCCGATGTCCACGCCGACGGCGGCCGGGATGATCGCGTTTTCCGTGGGGATCACCGAGCCGACCGTCGCACCGATGCCGACGTGCGCGTCGGGCATGAGAGCGACGTGGCCGGAGACGAACGGCAGGCGGGCGGTGCGCGCGGCCTGCGTGATCGCGCCTTCGTCGATCTCGCTGGCCCACGACAGCAGGTTCGGTGCGGGCTGGTTAGGCATGGGATGAAATCTCCTCACTGGTTCTTGATCAGTGTGGCGTGACCAGGAAGGATTTCCCACCCATTATCGAGGACAGGGTGATTTTTGCGGTTGCGAGCAGGTGCGACTCCCAGACGCCCATGCCCTTGCTCCGGGCTACCGGGTCAACTCGTCAGGGTCGGTTGTTCTTGCCGTCCAGCCATAGCGTGTCGGACTCATCGCGATGGGAACCCGAGCCGCCGACGTGTTTGGCGTCGATCTTCGGCCCCTTTTTGATCACGTGCACCAACGCCATCGCGTGCCCACGTCCAAGGTCGTAGTCCTGCTTCAGCCAGTCAATGATCACGCCGGCTTTCACGGACGGTTCGTCGAAGCCGCGCTCCTTCGCCAGAGCGATGAACTCACGTGGAGTCAGTCCGGTCTTGTCCTCGATGTTGTCGAGGTACGCCTGGAACGACATGCGTTTCTCCATTTCACGGGAAGGCCCTGCGAGCAGTAAGCTTGTCTTTTGCAAGTACGGTTTGTCAATTGAATCATGATGTAAGATCTGCATCATGGCATCCCGGGAGTACGGACAGTTCTGCGGCCTGGCCCGCGCGATGGAGATGGTCGGCGAACGGTGGAGCATGCTGATCATCCGCAACCTCCTCACCGGGGCCAAGCGCTTCACGGACCTGCACAGGGGCTTGCCCGCCATCCCGACCAACATCCTGTCGGCCCGCCTCAAACAACTCGAAGAGGCAGGACTGGCCACCCGTCGCGCGCTACCGCATCCCGAACGCGCGGTCGTCTACGAGCTCACCGACTACGGACGCGACCTCGAACCGGCGCTGATCGCACTGGGCCGCTGGGGCGCGCGGACACTCACCGAGCCTCGCCCCGGCGAGCTCGTCACCGCCGAGTCGGTCGCCATGTCCTTCCGCACCACTTACCGGCCGGAAGCAGCCCTGGGAGTCACCGTCGGCTACGAGGTCCGCATGGGAGATTTCACGCTCCGCCTGCAGATCATCGATGGAATGCTCACGGTCGGCATCGGCCCGCACCCCGCCCCCGACCTCGTCATCGAACGGCTCACCGGCCACCCCATCCGCGAACTGATGAGTGGCAGCAGGACCCCCGACGAAGTACTCCACGACGGCAGCGTGCGCATAGAAGGCAATCCCGCGCTACTCGATCGATTCGCCGAGATGTTCCGCTTCTGATCGCTCCCCCCGCTGGGGGGATGGCCGCCCCGCGAAGCACATGGCGGCGCGCACGTCAGCCCCCTGAATACATGCGGTTCAGGTCCACGAGCTCAACGTCCGCCCGCCCGCGCGCCCCCTCCACCAGATCGCTGGTGAATCCGGAGCGTGCGAACAACAGCAGTTTGGGCTGCTTGCCAATCCGGGCGTCTGGAAGCAGCGCACGCAGGTGATCCAGCCGCTGAAGCTGAGGGACGTCCATAGGTGCGAGCGTGGCCTTGGCCTCACCGATCGCGATGATCCGATCGGTGGCGAAGGAATTGGTCTCGGTCACCACGATGTCGAGTTCATGTCCTTTGCGGTGCGCTGGGCAGGGGATTTCGCTCGGGCGTACGGCACTGGCCATCCCACCGAGCGTGTCGCCGGAGGCATGAAGGAAGCACCACTCCCGGGCGAGGTCTTCGAAGTGGGGACCGTAAATCTTCGAGGCGACCGTGTCGGCGTTGGCACGCCAGACGCGGGCGGCCTGGCCGCTGACGAGCTCGGGCTCGCGGCGCTGCGTGATCAACTGGTGCAGGCGGACGATCGGCTCGGCGATCCGGAAAACGCTTCGCTTGTCACGCAACGCGTCGTCGACCTGTTCGACGAGGCCGATGCTCCGCAACCCGTTGAGCAAATGTGCCAACGCGCTCACGGGGCGGCCGAGGGCGGCGGCGATCTCCGAGCGACGCTGGTTGCCCGCGCTGATGGCGCTCAGCGTGGCCGCGTACGAGGTTGGGTCGGAAATCGAAGGCTCCTCCCGGAGCAGCAGCCCACCTTCCCGAAACATCGCCGAGGCGGGATTCAGCAACCGCCGCTGCACCCATCGATCGAACCCGTCCAGATCAGCCGGACCTGACCCACCGCACATCTCCAGATACGCGGGGGTACCTCCGACGAGGGCATGCACCCGGAAAGCCAGCTCCGGGTCGCCGGTCAGGCCCCAGAAGGCAGCGGCATCGCGAAACCCGAAAGGCCGCACGATCAGCTCGAGCACCGCTCGGCCTCGTAGTGGCGCACCTCCACCCAGCAACTGAGCCATCGTGGTCAACGCGCTGCCACAGAGGATCAGACGGGTACGAGTGTGCTCCTTCGCGTATCCCGTCGGGCTCAACGCCTGCTGCAGGTACGACGGCAGCGCCGGGGTCGCGGAGACCAGGTAGGGGAATTCGTCGACGATCACGGGCATCGCCCGCTCCTCGCCGAGCCGGAGCAGTTCGTCGAGCCCTTCCCGCCAGTTGCCGAACGAGACCGGCTGCCGCAGCCCGCGATAGGCGGCGTAGGCGGCGCCGAGATCGGCCAGGTTCTGTGCCTCGGTCTGCTGGGTGGCGGCGAAAAGCAGGCCGCCGGTTTCCTGGGCGAGCAGTTCGAGCATGAGAGTCTTGCCCTGACGCCGACGCCCGTAGACCAGCCCCAAGGTGGCACCGTTCGCGGGGGCACTGGCGAAATCAGCCAGTTCCTCCCATTCCGTGTCACGCCCGAACAGGCGTTCCGGCTTACGAAGCATGCCGCCACCACCATCCAGGTAATCATGGTCACAGCTATGATAGGCCTGACTATCATAGCTCGGCGTACGGCTGGGACATCCGCGAAGGCGGTCTCAGTGCTGATATCCGTACGGCTACCGCTCGTACAGCCGAAGACCAGGCCAATGCGTTGTCGAATCGCTGCAAGGTATGCCCCTGCTGGGCGAAGACCTTGGTCCGGGGTGGGCTCCGGCAGGCCCAGCCGGTAACCAGGCAACGGGTGGGCCCGACCAGCCGCCGAAGGCGTGGGGTGCGCCGACAGGCGCCTTATGGAAACAGCCTGAGCCCCGAGCGCGAAGCGCTCCCTTGGGGAAGCCCTTTTTGCTCGGGGCGGCCTACTGTCCAGTTGGGGTGCAGCCTGCTACTTGGCGTTGGCCTTCAGGTAGTCGGTGTTCATGCGGGCGATGGTGTCCAGAGGGATGCCCTTGGGGCACACCGCCGTGCACTCTCCCGTGTTCGTGCAGCCGCCGAACCCCTCCGCGTCCATCTGGTCCACCATGGCCTTGGCGCGGGACAGGCGCTCCGGCTGGCCCTGGGGCAGCAGGCTCAGGTGGGTGATCTTGGCGGCGGTGAACAGGGAGGCGGAGCCGTTCGGGCAGGCCGCCACGCACGCGCCGCACCCGATGCAGGTCGCCGCGTCGAAGGCCGAGTCCGCGTCCTCCTTGCGTACGGGGATGCTGTGGGCGTCCGGGGCCGAGCCGGCCGGGACCGAGACGAAGCCGCCCGCCTGGATGATCCGGTCGAAGGCGCTGCGGTCCACGACCAGGTCCTTGACGACGGGGAAGGGGGCGGCGCGCCACGGCTCGATGGTGATCGTGGCGTCGTCCTCGAAGTGGCGCATGTGCAGCTGGCACGTCGTCGTCGCGCGCTGTTCGCCGTGCGCGACGCCGTTGATGACCATGCCGCACATGCCGCAGATGCCCTCGCGGCAGTCGTGGTCGAAGGCGATCGGGTCGTCGCCCTCCAGGATGAGACGCTCGTTGAGGACGTCCAGCATCTCCAGGAAGGACATGTCCGGGGAGACGTCCTCGACTCGGTAGGTCACCATCCGGCCGGCATCGGTAGGGCCGCTCTGGCGCCAGACCTTGAGGGTCAGGTTCACTTGTAGCTCCGCTGGCTCATCTTGACGTACTCGTACTCGAGCGCTTCCTTGTGCAGCACCGGCCCGTCGGGCGTGGACTCCCAGGCCGACACGTGCGCGAAGTGCTCGTCGTCGCGCAGCGCCTCGCCGTCGGCGTCCTGGGACTCGGCGCGGAAGTGGCCGCCGCAGGACTCCGTGCGGACCAGGGCGTCCAGGCACATGAGCTCGGCCAGGTCGAAGAAGTCGGCGACGCGGCCGGCCTTCTCCAGGACCTGGTTCAGCTCCTCCGCCGTGCCGCTGACCTTGACGTTCTGCCAGAACTCCGCGCGCAGCTCGGGGATGCGCTCCAGCGCCTTGCGCAGCGACTCCTCGGTGCGCTCCATGCCGCAGTAGTCCCACATGAGCTTGCCCAGCTCGCGGTGGAAGGAGTCGGGGGTACGGGTGCCGTTCACGGCCAGGAGCCGGTCGATCTTGTTCCGGACCTTGATCTCGGCCTCCGCCACGGCCTCCTCGTCCACGTCGCCGAACGGACCGGCGGCCAGGTAGTCGCCGAGGGTGGTCGGCAGGACGAAGTAGCCGTCGGCCAGGCCCTGCATCAGCGCCGAGGCGCCGAGGCGGTTCGCGCCGTGGTCGGAGAAGTTGGCCTCGCCGACGACGAACAGGCCCGGGATCGTGGACTGCAGGTCGTAGTCCACCCACAGCCCGCCCATCGTGTAGTGGACGGCCGGGTAGATGCGCATCGGCACGTCGTACGGGTTCTCGCCGGTGATGCGCTCGTACATCTCGAAGAGGTTGCCGTACTTCTTCTCCACGGCGTCGCGCCCGAGACGCCCGATGGCGTCGCGGAAGTCCAGGTAGACGCCCAGGCCGCCGGGACCGACGCCGCGGCCCTCGTCGCAGACGTTCTTGGCGGCGCGGGAGGCGATGTCACGCGGGACCAGGTTGCCGAAGGCGGGGTAGATCCGCTCCAGGTAGTAGTCGCGCTCCTCGTCCGGGATGTCCCCGGGGGCGCGGGTGTCGTTCTTGCGCAGCGGCACCCAGACGCGGCCGTCGTTGCGCAGCGACTCCGACATCAGCGTCAGCTTCGACTGGTACTCGCCGGAGACGGGGATGCAGGTCGGGTGGATCTGCGTGTAGCAGGGGTTGGCGAAGTACGCGCCGCGCTCGTGCGCCCGCCAGATCGCCGTCGTGTTGCAGCCCTTGGCGTTCGTGGACAGGAAGAACACGTTCCCGTAGCCGCCCGTGGCCAGCACCACGGCGTCGGCGAGGTGGCGCTCGATCTCGCCGGTCACCATGTCGCGCACGATGACGCCGCGCGCCCGCCCGTCGGAGACGATCACGTCGAGCATCTCGTGCCGGGTGTGCATGGTCACGGTCCCGGCCGCGATCTGCCGCTCCAGCGCCTGGTACGCGCCCAGCAGGAGCTGCTGGCCCGTCTGGCCGCGGGCGTAGAACGTACGGGATACCTGGGCGCCGCCGAAGGAGCGGGTGTCGAGGAGGCCGCCGTACTCGCGGGCGAAGGGGACGCCCTGGGCCACGGCCTGGTCGATGATGTTCACCGAGACCTGGGCCAGGCGGTAGACGTTCGACTCGCGGGCGCGGAAGTCGCCGCCCTTGACCGTGTCGTAGAAGAGCCGGTAGATGCTGTCGCCGTCGCCGCGGTAGTTCTTGGCGGCGTTGATCCCGCCCTGCGCGGCGATGGAGTGCGCGCGGCGCGGCGTGTCCTGGTAGCAGAACGACGTGACGTTGTAGCCCAGCTCACCCAGCGTCGCCGCGGCCGAGCCGCCCGCCAGGCCGGTGCCGACCACGATCACGTTGAGCTTGCGCTTGTTGGCGGGGTTGACCAGCTTCGCGCCGAACTTCCGCTTCTCCCACCGCTCCTCGATGGGCCCGGCCGGAGCCTTGGTGTCCCGGATCTCCGGGCCTTCCGTGAACTTCATTACTTCACAACTCCGAAGGTGATCGCGAGCGGCGGCGCCAGGAACCCGATGACCAGCACGGCGGACACCAGCCCGGCGACCGGCCGGAGGGCCTTGTTCCGCGTGCGGTTGGCCCAGCCGAGGGTCTGGAAGGCGCTCCAGATGCCGTGCCGCAGGTGCAGGCCGACCATGACGACGGCGACCACGTAGATCAGGGTCACCCACCACCGGGACGCGTCGAAGCCGGCGATCATCCGGTCGGCGGGCGCGGAGTCGAAACCCTTGGGGTTCACGACGCCGAAGGTCAGGTCCAGCAGGTGCCAGACGAGGAAGAGCAGGATCGTGAGGCCGCCGAACCGCATGATGTGCGTCGCGTAGCCGTTCGCCTGCGACTTCTTGGCGACGTACTTGACCGGCCTGGCCTGGCGGGCGCGGCGGGCCAGCGAGATCGCGGCCCACATGTGCAGGACGACCGACACGACGAGGCCGACCTCGAGGATGGTCAGCACCGTCCGATAGGGCGCGATCGGCTCCAGGAGCGTACGCAGCGCGTGGGCGTACTCGTTGAACGAGTCCTTGCCCAGGAAGATCTTGAGGTTGCCGAGCATGTGGAGGACGAGGAAGAGCACCATCACGGCCCCGGTGACGGCCATGACGGCTTTCTTGCCGTTCGACGAGCGCAGGAACCCGCCGGGCCTCCTGCTCGTTGGAGCGTTCTTGGGAGCGGTAACAGGCGCGGTGGCTGCGCCGCGCTCTATCGTGGCAGTCACGCCTTCAAACGCTAGGTATCCAGCAATCATCCGTCCAAGTCATCACGGGCCTGGTTTCGATAGCCACCGGCTATGATGTCTGGTTTGTACGGTCGCCCCACGGAAACGACGCCGCTCGGTGCGAGGAAAATCACATGCAGTTGCAGCAGCTCGCGTACTTCGTGGCGGTCGCGGAGGCCAGGCACTTCACCCAGGCGGCCGAGCGCATGAGGGTCGCGCAGCCGTCGCTCAGCAAGCAGATCAAGGCCCTGGAGGCCGATCTGGGCGCCCCGCTGTTCTCCCGGGCCCGGGGCAACGTCACGCTGACGCCGGCCGGTGAGGCGCTGCTGCCGCTCGCCCGCAGGATCCTCGCCGACGCCGACACCGCCAGGCAGGAGGTGGCCCAGCTCGCCGGGCTCCGCCGGGGCCGGGTGCGGCTCGGCGCCACGCCGTCGCTCTGCGCGGGGCTGATGGCCGACGCGCTGGCGCGCTTCCACCGCGCGTACCCGGGGATCGAGCTGCTGGTGGAGGAGGGCGGCTCGCGTGACCTCGTCAGGGCGCTCGCGCGGGGGCAGCTCGACCTGTCGCTGATCATCATGCCGCTGCAGAGCGACGACCCCTCGCTGGTGACCGAGGAGATCCTGCGGGAGAACCTGGTGGTGGCCGCGCCCTCCCACGAGCGGCCGAAAGGCCCGTACATGGAGATCGAGTCCCTGCGCGGGCGCCAGATGGTGATGTTCAGGCGCGGCTACGACCTGCGGGAGGCCACGCTGGCGGCCTGCCGGCAGGCCGGGTTCGAGCCCAGGTTCTCCGTGCAGGGCGGCGAGATGGACGCCGTGCTGCGGTTCGTGGAGGCGGGGCTGGGCGTGGCCGTGGTGCCCTCGATGGTCCTCGACGGGCGCCCCGGGCTGTCCGGCACGCCGCTCGCGCCGCCGGGGCTCAGCCGTACGATCGCGCTGGCCCAGCGCAAGGACGTCGAGCCGACCAGGGCCGCCCAGGCGTTCAGGGAGACCCTGCTGTCGTTCGTCGTGGAGGCCGGTCACGAAGGTACGCTTCCGCAAGGGGTGGATCTCATCGCAGAATGACCTGGACGGACCGACCCCCCTGGTGAGGCGTTTTGACGGCACATCTTTCGGAGACGCTGACGTTGCTCCTGATCGAGGACGACGACGGTGACGCCTTCCTCGTGGAGGAGCTGCTCAAGCAGGCCCCCGCGCCGCCGAAGATCTTCTGGGCACGCAGCCTGCAGGAGGCCAGGGCCAAGCTGACGTCGCAGATCCAGTGCGTGCTGGTCGATCTCTCGCTGCCCGACGCGAGCGGCCTGGAGGCCCTGGAGGAGGTGCTCGCGCTGGCGCCGCACACCGCCGTGCTGGTGCTCACCGGGCTCAGGGACGCGCACGTGGGCGTGGCCGCCGTCCAGGCCGGCGCGCAGGACTACCTGGTCAAGGGCGACATCGACGAGCGGCTGCTGGCCAGGGCCATCCGATACTCGATGGAGCGCAAGCGGGCCGACCTGGCCCATCTCGACCTCGTGCAGGCGGAGCTGACGGCCAAGGAGAACGCCAGGCTGCAGGGCGCGCTGCTCCCCGGCCCTCTGCTGCGTACCGAGGCGATCGAGCACGTCACCCGCTACCTGCCGGGCAGCGGCGGCACGCTGGCCGGCGACTTCTTCGACACCGTGCAGACGGCAGACGGCTCGGTGCACATCGTGGTCGGCGACGTGTGCGGGCACGGCCCCGACGAGGCGGCGCTCGGCGTGGCGCTGCGCGTCGCCTGGCGCACGCTGGTCCTCGCCGGTCAGACGGACGACACGCTGCTGCGCACGATGGACGCCGTGCTGCGGGCCGAGCGCAAAACCCCCGAGATCTTCACCACGCTGTGCATGGCCACGATCAGCCCCGACCTGCGGCACGCCAGGATGCGCGTGGTCGGGCACCCGCCGCCGGTGCTGGTGCGCGACGGCGCCGTCCAGGTGGTCGACGGCACGCCCTCCGGGCCGCCGCTCGGGATCTTCTCGGACGCGGAGTGGTCGATGATCGACGTGCCGCTGGGCGACGAGTGGTCCATGATGCTCTACACCGACGGCCTCATCGAGGCCGTGGTGGGCGAGGGCCAGGAGCTGCTCGGCGTGGAGGGCCTGCTCGATCTCGTACGCGAGCACGGCGCCATCGACCTCGACCGGCTCATCAAGCACGTGGGCACGCTGAGCGACGACCTCGCCGTGGTCCTGGTCCGGAGGAGGAGACCATGAGCATCAACCCGCTGCCTCCCCCCAAGGAGCCGACCGGGCTGGGCAGGCTGCCCGTGGCCCGCTGGTTCCTGGTCATGGGGCTGGTGGCCGGCGTCGTGCTCCTGGCCGGGATCGTGGTCGCGATGATGTTCGGCGCGCGGGCTCGCGCGCTGGCCCAGGTGCCCGCCGTCGAGCAGCAGCTCGACCAGCTCAATCTGGCGCTGATCGTGCTCTTCGCGGTGATGCTCGCGTTCGGCATCGCGCTGGCCTTCATCATCCGGTACGTCGTGCTGAAGCCCATCGACCAGCTGACCCAGCAGGTCCGCACCGTGGCGGCCGGCGACTTCGACCACGCCCTGCACGTCGACAGGCCGGCGGAGCTGGCCGAGCTGTCCAGCCACGTCGACTCCATGCGCGGCCGCATCGTGTCGGCCTGGCGGACGGCCGACGACCAGGCCGAGGAGCTGCGCCGGTCCAACGGGGAGCTGGAGCAGTTCGCGTACGTGGCCAGCCACGACCTCCAGGAGCCGCTCCGCAAGGTCGCCAGCTTCACGCAGATGCTGGAGCAGCGCTACGGCTCCCAGCTCGACGATCGGGCCAAGCAGTACATCCACTACGCCGTCGACGGCGCCAAGCGCATGCAGCTGCTGATCAACGACCTGCTCGACTTCTCCAGGGTCGGCCGGGTGACCGGCGAGCGGACCGCGGTCGACGCGGGGAAGGCGCTCGACACGGCGCTGGAGAACCTGTCGGCCACGATCGAGGACACCGAGGCCACGGTCACCAGGGACGAGCTGCCTGCGGTCAGGGGCAACCGGGTGCAGCTCACGCAGCTGTTCCAGAACCTGATCGAGAACGCGATCAAGTTCCGCTCCGAGGCGTCCCCGCGCATCCACATCGGGGCCACCAGGTCCGGCGACATGTGGGAGTTCAGCTGTTCCGACAACGGCATCGGGGTCGAGCCCAAGTACGCCGACCGCATCTTCCTGATCTTCCAGCGACTCCACCCCCGCGACGTGTATCCGGGTACTGGCATCGGGCTGGCACTTTGCCGCAAGATCGTCGAGTACCACGGCGGACAGCTCTGGCTCGACGGCGATGCCGAGAGCCAGGGCACGACGTTCCGCTGGACACTGCCGGCCGCGGGAGACGACGATGAATGAGGGGCGCCCCATCGAGGTGCTTCTGGTGGAGGACGACCAGGGTGACATCCTGCTCACCAAGGAGGCCTTCGACTTCAACAAGGTGCGAAACCGGCTCAACGTGGTCAACGACGGTGAGCAGGCGATGGCGTACCTGCGTAACGAGGACGGATACACCGACGCGCCGCGGCCCGACCTCATCCTGCTCGACCTCAACCTGCCGAGGATGAGCGGCATGGAGGTGCTGGCCGAGGTCAAGGCCGACGCCGGGTTGCGGACGATCCCGGTGGTGATCCTGACAACCTCTGAGGCGGAGGAGGACATCCTGCACAGCTACCGGTTGCATGCCAACGCGTATGTGTCCAAACCGGTGGATTTTGAGCAATTTATCCGGGTTGTCCGGCAGATAGACGATTTTTTCGTGACTGTGGTTAAGTTGCCCGCCCAAGGGCAGCGCCCCTGACGGGCGTACGTGACAGGAATCACAGCTAAGCATCGAAATTGTGAGTGACCCCGCTCACAAATTCGCATGCTGTCGTCGTAACGTATCCCCCACCAACGCGCGCCTGAGCCGTCGCTCGCCGCCGCGCGCCCAGCGAATACGAAAACCACGGACCCCCTGCGCGACACGGGTCCGCGGGAGGTGGAGAGGTCCGCGATGACCCAGACTACGCCCGACGCTCCGGTCAGAAGGCAGCGAGCGCAAGTCAAGGTGCGCACCCTGCGTACCGACAGATGGTGGCTTGTTCCGCTGCTGACGTTCCTCGGGCTCAGCTCATTCCTTGTCTACGGCGTGTGGGCGATCATCGACAACAGCTATTTCGTCGATCCCTACATAGCGCCGTTCTCGTCGCCCTGTCTGGCGACGTCGTGTCCCGAGGGGGCCCGGCTGTTCGGCCTGGCGCCGTTCGGCGACTGGTACGCACTGCCGCCGGGGCTGCTCATTCTCGGCCTGCCGGGCGGTTTCCGGCTTACCTGCTACTACTACCGCAAGTCCTACTATCGCTCCTTCTGGCTCTCGCCTCCGGCGTGCGCCGTCCAGGAGCCGCACGGCAAGTACACCGGCGAGCGGCGCTTCCCGCTGATCCTGCAGAACGTGCACCGCTACTTCTTCTACGCGGCCATCGTGATCGGCCTCATCCTGGCCTACGACGCCGTCCTGGCGCTCGTCCACAAGCCGATCGGCCTGGGCACCTGGATCCTGGTCGTCAACGCCGTCCTGATCAACGCCTACACGCTGTCGTGCCACTCCTGCAGGCACATCACCGCGGGCAGGCTCAACCACTTCTCTCGCCACCCGCTGCGCTACCGGGCCTGGACGTTCGTGTCCAAGCTCAACGCCAAGCACCAACCCCTCGCGTGGGCCTCGATGTTCTCCGTCATGGGCGCCGACCTGTACGTCCGCCTGGTGGCCAAGGGCATCATCGCCTTCCCGTACGCGTAAGGACCAGCTTCAGTGGATAACTCGCTTAACACAGAGCGTCACGAATACGACGTCGTCGTCATCGGCGCGGGCGGCGCCGGCCTGCGGGCCGCGATCGAGGCCCGCCAGCAGGGCAAGAAGACGGCGATCGTGTGCAAGTCGCTGTTCGGCAAGGCGCACACCGTCATGGCCGAGGGCGGCGCGGCCGCCGCGATGGGCAACGTCAACCCGGCCGACAACTGGCAGGTGCACTTCCGCGACACCATGCGCGGCGGCAAGTTCCTCAACAACTGGCGGATGGCCGAGCTGCACGCCAAGGAGGCGCCCGACCGCGTCTGGGAGCTGGAGGCCTGGGGCGCGCTGTTCGACCGCACCAAGGACGGCAAGATCAGCCAGCGGAACTTCGGCGGGCACGAGTACCCGCGGCTCGCACACGTGGGCGACCGTACCGGCCTGGAGCTGATCCGCACGCTGCAGCAGCGCGTCGTCGCCCTCCAGCAGGAGGACTACGAGAAGCACGGCGACTACGAGGCCTACATCAAGGTCTTCGCCGAGTGCACGATCACGCGGCTGCTCAAGGACGAGGAGCGGATCTCGGGCGCGTTCGGCTACTGGCGCGAGACCGGAAACTTCGTGCTTTTCGATGCGCCCACCGTGGTCCTGGCCACCGGCGGCATCGGCAAGTCGTACGTCGTCACGTCCAACTCCTGGGAGTACACCGGCGACGGCCACGCGCTGGCCCTGCTCGCCGGCGCGAACCTGATCAACATGGAGTTCATCCAGTTCCACCCCACCGGGATGGTCTGGCCGCCCTCCGTGCGCGGCATCCTCGTCACCGAGTCCGTCCGCGGTGACGGCGGCGTGCTGCGCAACTCCGAGGGCAAGCGCTTCATGTTCGACTACATCCCGGACGTCTTCAAGGACAAGTACGCGACCACGGAGGAGGAGGGCGACCGCTGGTACACCGACCAGGCCAACAACCGGCGCCCGCCGGAGCTCCTGCCGCGTGACGAGGTGGCCCGCGCGATCAACGCCGAGGTGAAGGCCGGCCGCGGCTCACCCCAGGGCGGCGTCTTCCTCGACGTCTCGACCCGGCTGCCCGCCGAGGAGATCAAGAAGCGGCTGCCGTCGATGCACCACCAGTTCAAGGAACTGGCCGACGTCGACATCACCGCCGAGCCCATGCAGGTGGGCCCGACCTGCCACTACATCATGGGCGGCGTCGAGGTGGACGCGGACACCGGCGCGGCGGCCGTGCCGGGGCTCTTCGCCGCGGGCGAGGTGTCCGGCGGCATGCACGGCTCCAACCGGCTGGGCGGCAACTCGCTGTCCGACCTGCTGGTGTTCGGGCGCCGGGCGGGTGCGGGCGCGGCGGCGTACGTGGACTCGCTGGAGGCCAGGCCCCGGGTCCTGCCCGAGCTCGTGGAAGAGGCCCGGCAGGAGGCGCTGGAGCCGCTGGGCCGCGATGGCGAGAACCCGTACGAGGTCCACCACGAGCTCCAGAGGACGATGAACGACCTGGTCGGCATCATCCGCAAGGCCGAGGAGGTCGCCGAGGCGCTCCAGGTCGTGGAGAAGCTCAAGGAGCGCGCCCAGGTGGTCGGCGCGGCCGGGTCCCGCATCTACAACCCTGGCTGGCACCTCGCGATCGACCTGCGCAACATGGTGCTGGTCTCGCAGTGCGTGGCGCGCGCCGCGCTGCTGCGCGAGGAGAGCCGCGGCGGGCACACCCGCGACGACTTCCCCGGGATGAACCCGGAATGGCGCCGCAAGCTGCTCGTCTGCTCCACCGAGGACGGCTCCACGGTCAAGGTCGAGGAGAAGCTCCAGTCGAGCATGCGCGACGACCTGATCACCCTGTTCGACCGGGACGAGCTGAAGAAGTACCTCACCGACGAAGAGATGACCGAGTTCGACGGGATTTCGAAATGAGCTACAAGGCGAAGTTCAAGGTCTGGCGCGGTGAGGGCGGTGAGGGCAAGCTCGAGGACTTCACCGTCGAGGTGAACGAGGGCGAGGTCGTCCTCGACATCATCCACCGGCTGCAGGCCACGCAGGCGCCCGACCTGGCGGTGCGCTGGAACTGCAAGGCCGGCAAGTGCGGCTCGTGCAGCATGGAGATCAACGGCAAGCCGCGGCTGGGCTGCATGACCCGGATGTCCACCTTCGAGGAGGACGAGACCATCACGGTCACGCCGATGCGGACGTTCCCGGTCATCAAGGACCTGGTGACGGACGTGTCGTTCAACTACCAGAAGGCGCGGGAGATCCCGTCCTTCACGCCGCCGGCCGGCGTCCGGCCCGGCGAGTACCGGATGCAGCAGGTCGATGTCGAGCGGTCCCAGGAGTTCCGCAAGTGCATCGAGTGCTTCATGTGCAACAACGTCTGCCACGTCATCCGCGACCACGAGGAGAACAAGGCCGACTTCTCCGGCCCCCGGTTCCTCATGCGGATCGCCGAGCTGGACATGCACCCGTACGACGTGGCCGACCGCCAGGAGGCGGCGCAGGACCAGCACGGGCTCGGCTACTGCAACATCACCAAGTGCTGCACCGAGGTCTGCCCCGAACACATCAAGATCACCGACAACGCGCTGATCCCGATGAAGGAGCGTGTGGCGGACCGCAAGTACGACCCGCTGGTGTGGCTCGGCAACAAGATCTTCAAGCGCGCCAAGTAGGCACGCACGAATGAGGGGGGCTGGATCTCCAGCCCCCCTCATTTCGTTTCCCGGCTACTTCTTGCGGCCCCAGCGCCTGCGCTTGGGGTCCGGCATCTCCTTGGTCTGCTCCGGCTGCCCGGGCTCCGGCGGCAGCGGCTGGACGACGGTCGCCTCCGCGTCGGGCGCCAGGTAGGGCGGCGGGTCGTACGCCTGCTGCTCCTGGTTCCGGTCCGGCGGGTCGAACAGGGACTGGCCGCCCTGCCACGGCTCCGAGTCGCCGGACTCCGACGCCGAGACCGGTCCGAGCGGGCGCTCCTGACCGGGGACCTCGTACGGGTCGCCGCCGCCCGGCGGGATGTCCGCCGGCGGCGGGTCCGCCGGGACCAGCGGCTCGAACGGGTCGCGGAACTCCTTGGGCTTGGGCGGCTCGTGGTTGAAGGAGTCGAACTCGTCCGGGTGCAGCACCATGGGCTCCGCCACCGGCGGCGGCGGGGGCTCCTGCGCGTAGCCCTGGGGCGGGTATTGGTGCTCCTCGTAGCCGGGGACCGGGCCGCTCGGATACGTCTGCACGGGGACGAAGCTGATGATCGGCGCGTACGCCGTGCCGCCCGGGTAGCCGGGCGCGGGGAAGCCCGCCGTGGTGTAGTAACCGGGGCCCGCGGGGTAGCCGCCGCCCGGAGGAGGCGGAGGCATGTCCGGCCGGCCCATCGGCGGCCCGGCCTTGCGCACGGCGGCCGCGTGGGCCATCCGGCGGAGGCGTCCCTCGAAGATCAGGACCGCGAAGAGCGCGAGCAGGACCAGCACCAGCGCGGGGATGCTGAGCTTCTGCGTCAGCGACTTCTGGTCGAACTCCGGCGCCGCGTTCCGCAGCTCCAGCGGCACCTCCTCGGAGGAGGCGGGCTGCGTGTCGCTCGGCTGCACCGACGGCGCCGTGACCGGCTCGGAGGACGCGACTTCCGGGATGTCGATGGACGGCTCGGAGGCGGTCTGCGAGGGGGTCGTCGGGGGCGTCTCGATCGACTGGGTGGGCAGCGGCTGGGGGTTCTGGTTCTGCTGCGGCGGGGCGCTGGTGGTCGCCGGCGGCGTCGTGCTCTTGGTCGGCTTGGGGGTCTTGCTGGCCTTCGTCGGAGTCGAGGTGACGGTCTTGGTGATCGTCGTCTCCGGCTCCTCGGGCTCCGGCGTGCCCGCCGTCTCGGTGACCGTGACGGTGGTCTCCGGCGTGGTGTCGCACACCTCGCCGATGTCACAGGGCTCGACCGGCTGGTACGCCGACACGGACGCACTCGCGCTCTGTACGATGAACGGTGTCGCTCCGACGCCGGCCAGGCCCAGCGCCAGGACGACAGCGGACGCGGCCGTCGCTCGCGTGCGTGCCACCGGTGCCCTCCGCGTATCCCGGAACCTTGGTCAAGGGAATACTAGTCGGGTCAAAGTAACAGTAAAGCCCGAATTAACCTACGTTTTGCTTTTTCGGCGTCTTTGCACCGTGCCAATCAACCACAGGGCACCCAGCAGCGCTCCGATGCCTCCGGCGACGACCGGCAGCCCCTTCGGACCGTCCAGCGGGCTCGCCCATGCGACAGGGCGGGCGTGCTTCCGCGCCGCGGCCACATTCCACGGCAGCGGGACCACGCCTTCGGCGCCGCGCGCGGGCTGCCCGGCCGCTCCTGGAGCGGCTTGCGGCGCCGCCATGCCGGGCAGGAGAGGCGCGGCCCCCAGCGGGGGCGACGCGCCAGGCAGGACCAGCGCGGGCGGAGCGCCGGGCACCGGCTGCGGCACGGCCTCCGGCAGCCGCTGCAGGGCCTGAGGAGCCTGCGGCAGACCTTGGGGCAACTGCGGCACCTGCGGCAGCCCCTGAGGCAGCTGCGGAAGGCCTTGAGGTAGCTGGGGGGCGGCCTGAGGCCGCTGCAGGCCCTGGGGCAACTGCGGCGCGGCCTGAGGAAGCCGCTGCAGGCCCTGGGGCAGTTGCGGCACGGCCTGAGCCAGCCCGGGCGCCTGCGGCACAGCCTGGGGCAGCTCAAGGCCCGGCACGCCCTGAGGCCACTGCGGCATCATCCGGGGCTGCCGGGGCGCCTGCGGCACGCCGCCCTTCAGCCGGCGCGCGGTCCCTCCGGCCGCCTCACGCCGCGGCGCGGCCGCTTCGGCGGGCCACTGCCCCTCGAGCAGCACGCCGGCCCCGGCCAGCAACCGGCGTCTGGCCTGCGCCCCGGCGACCTCTGGCGCCTCCGCGTCGGCTTGCACCTTCGCCCAGGCCCGTGCGGGCGGGGCGGGCTGTTGCAGTTGAGCGAGGAGTCGTTCCTTCGCCTGGGCGTACTCGCGGCTCTTCCCCGGAGCCGCGCCGGGCACGCCGGGCAGAGGCTCTTCCGGGCTCACGCGGACCGCCGGGCCGCTGAAGCCCGGCTCCTCGTCCATGACGCGCGTTGCGGCCGTCTTGGTCTTGGTCGTCAGCGGGCCGCCCGCGTCGGCCCGCATCCCGGCCACCGCCGCGAGCACCACCTGCTTCGCCCCCGACGGCGTGGTGAGCGTCACGTCCACTTCCCGCTCGCCGGCGAGGTCGCCCAGCTCGCACACCCGCGTCCCGGGCGGGACCGCGCTCGGCAGCACCGAGCCGCCCGTGACGCTCAGCGCCTGGGCCGCCAGCGCCCGCGCGGCCCGCACGCCGCCCCGGGCCGCCCCCAGGCTCGCCTCCGCGGCGGGCGCGAAGGGCGTGCCCGGCGCCGCCGGGGCGCAGGACACCTGCGTCAGCGCCGCCGCCGGGCTGGCCGCGATCGCCACCTTGACCCCGTCGGCCATCCCGTTCAGCCGCACCCGGAACCGCTGGACGTCGCCCGTCCTGATCCACACCCCGGGCGTGCTCACGCGCTCCAGCACCAGCGACACCCGGGAGGCCGCCAAAGGCACGGAGGGCACAGCCGCAAGGATCAGTGCACCCGCAATGATCCAGCCACGCCGCATCACTCCCAACTCCCCCGTTGCGACAGATGTCACTCTTGGTAGTCATTCTGTCACACAGAGGAGGCACCTAATCCCGCGAAAGGAGCAGATTCTCCACAGTCTTCATAACGGGCAGATCCGCCCCGAGCCACTCGACCGAGTAGTACTCGCCGGGCCCCAGCCACCGCAGCGCCAGGTGCTCCCGGGCCTCCGGGACCCCCGAGGGCAGCGAGCACAGCCAGACGCGCAGCACGTACCCCTCGGAAAGCTCCCAGTCCCCGCCCACCTGCTCACCCACCGTGACCTCCACGCCGAGCTCCTCGCGGCACTCGCGGACGAGCGCCGCCGTCTCGCTCTCGCCGGGATCCACCTTCCCACCAGGGAACTCCCAGCCACCCGCGAGCGCCGGAGGCTCGGCGCGCTGGGCGGCCAGCACCCGAGCGCCCGGCGCGACGATCACCGCGGCCACCACGACCGTGTCGAAATCATTCACAGGGTAGGATTCTGCAGCTTCTTCAACTGCTCGAGCACGTCGGGGTTCTGCAGGGGGCGGGTGAAACCGAGGCGGTTGTCCCGGGCCTTGTAACTGGTGACCTTGATCGGCCCGCACAGCCGGCACCGGGCCTCCAGCATCTTGCCCTTCGACACGACGAGCCCGACGTGGCCGGGGTTGTCGGCGGACGTGCCCGGACCGGCGTTGAAGAACACCAGGTCACCGGGCTGTTCCTGACCGTCTAAAACCTTCACGCCGAACGGCCACTGCCCGAACGTCGTACGCGGGATCATCAGCCCCGCCTCCCGATACGCCGCGAAGATGACGCCCGAGCAGTCGAACGCGTCGGGCCCCGTCCCGCCCCACAGATACGGCTTGCCGCGCTGCGCCAGCGCGTATTCCAAAATCTTGGCCACGATGTCGCTCGGCGCGGCCTCCACCAGCGAGTCGTCGCATTCCTCCGAAGCCTGCGGCGGCACCTTGACGTCGCCCGACTTGGCGTACTTCCTGGCGATCGCCTCGACCTGGTCCACGTACCACCAGGCCCGGTTGTAGACGAACAGCGCCTGCCGTACGTTCTCCGGGGCTCCGTTGCGCTTGAGCATCCGCGCGGCACCGAGAATCGCGTCGGCCGGGTTGTAGATGTCGCCGACCCCGTCGCCGTCACCGTCGGAGGCGTACCCGGTGAACTTCGACGACATCGCGACCCTGGCCTTGCCGCCCCACGTGGAGATCAGGAACTGCATCGGCCCGGCCGCGCCCGCGTAGTTGGTGCCGCTCTTGACGCCCGGCAGGTTGGAGCGGCCGTGGTCGGTCTCGCGCTTGCCCACGGCGGCCAGGATGTTCCACTGGACGCCGATCTTCTTGCCGTACTGCTTGTAGAACTCCAGGTATTCGGAGGGGATGTCCGACGTCGCCGAGTCGGACACCTCCTCCACCTGCGTGTTGTCGTTGCAGTCGGGCGAGGTGCCGCCGTCGCTGAGGAACGACGGCATCGAGATCAGCAGCATCGGCGACACGACGACCGCCACCAGGAGCAGCACGCCGGCGGCACCGATGATCAGCGCCAGCCGGGTACGTGAGAGCTTCACCCCGAGGTGTCCCCCTCCTGGCCCTCCGTGGCAGGCCGGATGTCGAAGATCCGCCAGTCGGCTCCCGACTGGGTCACCGTGACCGCGTACTCCTCCTGAGCCGTCTGGTTACCGCTCTTGGCGGTGACCTGCCTGGCCGAGGCGACCACGAAGATGATGGAGTTCTTCTCGATCTGCCTGATCTCCTTCAGCCTGGCCGTGGCCTTGGAGACGATCTGGTCGTTGCGGTTCTGCTCGACGGTGCCCGCCGAGGTCATGGTCCTGGTCAGCTCGTTGCCGAGCTCGGCCGTCGTGTACGCCTTCACGCGGGTCGCGTACGCCGCCGGGTCCTCGTCGTACCTGAAGGTGCCGTAGTCGGCGGTGAACCGCTCGGCCAGGTCCGCCGTCGCGGCCAGCTGCTCCTTCTTCATCGGCAGGAACGAGTAGATGTCGAACGGGGCGGCGCTCGCGGTCGCCAGCGGCGTGCTCGACGGAGCCGGCGCGCTGACGACCCTCGCCGGCTCCTGACCGGGCCCGGCCTGCTCCTCCGGGTCGGGCCACATGGTCAGGTAGATGCCGACCGCGGCGATGACCACGACGACGACGGCGAAGGCCACCCCCCGCCTGTCACCTCCCTGCACCATGTTCGCTCAGTCCTTGTCCGGGTTGTTCGGCTTGAGCCAGAACGGCACATCCGGGCTGTCGCCTCCGGAGCCGCCGTTGCGGCTGCCGCGCAGCCAGAGCGGAGGAGCCTCGGAGGTGCGGGACGAGGGCTCGTCCGAGCCGAAGATCCGGGAGCCGGACGAGCCGCCGGACGGCCTGGAGCCGCCGCCCGACCGGGTGGCGCCGTTGGACCTCGAACCGCCGCCGCCGAAAAGCCCGCCACCCGAACCGCCACGCGAACCACCGCCCGAACCGCCACGCGATCCGCCGCCGGAACCACCGGAGCCACCTGAGCCGCCGCCGAACAGCCCGCCGCCGCTCCCGCGCGAACGCGTGCCGCCCGAGCCGCCGAACCGGGAGCCGCGCGACCCGCCGGACGAACTACGCGACCCCGACGCCGAACCGCCGCGGGACGCCCAGCCGCCGCCGGACCGGCCGCCGAACCAGCCGCCGCCCGAGCCACCTGAGCCACTGGAGCCGCCGGAGGCCGTGCCACCGGCCGCGCCGGCCACCCGGGGGCCGCCCCCTGCGGGACCGCGCGTGCGCGTGGGCGTCGCGCCCAGGTTGAGCGGCGGCGCCGTACCCCTGCGCGGCTCCATCGGAGCCCTGGCGCCCGCCTTGCCGCCCTGCTGGTCGGTGTCCAGCGGCGCTGCCGTGGCCGGTACGCGGGTGCCCAAGGGAACGCCCTCGCCCTCCTCGGCGCGTACCCGGGCCTGCCCCGCGGTGGCCGCCGCCGTGGCCGCGGCGCCCGCCGCGTTGGCCGCCCCGGCCGCCCTGATGATCGGCTCGGCCTTGCGCAGCCCCCAGCGGCCGATCCTGGCCGAGGCGACCGGCGGCAGCGCGCCCGCGGAACGCTCGAGGACCGACGAGCTCGCCGCCTCGCCCAGCATGCGGGTGGTGACCGTGTGGCCGTTCATCGAGGCGAACAGGTGCTGGAACGGCCTGCGGTAGAAGAACACCGCGATCGTCAGCAGGGCCATGAACAGCACCTGCAGACCCCATGGCATGGCCGTGGAGATGATCAGCGCGTACCCGTAGACGAGGACGCTGAGCACGAGCGTGAGCACGGCCTGCCTGAGCAGCGTGCCGACGAGCATCTCCACCCAGCGCATGGCGACGATCCGGCCGCTGCCCGGATGGACGCCGATCAGCAGGAACACGGGCCCGAGGATCAGCAGCAGCAGGAAGCCCACCTTCAGCACCAGCAGCGAGACCGCCACCAGGAAGATGAGCAGGCCGGCCACGATCGCCGCGATGAACGCGCCGACCGCCACGCCGAGCCGGTTGGACCAGTCACGGCCGGAGAAGACGGTGTAGACGGGGTCGTTCTTGAGCTTGTCGGCCAGCGAGGCGTACTCCGACTGGCGGGCGCCCACGTCGGGCGCCGGCTGGCCGGCCACGGCCCGTGGGACCGACTGCATCTCCAGCACCTTGCGGCCCCAGTCGCGCACGATCGGCTGCTGCGGGTCGGCGGTGCCGAACAGGCCCACCAGCCACGGCTTGCAGACCAGCGTGGACCACAGCGCGTCGGCGTTCTGGTCGACGCCCGGCGTGCCGGTCTGGGCGTAGCCGCCGGCCTGGACCTTCGCGTCGGCGCCGCCGGGCGGCGGCAGGCAGGAGGCGCCGCCCGCGCCCGGCAGGCCGGAGAAGGCCGAGTTGACGACCTCGCCGGTCTTGTCGGTCACGACCTTGCCCAGGCCCGTGAAGTCGCCGGGACGGCTGAGGAACCAGACCGCCACGGTGACCGCGAGCACCATCCAGATCACGCCCTCGGCGGTCGTGGTGGCGCGCTTGCGGATCAGCCCGTACCAGGCCAGCCAGATGGCGCCGAGGATGACGATCGGCTGGAGGAAGGGCCAGTACATGGCCTTGGAGAGGTTCGTGATGATGTCGTCGACCACGTCCTTGATCGCCTGGAGCGGTCCCTCCGTCGCCGCCGCCTGGTACGTGGTGATCGTCAGCCGGTCGATGGCCTTGGCCGCGGTGAAGATGCCGTTGGCCCACATGTTGCCGAGCACGGCCACGTAGTCGGAGCAGCCCAGGTCGTGGGTGTGCCAGAACTGGCCGCTCATGCCGAACTGGGAGTAGTTGGTGGTCGGCGTCTGCGGCGCGCCTTCGACGGCCGGCGCCTGGATCAGGCCGTCGGTGCCGCCGCCGACCATCTCCGGGTTGAGCGGGCCCGACAGGTCACAGGGCGCCGCGGCGGCCGGGGCCGACAGCCCGCCCACCACGATCGGCATCACGAGAATGCTCGTGACGAGCGCCAGTGCCAGTGCGAGCCGTCGAGACAGCCGGATCTTCATGACCGTACCTCCTGCGCCCTGCCCACGCCCCCCTGAAGATCATCATGCCCGCTGCCGTCGGGTTTGTCGTGCGTCGGGTTCGTGTCGAGCCAACGGAGAAGATCCTCGGAGATCAGGTCTACTCCGATCCGCCCCGCCCTGCCATCCAGATCACGGAATACGCATTCGCCGTTGCCGAGCGAGCGCAGCACGGCCTTGTGCTCCTCCGACGGCTCCACCCCGAGCAGGGACATGACGTGGTCCACCTCCACCCGTTCGGTGGACCTGAACGCGAAGACGGACGACAGGCAGTTGGTCACCTGCTCGTTGAGCAGGTCGCCCGCGTTCTGGGAGACCAGCACGAGGGCGGTGTTGCGGGAGCGGCCCATCCGGCTGACCTCGGGCACCAGCTTGGCGCCCTCGGGCGTGGAGGTGATCGCCCACGCCTCGTCCAGGAAGATCGCCTTGGGGGCGCGCCGGTCGAGGCCGTTCATCAGCCTGCGCGCGAACTGGGAGACCAGGTAGAGCAGCGCCACCGACAGCCGCTGCTCATAGGAGTAGTCGTCCCTGGTCGTGGCCACGTCGGGCAGGGTCAGCCCGCCCAGCGTGAACACGGTCGTCCACCCCTCGCTGTCGATCTGGTCGCCGCCCGAGGGGTCGAAGCAGAGCCTGGCCAGGTGCATCTCCGACATGGAGCGCAGCACCGCGCCCAGGTTCTTCGAGGCGGGGTCGTCGGCCTGCTCCAGGAAGTCGACGACCTTGCCCAGCGACGGGTCGGGCGCGTTGGAGACCGCGGCCACCGCCTGGATCATGGCCGACTCGCGCTCCTCCGACATGCGGGGCAGCAGCAGCCTCAACGTCTCGGTGGCCATGGTCTTCTTCGCCGCGATGTCGTCGCCGAACGAGAACGGGTCGAGCAGCCCCGGCGCCGCCGACCCCAGCGGGATGATGCGGGCCTTGCGGCCCCGCTTCTCCAGCAGCCGCACCAGCGACTCGGCGTCGCCCTTCGGGTCGATCACCGCGACCGTCACGCCCCTGAGCGCCATCTGGTAGATCATCAGCAGCGCGAGCGTGGTCTTGCCGCCGCCGGGCTCGCCGGTGATCGCGATGGCGGTCGGCCGGTTGCGGGAGGCCGCCAGCAGCGGGTCGAAGTGCACGATGCTGCGGGCCCTGCCGACGGTCTCGCCGATGTACGGGCCGAGCCAGCCCTCGGTGCCGTCGCCCAGCCGGTCGCCGAGGTCGACGGTGGCGGTGGCCATGCCGCCCGCGATGGTACGCAGGGGCTGCCGCTGCGCGTAGGCGTTGACGCGTACCTTCTCGCCCGGCAGCGTCTCGCAGAACAGCGAGAACTGGTCGCCCGTCGAGTTGACCACGTCGATGCCCATGTCGCGGTAGTGCTCGACGACCGCCTCGACGCGCTGCACGCAGATGTCCTCGGTGGGGGCCGACACGATCAGGCGGTGCCAGCCGTACACGAAGGGCAGCCGTTCCTTCGTGATGCCGTGCTCCAGCATGCGGGCCGCGTCGATCTGCTCGGCCAGCGCCAGCGGCGCCTCCGCGCCGGCCTCGCGGATGTGGTGGTCCATGTCGCGGGCGTGCGCGAGCTTGCGCGCGACGTCCTTGGACGCCTTGACCGGCGGGATCAGCCGCATCCGCGACGAGATCTCCACGGGGAAGGCGAGCTGGTCCGCGAAGTGCATCCACGGCTCGCCGTCCGGGAACGGCATGAGGTCGGGGAACCTCGCGAACGACAGGTAGGCCACGTACGAGTCGCCCTGCGGCTGCACGATGCGCAGCAGCGACCTGCCGTTGTGGATCTCCCCCTCGACCAGCGACTCGATCTCGCCCTTGCCCCAGCGCCGCTTCGGGCTGGCCGACGGCGGCGGGTCGCCGAGCGCGCCGGAGGCCGCGTGCTGGAACAGCCACGCCACCTCGACGGAGGTGGCGTGCCTGGCGTAGAGGGCACTCGACGTGAGCGCCCTGCCGAGGCGTTCGGCCTGCTCGGTCCAGCGCCCGATCTCGCTGTCGGGGACGTGGTCGTCCTCCATCCCGAGCGCCTTCTCGGTCTTCTGGTAGAAGCCGAAGAGCTGGGACAGCACGCCTGCGCCGAGCTGCTTGCCGCGCGGGCCGAGCCGCACGCCGAGGAAGACCTCCTTGGACCAGAAGTCCTTCGCCCAGACGTGCCGGTACATCTCCTCCAGGTAGTCGCGCCAGCCGGGCCCCTCGTCGGAGGTGGCGTTGAGCGCCATGGCCCACTCGGCGGCGGGGTACGTGCGGTGCGCGACCCTCAGGTGGACCTCGGCGTCGGGCATCCTGATCGCGGCCAGCGCGATCGTGATGTTGGTGGCCAGGGCCTCGCGTTCGTCGGGTGTGACGAACTCGTAGCTGACCGTCGGAAGGCGGAAGTACGCCCATGCGGAGGTGTCCGTGAGCAGGATGCGGTCGTCGAAATACCGGACCGCCAGGCGCTGGTGCGCTCGTGCCGCCCTGCTCATGCCGCCCCCTCGGCGCATGAACGGGCCAGACCTGCTCGCTTGTTCACTTATCGCTCACCGATTCTCGTGCCCGGGGGGTCACTCGCCAACTCCTCTTCGCTCGGTCGGACGGTCTGTGCCTGTGCCGCGAAGCCCGCGATCACGACGCCGGCGAGGGCGAGATAGGCCCGTTTGCCGGCCGTGCGCAACTGCCCCGGGTCGACGACCTCCGCGCCCTCGGGCGCCAGACCGTCCTCCCAGGGGACCCTGACGATGGCCCGGCACCTGCCCCTGGCCACCGACTCCGCCTGCTCGACGTCGGCCATCGAACGCCTGCTCACGCCGTTGACCACCATGACCGCACGCCTGCGCAACTCCGCGCAGCCGTGCCCGTCGAGCCACTCGTACGTCATCGCCACCGCCTCCGACGCCTCCTCGCTCGCGGGGACCACCAGGACGAGCTGGTCCGCGTACGGCAGGAGCCTGGCCGCCAGCGCGGCGGCCGGGTCGATGACGGCGAGCTTGTAGTGGCGGTCCAGAAGGCGCATGGACTCGCCCAACCGATGGTCGGAGAAGAACGACCGGTCCGCCAGCCGCTGTTCGGCGCCCGCGTCGCTGTCCGCGCTGATCACCTCGAGCCCCGAGGCGGTCCTCGTGGTGTACCCACGCATGGTGAGATACCCGCTGACGCGGTCGAGCCCGGACAGCAGCGAGGTGAGAGTTTCGGGCGTCTCCGGCTGGATCTTGCTCGTCAGGGTGCCGCCGCCGGTGTTGGCGTCGACGGCCACTACCCTGTCATCGCGGTATCTGGCGAAGGTGTGGCCCAGCATGAGCGCCGTCGTGCTCTGACCGGCGCCGCCGGTGCAGCCCAGGACCACGATCCTGCGGCTGCCGCCGAACACGCCCCTGGCCCTGGCCTCGTCGATCTCGGACCCGTCGGTCCGGACCCCGCCTCCGCCGACGACCACCTGCGCGATCCTCCGCCACCCGCCGGAGTCCCGCCCCACCACGGACTCGACCCGCCGCACCCGGCCTTCACCTGGGCGGGGGACGGGCACGGGAGCGACGAACTCGCCCCCACGCTCCTGCGACGCCCCGACACCCCGACCGTCACCGGCACTCGCCGCACCCCGGCCATCTCCGGCCTTCGCCGCCGCACCCCGGCCATCTCCGGCCTTCGCCGCCGCACCCCGGGAGTCACCGGCATTCGCCGCCGCAACCCGACCGTCCTCGGCGCTCGCCGCCACCCGCCGATCACCGGCCGCCGGACCGCGCGCGTCGGGCACTCCCGCACCCCGGTCGCCACGCGTGCCGGGGAAGGACCCGCTCCGGTCACCACGTGTGCCAGGGATCGCCGCACCTCGGTCGCCACGCGTACCGGGCACGCCCGAGCCGGGCGCATCGCCCTTCGCCGCGAGTCGCCGCACCGTCGACCGCTCGGGCCGGTCAGCCGTGGACCGCTCGGGCCGGTCAGCCGTGGACCGCTCGGGCCGCTCATCGGCCGCACCCGGCTCCTGCGCATCGGGCGCCTGCGTATCGGCAGCGCCGGGCACTTCGGCGGCCTCAGCGACCGGCTGCGGCGTATCGCCCTTCGGCGCCGCGACCCGCGCACTCGGCGCACTTACGCCGTCGCGCATCTCGGCAGCATCGCCGGCCGTAACGTCGTCGGCCTTCTCCCGTGCGCCGGCCTTCTTCGGTGCGTCGGCCTTCTTCGGTGCGTCGGCCTTCTTCGGTGCGTCGCCCTTCAGCCCGTCATCCGCCGTAGCCGGCGCGTCCACGCCACCGCGCGCATCCGTGACCTCGGCCACCGGCTGCGGCACGCCCGCGTCCGGCGCGTCACCGACCGCACCCGGCATGTCGCCCGACGCGTCGGGCACGTCAGCCGCCGTGCTCAGCGCACCCGGAGCGTCGGCCGTCGTGCTCAGACCCGAAGTTCCCGCCGCCGTGCTCAGCGCACCCGAAGTTCCGGCCGTCGCGCTCGGCGCACCCGGAGCGTCGGTCGTCGTGCTGGGCTCATCGCTCGGTGCACCCGGCGTGTCGGCCCTTGTGATCGGTGCCGTGTCCTGCTGGGGCGGGGCGGTGGATGTGCTGTCGGGGGACTCTGTGCCGGGCCTGGTGGCGGCGGGGCGGGGCAACGGCTTGGCATCGGGGTTGAGCGGCGGCCAGACGCGCTGCGGGCCGGACAGCACCAGCGACGGGCCCAGCCGCGGCGGCTGCCCCTTCCGGTGCTGGTCCCGCGCGACCTCGTCCTCGCGCCGTTCCCCGCGCCGTTCCTCGCGGCCTTCCCCACGTCCTTCCTCGCGCCGTTCCCCGCGACCCTCCCCGCGGACTTCCCCGCGTCGTTCCTCGTCCCGCTCCTGGTCCCGCCGCTCGCCCTCCGCGGGACCCGAAAGTTCGGCGGGGGCGTCGGCGCTCGCCGCGAGCCGGCGCAGCCGCCGCAGCGCCTCGGTGTCGATGGGCTTCCCCGCGGCAGGCTTGTGGGTCTCCGCCTCGCTGACCGCCCCGGCCGCCTCGCGGTCGGCACGCGACTCGCCGGGCGATCCGGAGCCGAGCCCCTGAACGTCCCCGTTCCGGCCCGCGGCCTCCTGGCCCCGGACCCCGGCGGCGGCTTCGCGGCCCCGCGTCTCGACAGCGGACTCCTGGGTCCCGACGTCGGCCAGAGCGGCGGCGGCCTCTCCCCGCCCTCTGCGTTCACGGCCGGCGGCATCCCGCGCGTCCCCACGATCCCAAGCCGCAGCGTCCCGGGCGTCCTCACGATCCCAAGCCGCAATATCCCTGGCGTCCCCGCGATCCCGAGTCGCGGCATCCCGCGCGTCCACGAATTCCCGGGTGGGAGGCTCGGAGCTCTCATGGCCGCCGGGCGGCAGGGCGTCCTGGCGGCGTCCAGGGCCGCCTGGAAGGGCCTCCTCGCGCCGCAACGCACCGACCCCGGACCTCGGTGCCGAAGGCGGGGCCGTCTCGCGTACCCGGGCCTTGAGGGCGGGCGCGGTGCCGCGGCGGGTGCCCCAGCGGCCGGTGGTCGGCTCCGCCACGGGAGCCTGGGAAGCGGCGGCGGCAGCGGCCGCGACGGCCGGGCGGACCTGGCGCGGCCCGGCGATCCGCTGGCCCTCGCGCCGCCGCTGCGGCTGGCGGGCCTTGCGGGGCGCCTTCGACTTGGCCCGCGCGGGGGTGGTGCGCCAGACGCGGCCGGAGAACGTGATCGTCTCGGGCTCCGACATGGGCGCGAGGCGGTACCACGCCTTCGGCTGGCCCAGGTAGCGGAGCTGGGACTCGAGGAGCTCGGTGAGCCGCTTGCCCTCGATGACGGGACGGGTGGACAACCACGTCACGATCCCGGGCGGCACGAGGTACAGCACGTGCCACGGCATCTCCACCGGCACGCCCACCAGGACCAGCAGGAGCGACCACGGAACGAACACCCCGACGAAAACGCCGATCCAGACGATCGGCAGCGGCATCGGCAGCCGTAGGTCGTACAGCTTGTAGAGCCGCTTCTCGATCCGCCAGATGTTCGTATATGTGGGCAGGTCCACGCCGGTCCTCCTCTCCACCCGCTCGTACATGACCGCCGCGGAGCGGTCTCAACCCTTTACTTGATGCCCAGAGCGCCCGCGATCGCCTTCGCCGTCACCTCGATGATGTTGGGAACGTAGAAGATCACGCCGATGGCCACAGCCAGTATCAAGAACTGCACGAAACGTGTGATCTCGCGGGTGAAGAGGAAGAAGAGCGCGACCACCGAGACGACGACGAGGAACAGCGGGGCGAAGAACCCGCGCAGGAAGTTGGCGAGCCCTCCGGTGTCCGGGCCGGTCGCCGGGGGCGTCGGCGTCAGTTCGATCAGGTGGAGCAGAACGGTCTTCAGGGTCACTTCTTGTCCTCCCGGGGGGTACCGATGAGCGGCGTGGCCGTGCCTCTATCCAACGACCCGGCCGGCGCCGCGAATGTCGGCGACGAACCACTTGTCGCCCTGCTTCTCGACGGTCAGCCGGTAGGCCATCTCCAGCGTGCCGCCCACAGCCGCGGGATCGGTGGCGTCGGGGGTGGCGGGTGTCTCGCTGTTCGGCACGACCCACACCACGACCGCCTGGATCTCTCGGGTGGCACCCCCCACAGGCACCACGACCTTCTTCAGCTCCCTGAACGTGAACGTGCCGCCGAAGCTCGGCAGCGTCCGGCCCGCGGCGACGTAACGCTGCAGCCCGGCCGCGTCTCCGGAGGCGTAGTCGGTGAAGAAACCCTTCAGTTGCTCTTTGAGCTCGCTCGCGGTGGCCTCGTCGGTCTCCGGCGCGGCGACCTGCGGCACGTCGGCCGGGCCCGGGGCGGGCAGCACCGCGGGACGGCCGACCACGGCGAACCTGCCGCCGGCCTCGTCGCCCGAGTAGTAGAGCGGGACCGACAGCATCAACCTGCGCGGGCCTGACTGGAAGGCCACGCTGACCAGGGCGTTGTGGGCGTCGCTCGCCTCGATGTCGTACGGCTGGATGGCGACGGCCGCGAACTTGCCGTAGCCGTCCCAGCCCATTTGCGGATCCATGCCCTCGGCCAGGAAAGCGCCCAGCTTGCGCGACCTGCTCGCGGCGTCGTCCGGGCTGAAATTGAGATAGACCCCGGCGAACTGGGCGGCGAAAGCCATGCCCCGGTCGGCCGGAAAACCATGGTGAGCAGGCGCGACGCTATTGGGCGTCGCGCTCGTTTGTTGGGTAAATCGCTCAAATGGGGCACGAACCCCATTCACGACGACAACCACGATAACTGCCCAGAGAATGACACGGCCGGTCCATACGAGCCACCGCCCGCCTCCGCCCGACCAGCCGCCGCGCCGCGGCCTGCGAGGCGGCGGCGCGTCGAAGTCAGCCGTGTCAAGGCGCGCGGAAAGCTCGGGGTCGCCAGCGATCCGAGGATCGTGCTGGACGGTAGACCTACGAGCCATCACGCCTCCGCTCGCGCCGATCCCCCCGGCTGGCGCGGTGTCGTCCGTTGCCGATCCCCATCATCCGCGGTGAAGTAGTCACCCTATCCGGTCTCCGCCATTGTTCCAGGAAAGCCACGCCCATGCTGCGGCATGACCGTCCTGACGGCAAACCGGGTCGGCGGGCAGGCCTCATTGCCGATTCCTGAGACTTCCCGGTGGAAACAGCTTTTGACCAGCCCAGATACCTAAATTGGCATAGCGCGACAGCCACGGATTCCTGTCCTACCGGGCATGGACTCTCGCCAGGCGGATTCGGTATGGATCGCGGAGCGGAGTCAGGGCCGTCAGGCGGGCTCCGGATCCTGGGTGGGGCGCGGCTGACGCCTGCTGTGCAGGTCCACGACCGTCTGCTGGGCCGACCGGTCCAGGGACACGACCGTCGGCTGCACCGCCCGCTCCAGGGAGCCGCGCAGGTCCGCCAGCATCTCGGCGGCGTCCCGCTCGCGCATCCGCGTCGCCATCTCGTTGCGCTCGTCGACCTTCCTGCGGAGGTACGCCTCGCGGTTGACGCGCAGGCCGTACATGAGCTCGACCCTGATCAGGGCGAGCTCCTCCTCAAGGCTGATGCCGGCCAGAGTGGGCGTGGGACGTCGTTTCCGGATGATGCGGCGGATCATTGAGGGCCTCCCGAGTCAGCGTGAACGCCGTGACGATTCGACGCGCGGGGGCCCAAAGTGGTTGACGCATCAGTTGTCCCGGGATCAGACGTCCTACCGATTCCCGGGATGAGACGTCTGAGGGGGCATCGCCGCCGTCACCATCGGTAACGTACCGTAACGAACGGCGGCTTTCCGTGATTTCCCACGGGACACCCCGGCCAGAGCCGTGCTCAGACGTTGAAGCGGAACTCCACCACGTCGCCGTCGCGCATGATGTATTCCTTGCCCTCGACGCGGGCCTTGCCCGCCGCGCGGGCGTTGGCGATGGAGCCGACCTCGACCAGGTCGTCGAAGGAGACGACCTCGGCCTTGATGAAGCCGCGCTGGAAGTCGGTGTGGATCACGCCGGCCGCCTCGGGCGCGGTGGCGCCCTTGGGGATCGTCCAGGCCCTGGTCTCCTTCGGCCCGGCCGTGAGGTACGTCTGCAGGCCGAGCGTGTCGAAGCCGACCCTGGCGAGCTGCCGCAGCCCCGACTCCTCCTGGCCGACCGACTGGAGGAGCTCCAGCGCCTCCTCCTCGTCGAGCTCGACCAGCTCCGACTCGATCTTGGCGTCCATGAAGACCGCCTCGGCGGGCGCGACCAGCGTCGCCAGCTGCTCCCGGAGCGCGGAGTCGCCCAGCTCGTCGGCGTCGAGGTTGAACACGTACAGGAACGGCTTGGCCGTCAGCAGGTGGAGCTCGCGCAGCTCCTCGCGGTCGAGACCGCTCTCGAAGATGGTCTTGCCGGTCTCCAGGACGCTCAGCGCGGCCTCGGCGGCCTCCAGCGCGGATTTCTTGTCCTTGTTGTTGCGCGCCTCCTTCTGCAGGCGCGGGATGGCCTTCTCGACCGTCTGCAGGTCGGCCATGATCAGCTCGGTGTTGATGGTCTCGATGTCGCGCTTGGGCGAGATGTCGCCGTCCACGTGCGTGACGTCGGGGTCGCTGAAGACGCGGACCACCTGGCAGATCGCGTCGGTGTCGCGGATGTTGGCGAGGAACTGGTTGCCCCTGCCCTGCCCCTCCGAGGCCCCCTTGACCAGGCCCGCGACGTCGACGAACTCGACCTTGGCAGGCAGGATGCGGGCCGAACTGAAGATCTCGGCCAGCTTGGGCAGCCGGTCGTCGGGCACGCCCACGATGCCCACGTTGGGCTCGATGGTGGCGAACGGGTAGTTCGCGGCGAGCGCGTTGCCGGACTTCGTCAGCGCGTTGAAGAGCGTGGACTTGCCGACGTTGGGCAGACCGACGATACCGATAGAGAGACTCACGGACGCCAAGTTTACGTGCTGAGCGTAACGAGCGTGTCGGGGCGGATCGGCGCGCCGGAGTCCTGCATCATCGATCAAGTGGATGTCGTCTCGCTTCTCGTAGGTCTGGCCGCCGGGCTCGTCATCGGGTTCCTGGTGGCCAGGACGCGGGCCGCGGTGCGGGTGGCCGAGGCGGACGCGCGGGCCAAGTCGGCCGCCGACAAGCTGGTCTACGTCGAGGAGCAGCTCGCCGAGCGCTTCCAGGCCCTGTCCACGCGCGCCCTCGACGTCAACAACATCCGCTTCCTCGAGCTGGCCGAGACCAGGCTGGCCGCCAGCCGCGCCGAGGCCACGGGCGATCTGGACCAGCGCAAGCAGGCCGTCGAGCACCTGGTGGAGCCGCTGAAGGACGCGCTCGCCCGCGTCGAGTCGCAGCTGCGCGACACCGAGTCCGGCCAGCGCGCGGCGCGCGCCGAGCTGGCCAAGCAGATGGAGTTCGTACGGCAGAGCAACGAGCAGCTGCGCTCCCAGACCACGGCCCTGGTCAGGGCCCTGCAGCGGCCCGAGGCGCGGGGCAGGTGGGGCGAGCTCCAGCTGCGCAGGGTCGCCGAGATCGCCGGCATGCAGCACCACTGCGACTTCGACGAGCAGGTCACCGAGGGCCCCATGCGCCCCGACATGGTCGTCAGGCTCGCCGGCGGCAAGAACATCGTGGTCGACTCCAAAGTCTCGCTGGCGGCCTATCTGGAGGCCGCGGAGGCGTCCGACGAGAGCCTCGCCACGGTCCGGCTCGACGCTCACGCCCGGCACGTCCGCGAGCACATCGACCGGCTGGCGGCCAAGTCCTACTGGCAGGGGTTCAACCCGTCGCCGGAGTTCGTGGTGCTGTTCATCCCGGGCGAGGCGTTCCTGGCCCCGGCGCTGGAGCGCGATCCCGGGCTGCTCGAATACGCGATGACGCGGCGGGTCCACATCGCCACGCCGACGACGCTGATCACGATGCTGCGCACCGCGCACTACGCCTGGCAGCAGGCCGCGCTGAGCGAGAACGCGCGGGCGGTGTTCGAGCTGGGCAAGGAGCTGTACGAACGGCTCTCGTCCCTCGGCAGGAACGTCGACTCGCTCGGCAGGGCGCTGACGCGGGCCGTGGAGGCGTACAACAAGTCGGTCGGATCGCTCGAAAGCCGCGTCCTGGTCACCGCGCGCAAGCTGCACGATCTGGGCGTCGTGGACGGCGATCTCGACTCTCCTGAGATGCTCGAAGGCCTGCCCAGACCCCTGGCATCCCCCGAACTGCTGGAAACCTCGCCTCTGCTTTCCCACTCGAACGGTAAGTTGGCCAACGGGTCGCAATAAATCGGGGGTGGGGCATTGGGTGAGAAGAGGCGTTCCGCGGTCAGGCTGACCGCTCGCGGCGCCATCGCGCTCGCCCTGGTCGCCACCTTGGCGGGCTACGTGCTGGCGACCCTGCTCGACATCCAGTACGTCGTGGGCGCGACCTTCGTGCTGTCGAGCCTGCTGGGCGTGCTCCTGGTCAACCGGCGCGAGCTGCTGTCGCTGGTGGTGACGCCGCCGCTGGTGTTCTTCTGCGCCACGCTCTTCGTCGAGCTGGGGCGCGCGTTCGGCTCGGTGTCCATCGTGCAGTCGCTGGCGCTGGGGCTCTACACGTCGCTGACGCAGGGCGCACCGTGGCTGTTCGCGGGCTCGGCCGTCGTGCTGGGCGTCGCGTGGCGGCGCGGGCTCCGCGACAACGTACGCGAGCTGCGGGAGGAGCTGAAGGCGGGCGCGGAGATGCCGCGCCCGCGCCAGCCGTTCGTGCCCGAGCCGGAGGGCTACTTCGAGCCCAAGGTCTACGGGACGCCGCGCGGGGACGACTAGGAGACCCGCAGATCCTTGCGCAGCTCGTGGGGCAGGGCGAAGCGCATGCTCTCCTGCACCGACTCGACCTGGGTCACGTCGTCGAACCCATGCTTGGCCAGCCGCTCCAGCACCTCGTCGACCAGCTCCTCCGGAACGGACGCGCCGCTGGTCACGCCGACCGTGGTGACGCCCTCGAGCCACTCGTCGCGGATGAAGGTGGCGTTGTCGACGAGGTAAGAAGCCTCGGCCCCGTAGTCCTTGGCCACCTCGACCAGGCGCTTGGAGTTGGAGGAGTTTTCCGAGCCGACCACGATGACCAGCTGCGCCTCGGCGGCGATCTCCTTGACCGCGACCTGCCGGTTTTGCGTGGCGTAGCAGATGTCGTCGCTCGGCGGGTCGATCAGCGTCGGGAAGCGCTCCTTGAGCCGGGTGACCGTCTCGGTGGTCTCGTCGACCGACAGCGTGGTCTGCGACAGCCAGACCAGCTTGCTCGGATCCTTGACCTGCACTTTGTCGACCGCGTCGAGCCCGTCCACGAGCTGGATGTGGTCGGGGGCCTCACCGGAGGTGCCCTCGACCTCCTCGTGACCCTCGTGCCCGATCAGGAGGATGTCGTAGTCCTGGGTCGCGAACCGCCTGGCCTCGTTGTGCACCTTGGTGACCAGCGGGCAGGTGGCGTCGATGGTGCGCAGGCTGCGCCGGCGCGCCTCGTCGTGCACCGCCGGGGACACCCCGTGGGCCGAGAACACCACGATCTCGCCCTCGGGCACCTCCTCGGTCTCGTCGACGAAGATGGCGCCCCTGGCCTCCAGAGTCTTGACGACGTGGGTGTTGTGAACGATCTGCTTGCGTACGTAGATCGGCGCACCGTACTGCTCCAAAGCCTTCTCGACCGCTACCACGGCTCGATCGACTCCGGCACAGTAGCCGCGTGGCTTGGCTACGAGTACTCGGCGGGAAGTGGGGGTCTGCGGCTCCATACTTTCTATGCTACGTGGAGCGGCCATCAGGCCTGCGCGTGCGTGGTTGCCCGCGGTTTGCCAAACTGGCCGTCCATTACTGACCTCCCAGGGAGACGTCATGTCCCTCAGCGACGTGATACGCAACATCGCCAAGACCGTCACCAACAAGGACGAGCTGAAGGAGAAGGCCAAGGACCTTCCGCTCCTGTTCATCCAGACCACACTCAGCGCGGCCGGGCAGGCCCTGCTGGTCGTCGACCGGGTGAAGAACTCCATCAAGGGCCTTGGCAACAAGGAGGAAGAGGAGTCGAACGACTCGCTCCCCTCCGCCGCCGAGCAGGTGGCCGCGGCTCCGGCCGCGGAGGAGGAGAAGCCGGCCCGCAAGGAGCCGGTGATCTTCGCGCCGCGGCCCAGCGCCGCCGAGCCCAACGGTGTCGCCAAGACCAAGCCCGACCCCGTCATCTTCGCTCCGGCGGGCAAGTCCGAGTCGGCGGCCACCGCCAACCCCGAGACCGCCGCCCCGGCCGCCGAGCCCAAGCCCGCCGCGGCTGAGACGCCCAAGCCCGTGGTCACGGAGGAGCCCGCCGCGACCTCGAAGGCCGCCGAGCCCGCCGTCGCGGAGAAGCCCGCCGAGCCCGAGCCCAAGGCCACCGTCACGGACGAGCCCGCCGAGGTCGCCGAGCCGAAGGCGGCGGTCGCGGAGGAGATCGAGCCCAAGGCCGCCGTCGTGGAGGAGCCCGCCGCGGTCGCCGAGCCGAAGGCCGCCGTCGCGGAGGCCGTCGCGGACAAGGCCGTCGCGGAGGAAGCCGTCAAGGAAGAGGTCGTCAAGGACGAGGCCGCCAAGGTGGAGGCTGTCGCGGAGGAGGCCGTCGCGGCCAAGCCGAAGCGCACCCGCAGGACCACCAAGAAGCCCGCCGCGGCCCCCGAGGCGACCGTGGCCCCGGAGCCCGCGGCCGCGCCGGAGCCCGCCCGCGCCCCCGAGCCCGCCGCCGCGCCCGAGCCGGTCGCCGCCGCCCCCGTGGACCTGGCCGAGCCGCTGCCCGGCTACTCCGAGCTCACCGTCGCGTCCCTGCGTGCCAGGATGCGCGGCAAGACCGCCGAGCAGATCAGCGACTTCCTCACCTTCGAGAAGGCCACGAAGTCCCGGCCCGAGGTGATCAAGATGTTCGAGAACCGCCTGGCGAAGCTGCAGGCCGGAGAGTAGGTCGTACCGACCCCGTAGTCTTCCGGCATGAGCGAGAAGACCTCACCCGAGTCTCCCCTGCCGATCCGTACGGTCCTGCAGATGGTGGGCGGTTGGATCGGCAGACTCGGCACGGTCTGGGTCGAGGGCCAGATCACCGACCTGAGCGCTCGTGGCGGCACGGTGTTCATGACCCTGCGCGACCCGGTCGCCAACGTGTCGGCCAAGGTCACCACCCCGCGCGGGGTCTACGAGGCCGCCGTGCCGAGGCCGGCCGACGGCGCCAGGGTCGTGATGCAGGTCAAGCCCGACTTCTGGGTCAACAGGGGCTCGTTCGCCTTCACCGCGCTGGAGATCCGCCCGGTCGGCGTGGGCGAGCTGCTGGCCCGGCTGGAGCGGCTCAGGCAGCTGCTGGCCACCGAGGGGCTGTTCAACGCCGACAGGAAGCGGCGGCTGCCGTTCCTGCCCGGCACGATCGGGCTCATCTGCGGCCGCGACTCCGCGGCCGAGCGCGACGTGCTGGAAAACTCCCGCAGGCGCTGGCCGGCCGTGCGGTTCAAGGTCGAGGAAGTGGCCGTCCAGGGGCCCTACGCGGTGGGCGAGGTGACCGAGGCGCTGCGCAAGCTCGACGCCGACTCCTCGGTCGACGTGATCGTCATCGCCCGCGGCGGCGGCTCTCTGGAGGACCTCCTGCCGTTCTCCGACGAGACGCTCGTACGCTCGGTGGCCGCCTGCCGCACCCCCGTGGTGAGCGCGATCGGCCACGAGCAGGACAGCCCGCTGCTCGACCTGGTGGCCGACGTGCGCGCGTCCACCCCGACCGACGCGGCCAAGAAGGTCGTGCCCGACGTCGGCGAGCAGCTCTCGATGGTGCGCCAGCTCCGCGACCGGGGCCGCAGGGTGGTGAGCGGCTGGCTCGACCGCGAGATGTCCTGGCTGACGTCGGTGCGCTCGCGCCCATCGCTGGCCGACCCGGTGCGCGAGCTGGAGCGCCGGGCCGAGCAGGTCGACTCGCTGCGCGACCGGACCAGGCGCTCGCTGTCCGGCTCGCTCGACCGAGCCTCCGACGACCTGACCCACCTGCGGGCCCGCCTGATCACGCTGTCCCCCGCGGCCACGCTGGAGCGCGGGTACGCCATCGTCCAGCACCCGTCGGGCGAGGTCGTACGCCTGGCCAAGGACGTCTCCCCCGGCTCGCTGCTGACGATCCGCCTGAGCGACGACCGCCTGACCGTGCGCGCGGAGGAGCCGGACGAAACCGGGGACGCGTGAGCGATCCGGGGTCTACGTTCGGCACATGAGAGGACTCGTGCAGGTCGCCCAGCACGCCGATGACCTCGACAGGGCCACCGCCTTCTACCGCGACGTGCTGGGCCTGCGGCACATCGCCACCTACCGGCCGCCCGGCCTGGCCTTCTTCGACCTCGACGGCGTCCGCCTGCTGATCGAGCAAGGCGCGCCCTCCACGGTGCTCTACCTGGCCTCCGAAGACCTGGAGGCGGACGTGGCCCGGCTGCGTTCGCACGGCGTGGCGATGGTCGAGGAGCCGCATCTGATCTTCACCGACGACGGCACGTTCGGCGCACGGGGCCGGGAGATCCGGATGGCCGCGTTCAGGGACTCCGAGGGGAACCTGCTCTGCCTGATGACCTAGCGTGGGGGTGTGAAGCTAACAAAGTTCACGCATGCCTGCGTAAGGGTGGAACTCGACGGCCGCGTGCTGGTCATCGACCCGGGGATCTGGAGCGAGCCGTCCGCGCTGGACGGGGCCGACGCGGTGCTCGTCACCCACGAACACAGCGACCACGTGGACGTGCTACGGCTGCTCGGGGCCGGGGTCCCGGTGTTCGCGCCGGCGGGGGCGGGGCTGGACGGGCTGCCGTACACGCCGGTGAGCGCCGGCGACGAGTTCTCGGCGGCGGGCTTCCGGGTGCGCGCGCACGGCGGGCGGCACGCGCTGATCTACAGGGGCGAGCCGGACTGCCCGAACCTCGGCTATCTGGTCGACGGCGCCCTCTACCACCCGGGCGACTCGGTGCACGTGCCGGACGAGCCGGTGGAGACGCTGCTGGTGCCGCTGCAGGGGTCGTGGCTGAAGACCGTCGAGGCGATCGACTTCGTACGGGCGGTGGGGCCACGGCGGGCGTACGGGATCCACGACGCGCAGCTCAACGATCGCGGGCTGAGCACCACCAACGCCTGGCTGGCGAGGACGACCGACCACGGCTACCGCTGGCTGGCCCCCCGCGAGACCGCCTGACCCCTCCAGGGGTGTCAGAAGGGGGCGTCGTCGGAGTTGCCCCCCGAGGGCTCGGAGCGGCGCGCCATGGCGGCGGCGAGCTTGACCCTGGCCCCCTGGAGCCACTCCTCGCAGACCGCAGCCAGCTTCTCGCCGCGCTCCCACAGCTCGATGGACTGCTCCAGGGTGAGCCCGCCGGTCTCCAGCCGGCGCACCACCTCGGTCAGCTCCTCGCGGGCCTGCTCGTATGAGGGTGCCTTCTCGTCTCCTGCCACGACCACCACCCTAGACGGGGCGACCGACATCCGCAGACCAGGCGGCCCTGTCAGCCCTTGGGGCGCTGCTGCAGGACGGAGGCGAGTTCGGCGAGCTCCGGCCAGTCGGCGGTGCCGGAGATCACGAGCGTCACCTCCGGCAGCACGCGGACGAGCGAGCGCTGCTTCTTGTCCTCGCGGAAGCGCTGCTCCCACTGCACCCCGTCCACCTGCTGCGTGCCGACGGCCTTGTCGGAGTTGGCCATACGGCTGGCGAACCCGGCCGCCGGCTGCTCGTTGCTCTGCGTGAACATCGCGTGCTCGCGCTTGGCGGTGGCGTAGCCGAGGAAGAGGACCTGGGCGCCGTTCTCACCCTTGGCGATCTTGTTGCTGTTGGGGATCCAGCCCGCCGGGTCCTTCTGCGGCGCCCACACGCCGTACGGCACCGAGTGGCCGAAGTTGGCGACGGTGATCGAGTATTCGAGCCGCGGTATGTGCTGCTCCCGGCTCTGCGGGGCGACCAGCAGGAACAGCCCGACCGCCGCGAGGCAGACGAACAGCGCTACCGCGTAACCGTAGAAACCCTGGGTGAACCGCACACTTGGCGAGGTTACCCGCTGGAGGAGGCGGTCGCCGACGTGGCCGGGTGGATCTGGCCGATGATCGCCAGCACCTCCTCGGCCAGGCCGCGATCACCCGTGCGGACGACCTCGGACACGGCCGCGGCCAGAGCGCCCGTGACGACGACGACCAGCGCGCTCTCGTCCTCGAACAGCGCCGCGTTGAGCTGCGCCCACTTGCGCAGCCGGTCGCGCATGACCACGTCGAAGCCGGGCGGCCCGTCGCCGCGCAGGAACAGGTCGGCCAGCTCCCGCTCCTCCAGGCACCCGTCGAGGTAGGCGCGGGCGGCGCTGATGAACACGCGCATCGGGTCGCTCTCCCCGGCGGCGCGGGCCGAGCGGGCGGCCTGCTTCGTCCGCTGGGTCTGCCTGGCCTGGAACTCCTCGAACAGCGTCAGGTAGAGGTCGGCCTTGCCGGAGAAGTGGTGGTAGAGGCTGCCCACGCTGGCGTCGGCCCTGGCCACCACGTCGGTCACGCCCGCCTCGGCGAACCCGTTGGAGACGAAGACCTCCCTCGCGGCGGCGAGCAGCGAGCTGCGGGTGGCGGCGCCGCGCTCGGACGTCCGCGGCTGGGCGGCCACGTTTTCCACTTCGCTCATGCGATCTCCTCCAGGCTCCATGGTGGAGGCAAGATCTTTGGCGCGCACAGCGTATGGCGCAAAATCCGTTCTCCGTGATGGCAGGGCAACCCTGTCGAAGCTTACCGATGTCACCCCCGACCCGTCCCTGCTGCGAGGAAGCGGTCATCTCGGGCAGGAGATGGGCAGATTATCCGCCTCTGGGCGGGAAGAGGGGGACAACTACGATCGACGTAGATTCCCCTTAGGAGGCTGCCATCATGTCCGATCAGACATCCGTACCGCCCGCGCTCGCCACGGGCGAGCACGCCCCCGACCGCAACCTGGCGTTGGAACTGGTGCGCGTCACGGAGGCGGCCGCGATGGCGGCGGCCCGGTGGGTCGGCCGGGGCGACAAGAACGGCGCCGACGGCGCGGCGGTGAACGCCATGCGCCAGCTGATCAACACGGTTTCTATGAACGGCGTGGTGGTCATCGGCGAGGGCGAGAAGGACCACGCCCCGATGCTGTTCAACGGTGAGCAGGTGGGCGACGGCAGCGGCCCCGACTGCGACGTGGCCGTGGACCCCATCGACGGCACCCGGCTGACGGCTTTGGGCATGCCGGACGCGGTGTCGGTGATCGCGGTGAGCGAGCGCGGCTCTATGTACGACCCGTCGGCCGTGTTCTACATGGAGAAGCTGGTCACGGGCCCCGAGGCGGCCGACGTGGTCGACATCGAGGCCCCCGTGTCCGCGAACATCAACGCGGTCGCCAGGGCCAAGCACTGCTCGCCCTCCGACGTGACCGTGGTCGTGCTGGACCGGCCCAGGCACGAGGGGCTGGTCAAGGAGATCCGCGAGGCGGGCGCGCGGATCAAGTTCATCACGGACGGCGACGTGGCCGGCGCGATCATGGCGGCCCGCGGGGGCACCGGCATCGACCTGCTGCTGGGCATCGGCGGCACGCCCGAGGGCATCGTGGCCGCGTGCGCGCTCAAGTGCCTGGGCGGCGTGATCCAGGGCAAGCTCTGGCCGCGCGACGACGCCGAGCGCTCCAAGGCCGTGAACGCCGGGCACGACCTCGACCAGGTGCTCACGACGAACGACCTGGTCAGGTCCGACGACGTGTTCTTCGCGGCGACCGGCATCACGCACGGTGAGCTCATGCAGGGCGTACGGTTCCGCGCCGGCGCGGCGGTGACGGAGTCGCTGGTGATGCGCGGCCGGTCGGGCACCATCCGCAAGATCGAGAGCGAGCACCAGCTCTGGAAGCTGCGCGCGTACAGCGCGATCAACTTCTACACGGCCGGCTGAGGACTCAGCGGCGGCGCTTGCGGCGGGGTGGCTCCTTGACCTTCACGTCTCCCGCGAAGTTCGTGGTGCGCACCTCGACGACGGGCGCGCCGGGCTCGGTCGGCTGCTTGGTCAGCCGTACGGACTTGCCCTTGGCGACCCTGATCACCTCGAGCCCCTCCGGCACGTGGATCTCCAGCCCGCCGAAGACGAGGGTGGCGTTGATGATGATCTGGCGGTTCTGCAGGATCGCGTCGCGGAAGTCCAGCTTGGTGGTGCCGAACATGGCCGTCACGTCCAGCTCGGCGGGCACGACCCAGCGCCCGCCGCGCTGCTCCTGCTTGAAGATGGCCGACACGGGGCGGCCGTCCAGATTGAGCGGCTGCTGGTCGGCGGGCAGCAGGTCCTCGGTGAGCGCGGCCAGCTCGCCCAGCGTGCGCGCGGAGTAGAGCACGCCGAGCCGTTCCTCGAGCTCGTCGAGGGTGATCCGGCCATCGGCATGCGCGTCCTGCAGCACCTGGGCGATGCGTTCGCGATCGGCGTCGGACGCGCGGAGCTCGTGGGGCTGCGGCGCGTCGCTCGCCGCGTGCGGCCGCCGGGCCGACACCCACTCCTCGGCCAGCCGCTCTCCGACTTCCTGCAGTTTCGGCAGCCACGATTGCGCGCGTTCGTTCACACATCCGACGATAACCGGCGCTCGCGATGATCGCTCGTGCCAAATCAGCAGATGCACTCCGTAAGTCGCAAGAATCAGTTGATGCGCGCCAGAAGTCCGGCGATTTCCTCGGCCAGTTCCTGATTCACTTCGGCGTGGCGGTTGAGCAGCCGGTACCACATCGCGCCGAAGACGAGATCGACGGCCAGTTCCAGGTCCACGTCATCCGGCACGGCGCCGCGCGCCAGGACCGCGCGCAGGGCGGCGCGGCGGGGATCGATGAGCTTCGCCCGCAGCTCGGCGGCCAGCTCCGCGTCGGACTGGGCGTCGGCCATCAGCCCCACGACGACCTGCCCCGCGACCCCCCGCGCCAGCGCGAACGTCTGCTCCAGGAACGTCACCAGGTCGGCCCGCGCGTCCCCGGTGTCCGGCAGCCCCTGCACCTCCTCGGCCAGGACGTCGGTCAGGGCCTCCAGCAGGACCTGCGCCCTGGTCTGCCACCAGCGGTAGACGGTCTGCCTGCCGCTGCCCGCGATCTGGGCGATGCCCTTCATGGTCACGTTCTGGTATCCGTCGCGGGCGCACAGGTCGAGGGCCGCCCGGAGGATCGCCTTCCTGGCCGCTTCGCTGCGTGGTCTGCCAACCATGGCGCCCACTTTACAAGACACGGTGCCTCGTTTTATATTCGAGGCAAGATGTCTCGTAATGAGAGGACGACGAAGATGCGAGTAGTGATCGTCGGCGGCACGTCCGGCATCGGTCTGGCGGCGGCGGCCCGACTGGCCGCGGGCGGCGCCGAGGTGGTCGTCGCGGGCCGCTCGGAGGAGCGTCTGCGTTCGGCGTTGAAGCAGCTCGGCGACCAGGCGCGAGGTGAGGTCGTGGACGCGCGCGACACCGGGGCGATGCGGGCGCTGTTCGAGGGGCTGGGCACCGTCGACCACCTGATCGTCACCGTGACGGGCCGCGGCGGCGCGGGCCCGCTGAGCTCGCTGACCGGCGACGGGCTGACCGAGGCGGTGCGGAACAAGCTGGTCCCGCACCTGCTGACCGCACAGGCCGCGCTGGACGTGCTCAACCCGGAGGGCTCGATCACCTTCGTGACCGCGGCCTCAGCCGGCGCGGCCCTGCCCGGCATCGCCACGCTGGCGGCGGTGAACGGGGCGATCGAGGCCGCGGTGCCCGGCCTGGCCGTCGAGCTGGCCCCCATCAGGGTGAACGCAGTCTCCCCCGGCGTGATCGACACCGACTGGTGGTCGGAGATCGGCGACGAGGCGCGGGCCGCGTTCATGGAGGGCGCCGCCGAGAGCCTGCCGGTCCGGCGCGTGGGCCGGCCCGAGGACGTGGCGGCCACGATCGAGTACGTGGTGCGCAACGCGTACACGACCGGCATCGTCCTGACCGTCGACGGAGGGGCGCGGCTCAAGGCCTGAGGAATCCCAAGCCCTTCCACGCCGTTGATCCCGGCAAAAGGGAGGTGTGTGCGTGCATCAACCGGCGCGATGGGGTCTCGGTGTGGCGGGCGCGGGCATAGTGGTCATCCTGGGCCTGGAGCTGACCAGCCTCGACGAGATGAACCCGATCAGGCGGACCATCAGCGAGCACGGCCTCGGCCCCGACGGCTGGATCTTCGGGCTGGCGGTGGGGCTGCTCGCGGTCGGATCGGCGGCCATCGGGGTGTCGCTGGCACGCCAGCGGCTGGCGGGGGTCTTCGGCACCGTCGCGCTCATGGGGTGGAGCGTGGGGCTGTTCATGACGGCGTGGTTCGAGAAGCACGACTGGTCGGTCGGCCCCAGCCTGAGCGGGAGCATCCACCGGGTGGGCAGCTTCGTCGCCTTCCTCAGCCTGCCGCTGGCCGCGGTGATCATCGCCAGGCCCTGGCGGCACCGCGAGCGGTCGCGGGCCACGCTGGTGGCCTTCGGGCTCGGGATCTGCTCGGTGCTGTGGGTGGCGGGCATCGCGGCGGCCATGTTCATCGGGGCGCGCAACGGGCTGGCGTGGTGGCGCGTCATGCCGCTCGGCCTGGTGGAGCGCGGGATGGCCGTCACGGAGGTGGGCGCCCTGCTCGCGCTCGGCGTCTGGGCCGCCGCGAAGCGGCTGGACACGACGGAGCAAACCGGACGCCTGCTCGAAAAGCAGGTCAATGCCAGGGTCTGTGGGCTGGCGGAACGGAGTGGCGGGCCGCTAACCTGACCCAGCCTCACGTTTGATTCCCCCCCATCAGGAGGCCGTCGTGCCGTCCTCGCGTGATCGTCAGGCCCGCATCGCCACGTACGTCGTCTATGCCGTACAGGGCCTGTCCTTCGCCTCGCTGCTCGTCCAGGTCGCGAACCTGCAGGCCAAGCACGGCCTCGACGAGGGCGCGCTGACACTCCTGCTGCTGATCGTGCCCGTGTTCGCGGGGGTCGGCAGCGTGGCGGCGGGCACGTTCGCCGCCCGGTTCGGCAGCAGGCTGCTCCTGCGCGTCGCCCAGCCCGTGGTCGCGCTCGCCGTGGTGCTCGTCGGGCTCGCGCCCAGCGTGCCACTGCTGGTGCCGGTGCTCCTGGTGTTCGGCGTGGCGTTGGGCGCGGTGGACGCGGGCATGAACATGCAGGGCGTGGCGGTCGAGCGCAGGTACGGCGTGCAGGTCCTGAACGGCTTCCACTGCCTGTGGAGCGTGTTCAGCATGCTCGCGGCGGGATGGGCGTCGGTGGCCGCCACCCTGCCGCTCCCGATGATCATGTCGGTCCCGATGGTGTTCGCGCTGGCGGGCTCGCTCGTGTTCGGACGCGGTCTGTGCTCGCCGGAGGAGGAGAAGGTCGAGGACGCCCCTGCCGACGCCGCCGCGGGCGGATTCCCCTGGCGGCCGATCATCCCGCTCTGCCTGGCCATGGGGTTCCTGTACATCGGCGACTCCGCCGTGTCGAGCTTCAACACCCTGTTCATGAAGAACGTGCTCTCGGCGGGTCCGCAGGTGGTCCCGCTGGCCTACGCCGCGTACCAGGCGACCACGCTGGCCGTCCGGCTCGGCGGCGACCTCGCGGTCCGGCGGTACGGGCCCGCGGCCATCGTCAGGATCGGCGGCCTGATCGCCACCCTGGGCTTCCTCGGCGTCGTCGCGGCCCCGACCCAGCCGCTGGCCATCGTCGCGTTCGGCCTGACCGGGGTGGGGCTGTCGGTGGTGGCGCCGCAGTCGTTCTCGGCGGCGGGCAAGCTCGACCCGGCCGGGACCGGGGTGGCCATCGCCCGGGTGAACCTCTTCAACTACATCGGCTTCGTCGTGGGCACGGCCCTGGTGGGCGGGATCGCCGACGCGGCGGGCCTGCGGTGGGCGTTCGCCGCGCCGCTCGTGCTGGCCGCCGTCATCATCGCCCTCGCCCCGGGCTTCGAGCCCAGGCGCCAGACCCCCAACCCCTCCGCCGCCTGAGGGCTTCAGCGCCGCACTTCGGCGACCTCGACGGTACGGCGCTCGCGGAGCGACAGATCGGCGGCCTCGGCCACGTACAGCGCCTCCAGGGCGTCCTCGATCGTGCAGAGGCTCTGCTCGCTGGTCAGGAAGCCGTCGATCTCGTTGCGGTAGGCCGTCTCGAAACGGGTGACGAAATCGGGCCAGGGATCTTGCGGACTCGGCGTGCCCTCGGCCGAGTGCAGCGGGGCGCGCGGGCTCAGGCCGACGGCCTGGGTGCGCCTGGTGCCGGCCAGCTCCATGCGCACGTCGTACCCGCCGCCGTTGTAGCGGGAGCCCTGCAGGGTGGCCAGCGTGCCGTCGTCCAGGGTGAGCAGCGCGGCGCTGTTGTCCACGTCGCCCGCCTCCGTGAAGAACGCGGCGCCGCGGTTGGCCCCAGTCGCGTACACGGAGGTCACCTCGCGGCCGGTCACCCAGCGCAGGATGTCGAAGTCGTGGATGTGGCAGTCGCGGAAGATGCCGCCGGAGGTCGCGATGTACGCGGCGGGCGGCGGCGCGGGATCGGCGGTGATGAGGTGAACGCGATGCAGCTCCCCCAGCTCACCGGCGCGCAGCGCAACCGCCGCCGCCGCGTAACCGGGGTCGAACCTGCGCTGGAACCCGATCTGCACCCGGTTGCCCGCGCTCGCCTCCAGCACCTTGACGGTCTCGTCCACGGTGCCCGCGACCGGCTTCTCGCAGAAGACCGGGATGCCCTTCTCGCACGCCTTGATGATGAGCTCGGCGTGGGTGCCGGTCGGGGTCGCGATGACCACGGCGTCCGACTCGAACGGGTCCCCCGGCCTGCCGTACGGCGACGTGCGCACGGGATCGGCCACGATCAGCTCGTCCACCAGCGGATGCGCGGCCAGGGTCGCGGCGTGAAAGGCTCCGATCCTGCCCAGACCCAGCAGTCCCACACGCATGACGCCTCCAATCAGGACCAGGCTTTCTTTCTAAGCGAGCCCTTCTGCCTCAGTCAACATTTTGTCCTGACATTCTGACCTTCAAGCCCCGAACGGCGTCCAGCGCCTTGTGCGCCGGCAGCCGCGCGAACCCCACCACCACGGCCGCGGGCCCCGCCGACTCGCGCATCGGCCCCACGGGCTCGGCGGACAGGCCGAGCTCCTGCGCGACGCGCGCGGCCCTCAGCTCGTCCCAGCCGGCCGGCAGCTCCAGGTAGACGTGCAGGCCCGCGTCGATGCCCTTGACCCGCACCTCCGGCAGCTCCTCGGCCAGCGCCCTGACCAGGGCGTCCCTGCGGCGGCGGTATTCGCGGCGCATCCTGCGCAGGTGCTTGTCGTAGCCGCCGGTACGCAGGAAGTGCGCCAGCGCGTACTGCTCGACGACCGGCGAGCCCAGGTCCAGCTCGCCCCGCGCCCGGCGGACGGCCTCCGCCAGGTCGGGAGGCGCGGCCACCCAGCCGAGCCGCAGCCCCGGCGCCAGGGCCTTGCTGACGCTGCCCGAGAGGACCACCCGGTCGGGGGCCAGGCCCTGGAGGCAGCCGACGGGGTCGCGGTCGAAGCGGAACTCGGCGTCGTAGTCGTCCTCCAGGATCACCCGGTTGCCCGCGTACGCCCACTCCATGAGGGCGGCCCGGCGCGGCGGCGAGAGCACCACGCCGGTCGGATATTGGTGCGCCGGGGTGACGAGGACGGCGTCGCCGCTCAGTTTCCGCACGTCCAGGCCTTCCTCGTCCACGGGCACCGGCACCAGGTGCGCGCCCGCGCGCCGCAGCAGCGGGGCCTGGCGGTGGCTCGTCGGGTCCTCGACGGCGAGGCGGATCGGCCGCTGCCGGCTCAGCACGTGCAGCACCAGGCTCAGGCCCTGCGCCACGCCGCCGACGATGACGAGATTCTGGGGGCGCACGTCCGCAGCCCTGACCCGCCGGAGATAGCCGGCCAGCTCTTCTCGCAGCTCAGGCACCCCGCCAGGGTCCCCGTAATCGAAGGCTTCCGAGGGTACGGTGGTCAGGACGTGCCTGACGGCGGCGAGCCAGCGCTCGCGGGGGAAGTGGCTGAGGTCGGGAGAGGTGGGGCGATGACCGTAGTACGGCGCGCACACGGGGGCGCTCGACGCGCGGCGCACCGGCTTGGGCCGGGGAGGCGTCTTCTGCCGCGGGGCGGCCCGGGGTGCGGCCTTGGGGGTGACCTGGGTGCCGACGCCCACCCGGGAGACCAGGAAGCCCTCGGCGACGAGCTGCTCGTACGCCTCCACCACCACGCCCCTGGAGACCTGGAGGTCGGTGGCGAGGTCGCGGGTCGCGGGCAGGCGGGTGCCCGGCGTCAGCCGGCCGCCCCTGATGGAGTCGCGCAGCTCGGAGGCGATCTGCCCGGCGATTCCCCCCTTATCGCGATTTATCTGGATATGGAGGTCAGCCATATTGGTCCTGTCTTCCGGCGGGACATTGGACTGTTTACGCGAACCATTGTCTCCCTAGCATCCTTCGCATGAGAAACGGCATCGTGGGTGCGGCCTCGGCCATGTTCCTCGTCGGGACGCTGGCCGGGGTGTCGGGACTGGTGGACGGCTATCCCATATACGGCGGACAGGCCGTTCGGTATCTCGTGGCGTCGGTCATCCTGCTTGTCATAACGCGAGCGCTCGGCCTGCGGTTCGTCCGCCTCACGCCGCGCGAGCTGCTCTGCCTCGCCGGGCTCACCCTGTTCGGCCTGGTCATCTTCAACGTCTGCGTGATCGAGTCGACCAGCGCCGCCGGGCCGGCCCTGGTCGGGACCGTGCTCGGCACCGTGCCGCTGGCCCTCGCGCTGGCCGGCGGGCGGCCCGCGCCGCGGCTGCTGGCCGGGGCCTGCGTGGTGGTGGCCGGGGCGACGCTGGCCACGGGGCTCGGCAGCGGCAACCTGACCGGCCTGCTGTGGGCGCTGGGGGCGCTCGTGGGCGAGGTGTGCTTCTCCATGCTGGCCATTCCGGTGCTGCCACGGCTGGGGGCGATCAGGGTGTCGGCCTACTCGACGGCGCTGGCCGTGCCGCTGCTGGCCGTGATCGGGCTGGCGCACGAGGGCGCCGGGATGTTCCGGCCGCCTACGTGGGCGGAGGCGCTCGGGTTCGCGTACCTGGCGACCGTGGTCACCGTGGTGGCGTTCTTCCTCTGGTACAGCTCGCTGCCCAAGCTGGGCCCCGGCCGGGCCGGGCTCTTCGCGGGGATCATCCCGGTGGGCGCGATCGTGACGGGGGCGGTGCTCGGCGTGGCGATGCCGACCGCGTACGACCTGCTGGGGGCGGGCCTGGTGATCGCCGGCATCCTGGTCGGCCTGACCGCCGGGCGGTCGCAGGCGGTCAGCGAAGTGGGATCTCCCGGAGGCGCGTAATCTCTTGGGGGACCGAAAGGATGGACATGGGCGAGTTCGACTACACCGACCTGCTGCCGCTGGGAGCCGATGAGACCGAGTATCGGCTGATCACGTCGGAGGGGGTGCGGAAGGTCGAGGCGGCCGGGCGTACGTTCCTCGAGGTCGAGCCGGAGGCGCTGCGGCTGCTGACCGAGACGGCCATCCACGACATCTCCCACTTCCTGCGGGCCTCGCACCTCGCCCAGCTCCGGAAGATCGTCGACGACCCCGAGTCGAGCGGCAACGACCGCTTCGTGGCGCTCGACCTGCTCAAGAACGCCTCCATCTCCGCCGGTGGCGTCCTGCCCATGTGCCAGGACACCGGCACCGCGATCGTCATGGGCAAGCGCGGGCGTCACGTGCTGACCGACGGGCTCGACTCCGAGCACATCTCCCGGGGCGTGTACGACGCGTACACCAAGCTCAACCTGCGTTACTCGCAGATGGCGCCCCTGAACATGTGGGACGAGAAGAACACCGGCAACAACCTCCCCGCCCAGATCGAGCTGTATGCCGAGGACCCGCACGGCCACCCGGACGAGTACAAGCTGCTGTTCATGGCCAAGGGCGGCGGCTCGGCCAACAAGTCGTTCCTGTACCAGGAGACCAAGGCCGTGCTCAACGAGAAGCGCATGATGGCCTTCCTGGAGGAGAAGATCCGCTCGCTCGGCACCGCGGCCTGCCCGCCGTACCACCTGGCCGTCGTGGTGGGCGGCACCTCCGCCGAGTACGCGCTGAAGACCGCCAAGTACGCCAGCGCCCGCTACCTCGACTCGATCCCCACGGAGGGGTCGGCGTCCGGGCACGGGTTCCGCGACCTGGAGATGGAGGCCAAGGTCTTCGAGCTGACGCAGAAGCTGGGGATCGGGGCGCAGTTCGGCGGCAAGTACTTCTGCCACGACGTACGCGTCATCCGCCTGCCCCGGCACGGGGCCTCCTGCCCGGTGGCCATCGCGGTCTCCTGCTCGGCCGACCGCCAGGCGCTGGCCAAGATCACCCCTGAGGGCGTCTTCCTCGAGAAGCTGGAGACGGACCCGGCGCGGTTCCTCCCGGAGACGACGGACGAGCATCTCTCGGACGACGTCGTCCAGATCAACCTCAACCGCCCCATGCCCGAGATCCTCGCCGAGCTCACGAAATACCCCGTCAAGACCCGCCTCTCCCTGACCGGCCCCCTCGTGGTCGCCCGCGACATCGCCCACGCCAAGATCGCCGAGCTGCTCGACAACGGCGGCGAGATGCCTCAGTACCTGAAGGACCACGCCGTCTACTACGCCGGGCCGGCCAAGACCCCTTCGGGGTACGCGTCGGGCTCGTTCGGGCCGACGACCGCCGGGCGGATGGACTCGTACGTGGGGCGCTTCCAGGCGGCCGGCGGCTCCATGGTCATGCTGGCCAAGGGCAACCGGTCGAAGCAGGTCACGGAGGCCTGCCAGCAGCACGGCGGGTTCTATCTCGGCTCCATCGGCGGGCCCGCGGCCCGGCTGGCGCAGGACTGCATCAAGAAGGTCGAGGTGCTGGAGTATCCCGAGCTGGGGATGGAGGCGGTGTGGAAGATCGAGGTCGTGGACTTCCCGGCGTTCATCGTGGTGGACGACAAGGGCGACGACTTCTTCACCGACCGCACCGGCCCCGTGCTGACGATCGGCCGCCGCTGACCGCCTGATCCCTTGAGGCTCCACCCACCGGCGCGGCCGACCGCCGGTGGGGCGGGGCCATGGCGGCGGACGGGCGAGCCAGGCGCGAGAGTCGCCGGCCCCGGGGGGCGGTGTCACCCCGGAAGGCCGGATCGCCGCGGAGGCGGTGAGCTGAGGGTGGCGGCGAGTGAGCCGGATACGCCCCTGGCGCGGGCGAGGTGCGGCTCAGGCGGCCACCGGGGCCCGGTGCGGCGCCACGACGGTGCCGTCGGGCAGCAGCAGACCGGTGTCGTCGAACAGCACGACGCCGTTGCAGAGCAGGCTCCAGCCCTGGTCGGGGTGGGCCGCGATCACGTGCGAGGCCTCACGGTCGGGTGAGTCGGCACTCGGGCAAGCGGGGTAGTGACAGCACATCGCGCACCTCTCAGATTGCGCTCCTGATTCATGGCTTTCAAAAGGGCAGCTTGCGCCCCGACGGCGTGCGAAGGTCCAGAGCGATCCCGCTCGGTTTCTTCGGCCGGGTGCGAACCTGGGTCTGGCGCATCTTCATCACGTCCTTCAACGACCTGTCGTTAGTGGTGGCACCTTGGTGTTCGCCCTCATTCTGACGCCGGGCACCGACACTTTGCGGGCCTGTGGGAGAACTCCCTCTCTCATGGCTGTACCATGCCCCCGCCCCCTTACGGGACCCTTACAACTCGCTGACGGGGCCCCTCAGTTCCTGTCCGTCAGCCTGCCGTACACCTGAAAGTCCCCTGCCTTGCATCATGCACATTTAACGGGCCCGCGAGTGTGCCGCACGACACACATCGCCGCCGAGCTGCGCAAACGCGTTCAGGAAAGCCGGTACGGCAGGCCCGTGCGGGCCGTGGGTAAGGCCGTCCGCGAGGCTGGACCAATCTGACTCCCTCGACATTGCCAAGAGACGGCAGGACCCCGCGGCCACGCCTCGCCGGCGCCTGTCCGGGAGCCTCCCCGGCTACCCTCTGTATCGGAACGCGCGCCCGGACTGCGCCGAGAATCCGCAGGGCCTCATCAACTGGGCCGATCTGGCCAGGAGGTTTGCTGACGTCACGAGTCAGGCGGGTTGACTTAAGTTCGCAACAATTTATCGGCCGCGCCTCTACTGGTCGGTTTACACAAATAGGTAAGCTGCCAGGCATGCGTGCGCCCTCCGGTTACCTACTCGCCGCGCGCTACCGGCTTATGGAGCCGGTCGGACGCGGCGGCATGGGCACCGTTTGGCGGGCACATGACGAGTTGCTCGACCGCGACGTGGCGGTCAAGGAAGTGCGCCTGCCCAACGTGCTCGACGAGGAGCTGCGTGCCGAGCTGTGCGCGCGCACCGAGCGCGAGGGCCGGGCGACCGCGATGGTCGCGCACCCCTCGGTCATCACCGTCTTCGACGTGGTCACCGAGGACGACCGGCCGTGGATCGTGATGGAGCTGCTGCGGGCCAAGTCCCTGGAGCAGCTCATCCAGGAGCAGGGACCGCTCCACCCGCGCAGGGCCGCCGAGATCGGCCGGCAGATCCTCGGGGCGCTGCGCGCCGTGCACGCCAAGGGGATCCTCCACCGCGACGTCAAGCCGAGCAACGTGCTGGTGACCGAGGACCGCGCGGTGCTCACCGACTTCGGTCTGGCCGCACTGGAAGGTGACGTTTCCATCACCCAGGCGGGCATCGTCTTGGGGTCCGCGGGATACATCGCTCCAGAGCGGGTGCTGGGCTCGAAGGCCAGCCCGGCGGGCGATCTGTGGTCGCTCGGCGCGACCCTCTACACCGCCGTCGAAGGCAGAGGCCTGCACGGGCGCCGTACGGCCGCCGCCGCGCTCGCGGCGCTGACCAGTGGCGAGCCGATCCCGATGACCAAGGCCGGGCCGCTGGCCCCCGTGCTTGACGCGCTGCTCAGGATCGACCCCGCGACCAGGCTCGACTCCGTGCGGGCCTCGCTCATGCTGGCCAGGGTGGCCGCCGGAGGCTCGGCCGAGGAGCCGCTGGCCCCGCGCAAGCCCGTACGTTCCGGGCCGGCCATCAACCCGCCGTCTTTCACACGCAGGCCCACGCATCGTGGGCTTCACAGGGCCGACGTCTCCACGACAGCGCTGTCTGTCCCGGTGCCCAGGCAGGAGCGCAAGCCCGGTGAGGGCGTGCACAGGAAGCGCGTCGAAGCGCGGCCGACGCCGTCCGCTTATGCCCGTTTCAAAGCGACGGTGATAAAGTTGTGCCTTCCTCGACGGTTCTGGCCAAGAGAACTTCGCAAGCGAGGGTAAAGCACTTCCCAAGCGAGAATCGATATCTTCTTCTCATGCCGGAACAGCAGACACGCCTGCTCGCGGAGCGCTACGAGCTCATAGCCCCGCTCGGCCGGGGCACGATGGGCACCGTGTGGCGCGCCCGCGACCGCGCGCTCGGGCGCGAGGTGGCGGTCAAGGAAATCCGCCAGGACCCGGGACTCACCGACGACCAGCGGGCCGAGCTGCGCGAACGCATGGTCCGCGAGGGCCGCATCGCCGCGCGGATCAACCATCCCTCGGTGGCGTCCATCCACGACGTCCTGATCCAGGACGACAGCCCGTGGATCATCATGGAGCTCATCGAGGCCCGATCGCTGGAGCAGGTGATCGACGAGGAGGGGCCGCTGCCACCACGGCTCGTGGCGGAGATCGGCGTGGACCTGCTCGGGGCGCTGCGCGCCGCGCACGCCCAGGGGATCACCCACCGCGACGTCAAGCCGGGCAACGTGCTCATCACCGAGAGCGGGCGCGTGGTGCTCACCGACTTCGGCATCGCCAAGGCCGAGGGCGACTCGCGGCTGACGAAAACGGGCATGGTGATCGGTTCGCCCGGCTACACGGCCCCGGAACGTGCCAGGGGCGAGTACACCGGCCCCGAGTCGGACATCTGGTCGCTCGGGGCGACGCTCTACTTCGCCGTCGAGGGGCGCCCGGCGTACGAGCGGGCCACGATCGCGGAGACGCTGGCGGCGCTGCTCACCGAGAGCGCCGACCCGCCCACGCAGGCAGGTCAGCTGCGGCCCGTGCTGAACGGGCTGCTGAACAAGGACTACCGGCAGCGCCTCAACGCTGCCAAGGCGGAGACCCTGCTGCGCATGGTCGCCGACACCCCCACGAGCGACATGCCGGCGATCACGGCTGAGGCTCTCATGGCGCAGGAGGCCGCTTTGCCCGACCCGTTCGCCGGCAAGAACCCAGCCCAAAAGAATCCGGCCCAGCAGAATCCGGGCCAGCAGAATCCGGGCCAGGCCCAGACGAACCCTGTGCAGAAGCCCCCGGTCCCCCAGGCCGGGCCCGCCGGCCCCGCGCCGTACGGACCCGGAGGCGCGGGCGCTCCCGGCGGCCAGGCTCCCTGGGGCCCGGGTCCCGCCGGCCGGGGTCAGGGCCCAGGCCAGGGCCCAGGTCAGGGCCCGGGCGCGCAGGCCCCCAGAGGGCCTGTCGGCGCGCCAGGCGGCCAGGTGCCCGGTGGCCCGGGCGGCCCGGGCCGTGGGCCGGCGTCGGGGCCGCACGGGCCGATGACGAGCCCCGGCACGCCCACCGTGCCGCGCAACGCCGCGCCTCAGCGCCAGCCGCAGTCCGGCCCTCAAGGAGCCGCAGCCTCTCCTGAAGCGGGGTTCGACCCCGAGCGGACGGTCAGCGTCCAGCGTCCCAAGGGCCCGTTCCCGCCGGCTCCGGAGCAGAGCAGGCCGCCGCAGGGGCCCGGCGACGAGGGCGCGGTCGTCACCACGCGCATCCAGCTCCCGCCCGCGCCCGGCCAGCAGGTCTATCCGCCCACCACACCACCCGCGGGCCGGCATCCCGCCCCCCGGCAGCCAGGGCCCCAGCAGCCGCCGCCCCCGCCTGGAGGCCAGCAGGTCCCGCGGCAGGGCAAGGGCCTGGGGACCGACCTGTTCGCCATCGCCGGGCAGCCGGAGCAGCCCTCGGGCAACCGCAACGGCATGCTGGTGCTCATGGCGGTGGCCGCCGCGGCCGCCGTGGTGATCGCCGTACTCATCGTCGCGCTCTTCTCCAGCTGACCCGCGCCGCGGCGGTAAGGCGGTCGTGGGTCAGACTGGAAGTCATGAGCGAGTTCAGAATCGAGCATGACTCGATGGGCGAGGTGCGCGTGCCCGCAGGCGCCAGGTGGCGCGCGCAGACCCAGCGGGCAGTGGAGAATTTCCCGGTTTCCGGACGCCCTCTCGAGCCGTCCCACATAGCCGCGCTCGGCCTGATCAAGGCGGTGGCCGCCGAGGTGAACGGCGAGCTGGGCGTGATCGACAAGGACCTGGCCGAGGCCGTCGCCCAGGCGGCGGCCGACGTCGCCGAGAACGAGCACGACGCCCACTTCCCGATCGACGTCTTCCAGACCGGCTCCGGCACCTCGTCCAACATGAACGCCAACGAGGTGATCGCGACGCTGGCCGAGGAGCGCCTCGGCCGTCCCGTGCACCCGAACGACCACGTGAACGCCTCCCAGTCGTCCAACGACGTCTTCCCCACCTCGATCCATGTGGCGGCGGCGACGGAGGTGACCTTCCACCTGCTGCCCTCGCTCAGGCATCTGGCGGCGGTGCTGCGGGAGAAGGCGGTCGAGTTCGACGGGGTGGTGAAGTCGGGGCGCACCCATCTGATGGACGCGACCCCGGTGAGGCTCGGCCAGGAGTTCGGCGGGTACGCCACCCAGGTCGAGAACGGCGTCCTGCGGGTCGCGACGGCCCTTGAGCGCGTGCTCGAGCTGCCCCTGGGCGGCACGGCCGTGGGCACCGGCATCAACACCCCGCCGGGCTTCGCTCAGGCGACCATCGCCAAGCTGGCAGAGGCCACCGGCATCCCGTTCGTCGAGGCCGGTGACCATTTCGAGGCCCAGGGCGCGCAGGACTCGATCGTCGAGCTGTCGGGCCAGCTCAAGGTGGTGGCCGTCTCGCTGACCAAGATCGCCAACGACCTCCGCTGGATGGGCTCGGGCCCGCGCGCCGGGCTGGCCGAGATCAACCTGCCCGACCTGCAGCCCGGCTCGTCCATCATGCCCGGCAAGGTCAACCCGGTGCTCCCCGAGGCCACGGCCATGGTCGCGGCCCAGGTCATCGGCAACGACACGGCTATCACGTTCGCCGGCGCGTCCGGCAACTTCGAGCTGAACGTGCAGCTGCCGATCATCGCGCGCAACATCCTGGAGTCGATCAGGCTGCTGGCGAACGTGTCGCGGCTGCTCGCCGACCGCTGCGTCGCCGGCATCACGGCGAACGTCGAGCGCCTGCGCGAGTACGCCGAGTCGTCCCCGTCGATCGTCACCCCGCTGAACAGGTACGTCGGCTACGAGGAGGCCGCGAAGATCGCCAAGCAGGCCCTGGCGGAGCGCAAGACCATCCGCGAGGTGGTCATCGAGCGCGGCCACGTGGCCGACGGCACCCTCACTGAGGAGCAGCTCGACGCCGCGCTCGATGTGTTGTCGATGACCCGGCCTCAGTGACCCGCTGACGCCTGGGCCTGCGTGGCGTGCGCCCACAGCGTGAGCAGGGACAGCGCGGCGCCGGAGTCGACCGCCTCCGCGGCCCGCTTGTAGGCCATGCCCAGGGCGGGCGTGAGGTCGGGTGCGGGCGGCGTTCCCTCGGCGGCCACCACGGCGGCGGCCGCGTTGAGCAGGACGACGTCCCGCACCGGGCCCCGCTCGCCCGCGAGCACGGCCCGTGCCACGGCCGCGTTGTGCCGGGCGTCGCCGCCGCGCAGGTCGTCCTGGCGCGACCGCGGGATCGACAGGTCGGCCGGGTCGAAGGCTGTGGGCGTGACCGTGCCCCGGCGTACGACCCAGATCGTGGAGGGGCCCGTGGTGGTGAGCTCGTCGAGCCCGTCGTCGCCCCTGAAGACCAGCGAGGAGCAGCCGCGCTGGGCCAGCACGCCCGCGATGACCGGCGCCATCCCCTGGTGGAAGACGCCGACCGCCTGGGCGGCCGGCAGGGCCGGGTTGGTGAGCGGGCCCAGGAAGTTGAAGACCGTGGGCACGCCCAGCTCGCGGCGCGGCCCGGCGGTGCGTCTCAGCCCGGAGTTGAACGCGGGCGCGAAGCAGAACGTGATGCCGACCTCGTCCGCGACCCTGACCACCGCGGCCGGCGGCAGGTCGATGACCACGCCCAGCTCCTCCAGCACGTCCGCCGCGCCCGCCAGCGAGGAGGCGGCCCGGCCGCCGTGCTTGACGACCTTGACGCCCGCGGCGGCGGCGACGATGGCGGCCATGGTGGAGATGTTCACGGTGTGGGCGCGGTCGCCGCCGGTGCCGACCAGGTCCACGGGGTCGCCGGAGACCCTGATCGCGGCCGATTTCAGGAGCATGCCGTCGGCCAGCCCGGACACCTCGGCCACGCTCTCGCCCTTGGCCCGGAGCGCGATCGCGAACGCGGCGATCTGGGCGTCCGTGGCCGTCTCACCGATGATCTGCTCCATGGCCCATTTGGCCTGGAGGGAGGTGAGGGACCTGCCGTCGAGCAGCGTGGTGAGCAGTGCTGGCCAGGTGGTGGTCATGGTGAGCGCCCCTTTCGTCAGTGCTCGACGGGGGCGCGTACGACATGCGATCGGCCGCCTCGTCGAGGCGGCCGGTGCGTATGCGCTGGGAGGTCCGCCTAGGAGGCGGGCCACCACTGGGACGAATACGCGGTCATGCGTTCAAGATAGCAGACGCCGTGATCCACATAGGGCGGCGCGGATCTATGTCGCCGGCACCCATGCGTCGTGGCGCGGCCACCGCCTAGGGTTCGGGGTATGGCGAAGGAGCTGACGGGGCGGACCGCGCTTGTGACGGGGGCGGGGGGCGGCATCGGGGCGGCCTGCGCCCGGCGCCTGGCCGCCGACGGGGCGAAAGTACTGGTCGTCGACCTGCGGGCCGAGCCGGCCGAGAAGATCGCCGCCGAGATCGGCGGGGTGGCGGTGGTGGCCGATCTGAGCGATCCCGGTTTCGTGGCGGCGCTGCCTGACGAGCCGGTCGACATCGTGGTGAACAACGCCGGTTTCCAGCACGTCGCGCCGATCGAGGACTTCCCGCCCGAGGTGTTCTCGGCGATCCTGCGGGTGATGGTCGAGGCGCCGTTCCTGATCGCGCGGCAGGTGCTGCCCGGCATGTACGCCAGGGGCTGGGGGCGGTTCGTGAACATCTCGTCCGTGCACGGGCTGCGTGCCTCGCCGTTCAAGTCGGCGTACACGACGGCCAAGCACGGGCTGGAGGGCTTCTCCAAGGTCGTCGCGCTCGAAGGGGCGCCGCACGGGGTCACCTCCACCTGCGTCTGCCCCGCCTACGTACGGACGGGGCTGGTCGAGGCGCAGATCGCCGACCAGGCTAAAGTGCACGGCATCGAGCCGGACGAGGTCGTCGAGAACATCATGCTGCAGCCCGCCGCGATCAAGCGGCTGATCGAGCCCGAGGAGGTGGCCGAGCTGGTCGCCTACCTCTGCGGCCCCGCCGGGTCGTTCATCACCGGCGTCTCCCTTCCGATGGACGGCGGCTGGACGGCGCACTAGTGCTACGGATCCCAGCGGCCGAGCCGCCGAGCGGAGTGAGGCCATGAGCACGCAGTTCCTGGAGTTGCTCGCGCGGGAGGCGTCGGCGGTCGAGTTCGAGGGGCCGATCATCGAGGCCAGGGCGCGGGGCGCGGACCCGGCCACGATCGAGGAGCTGGAGCAGGCCAAGGTCGAGGCGCTCAAGGTGCGTGACCTGCTCAAGCGGCGCGCCAGGCGCGAGGCCGAGCTGTCGGCCCTCTACGACACGGCCGGCGACCTGGCCGCGCTGCGCGACCTCGACGCCGTGCTGGAGGCCATCGTGCACCGGGCCAGGCAGCTGCTGGCCACCGACGTCGCGTACATGACGCTGCACGACCCCGAGCAGGGCGACACGTACATGCGGGTCACCGACGGGTCGATCTCGGCCAAGTTCAGGGCGTTGCGGCTGGCCATGGGGGCGGGGCTGGGCGGCCTGGTCGCGCAGACGGCCACCCCGTACTCGACGGCCGACTACTTCGCCGACGCCAGGTTCCGGCACAAGCACCACATCGACGAGGCCGTCACGGAGGAGGGCCTGGTCGCGATCCTGGGCGTGCCGCTGCGGCTGGGGCAGCGGGTGATCGGCGTGCTGATGGCGGCCAACCGCAGCGCGCGGCCGTTCCACCAGGAGGAGGTGTCGCTGCTGGCCAGCCTGGCCGCGCACGCCGCCGTCGCGATCGACAACGCCAGGCTGCTGCAGGAGACCAGGAACGCGCTGGAGGAGCTCTCCCAGGCCCACAGGACCGCCAGGGCGCACGGGGAGGCCGTGGAGCGGGCCGCGCTGGCCCACGACCGGATGACCTCGCTGGTGCTGCGCGGCGGCGGGATCGAGGACGTGGCGGCCGTGGTGACCGACGTGCTCGGCGGCTCACTGGCCGTGCTGGACGATCTGGGGCGGCCGCTCACGGGTGACGTGGGCGAGCTGGACGCCGGGGTGTTCGAGTCGGCGCAGGCGTCCAGGGCGCTGGGGCGGACCGTGCGGCGGGGCGACCTGCTGATCGCGTCTGTGGACGTCGGCGGGGAGCCGCTGTGCACGCTGATCCTGCGCAGCGACGACGCCGACGGGCGCATCCTGGAGCGGGCGGCGCTGGTGTGCGCGCTGCTGCTGCTGTTCCGCCGGAGCGTGGCGGAGGCCGAGGGCCGGGTCAGGGGCGAGCTGCTCGACGACCTGATCTCGCGGCCCGGCTCCCCCGGCCTGGCCGACCGGGCCCGGCGGCTGGGCGTCGATCTCTCGGCGCCGCACGTCGTGGTCGTGGTGCGGCATGAGGGCCAGCGGGAACGGGCCGCGTTCTGGGCCTCGTCGCAGGCCACGCTGCGGCACGGGCTCGCGGCCGGCCGGGCGGGCGAGGTGGTGCTGCTGCTGCCGGGGGCCAACGCGGGCGGCATCGCGCAGCGCGTCGCCGCCGAGTTGAGCGCGTCGCTGCAGGTGCCCGCGACGGCGGGCGCGTCGAAAGTGTGCCTCCCCGGTGCGCCGGCCCGGCCGCCGGGCGGCGGCGAGCCCGGGGCGGGCGCCGTGGCGGGCGACGTGGCGGTGGCCTACCAGGAGGCACGCAGGTGCGCCGAGGCGCTGATCGCCCTCGGACGGGCGGGCGACGGCGCGAGCGCGGCCGAGCTGGGGTTCGTCGGGCTGCTCGTGGGCGACGGCCGTGACGTGCGCGGCTTCGTCGGGCGGGTGCTCGGCGCCGTGATCGACTACGACGCCCGCAGGGGCACCGCGCTGGCCGACACGCTGGCCGCCTACTTCGGCTCGGGCGGCTCGCCCTCCCGTACGGCGGAGGCCATGCACATCCACGTCAACACCGTCACGCAGCGGCTCGACCGGATCGGCAAGCTGCTCGGCGACGGCTGGCTGGAGCCGGAACGCGCGCTCGAGATCCAGCTCGCGCTCCGCCTGCACCGGCTCGGCCACACATCCACCCCACAGACTGTGGGCCCCGACCCCATATGAGTGACGCCGGTCACTCCTTACCGTGACCGGCATGGCCACTTCCATCAAGAAGATCGTCGCCGCGAGCCTGATCGGCACCACCATCGAGTGGTACGACTTCTTCCTGTACGGCTCGGCAGCCGCACTCGTCTTCAACAAGCTCTTCTTCCCCGAGTCCGACCCGCTCACCGGCACGCTGCTGGCGTTCCTCACCTACGCCGTCGGATTCGTCGCCCGTCCGCTCGGCGGCCTGGTCTTCGGCCACTTCGGCGACCGGATCGGCCGCAAGACGCTGCTGGTCGTCAGCCTGCTGACGATGGGCGCGGCCACGTTCCTGATCGGCTGCCTGCCGACGTACGAGACCCTGGGTCCGTCCGCGGCGCTGCTGCTGACCTCGCTCCGGCTCGTGCAGGGCTTCGCGCTCGGCGGCGAGTGGGGCGGCGCGGTGCTGATCGTCTCCGAGCACGGCGACACGGCCCGCCGCGGCTTCTGGGCCTCCTGGCCGCAGGCCGGCGCTCCCGGCGGCAACCTGCTGGCCACCGGCGTGCTGGCGGCCCTGGCCGCCTGGCAGTCGGACGAGGCGTTCCTGGCGTGGGGCTGGCGGGTGCCGTTCCTGCTGTCGGGCGTGCTGGTGCTGATCGGCCTCTGGATCCGCCTGACGATCACCGAGTCGCCGGTGTTCCAGGAGGCGCCGCCGGAGAAGGCGCCGCCCATCGTGGGCGTGCTTCGGCACCACTGGAAGGACGTGCTCACCGCGATCGGCGCGCGCCTCGCGGAGAACATCTCCTTCTACCTGCTCACCGTCTTCGTCATCACGTACGCCAAGTCAGTCAAGATCGAGAACTCCACCGTGCTGAACGCGGTGCTGATCGCCTCGGCCATCCACTTCGTCACGATCCCCATGTGGGGCGCGCTGTCGGACCGGATCGGCCGCCGCCCGATCTACCTGGCGGGCGCCGCCGGCATCGGAGTGTGGATCTTCGCGTTCTTCCCGCTCGTGGACACCGGCAACTTCCTGGTGATCACCCTCGCCATCACCGTCGGCCTGCTCTTCCACGGCATGATGTACGGCCCGCAGGCGGCCTTCTTCTCCGAGCTCTTCGGCACGAGGATGCGCTACACCGGCGTCTCCATCGGCGCGCAGCTGTCGGCGATCGTGGCCGGCGCGCTGGCCCCGATCATCGCGGTCGCGCTGCTGAAGTCGTACTCGAGCAGCCTGCCCATCTCGGTCTACCTTGGTCTGGCGGCGCTGCTCACGCTGGGCGCGGTCTACGCCGCCCGCGAGACCCAGGGCAGCGACCTGGCCGAAAGGATCCACGCGCGATGAAGGTCACCACGCCCAGACTCACCCAGAACGTCCTGACCGTCGAGGGCAGGGACACCGGCGAGCCGGTGCTGTTCGTGCACGGGAACGTCTCCTCGGCCGCCTTCTGGCGCGACAGCATGGCGGCGCTGCCCGGCGGCTACCGCCCGCTCGCGGTCGACCTGCGCGGCTTCGGCGACAGCGACCCCGCGCCCGTGGACGCCACGAGGGGCCTGCGCGACTGGTCCGACGACCTGATCGAGCTGGTCGAGGCGCTGGGCCTGGACGGGGTGCACCTGGTCGGCTGGAGCCTGGGCGGCGGCATCGTGCTGCAGGTCCTGCGCGACCGGCCGGCCATCGTCAGGAGCGTCACCCTGGTCAACCCGATCTCCCCGTACGGCTTCGGCGGCACGGAGGGCCCGGACGGCCGCCTGACGCACCCCGACGGCACGGGAGCGGGCGCCGGCGCTGCCAACCCCGACTTCGTGGCCCGGCTCAAAGCGGGCGACATGTCGGACGAATCCCCCACGTCGCCGCGCAGCGTCTTCCGCTCCTCGTACGTCAAGCACCCCGAGGTCGCCGACGAGGACTTCTACGTACGCTCGATGCTCACCACCCGCGTCGGCGAGGCCAACTACCCGGGCGACGCCGCCGCCTCGGAGCAGTGGCCCGGCGTGGCCCCCGGCAAGCTCGGCATCCTCAACGCCATCGCCCCCACCCACTTCCGTCTGGACGACCTCCACGAGATCGACCCCAAGCCGCCCGTCCTGTGGATCAGGGGCGCCGACGACGTGATCGTCTCCGACACGTCGTTCTTCGACCTGGCCCACCTGGGCGCGCTCGGCGTCGTGCCCGGCTCCCCCGGCACCCCGGCCCAGCCCATGGTGGCCCAGACCAGGGCCGTGCTGGAGCGCTACGGCCCGTACCGCGAGGCCGTCATCGACGACTGCGGCCACAGCCCGCACCTGGAGCACCCCGAAGAGTTCCTGCGCCTGCTGACCGCTCACCTCGGGGAGGCGTGATGCTCGTCGCGCTCACCTTGGTCGCGAGCCTGCTCACCCCGGCCCCGCAGCTCACGGTGCCGGGCGCGGAGCAGGCCGTGGTGGCCACGCTGGACGACCTGACCACGGCGGGCACCGCGAAGACCGGCCACACCGACCCGGCCGACTGGGCCGGGCTGCACTCGGCCGCCACGGTCAACCCGACGGGCGTGCCCGGCACCCAGATCGACGGCTACTTCCCCGACACCTCCACCACCAACGCCACCCACGGCTGGAACCACGACTCCCAGTTCGTGATCAGGCTCCCCGAGCGCTGGAACGGCGGCCTGGTCGTCGGCGGCACCCCGGGCAACAGGGAGCAGTACGCCAACGACTACACGATCTCCGACTGGGTGCTGGCCAAGGGCTACGCGTTCGCCGCCACCGACAAGGGCAACGTCGGCGTGAACTTCCACGAGGACGGCCGCGATCCCGGCGACGCCATCGCCGAGTGGAACCACCGGGTCACCCAGCTCACGGTGGCCGCCAAGGCCGTCGTCAGGCAGCGGTACGGCAGGAAGCCCCAGCGCACGTTCGTGGCGGGCATCTCCAACGGCGGCTACCTGGTCAGATGGCAGCTGGAGAACCGCGGCTGGCTCTACGACGGCGGCGTGGACTGGGAGGGCACGCTCTGGCGGGTCAAGGGCGACAACCTGCTGAACTTCCTGCCGCCCGCGCTGAAGGCGTACCCGGACGAGGCCGGGGTGCGGGCGGCCGGGTTCGCGGCGGGCTCGGAGTTCCTGTGGCCGTTCCACCGGCAGTACTACTGGGAGCTCACCCAGCAGCTCTACCAAAAGGAGCTGGACCCGTCCTACCAGGGCGCGGCGGCGGACTACGACTACGACCGGCGCAAGCCGTACGCGGCCGTGGCGAAGATCGCGCTGACCGGCCGGATCACCAAGCCGCTGATCACGATCCACGGGACGCTCGACACGCTGCTGCCGATCTCCCGCGACTCCGACGTCTACGCGAAGATGGTCGGCCCGCACCGGCCGTTCCGCTACCACCGCGTCGAAGGCGGCAACCACCTGGACAGCCTGGTGGACGTCTACCCCGACCGCCTCAAGCCCATGCTGCCGGCCTTCAGGAGCGCCTTCGAGGAGCTGGAGGGCTGGGTCAGTCCTTGAGGTAGCGGTGCCTGCCCGCGCGCGCCAGGCGCACCATGTGACGCGCGCCGGGCAGCCGCCTGCCGATGCGGTACAGGACGGTGTCCCTGCCCATGGGCGAGCGCCGCCCCGGATCGACCGCGGCGGCGGGCCGCACCAGGATCTTGCCCCTGCGCACCTCCAGCGCGAACCTGAGCCCGATCTCCTCCTCCGCCGTGCGCAGCGACGTCAGCCAGGCACCGGGGCCGAGCTGGTCGGGTGGCGGCATCATCCGCTTGACCGGCACCTTGGCCACGAGCTGTCCCGCGAGCCGGCCCGGCACCCCGGCCTCGACCAGGGCGGGCGCGCACACCTCGCGGCCGCGCCGCCCGGTGCTGCGCAGCACCAGCTCCAGCGGGGGTCCCCCGCTCGGCGGCACGTACGGCACCGGCAGCACGACGTACGCGTGCCCGTCGAGCCGCTTGACCTCCACCCCGCGCGACACCAGGGCGATCGACTCGGAGAACGAGCGCGGCTCGACCGCCAGGCCCAGGTCGCCGTGGTCGGTCCAGCACGGCACCACCAGGCGCGTCCTGGGCCGCTGGGCCAGCACGCCCAGGCAGTTGAGCGGGCCCGCCGAGCTGCCGACCCGGCTCCTGGCCTGGTTGGCGCCGCCGAACATGCGTACGTGCACCTCCCACTGGCCCGGCCTGAGCGGCTCGCCGACCGCGGCGGCGGTCACGTCCAGCTGGGCCTCGCCCCTGATCTGCACGCGCATCCGGCGGCGGCCGTCCTGGATGCGCTCCACGTGCTGGGTCAGGGGCAGGAAGTGGATCACTCCCGTCTCGGCGTGGCGCACGTACAGCTCGACGCGGGCCCGCTCGACCGCCTCGGTGACGTCGGTGACGCTCTCGTCCAGGGCCTTGGTCTCCAGCGAGCGCGGCGGGATCCAGTGCAGGCGCTCGCCGTCCTCCCGGTACCGGTCGGGCGTGCCGTCGCCCGAAAGGACCTCCACGGTCAGCGCGAGCACCAGTACGTGGGCGTCCCAGCGCATCTCGGTCAGGTCGGCGCGGAGCCCGGCGCGCTTGGAGGAGTTCGACAGGAGCACGATCTGGTCCAGGCGTCCCATGCGCACGTACGCGGCCACCACGCGCAGCTGGACGGGCAGGTAGCGGTCGAGCCGCTCCGGGAACCGCTGCTCGACCAGCTCCTGCACCACCCGGAAGTGCAGGCCCCGGTCCACCGACGAGTCGGCGAAGCGGGCGGTCAGCAGCGGGCGCAGGACGGCGTACCGGAACCAGTGGGCCTGCATGCGGTCGCGCTGGCGGCCCTCGCCCACGCAGGTCTCGATGTCGGTGAGCAGCCCGTCGAGCTCCTTGACCATGGCCCGCGGCTCGTCCTCGGCCCCGAGCCGGTCGCCGAGGTGGCAGCAGACGTGCTCGGCCAGCACGGCGATGACCTTGGCGTGCAGGTAGGCCCGCATCACGAACGCCTGCTCGGCCATCCTGCCGCCGGGCACGGTGAACCCCAGCTCGTGCTCCTCCAGGAAGGCGCGGCGGTAGAGCTGCTGCGGCACGAGCAGCTGGAGCAGGCGGTCGCGCAGGATGTCGGCGCGGGCCGTGCCGCGCTCGAAGGCGGCCATCGGCGGCCCGAAGTCGCGGATCAGGCGGCCGACCAGCACGTCGGCGTCGGTCTCCACGGCACGCTCGTACATGCGGGCGACCGCGTCCTTCTCCAGGCGGTCGCCCTGGTCGAGGAAGTAGACGTAGTCGCCGGCGGCGGCCGCCAGGCCCACGTTGCGGCCGCGCATGGGCGTCCCGGTGTGCGGCAGGTGCAGGACGCTCACGTTGTCACGGGTCGTGGCGATGGTGTCGAGGCGCTCGCCGATCCCGTCCGTGGAGCCGTCGTCCACGAAGATCACTTCGTACGCGTCCGGGGGCATCGTCTGCTCCAGGGCGGAGCGGATGCACGCGTCGGCGGTGGCCCCCGGATTGTGGACATTGACGATCACGCTGACCTTGACACCCATGCGGCCAGAGTGGGCCCGCATGCACGTTCGGGCGCGGCGGCTTGCCGATTAAAGAGGGAAAGTTGACCCTCTAATACCAACCCACCGACTGTGAGTGTCCCCAGGCGCCACAGGGCGTGCCGTAGCGGCCCTTGATGTAGCCGAGGCCCCACTTGATCTGGGTCGCGGGGTTGGTCTGCCAGTCGGCGCCCGCGCTGGCCATCTTGCTGCCGGGAAGGGACTGCGGGATGCCGTACGCGCCTGAGTAGCGGTTCATCGCCCGCGAGTTCCAGCCGCTCTCCTTCTGCCAGAGCCGCTCCAGGCAACCCCACTGGTCGTCGCCCCAGCCCATGGAGGCGAGCATGGCCTTGGCGGTGGCCTTGCTGCTGCCCGGCGAGGGGATGCTGCCCGGCGGGAAGTTCATGGAGGGGAACCCGTCACCGCCCGGCGCCTTCTTCGGCACCACCCAGTCGATGTCGGGGTTCTTGCCCGCGGAGGTCCGGCCGTCCTTGAGCTTGTCCGCCTTGTACGCCTGCTCGGCGGCGTTCTTGAGCGCGTCGTTCTGGGGGTCGGGCGTGTAGAAGCTGCCGCTCGCGATGGCGCCCAGCTGCTCGGGCGTGAACGGCGTGACGGCCGGCCTCTTGGCGTTCTCCATGGCGCGGTAGGCGACGAAACCGCCACCGCCGACCACGACCACCAGCGAGACGGTGGTGATCACCACCGCTTTCACGCTCAGGCGCTTCTTGGGCCGGCGCGCCGGGGGAAGGTCTTCCTTCGGCGGGCGCTCACTCAACTGCGGACCAGGGCTCACGAACCATGAGCTTGCCCTGTACTGGGGGGTGGTTCGCAACCGAAACGCGGGAATCGCTTGGGGCCCCGTTGGCTAACTTGCTGGTAACCGTGGCGTTTCCGAAATAGTGTGATATTGCTCACACAAAAGACAGCTCGCCCTCGGAGGCCCGCAAACCGAAGGGGGCCGCTTCCAGGCTGCCTCGGCCACTTCCGTGTCCCATCTGTGACACGTCACAGTTTGGTGACTTAGTTCGGGCATTCGGGACATGGAATAATAATTTGTGCGTGGCAGGCATCCTCCTGGTTGAAGACGACCCCTCGGTGCGTACGGCTCTCGAGCTGGCGCTGACCCGGCAGGGGCATTCCGTCACCTCCTACGCGACCGGCGAGGAGGCACTCGACCACATCAGGGCCCGCCGCCCGGAGATCGCGATCCTCGACGTGATGCTCCCCGGGATCGACGGGATCGAGGTCTGCCGCCGCGTACGCAAGCTCGACCAGCTCCCCGTCATCCTGCTCACGGCCCGCGGCGACGACCTGGACGTGGTGGTCGGGCTGGAGGCCGGCGCGGACGACTACGTGGTCAAGCCGGTCGAGCCCCGGGTCCTGGACGCGCGCATCCGCGCCATCCTGCGCAGGGCCGAGTCCGCCGCCTCCGATCGCATCACCTTCGGCGACCTCGTGATCGACCGGGGCGCGCTCAAGGTCATGCTGGCCAACAAGGAGATCCACCTGACGCCGACCGAGCTGCGGCTGCTGCTGGAGCTCGTACGGCACCCGGGCCAGGTGCTCAACCGCCGCTATCTGCTGCGCGAGGTCTGGGACCACACGCACATCGCCGACTCGCGGCTGGTGGACGCCTGCGTGCAGCGGATCCGGGCCAAGATCGAGCCGAGGCCGGCCGAGCCCGTGTTCATCCACACGGTGCGCGGGTTCGGCTACCGCTTCAGCCCTCCGTGATCCCCCTGCCCACGGGACTGCGCGCCCGCCTCGTCATCACGTTCACCCTCGTCGCCGTCACCGCCTCGCTGCTGGTCGCCACCATCGGCTTCGAGCTGGCCAAGACGGCGCTCGTGACCCGCGAGGAGAACACCTCTCTCGACCTCGTGATCAGAGAGCTGGGCAGCATCACGTTCCCCATCGGCAAGCTCGCGCCCGGCGAGGCCGCGCCGACCATCAAGGAGCTGGACCGGGTCGCCGCCGCGCTGAGCGGGCCGGGCCGCAGCGTGATCGTCGAGTACGGCACGCTGGTCTCCACCGAGGGGCCCATGACCCTGAGCGACGTGCCCAACGAGCTCTACGGCCGGGCCAAGCAGAGCGTGGTCACCCAGCGCAAGGTCATCCGCAACCAGCTCTGGCTCATCGTCGGCGCCGAGGTCTACCGCGACGTCGACGGCGCTCCCCAGGCCACCGGGCTGCGCGCGTTCGCGTTCTTCCCGATGCGGGGCGACGAGAACCAGCTCAACACGCTCAGGGCCACGCTCGCCCAGGCCGGCGCCGCCATCGTGCTGATCGCGCTGGTCGTGGCGCTGCTGTCGGCCAGGCAGGTGCTGCTGCCGGTCAGGCGGCTGAGCGCGGCCGCGCAGGCGCTCGGCCAGGGCAGGCTGGACACGCGCCTGCCCGTCCACGGGCAGGACGAGCTGGCCGAGCTGACCTCCAGGTTCAACGACGCGGCCGCGGCGCTGGAGCTGAGCGTGTCCGAGCTGCGCTCGCTGGAGGCCATGTCACGCAGGTTCGTGGCGGACGTCTCGCACGAGCTGCGCACGCCCCTGACCGCCATGACCGCCGTGGCCGACATGCTCTCCGAGGAGGCGGGCCGGCTGCCGGATGCGCCGGCGGAGGCCGTCCGGCTGGTCCTCAGGGAGATCGAGCGCCTGCGCGAGCTGGTCGAGCACCTCATCGAGATCAGCCGCTTCGACGCGGGCACGGCCACGCTCAACGTCGAGCCGGTGAACGTGGCCGACGCCATCGCCGACTGCCTGGAGGTGCGCGGCTGGACCGATCAGGTGGAGGTGAAGGCGTCCCAGGGCTTGACGGTGAACCTCGACCCGAGGAGGTTCGACGTCATCGTGGCCAACCTGGTCGGCAACGCGCTCAAGCACGGGCAGCGACCTGTCATGGTGAGCGCCAGAGGCACGGAGAACGGCCTGGAGGTGAAGGTGCGCGACCACGGCAAGGGCATCCCGCGCGAGGCGCTGGCGCACGTCTTCGACCGCTTCTTCAAGGCCGGCGCGGGCCGGGCCCGCAGCCAGGGCAGCGGCCTCGGCCTCGCGATCGCCAGGGCGAACGTCCACCTCCACGGCGGCACGATCTCCGTACGCCTGCAGAATCCCGGCACGCTCTTCACGGTCTGGCTACCGCACTCATGACCCGCGCTCTCGTCCTCGCTCTCCTGCTCGCCCTGACGGCCTGCGGCATCTCGCCCACGGACGTCCAGGACCGGGGGAACGCGCCCACCATCAAGATCCCGCCGCCGTCCAAGACGATCTTCCTGATCAGGAACGGCAAGCTCGCCCTGGAGGCGGCCGACGTCGAGAACGACACCGTCGCCAGCCTGCTCGGCGCGCTCTTCGCGGCCTCCTCGCAACCTCTGGACGGCGGCCGGGACACCGCGCTGCGCGGGTTCACGTACCTGGGGATCAAGGACTCGCTGAACCCCGTGCAGCGCGACGAGATCCAGCTGCCCCGCACCTCGACGCTGACCGTCTACGTCAGGGGCGACGGCACGCTCACCAGGCTCGGCATGGCGCAGATCGTCTGCACGGCCCAGCAGGACGCGGCGTACGAGATGGTGAAGATCGTCCGGGAGAACGTGAACCGCCCCTCCAGGTCGGAGGGGCAGCACACCTGCGGCGAGCTCAAGTGATCACATCGTGATGTCCTCGAGCATCTCCGTCACCAGCGCCGCGATCGGAGAGCGCTCCGACCTGGTCAGCGTGACGTGTGCGAAGAGCGGGTGGCCCTTCAGCTTCTCCACCACCGCGACCACGCCGTCGTGCCGGCCGACGCGGAGGTTGTCGCGCTGGGCCACGTCGTGGGTGAGCACGACCCGCGAGTTGGCGCCGATCCGGCTCAGCACGGTCAGCAGCACCCCGCGCTCCAGCGACTGGGCCTCGTCCACGATCACGAACGCGTCGTGCAGCGACCGGCCTCGGATGTGCGTCAGCGGGAGCACCTCCAGCATGCCCCTGTCGAGCACCTCCTCGATAACCTCGGGCGAGGTGATCGCGCCGAGCGTGTCGTAGACCGCCTGCGCCCACGGGCCCATCTTCTCGCCCTCGGTGCCCGGCAGGTAGCCGAGCTCCTGGCCGCCCACGGCGTACAGGGGGCGGAAGACGACCACCTTGCGGTGCTGGCGGCGCTCCAGGACCGCCTCCAGGCCCGCGCAGAGCGCGAGCGCCGACTTGCCGGTGCCGGCCCGGCCGCCCAGCGAGACGATGCCGATCTCCGGGTCCATCAGCAGGTCGAGCGCGATGCGCTGCTCGGCGGAGCGGCCGTGCAGGCCGAACACCTCGCGGTCACCGCGTACGAGCTTCACCGACTTGTCCGGCTGCACCCTGCCGAGCGCCGAGCCCTTGGCCGACAGCAGCCGCAGGCCGGTGTGCGCCGGCAGGTCCCTGGCCTCCTCGAGGTCGGCGCTGCCCTGGTCGAAGAGCACCTCGACGTCCTCCGCGGTCACCTGGACCTCGGCCATCCCCGTCCAGCCCGACTCGTGTACGAGCTCGGCGCGGTATTCCTCGGCCGCCAGGCCGATCGAGGCCGCCTTGACCCGCAACGGCAGGTCCTTGGACACCAGGACCACGTCGCAGCCCTCGGCGGCCAGCGAGCGGGCCACGGTCAGGATGCGGGTGTCGTTGTCGCCCAGGCGGAACCCGACGGGCAGAATCGACGGATCGCTGTGATTGAGCTCAACCCTGATCGTGCCGTCCCCCGTGGGCATCGCCTCATCGAGCCTGCCGTACTGGACGCGCAGGTCGTCGAGGTAGCGCAGGGCCTTCCTGGCGAAGTAGCCGAGCTCGGGATGATGGCGCTTCCCCTCCAGCTCGGTGATGACCACGATCGGAAGAACCACGTCGTGCTCGGCGAAGCGTGTCATTGCCGCCGGGTCGGCCAGCAGGACCGACGTGTCCAGCACATACGTGCGCTTGGCCGACAGGTGAGTAGGGTTGCTCGAGGACACTGCCACACGTTCTCCCCCGGGCGCCCATAAGCGCGAGCGCCCTGCAGACGAGGCGGGAATCGGACCGGACCCACATCCCCGACCGCGAGCTGCCGTCGGCGCCGGGTACCGGCCCCCTCGGCAGATCTTGGTGCAAAGGCGGGCCCTCTCCGAAATGTCCGGCCTGCGGTCGGACATTTACTACGTTACGTTCTGAATGCCCCGTTGTCGCGTCATGAACCGTAACGTCGGTGTCTCGCAGCGTAGTCGCGCAGCGCCCGCAGGAAATCCACCCTGCGGAAGTCAGGCCAGTAGGCCTCGTGGAAGTAGAACTCAGAGTGAGCGCTCTGCCAGAGCATGAAGCCGGACAGGCGCTGCTCGCCCGAGGTCCGGATGAGAAGGTCCGGGTCGGGTTGGCCGCGAGTGTAGAGATGCTCCGCGATGTGCTCCACATCGAGCACCTCGACGAGGTCCTCGATGCTCGCCCCTTTGCTCGCTTGCTCCTGGAGCAGTGAGCGCACCGCATCGGCAATCTCACGCCTTCCTCCATACCCAACTGCAACGTTCACAATCAGGCCTGGACGGTGTGATGATGCTTCCTTTGCGTTTTTCAGGACATTCGCCGTCCGGTCCGGCAGCAGATCCAGCGCGCCGACCGGGCTGATCCGCCAGCCCTCGTCCACCAGCTCCTGCGTCACGTCCTCGATGATGCGCAGCAGCGGCTCCAGCTCCTCCTTCGGCCGGTTGAGGTTGTCGTTGGACAGCATCCAGACCGTGACGACCTCGACGCCCGTCTCACGGCACCAGTTGAGCAGCTCCGAGATCTTGTCCGCGCCCTTGCGGTGGCCGCTGGCGACGTCACGCATGCCCATCGCGCGTGCCCAGCGGCGGTTGCCGTCGATGATCACCCCGACGTGCCGGGGGATGATGTCCTTCGACAGCTTGGACTCCAGCCTGTGCTCATACAGCCGGTAGACCAGATCGCGCAGGCCCACGGAGTGCCTCCCCAGCGGTTGCCTTCGGTCGCATGACCCAACAGGCAATTATCACCGCGAATCGCCCGTGCCTGCTCCGTCTAGCGGATTCCTCGCCAGATCTCTACCTTCCAGACATCCTTCCGCCTCATCCACGAGGCTCCGGACGAACACCGACAGCTCCGACGACGTCAGCACCGCCCGCATGCCCACGCCCGTCGAGCCCCACGCCTCCACGTACGCCCTTCTGGTCAGCCGCCACTCGCCCTTGGTGGCCTGCCACACGGGGATGGTCCTGAGCTGGCAGCGCAGCTCCCCGCCGCCCACCAGGCCCGCTCTGGTGCGGTAGCGGAAGGAGAACAGCTCGCTGTCCGGGTCCTCGTCAGGGAACCTGTCGTCGGGGTCGGTCCACCGCCTGGCCGCTCCGCGTCCCTGCCTGGCCTCGTCCACCCCGCGCGCCAGGCGCGCGAGCAGCCAGCCGCACCGCTCTCCGACGCTCCCGTACGGCGTGCCGTCGCGACGCAGTTCGAGGGTGACCTCGTACGGCGTGCCGATGCTGTCCTTGCATGCCACTGGCGTGACGGTCAGATAAGAGCCGTCGACACAACGCAATCCCCCCATTCTCTGACGGTTTCCGGACGAATGCCTGCTAAACCGGCTATCCCTGATCCACCCCTGGCCGGTTGCGGCCACGCTCAGGGCAGGAATCGCGACCACCAATGGGGTTTGGGCGGCGGATCGGGCATGCGGCCGCGCTCGCGCAGCCAGGCGGCGAAGTCGTCCGCGTCGGTGCGGTAGCTGGGCGGCGGCTCGCTGCGGGACCGCGCGTAGGCGGCGAACTCCGCGGGCAGGTCGGAGCCGGCCGCGGCGGCGGCGTCGGGCCGGATCCTGGCCACGATGCCGCGCCGCTTGGCGACCAGGCTCGACGCCTGCACCCGCATCCGCTCCTGGTCGAACCCCTGGGGCAGCTCCGCGCCGGCGACGAGTGCCGCCACGACCTGCCCCTGCGCCTCGGCCAGCCGCCGCCGCGCCGCCCCCAGCCCCTCGGCGCCCGCCACCGCCGAGGGGACGTCAGCCGTCACCGCGGCCGGGGCTTCGGGGGCCGGGGAGCGGCGCCGGTCCGTCATCCGGGCTCCCCGGCCGCGGACATCGCCGTGCGGATCCTGGCCAGCTCGTTCCCCAGGGCGGCGTCGCTCGGGTACTCGTCGTCCCACTCCAGCAGCACCCCCGGCGGGGTGGCGCGGGCGCACAGCTCCGTGAGCAGGTCGAGCACCGGCTCCGGCGCGGAGGTGGTGTGCGTGTCGTGCCAGATGCCGTGGTGCTCGTACCCGCCGGCCACGTGGACGTACGCGAGGTGCTCCAGCGGCAGCGCGTCGAGCGCGTCCGTGGCCGACAACCCCAGGTTGAACTGGTTGGTGTAGAGGTTGGCCACGTCGATCAGCAGCCCGACCCCGGTGCGCTCGACCAGTTCGGCGAGGAACTGGGCCTCGGTCAGCTCGTCGTCCGGCCAGCCGAAGATGGCGGCGACGTTCTCCAGGGCGAGCGGCACCGGCAGCGCGTCCTGGGCTCTGCGCACGTTCGCGGTGATGACCCGCAGGGATTCGCGGGTGCGCGGCACGGGCAGCAGGTGCCCAGCCTCGATGCCGCCGCCCCGTACGAACGCCAGATGCTCGCTGACCAGCGGCGCGTCCAGCGCCTCCGCGCAGGCGGCCAGGTGGGCGAGCCGGGCCGGGGAGGGCGGCTCGGCGCCGCCGACGCCGAGCGACACCCCGTGCGGGACCACCGGCAGCCCCCTGGTGCGCAGCACGCGTAACGACTCGGGGAGGTCGGCGGGCTTGAGGTTCTCGGCGACGACCTCGAGGAAGTCGACGCCGGGCATCCGCTCGATGGACAGGTCCAGCTCGGCCCGCCAGCCGATCCCCACCCCCAGCTCGACCCCGGTACGCTGCCGTGCTCCCGGCTCGGCCATGTCAGCTCCCTCCTCCCCCGCAACCGCCGCCGCAGCCGCTCGCGCCACCGCAGCTCGACGAGCTGCCGCAGCCTCCTCCGCCGCTGCCGCATCCACTGGATCCGCTGTATCCGCCACCGTACGTCGCCCGCCGCCTGGGCCGGCGGGCCGCCCTGGCCGCGCGCAGGTCGGCCTTCACCTGCGCGCCCGGACCGTACAGCGCGGTGTGCACCCGCCCGCCGCCCGAGCCCAGCGGGTGCGTCTTCCTGGCGTTGCCGAGCCGCTCCACCCCGTGGGCGGTCAGCTTGTGCCGACGGGACTTCCGGCGGTTGGCGATCGCGGCGGCCGCGCCGGCGCCGGTGATCGCCAGGGCGATCAGCGAGAACGCCAGGAGCGGCTTCGTGCCCTCGGTGAGCACGGTGACCACGGCCGCCACGACCCCCGCGAAGGCCAGCGCCGACACCACCTGGAGGCCGGCGGCCAGCCGGTCGAGCCGCCTGGCGCGGTCGCCGGGCAGGACCAGGCCGGCGTCCGTGAGCTGGCGCTTGAGCTCGTCCATCGCCAGGCTCCTGCGCACCTCGGTCTTGAGCGCGGACGCCGTGAGTCCGGAACGGTCGGCGACGGTGGCCAGCACCACCTGCTCGACGGGGTCCCGCGACACCGACCGCGCGTGGACGCTGTGCACGTGCCCCCCGCGTGCCACGCGCAGATCTCCCGAGCCGGTCAGGAGAGCGATGGCAGTGCCGGCCACCTGCCCCGGGCCGCCCGCCAGATAGGCGATCTCGTAGTGGCTCAGTTTCTGACCCATGGCGCGAGTACGGGACGTCGTCGAGACGGCTTGCTCGCGTTTGAATGCGGAGGCGGTGGTTAAGGCTGTCGCGGCCAGAGCCACCGAAAGGATCAGCAGGAACAGGTCCATTTAGGCCTCCCTCCGTACAGCCGAATAAGGCTGGTTATCGGAAGGACGCGTAAGGCAGCGGTAAAGGTTTCGTTCTGCTCATTTAGATTATTCGAATTTCGTCGGCGGCTCCGTCGAGTCGGACGGAGCCGCCGTACCGCACGAGGGATCAGCCGAGGCGGTCCAGCAGGGCGTTGTACTCGTCCCACAGTTCCTTCGGCAGATGCGAGCCGAACTTGTCGAAGTGGGCCGGGATCAGCGATGCCTCCTCGCGCCACACTTCCTTGTCGACCGACAGGAGCGTGCGCAGGTCCTCCTCGGTCAGGTCCAGGCCCTTGGTGTCGAGGTCGGCCGGCAGCAGGCCGATCGCCGTCGGCACGGCCTTGGCCTCACCGTTGAGCCGGTCGACGATCCACTTGAGCACGCGGCTGTTCTCGCCGAAGCCCGGCCAGATGAACTTGCCCTCGGCGTTCTTGCGGAACCAGTTGACGTAGTAGATCCGCGGCAGCTTGGCGCCCTTGCGGCGGCCGATCTCCAGCCAGTGGTCGAAGTAGTCGCCCATGTTGTAGCCGCAGAACGGCAGCATGGCGAACGGGTCGTGGCGCAGCTCGCCGACCTTGCCCTCGGCCGCGGCGGTCTTCTCGGAGGCGACGTTGGCTCCGAGGAAGACGCCGTGCTCCCAGCTCAGCGACTCTGTGACCAGAGGCACGGCGGTGGCGCGGCGACCGCCGAACAAGATCGCTGAGATGGGCACACCCTTGGGGTCCTGCCATTCGGGCGCGATGGTCGGACACTGGGCGGCGGGAGTGGTGAAGCGGGCGTTCGGGTGGGCGGCCGGCTCGTCGCCGCCGGGCGTCCAGGACCGGCCCTTCCAGTCGGTCAGGTGCGCCGGCGGCTCCTCGGTCAGCCCCTCCCACCACACGTCGCCGTCGTCGGTGAGCGCGACGTTGGTGAAGATGCTGTTGCCCCAGAGCGTCTTGATCGCGTTGGCGTTGGTCACCTGGCCGGTGCCGGGCGCGACGCCGAAGAAGCCGGCCTCCGGGTTGATCGCGTAGAGGCGGCCGTCGTCGCCGAAGCGCATCCAGGCGATGTCGTCGCCGATCGTCTCGACCTTCCAGCCCGGGATCGTGGGCTGGAGCATGGCGAGGTTGGTCTTGCCGCAGGCGCTCGGGAAGGCGGCCGCGACGTAGCGGGTCTCGCCGGACGGCGGCGTGAGCTTGAGGATCAGCATGTGCTCGGCCATCCAGCCCTCGTCGCGGGCCATGGCGCTGGCGATGCGCAGGGCGTAGCACTTCTTGCCGAGCAGGGCGTTGCCGCCGTAGCCGGACCCGTACGACCAGATCTCGCGGGTCTCGGGGAAGTGGCTGATGTACTTCGTCGAGCTGCACGGCCAGGGCACGTCCTGCCGACCGTGCTCCAGCGGCGCCCCGACGGAGTGGACCGCCTTGACGAACTCGCCCCTCTGCTCGATCAGTCGGAGCGCCCTGTCCCCCATCCTGGTCATGATCCGCATGGAGACGGCGACGTACGGGGAGTCGGTGATCTCGACGCCGAGCTGCGAGATCTCGCCGCCGAGCGGGCCCATGCAGAACGGCACGACGTACATCGTCCGGCCGCGCATGCAGCCCTTGAAGAGCTGCCGGAACGTCCGGCGCATCTCGTCGGGCGCGATCCAGTTGTTGGTCGGGCCCGCGTCCTCCTCGCGCTCGGAGCAGATGAAGGTACGGTCCTCGACCCTGGCCACGTCGCTGGGGTCGGACTTGGCGTAGAAGCTGTTGGGCCGGGCGGCGAGTCGCGTGAACGTCCCCTGATCCACGAGCAGGTTGGTCAGGCGCGTCCACTCCTCTTCGGACCCGTCGCACCACTCGATCCGGTCCGGCTGGGTCAGGGCGGCGATCTCGTTCACCCACGCGGCCAATTCGCCATTGCTGGTCGGTGCGGGCACTTCCACGGAAACGGACACGACTGCGACTCCTCCACTGTCTCAGGGCCCAGTCATCATTAACGACGAAGCGGCATGAAAGCCAATTGGCATAGACCTGTTGGCTTGACCGTCGCCGCAGGCAGCGGCCCTGACGATTGGGGGAGCCTACCCAGCCCGAGCAGATTTAAAAGAGAATTAACATGCAGTGGTCCAGTCCAATTCCGATGGTCTAAACCAATTTCCCCAGTGGTTTAGTCCATTTCCGCGCCCGTTTCCGCTGCGTGGTCTCAGGAATTGACGTCGGGCCCCTCGGAGCGAACGCGGTCGACGTGCTGGAGCGCGTCCCGCAGGTCGGCGAGCCAGGTGTCGGTGTGCTTGCCGACCAGACGTACGCACCAGGCGAGCGCGTCGCTGCGACTCCTGGCCACTCCCGCGGCCACGAGCGTGTCCAGAACCTGCCGCTCCGTCTGACGCAGCCGGGTCATCACGGGCACGGAGAGTGTGGTGAACATCACAGTCTCGCCGCCGCAGACCACACCCCAGGACACCTTCTGCCGGAACTTGCGCTCGGCCTCCCGGGCGATCTCGATCCGCCGCTCGCGCGTCTCCTCCCTGAACCTCCTGGCCAGCCCTTCGACCAGAGCGGCCCGCTCGGCCTCCGGCACGTCGTCCGGGGGGTCGGGGAGGGTGCCGAGCACCGCGATCTCCTCGCGGTCCCTGACGATCTCGGGCGCTCCGGTGAACCAGCCCTCGGGCAGCCGTCCGGTGAACCAGCCGTGAATCTGCGCGGTGTCGTCGTCTGTTGCCATGTAATCACCATTACACAATTGCACGCGAAATGCACGCCTCCGGGACCGCGTTTACGCACCCCACCGCCCCCTCCCCCCTCATGCCAACCTCCCGCCCCACCCGCCCCACCGGCCCCGGAAGGGCCACGCCGCGAGGTGCTCACGGGGGGCCTGATCACGCGCACCCCAGCGACGGGCGCGGGGGCACGGCGCGGGGGCACGGCGCGGGCGGACCGTCGTCTTGCGGGCCTCGCGGGTGGGCCTAGGGATGCGCGGCACGGCACGGCACGGCGCGGGTGCGCGCACCGGGGGCGGGCCGTCGGTCGTTGCCCGAGCGCGCCGTGCCACCACCCGCCCGCAGCATCGTGGCGCGGCCCAGGTGGGACGCTGTGCGCGCGCGTCGGCGGCGTGCGGCGCCGGGCAGCCGGGGCCGGGCTGGCCGGAGCCGGGGCTGGCCAGGGACGGGGCCGGGCTGGCCAGGGACGGGGCCGGGCTGGTCGGGTACGGGGGTGGGCTGGTCGGAGCCGGGCTGGTCGGGGGACGGGTGGGGGGTTAGCGGACCTTGGCGGCGGCGACTGGGCTTATGCGGACGACGCCTGCCAGGTTGCGGGTGTGCACGGGCGAGATCTTGACGACATCGCCGGTGCGCGGCGCCTGGATCATCTTCCCGTTACCCCAATAAATCGCTACATGGGAGATGTAGTCGGGATTGGTCGGGTCAAGGCGCCAGAAGATCAGATCGCCCGGCTGCGCCTGCGACAGCGGAACCTGCGGCCCGGTCACCCACTGCTGGTGCGTCACCCGGGGCATCCGTACCCCCGCCTGGGCGAAGGCCCACTGGACCAGGCCGGAGCAGTCGAAGGTGTCGGGCCCCTCGGCGCCCCACACGTACGGCCGGCCGAGCTTGGAGGCGGCGGCCTTCAGCGCCACGGTGATCTGCTCGCCCGTCATGAACGACCCGGAAGGCCAGCTACGGGTCGGGGTCTGCGGCTGCGGGAGGACCGGGTTGACCATGGCCACCTGCGTGCCCTTGGGCAGCCGCTTGAGGATGGCCCTGCGCAGCGTCTCGGAGTTGGTCTCGGGGGCGCTCACGATGAGGGCGTTGTCGTGCGGGAGTCCTAAGGTCCGCCCCACGTTCTTGGACACGACGGCGTCCACCGCGCCGAACCCGGTGGTGGCGTACGCGCCGATCCGCAGCGTCCCGGCCGGGCTGGCCACGCGCCGGTGCAGCGCGAGCCCGCCGTCGTTGCCGAGCACGAACGAGACCGCCACGTCACCCGCCGCGACGTTCTGCCAGAGCGCGTCGGACGAAGCGGTCACCTTCGGCGTGTACGAGCGGAACGTGGACGGATTGACCGCCAACGTCTGCACCCGCTTGTCGTCGAGCATGACGGATGCCGCGTCGGCCAGCTCCAGGGCCCGCACCCCGCGCAGCTTGGCCACCTTCCGTAACAGCTCGTTGGTGAACGGCTTGCTGGTCAGCACGAACAGGTTGGGCTTGTGCAGCTTCTTCAGCGGCTCCACCGGCTGGACGGTGGTGACGGGTGGCGGTTGCTGCTGCCCCTGCTGCTGTTGCGGCCGGCGCTGCGCCAGCGGCGTCTGCTTGAGCGTGGCCTGCGCGCGTACGGGACCGACGTCCTGCCCGGATCGCGCGAGCAGCAGCACGTCGGCGGTCAGCACCGCGACCAGCGCCACCACGATGAACGGCACCAGCTTGTACGTGTTGCTCCGCTTACGAGAGTTGACCAGGAAGCTGAGATCCTGCCGGATCCCTGACGCACGCGAAAAATCCGCCGGGCCAGCGTGGGCCCGGCGGTCGTCCTGCGGGGGTGTCAGTTGCCGATGTACGGCACTGCCTCAAGGATCTCGACCGTGTTCTGGCGGCCGTTGGGCATGGAGTAGGTCGCCTTCTCCCCGATCTTCTTGCCGTTGATCGCCGCCCCCAGCGGGGACTTCGGCGAGTAGACGTCGATCGGCGCTCCGCTCTCTTCGCGGGAGGCGAGCAAGAAGGTGACCTCGTCGTCGTCGCCAACGAACCGGATGGTCACGGTCATGCCGGGGCCCACCACGCCCTCGGCCTTGGGGGCCTCTCCCACCTGGGCGTTGTCGAGGATCTGCCGGAGGTGGAAGATCCGGGCTTCCATCTTGCCCTGCTCGTCCTTGGCGGCGTGGTAGCCACCGTTCTCACGCAGGTCGCCCTCTTCGCGGGCGGCTTCGATCTTCTTGGCGATGTCGACGCGCCCGGGGCCAGAGAGATATTCGTACTCCGCCTTCAGGCGGTCGTACGCCTCCTGCGTCAGCCATGTGACGTTCTCATCGCGAGAGTCGGCCACGGGTTCTCCTTGCTTGCCTAGGGGGCCCTGAGATCACTTGAGGTTACGTGTGGTTGAATTGCGAAAGGCTAACAAGTCAACCGCTCCAACGCTTCCCCAAACGTCTCACTATACGAGATTGCAGTACTGGATGTGGACGGAAGTGGCCTCACCACTGGTGTCGAGGCTTTCCTTGATCTGCTTACTACCCCCGCCAGCCGGGATTCTTACTTCCTTGCTGCCCACTTCCGCGTGATAGACGTCCAGCGCCCTGATCCGGCAGACAGCCACCCTATCGTCTGGCTTGTACACCTCAAAGGTGATCTCCGCGCGATTCGCGCTGACGACGTTGAACGTCACCACCTGCGACGGCGCCTCCGAACCGCCCGCCGTCATCGACCACATCACGTAACCCCAGCCACCCGCGATGATGGCCACCAGCACGCCGATCACGACGTGGACGACCAGCCGCCCGCCTCGTTTGGGGCGGTCGGGGAAGTCGTCGGGTGTGCCGAGAACTGGTTGGTTCTCGACATCTCTGGTCGCCATGGCGGAATCTCCCTGCACTCCCTGAGCGTTATCCGAGACAATTGTCGCCCGCGGGGGGTGTGCCCTCGCGACCGCCCAGCAGAAACTAACCTCTCTGGGCGAGTGACCGGTCCCTACTGAGGAGACATCGAGCCCGTGAGTGCACCGCTGAGGCTGATGGCCGTCCACGCCCACCCCGATGACGAGTCGAGCAAGGGCGCCGCCACGATGGCGCGTTACGTGCGCGAAGGTGTGGAAGTGCTGGTCTGTACGCTCACGGGTGGTGAGCGGGGCTCCGTGCTCAATCCGAAGATGGATCGGCCCGAGATCGTGGCGAACATCGCCGCGGTGCGCAAGGCCGAGATGGACCGGGCCCGCGAGATCCTTGGCGTGCAGCAGCGTTTCATGGGCTTCGTCGACTCCGGGCTGCCGGAGAACGAGGACGAGGCGCTGCCCGAGGGCTCCTTCGCCACGCAGAAGCTGGAGGACGCCTCGGCGCCGCTGGTGGCGGCCGTGCGGGAGTTCAGGCCGCACGTGATCATCACGTACGACGACGACGGCGGCTACCCCCACCCCGACCACATCATGACCAACAAGGTCTCGGTGGAGGCCTTCGAGGCCGCCGGCGACCCCGACCGCTACCCGGGCACGGGCGACCCGTGGCAGCCGCTGAAGCTCTACTACCAGATGGGCTTCACCAAGGAGCGGTTCGAGGCGCTGCACGAGGCGATGACCGAGCGTGGCCTCGGCTCCCCGTACGCCGACTGGATCTCCCGCTGGGAGGACCGCCCGGCCAAGTGGCCGGTCACCACGCGGGTGCCGTGCGGCGACTACTTCGAGATCCGCGACCAGGCCCTGATCGCCCACGCCACCCAGATCGACCCCGACAGCTGGTGGTTCGTCTGCCCGCGCGAGCTGCAGCAGGAGATCTGGCCGACCGAGGACTACCACCTGGCGCGCTCGCTGGTGGACACGGAGCTGCCGGAGGACGACCTGTTCGCGGGCATCCACGCCGAGGACGTCTCCCCCGCCTGCCACTGACGGGACCACGCTCCCCCAGTGGCAGACTGGAACTGTGAACGTTCTAGCAGCAGGTGATGTGAGTCCGGGCCTGCTCGGCTTCCTCGTCGTGGCTTTCCTCGGCTTTGCCCTGTACTTCCTGGTCAAGTCGATGAACAAGCAGATGTCGAAGATCCAGGTCCCCCACGAGGGCGACGTGGACGACAAGAAGGCCGAGTAGATGCCGATCGAAGTTGTCGACAACTCGACGGAGAGCCGGTTCGAGGTGCTCGTGGACGGCAAGGTCGCCGGATTCGCCGACTATCGCCTGCTGCCCACCAAGATCGTCTTCACGCACACCGAGGTCCTGCCCGCGTACGAGGGGCAGGGGCTGGCGAGCAGGCTGGTCGCGTTCGCGCTCCAGGCGAGCGCCGACACCGGCCTGCGCGTCGTGCCGCTCTGCCCCTACGTGGCGAAGTACATCAAGCGTCACCCCGAGTTCCAGCACCTGGTCGACAGCTCATTCGGCAGCGCGTGACCAGGCTCGTTCCAGCGCCTTGGGCAGGCCCCACCAGCCCAGCGGAGTGAGCACCTCGTCCTTGTCCACGATGCCGAGATAGCCCCACAGGCTCACCACCGAGCCGAACAGGCTCTCGGTCGCGTTGAGATCGTCGGTGTCCTGCTCGTCGACGTCGATGTCCTCCGACTCGGCGATGAGCCGCGCCATCCGCTCGGGCGAGGCCAGCACCCCCGGGCCCAGCCTCGCCAGCGCCGCCACCCCGGCCAGCCAGTCGGCGTGCTGGATCGCGCAGAGGTTGGCCAGCGTCGCGTCCTCCAGGGTGAGCTCCCCGTCCAGGTCGACGAACTCCTCCAGCAGGTCCCCGCTCTCCGACAGGTCCGAGATCGGCCCCGCGATGCCCGCCGCCACCGCCAGCCACAGCTCACCGTCGTCGTCCGGCATCGGGCCTTCCTCGAACCCGGCGCAGGCCCGCAGCACGTTGGCCGGGTAGCCGGGCAGGGCGAGCAGCGTGCGCAGGCGCGCCGCCGCCGCATCCAGCTCGCCGGCGGGCAGCTCGGGCTGCGCGGGCAGGCCGGCGAGGATCCGCCGCAGCTCCGACAGGGCGAACGCCTCCTCCTCGTCCCAGATCGCGAACGACTCCTCGTCCAGCTCGTCGCTCACCGCGAACCCGGGCACCCTGCCGTCCGCCAGCGGCGTGCCGAGCCAGCGCTCCTGCAGCTCCTCGTACGCGCCGCGGGCCGCCCGATCGCCTTCCGCCAGCGCGTCGGGGTCGATCTCACCGGCCTCGACCCGTTCCTCCAGGTACGCGACCAGCCGGCCGAACATCTCCACCGCCACGGGCCCGCGCTCGTCCTCCTCCGGCCAGACGAAGTAGCTGGGCGTCATGAGGATCGGCTCGGTGCCGGTGGACTCGACCCAGCGCTGCACGTCGCCGACCGTGGCGACACCCGCCTCGATCGAGCTGAGCGTGGTCTTGGCGGACTCCCAGAACGGGCGGGAGAGCGGGTTGCCCGCCGCCATCATCGCGCGCCGCAGGTCGGGCAGCGCCACCAGCGCCACCCCTGAGGGAACGGCCAGCAGGGCGCGTGCCACGTCCCTGCGGGTGACGGCGCCGACCGGGCGGCCGGCGTGTGCGCAGACGAAGTCCATATCCACGCCCCGTAACCTAGCCCGTCCCGGCCTCCCCAGTCAGCCGCCCCCGGCTCTCGTTCGGCGAGCGCCCCGTCCGAGCACCGGGGCAGCGGGCGGGCCGTGCGGCGGGAGAGGCCCGGGCCGGGGGCGGACTAGGCTGATCAGTGGAGGTCCTGATGAACCGCTTGAAAGACGCCACGAGCCCCTACCTGCTGCAGCACGCGGACAACCCCGTGGACTGGCACCCCTGGGGTGAGGAGGCGTTCGCGGAGGCCAGGCGGCGGGACGTGCCGCTGCTGATCAGCGTCGGTTACTCAGCGTGTCACTGGTGTCACGTGATGGCACACGAGAGCTTCGAGGACCCCGGCACCGCGCGCCTGATGAACGAGCACTTCGTCAACATCAAGGTCGACCGCGAGGAGCGGCCGGACGTGGACGCCGTCTACATGGGGGCCACCCAGGCGATGACGCGCCAGGGCGGCTGGCCGATGACGGTGTTCGCCACTCCCGAGGGCCACCCGTTCTACTGCGGCACCTACTTCCCGCGCCCCCACTTCCAGCGCCTGCTCACCGAGGTGCACAACGTGTGGGTCGGCGACCGGCAGTCCGTGCTGCAGCAGGGCGCCAAGGTGGTGGAGGCGCTCACCACGAACACCACGCTGCCCAGCGGGGCCGTGCCCAAGGAGGAGACGCTGGCGCTCGCCATGCGCAACCTGGGCCAGGAGTTCGACGGCGTCAACGGCGGCTTCGGCAGGGCGCCGAAGTTCCCGCCGTCCATGGTGCTGGAGTTCCTGCTGCGCTCGGGCGAGCGCGAGATGAGCGGCGAGACGCTCGGGTCGATGGCCCGCGGCGGCCTGTACGACCAGCTCGGCGGCGGGTTCGCCCGCTACAGCGTCGACGCGGAATGGGTCGTGCCGCACTTCGAGAAGATGCTCTACGACAACGCGCTCCTGCTGCGCGTCTACACGCACTGGTGGAAGGCGGGCGGCGGCGAGCTCGCGCGGCGGGTGGCGCTGGAGACGGCCGACTGGCTGCTGCGGGAGATGCGCACCGAGGAGGGCGGGTTCGCCTCCGCGCTCGACGCCGACAGCGAGGGTGTGGAGGGCAAGTTCTACGTATGGACGCCCGAGGAGCTGCGCGAGGTGCTCGGCGAGGACGACGGGCGCTGGGCGCAGGAGCTCTTCGAGGTGACCGGCACGTTCGAGCACGGCACGTCCGTGCTGCAGCTCCCGCGCGATCCCGACGACCCGGCGCGCTACGCGAGCGTCCGCGAGCGGCTGCTGGCCGCCAGGGAGCAGCGCGTACGCCCGGGACGCGACGACAAGGTCGTGGCCTCGTGGAACGGCCTGGCCATCGCGGCCCTGGCGGAGACCGGCGTGGTGTTCGAACGCCCCGACCTCGTGGCGGCGGCCACGGCCGCGGCCGGCCTGCTCGCGAGCACGCACGTGGCGGACGGCAGGCTGCTGCGGACGTCCAAGGACGGCAGGGCGGGCACCAACGCCGGGGTGCTCGAGGACTACGCCAACCTGGCCGAGGGCCTGATCTCCCTGTACGGCGTGACCGGCGAGCCCAGGTGGCTCCGGCTGGCGGGCTCGCTGCTGGACACGGTGCTCGACAGGTTCGCCGACGACACGGGCGGCTTCTACGACACGGCCGACGACTCCGAACGGCTCTTCCAGCGGCCGCAGGACCCCACGGACAACGCCACCCCGTCGGGCCAGTTCGCGGCCGCGGGCGCGCTGCTCTCCTACGGCGCCCTGACCGGCTCCACGCGGCACAGGGAGGCCGCCCAGGCCGCGCTCGGCGCGGTGTCCGTGCTGGCCACGGGGCACGCCAGGTTCGCGGGCTGGGGCCTCGCCGTGGCGCGGGCGGCGCTGGACGGGCCCGTGGAGGTGGCCGTGATCGGCCCGGCCGACGACCCGCGCACGGCGGAGCTGCACAGAGAGGCGCTGCTGGCCGACGTGCCGGGGCTGGTGGTCGCCCGCGGCCCCGGCGACTTCCCGGAGCTGCTGGAGGGGCGCGGGCTGGTCGGCGGGGCGCCTGCCGCGTACGTGTGCAAGGGGTTCACCTGCCGCCTGCCTGTGACGACTGTCGATGACCTGCGGGCGGAGCTGGGCGCGGCGCGCTAACCCGACTGCGGGCGGCCCGTGGTGGCGTCGTTGATCGTGTCGCCCCCGGTCGTGGGCTGGTCGGGCGCCTGCTGCTGCGTGGACGGCGGGCCGGTCTGCTCGTCGGGCTGCTGCTGGTCCTGCTGCGGCCCGTTGTCGCTCGGCTGATCCGTCACCGGCGGGTCTGTGGACGGGGGCGCGGTGATGTCGGGCTCGGGCGTGTTGTCGAACCAGTCGTTCGGGTCGGACGGCGGCGTGTACTCCTGCTGGGGACCGTCCTGGTTCTGGTCGGGCGACGAGTAGTCGGGGCCCCAGCCGTAGTCGGACGGCTCGGGGAACTCCTCGACCGGCTTGCCCGCCATGGCCTCGGTCATGAACGCCCGCCAGATCTGCGCCGGGAGCTGGCCGCCGAACTGCGTGCCGTACCCGGGGATCGTGACGGTGGCGTTGTCCTCCCTGAACATGTCGACGGCGACGGCGAGCTGCGGCGTGAACCCGTTGAACCAGACGCTCTTCGACTTGTCCGTGGTGCCCGTCTTGCCGGCCACCGGGCGGTCGTAGAGCCGGGCGCCGGTGCCGGTGCCGTACTTGACGACCTGCTGCATCGCGTACGTGGCGTCCCCGGCTGCCTGCTCGCTGACCACCCGCGTCGAGACCGGCTCGACGGTCTTCTTCTTGCCCTCGGCGTCTGTGACCGACATCACCACGTGGGCCTCCATGTGCACGCCCTTGTTGGCGAACGTGGAGAAGCCCGAGGCGTTCTGGACGGCGCTGACCGAGGAGACGCCGAGCGGGAAGGACGCGTAGCTCTGCTGCTTCTCGAGCTGCGTCTTGGGGATGCCCGCCTTCTCGGCGACGGCGGCGACCTTGTCCAGGCCGACCTTCTGGCCGAGGTCCACGAACGCGGTGTTGACCGAGTTCTGGGTGGCCTGCACCAGGTCGATCTCGCCGTAGGAGCGGTCGCTGTCGTTGGGGATCGGCTTCGGGTCGGACGCCACGCGCATCGGCGAGTTGCCGTCGACCCTGGTGGACAGGTCGAAGCCGTTGTCGAGCGCCGCCGCCAGCGTGTACGGCTTGAACGTCGAGCCGGCCTGGACCTTGGCCGAGAACGCGCTGTCGTACTGGGACTGCGCGGGGCTGCCGCCGTAGAACGCGACGATCTCACCGGTGGCCGGATCGACGGCCGCCAGCCCCGTGTGGACCTTCTTGGGCGTGGCGTCGGGCAGCACGTCCTTGACGGCCCGCTGGGCGGCCTGCATGAGCTTCTTGTCGAACGTCGTGACGATCTTCAGCCCGCCGCCGTTGATGTCCTCGTCGGAGTAGCCGCGCCGGTTGAGCTCGGCCGTCACCTGCTCCAGCATGTACTGGGCCTGCCCCTTGAGCTCGAACGGCTTCTTCGGCGCCGCGAGCTTGGGGAAGCGCTGGGCGGCGACCTGGGCGGGCGTCAGCATGCCGGTCTGGCCCATCGCGTCGATCACGGACTTCCAGCGCTCCTGGGCCGCCGCCAGGTCGGGGCCCTTGGGGTCGGCGAAGCGGCTGGGCTGCTGGATCACCGCCGCGAGGTAGGCGCCCTCGGCCACGCTGAGCTGGCCGACGTCCTTGCCGAAGTAGGCGCGGGCGGCCGACTGGACGCCGTTGGCGCCGCGGCCGAAGTAGATCGTGTTGAGATACTGCTCGAGCACCCAGTCCTTCGACTTGGACTGGTCGACCTTGATCGCGATGAGGATCTCTTTGAACTTCCGGGTGACGGAACGTTCCTGGCTGAGGCCGCTGTAGTAGTTGCGCACGAGCTGCTGGGTGATCGTCGAACCGCCCTGGAGCTGCTGCCCGGTGACGGTGGACCAGACGGCCCGCGCGGTGCCCTTGACCGAGACGCCGCCGTCGTCGTAGAAGGAGCGGTTCTCGGCCGCGATGACCGCCTGTTGCACGTGCTTGGGAACCTTGGCCAGCTCGACGCTCTTGCGGTCGATGCCCTGGCGGGCGAGCACGGTCTTGCCGTCGCGGTAATAGATCACCGAACCCTGCGCGGTGGCCTGCTTCTGCGTGGAATCGGGAATAGGCGTCAGCGCCCATGCGACCGCGAAAAGCCCGACGAGTACGAGGATTCCCGCGCCAAATGAAATCAGTAGAAGTCGGAGTACTCGTCGTTTTCGCATCCCGTTGCCACCGCCGCTCCGCACCCTCGACCCCCCTTGTCCACCCCTCATGCGCTGGGCGAATGTCAAGGCTAAACGATCGATAACGGTGCCTCGTCCCCTAGCGATAGTACGGCTACCGGTCACCGCGGCGCGGAACATCGGCGACCAACGGCAGCACTCGATAGGGAACCGGGGTGTCCAGGGCGATGATCGAATTAGTCCGGAGCACACCCTGTACATCAACGATTCGATCGATAACTCGCTGCAAATCGGCATTTGTCCGCGCCACCACGCGGCAGAGAAGATCGCTGTCGCCGGTGATCGTGTACACCTCCAGCACCTCCGGGATGGCGGCCAGCCGGTCGGCCACCGGGTCGTGCCCGGCGACCTGTCTAATCTCCATGCTGACAAACGCGGTGACGTCATAGCCGAGCGCCTCCGGCGACACGTCCGGCCCGAACCCGGTGATCACTCCCCTGGCGATCAACCGGTCCATCCGGGCCTGAACGGTGCCGCGGGCCACGCCGAGCCGGCGCGAGAACTCGAGCACCCCCAGGCGGGGCTCCTCCGTCATGAGGGTGATCAACCTGGCGTCCAGCTCATCGATCGTCATACTGTACAGATTTACCGGATATCTCGGAGCGCCGCTAGGCAGATTGTCCACCGATTGAAGTAACTCTTGCGCACTGAGCTCAGGGATATCGAGAGTTGCCAATATGAATGATGTCTTTCCGGTCAACGGCATGGACGCCGTCGTGTTCGCCGTGGGCAATGCCAAGCAGGCCGCCCACTACTACTCGACCGCGTTCGGCATGAGGTTGGTGGCCTACCGCGGGCCCGAGAACGGCAGCCGGGACGAGGTCGCGTACGTGCTGGTCTCGGGCGGTGCCACGTTCGAGTTCCGGGCCGCGGTCCGCCCGGGCACGGACCTGGCCAGGCACGTGGCCGAGCACGGCGACGGGGTGATCGACCTGGCGATCCAGGTGCCCGACGTGGAGGCGGCGTACGCGTACGCGGTCGCCCACGGGGCCGAGGGGCTGGCGGAGCCGTACACGATGGAGGACGAGCACGGCAAGGTGCAGATCGCGGCCATCGCCACCTACGGTGAGACGCGCCACACGCTGGTCGACAGGTCCAACTACGGCGGCCCCCACCTGCCCGGTTACGTGGCCGCCGAGCCGCTGGTGGCGCCGCCGGCGACGAAGGGCGGGCGGCTCTTCCAGGCGATCGACCACTGCGTCGGCAACGTCGAGCTGGGCAAGATGGACGAGTGGGTGGAGTTCTACCGGAAGGTGATGGGCTTCACGAACATGGCGGAGTTCGTCGGTGACGACATCGCCACCGAGTACTCGGCGCTCATGTCCAAGGTCGTCGCCGACGGCACGCGCAAGGTCAAGTTCCCGCTGAACGAGCCGGCCGTCAGCCGCAGGAAGTCGCAGATCGACGAGTTCCTGGAGTTCTACGGCGGCCCCGGGGTGCAGCACATCGCCCTGGCCACCAACGACATCCTGACCACGGTCGACCACATGCGGGCGGCCGGCGTCCAGTTCCTGGACACGCCCGACTCGTACTACGACGACCCCGAGCTGCGCGAGCGCATCGGCAAGGTGCGGGCGCCGATCGAGGAGCTGAAGCGGCGGAAGATCCTCGTGGACCGCGACGAGGACGGCTACCTGCTGCAGATCTTCACCAAGCCGGTGCAGGACAGGCCCACGGTCTTCTTCGAGTTGATCGAACGGCACGGCTCGCTGGGATTCGGTAAGGGCAACTTCAAGGCGCTGTTCGAAGCGATCGAGCGGGAACAGGAACGAAGGGGCAACCTTTAGTTTGTCCCGACTTAGTGGTGGTCATCAGGACATCATGGGATCACCACCGGGGCTGGCGGGACGCTGGCGACGGTTGTTCGCCGGCGTCCTCGACTGGCTCATAGTCAACGTCATCTCCGCCCCCTTCACCTGGTCGAGCTGGGAGTACGCCTGGGACCGGAGCAGAGGGGCCTGGGACCGCTACCCGGTGGAGCACACCTTCCTGGCCGGACTCGTGGCCTTCCTGTACTTCTGGCTCCTGCACGCCTTCTGGAACGGCCAGACCCTCGGCAAAAGGCTGTTCGGCATGCGGGTCGTGCAGGAGAACGGCGCGCGGATCACCGTGGCGCAGGCCGCGGTGAGACAGATCGTCGAGACCGCGCTCGCCTGGGTCTGCTGCGTAGGCTCGCTCATAGACCTCGGCTGGATCCTCTTCGACGCTCGCAAACAGGCGGTCCATGACAAGGCCGCCAGGACGGTCGTGGTGAATGCCTGACTCAGCGTAAGATTTTGGTCACGATCCGAAGGGGCGTGTTGCCAATGCGTTTCGACAGACGCGGGGTGGCACTGCTGGCCACGCTGAGTGTGCTGGCCTGTGCGCCCACCGACGGCCGAGCGGCGAGCGCGGACGACCCGCCCGCCGTCACCGACTACCGACCGGGCGCCGCCGGCATCGGCGACCCCGACTTCCCCGAGGACGGCAACGGCGGCTACGACGTTTCCCACTACGACCTGGCCGTCGACTACACCCCGAAGACCAAACAGCTCGAAGGGCGGACCACCATCCAGGCCGCCGCCACTCAAAACCTGTCGAGCTTCAACCTCGACCTGGCCGGCTACGACGTGCGCCAGGTCACCGTCGACAACGCGGCGGCGAGGTTCAGGCGGAAGGGCGACGAGCTCACCGTGACCCCCTCCCGCCCGCTCGGCAACCGGTCCCGCTTCACCGTCAAGGTCGTCTACGCGGGGCGTCCCAAGGCCGCCGAGGACAGCGACAACCTGGGCACGTACGGGTTCATCCCGACCCCGGACGGCGCGTTCGTGGCCTCCGAGCCCAACGGCTCCAAGACCTGGTTCCCCAACAACGACCACCCGGCCGACAAGGCCACGTTCGACTTCGCGATCACCGTGCCCGCCGGGCTGACCGCCGTGTCCAACGGGGAGCTCCAGGGCCGGCCCACGACCGCCGGCGACAAGACCACCTACCGGTGGCGCGAGCTCCACCCGATGGCGACCTACCTGGCGACCGCCACGCTCGGCAAGTTCGACCTGCGCCAGGGCCGCACCCCCGGCGGCATCCCGGAGTTCGCCGCCGTCGATCCCAAGTTCAAGAGCTCGCTCGACAAGCTCTACCAGCTCTCCGGCGAGATCACCGACTACTGGTCGACGGTCTTCGGCCCCTACCCGTTCTCCTCGACCGGCGGCGTCATCGACGACTACATGGCCGGCTACGCGCTGGAAAACCAGACCAAGCCGCTCTACGGGGGCTTCGAGCCCGACGCGACCATCATCGCGCACGAGCTGGCCCACCAGTGGTTCGGCGACAGCCTCACCCTCAAGCGCTGGAAGGACCTCTGGCTCAACGAGGGCTTCGCCACGTACGCGGAGTGGCTGTGGCAGGAGCACAAGGGCACGAAGACCGCGGAGGCCATCTTCAAGGACCTCCACGCCCGCCCGACCGATGACCCGATGTGGGCCTACCCGCCGGGGCGGGCCAAGCCCTCCGACCTGTTCAACGCGTCGGTCTACACGCGCGGCGCCATGACGCTGCAGGCCCTGCGCGACGCGATCGGGGACGACACCTTCTTCAGGCTGCTCAAGACGTGGACCGCCGACCACCGCTACGGTCACGTCACGACGGAGGAGTTCATCGCCCTCTCCGAGCAGTTGTCGGGCAAAAACCTCCGCCCACTCTTCGACGCCTGGCTCTTCCAGCCCCGCCGCCCCAGCTGACCTGCGGGGAAACGCTTCTCGTCGCTCGGTCCAAGTACTGATGTAAGGCGAACGACGAAGGGAGCGAGGCCAGTGCGCCTCAACGAAGACCCTGCGGCCTTTGAGGCCTTCTATCGCCGCCACGTCGATGCCGTCATGCGTTTCGTGGTCCGGCGGGTGAGCGACCCTCACCTCGCCGCCGACCTGACGGCGGACATCTTCCTGGCGGTGCTTGACTCGGCGCACACCTACGTGCCCGGCCGGGGCACCGAGATCGCCTGGCTGTACGGCGTCGCGCGCAACGTCGTGTCGGCCCGGCATCGGCAGGCCGCCCGGGAGGCGCGGGCGACCGGCCGCGTCGCCGGCCGGCGGCTGATGGACGACGACGACCTCGTCCGGATGGAGGAGCGGATCGACGCCGAGCGCCGGATGCGCGGCTCCCTGGAGGCCATGCGCGGCCTGCCGGAGGGCGAGCGCGCGGTGCTGGAGCTCGTCGCGATCGACCAGCTCACCGTCGCCGAGGTCGCCGAGGTCCTGGGGATCCGGCAGGTGACCGTACGAGTCAGGTTGCACCGGGCAAGACGGGCTCTTGAACGCGTCGCTTCGCCGTCGGCACCTGTGTACGTGGAGGGACAGGCATGAGCAATTTCGAGGAGCGCCTTCTCAGTGCACTCAAGGAAGAGATCACGACGAGAACGGCGGAGGACGACGTGACGACGACTGTGACACCGGCCAGGCGCGGCGGCTCCCGGCGGCGCTACGTGGGGCTGGCCGCCGCGCTGGCGGGGGTGGCGGCGGCCGCCACCGCGACGGTGGTGGTGCTGTCCGGGCTCGGCGGCAGCCCGGCGTACGCGGTGACCACGGGGGCCAACGGGGTGATCACCGTGCAGATCAACAAGTTCAACGACCCGGAGGGGCTGCAGGCGGACCTGGCCGACGCCGGGGTCAAGGCGATCGTCGACTACCTGCCCGAGGGGCAGACCTGCAAGATGCCGCGTGGCGCGAACGGGAACGGTCCGGGCGAGTTCGCGGTGAGCTTCGGCCGGTCGAGCGGCGTGACCTCGTTCATGATCGAGAAGGGGGAGGTGCCGGAGGGTTCGACGCTGGTGATGGCCGTCTCGAAGAGCAAGGCCGGCGACGACCAGCCGCCGTTCGGGATGTCGCTCACCATAGTGAAGGGGCCGGTCTCGCCCTGCGAGCCGACCGCGATGCCCGATCCCGACGCCCAGGACGGCGGGGGTGGCTTGCACACCAACACCGGAGACGAGGGCCAGGGTCCCAGCACCGACTCGGCGACCGAGTAACCCACCCGCGCCAGGGCCGGCCCGGCCCTGGCGCGACCCTGGGCAGGCCCGGAGCCTCCCCGAGGCCGCCCCGGGCGGCTTGAGGCCCGGTGGCCCTCCCGAGCAGACGGGGTCGCCGGGCCTTCAGGCGCGTGTCACGGGCCTGGGCTGGAGAAAACCAGGACGGACGCCGTGAACCCGTGCACATGGTTGTGACCCGCCACCGGCCCGACCTCGCCGGCGGCGAAGAAACCGGCCATGCCGATGGGCCCCAGCGTGTCACGCAGGGCGACCGGGTCGTGGTCGGCCGTGCCGAACATGGCCGAGCCCCGTCCGTTGCACGAGAACAGCAGCGCCCCGTCCACCTTGCCGAGCTGCTCCCGATGGGCGTCCAGCAGGTCGTACAGGTCCTCGTCGGCGGTGGCCGCGTCGCGTACCTGGAAGCGCACGGTCCTGCCGATCTCCACGATGTCGCCGATGGCCACGGCCTCGCGTTCGGGATCGATGCCGATGACTCCCCTGATGAGGAAGTCGCCGCGTTCGTGGCGCTCGGCGTACTCGTCCATGGCCACACCGATCTGCAGGCCGGAGGCGACCAGCTCGCGGTCGTCCTCGTCCAGCTCGCTGACGATGTCCTCCAGCCGGGCCAGCGCGGGCTGCCCGGCCAGCTCCAGCAGCAGGTTGTCCTCCGACGCGGTGACGACCATGCTGGGGCCGATCGGGCGGCAGCCCTGGCTGACGACGGTGCTGATCCTGACCGGGCCGCTGATCAGCACGCCGATCGCGCCCTCGGTGTAGACCTCGCCGTCGGCGAACAGCCGTACGGAGCCCCGTCCCTGCAACCCGTTGGCCAGCCCGCCGATCAACGGCAGGTCGCCGAGCACATCGACGGAGCGCTCGACGAAGGCGTCGGTCGGAAACGTGTACGGGTCGGCCAGCAGGATCGCCACATGATCATCGGCGCCCCGCTCGGGCAGCCCGACCACCACGAACCTGTCCTCGGCCGCCAGCGTCTCCAGCTGGAAGGTCGTCAGCCGGGCGCCGTCCAAGGTCGCCGCCCACGCGCTCACCGCGGGCAGCAGTTCGACCCCTTGTCCGTCGCCGATCACCCCCGTGGCACTGCATCCGACCACGTGCGCGTCGGGCGCGAGCCTCATAGCGGCCTCACCGGCCCGCGCGACGTCCTCGGGATCATCGCCGCAGATGAAGAAACAGACCAGGTCGGCCCGGCCACTGAGCCTCGACAGGGCCTGGCCCACGGCGGTCTCCGCGGCCCCCACCAGGTCGGAACCCACGGCGAGGCCGTCGGCGAAGCGGCTAGTCATAACGGCCACGAGTCTCGCCTCCCTCGACATGTCAAAGTTCCCTAGGCCCGATTCTCCCCACTAAAAGGACAAGCACGCGCACGAAACGTCACGCAATGGTCGAGATCCGAAATCTGCGCCAGATGCGAAACTCTCTGCCGCATTGCTCGCGGGGGACGTAGTCTCGTTCCCGTGCATCAGCCACGTATTCTCCGCGAGTTGCGAGAGAGCGGCCACGTTCATCGCACCGTCAAAGCCGAAGTCCGGGAGAACCTGCTGGCCAAGCTGCGGGCAGGCGAGCCACGATTCCCCGGCATCGTGGGCTTCGACGACTCCGTCCTGCCACACCTGGAGCGGGCCCTGCTCGCCGGGCACGACCTGGTCCTCCTCGGTGAGCGCGGCCAGGGCAAGACCCGGCTCATCCGCACCATCACCGGTCTGCTGGACGAATGGACCCCAGTCGTCGAAGGTTGCGAGATCAACGACCATCCGTACGCGCCGGCCTGCACGCGCTGTCAGGCCCTCGCGCGGGAGCTGGGGGACGAGCTGCCGGTCGCGTGGAAGCACCGCGACGAGCGCTACGGCGAGAAACTCGCCACGCCCGACACCTCCGTGGGCGACCTGATCGGCGACGTCGACCCGATCAAGATCGCCGAGGGTCGCACCCTGGGTGACCCCGAGACCGTCCACTACGGCCTCGTCCCCCGTACCAACCGCGGTGTCTTCTCCGTCAACGAGCTGCCCGACCTGGCCGAGCGCATCCAGGTGTCGCTGCTCAACGTGCTGGAGGAGCGCGACATCCAGGTACGCGGCTACAACCTGCGGCTCCCGCTCGACATCCTGCTCATCGCCAGCGCCAACCCCGAGGACTACACCAACAGGGGCCGGATCATCACCCCGCTGAAGGACCGCTTCGGCGCCGAGATCCGCACCCACTACCCGCTGACCGTCGAGGACGAGCTGACGCTCATCCGCCAGGAGTCCGTGCCGGACATCGGGGCCGACGTCCCCGAACACCTGATCGAGGTCATCGCCAGGTTCACCCGGCTCGTACGCGAGTCCACGGCGGTGGACGCCCGTTCCGGCGTGTCGGCGCGCTTCTCGATCGCCGCCGCCGAGACCGCCGCGGCCTCGGCCGTGCGCAGGGCGGCGCTGCAGGGCGAGGAGCAGGCCGTCACGCGCGTGGTCGACCTGGCCTCGGTGGTCCACAGCCTGCGGGGCAAGGTGGAGTTCGAGGTGAGCGAGGAGGGCAGGGAGACCGAGATCCTCGCCCACCTGCTGCGCCGGGCCACGGCGGAGACGTTCAGGACCCGGCTGGGCGGCATGGACCTGTCGGCGATCATCGACAAGTTCTCCGAGGGCACCCAGGTGGAGTCGGGCGAGCTGGTCCCCGCCGGCGAGCTGCTCCACCGGATGGGCCCGGTCACGGGCCTGGCGAAGGTCATGTCCAAGCTCGGCATGGGCGCGGGCGAGGAGTCGCCGGGGCACGCGGCAGCAGCCCTGGAGTTCGCGCTGGAGGGTCTTTACCTCATGCGGCGCCTGTCCAAGGAAGACCTTGACGGAGTGAGCGTCTACCGCACATGAACATATCGGCGGTCTTCCGCGTCATAGTGGATAGCTGATCACGCCGACCGGGAGGCCGCCCATGCGCCTGCTTGCCTGTGCCACCGCTCTTGCCATGGGTTTCGTCGCCGTGCCCGCCTCCGCCGAGGCCACGGCGGCCAAGGTCGTGTACGGGTACGCCTGGGCCGACGGGAAGGGGCACCTGCGGATCGTCCCCAAGACAGCCACTTTCGTGCGGAAGGGCGAGTTCCGGAGCTACCGGCTCAAGCCGGTGGCCGGGGCACAGGAGGTGCGGCTCGACTACACCGGCGCCTCCTTCGGCCGGGTCACGGTGGCGTGCGACCTGAAGGAGACCGAGGGCCAGGTGGCCCTCGACGCCAAGGGGCTGGGCCGGACGGCCTGCGAACCCGGGGATCTGACCGACGGGCTGGCCCGCGGGCCCGTTCCGCTCCGCGTCGAATACCGGGGCACGGACGCCGTCAAGATCAACGAGTTCCTGGTCACCGAGTGGCCGGGCGCGCGTACCGCCCGCGGCACGCTCAAGCGCGTCAACGACACGACGGTCCTGTTCACGACCGGCGGAAAGACGGTCAAGCTCGGGTACACGCACGCCACGAGCTTCTACCGGGCCACCGCGCGCTGCCGGGACGGGTGGCTGGCGGGCAAGCCGGTCAACGCCGACAAGCAGGGGCTCGGCAAGAAGTCGTGTACCTCGGCGGACCTGACCAAGGCGCTCAAGACGGTCGAGCACCCCGTACTGGTGAAGATCGACTACACCCCCGAGGCCGGCGGCGTCAACGAGGTGTGGGAGGTCTTCGGGGACGCGTAAACGGGCGGATCGGGTTAGCGTGGGTGCGTGATGGCCTTTCGCTATGGTGAGTACCACGACGGCCCCGATCCCCTCGCCCCGCCCTACGACGTGCGGGCGGCCCTCGACGAGATGGGCGACGCGATCCTGTCCGGTTCGACGCCGGTCCACGCACTGCGCGACCTGCTCAAGCGCGGCCTGCCCGGCGCGCAGGACCGCCGCGGGCTGGACGACATGCTCAGGGAGGTGCGCCGGCGCCGGCGCGACCTGCGCGAGCGCGGACGGCTCGACGGCACGCTGGAGAAGGCGCGGGCGCTGCTCGACAAGGCCATCGGGCAGGAGCGGGCCGAGCTGTTCCCCGACCCGTCCGACGACGCGCGGCTGCGGGAGGCCGAGCTCGACGGGCTGCCCGAGGACACGGCCAGCGCGATCCAGGAGCTGAGCACGTACGAGTGGCGCTCGTCGGCGGCGCGCCAGACGTTCGAGGAGCTGCGCGACCTGCTGCGGCGCGAGGTCCTGGACAGCCAGTTCAGGGGCCTGCGGGACGCCCTCGCCAACCCCGACCCCGAGGCGATGGAACGCGTCCGCCAGATGATGGCGGACCTGAACGAGATGCTGGACAAGGACTCCCGCGGCCAGCACACCCAGGCCGATTTTGACGACTTTATGGGGAAATATGGCGATTTGTTCCCCGAAAAGCCGCGCAACCTCGAGGAGCTCGTCGACATCCTGGCCCGCCGCGCCGCCGCCACGCAGCGCATGCTGGCCTCGATGACCCCGCGCCAGCGCGAGGAGCTCGCCGGCCTGATCAACCAGACCCTCGACCAGGCCGGGCTCTCCGACGAGATGCGCCGCCTCGGCGAGGCCCTCTACGCCCGCCGCCCCGACCTGGCGTGGAACGCCCCCGAACGCCTCACCGGCGAGGAGCCCCTGGGCATGGGCGACGCGGTCACGGCCCTGGAGGAGCTGGCCGACCTCACCCAGCTGGAGACCGCCCTGCGGCAGGACTACCCGGGCGCCAGGCTGGACGACATCGACGAGTCCGCCGTACGCCGTGCGCTCGGCCGCTCGGCCGTGGACGACCTGGAGGCGCTCAAGCGCATCGAACGCGAGCTGGAGGAGCAGGGCTACCTCCTGCGCCGCCGGGGCAAGCTGGAGCTCACCCCCAAGGCGGTCCGCCGCCTGGGCGAGACGGCGCTGCGCCGCGTGTTCTCCTCCCTCGACGCGGGCCGCCGCGGCGACCACGACCAGCACGACGCGGGTTCGGCCGGGGAGCTGACGGGTTCGACCCGGCCGTGGCGCTTCGGTGACGAACAGCCCATCGACGTGGTCCGCACGCTGGTGAACGGCGTGCGCAGCGGCGGCGTCGCCACCCCGGGCACCGGCCGTTCCGGTGGGCGTGTCGGGGTCCGCCTCTCGGTGGACGACTTCGAGGTGGCCGAGACCGAGCGCCGCACCGCCGCGGCCGTCTGCCTCCTGGTGGACCTGTCGTACTCGATGGCCCTGCGGGGCACCTGGGCCGCCGCCAAGCAGACGGCGCTGGCGCTCCAGGCGCTGGTGGCGTCCAAGTTCCCGCAGGACGCGGTCCAGATCATCGGCTTCTCCAACTACGCCAGGGTGCTGCAGCCCGACGAGCTGGCGGGCCTCGACTGGGACATGGTCCAGGGCACCAACCTGCACCACGCCCTCCTGATCGCCGGCCGCCACCTCGACCGCCACCCCGACTTCGAGCCGGTGGTGCTGGTGGTCACGGACGGCGAGCCCACGGCCCACCTCATGCGCAACGGCAGATCGGCGTTCGAGTGGCCGCCGTCGCACGAGACGCTGGAGCTCACGCTGGCCGAGGTCGACAAGATGACCCGGCGGCGGGCGACGATCAACGTCTTCATGCTGGCCGCCGACGACCGGCTGAAGGAGTTCGTGGACGAGGTGGCCCGCAGGAACGGCGGCCGCGTCTTCTCGCCGAGCGCCGAGCGCCTGGGCGAGTACGTGGTCAGCGACTTCCTCCGCCTGCGCCGCGCCCGCTGAGTTTGTCGGTGCCGTATGCCAGACTCGCTCGCCATGAGCGAGCGAAGCGAGCGACCAACCACAGGCGATGACGTGCGGTTGAGAGACGTCGTGGAGGCCGATCTGGAGGTCTTCCTGGCGCAGGAGCACGACCCGGAGGCGGCCCGGAGGTCCAGGTTCCCGCCCCGCCCCCGGGAGCGCTTCCTCCACCACTGGGCCACCCGGATCCTGGCCGACCCCACCGTCTTCGTGCAGGCGGTCCTCGTCGACGGCGAGCTGGCCGGAAACATCGTGGCCTGGTGGGAGGAGGAGCGGCGCTTCATCGGCTACTGGTTCGGCCGCGAGTTCTGGGGCCGCGGCGTCGGCACCCGGGCCCTGACGCTCTTCCTCCAGCAGGAGAAGGCCCGTCCCCTCTACGCCGACCCGTACGAAGGCAACACCGGCTCGGTCCGGCTCCTGGAGAAGGTCGGCTTCCAGCGGTCCGGCACGGTGCGGCACGGCGAGGACCAGCACATCATGCTGACCCTCCACGCCCCGGCCCCGCTCTCTCCCACGACCTGAGGGGCGCCGGCGTGCCCGCGCCGACCGCCTCGTCACGTCGTGCAGTACGCGTGAAGCACACCTCGCCTGTAGAAGAGGGCGTCATCGTTGCGCCAGCTGGCAGAGGCACCAGGACTTCCCGGAGTGTCCGAGAGTCCCACATTCACCAGCTCGGGCTCGTGGATCTCTATGGCGTTCCTGAGCTTGGGATGGCTCTTCGGGCACAGGATGAAGGTTCCCATTGTTCCGAGCGGATTCACATCCACCCGGTGCTTGATCATCGGTACAGGCGGCTGCGCCGGTTTCTCGTTCGAGCAGGCCAGGGTGACCGTGAGCGAGACATCGATCGGATGGTGGGCCGCATCCTCGAATGACTGCGTATTGGAGAAGTAGACCTTCACCGACCGGTTGGCGTCGTCGATCTCGAATTTGGTGAGGCTCGTGTGCTGCGCGTCCGCCTCTGAGCTGATCGTCGTCTCGCCGGCGACACCGACGATGTACGGCAGCGTGGACGGGCACTTCACCGGCACGTACCCACTGGTCTGCGCGCCGAGGCTCTTACCGCTCTGGAACTCTTCGTAGGCCGCGCCGGCCCAGGCCGGACCGGTGACGCTCACCAATCCCGCCGTGGCCAGCGTGACCGCCGCGACGATCTGCGCGGATCTAGCGATTCGCATGTTTCTCCTTGCCGTGGTCGAGTCTCTGCGCCGAGTTGCCGGCGCGACGCGTTCCGTTCGAAACGGCACGTCGTCCGTCGTGGTCGCATGACGAACCTAGGAATTCGCTCTTGGAGAGCGCTTGACCCCGGCCTTGGCGAAGGCTTGGTGGCAGCTTGGCCACGCACCACGGCCATGGCCCTCGCCGGCTGATCTCCAGCGGGGCGATCCCCGGCTGCTGATTGACGCCCGCGGCACCGCCACCGTCGCAAGCCGTCCAAGGCCGGCGATGCGCCGACCGCCCGGGGTACGCCCGCCGGGCGCGCTACGAATGATCCGCCCGCAGGCGGACTTTCGGCACCGGCTGGGCGCGGCGGGCGGCCTCGGCCCGGAGCCGGCGCCGCAGCTGCTTGCCGCGGCCGAGAAAGGAACGGGTCCGCAGGCGGCGGTCCTCGGGCAGGCTCCAGTCGGGCAGCGCGCGGTCGATCGCGACGGTGAGCCGGCCGTCGCCGTGGACGGCGGCGGTGCCGAGCAGCACGACGTTCTCCTGCCAGCGCATGCCGGGATCGTGCCGGTGGAAGGTCAGGCAGACCGGCCCGGGCACGGCGGCCACGCCGGCGGGCAGATCCAGCTCGTACCCGGTCGTGGTGCGGGTGAAGGCGCGCGCGGGCACGGTCACGGGCCGGCCGTCCGCCACCGTGGACACGATCGGCCGGCCCAGGTCGCGGGCCCGGCGGGCGTACGGGCGCCAGTCGGCGGGCGGCGCGGAGCGGCCGGGCAGGCGGGAACCCGATGGGGCCGGGTCCGAGGCGGGGGCCGTGGTGCCGGGCGGGCAGGTCCAGGTCAGCGGGTCGCGGGTCAGGTCGCCGCCCGGCCACCAGGTGATCCGCTCAGGGGTCACCTCGATGTAGATCCGCGCGAAGTACCAGGTCAGGCGCTTGACCAGGAACCACGGCAGCCCAGCGAAGGCGTCCGGGATCTTGGCCTGGGACTCGCGGACGTACCGGTCGGTGTTGGCCTGCAGGTCGGCGTCGCGGACGGTGGCGCGGCCCTGCACCAGCACCACCGGATCGCCCTCGAACAGCAGCGCGACACGCGGATCGCGGCGCGCCCGCTCGGCTTTGCCGGGATAGGTCAGGCCGGTGCTGACGTCGATGGTGCCGCGGGACCCGGTGTACGGGGTGACGGGCCAGGTGATGGGCCGCTCGTCGCGGGTGAGCGAGGTGTAGGCGCACACCACGGAGCTCCGGAACGTCGTGGTGGGGAGCGTGAGGGTCATGCCCGCGCACGCTAATGACGGTGTCTTGGGCCGTTCTTGGAGTCGGTTCTCAAGAGCCGCACAAGACCGGGAGGCCACGATGACGGCACCCTGACAAACCAGAAGGAGCACGACAATGCGCACCGCCGCACACCCGAACGTGCCGCAGATCACGCTGCCCGGTCAGGCCGCCGCCGCGCCGGGGCCGCTCGACATGACCAACATGTACCTGGCGCACTACGGCTTCCGCCGCGACCTCGGCCACCTGATCACCGCGATCGGCCGGGTCCGCCTCGGCGACCGCCGGCGCATCACCGCCCTCCGCGAGCACCACGCGTGGGTGCTGTTCGTGCTGCACCACCACCACACCGCCGAGGACGAGACGGTCTGGCCGCGGCTGCGGGAGCGGGCGCCGCAGGCGGTCGGCACGATCGACGCGCTGGAGGCCGAGCATGAGGCCTGCGACCACTGGATCCGCGAGAGCACCGACGCCTTCCAGGCGTTCGACGCCGGCCCGTCCGAGGAGCGGCGCGAGCGGCTCATGACCGCCCTGCGCGCGCTGGCCGACACGCTCGGCGCGCACCTGGCGCACGAGGAGACCGACGGGATCCCGCTGATGATGGCCCACATCACCCCGGAGGAGGACGCGGAGGGGCACAAGACGATCATGAAGCAGTACGGTTTCCGCAAGCTGATCACGCTGGTCGGCTGGATCACCTCCGAGCTGCCGCCCGATGTCGAGGCCCATCTGCGCAGGACCTCGCCCCGGCCGATGGTGCTGCTCAACACCCTGGCCGGCGGCCGCTACCGGCGGCGCGCGGCCTACCTGTGGGGGTGAGCCAGCTCGCGCTCCACGCTCTCGGCGTGCTCGGCGTGCCGCCGCGCCGCCCCGGAGTCGCCCAGCGCCTCGGCCAGTTGTGCCAGCGACCGGCTGACCGGCCACATCAGCATGCTCAGCCCGGCGATCCCCATGCGGTCGGCGTACGGGGACGCCTCTTCGTACAGGTCGGCGCAGGCCTGCCGGTCGCCCAGCCCCGCCCAGGTCTCGCAGCGGACGACCAGCCAGAACAGGTAGACGAACGTGCGTGGGATCGGCGGTTGCCGCTCCCACGGCCCGAGCACCTGGCGCGCCTCCTCCAGCCGGCCGCTGACCATCAGGTAGTGGGCCAGCCCGTCCCGGTTGAACTGGTCGAGCTGCTCGTGCGAGATGTCCTGCGGCGGCGGCACCGCGTCCGCCGCCCCGCGGCGCAGGCGCATGAACGCGACCTGGTACGTGGCGCCGGCCGTGGTGGTCTCCTCACCCCACATCGAGGTGGCGCGCTGCTCGGCGGCGGTGGCCGCGAGCAGCGACTCGGCCGCCTCCAGGTCGCCACGGTTGACGAGGAGGCCCAGCCGCAGCCAGGCCAGGATGATCCGCAGATACGGCATGTGCGTACGGCCGATCAGCCGCTCCGCCTCGGCCAGCACGTCCAGGGCCTCCGGCACCCGGCACAGCTCCAGCAGCGTGCCGCCCTGGCAGGTGAGCCCGATCGTACGCAGCTCATCGTCGCCCGCCTCCAGCCCGGCGCGGGCCATCTCCTCCCCCGCCTCCAGCCGCTGACGCACCGAGTCCGGGTCGAGCAGCGCGTAGTAGCGGGCGAACAGCACCCGGCCCAGCAGCGTCGCGTCGTTCTCCTGGCGGGCCAGCCGCGCCGCCTCGGCGCTCAACCGGTCCCGCTCCACGGGGTCGCACCCCGGCTGGTAGTACGCCTGGAGCGCCAGGCAGGCCAGCACCCGGGCCCGGGCCGACGGTTCCAGCCCTTCGTCGGCGGCCAGCTCCGTCAGGTCCGCCAGCAGATCGGCGTCGTAGTCGCCGTAGACCTTCCAGGGTTGCAGGATGCGGCCGCCGTACCCGGTCGTGGCCTCGATCCAGCGCCGCCGGTCGCCCTCCTGCTTGGCCAGGCGGCGCAGCCGCGTCAGCTCGGCCTCCTGCCCCATCGAGTCGCCCGCCCCGAACCTGGCCTCGGCCAGCGCGAACAGCAGGTCCATCCGCTCGGCCGGGCCCAGCTCGGGGTCGTCCTCGGCCACCTGGCCGGCCCGCTCCAGCAGCTCGACGGCCACGTCGTACGCGCGCAGCCGTTTGGCCTCCTCCGCCGCCCGCCACGCCGCCCGCCAGGCACGCGCGGTGTGGCCCGCGGGAATCGCCTGGAACCAGTGGTGGGCGGCGGCGGCCAGCCGGTCGGAGGCGGAGCCGCCGGTACGCGTCTCGATCGCGGCGGCCACGGCGGCGTGCAGCCGGGCCCGCCGCAGCACCGGCACCACCTCGGTGAGCGCCTCCTGCACCAGCGCGTGCACGAACCGGAACCGCCCGGGCCGCCCCTCCGCGACCAGGGCGGCGGCCATGGCGGGCTCCAGCCGGTCCAGCGCCGCGTCCAGGTCGAGCCCCGCGGCCTCGGCCACGATCGTCACGTCGAACTCCCGCCCGGCCACCGCCGCCACCCGCAACAACTCGGCGGACGGCTCGGGCAGCCGGTTCACCCGGCCGAGCACGACGTCCCGCACGCCCAGCGGCAGCGTGCCGCGGCCCGCCGATCCGGCTTCGAGGTAACGCATCAGCTCCGTGACGAAGAACGGGTTGCCGTTCGTACGGTCCCTGATCGCCCACACGTCCGTGCCCGCCGGGGTCAGCTCGGCCAGGTCGGACGGCGAAAGGCCGGACAGCGGCAGCCGCACCGCCTGCCGCCGCGCCAGCGCCTCGAACGCCTCGGCCAGCGCGCCCTCCGGCGGCGGCCAGTCGCGTGCAGTGCCCACCACGACCAGCCTGCCGTCCAGCACGTACTCGGCCAGGTAGCTCAGCAGCCGCAGCGAGGACCGGTCCGCCCAGTGCAGGTCGTCCAGCACCACCAGCACCGGCCGCCGGCCCGCGGTCAGCGCCTGTGCCGCCGCCCCGTAGGTGCGGAACCTCGCGCCCTCGGGATCGGTCCCGGTCGCTGAGCCGACTCCGGGCAGGTTCGCGCGTACGTCGGCGGGCAGTGGCGGCAGCGTGTCGGCCAGCCGCTCCAGCACCGTCACCCACGGCCAGAACGCCGGCGCACCCTCCGTCGCCGCGCACCGCCCCACCGCGACCGTGAAACCCCTGGCACGGGCCCGGCTCACCAGCTCTTCGGCCAGCCGTGTCTTGCCGATCCCCGGCTCCCCGGTGATCAGCGAGAACCCCGTCCGGCCCGCCGCCGCCGCTTCCAGCAGCCCGTCCAGCGCGGCCAGCTCCTCCTGCCGGCCTGTGATCCCTCTCTCGGCCACCCGCGGCTCGGGCGGCTGCGGCGGCCGGTGAGGGAACAGGGCCGGGGCTTGGTCGAGGATGTCGCGTTCCAGCGCGCGCAACTCCTCGCCCGGGTCGATGCCGAGCTCCTCGGCCAGGATCCGGCGGGCCGTGCGCAACGTCTCCAGGGCCTCGCCCTGGCGGCCGCTCCGGTAGAGCGCCAGCGCCCGTAACGCCCACAGCCGTTCGCGCAGCGGGTGCTCGTAGGTCAGGGCCTCCAGCTCGCCCAGCAACTCGCCGTGGCGGTCCTGCTGGATGACCGCGCTCACCCGCAGCTCGCGGGCCCGCTCCCGGGCCTCGGTGAGCCGCGCCCTGACGGCGGTCACATACGCCTGGTCGTCCAGCTCCTGGTACGGCTCGCCGCGCCACAGCGCCAGCGCCTCGCCCGCCAGCCGCTCCGCCTCGGCGGGCTCGGCCGCCTGCTCGGCCTGCCCGACCAGGCGCAGGAACCGCGTCGAGTCCACCTGCTCCGGATCGATCGCCAGCGTGTAACCCACCGGCCCGAACGTCAGCAACCGGCTCTGCGCCCTGGCCCGGCGTCCGGGCTCCAGCAGGCGGCGCAGGTTGGACACGTACGAGTGCAGCGACGCCATCGCCTCGGCCGGCGGCTCCTCGCCCCACAACCGGTCGATCAACGCACTCGGGGCCACCGGCCGGCCCTCCGCCAGCACCAGCCCGCACACCAGCGCCCGCATCTTCAGCGAGCCGATCTGACACGACCGCCCGTCGTCGCCGACGACCTCCAGCGGGCCCAGCACACGGAAGTCCACAGCCCTACCACCCTCATGAAGTCGCCTGATCTTACGACAAGGGGGAGGCTGGTGTGGTAGACCACGGCGCTGCCTCCGCCCCGGCGGGCGGCTCCGCCGTGGGTCCCGGGAGGCGGCTCCACCGTGGCGCGCCCAGGCCCGGGAACGGCACGTGTCCTTGGCTCCCGATCCGGCACAGTGGCGACGCAGGTGCCGATCGACCACGACGGCGGTAACGACCGCGCTGAGGCTGGGGCCGACCAGGTTGACCGGCTGCATGCCGATCGTTTGCGACGTGGTGCTGGTCAGTGAATGATGATCGGCAGCTCAGGCGAAGGAGTACTGGTGGACTTCACGATCAGATATGAACCCGCTCCCGACGAAGTGGCGCGGGCGCTACGCCGAGGTCTCAAACGGCAACTCACCGCGGTCTATCGGTTCCTTCCCTCGGTCCTGGTCGTGGCAGGACTCGCTTGCATCTGGGCCGATGCCGTCTTCGTGGGTGTGGGCATGCTCGTCGCAGCGGTCGTGGCTCCCTTCGCGGCGACCCTGGCGATCCGCCGGCTCGCCGCGCGGCAGCTCGCCTACATGTGCGTGCCTACGACGATTCGGGTGACCAGCGAAGGGTACGAGTGCCGAACCGAGCAGTACAGCACCACGATGCAGTGGTCTATGTTCGGACAAGTCGTGACAACTCCAGAGTTCTGGCTGTTCTTCGTGAACAGGCAGCTCGCGGCATTCCTCCCCAAACGTGCCTTCAACAGCGAGCAACAGGCCGAACTCATTGACTTCCTGGCCGCACGGCAGAATGCGGGAGCCTCTTGAGCCGGCTATCGCCCGACGGTGCACGGATGGACGAGCCGGTCCGCAATCCGACCTCGCCGTTGTCCAGACGGCCGGCGACGTGCCTGCTCAGCCGCTAGGGCGGGCTCCAGCAGGTTAACCTGCCTTACCCACCAGGCCGGCATCGAGCGTGGCGCGCTTCCAGGATGACGCCACGACCCGACGGTAACCGGCCGACCGCCGGGGGTCCGGGGGTCGGGAGACCCCCGGCAAGGGGGCCCGGGGGAGCTTGGCTCCCCGCAAGAGGAGCCCCTAGCCGCATCCGCGCGAAGGCCCGTGCAGTTGGAGATCAGGCGTCGATGAGGCGGGTGTAGAAGTCGAGGGCCACGTCGAAGCCGTCGTGGCAGTTGCGGTGGGATCGGTAGCAGGGCCGCCAGGCCGAGCTGGCGCCGACTCCCGCCCTGGCGTCGCTGAGGGCCGAGGGGACGCGTTCCGGTTTGGGGAGGAGGCCGTGGCCCAGGTAGCGGATGCCGGTCAGCTCGGTGTGGGCCCCACGGCCGCCCGAGACGAACGTGCCCAGCCGCCAGCCGCTCTCCTCGTCCCAGACCAGGACGGCCCCGTCCGCGAGCTTCAGCGTCGCGTCACGCGGATCGCAGGGGCCCTCCCACCAGTCCGCCACCTCAGGTCCCAGTACGCCGATGACCTGCCGCACATAGCTCGTCGGCTGCTGCAGCCACTCGTCGGAGTACGGCTTGACGTGCCTGATGGCCACGGACGGCACCCCCTTGTGCCCTAACAGTAAGAAAAAATGACAGTGACCAACCATACCCGCGCCGAACTTATTCCGTTGCACAGCCGTCTAGTCATTACGGACGATATTTACGTCAGATACGGGGAAGGAGGGGTGCCCATGATAGCCACGGTTCTGCTCATCGTCCTGATGGTCGTCGCCGTCGCGGCCACAGAAATGATCATGTGGTGCTCCGAAAAGAGCAAAGAGAGTGTCGAGTCCACTGCCGAGATCACCGGGGACTAGTCTCTCGGGCATGTCGTCCCTGCTTCTCTGGCTGCACATCGCCTTCGCGATCTTCACCATCGGCCCGGTCACCGCCGCGACGATGACCGCGCCGCGTGTCATCCGCAACAAGAACGTGCCCGCGCTGCAGATCATCCAGCGCATGACGAGGATCTACAGCCTCGGCACCCTGGGCGTGTTCGCGTTCGGGGTGGCGCTCGGCGCGGTGCTCGGCGGCGGACTGCTCGGCAAGTGGTACATGACGGCCTCGATGACGCTGTTCATCGTGGCCGCCGTGCTGCTCGTCATCATCGACCGCGACCTGCGCACCGCCCTGCGGGCGCTCTCCAGCGAGAGCCCCGAGGACGACGCGAAGGTGCAGATCGGGAGGATCGCCGCGATCAGCGGGCTCGTGTCCGTGATCTGGCTGGTGATCCTGTTCCTGATGGTGGTGCCTGGCTAGAGGCCGGGCAGCCGTTCAGGCGAGCGGGTGTCTGGCCAGAGGCCCGGGCAGCCGCTCAGGCGAGCGCCTGGGTGAGGTCGGCGAGCAGGTCGTCGATGGTCTCGATGCCGACCGACAGCCGCACCAAGTCGGCGGGCACCTCCAGCGCCGATCCGGCCACCGAGGCGTGCGTCATCCTGCCCGGGTGCTCGATCAGCGACTCCACCCCGCCCAGGGACTCCCCGAGCGTGAAGAGCTTCGCCCGGTTGCACACCTCCACGGCCTCCGCCTCGCCCCCGGCGACGCGGAACGACACCATGCCCCCGAACCGCCGCATCTGCTTGGCCGCCACCTCGTGCCCCGTGTGCTCGGACAGCCCCGGGTAGAGGACCTGGGTCACCCGCGGGTGCGCGAGCAGCAGGTCGACGACGCGTTCGGCGTTGTCGCAGTGGCGGTCCATGCGTACGCCCAGGGTCTTGAGCCCGCGCAGCGTCAGCCACGCGTCGAACGGCCCGGCCACCGCGCCCATCGCGTTCTGGTGGTAGGCCAGCTCCTCCCCGAGGCCGCGGTCGACGGTCACCAGTGCCCCGCCGACCACGTCGGAGTGGCCGCCCACGTACTTGGTGGTCGAGTGCACGACGACGTCCGCGCCCAGCTGGAGCGGCTGCTGCAGGTACGGTGACGCGAACGTGTTGTCCACCACCAGCAGCGACCCGTTGTCATGGGCCAGCTGGGCCAGCCCGGCGATGTCGGCGATGCCGAGCAGCGGGTTGGTGGGCGTCTCGACCCATACGATCTTGGTCTTCTGCGTCATCGCCGCGGCGACGGCGTCGAGGTCGTGCAGCGGGACCGGGTCGTAGTGCAGGTCCCAGCGCTGGTGAACCTTGGCGAACAGCCGGTACGTCCCGCCGTACGCGTCGTTCGGGATGACGACGTGATCCTGCGGCTTGCACACCGTGCGCAGCAGGGTGTCCTCGGCGGCCAGCCCCGACGCGAACGCGAGCCCGCGTACGCCGCTCTCCACCGCCGCCAGCGCCTCTTCGAGCGCGGTCCTGGTGGGGTTGGCCGAACGGCTGTACTCATATCCGGAACGCAGACCGCCCACGCCGTCCTGCTTGTAGGTGGAGGTCGCGTAAATCGGGGGCACCACCGCACCCGTCGTGGGGTCGGGCTCCTGACCTGCGTGGATGGCCAGCGTCTCAAAACCGTTGCTCATACCCGCCACGTTAATGGAAGTCGGCCCGCGATCCGTCCCCTCCGGATCGCGGGCCGCTCACGGGCACCGTCCCCCAACGGCCCCCGCGATGGCTCGCGCACCATGCCCGCGCGAGCCGGGTCCTCAGGCCGCCCTGGACTCGTGGCCCTCTGAGCGAGGCCGGAGCCGTACGACATCCGCCTCGATGAACCGGCCGCTGCCGCCTTCCGCGGGCTCCCCGTTGATGCGGGAGAGCAGCACCGGGTCGGCCAGCGCGAGCAGCACCCCCACCAGCAGCCCGAGACCCAGCAGCACGAATCCGATGGCAACCATTTCCTGTCCCCTTCCGACATCTCCCAGCATCGGCGACACCCCATGGCTCCCGCCTCCGCTGAAGGACTGGTCTCCGGCCACCCGTCTCGGCCGAACGGCTGATACGAGATGTCCGACTTCCGGCCTAGGCTCGAGGCCGTGGTGGAGAGCAAGCGCATCGTGTACTGGATCCGGCGGCTGAGCGAGATCGCGATGCTCGGCTGGCTGGGCATGATGCTGCTGCTTGACCTCGTGCTGGCCGGCCTCACCGGAGGCGTCCAGTGGCTCGTGCCCTTCTGCGGCGCGGCCGGCATCGCGGCCGTGGTGCTGCGGCGCCGCTACCGGATCGAGGGGTTCAGCATCATGCTGGCCCTGTCGTTCAGCACGTCGATCGTCATCGGCAGCACCGAACTGTTGGGCGCGCCCGGCATGGCGGAGACGGGATCGCTGCTCATCCTGATCATCGGCGTGCTGCGGCACGTGGAGCCGGTGCGGCGGGCGGCGGTGCTCGCGTGCGTGGGCCTGATCGTGCTGCTGGCCGAGGCCGTCGGGCGCGATTACCACAATTCGGGGCTGGCGTTCTCGTTCCTGCTGTTCGCGGGGTGGTCGACGGCGGCCGGGGTCGGTGGTTACCTCCGCTTCCAGCAGGAGCGCCGCACGGAGGCCGTCTATTCGGTACGGCGGGCCGAACGCCTCGAACTCGCCAGGGAGCTGCACGACCTGGTCGCCCACTACATCACGGGCATCGTGGTCCAGGCCCAGGCCGCGCGTACGGTCGCCGAGACCAAGCCGGAGGCGGTGGCGCCCGCGCTCGACGCGATCGCCACAGCCGGGTCGGAGGCGCTGACCTCGATGCGGCGCATGGTCACGGTGCTGCGCACCGAGGACGACGCGGCCCGCAAACCCGGCGTCACGCTGGCCGACCTGCGGATGCTGACCGAGCGGTTCTCCGCCGAAGGGCCGAAGGTGGCGTTCGAGATCGGGCAGGGGCTGGACGATCGCACGCTGCCGCCCGAGGTCATGACGACCCTGCACCGGGTGCTCCAGGAGTCGCTGACGAACATCCGCAAGCACGCCTCCCGTACCGCCTGGGTCGAGGCGGGTCTGCGGCGCTTCGAGAGGGTGGTGGTGCTGCGGGTGCGGAACTTCGGGTCGGGGTCAGATCCGAAGGTGTCGCGCCTCGGCGGCGGGTTCGGGCTGGTCGGGATGGCCGAGCGGGTGGAGGCGCTGGGCGGCAGGCTCTACGCGGGCCCGTCCGCCGAGGGCGCCTGGGAGGTGGTCGCCGAGTTCCCCCTCCCGTAGGGCCTGCTCGAACGCCTCGCCGCCCAGGACGGCCCGCAGCCGCCCGCCGATCCGCTCCACGTCCAGCCGCTCGCCCGCCGGCAGGGGCGCCCCCGCCGCCGCCCGCATGGCCGTGGCCGCCCCGATCAGCCTGGCCGCCTCCACGGGCCTGCCCCCTTGGTCGAGCGACAGGTCGAGCGACAGGGCTCCCGCCAGGCCCTCGAGCGCCAGCGCGACCGCCCGGGGATCGCCGCTCGCCCGCGCGGCCTCGTACCCCTCGCGGTGCCTGGCCAGCGCGAGCGCGGCGGCTCCGCGCTGCTCGGCCGCGAAGCCCAGCTCCGCCATGACGAACGCGATCCCGGGCGTCCCCCGCACCTGCCGCAGCCAGTCGAGCAGGGACAGCAGGTACGACTCCGCCTCCTCGTACCTGCCCTGCCGCCGGGCGCTCAGGGCCAGGCCGAGCACGGCGTTCTCCTCGGCGGACTTGTACGACTGCTCGACCGCCAGCCGCCTGGCGCGCTCGTGGTGGTCGTCGGCCCGCCCGTAGTCGCCGGACAGCATCGCGATCCGGCCCAGCGCGGCCACCCTGAACGACACCTCGAACCCCAGCTCCTCCGCCAGCCGCAGCGCCTCCTCCCGCAGCCGGGCGGCCCTGGCGTAGTCGCCGCGGATCTCCGCCGCCCGGTCGAGCACGTCCATGGCCTCGATCTGCCCCCACTCATCCCCGAGCTCCCTGAAGAGCGCCAGGCCCCGCTCGCCGTCGCGTTCCATCGCCGCCAGGTCGGCCCGGCCGACGGCGAGCTTCCCGCGCAGGCAGAGCGCCGCCGCCACACCCCACCGGTCGCCCAGCTCCCGGTAGGCCGCCAGCGCTCGCTCCGCCGCCACCTCGTGCGCCCGCCGGTCGCCGTAGGCCCACCGGACGTGGCTCAGGAACCAGTCGGCCAGCGCCGCGCCCGCCGGGTCGAGCTCGGCCCGCCGGACCGGCGAGGCGGGCTCGCCGATCAGCAGCTCGATCCCGGCCAGCCAGACCGACGCCCGCGCCGCCTCCGCCCCGGAGGCGGCGTGCTTCCCCAGGGCCGCCGACAGGGAGCGGCGGGCCTCGCGCAGGCGCCCGCGCAGGAACCAGTACCAGGCCAGGGCGTTGGCCAGGCGCAGCGGCTCCGGTCCCGCGAGGGCGAGCCGGAGGTTGGCGCTCTCGGCGTCGAGCCGGGCGAGCCATTCCCGCTGCCCGGGCCCCTTGAGGTCTGCCCGTTCGGCCAGGGCCGTGTAGTGGCGGGCGTGGCGCTCCCTGATCGCGTCGTACTCGCCCGCCTCGCGCAGCCGCTCCACGCAGTACGCCGTCACGGACTCCAGCAGTCGGTAGCGCGGCCCGGCCACGCGCACCACCAGCGACCGGTCGACCAGCCTGGCCACGGTGTCGAGCACGTCCACGCCGGGCTCGGCGCACACCTCCTCGGCCGCGTCCAGCGTGCACCCGTCGGCGTGCACGGCCAGCCGCCGCAGCACGATGCGCTCGGGTTCGCTCAGCAGCTCCCAGCTCCAGTCGATCATCGCCCGGAGCGTGCGCTGCCGCGCCGGCGCGTCCCGCATGCCCGCGCTGAGCAGCCTGAACCGGTCGTCCAGCCGGTCGGCCAGCTCCCGTACCCCGAGGGCGCGTACGCGGGTGGCGGCCAGTTCGAGCGCCAGCGGGATGCCGTCGAGGCGCCGGCAGATGGTGGCCACGGTCTCGCTCGGCGGGACGTTCGCCCGGACCGTGAAGAGCCGTACGGCCTCGGGTTCGGGCAGGGGCGGCACCACGCGTACGGACTCGCCCGTCACACCCAGCGGCTCCTGGCTCGTGGCCAGCACGCGCAGCCCCGGGGCGGTGCGCAGGAGGGCGGCGGCGAGCTCGGCCGCCTGCTCCACCAGGTGCTCGCAGTTGTCGAGGACGAGCAGCATGCGCTTGCCCGCCAGCGCTCCTGCCAGCCTGGGCGCGAGCGGGGCGGCGTCGTCGTCCCGCACGCCGAGCACGGCCGCGACCGCCTCGGCGGGCTCGGCCGCCCCCGCCAGCTCGGCCAGCCACACCCCGTCGGGGAAGTCCGGCCCCGCGTCGGCGGCGGCGGCCAGGGCGAGCCTGGTCTTGCCGACGCCGCCCGGCCCGGTGAGGGTCACCAGGCGGGAGGCGGCCAGCAGCGCACGGACGTCGGCCAGCTCCCCCTCCCGGCCGACCAGGTCGGTGAGCGGCGCGGGCAGGTTGGTGGCGGGCGCCACCGAGGAGGCCGGCGTCAGGCCGGGGTCCTGGCGCAGGATGGCCTGGTGGAGGTCGGCCAGCGCGGGTGACGGGTCGAGCCCCAGGTCCTCCCCCAGCCGCCTGCGCAGGCCCTCGTACGCGGCCAGGGCCTCGCTCTGCCGCCCGCCCCGGTAGAGCGCCGTCATGTGGCCGGCGACCAGCCGTTCGCGCAGCGGGTGGCGGGCCACCAGGTCGCCCAGGTCCACGGGCCGGCCCAGCTCCAGGCGTACCTCCGCCTGCTCCTCCAGGGCCGCGAGGCGCGTCTCCTCCAGGCGCGCGGCCTCCGGGAGCGCGAAGGCGGCGTCGGCGAAGTCGGCGTACGCGGGCCCGCGCCACAGCGCCAGCGCCTGCTCCAGCTCGGCCGCGCGCGTGCGCGGATCAGGGGACCGGCGCTCCACGAGGGAGCGGAATCGCCCGGCGTCGCAATCGTGGGCGGCCAGCCGGTATCCGGCGGGCCCGTGCACGACCAGGCCGGGGTCGCCGAGGGCCCGGCGCAGCTGGGAGACGCGGGCCTGGAGGGTGCCGACCGGGTTGCGGCCGGTCGCGGCGCCCCAGAGGTCGTCGATCAGCCGGTCCGCCGAGACCGGCCCGCCCCCGTGCGCCAGCAGGTCGGCCAGGAGCGCGCGTACTTTGGGCTCGGCCACCGGGACGGGCCTGCCGTCCTCGGCCCGGACCTCCAGCGGTCCCAGCACCCCGAATCGCACCACGTCAGTACTCAACCCGTGGCGGGGCCGAAGGATTTCCGTAGCGGCGTGTCCGAGGGTGTCGGGCATGAGTCAAGTGACAGTCGTGGGAATGGGCCCGATGGGCTCGAAGATGGCCGAGACGTTCCTGGCCGCCGGACACGAGGTGGCGGTCTGGAACCGTACGGCGAGCAGGACGGCACCGCTGGTCGCCCAGGGCGCCAGGCAGGCGGCGAGCGCGGCGGACGGCGAGCTGCTGGTGGTCAGCCAGATCAGCTACCAGGCGATGTACGACAGCTTCGGCGACGCCAGGCTGGACGGGAAGGTGGTGGTCAACCTCAGCTCCGACACCCCGGAGGCGCTGCGCCGAGCGGCCCGGTGGGTGGAGGAGCGCGGCGGCACGCTGATCACGGCGGGCATCATGGTGCCGCCGCCGGGGATCGGGCAGCCGGGCGCGTACACCTTCTACAGCGGCCCCAAGGACGTCCTCGACCGGTACGCCGGGACGCTGGAGGCGCTGAGCGAGGTCACCTACGTCGGGGCGGACCGGGCCCTGGCGATGATGTACTACCAGGCCCAGCTCCTGATCTTCTGGTCGAGCCTGACCAGCTTCATGCACGCCATGGCGATGCTGCGCACGGCGGGGACCGCGCCGGCGGAGTTCCTGCCGTTCGCCCGGGACCTGTTCACCCAGCTGGGCGGTGACGGGCCCATGGGGTACGCCAAGATCCTGGCCGAGGAGTTCGCGGCCGGGAAGTATCCGGGCGAGCTCAACTCCCTGCACATGCAGGCCGTCGGCATCGGCCACGCCGTGGAGGCGCTGGCCGACGCCGGGCTGGAGACCACGGTCCCGGGCGCGCTCAAGGCGTTGTTCGAGCGCGCCGACGCCGAGGGCCGGGGCCACGAGGGGCTCGGCACCGTGATCGAGTCGATCAGAAAGCCCTAGTGATTCGCGAGGAAGGCGAGCAGGTCCTGGCGGGTGATCATGCCCGAGGGCTTGCCGTCTTCCAGCACAACGGCCGCATCGGCCTTCTCCAGCGCTTCGACCGCACGGGCCACAGGTTCACCACTGCCGATCATGGGTAGTGGCGCCGACATGTGATCACCGATCTGGTCGTCTGAGGAGAGTCTGCCGTGGTAGAGGGCTTCGAGGAGATCGCGTTCGACGATGGAGCCGACCACCTCGGCCGCCATGACCGGCGGCTCCTCCTTCATCACCGGGAGCTGGGACACCGAGTATTCCCGCATGATCGAGATGGCCGTGCCCACCGACTCGTGCGGATGCGCGTGCACGAACTCCGGCAGCCCCGCTCCCTTCCGCGCCAGCACGTCGGCGACCAGCCCCTCCTCGGACGACGTGGTCAGGAAGCCGTAGTCGGCCATCCAGTCGTCGTTGAAGATCTTGGACAGGTAGCCGCGCCCGCCGTCGGGAAGCAGCACGACGATCACGTCGTCGGGCGCGGCCGTGGCCGCCACCCGCAGCGCCGCCACGACCGCCATCCCGCAGGAGCCGCCGACCAGCAGCCCCTCCTCGCGGGCGAGCCTGCGGGTCATGGTGAAGGAGTCCTTGTCGGACACCGCGATGATCTCGTCGCAGATCTTGGTGTCGTACGTGGCGGGCCAGATGTCCTCGCCCACCCCTTCCACCAGGTACGGCCGGCCGGTGCCGCCGGAGTAGACCGAGCCCTCCGGGTCGGCTCCGATGATCTTCACGCGGCCGCCGGAGACCTCCTTGAGATAGCGGCCGGTGCCGCTGATGGTGCCGCCGGTGCCGATGCCCGCGACGAAGTGGGTGATCCGGCCGTCGGTCTGCTCCCAGATCTCCGGACCCGTCGAGTGGTAGTGGGAGTCGGGGTTGTTGACGTTGGAGTACTGGTCGGGCTTCCAGGCGTTCGGCACCTCGCGGGCCAGCCGGTCGGAGACCGAGTAGTACGAGTCGGGATGGTCGGGCGAGACGGCGGTCGGGCAGACCACGACCTCGGCCCCATATGCCCGCAGGACCGAGATCTTGTCCTGGGCCACCTTGTCCGGCACCACGAACAGGCACCGGTAACCCTTCTGCTGGGCCACGATCGCCAGGCCCACCCCCGTGTTGCCGGAGGTCGGCTCGACGATCACGCTTCCCGGACGCAGCTCGCCGGACGCCTCCGCGGCCTCGATCATCCGTACGGCGATGCGGTCCTTGACCGAGCCGCCCGGGTTGAAGTACTCGACCTTGGCCAGCACCTGTGCGGACAACCCCGCGTTGACTTTGTGCAGCCGGACGAGCGGAGTGTTCCCCATGAGATCAACCAGGGAATCGTAAACGCGCACCGCGGTGTTCACCTTCTTTACCGAAGCTTGGTCAGCTTGCCAGTGGCCGAGATCCAGTGGGGGTGGCCGGCACTCGGCTAGTTTTCAAGCAAACGCTACCGCTGAGTTCGACTAGGAGGGCACGTACGGTGGTCTGGCCAGCTGGTATGGCGCGCGCGGCACGCAAGATCGCCACGGCCGCGGCGCTCGGAGGTGGCGGGCTTACGGCCCTCGGCGCGACGGCGTACGGGCTGCTGGTCGCCGAAGGACTGCTCGCGCGCCGGGCCATCGGGCAGCCGCACGGCCTGGACGGGCCGCCTTCCGACGGCACGTACGGCGACTTTCCCGGCGAGCCGCTCAAGATCGCCATGCTCGGCGACTCCACGTCGGTCGGGCTCGGCATGACCGACCCCGCCCAGACCCCCGGCGCGCTGCTCGCGCACGGCCTGGCCTCGGTCGCCGAACGCCCGGTACGCCTGCTCGTCGTCGGCAAGTCGGGCTCGCCCTCGTCCGAGCTGGGCGACCAGGTGGACAAGGCCCTGGCCATGGAGTCCGACATCGCGGTGATCTTCGTGGGGGCCAACGACATCATCACGCAGACGCCGCCCGCCGTCGCCGTACGCCATCTGGCCAAAGCCGTGCGGCGCTTGCGCGACGCGGGGGTCGAGGTGGTCGTGGGCACCTGTCCCGACCTCGGCACGGTGCGGCCGATCGGGCAGCCGCTGCGCTGGGTGGCGCGGCGGTGGAGCCGCCAGCTCGCCGCGGCGCAGACGGTGGCGGTGGTGGACGCGGGCGGCCGTACGGTGGCGTTCGCCGACCTCCTGGGGCCCGAGTTCGCAACAAATCCGGCAGAAATGTTCGGACCGGATCGTTTCCATCCATCTGCCCGAGGTTACGCGCAGGCCGCTTACGCGGTGCTACCGTCAGTGTGCGCTGCGTTGGGGCTGTGGCCTGAGCCGCGCCCCGCACGCGGCGAAGCACTACAACCGATCTACCTTGCGGCGGCTACGGCCGCGGAGGAGCCCGGCACCGAGGTCACCGCGACCCGGGTCGACGGACGGGCGACGGGCCTGCACGGAAAGTGGGCGACGTTGTTCCGCCGGCGGCTCGGCGAGACGTTCAACGACGCCCGGCGTCTGACGTCCCGGCTCGGCGAGATGCTCGACGACGCCTGACGTCCCCCGTCAAGGCCCGACGAGTGCCAGTGTCGGTTACTCTGCGCGCCCGCGTCGCCACTCTTCGTCCCCTTTGGAGTGGATTGCCCGTGCAGCGACCCCTCTGGAAACCGACCGTCGCCCTCGCCGGAACCCTCGTCGGAGTCCTCTCCGCGGCCGCCTGCTCCGGCAGCGACGCGGCCACCACCCCGAACTTCCCGACCTGGCAGAACACCCAGGTCAACGCCGTCAGCCGGATGGCGGTGGCGGGCGGGGTCGTCGCCGCCACCTCCATGAAGCCCGACGGCTCGCTGGAGACCGTCGCCGTCGGCCTGCGGGACGGCAAGCGGCTGTGGTCCTACCCGGCCACGATCGCCGGCCGCCTGCCCGGCATGGGCGTCTCGGCCCCGGCGGTCGTCGAGACGTCCCCGGGCCAGGGCGTGGTCGTCGCGCTCGACCCGGCCAAGAGCGGCCACTGGAACGCCACGCTCATCGCCCGCGACGCCCGCTCGGGGGCGCAGAAGTGGAGCAGGCCGGTGCACTCGACGTTCGGGCCGCAGCGGTGCGGGCCGTACGTCTGCGTGTCGGAGCACACGGCCCTGGCCAAGGCCCGCATGGTGGTGCTCGACCCGGCCACCGGGAAGACCCTGTGGAAGCTGCCGGGGATCTCCGAGGTGGAGTGGTCGGACCCGAGCCGGGTCCTGCTGCTCAGGCTGGCCGCCAGCCCCATGATCGAGTCGTACGAGCTCAAGACCGGCAAGCTGCAGTGGCAGCAGCCGATCGAGCAGGCGCTCGGCCCGGGGATCGACATGTCGGGCGGGTGGGCGTTCGGGGCGACCGGCGACAATCTGGTCGGCTACGTCGCCCCCTACACGAACCCCCAGACGAAGAAGGTCTCCGCCTTCGGCCTCTTCTCCGTCAAGATCGCCAACGGGACGATCAACTGGATGCGGCCCTCGGTCGTACGCGTCTATCCGAGCGGCAGCCCCGGCTACGCCCCTGTCGTACGCCCCGTCGACCGCCAGGGGGCCTACGGCGGCTTCGCCCGGCTCGACTCGGAGAGCGGCAGGGTGGTCGGGCAGGTCACCGCGGCCGACGTGCCCGGGTCCGGCTGGTGGCTGGCCTTCCCCGACCGGATGGACAAGCTGGGCTTCCTCAAGCACGACGCCAAGGGCACGGCGTTCGACCTGGTCTCGGGCAAGCCGGTGCCGGTGGAGGAGCAGCACGGCTGGTCCTTCTGCGTGACCGACCCCAAGCCGCTGCCGCTGCGCGGGCAGGCGCCGGGCTTCTACTCGACGGCCGCCGTCTGCGAGTACGACCTCGCCACCGGCAAGCAGGTCAAGGGTGCGGTCGTGCCGCCTCCCTGGTTCACCGGCAGCCAGGACGGGTGGCGGCTGTGGCGCGACGAGAAGGGGGCCATCCACGCCATCAACGACCAAACCTCCACCGCACCCGGCATGTACGGATAGGACCGGAATATAGTTCTATCTGTAGCACCCGACAAAGGAGGGGCCATGCCCGAGGCAGTCATCGTCGCGACCGCGCGTTCCCCGATCGGCCGGGCCTTCAAGGGCTCGCTCCAGGAGATCCGCCCCGACGACCTGACCGTGCAGATGATCCAGGCGGCGCTGGCCAAGGTGCCCCAGCTCGATCCCTCGTCCATCGACGACATCATGCTGGGGTGCGGGCTGCCCGGGGGCGAGCAGGGGTTCAACATGGCCCGGGTGGTGTCGGTGATGCTCGGGCTGGACAACGTGCCCGGCACGACCGTGACGCGCTACTGCTCCTCGTCGCTGCAGACCACGCGGATGGCCTTCCACGCGATCAAGGCGGGTGAGGGGGACGTGTTCGTGTCGGCCGGGGTGGAGATGGTGTCCCGGTTCACGAAGGGCAACTCCGACTCGCTGCCCGACACGCACAACCCCGTCTTCCTGGACGCTCTGACACGCACCAAGTCCTTCGCCGAGGGCGGGAAGGTGTGGCACGACCCGCGTGAGGACGGCGTCGTCCCTGACATCTACATCGCGATGGGGCAGACCGCCGAGAACCTCGCCCAGCTCAAGGGGGTCACCCGCCAGGAGCAGGACGAGTTCGGGGTGCGCTCGCAGAACCTGGCCGAGAAGGCGCTGGCCGACGGGTTCTGGGCCAAGGACATCACGCCGGTGACGCTGCCGGACGGGACGGTGGTGGAGAAGGACGACGGGCCTCGGGCGGGGACGACGTACGAGAAGGTCTCCACCCTCCAGCCGGTCTTCCGGCCCGACGGGACCGTGACCGCCGGCAACTGCTGCCCGCTGAACGACGGGGCGGCGGCCGTGATCGTGATGAGCGACGTCAAGGCCGCCGAACTCGGGATCACGCCGCTGGCCCGGATCGTCTCGACCGGGGTCACCGGGCTGTCCCCCGAGATCATGGGACTGGGGCCGGTGGAGGCCTCGAAGCAGGCGCTCGCGCGGGCGGGGATGGCGATCGAGGACGTCGACCTCGTGGAGATCAACGAGGCGTTCGCCGCCCAGGTGATCCCGTCCTACCGGGATCTGGGGATCCCGCTGGACCGGCTCAACGTCAACGGCGGGGCGATCGCGGTGGGGCACCCGTTCGGGATGACGGGGGCGCGGATCACGTCCACGCTGATCAACAGCCTGCAGCACCACGACAAGAGCATCGGGCTCGAAACCATGTGCGTGGGCGGCGGCCAGGGCATGGCCATGATCCTCGAACGCCTCTGACCACTTCCCATCCATTTTTTACGCGCTGCCCGGGCAACCACCCGCCGCACTCCGGCTGAGGGCCCTCCAGGAAACGGCCTCTGACCCTTCACCGGCTGAGCGCCGCTACGCGAGCCCATGGTTGCCCGGCTACGCTCCCCCACCTTGCCCACCGCACGCCACGCGCCGCGCATGCCGCAGCGCCCGCGCATGCCGCCCCGGCGCGCAGTCGCCGTACGCATCCGGTGGGCCGCCATCGCGTTCTGAGCGCCGAGCACCGCCGCACCCCGCCCCGCCGGCCGGGCGCCCGATCGGCGGGGGAGGCGGGTCAGCCGTGGGTGTCCGGGCCGGCGTGGTGGGGGGTGATGCGGAGGAGGACGCGGCGTTCGCGGGTCATGGCGGCGCGGTAGTCGTCCCAGTCCGGGTGCTCGCCGGAGATGTCGCGATAGTACGAGACCAGGCCCTCCATGGCGTCCGGGAGCGACTGGATGTCGGCCGTCCCGTCCACCTGGATCCATTCGCCGTAGAAGCCGTCCGTGAAGACGCACAGCGAGACGTGCGGGTCGCGGCGGGCGTTGCGGACCTTGGCGGCCGTTTCGCGGGTGCTGACGATGACCTGGCCGCCCGAGACGCCGGCGGTCACCGGGGACATCTGCGGGCGCCCGTCGCGATGCTTGGTGAGCAGGACGGCGCGGTGGTGGGTGCGGAGGAAGGCGAGTGCCTTGTCGAGGTCCATCTCCTCATGATGACGGCCATGAGGACGCGCCCGCGCCTGGGGCACGGGCGCGAGGATGGATGGGCTTAGATGAAGCCCATGCGGTTACGGCGGTGCCGCTCGTGTTCGTGCACGATCGCGGCAGCGTAGCCGTGGGATAGCCCGTGCTCGTCGGCAAGCCAGTTGGCCCGCTCGTCACACCTCAGGAAAGCCGGGCCGTTGTCGATGGCTTGAAACCACTCTGGGAGTTCGCGCCCCGTTATGGACGGGACTCTTGCGATCAGCTTTGTCTGCGTCTCCGGTGAGTGGTTCAAGGACATGGGCACCTCCGCGAATAAGGGTCCTTTGCTCGACCCTGCAACACCAGCGTCCGAATGGCAAGCCCCCAACCAGGCATCATTTTGTGACGGCACGTAGATTTTCGGTCACACAAGGAGAGGGCCCCGCCTGAACGGCGGAGCCCTCGGGGGTGACGCAGACGTTAACGATCAGTCACTACTGGTGAAATAGCTGACGAACCGCAGCACCTCGAGGTAGATCCAGACGAGGCTCAGCGTCAGACCGAACGCGCACTGCCAGGCGAACTTCTCCGGCGCCCCCTCCCGCACGCCCTGCTCGATCGAGTCGAAGTCGAGCAGCAGGAAGAAGCAGCCGATCAGGATCATGACGATGCTGAACGCCCAGCCGATCGGGCTGTCGGTGCGCAGGCCGAGGCCGCCGTCGACGAAGAAGCCGAGGATCAGGTTGACGAGCAGCAGCCCGAGCGCCGCGATGCCGGCCGCGAGGCCGAACTTCACGAGCTTGGGTGTGACGCGGATGATCCGCAACGAGTAGACCGTCAGCACCGCGCCGAACGCGAACGCCGTGCCGAGCACGGCCTGCAGCACGATGCCGCTGATCATGCCCTCGAAGACGGAGCTGATCTTGCCCAGGAACACGCCCTCGAAGACGGCGTACCCCAGGATGAGCGCCGGGTTGGTGCTCTGCGTGAACGAGGCGATCAGCCCCAGGATCAGCGCGACGACCGCGGCGCCGATGGCGACCACTGGCGGGACGTTGAGGACCCAGGCCGCGGCGGCGGCCGCGACGAGAGCCCCGAGGGTGAGAAACCCGCGCACGACGACGTCGTCTAGCGTCATGGTGCGGTACGCGGGCCGAGTGGGTTGCGCGTACGACGGCGCGTCGTACATGTTCTGCAGCTGGTCTGGGGACGGGGACGGTCCGGCCCAGCCCGCGGACTGCTGCCGCGACCTGCTGAAAACGGGGTTCTTGCTCTCCATCGCTGCCTCCTGTGACGCCGAGCCTACGGGGCGCGGCGACACCTTGGTCAACTGACGTGTTAGATCGATGTTCATTCGGGACTTCGGCAGCTTCCCAACGAACGTGCCCGGCCCAGAGTTCCCAAGGTCATCGAGCTCGCCGTTCAAGATCATCCGCAGCCCCGGCCCCAGGGCCTCGGCGCGTCCTATTTACTGTGCGTCCACGAGAAAAGACCGGCAGTAATGGCGTAGTCAAGCATTCACAGAAAGAAACGTTCGGGAGAAGCCCGGAGAGGCAGAAAGACAGCCCGTTGTCAATATGCCGAAGGCGAAAAGTAAACGACGCCCACCTGAGCTTACTCGGCCGCTCCACGTCGGCCTCAACCGGTCCGGCGTCGGCGCCCAGAGGCCCTTCCAGCAGGGGCGAAGCGCCCGGAGGCGGCGCGACACCGTAACAACTCGACATCGGCCGCAACAGGCCCGTCCGACGATCGCGGTAAACCTCCAGGTCAGGAACCCAAAGGCGATGAAGACGGCAAGTGCCCCCGGCGGGATTCGAACCCGCACGTCAACCCTTTTAAGGGGTTTGCCTCTGCCATTGGGCTACGGGGGCGCCGCAATCATACGAAACAGACCATGGTTAAGAGGAGCACAACTTCGCATCAGGCGTCACAACTGTGAAGTCTGCGGTGAAGTGAGAGGGCTCCAGGCACTCTGTCCAAGAAGAGTAGACCGTCCAGATGGTCGAGTTGGTGCTGAATGCAGCGGGCTTCGAAGGCGTCCGCTTCGATGGTGACGGGCTCCCCCGTACCTGGCAAATGCCCACGTACGGTGATACGGGTGGCGCGGAGGACATCTGCCGTGAGCCCCGTGATGGACGTGCAGCCCTCGCGCCCCGGGTCCCAGTGGGACGCTCTGGCGAGGCGTGGATTGGCCAGAACGAGCTCTCCGGCCCACGAACGGCTCCTGGGGTGGAGTCCGGCGTCAAAGGCGATCAGGCGCCAGCTCAGGCCGATCTGAGGGGCGGCCAGCCCGGTCGTGGCGGTCTGCTGGCGGAGGGTGGCCAGGAGATCGGCGGCGGCGGCCACGACCTCGGGGGCGGTGGGGTCGACCGGTTCGGTGGCGGCGGACAGGAGCGGGTGCGGGGCGCCGAGGACCTCGCGCGGGGTTCCCACGCGGCCGCCGAGCACATCACGGCCGCCGGGCGCCCCCCAAGGCTCGCCGCCCCATCCGTTCATCTGTCCTCCTGCCCGTTCACAGCAGGTCCGGTTCGACGGGGCGGAAGGTGATCTCCGAGTCGAGTCCGGCGCCGACGGCCGCCAGCCTGCGCATGAGCGCCGCCACGTCCACCTCCTTCGGTAGCTCGACGTCCGCGATCAGAACGTAGAGACGGCCGGTGAGCCTGGTGCTCATCCCGGTGATGTTGCCTCGGTCAGCGGCGAGCACGGCGCTGATGGCCGAGATGATCCCGGGCCGATCGGGCCCGTGCACGGTCAGTACGTAACCGAGACCGCCGCCCTCCTCGCAGAAGTGCCGCTGGGCCTCGATGGCGGAGGCGGTCACCACGAGATCGGGCGCGCACAGACGCTTCAGCAGCTCGGCCGAGTCCAGATCGCCCGACACCAGCAGCATCATCGCCACGTGACCGCCGAGCAACGTCATCGTCGAGTCCTGGATGTTCGCTCCGCAATCGGCGAGCGAACCGGTGACCGCGGCGATCACGCCGGGCCGGTCGACGCCGAGCACGGTCACCGCTGAGAGCCCCATCCGTGCTACCCCTTCCGCTTGCGACCAGGGGTGCCGAATACGCCCCGGCGAGGTTCGCCGGGGCGCTTGCCGTTCCTGGGCTAGCGACGGGTCGTCGCGACTGCGGCCCTGAAGTCCTCACGCGGGTGCTCCATCTCACCCAGCGAGATCGTCTCGCGCTTGAAGAACAGGGCCAGGGTCCAGTCGACGACGACACGGACCTTGCGGTTCAGCGTCGGCACCCGCGACAGATGGTAGGTCCGGTGCATGAACCACGCAGGGAATCCGCGAAGCTTGACGCCATAGACATTGGCGACGCCCTGATGCAGGCCCAAACCGGCAACCGATCCGACATACTTGTGGCGGTATTCGACCAGTTGCTGGCCACGCAGGTGGCGGACGATGTTGTCGGCCAGCACCTTGGCCTGGCGGACGGCGTGCTGGGCGTTCGGGGCGCAGTACTGGCCGGGGTTCGTGACGTCGGGCACCCCCGCGGCGTCTCCCGCCGCGAAGGCGTCGTTCGTGCCGGCGATGGTGAGCATGGCGGTGCACTTGATCCGGCCACGCTCGTCGAGCGGCAGGCCGCTGTCGTTGACCACGGGGCTGGGCTTGACGCCCGCGGTCCACACGAGGGTCTCCGCGTCGAACTCCGAGCCGTCCGAGAGGATCACGTGCCCGTCGGTGCAGGACTCCAGGCGGGTCTCGAGCTTGACGTCGATGCCGCGCTCGCGCAGCTGCTCCAGGGTCCACTTGCCCATCTCGGGGCCGACCTCGGGCAGCACCCGGTTCGAGGCCTCCACGAGCACCCAGCGGAGGTCCGACGGCTTGATGTTGCGGTAGTAGCGCGTCGAGTCCTTGGCCATGTCCTCGAGCTCCGCGAGCGCCTCGACGCCCGCGAACCCGGCGCCGACCACGACGAACGTGAGCGCCTTGCGCCGCACCTCCGGGTCGTCGGTCGACTCGGCCACGTCGAGCAGGTGCAGCACGCGGTTGCGCAGGGCGATGGCCTCGCCCACGGCCTTGAAGCCGATGCCGATGTCGGTGAGGCCGGGGATGGGCAGCGTGCGCGAGATCGATCCGGCGGCCATCACGATCACGTCGTAGGCCACCTGGCGCGGCGCGCCCTCGGGCGGCTGGAACGTGACGGTGCGCTCGGCGTGGTCGACCTCGGTGACCCTGCCGTTGAGGATCCGCACCTTGGGCAGGATCCGCCGCAGCGGCGCCACCACGTGCCGGGGCGAGAGGTTACCCGCCGCCGCCTCAGGCAAGAAGGGCTGGTAGGTCATGTAGGACTGGGGGTCGATGATCGTGATGCGTGCCTCGCCGCCGCGCAGCTCACGCTGGAGTTTGCGCTGCAGCCGAAGCGCTGTGTACAGGCCGACGTATCCACCGCCGACGATCAAGATGTGCTTGTTCATCCTGAGGCCCCATCCCTCGTGGAGTGCTTGTGAAAGCATTCACAAGCTTACGTCAAGCGCGCTTGATGAATCCAACCCGGGGGTGGTGGAACGCGTCACACAGCCAGTGACCTGGCCCTGGTGAAGACGTCGTCGAGCATCTGGGCGGTCACGCGGCCGGTGAACGTGTTCTGCTGGCTGGGGTGGTAGCAGCCGATCAGCGTGACGGGTGCGCCGGCGTGGCGGACCTCCACCTCGGCCCCGTGCCCGAACGGCGGCCTGGAGCGCGGCAGCTCGTAGCCGGCGTCCTTGAGCGCGGGCCACACGGCCTGCCAGGCGTACCCGCCGAGCGCCACGACCACCCGTACGTACGGCGCCACCAGCGCCACCTCCCTGGCCATCCACGGGAAGCAGGCGGCCTTCTCCGAGGGCAGCGGCTTGTTCGCGGGCGGCGCGCAGCGCACCGAGGCCACCACCCGCGTGTCGATGAGCCGCTGCCCGTCCCCGGCGTGGGTGCTGGTCTCCTGCGCGGCCAGGCCGGTGCGGTGCAGCGAGGCGAACAGCCAGTCGCCGCTGCGGTCGCCGGTGAAGATCCGCCCGGTGCGGTTGCCCCCGTGGGCCGCCGGGGCCAGGCCGACCAGCAGGATCCGCGGGCGCTCGGCGCCCCAGCCGGGGACCGGGCGGCCCCAGTACGTCTCGTCCGCGAACGCGCGCCGCTTCGCCTCGGCGACCTGCTCGCGCCACTCCACCAGGCGGGGACAGGCACGGCAGACGGACTGTCCGGCCGTGAGCTCCGCGAGGGTGTCACTGGTGGCGGCGAGGCGGCGCACGTCCGCGGGGTCGTGGGCGACCGGGGTGTCAGCGGTCGCCGGGTCTTCCGGCCAGCCGGTGCCAGGAGGTACGAAGCTCATGACACCGATGGTGCCCGATCACTTGGCGGGCTTCGGCGTGGGAGTGGGCGTGGGAGTGGGCGGCGGGGTCGGGCAGGCGGACCTCGTCGTGGTGGCGGCGTCCGGATCGGCCATCCCGTCCTGCTGGATCAGCGGCAGCGGGTAGCGGTTGAGTATGGGCTCCCCGCACGACCTGTCGACCGTGTATCCGAAGTCCTCGGGGTTGGTGGTCAGTGGCTTGCCGTCCTGGTCGTAGAGGTAGACGTCGCTCAGCGGGGTGCCGTCCTTGGCGTACGGCTTGATGTTGTAGACGTCGTTGTTGGACGACGCCGCGTCCACCCACACCGGCTCCGGGGTCGCCATGGCGACGCGCGCCCCGTCGGAACCGTGCGACGCGGCCTCCACCATCCCGGCGAACAACGTCAGCGCCGCGACCAGGTTGAGTGCCCCTACGAGCCCCGCGGCCAGCCCTCCCCTGCGCCGCCTGCCGATCCAGACCGAGATCCAGACGCCCGCCGCGACCAGCGCCCAGCCGGCCAGGTCGGACGGGACGAGGCCACCTTCGCCGGTCAGCGCCAGCAGCAGCAGGGCCAGCAGGTAACCCCGCAGCACCCACCACCCGGGGCGCAGCTCCGGCAGGAAGCCCACGAAGCTCCGGTACGGCCCCTGGCCCATCAGCCGGGTGTGCGCGCCCAGCGCCCACGCCCGCGGGTCGATGCGGCGCTTCCCGCCGCTTTCGGGGCGGTCTCCGTACGCGGCCGCCAGCTCCTCGGCGTAGACCTCGGGCGGGCCCAGCCGGTCCTCCAGCGGGAGCTCCGACTCTGCCGCGATCTCGGCCAGGTGGTCGTCGAGGTCTTCGAGTAACTCGCCGCGCTCGGGATGGTCTGCCAGGGCATCCCGTACGGCCTGTGCGTACTGTTCGGGGGTCATGCTTGTCCCTCCTTGAGCAGGGATGCCATGGTCGCCGAGAACGAGGTCCAGGTCTTGGCCGAGGTGGCGTACATGCTCCGGCCGACCTCGTTGAGTCCGTAGTACTTGCGGTGCGGCCCTTCGTCCGAGGCGACCACGTACGACGTCAGCGCCCCGGCCTTGAACAGGCGGCGCAGCGTGCCGTAGACCGAGGCGTCGCCCACCTCCTCCAGGCCGGCCTCCCTCAGCCGGCGCACGACGTCGTAGCCGTAGCCGTCGCGCTCGTTGAGCACGGCGAGCACGGCCAGGTCGAGCACGCCCTTGAGGAGCTGGCTGCTATCCACGTAATGCACACTACTGTGCAAAGCGGAGTAGTGGCAACGAGAAAACCGGGTGGCGCCCGCGAGGGCTGCCACCCGGTCCGATCAGCCTAGGCTGCGGCCTACTTGGGCGGGCAGGTCGCCGAGTAAGAGGCGACGCCCGAGGACGCGGCGTTCGGGCTGGTGACGACGAGCTCTACGGTGCCCTCCGTCTTGGTGGAGTTCTGCGCTCCGCCGATGCCCCAGGTCACGTCGAGGCTGCCGTTGACCGTACGCTCGAGCGTGTTGTGGTCACGGACGCCGTTGACGACCCAGTAGTACTGCACGGTGGTGGGGCCGGTGCTGGTCAGCGTGGCCTTGAAGTCCACCCCGGGGCCACGGTTGTCGGCGCACATGTCGGTCCGGGTACCGGTGACCGACGCACTCGAAACCGAGACCTTGGCGGGAGCCGGAGTCGGAGCCTCGTCCTTGCACCAGACCTTGTAGTAGGCCCGGTTGGAGGAGGCGCCCTCGGGGCTCAGGATCTCGAGCTGCGCCCAGCCGCGCTGGCTGTGACGCGGGGAGATGCCGAAGCCGACCTTGCGCGTGTCGTAGACCTTGACCCTGCCGTAGTCGGCCACTTCACCGTTGAGAATCCAGCGGTAGCGAACCCACGTCGGGCGGTTGGCCTCGATCAGGCCGACAAAGTCGATCTTGTCGCCAGGGGTGCAGACACCGGAGTACGAGTCGGGGCTGGCCCATGCGCGGGCGGACACCGACACGTCGAGCTGCGTGCGCCCCACGTCCTTCGGCTCCTCGCAGGAGACGGAGAAGTAGCCCTTCTTCGAGGTGACCTTCTTCGGACCGAGGACCTGGACGGCCTCCCAGCCCTTGACGTTCTCCTTGAAGGTGATGGACTGCCTGACCGTCACCGACTTGGTGCCCTTGCCCGAGAGCTTGAGCACCTTGACCTTGCCCTTGGACCCGTCGCCGTGGAGCCAGCGGTAGGCCAGCTCCGTCTTGCCCCGGACGGGAACCTTGATCTTGGCCGAGAAGTTGACCTTGACCGGGCAGGCTCCCTCGTAGTCGCCCGCGGACACCGCGGGCGTCGACACCGAGACCTTGGGAGCGGCCTTGGTGGTGGCGGCCGTCGCCGCCTGGGCGGGGCTGGCGACCAGGCCCGCGGCCAGGGCGGCCAGCACCGCGGCGGACGCGCCGAACGCCGCCGCCTTACGTGCTAACCCAACAGACTTCATGTGAGAGTGCTCCATTCCTTTGAGGGAAGAGACGCGCTCGGGAACGGTCGCCACGCCGGCACCTTCCGTGCACAGCAATATGGCAAAGCCCCCGTAATGCCCCTTTACCTAACCACAATACTGATTGCACGCTCAACACAGGCCATAGACCTGAAATGTCCGGATTTCTTCAGCTATCGGGCGATAGACCAGGCGATACCGTCAAGGATGTCGTGTTCACTGACCACGACCTGCGAAAACGCGAAACGACGGACGATCCGGTCAAGAATTAGCGCGCCGGCGCCAATCACGTCGACCCTTCCCGGGTGCATCACCGGAACCTCGGCACGCTCACCATGGGTCATCGCCAGCAGCCGCCGCGTCACTTCATGTACCTGCCCGGCCGAAATCCGCGAGTGGTGAATTCTGGCCGAGTCGTAAGCCGGCAGATCGAGCACCATCCCCGCGACCGTCGTCACCGAACCCGCCAGCCCCACCAGCGTGCGGGCCCGCTGCACGGGCACCTCCGCCTCGACCCTGTCGAGCGCCGCCTCGATGTCGGCCACCACTGCCTCCAGCGCGGGCGCGGAGGGCGGGTCGCCGGCGTCCTTCAGGTGCCGCTCGGTCAGGCGCACGCAGCCGATGTCCACCGACAGCGCCGCCTCGGCGTGCTCGGAGCCGACCACGAACTCGGTGGACCCGCCGCCGATGTCCACCACCAGGTACGGCGGCAGCGGCCCCTGCGGCATCTCGGTCTCCGGCGACAGCCGGACCAGCCCCTTGGTCGCCCCCACGAACGAGAGCTCGGCCTCCTCCGCCCCCGACACGACCTCCGGCTCCACCCCGAAGATCTCGCGGACCCCGTCCACGAACTCCTGCCTGTTGGCCGCGTCCCGGGTCGCGCTGGTGGCCACCACACGGGTCCTGACGGCGCCGTGCCGGTCGATCAGCTCCCGGTAGACCCTCATGGCCTTGAACGTGCGCTCAAGGGCGTCAGGGGCCAGCCTGCCCGTCCTGTCGACGCCCTGGCCGAGGCGGACGATCTCCATCCGCCGCTCGACGTCGTCGATGAGATCGTCGCCCACGTCGGCGATGAGCAGGCGTACGGAATTGGTGCCGCAGTCGACGGCGGCTACACGCATGGTCCGTCACTCCACCAGTCGGGGAGGGCGTCGAGCGCCTCCCTGCCGAACGGGTTGCTCCCGGGCGCCGCCAGCTCGTGCGCCACGAGCGCGTGCAGGCACTTGACCCGCAGCGGCATGCCGCCCGTGCTCTGCATGTCGCGCGGGAGCGGCTCCATGCCCTCCTCCTTCGCCGCCTCGTCGCGCCTGGCGACGTAGTCGTCGTGCGCGGCGCGGTAGGCGGCGGCCAGCTCGGGATCGGTGGCCAGCCGGGCCTGCATCTCCCGCATCAGCCCCGAGCCTTCGAGCGTGCCGATGGCCGAGGCCGCCTTGGGGCAGGTCAGGTAGTAGAGAGTCGGGAAGGGCGAGCCGTCGGGCAGCCTCGGCGCGGTCTCCACCACGTCGGGGTTGCCGCACGGGCAGCGGTGCGCCACCCCGCGCAGCCCCCTGGGCGGCCGCCCGAGCTGCAGTCGCACCGTCTCGACGTCTTTACCGTCCAACACTTTCCTTCCCCGTCACGGCCCGGCGGCCGGTGCCCTTGTCGGCGGCCTCCACCGACTCCCAGAGCGTCTGGTACCACGGCGGCGGCGCCGGCGCCTGCTGCACGGTCGCCGGCTCCTTGATCTGCTGCTGGTCCATCACCACGTAGCACTTCTCGCCGGGCCCGCAGTAGTGCAGCCGTTCCTTGGCCGTCTTCTTGATCCAGTTGGGATCGTCGCTCTGCCGGTCGCGCTCCAGCAGCGTCTGCTTCTCCGCCTCGACCCTGGCCTTCTCCGCCCGATGCTCGGCGATGCTGCGGCGCAGGCTGATGTACTCGCGGACAGGGTAGGCCAGGCTCATCGCGATCGCGCACACCACGACGGCCAGGATGGCGGCCCGCCCGGTCAGCTGCGGCCTCTTAGCCATTTGGACACCCCCTGCTTATGGCCTATACGGCCCGGAGGCGGCGTGGTCACTTCGGAGCCGCCGCCTCGCGGCCGTATTCGAAACTAGCGCCGGAAGCGCGGGAAGGCGGCGCGACCCGCGTAGCGGGCGGCGTCGTCGAGGAGCTCCTCGATGCGCAGCAGCTGGTTGTACTTGGCCACCCGGTCCGAACGGGCCGGGGCGCCGGTCTTGATCTGGCCGCAGTTGACCGCGACCGCGAGGTCGGCGATCGTCGTGTCCTCGGTCTCGCCGGAGCGGTGGCTCATCATGCACTTGTAGCCGTTGCGGTGGGCCAGGTCCACGGCGTCGAGGGTCTCCGACAGCGTGCCGATCTGGTTGACCTTGACCAGCAGGGCGTTGGCGGTGCCCTCCTTGATGCCGCGCTCCAGCCGCTCGGGGTTGGTGACGAACAGGTCGTCGCCCACGAGCTGCACCTTGTCGCCGAGCGCCTCGGTGATGGCCTTCCAGCCGGCCCAGTCCTCCTCGTCGAGCGGGTCCTCGATGGAGACGAGCGGGTAGTTGGCGACCAGGTCCGCGTAGAACTCGATCAGCTCCTGCGCCGACAGGCCCTTGCCGTCGATCGTGTAGACGCCGTCCTTGTGGAACTCGGAGGCGGCCACGTCGAGCGCCAGCGCCACGTCCTCGCCCGGCACGTAGCCGGCCCGCTCGATGGCGACCAGGATCAGGTCGAGCGCGTCGCGGTTGGACGGCAGGTTGGGCGCGAAGCCGCCCTCGTCGCCCAGGCCCGTGGCGTAGCCCTTCTCCTTGAGCACGCCCTTGAGCGCGTGGTAGACCTCCGTGCCCATGCGCACGGCCTCGCGGAACGTCTCCGCCCCGATCGGCGCGATCATGAACTCCTGGATGTCCACGTTGGTGTCGGCGTGGGCGCCGCCGTTGAGGATGTTCATCATCGGCACGGGCAGCACGTGGGCGTTGGGGCCGCCGACGTAGCGGAAGAGCGGCAGGTCGGCGCTGTCGGCGGCGGCCTTCGCGACGGCCAGCGAGACGCCCAGGATGGCGTTGGCGCCGAGCTTGGCCTTGTTGGGCGTGCGGTCCAGGTCGATCATGATCTGGTCGATGATGCGCTGGTCCTCGGCCTCGATGCCGTTGATCTCCTCGAAGATCTCGTCGGTCACGGCGAGGACGGCCTTCTCCACGCCCTTGCCGCCGTAACGCTTGCCGCCGTCACGCAGCTCGACCGCCTCGAACTGGCCGGTGGACGCCCCGCTCGGCACGGCCGCGCGGCCGGTGCTGCCGTCGTCGAGCACGATCTCGACCTCGACCGTGGGGTTGCCTCGGGAGTCGAGGATCTCGCGGGCGTATACGACCTCGATGGTAGCCACGGGATTGCGCTCCTAAGTGAAAGGCGATATGCCATCAGAGCCTATCGGTACACCCGGACGCGGGACCGCACGGTCACCGGACACCGAACCGCGCACCGCAGGGTCAGGCCGATTCCCAGGCGCGCACCCGGTCCCGGTACGTACGGGCGGCCGCCCGCAGCTCGGCCTCGGCGTCGAGACCGGCCTCCGCGGCCCGGCGGACCAGGTCGAACAGCTCCCGGGCCACCCCCTGCCCGACGGCCGCCGCGAGCGCGTCGGGCGCCCCGGCCCGCTCGGCCCGGCGCACCAGCTGGGCGGCCAGCGACAGCGCGGGCTGCCCCATGGGCACGCCGTCGAGCACCGACTCCCGGCCCTTGGCGGCCCGCTCGGCCGCCTTGATCGCGTCCCAGTTGTCGTTGACCTCGTCGGCGCTCTCCGCGCGTACCGAGCCGAAGACGTGCGGATGGCGGCGCACCAGCTTCTCGACGATCCCGGCCGCCACGTCGTCCATGTCGAAGTCCGCGGCCACCCGCGCGTGGAAGACCACCTGGAGCAGCAGGTCGCCCAGCTCCTCGCGGAGTGCCGGGTAGTCGCCCTGCTCGATGGTCTCCAGCACCTCGTACGCCTCTTCGAGCAGGTACGGCACCAGCGACTCGTGCGTCTGCTTGCGGTCCCACGGGCACTCGGTCCGCAGCCGGTCCATCACGGCGACCAGGTCGAGCACCCGCGCCCCCGGCAGGTCGTACGAGCCCGGCACCACCTCGATCAGCGGCGGCTCCTCCAGCGCGATCGCGGCGTGCCCGACCGCGCGCATGAACTCCTCGTCCTCCTTCTCGGAGGCCGAGGCGAGCCACACCACGCTCTCGCCGACGGCCCGCGCGGCCAGCCCGCGCGGGTCGGGCTCCACGACCTCGACCGTCACCCCCGCCTCCGCCAGGTAGGGCAGCTGCGGATGCGCGGCGGACCCGGTCAGCACCGGGCCAGAGCGCAGCACCTGCCAGGCCTGATGGCTCAGCAGGCCCGGCGGGACCCTGGGCGAGGTGGTGACGACGGTCAGCGGCACGGCTCAGCCCTGCGGCTGCTGCTGAGGCGCCTGCTGCGGGGTGGCCTTGCCGAACCTGCCGGCGTCCACGAACAGCGACGGGTTCTCCTGCGACGGGTTGGCGTTGACCACACCGAAGCGGGGGTTGAAGATCGTCTTGATCGAGGCGAAGTCCTGGCGGAGCTTGTCGAGCCCGCCCTGGCCGGCCTGCTGCTGCAGCTTGGCCATCCCGACCGCCGTGCGCGCGTACTCGCGGGCGTAGCTGGGCGCGACGCCCAGGGCCAGCAGGTTGATCTGGGGCGACTGGTACTGGCCGGGGTCCTGGAGCTTGGCGTCGATCTCCTTGTCGGTCACCTGGACGTTGTTGCGCGCCATCAGCTGCTTGGCGGCGCTGATGTCGGCCAGCCGCTGGAGCACGTACTGGCTGACCGGCACGCCGAGCGCCGTCTCGTCCAGCTTGTTCTGCTTCAGTGCGGCCTTGTAGGCCTCCGCGTCCCTGTTGAGCTGACCCGTCGAGATGCGCTCCTTGCCCACCACGGCCGCGGCGCCGGCCTGCATGGGGGAAGAGCAGGCGGTAAGCGCGATGCCCACCGCGGCAGCGGCCACAGCCACTCGTATCGACTTCACGTGCGTCCCTTTCCGACCGAAAACCGCCGCTAGCTTACCCGCGCTGGCTCGAGGAACATCGCCTCGACCAGGTCACCGCACCATTTGAGCAGGTCGAGATCCCGAAGCGGCTGCCCACCGAGCGGCTTGGTCTTGGGCACCGGCACCAGCAGCGTCTCGGCCGCCTGCTTGTATATCGCCTTCTTGTACAGCCGGTCGAGCCGGACCTGCTGCGACTCCCTCAGCCTGGCCGGGCCGAACTTGATGTTCTGGCCCTGCAGCGTCACGTCCGTGAGCCCGGCCTGGCGCGCCTTGATCCGGAACTTGGCCACCTCCAGCAGGTTGTCCACCTCCGCGGGCGGCTTGCCGTAGCGGTCGGTCAGCTCGGCGCGCACCTCGTCGATGTCGGCGGGGGACGCGATGGCCGCGATCCGCTTGTACGCCTCCAGCCGCAGCCGCTCGGAGGTGACGTAGTCGTGCGGAATGTGGGCGTTGATCGGCAGCTCGACCTTGACGTCCTGCTGCTCCTCCTGCGCCTCGCCGCCTTCGAGCTTGGCCTTCTGCTCCTGCACGGCCTCGGCCATCAGCCGTACGTACAGGTCGAAGCCGACGCCCGCGATGAACCCGGACTGCTCGGCCCCGAGCACGTTGCCCGCGCCGCGGATCTCCAGGTCCTTCATGGCGACGTACATGCCCGCGCCCATCTCGGTGTGCTGCGAGATCGTGGCCAGCCGCTCGTGGGCGGTCTCGGTCAGCGGCTTCTCCGGCGGGTAGAGGAAGTACGCGTAACCGCGCTCCCTGCCCCGCCCGACGCGCCCGCGGAGCTGGTGCAGCTGCGACAGGCCGTAGTTGTCGGCCCGGTCGACGATCAGCGTGTTGGCGTTGGGCACGTCGAGCCCGGACTCGACGATCGTGGTGGAGACCAGCAGGTCGTACTCCCGCTCCCAGAAGCCCACCATGATCTTCTCGAGCTGGTGCTCGTTCATCTGCCCGTGGGCCACCGCGATGCGCGCCTCGGGCACCAGCTCGCGCAGCCGCGCGGCCACGCGGTTGATCGAGGCCACCCGGTTGTGCACGAAGAAGATCTGCCCGTCGCGCATCAGCTCGCGCCGGATCGCCGCCCCGATCTGCTTCTCCTCGTACGGCCCCACGAACGTGAGGATCGGGTGCCGCTCCTCCGGCGGCGTGAGGATCGTGGACATCTCGCGGATGCCGGTCAGGCCCATCTCCAGCGTGCGCGGGATCGGCGTGGCCGACATGGCCAGCACGTCGACCTGCGTGCGCAGGTGCTTCATCGCCTCCTTGTGCTCGACGCCGAACCGCTGCTCCTCGTCGATGATGATCAGCCCCAGGTCCTTGAAGCGGACCTCGGGGCTGAGCAGCCGGTGGGTGCCGATCACGACGTCGACGGCGCCCGACCTGAGCCCTTCGAGCGTGCCCTTGACCTCGCCGTCGGTCTGGAACCGGGAGACCGGCTTGAGCGTGACGGGGAAGCTGGAGAACCGCTCGGTGAAGGTGGACATGTGCTGCTGGACCAGCAGCGTCGTCGGCACCAGCACGGCCACCTGCTTGCCGTCCTGCACCGCCTTGAACGCCGCCCGCACCGCGATCTCGGTCTTGCCGTAGCCGACGTCGCCGCAGATCAGCCGGTCCATCGGGACGCCGCGCTCCATGTCGCGCTTGACCTCGTCGATGGCCTCCAGCTGGTCGCCGGTCTCGGCGTACGGGAAGGCGTCCTCCATCTCCCGCTGCCACGGCGTGTCGTCCCCGAACGCGTGGCCCGGCGAGGCCATGCGGGCGGAGTAGAGCCTGATCAGCTCCCCCGCGATCTCCTTGACCGCCTTCTTCGCGCGGGACTTGGCCTTGGCCCAGTCGGCGCCGCCCATGCGGTTGAGCGTGGGCGCCTCGCCGCCGACGTAGCGGGTGACCTCGTCGAGCTGGTCGGTCGGCACGTAGAGCCGGTCGCCCTTGGCGTATTCGATGACCAGGTATTCGCGGGTGGCGCCCTGGACCGTGCGCTGGACCATCTCGATGTAGCGGCCCACGCCGTGCTGCTCGTGCACCACGTGGTCGCCGACCTTGAGCTGGAGGGGGTCGACCATGTTGCGGCGGCGCGACGGCAGGCGCCGCATGTCCTTGGTGGACGCCTTCTGCCCGACCAGGTCGAGGTGGGTGAGCACGGCCAGGTTGGACGTGATGAAGCCGTGCTCGATCAGGCCCGTGCTGACGTGGACGACCTTGGGCTCGGGCGCCTTGTCCAGGAACTGCCGCAGCCTGGCGGGCACGTCGACGCCCTTGAGCAGCTCGACCATCCGCTCGGCCGGCCCGTGGCCCTCGCTGAGCAGCACGACTGCCTTGTCCTCGGCCAGCCAGCCCTTGATGTCGGCCAGCGCCTTGGCGGTGTCGCCCCGGTAGGCCTCGGAGTCCTGCGCGTCGAGCTCGACCCCGCCGCCGAACGGCGCCATCGTCCACCACGGCTGGCCCAGCGCGTCGGCGTGGTCGCGGATCTCCTCCAGGGTGCGGAAGGCCGCCGCGCCCAGGTCGATCGGCGCCTCGCCGCCGGCCGCCGCGTTGATCCAGGAGGCCTCCAGGAACTCCTGCGACGTGCGTACGAGCTCCTCGGCCCGCCCCCTGATCCGCTCGGGGTCGCACACGAACACCGCGGACCTGACCGGCAGGTGGTCGAGCAGCAGGTCCATCTCGCCGGCCAGCACGGGCGCGAACGCCTCCATGCCCTCGACCGGCGAGCCCTCGGCGAGCTGGTCGAGCACCTCGGCCAGCGCCGGGTGCTCCTCGGCCAGCTCCGCCGCCCGGGCCCTGACCTCGTCGGTCAGCAGCAGCTCGCGGCACGGCGGCGCGAACAGCCCTTCCTCGGCCGCCTCCAGCGAGCGCTGGTCGGCCACCTTGAACCAGCGGATCTCCTCGACCGTGTCGCCCCAGAACTCCAGCCGCAGCGGGTGCTCCTCGGTCGGCGGGAACACGTCGAGCAGCCCGCCGCGCACGGCCACCTCGCCGCGCTTCTCCACCATGTCGACCCGGTGGTAGCCGTTGGTCACCAGGCGGTCGACGACCTCGTCGAGGTCGGCGTCGTCGCCCGCGCGCAGCCTGATGGGCTCCAGGTCGCCGAGCCCCTTCACGATGGGCTGCAGCAGCGCCCTGATCGGCGCCACGATCACGCTGAGCGGCCCGGCCGCGCTGTCACCCTTGATCGGGTGCGCCAGCCGCCGCAGCACCGCCAGCCGCTGCCCCACGGTGTCGCTGCGCGGCGAGAGCCGCTCGTGCGGCAGCGTCTCCCAGGCCGGGAACACGGCCACCGAGCTGGGCTCGATGAGGCTGGTCAGCGCGGCGGCGAGGTCTTCCGCCTCGCGGCCCGTCGCGGTGACCGCCAGCACGGCCCGCTGGTCGTGCGTGGCCAGCGCGGCCACGCCGAACGGCCGCAGCGCGACGGGCGCGACCAGCGCGACATCGCCGCCCTCTTCGAGAGCGGCGGTCAGTTTCGGGTCGGCGCGAACAAGGTCAAGTAGCCCGGAAAGACTCATCAGATACGCCCACAGCCCCACGACGGCAACACGACTACCCCCGGCCGGGTCAGGTCGCGGGGGTTCTCTCCAAGGGTACTCGCAGGCGCAGCTCAGCCGACCCGGTAACCGGCCACGGACGGCCAGCGGACGGTGAGCACGGTCGAGGCCTCCTCCGCGCGCCACGAATGGTCGACGCCCTTGCCCCAGACCACGTAGTCACCCGGCTCGGCCAGCAGCACGCTGCGGCCCGGCAGCTCCACCCGGAACCGGCCGCTGATCAGGACCAGCAGGGCCGTGCGCGCCTCCCCCTTGACCCACTCCGCGCGCTCCTCACCGGGCGCGTGCACCCCCCATTTGATCTCCACGTCGTCACTGTGCCTTGGGTCGCCGAGGGGTTTGAAATGACCCAGCAACCAGCCCCGGTCCATGGCCGCATCTACGCCCGCATTTCCTACGTAAACCTCGCCGTTCACGGGGAAGGATGCTAGCGAGGAAATGGCTCACTGAAACCGTTCGAGTGATTACTGTAGGTGACATGTCTGAGGTGCGATCGGTCGCCCAGCGGGGCGACGTCTTCGGTCAACGGGTCCGCGAGCACTGGTCCGGGCTGCCAGGCAGGCGGCTCGACGTGCTGGTCGCCGGGTGCGCGCACGACGAACCGCTCAACCTGGAAGAGATCGAGACCAGGGCCACCGGGGCCGACGAGGAGATCCCCGCCATCCGGGCGGTGCTCGGGGAGCGGGCCGACCTGGTGTCGTGGTCGCTGGGCGACCTGCGCTCCGTGCCGCTGCCGCCCAGGTCGTACGACGTGATCCAGCTGTCCTTCCTGCTGGAGCGCATCAAGCATTCGGAGCTGGTCTTCGACCGGCTGCTGCAGTCCCTGCGCCCGGGCGGCCTGGTGCTGCTGCGGATGCGCGACCGCAAGTCGGCCTACGGGCTGCTCGACCGGATCACGCCGTCGCTGCTGCGCCGCGTGTTCTGGCGCATGCTCGTCACGCCGGGCACCCCGGGCCCGCTGCCCAGCGTGTACGAGCCGCTGGCGTCGAGCGACGGCATCTACGCCTTCTGCCTCAGCCGGGGCCTCATGATCACCGACGACCAGCGCAACACCAGCGGCCCGGCCCGCCGGCGCAAGCTCACCGTCGCCGCGGTCGCGCTGGCCTCCAAGCTGAGCAACGGCCGCTACCCTGCCACCCATGACGAGATCACCATGGTGATCAGGAAGCCGCAACACCACTTCGCCCGGGTCCTCTAGCGGCACACTTGCATCAATCGGTAGACTCCATCCCTACCAATTCAATCGGAATAGTTGGGATGTTGGAGCCGTGGAGTGGACCCCCGATGCGCGCGAGCTGGCCGACCTCGAGCTGCTGCTCTCCGGCGCCTTCGAGCCGCTGACCGGGTTCCTGGGCCACGATGACCTGCACGCGGTGCACGAGCGGGGCACTCTCGCGGACGGCACGCCGTGGCCCGCATCCGTCACGCTCCACGTGTCCGCCGATCTCTCACCCGGCGACGAGGTCACGCTGCTCGACCCCGAGGGCCTGCCGCTGGCCGCCCTCACGGTGGCCGCCCAGGAGCCCGACGGACTGACCTCGGGGCCGGTCAAGGGCCTCGGCACGCCCGAACACGGCCCGTTCGCGCGCCTGCGGCGCACCCCGGCCGAGGTCAGGGCGGAGCTCGGCGGGCGTCCCGCGCTCGCCGTCACCATGCGTGGGCCCCTCGACGACCTCTCCGAGATCGTCGCCACCGCCAAGGAGCTCGACGCGCTGATCATGCTGCTCCCCCTCTCGTACGGCGAGCCGGGCCCCGCGGTCGTACGCGCCGCGCTCCGGGCCAAGGAGAAGCTGCCGGAGGACACGATGGTCGTCTCCGTGCCCCTGGCGCCCCGCGAGGAGCCCGAGATCGACCTGGAGCTGCGCGAGCACGTCGCCACCGCCTACGGCGCCGCCGAGCACCTGGCCGGCCCCGACCCCGTGCACATCCCCGGCCCGCCGCACCGCCGCGGCCTCGTGGTCTTCTTCACCGGCCTGTCCGGCTCCGGCAAGTCCACGATCGCCCGCGGCCTGCGCGACGCGCTGCTTGAGCTCGGCAGCCGCACGGTGACCTACCTCGACGGCGACGTCGTACGCCACCTGCTGTCCAAGGGCCTGACGTTCTCCAAGGCCGACCGCGACCTGAACATCCGCCGCATCGGCTTCGTCGCCGCCGAGACCGCCCGCCACGGCGGCCTGGCCATCTGCGCCCCCATCGCCCCCTACGCGGCCACCCGCGAGGAGGTGCGCGAGATGGTCGAGTCGGTCGGGGCCGACTTCCTGCTCGTGCACGTCGCGACGCCGCTGGAGGAGTGCGAGCGGCGCGACCGCAAGGGCCTGTACGCCAAGGCGCGCGCCGGCCTCATCCCCGAGTTCACCGGCGTCTCCGACCCCTACGAGGAGCCGGACGACGCCGAACTGGTGATCGACACCACGCACATTTCGATCGACGCGGCCGTCTCCCAGGTCCTGGGGACGCTGCGGTCTGGAGGCTGGGTTCGGTGATCGACTTCCCCCTGATCCTCGGGTCCTTTTTCGTCGCGATCGTGGTCGGGCTGACCGGGATGGGCGGCGGGGCGCTCATGACGCCGATGATGATGCTGTTCTTCAACGTCTCGCCGCTGGCCGCGGTCTCCAGCGACCTGGTCGCCTCGGCCGTCATGAAGCCGGTCGGCAGCGCCGTGCACCTGCGCCGGGGCACGGTCAACCTGCGCCTGGTCGGCTGGCTGTGCGCGGGCTCGGTGCCGGCCGCCTTCTGCGGGGTGTTCCTGGCCCGCGCGTTCGCGGTCACCGACGCGGTCAAGTACGCGCTCGGCGTGGCGCTCCTGCTGGCCGTGGCCGGCATGGCGCTCAAGAGCTGGCTCGGCGCGCGGGGAGGCACGTCGAGCGCCCATGAGATCGTCGTGCGCCCAATTCCGACCCTACTGGTCGGTACGGTGGGCGGACTGGTCGTGGGAGTCTCCTCCGTCGGATCCGGATCGCTGATCATCGTGGCCCTGCTCGTCCTCTACCCGGCGCTCAAGGCCAACCAGCTCGTCGGCACGGACCTCGTCCAGGCCGTGCCGCTGGTGGCCTCCGCCGCGCTCGGGCACCTGCTGTTCGGCGACTTCCAGCTGGACCTCACGCTGTCGCTGCTCATCGGCTCGATCCCGGGCGTCTACCTCGGCGCCCGGATCTCCTCGCGCGCCCCCGGCGGCCTGATCCGGGCGCTGCTGGCCATCGTCCTGCTCGCCTCCGCGCTCAAGCTGCTCAACGTGAGCAACACCCTCACCGTCTGCGCCCTCGTCGCCGCCACCGCGGTCACGGTCGTGGGGTGGCGGATCACGGCCTCGGGACGGGTGTCGAGCGGAAGTAAGGATCCCGAGCCAGTTCGGTGAACGCCCGGTCGGCCCCCGAGCCGGTGTCGAAGCTGGTGTCGCCGCGCGGCGCCTGCGGCGAGTCGAAGTACAGCAGCGCCTTGATCTGCGGATATCGCTTGATCTGCCGCCGCACCGACTCGTAGAACGCCCGCTTGAACCCCCGGTCGTCGCTCCGCTCGAACACCCCCCACTCGGCCACCATGACCGGCTTGCCGGGGAAGCGGGCCTGCATCCACCGGTAGAACCCCGGCCAGTCCGGATATTCCTTGCGGGTCTTGTTCACCAGCCCCTCGAAGTCCTCGACCTTGCCGTCGGCGTACGGGTCCATGGCCACCCAGTCGACCACGTCGTCACCCGGGTAGAGGTCCTCGAACCACGGCTCGGCCGCCCAGTTGGGCGCCCCCATGTACGTCATGACCATGACGGCGTTCTTCACCCCCTCGGCCCGCAGCCTGGCCACGACGTGCCGGAACATGGCCGCGTAGTCGGTGGCCTGCATGCCCGAGCCCGACGACTCGTCCACGTCGTTCTCCGGCTCGTGGTGGAGGGTGAGGAAGAACCGCTCGGGGAAGGTGCGCCTGAGGTATCCGGCCAGCCGGTCGATCCGGGCGTCGAGCGCCCCGTCGGCTATCTCGGCCCAGGTGTGGTCGAGCGAGGGCTTCCAGTTGACCATGAGCAGCCGGGGCCTGGCCGGGTCGCGGGCCAGCCTGATCTCGGCGGGCGTGGGGAACAGCTCGCTGCCCCGGTGGTAGACGTGCACCACGTCGGCGGCGGCGCCCATGCGCGACTCGGCGCTGTGCAGGGCCTGATCCAGCGGGGCGCCGCTGAAGACCTCCGGCGCGAGGCCCCACCAGGCGCCGCAGGACGGGATGAGCCTGGAGGTGGCCGTGCAGGAGGGCGAGCCCGAGGCTTCCTTGATCGCCACGGGCGCGCGCGCATTGGAGCCCTCCGCCGTGGAACAGGCGGACAGCATCACGATCACGGCCAGAATAAGCGCCGCGTTGGTGGTGTTATGAGAAATTCCCCGTAGCTGCAAAGCCTTTCAACCCCCTCGTCGAACGACCCCCGCCTATCAAACCGGATCCTTGCCATGCCGTTCCGGGAACTTCAGCAAGTGTGCCGTGTCTCGGCAGCTCGCGATGGGTATATGACCCAAGGAATTTTCCGGACATTTCCTTTTATAGCTGCCTTTACCTTGTGCCGTTCTGCAGAAAATCTTGGGTATTAGGCTTGGCTGATAATCGTCCGCCCTATAGTGGGCGCACATCTCGACGCAATTCCAGGAGACCCTCCCCAATGAGCTCCGGCACGGACCTGGACGAGCATCTCTCGCTGCTGCGCAGGCGATGGTTGCTGCTGGTGGGCTGCGTCGTGTTCGGCGGCACCGCCGGCCTCGCGCTCATGCGGCTCACGCCGTCCGCCTACACCGCGACCACGCAGGTGCTCGTCATGCCGGTAGGCCCGCAGGAGCCGGCCAACCAGGTGACCAGCCGCCAGCGCGAGGCGCTCAACCTCGACACCGAGGCCCAGGTCGCGCAGTCCGCCGTGGTCGCGGCGCGGGCGGCCAGGACGCTGCGGGTCGAGACCCCGGAGCCCGTCGAGGTCTCGGTGCCGCCCAACTCGGCGGTGCTGTGGATCTCGGTGACGGCCGCCGACGCCGGCGTCGCCGCGGCCCAGTCCCGCGCGTACGCCCAGGCGTACCTGGCCAATCGCCGCGAGAGCGCGCTGGCCGCGCTGACCGCCCAGCAGCAGGTGGTGCTGGGCAAGCTCAAGCAGGTCAACACCGCGCTCGACGCGGTGATCAAGCAGCTCGCCGGGTTGTCCAAAGGCACTCCCGAGCACACGATCGCCACGCAGCGGGAGAGCGTGCTCAACCGGCAGGCCGCCGGGCTCGCGCTGAGGTACGACGGGCTCAGGACGGTCGCGGTGACCCCCGGCACGATCATCAGCCAGGCCGCCCCGCCGACCGCGCCCAGCTCGCCCAGCCTGCCCCTCTACCTCGGCACCGGGCTCATGGCGGGCCTGCTCGCGGGCTCGGCCGCCGCCTACGCCCGTGACCGGCTCGACCGCCGGCTGCGCACGGTCGCCGACGTCGAACGGCTGACCGGCCTGCCCGTGCTGGGCGACCTGTCGAGCCCGCGCGAGCCCGGCGTGGCCCACGAGCTGGCCTGCGCCGCGGTGGCCGCGTGTCCCGGCAAGCGGCTGCTGGTCCGGATCCTGCCGCCCGACCTGGAGGAGTCCGCCGACCCGGTGGCCGTCAGCATCCCCCTGACGGTGCTCGACGGCTGCGACGTACGCGACCTGTCCAGGGCCGACGCGGCACTGCTGCTGGTGGGGCTCGGCCGGGCCACCTCGGTCCACGTCGCGGCCGCCGTACGGCGGCTCGCCAGGCACGACGTACCCGTCATCGGCGTGGTGACGGTGACCGACGCGCTGCCGTCGTTCGTGCCGCTGCTGGAGCCGCGCACGCACACCCCGCTCGGCAAGCTCGTCGCCACGGGCGAGCTGGACCTGGGCGAGACCACCCCCATGCCCATGCACCCGCGGCGCCCCGGCCAGCCGACGTGAGAGGGCCCGCGTGGCCGATCGCGGCGCTGCTCGTCGGCTATCCGGTGTGGTGGGCGCTGGGGTTCGGCGGGCTGTCGGTGATCGTGATGGCGGTGCCGATGGCGGTGATCCTGTGGCGGCGCCGGCCGATCAGGGTGCCGCGCGGGTTCGGGCTGTGGCTGCTGCTGATCGCCGGCTACCTGGTGAGCGGGCTCATGCTGTCGGAGATGCCACCGGGCACGTACGGCGAGATCGGGCCCGGCCGGATCGTCGGCTACGCCATGCGGCTGGCGCTCTACACCGCCATCCTGATCATGGTGCTCTACCTGGGCAACCTCACCGAGCGCGAGCTGCCGCAGCTGCGCCTGGTGCGGATGCTCGGCGTGCTGTTCGTCACGACGGTCGCGGGCGGGCTGCTCGGCGTGTTCGTCCCGTCGTTCGCGTTCACCTCGCCGGTGGAGCTGCTGCTGCCCGACTGGGTGGCCTCCAACTCGTTCGTGCAGAACCTCATCCACCCCACCGCCGCCCAGACGCAGAAGGTGCTGGGCTTCGCCTCCCCCAGGCCGGAGGCGCCGTTCGAGTGGGCCAACGCGTGGGGCAGCAACGTGTCGGTGCTGCTGGTGTGGTTCGTGGTCGGGTGGTGGGTGTACGGGGGGCGGCGGCGGAAGGCCTTCGTGGCCGTCGTGGTCGCCCTGGCCGCCATCCCCGTCGTCTACTCGCTCAACCGCGGCCTGTGGATCGGGCTCGGCCTGGCCGTGGCCTACCTGATCGTCCGGGTGCGCGGCCGGACCAGGGCAGCGCTCTGCGGGGCCGTCGCGGTGGCGGCGGTGGCGTTCGCGCTGAGCCCGCTCGCGCCGCTGGTCGCGCAGCGGCTGGACCGGCCGCACTCCAACGACATCAGGGCCTTCACCGTGACGGCCACCGTCGCGGCCGCCGGCCACTCGCCGCTCATCGGGTACGGCAACACGCGCAACGCCACGGGCAACCATCGCACGATCACCACGGGCCGCACCGAGTGGTGCGAGGGCTGCGGGCACCCGCCGCTGGGCAGCGACGGCCAGCTCTGGCTGCTGATCATCACGCAGGGGTTCACCGGGGCCGTGCTCTACGTGGCGTTCTTCGCGGGCGCGATCCGGCGCCACTGGGCCGACCGCAGCCCGATCGGGCTGGCCGGGGTGCTGGTGATGGGGCTGGTGCTGCTCTACATGTTCGTCTACGACGGCCTGGTCACCCCGCTCAGCCTCTATCTCATCTCTTTCGCCCTGCTGTGGCGCAACAGCCGAGGGGAAGTCACGTGAGCGACGCCGCCATCCGGCTCGACTATCTCGAGAAGACCGTGCGGCTGCTGTATCCGGGGCCGGGGTCGCCCCGGGCGTACACCGTGCTGCCGCACCCCGCCGTGCCCCGCCGCATGGTGCCGCGCCGCTGGTGGCATCCCTGGTCCCCGGTCGTCGTGCCGGGTGAGGGGTCCATCGCCACGTACCTGGGCGAGGTCTTCGGGCAGCCCGTCGAGACCGTCCTGCACGTGCGGCCGGCCGCGCGGGCCAACCGCAAGCCCGTCCTGGAGGCCCGCTCGGGCGGGCGGCTGCTGGCGTTCGTGAAGATCGGCGACAGCGCGCGGGCGCGCGCGCTGATCACCGCCGAGGCGGCGGCCCTGCGCAGGCTGGCCGGCCTGGAGCTGGACACGGTGGTGCCGCCCGCCGTGCTGCACCACGGCAGCTGGCGGGGGCTGGCGGTGCTGGCGCTGTCGCCGCTGCCGGTGCGGCGCGGCCGGGTGCCGCGGCCGCTGCTGCTCGACGCGGTCAGGGAGATCGCGGCCACCGGCGGGCCGCGCGCGGCCTGGCACGGGGATCTCTCGCCGTGGAACATGTGCCCGTCCCCCGACGGCCGGCTGCTGGTGTGGGACTGGGAGCGGTACGAGCTCGGCGTGCCCTACGGCTTCGACGCCGTGCACCACTTCTTCCAGCGGGCCCTGCGCAGGATGTCCCCCCGGGTCGCGGCGCGGGCGTGCGTGGCGCGGGCCTTCCGCGAGCTGGCGCCCCTGGGGGTGTCGGCCGTGGTGGCCAGGCAGACCGCGCTGCGCTATCTCATCACGCTGGCCGACCGGCACGCCGCCGACGGGCACGCGCCGCTCGGGCCGCCGGACACCTGGCTCAACCCGGTCGTCGACCACGAGGAGCTGCTCACGTGAAGACCATGAAACGGTCGGTGCTGTCGCTGTCACGCGCCACGGGGAGGATCACGTCGGGGGTGCGGGTGCTGCCGTCGTTCCTGATCGCGGGGGCGCAGCGGTGCGGCACCACCTCGCTGTACCGGGCGCTGGCCCAGCATCCGCTGCTGCTCAAGCCGGTGCTGCACAAGGGGGTGCACTATTTCGACGTCGGCTACGCGCGGGGACAGCACTGGTATCAGGCGCACTTCCCGCTGCGGATGAGCGCCGGGCTGGTCGAGCACCGGTACGGCTCGCGGGCGCTGGCGTTCGAGTCGTCCCCTTATTACCTGTTCCATCCGCTGGCCGGTGAGCGGATCGCGGCCGACCTGCCCGAGGTGCGGCTGATCGTGCTGGTACGCGATCCGGTCGAGCGCGCCTGCTCGGCCCACGCCCACGAGCTGGCCAGGGGCTACGAGACGGAGTCGCTGCTCGAGCACGCGATCGAGCTGGAGCCCGAGCGGCTGGCGGGGGCCGAGGAGGCGCTGCGCGAGTCGCCCTTCTCCCTGCACCACTCCCACCGCCACCACGCCTATGTGGCCCGCGGGCGCTACGCCGACCAGCTCGACCGGCTGGAGGCCCTGGTCGGCCGCGAACGGATCCTGGTGCTCGACAGCCATCGGTTCTTCGCCGAGCCGGAGACCGCGTACGACCGGGTGCTGGCGTTCCTGGGCGTGCCGCATCTCGGTTATCCGCTGTTCGAGCGGCACAACGGCCGCCCCCTGCCACGGCCGGTGCCGCGGGCGCTGGCGCGGGAGCTGCGCGACCACTTCGAGCCGTACGACGCCCGGCTGGTGCGGTGGCTGGGCGGGGAGCCTTCGTGGCGGCGCTGACCGCGGTCGCGGACCGGCGGCTGCGGCGTGGCGGGATCGCGGGCGTGCTGGGGGCGGGCTGCGGGGCGGTCGCGCAGTTCGTGCTCGTGATGGTCGTGACCAGGGCGTTCAGTCCGGCCGACGCCGGGGCGTTCTTCACGGTCACCGCGATGGCCCTCATGGCGGCGGGGATCGCCAAGCTGGACGCGGGGAACGGGCTCGTGTTCTTCATCGCGCGGGCGAAGACGTACGACTATCTCGGCATATCCGGATATATCCGGGCGGCGCTCGTGCCCTGTGTGGTGGCCTCCTGCGTCGCGGCGGTCGTGCTCTACCCGCGGCTGGGCCCGCTCGCCGCGATCCTGCCCGTCATGGTGGTGGGGGACGTGCTGCTGGCCGCCACCCGGGGGTTCGGGGCCATGCGGCCCACCGTGCTCGTGGACGGGCTGCTGGTGCCCTTCTCGCAGCTCGCGCTGGTCACCTGCGCCGCGCTGGCGGGGGCGGTCTCGTGGCTGCCGGTGGCGTGGGGGGCGCCGTACGCGCTGGTGGCGGTCATCGCCTGGGCGGAGCTGCGGGGGCGGGTGCCGCGGAGCCCGTACCTGCCGGGGACGACCCGCGACCTGTGGCGGCACACGGCCCCCCGGTCGGTCGCGGGGGCGATCCAGGCGGTGTTCCAGCGGCTGGACATCGTGGTCGTCGCGCTGCTCGGCGGGCCCGCGCAAGCCGCCGTCTACACGGCCGCCACCCGGTTCAAGGTGGTCGGGCAGCTCGCGAGCCAGGGGCTGGCGCAGGCCGTACAGGCTCGGCTGGTGAGCGCGCTCGCGGACGGCGAGCGGGCGCGGGCCGGTGAGCTGTACCAGACCGCCACGATCTGGCTGGTGCTGCTGACGTGGCCGGTGTGGCTGGCGTACGCGGCGCTGGCGCCGTGGCTGCTGCGGCTCTTCGGCCCCACGTACGGGTCCGCGGTCCCGGTGGCGCTCGTGCTGGCGGGGACGATGATGGTGGCGACGGCCTGCGGGATGGTGGACGTCGTGCTGACGGCCGCCGGGCACACGGGCACGAGCCTGCTCAACCTGGTGGTGGCGATCACCTGCACGGTGGCGCTGGACGTGGCCCTGATCCCCGTCCACGGCGCGTTCGGGGCGGTCATCGGCTGGTCGGGCGGCGTGCTCGTCAAGAACCTCCTCCCGCTGTGGCAACTGCACCGCCGCTACGGCCTCCACCCCTTCGGCCGCCACACCCTGCCCGCTCTCCTTCACCGGAGAGTCGTATGACGGTTTTGGTCACGGGGTTGCCGAGGAGCGGTACGAGCTGGACCGGCAAGATGCTCGCCGCCGGCGGCGACCTGGTCTACGTCAACGAGCCGCTCAACCCGCAGCACCCGCCCGGCCGCTGCCCGGGGGTGCTCAGGGCCACCGTGACCCACCGGTTCCAGTACATCTGCGACGACAACGCCGCCGACTGGCTGCCCGCCTTCCGCGACACGGTGGCCCTGCGCTACCGCTGGCTCTCCGAGCTGCGCGCGAACCGCTCCCCGTACGACCTGGCCCGCCTGCTCCGCTACGGCACCGCCTTCGCCGTCGGCCGCCTGACGGGCCGCCGGGCGCTGCTGGACGACCCGTTCGCGGTGCTGAGCGCGGGCTGGTTCGCCGCCTCCCTGGGCTGCCGGGTGATCGCGCTGGTGCGGGATCCGGTGTCGTTCGTGGCGAGCTGGCAGCGGCTCGGCTGGACGGTCTACTTCCACGAGCTGCTCGAACAGCCGCTCCTGGTCCGCGACCACCCCGAGCTGCTGGAGCTGCGCGCGCTCGTCGGCTCCCAGGACCGCCTCGCCAAGGCGGCCGCGCTGTGGCGGGCGACCCGCGCGATCCTGGACCGCACGCCCGGCGTCCGCGTCACCTCGTACGAGTCGCTGGCCGCCGACCCGCTGACCGGCTTCCGCGGCCTGTACGCCTACGCCGGCCTGCCATGGACGCCCGCGGCCGAACGCCGCATCACGCGGGCCTGCACGGGCCCGTCCGGGGCGGGCACGGGGTTCGCCTGGTCGGGCCTGTCCCGCACGGCCTACCGCCCCATGGACTCCCGCCGCGCGCTCGACGACGCCGCCCGGGGGCTCAGCCCGCGGGACGCGGCCCGGGTCCGCGCCCTCACCTCGTGAGGCGGGTGACCAGGCTGCCTCCCAGCAGCCGTACCGCGAACGGCAGGTCGTCGACCAGATAGCGGTGCGCCAGCCGCCCCGGCTCGCAGCCCAGCCGGTACGCCCACTCCAGCCCGGCCCTGCGCATCCATTGCGGCGCCCTGGAGACCGTGCCGGCGGCGAACGCGATCGCCGCCCCGCACCCCACGAACCACGCCTCCGGCAGCTCCTCCCTCAGGTCGGCGATGAGCCGGTCCTGCCGGGGGAACCCGAGCCCGACGAACACCACCCTCGGCCGGGCCGCGGCCACCATCCTCCGGACGCGCGCGCTCCCCTCGGGGGTCGTGTCGAAGTGGTACGGCGGCGCGTGCACCCCGCACACCTGCAGCCGGGGATGACAGCTCGTGAGCTCCTTGCCGGCCCTGCGCGCCACGCCGGGAGGGCCGCCCAGCAGGTAGACGGGCCAGCCCCGGCGGGCGGCGAGCTTGCTGAGCGACCAGATGAGGTCCGCGCCCGTGACTCGCTCGGGCACCGGGGTGCCGAGCAGCCTGGCCGCCCACACCAGCGGCATCCCGTCGGGCACCACCAGCTCGGCGGTGCACACGAGCTCCCGGAGCGCGGGGTCGGTGGCGGCGGCGCGGCAGATGTCGACGTTCGGGGTGACGATCCGGCCGCCCCTGCCGGCCTCCAGCTCGGCCTCCACCCACCGGACCACCTCGTCCTCGGTGAGCGCGTCCACCCCGATCCCGCCCAACCGAACCCGATCCCACCAGCGGACGGACGCCGCCGCCCGCGCGCGCGGCGGCCCGTCGGGGTGGGTGGGTGGAGACGGGGTGGCGTCCTGGCGCAGGGCCTCGGGGAGGCGCTGGAGCGGGACGTGCGGGGTGGTGGTCTCGGTGCGAGTCAAATGCCGTGCCCCCTACGGTGAAGTGCGGAAAGAACCGCCGGCGCGGAGATGAGGCCGGCCGCCACCGCCAGGGCGATCGGGGCGCGCGGCTCCCCGGCCCGGGCCCCCATGGCGCGCACGGCCCAGCGGACGGCCTCGCGGCGGTGGCCGAGCGCCGCGTGGCCGAAGGCCAGCTGGCCGTAGACCCGTGCCGCGCCGCGCGGGTCCACGGCCAGTTCGGGGTGCCGGGCGAGCATCCAGTCGAGCCCGGCAATGCGATCCGCCCATCGGGCGACATAGTGGGATCCACCCCAGCGCACCCGGACGAGCGGGCGGTCCACATGGGTGATCGGCCGGCGTCCGGCGGCGCGCAGGGCCAGGTCCCAGTCCTCGTTCTGGCCGCCCGGGGCGCTCTCGTCCACCCGCAGCGCGCCGCGCTCGAACAGGAACGTCGACGAGTGCACCATCACCATGCGCGAGCGGACCAGGTCGTGCGCCGTCACCGTGTCGCAGCCGGCCAGGCGGGCCACGCGGCGGTGCCCGTACTCCACCTCGATGCCGCAGCTCGCGAACTCGCCGCCGCGCTCGGCGAGCGCCCGCGTCTGGGCGGCGAGCTTGCCGGGCAGCCACACGTCGTCGTCGTCGCAGAAGGCGACGAGGTCGGTGTCGCAGGCCGCGATGCCGGTGTTGCGGGCGCCGGGGAGGCCCGGGGTGAGCGTGTTCGGCAGGACCGGGACAGAGGACGGCACCTCGACGTCCCCAGGGGCGGCGCCGTCGGCGACCACGATCACGGACAGGCGCCCGGGGTGGTCCTGGGCCAGCGCCGACTCCACCGCCTCGCGCAACTGCGCCGGGCGGTCGCCCCGGGTGGGGATCACCACGCCTACGGAGGGAGTCATGCGAACCCCCGATAGCCGTAGCGGGCCCTGAGCGGCCACGTGAGGGCGTTGACCACCCGGCGGTCGCCGTCCTGCAGGCCCGTCACCCACGCGTCGTCCCGGCGCAGCTCGATCCGCCCCACGTGGAAGCGCATCGGGTTGCCGGACGCGGTGTGGGAGGGCCCGAGCCAGGCCGTGCGGCCGTCCAGGAACGGCAGCTCCGGCTCCGCCAGGCCGAGCCCGAGCGCCAGGGAGCTGAGCGTGGGCCCGGGCGCGGCGAGGAGGTCCTCGTAGCGGACCCTGGTGACGCGGGCCCCGCGTCCCGGCAGGAGCTCCAGCGCGGCGTTCTGGGCCGTCCAGTGGACGGCCGTGTGGGCGGGCCGCCACCGGGTCATGGGCCGCCCGTCCTCGGGGCGCCGCACCGTCCTGGCCCAGGAGTGGGCGACGGCGCGCGGGTCCCTGACCACGTGGACGATCCGTACGTCCACCCCGGCGGCCACCAGGCAGCAGGCCAGCGACGCGTGCTTGCTGGAGTCGATCACGACCGGCGCGCCCGCGGCCTCGTACAGGAGCCGGTAGGCCTGCACGTACTCGGCCAGGTCGGGATGCGCGATCCGCGCGATCCTGCGCGTGCGGTCGACCCGGCTCCGCAGCGTCAGGACCTTCCCGGCCAGCGCCGGGCTCCATCCGCCGAACGCCCGCTCCCCCACCTGCCGCCAGAAGGGGCAGTCAGGAAAGGCCACACCGCACCCGCACAGCTCCCCCGCGAGCACGCTCCGCTCCCAGAGGTGCACGACCTCACCGAGCGCGACCACTCCCGGCAGCTCGCCCAGGAGCCGCTCGAGCAGTGTGGTGCCACTGCGCCCGAGGCCGCCCAGGTAGATGACCCGGGTGGTGCTTTCGCGGTCGGTCACGAAAAAGGGCCTTCACGTCGTGAACACGGAACGCGAAGACCCTATCGCGGAGAGTAACCGAGGGTCGGGGAACCCGGAAAGATCTACCTAACGGGCGTCGATGACCATGCCGGCGCCGACGGTGCCGTTCGTGGCCTCGTCAACCAGGATGAAGCCGCCGGTGAGCCTGTTACGCGCGTAGTCGTCCACGAACAGCGGCTGGGTGATCCGCAGCGACACCCGCCCGATCTCGTTGAGGCCGAGGGAGGCCGCCTCCTCGTCGCGGTGCAGGGTGTTGACGTCGAGCCGGTAGTGCAGGTCGCGCACCATGGCACGGGCCGTACGGGTGGTGTGCTTGATCGTCAGCTTGGAGCGCGGCGTCAGCTTGAGCCCGTCGGCCATCCAGCAGATCATCGCCTCCAGCTCCTGCGCCACCTGCGGCTGGTTGTTGGGCCGGGCGATCATGTCGCCGCGCGAGATGTCGAGGTCGTCCTCGAAGCGCAGCGTCACCGACATGGGCGGGAACGCCTCCTCCACCGGCCCGTCGAAGGTGTCGATCGAGGCGATGCGGGTCGTGAGGCCCGAGGGCAGGTGCACCACCTCGTCGCCGGGCTTCAGCACGCCGCCCGCGACCTGGCCCGCGTAGCCGCGGTAGTCGTGGAAGGCCTGCTCGGTGGCCCGCTGCGGGCGGATCACGTACTGAACGGGGAAGCGCACGTCGACCAGGTTGCGGTCGGAGGCGATGTGGACGTTCTCCAGGTGGTGCAGCAGCGACGTGCCGAGGTACCACGGCATGTTCTCGGAGCGCGAGACCACGTTGTCGCCGTTGAGCGCGGAGATCGGGATGAAGGTGAGGTCGGCGACGTTCAGCTTGGACGCGAACGCCGTGAACTCCTCCTTGATCTCGTCGAACCGCTCCTGCGAGTAGCCCACCAGGTCCATCTTGTTGACGGCCAGCACCAGGTGGGGCACCCGCAGCAGCGTGGTCAGGAACGCGTGCCGCCGCGACTGCTCCAGCACGCCCTTGCGGGCGTCGATGAGGATGATCGCCAGGTCGGCCGTGGAGGCGCCGGTGACCATGTTCCGGGTGTACTGGATGTGGCCGGGCGTGTCGGCGATGATGAACTTCCGCCGGGGCGTCGCGAAGTAGCGGTACGCCACGTCGATCGTGATGCCCTGCTCCCGCTCGGCCCGCAGGCCGTCGGTCAGCAGCGACAGATCGGTGTATTCGGTGCCCCGGTCGCGCGAGGTGCGCTCCACCGCCTCCAGCTGGTCCTCGAAGATCGCCTTGGAGTCGAAGAGCAACCGTCCGATGAGGGTGGACTTACCGTCATCGACACTTCCCGCTGTGGCAAAGCGAAGAATGTCCATTAGAAGTAGCCTTCCCTCTTCCTGTCCTCCATCGCGGCCTCCGACGCGCGGTCGTCGGCCCTGGTGGCCCCGCGCTCGGTGATCCGGGTGGCCGCGATCTCCTCGATGATCTCCTCGACCGTGGCGGCCGTGGACTGCACGGCGCCCGTGCACGTCATGTCGCCCACGGTGCGGTAGCGCACCACGGCCTCGAACAGCGGCTCGTCGTCACCCCGCTGCACGACCTCGGAGTCGGGCAGCAGCATGCCGTCGCGCTCGAACACCTTGCGGGTGTGGGCGAAGTAGATGGAGGGGATCTCGATGCCCTCGCGCCTGATGTAGTCCCAGACGTCGAGCTCGGTCCAGTTGGACAGCGGGAAGACGCGGATGTGCTCGCCCTTGCGGATGCGCGAGTTGTAGAGGTTCCACAGCTCGGGGCGCTGGTTCTTCGGGTCCCACTGGCCGAAGTCGTCGCGGAAGGAGAAGACCCGCTCCTTGGCGCGGGCCTTCTCCTCGTCGCGGCGAGCGCCGCCGAAGACCGCGTCGAACTCGTGCTCCTCGATCCCGTCGAGCAGCGTGGTGGTCTGCAGGCGGTTGCGCGAGGCGCGCCGCCCGGTCTCCTCGACCACGCGGCCGGCGTCGATGGAGTCCTGCACGCTGGCCACGATCAGCCGCGCGCCGAGCTCGGTGGAGCGGCGGTCGCGGAAGTCGATGACCTCGTCGAAGTTGTGGCCCGTGTCGACGTGCATGAGCGGGAACGGGATGGCCGCGGGCCAGAACGCCTTCTCCGCGATGCGGAGCATGACGATCGAGTCCTTGCCTCCGGAGAAGAGCAGACAGGGACGCTCGAACTCGGCCGCAACCTCGCGCATGATGTGAATGGCTTCGGCTTCGAGCACGTCGAGCTGCGACGTCGTGTAGTCGCGCTGGAGCATGGGAGCTTCCTCCGGCGGTTTTAGCGGTGCAGGTCCCGAATCCCGCTGAGCAGCGATGTCGCTAGCTCAGGTAGGGAAACCAGGATATCCGGTAGTGACGGGTCGGCTTGGTTGTAGGTCAGCTCGGAGCCGTCGATCCGGCTCGCGTGGGCCCCGGCGGCCTGGGCGACGGCGACCGGCGCGGCGGAATCCCACTCGTACTGGCCCCCGGCGTGTACGTACGCCTCGACCTCGCCGGTGAGCACCGCCGAGATCTTCGCCCCGGCGGACCCGATGGGGACCAGGTCGGCTCCGAGGAGGTAGGCCAGCTTCTGCACGAACTCCGGCGGGCGCGTGCGGCTCACCGCGATGCGGAACCGCCCCCCGTCGAAGGAGCGCGACCCGGGCGGCTCCGCGGTGGTCAGCGTGCGGCCCTGGGCGGGCAGCGCCACGGCGCCCGCGGTCAGCCTGCCGCCCTCCCACAGCGCCACGTGCACGGCCCAGTCGGACCGCCCCTCCTCGGCGAACTCGCGCGTGCCGTCGAGCGGGTCCACGATCCACACCCGGGACGCGCTGAGCCGGCGCGGGTCGAGCCGCTCCTCGCGGGTGGCCTCCTCCGACAGCACACTGTCACTGGGACGGAGCCTGGCCAGCGACTCCATGAGGAAGACGTGGGAGGCCCGGTCACCCTCCGCGCGCAGGGCCGAGGAGTCGCCGAACCCGGTGCGCTCGCGAATGCGCAGCAGCCGCTCGCCCGCCTCGGTGGCCAGATCAGCGGCGAGTGCGTGGTCGTCGCGAATCGTCATCAATAAGCTCCTTGCCCGCGGGCGACGGCCGACCAAGTCTTCCACAGGATCTGGAGGTCGAGCGTGAGGGACCAGTTCTCCACGTAACGCAGATCGAGGCGGACGGATTCCTCCCACGATAGGTCAGATCTACCACTGACCTGCCACAGGCCCGTCATCCCGGGGCGTACGAGGAGCCGTCTGCGCACGTCGTCGCCGTAGCGCGCCACCTCCTCCGGCAGGGGCGGCCGGGGGCCGACGAGCGACATGTGGCCGCGTACGACGTTGATGAGCTGTGGCAGCTCGTCCAGCGAGGTGCGGCGCATCCGCGTGCCCAGCGGCGTGACCCGGGGATCGTTCCTGATCTTGAAGAGCACGCCGTCGCGGTCGCTGACCAAGGTGATCTTCTGCTGCTCGGAGCCGCGCCGCATGGTGCGGAACTTCAGGATCGTGAACAGCCGCCCGTCCCTGCCGACCCTGGTCTGCCTGAACAGCGCGGGCCCCGGACTCGTCACGCGTACGGCCACCGCCAGTCCCACCAGCAGCGGCGCGAGCAGCACCAGCAGCGCGGTGGCGACCAGCCGGTCGAAGATGTTCTTGACCAGTTTCCTGGCCCCGCCCAGCTCGGGGTGCTCCACGTGCAGGAGCGGCAGCCCGGCGGCCGGTCTGATCATGGTGCGCGGGCCCGCCACGTCCATCAGCGCCGGGGCGACCACCAGATCGGTGTGGGTGCGCTCCAGCCGCCAGGCCAGCCGCCGCAGCGCCTGCCCGTCCATCTCGGGACAGGCCAGCACGGCCACGGTGTCGGCGCGGAACTGGTCGACCACGATCGGCACGTCGCTGAGGTCGCCGGCGACCGGCACCTCGCCCACGAAGTCGCCCGGCACGCCCCCCGGCAGGCAGGCGGCCACGACGTCCATGCCGTGGTAGCGCTCCTTCTGGAACAGCCGCACCAGCTCCTCGACGGACGTCTCGTGCCCGACGGCGACCACCTTGCGCATGCACTCCCCCGCCGCCCTGCGCCGGTGCAGGGAGCGGCGCAGGGCGTACCTGAGGAGCAGCGTGAGCAACGTCACCAGCGGCAGCGCGAGCACGACGTAGCCCCGGGCGACGTCGGTCTTGGTCAGGTAGGAGCCGATGGCGGTGCCCGCGGTCAGCGCGACGCCCGACTGCACGACCCGGCGGAACTCCTCGGAGCCGACGCCGAGCATGCGCGGCTCGTACGCGCGGTTGAGCGCCACCGCGAACGCCCACACCACCGGCAGGGCCAGGCTGACCAGCAGGTACGGCAGCACGTACGGCGTGAGCTCGCCGAAGCGAACGTAGAAGGCGAGCCCGGACCCCACCCAGGCCCCGCAGAGGTCGCCCAGCACCGCGCGGAAGCGGTAGGAGCGGACCCAGGTGGGCGTGCGCGGGCTGACTCGCCAGGAGGCCACATGGCCCGGTCCGACGACGGCCATGAAGCCCTCACCCCGCACGCATGCCTCCAGGTGACCATTCCTGAACGGACAGTCACAGATGGTAGCTGCAGGAGAGGCAGGGGACCGGCGAACGGACCTATGTGGCGATCAGCGTGGAGGGCCCGAAATATGCAGATCAGACCGGTGGAAGTCGTTCTGGGTGACTTCGAGGCCGCGGGACATCAGCGACTCCACGACGTCGGCCGCCCGGTCCACGAGGAAGGGCAGGTCCTTGCGCTCCATGGTGGCGAAGTCCCGAAGCACGAAGGAGGCCGCGTCCATGCGCCCGGGCGGGCGCCCGATGCCGAAGCGGACCCGCAGGTAGTCGCGGGTGCCGAGGACCTTGGTGATCGACTTGAGGCCGTTGTGGCCGTTGTCGCCGCCGCCGAGCTTGGCCCTGAGCGCGCCGTAAGGCACGTCGAGCTCGTCGTGGACGACGATCAGCCGCTCCGGGCCGATCTTGTAGAAGTCGGAGAGCGCCTTGACGGGCCCGCCGGAGAGGTTCATGTAGGTGAGGGGCTTGGCCAGGATCGCGGTGCTGGTCTCGCACACCTCAGCCCTGCTCTTGTGCGCCTTGAACCGCCCGCCGGCCCTGGCGGCGAGCTCGTCGAGCACCATGAAGCCCGCGTTGTGCCTGTTGCCCGCGTATTCGGGCCCGGGATTGCCCAGGCCGGCGATCAGCCAGCGATCCATCTGCACCCCTAACAGCGGAACGGGGCGGCTCGAGTCCGGCCGCCCCGTTCACGAATCGGACCGTTACTCGGCGGAAGCCTCTGCGGTCTCGCCCTCGGCGACCACACCCTCGGCGGCCTCCTCGGCCTCCTCCGGCGCCTCGACCGGCTTGGCGATCACCTGGAGCACGACGGACTCGGGGTCGGCGGCCAGCGTGGCGCCCTTCGGCAGCGCGAGCTGCGCGGCCGTGATGGCGGTGCCGACCTCCAGGCCCTCGACGTCGACCTCGACGCCGGTCGGGATGTGGGTGGCCTCGGCCTCGACGGCGACGGCGACGAGCTGCAGGTCGAGCAGGCCGTCGGTGTGGACGTCGCCGACCGTGTTGACCGGGATCTCGACCGTGACCTTCTCGCCGCGCTTGACCAGCAGCAGGTCGACGTGCTCGACGAAGCCCTTGATCGGGTCGCGCTGCACGCCCTTGGGCAGGGCCAGCTCGTCGACGCCCTCACCCTTGAGGTGGATCAGCACGTTGGGCGTGCGGAGCGCGAGGAGCACCTCGTGGCCGGGCAGGGTCAGGTGCTTGGGGTCGATGCCGTGCCCGTAGAGAACCGCGGGCACCTTGTCGGCGCGGCGGATCTTGCGAGCGGCGCCCTTGCCGAACTCGCTGCGCGGCTCGGCGGCGATACGTACTTCGGACATGACATCTCCTAGGGATGCTTGGAGTCTGGTGGGTGTCGGCGCTCTCCCTCACCCGCCCTAGCGGAAGGCGTTACGAGCGCAACCGGGCCAGTCTACAGCGCTGTCTGCCGAGCTCCGCTCGGAAGGCTGTGATGGATGTCCTCACTTCGCTGCGGATCCATCACAGCTCAGGTGTCACCCTCGAACAAGCTCGTGACCGAGCCGTCCTGGAAGACCTCGGTGATCGCGCGGCCGATGAGCGGCGCGATCGACAGCACCGTCAGCTTGTCGAACCTGTTGGCCTCCGCCAGCGGCAGCGTGTTGGTGACGATGACCTCGGAGATCCGGGAGTTCTTCAGCCGGTCGACGGCCGGGTCGGAGAAGACCGCGTGGGTGGCGGCGGTGATCACGTTGGTGGCGCCCTGCTCGTAGAGGGCGTCGGCGGCCTTGCAGATGGTGCCCGCGGTGTCGATCATGTCGTCGATCAGCACGCAGGTGCGGCCGCGGACCCGTCCGACGACCTCGCTGACCTTCACCTGATTGGCCACGTCGAGGTCACGGCGCTTGTGGATGAACGCCAGCGGCGTGCCGAGCGTGTCGGCCCAGCGCTCCGACAGCCGGACGCGGCCGGTGTCGGGCGAGACGACGGTGGTGTTCTCCAGGTCGAGCTTGTTCTTGAGGTAGCTCTCCAGCACCGGCATCGCGAACAGGTGGTCGACCGGGCCGTCGAAGAAGCCCTGGATCTGCGAGGTGTGCAGGTCGATCGACATGAGCCGGTCGGCGCCCGCGGTCTTGAACATGTCGGCCATCAGCCGGGCCGTGATGGGCTCGCGGCCCCGGCCCTTCTTGTCCTGGCGGGCATAGCCGAAGAACGGCATGACCACGGTGATGCGCTTGGCGGAGGCCCGCTTCAGCGCGTCGACCATGATCAGCTGTTCCATGATCCACTTGTTGATGGGCGCGGTGTGGCTCTGGATGACGAACGCGTCGCAGCCGCGTACGGACTCCAGATAGCGCGCGTAGATCTCGCCGTTGGCGAAGTCGATCAGCTTGGTGGGGGTGAGGGAGACGCCGACGTGATGAGCCACCTCGTCGGCGAGCTCAGGGTAGGCCCGGCCCGAGAAGAGCATGAGGTTCTTCTCGCCCGGCTGTTTGATACTGCTCATGAGACCTCCTTCGTCGGTCTCATGACCGTGCTGCTGTGCTTACTGATGACCTCAACAAGCTCGGTCATTTGCCACTCTCCTGCTGCTCTTGCTCGGCCAGCGCCCGCTGGGCGGCCGCGGCCGACTTCGTGCCCGCGCGCCTGCGCAAGACCCATTTCTCGATGTTGCGCTGCCGCGCACGCGCCACGCCGATGGCGCCGGGAGGCACGTCGTCGACGATCACCGAGCCCGCCGCCGTGTAGGCGCCGTCATTGACCGTCACCGGGGCGACGAGCATGGTGTCGCAGCCGACGAACACCCCGTCGCGAATGGTCGTCTGGTGCTTGTTGACCCCGTCGTAGTTGACGAAGACGGTGGAGGCGCCGATGTTGACGTCGTCGCCGATCGTGGCGTCCCCCGCGTAGGACAGGTGCGGCACCTTGGAGCGCTCGCCGACCTTGGTGTTCTTCATCTCGACGAACGTGCCGGCCTTGGACTTGCGGCCGAGCACCGTGCCGGGGCGGAGGTAGGCGTAGGGGCCGACGCTGACCTCGGGGCCGATGTCGGCGCTGTCGCAGACGGCGTTGCGGACGACGGCGCCTTCGCCGACGCGGGTGTCGGTCAGCGTGGTGGCGGGGCCGACCTCGGCGCCGGTCTCGATCACGGTGTCGCCGTGGAGCTGGGTGCCGGGGTGGATGACCACGTCGGGCGCGATCCGCACACCGACGTCGATCCAGGTGCTGCCGGGGTCGATGATCGTCACCCCGGCGCGCATGTGGTCCTCGAGCAGGCGCAGGTTGAGCACCTTGCGGGCGGCGGCGAGCTGCACGCGGTCGTTGACGCCCTCGACCTCGACGAAGTCGCCCGCGACGCAGGCGCCGACCCGGTGGCCGTCGCCGCGCAGGATGGCCAGGACGTCGGTGAGGTATTCCTCACCCTGGGCGTTGTCGGTGGACACGCGCTTGACGGCGTCGGCGAGCAGCGAGCCGTCGAAGGCGTAGATGCCGGAGTTCATCTCCTTGATCGCGCGCTGCTCCGGGCTGGCGTCCTTCTCCTCGACGATCTCCAGCACGGCGCCGCTCTCGTCGCGGATGATCCGCCCGTAGCCGGTCGGATCGGGCACGTTGGCCGTCAGCACGGTGACCGCGTTGCCTTCGGCCTCGTGCCGTTCGAGCAGCTCGGCGAGGGTTCGCGGGCGCATGAGCGGCACGTCCCCGTACGTGACCAGCACGGTGCCGGAGATCACGCCGACCTCTTCGAGCACGGTGCGGACCGCGTGGCCGGTGCCACGCTGCTCATGCTGGACGACGGCGCGCGCGTCGGGGCTGGTGGCGGCCAGGTGGCCGCCGACCTGCTCCAGCGCGTGGCCGATGACGACGATCAGCTGTTGCGGATCGAGGTCGCGGGCGGCTGCGAGCATGTGGTTGACCAGCGAACGGCCACATAGCTCATGCAGGACCTTGGGGGTCTGACTCTTCATCCGGGTACCCTCGCCCGCGGCGAGGACGATGACGGCTGCCGGGCGCGGCACACTCACGGACTGAGGCTCCCTGTGACTGGACGGATCAGGGCATTTGGTACGTCTACCGCACCGCTACCCTCCCGACACCGTGAGGATACCTGGACGCACCCCGAACATTCTCGCCGGGGGAGCAGGTCACAGCTCCCGGAAGAGGACTCGAACCCCTACAAAGTGGACCAAAACCACTTGTCCTGCCGATTAGACGATCCGGGACAGATCGGACACGTGGCGTCCGACACATCCCTACGATACCGATCCCGAACCCCGGCGCGCGCCCGTAATTGCGTCCCACACCCGGCTCGGGCGTGAAGTCCCAGGTAACGGCAGGTACGCGGCACGCTGACCGTATAACAGACCGCCCTAAAAGGCGCAAGGCGCGAACCCCACCCACCTTGTTCTGCAGAGCGTCACGTTCCCCCCATTAACGGCTTAGGGCTTCCTTACTTACGCTAGCGTAGGTTACGGTTGCGTAGTCCGGACATACATCCTCATACATGCCGTTGGAGGTCGTCCATGACCGTTGTCGCCGAGCGTTCAGCCCCGACACCGAAGCCCGAATTCGAACCCGAGCCCAGATCCAAGGCAGAACTGGTCACCTTCACGCTCGTCGTCGGACTGCCGCTGATCGCGATCGCGGCCGCGGTGCCGTTCGCGTGGGGATGGGGACTCGGCTGGTCGGACATCGTCATCTCCTTCGTCTTCTACGTGATCTCCGGGCTCGGGGTGACCGTGGGGCTGCACCGCTACTTCACCCACGGCTCGTTCAAGGCCAAGCGGCCGCTGAAGATCGCGCTGGGCATCGCGGGCAGCCTGTCGCTGGAGATGTCCGTGCTCGACTGGGTGGCCACGCACCGCAAGCACCACAAGTTCTCCGACAAGGAGGGCGACCCGCACTCGCCGTGGCGGTTCGGCCCCGGCTTCAAGTCCCTGTCCAAGGGCCTCCTGTACGCCCACATGGGCTGGCTGTTCGAGAGCGAGCGGACCAACCGCGAGAAGTACGCTCCCGACCTCGTCAAGGACCCCGACGTCATGAAGCTGCACAAGTGGTTCGGCACGATCGCCCTCACCTCCATCGTGCTCCCCGGCGTGATCGGCGGGCTCGTCACCTGGTCCTGGCAGGGCGCGCTGACCGCGCTGTTCTGGGGCTCGCTCATCCGCATCGGCCTGCTGCACCACGTGACCTGGTCGATCAACTCCATCTGCCACGTCTTCGGCGAGGAGGAGTTCCAGGTACGCGACAAGTCGCGCAACGTCTGGTGGCTGGCCATCCCGTCCTTCGGCGAGTCCTGGCACAACCTGCACCACTCCGACCCGACCTGCGCCCGGCACGGTGCGCTCAAGGGCCAGATCGACCTGAGCGCCGGGTCCATCCGGATCTTCGAGAAGCTGGGCTGGGCGTACGACGTCCGCTGGCCTACCCCCGAACGCCTGGCGGCGAAGCGCATTGCCTGACGTAGATCAGCCGGTGAACGGCCGCGCACCCGTGGCCGTCATTATGGAGACCGTGACCGAACCCCGATCTCGCAGGCGCATGTCCGGTAGCGAGCGCAGAGAGCAGCTGATCAGCATCAGCCGCACCCTCTTCGCGGAGAAGGGGTTCGACGGGACCTCTATCGAGGAGATCGCCGCTACCGCACAGGTGTCGAAACCCGTGGTCTACGAGCATTTCGGCGGCAAGGAAGGCGTCTACGCGGTCGTCGTGGACCGCGAGATGCAGAAGCTCCTCACCATGATCACCGAGGCGCTGGCCGCGTCCCATTCACTGATCAAACTGGAGCGGGCCGCGCTGGCGCTGCTCCAGTACATCGAGGAGAGCAGCGAGGGCTTCCGCATCCTGGTGCGCGACTCCCACGCCGCCTCGGGCACCGGCACGTTCGCGAGCCTGATCAGCGAGATCGCCAGCCAGGTCGAGGACGTCCTCGCCGACGAGTTCGCGGCCCGCGGCTACGACCCCAAGCTCGCGCCGATGTACGCCCAGATGCTGGTCGGCATGGTCGCGCTGACCGGGCAGTGGTGGCTCGACGTACGCAAGCCGGGTCGCGAGGAGGTCGCCGCCCACCTCGTCAACCTGGCCTGGAACGGCCTGACCGGGCTCAACCCCGACCCGGCGATCACCGCGGCGACCCGCGACCAGCCCGTCTCCGTCCCCGCCCCGGCCCCCGTCCCCGCCAAGCCGCGCACGAGCGAGAAGGAGCTGCGCGAGCTGGAGAAGGCGCGGGACAAGGAGCTCAGGGAGGCCGAGAAGGCACGGGTGCGGGAGTTCAAGGAGGCGGAGAAGGCGCGGGTCCGGGACCTCAAGGAGCGGGAACGGCTGCTCAAGGAGGCCGAGAAGGAGCGCGAGCGGGTGCTGAAGGAGGCGGAGAAGGCGCGGGAGCGCGAGGAGAAGATCCGCCAGCGCGAGGCCCGCCTCGCCGAACGCACCGCCCGCCTCGAACAGGCGGACCACCAGGAGTAATCCGCCGTCAGGACCCCGGGCCGAAAGGCGTCGGCGGGAGGGACGGATGCGGGAAGACGGTCCGGCGGTGGGCTTGAACAGGGGGGATGTCTTGAGTGACGATTGGGTAGAGCGTGGTTGACTTTCCGGGATAAGCCGTTGCGACCGCGTTAACGTTCTGTTCAACCAAACGGGGCAATATAGGCCATATGTCCGCGGAACCGTTCCAACCCGCCAACGACCTGCCCCTGCCTCAGGAGCGGTTTCTCAATCGCGAAGAGAGCTGGCTCCAGTTCAACGAGCGCGTGCTCGATCTGGCCGAAGATCCATCGACCCCCCTCCTTGAGCGGGTGCGCTTCCTGGCGATCTTCGCCAGCAACCTCGACGAGTTCTTCCGCGTACGGGTCGCGGGCCTGAAACGGCGCATGGCCACGGGCCTGCTGCTGCGTACCAAGAGCGGGCTGAAGCCGCGCGAGGAGCTGGCCAGGATCGCCACGATCGCGGACGATCTGGCCATCCGGCACGCCGCGGCCTTCCACCACCACATCTCCCCTCAGCTGGCCGCCGAGGGCATCGAGATCGTCCGGTGGGACGAGCTGGGCCGCGAGGAGCGTACGGAGCTGCGCAAGCTGTTCAGGGAGCGGATCAGGCCCGTGCTGACGCCGCTGGCCGTGGACCCCGCGCACCCCTTCCCCTACATCTCCGGGCTCAGCCTGAACCTCGCGGTCCTGGTGCGGAATCCGGCCACCGATCACACGGTGTTCGCACGGGTCAAGGTGCCGTCGCAGTTGCCGCGGTTCGTGCAGGCCTCGAAGGACCGGTTCGTCCCTCTTGAGGATGTCATCGCGGCCCATCTGGGGCAGCTCTTCAAGGGCATGGAGATCCTCCAGCACCACGTCTTCCGCGTCACCAGGAACGAGGATCTCGACGTCGACGAGGACGTCACCGAGAACCTCATGCAGGCTCTGGAGAAGGAGCTGCTCAAGCGGCGGTTCGGCCCGCCCGTGCGGCTCGAGGTCGAGGACACGATCACCCCGGAGGTGCTGGCACCGCTGATCGAGGAGCTGGAGCTGGCGCCGCACGAGATCTACCGGCTGCAGGGGCCGCTCGACCTGTCGGGCCTGCACGCCATCGCCGACCTGGACCGGGGCGAGCTGAGCTACCGGCCGTTCGTGCCCGCCGAGGTGATCAGCGCCGAGGACGACCTCTTCTCGATCCTGCGCGAGCGCGACGTGCTGCTGCACCACCCGTACGACTCGTTCGCCACCAGCGTGCAGCGCTTCATCGAGGTGGCCGCGGCCGACCCCAGGGTCCTGGCGATCAAGCAGACTCTCTACCGCACCAGCGGCGAGTCCCGCATCGTGGACGCGCTGATCGACGCGGCCGAGGCGGGCAAGCAGGTCGTCGTGGTCGTGGAGATCAAGGCCCGCTTCGACGAGCACGCCAACATCTCCTGGGCGCGCAAGCTGGAGCGGGCCGGCTGCCACGTCGTCTACGGCGTGGTCGGGCTGAAGACCCACTGCAAGCTCGCGCTCGTGGTCCGCCAGGAGCCCTCGGGCGAGCTGCGCCGCTACTGCCACATCGGCACCGGCAACTACAACCCCAAGACCGCCCGGCAGTACGAGGACTTCGGCCTGCTCACGGCCGACCCGCTGGTCGGCGAGGACGTGACGGACCTGTTCATCCACCTGACCGGCTACTCCAACCACTCCGCCTACCGGCGGCTGCTGGTCGCGCCCCACTCGATGCGCAGCGGGCTGCTGGCCAGGATCGAGCGGGAGATCGCCCACCAGGAGGCGGGGCGCCCGGCACGGATCAGGATCAAGACGAACTCCCTGGTGGACGAGCCGATCATCGACGCCCTGTACCGGGCGTCCAGGGCGGGCGTCCCGGTGGACCTGTGGGTGCGGGGCATCTGCAGCCTCCGCCCAGGCATTCCAGATTTGTCCGAAAATATCCGCGTAAGGTCGGTCTTGGGGCGCTTCCTTGAGCACTCCCGGGTGTACGAGTTCGGCCTGGGCCGCCGGCCCGAGATCTGGATCGGCAGCGCCGACCTCATGCGCAGGAACCTCGACCGCCGCGTCGAGGCCCTGGTCAAGGTGACCTCACCGCAGCACAAGGCCTACCTCATCGAGCTGATGGACCTGGCCATGGCCGAGACCACGAACGCGTGGGTGCTGCACTCCGACGGCACGTGGGCCCGCCACCCGGGCGAGGACCCGCAGAGCCATCTCATCAGCACGCGCCGCTGGAGGACCGTTGATGACTGACCTGCTCCGCGCCGCCGGAGCCGTGGTCTGGAGGGGCGAGGAGAGCCGCCCCGAGGTCGCCGTCATCCACCGTCCCAACTACGACGACTGGACCTTCCCCAAGGGCAAGCTGAAGTCCGGCGAGCACGTGATCGCCGCCGCCCTGCGCGAGGTGTGGGAGGAGACCGGGCTGACCGTGCTGCTCGGCCGCGCGCTGCCACCGGTCCACTACCTCAGCTCCGGGCGGCTCAAGCGGGTCGACTACTGGACGGCGCGGGTGGCCGCCGACGACGGCTTCTCCCCCGATGACGAGGTGGACGAACTGCGCTGGCTGCCGTTAGAGGAGGCCAGGCGGCTGCTGACGTACGAATGGGATGTGGGGCTGCTGCGCGCGCTGAAGGCCGCGCCGCTCGAGACCGTGCCCCTCGTCCTCGTACGGCACGGCTCGGCCGGCTCCAGGAACGAGTGGCAGGGCGACGACGAGCTGCGCCCGCTCGACACCGACGGCCGGTCGCAGGCGGCGCACCTGGCCACCGCGCTGCCCGCCTACCGGCCCGAGCTGCTGATCAGCTCCCCCAGCGCCCGATGCGTCCAGACCCTGGAGCCGTACGGGGCCGAACTCAAGCTGGAGCCCCTCCTCAGCGAGGAGGGGCAGGACCCGCAGAAGACACCCGCCATGGTCAGGGAGATCACCGTGCCCGCGGCCGTGTGCAGCCACCGCAAGGTGCTCCCCGACCTGATCAGGACGTTGAGCGGAAAGGACCTGCACCTGCGCAAGGGCGCGTTCGCCGTGCTGCAGCGGGCGGGCGGGCACGTCGTCAGCGTCGAGCGCTACGCGGCCTGACCGAGCGCCTGGCAGCCGCGCCGCTCACCAGGTGACCTCCAGCTTCGCGAAGCCGTCGGCGATCCTCCCCTCGCTGCGTGGCAGTTCCTCGACGGGTACGGCCGTCCGCAGGGTGGGGAAGCGCTGGAACAGCCTGCCGAACACCGCCACCAGCTCGACCCTGGCCAGGCTGGCGCCGATGCAGAAGCGCGGGCCGTACCCGAAGCTCAGATGCGGGTCGGACGGCGGACGGCGGATATCGAACACATCCGGATCCGGATAGATCCGCTCATCCCGGTTGGCCGCACCCGGGGTGAGCACCACGGCCTCGCCCCGGCGGATCGTGTGGCCGCCGATCTCGATGTCCTCGTGGGCGTACCTGGGCAGGCCGTGCAGGCTCGGCGTGGCCATCCGCAGGATCTCCTCGACCGCGCCGGGCGCCAGCCCCGGGTCGGCGATGAGCAGGTCGCGCTGAGCGGGGTTGGCGAGCAGGAGCAGCACGCCGAAGTCGATGCGGTTGACCGTGGTCTCGTGGCCGGCGAACAGCAGCCCGCCGGCGAGCTCGGCGATCTTCCCGTCGTCGTCCAGCTCGTTCGCCAGGTCGGACAGCACGTCCTCGGCCGGCTCGCGCCGCTTGCGCTCGATGAGCCCGGCCATGTACGCGCTCAGCTCATCGCGCGCCGCCTGGCCCTTCTCCAGGTCCAGCATGTCGCCCAGGCGGAACGACACGCCCCCGAAGTACTCCCTGTCCTCGTACGGCACCCCGAGAAGCCGGCAGATGACCAGCACGGGCAGCGGGAAGGAGAGCTCGGCGTGCAGGTCGACCGGCGGCGTCAGCTTGGCCAGGTGGTCGAGCCGCTCGTCCACGAGCGAGCCGACGTGGTCGCTGAGCGCCTTCATCCTGCGGGCCGAGAAGGACGGCATGAACAGCTTGCGCATGCGGTCGTGCTCGGCCTTCTCCGTGGCGATGTCGCCCTGGGGGCCGCCGAGTATGGCCGATCCCGACAGCCTGGCGGCCTTGTCCGGCTCGGGATGCGAGCGCCCGAGCCTGGGGTCGTTGAACAGACTGCGCGCGTCCTCGTAGCCGCTGACCAGCCAGACCTCGTCGCCCGTCTGGGTGCGTACCTTCGCGATGCCCGCTTCGGCCCGCAGGTCGCGGTACGCGGCGGGCACCTCCAGCAGGTTGCCGCGTTCGAAGGGGATGGTGGGAAGGTTCCTCATAGAACCTTCATAACCGCCCCGACCGTCTCTGCCCAGACTCTGGGGAACTCCGCGTACGCCCGCTCGGCCGCGCTGCGCTCGATGCCGATGAGCACTCCGTACGTGAACGTGTCCTCGCCTGCCTGGCGGGCGCTCTCGGCCTCCTTCGCCAGCGTCTCCTGCGCCACCACGCCGTCCTGGTGCGTGCCCAGGATCTCCTGGACGTTCTCGGATAGTTTGGCCAGCTTGCCCATGTTCGCGCCGAGAGTGGGTTGGAGCGCTTCGGCGGTGTAGCGAGCGCGTTTGGCGGCCTTGCGTACGTCGTGCATGGCTATTTCACGACGTTCCGGGTCTTCTATGGCCTGAGCGGTTTCGTAGGCCTTCGTCACCCGGTTCCAGCCGGCCACCGCGATGGCGCTGAGCTTCTTCTGGGCGGGCTTGGCCGCCGCCTTCTCCAGCTTCGGGACGGAGACGAGCTGATCGAGCGCGTTGAGGAGGGTGTAGTAGCGGTCGCCGCTGAGTGCCTCCTTGATGCGGCCGTACGCCTCCTGCTCGCGTTCGTACAGATCCGTACCGAGTCGGGTCTGGATGGGGCCGTGAACCAGCTCGGGCTCCAGCCCTGCCAGCTCCTTGGCGAACCTGGCCCTGATCACCTCCAGGTCGCGGGCCTCGCCGAGCACGTTGCCGAGCCAGCGCAGCTCGTCCTGCACCTGGGCGGTGTCCGCGATGACGCTCTTGAACGCCTTGAGCGCGCTGCGCATCCTGCGGGCGGCCACGCGCATCTGGTGCACGGCGTCGTCCTCGGCCCTGCGGACCCGCGGATCCTGCGCGAGGAGGGCGTTGACCTGCCCGGCCAGGTAGGCGACGACGATCTCGCCCGCCGTGTCCGGCTCGGTGGGGGCTTTGGGGAGCGGGGCGGGTTCGAGCAGTTTGGCGAGTTTGCTGGCGGCCGCCGAGGGTGTCGCGCCGGCCTTCCTGAGGCGCTTGCCGACCTTGGCGAGAACGCCCTGGCGATCGGGGGCGAGCAGCTCGGCCTCGACCTCGCGCCACCGTACGATCGTGGGCTCATCCCCGTACACCGTGCCCTTGACGCGGTCGTCGGCGACCTCGACGAGCTTGACGTCGCCGTCGAGCAGGACGGTGACGCTCCTGCGGGTGTCCAGCTCGGCGACCGGCACGAGCGGGGCACCGCGGGTGTAGGCGCGGACGAGCTCGGCCAGTTCCGCGGGCACGACCTTGGCGCTGCGGGTGAGGGGACGGGTGATCTCCTGCCGTACCCCCTTGGCTTTGGGCAGCTTCAGGTGCCAGCCGGCGTCGTCGCCGCCTCGTCGCCGCCTGAGCGTGACGCCTCGCGCGGCCAGCCGCAGGTCGGCGGTGTCGTAATAGAGAGCCACCAGCTGGTAGCTCTTCGGCCCCACGACCTCGGCCACTCGGCTCAGGTCCGGAATCGCGTAGTCGGGAGGAACGTCAAATTTGTCCTCGATCTCGATGCCCACTACACCTCGCAAGAGTCCGATTTCGGAACATCATGCCACTTTGAGGTGAACATCACACGACCTGCAGGAGCTCGATTCTGTTGCCGACGGGGTCCGAGAGATAGATCCGCCGGTAGCCGGGGAAGAGCAGGTCGGGCTCCATGCCGGGGGCGTACGCGTCGAGGTCGTCCACCAGGAAGGCAGGATGTGCCTTGCGCGCGGGCCTGAAGTCGTCCTCGATGCCGAGGTGGACCTCCACACCCTCGCCCTTGAACCATACCCCACCGCGTTTGGCCAGCTCAGGCGGCTTGGGCACCTCCCGAAGTCCCAGCACGCCCTCGTAGAAGCGCCTCAGCTCCGGTTCGCTGCCCCTGGGCGCGGCGAGCTGGACGTGGTGCAGCGCCTGGATCATTTCTGCATCACCACGAAGATCCGCCGGAACGGGAAGGGGGTCCCGTAGCTCCTGACCGGGTAGACCTCGGCGAGCGACTTGGCGAGGTCCTGCTTGAACCGCCGCTGCTCGGCCGGGTCGAGCCGGTCGAAGACCGGGCGCAGGGCGGTGCCGGAGACCCAGTCGAGCACCGGGTTCTCACCCTGGAGCACGTGCATGTAGGTCGTCTCCCACGCGTCCACCTGCGCGCCGCCGTGGTTGAGCAGGTCCAGATAGTCGATCGGGTCGTCGACCGGGTGCGCCCTGAGGACGCCGTCGAGCCTGTCGGACCAGGCGCGGGAGGCGCACAGCTCGTGGATGGCGACGTGGCTGGGGGCGCCGAAGTTGCCCGGCACCTGGAACGCCAGCCAGCCCCCCGGGGCCAGATCCTCGACCCAGTGCTCCAGTACCTCGCGATGCTCCGGCACCCACTGCAGGACGGCGTTCGAGACGATCACGTCCATCGGCCGGTCGGGACGCCACGTGGCCACGTCCGCCACCGCGAACCGCACCCTGGACCCCAGCCCGCGGGCCTTGGTGATCATCGCGGGCGAGGAGTCGTAGCCCTCCACGGTAGCGCGGGGCCAGCGATTGGCCAGCTCAACGGTGAGTTCACCACTGCCGCAGCCCGCGTCCACGACATAATCGGGGTCGACCGCCCCCACTCTGGAGATCAGCTCGATGAACGGCCGCGACCGCTCGTCGGCGTAGACCGCGTACGTTACCGGGTCCCAAATATCTCTTGACATGAAGATAATTGATATCGAGAGAGATATCTCGATGTCAAGACAGTACACTCTTGTGTCATGACGGAGGATGCTAGAGACGAGGTGGACCGCCTCGTCGCGGCTTGGCGCGCGGAGCGCCCCGACCTCGACGTCGAGCCGCTCCAGGTTCTCTCTAGGGTGTCACGGCTGGCGAAGCATCTCGACCGGGCCAGGCGGGCGGCGTTCGCCGAGCACGACCTGGAGCCCTGGGAGTTCGACGTGCTGACGGCGCTGCGGCGGGCCGGCAAGCCGTACGAGCTCAGCCCCGGCGCCCTGCTGCGGGCCACGCTCGTCACCTCGGGGACGATGACGAACCGCATCGACCGGCTCGCCCAGGCGGGCCTGGTGCGCCGCCGGCCCGACCCCGAGGACCGGCGCGGCGTCCTGGTGTCCTTGACGGACCCGGGCCTCGCCCGCGTGGACGCGGCCTTCGCTGACTTGTTGCGGCGGGAACACGAGCTCCTGTCCGGCCTCGGCTCCGACGATCAGCGCGCTCTCTCAGGCCTCCTCCGCACCCTCCTCGCCCCCTTCGACTCTCCCCAATAGCCCACCAGCTCTATGCCCGGCAGGCATCGGGCCTTTCTCATACGACCCCAACCCGCCCTCCAGCCCGCCCATCGGGCGGGTGTGCTGCGGCGCGTCCGTCACCCAACCGATCGACCACCCCAGCCGCTTCACCCCGGGCGACGCCAAGCCTCAGCCACCCCAAGCGGTCAGCCACGTCGAGCCCACTCCACCTCGGGTGACGCAAAGCCTCAACCACCCACGCGATCGACCACCCCAAGCGCCTCCACCTCGGGTGACGCAAAGCGGCGGTCGCCCAGGCGGTCTGCCGACCCAAGCCGCTCCGCCCCGTGCGACACGAAGCCTCAGCCGCCCCAAGCGATCAGTCCTTCGAGTCACTCCACCTCGGGCGACGCAAAGCGGCGGTCGCCCAAGCGGTCTGCCACCCCACGGCACTCCGCCCCGTGCGACACGAAGCCTCGGCCACCCGAACAATCGACCAACCCAAGCCGCTCCATCTCGGGCGACACGAAGCCCCAGCCAACCACACGATCGACCACCTCGAGCCACTCCACGTCGGGCGACACGAAGCCCCAGCCGCCCACACGATCGACAGCCCCAAGCCACTCCGCCCCCGTGTGACGGGAAGCCTCAGTCGCCCAGGCGGTCGGCCACCTCGAGCCACTCCGCTTCGATCGTGTCCTTCTGGGTGTTGATCTCGCGCAGCTGGGCATCGAGGGAGCCCAGCTTCTCGTAGTCGCTGGCCGCGTCGGCCATGGCCGCGTGGAGGCGGGACTCCTGGTCGCTCAGCTTGTCGAGCTGGCGTTCCAGGCGGTTGAGCTCCTTGCGCAGCTCGCGCTCCTCCTTGGCCGACAGCCCCTCATCGGGCGTGGACGTACCCGCGACGCCCCCCGACGCGGCGGCGGCACTGGGTGCCTGCGCGATAGTGGCGTTGGCCGAGGTGCCGAGGCGGGCGGTCAGGGCCGTGCCGGCCGCGCGGCGTTCGAGGTATTCGTCCACCCCGCCGGGCAGCAGCGAGAGCTTGCCGTCACCGAGCAGCGCCACGCAGCGATCGGTAACCCGCTCCAGGAAGTAGCGGTCGTGGCTCACCAGGACCAGCGTGCCGGGCCAGGCGTCCAGCAGGTCCTCGAGCTCGTTGAGCGTCTCGATGTCGAGGTCGTTGGTGGGCTCGTCGAGCAGCAGGACGTTGGGGTCGTCCATGAGGAGCCTGAGCAGCTGCAGCCGCCGCCGCTCACCGCCGGACAGATCGCCGACGACCTTCCACTGCGCCTCGCCCTTGAACCCCAGGCGTTCGAGCAGCTGAGAGGCCGTCCACTCCCGCTTGCCGACCTGGAGGTACTTGCGTACCTCCTCCACCGACTCCAGCACCCGCCGCGCCGGATCCAGCTCGGCCAGCTCCTGGGACAGGTGCGCGAGGCGTACCGTCTTGCCCTTGATCACGCGCCCGGAGTCGGGCACCACCGTGCCGGCGAGCAGGCGCAGCACCGACGACTTGCCGGAGCCGTTCACCCCGATCAGCCCGATGCGGTCTCCCGGGCCGAACTGCCACGTGAGATCGTCGAGCACCAGCGGCCCGCTGTCCGGCCCGCCGGCGTGCAGCGTGACGTCCTCGAGGTCGTAAACGGTCCTGCCGAGGCGCGCCGCGGCGAACTTCATCAGCTCGACCGTCTCGCGCGCCGGAGGCTCGTTCGCGATCAGAGCCTGGGCGGCCTCGATGCGGAACTTCGGCTTGGACGTGCGGGCAGGCGGACCACGGCGCAGCCAGGCGATCTCCTTGCGCATGAGGTTCTGGCGGCGCTCCTCGGCGGCCTGCGCGATCCGCGCCCGTTCGGCCTTCGCGAGCACGTAAGCGGCATAGCCACCCTCATACCGCTCGACCCGCCCGTCCACGACCTCCCACGTACGGCTCGACACGGCGTCGAGGAACCACCGGTCGTGCGTCACGGCCACCAGCGCGCTCTTGCTCGCCGCCAGATGCCCGGCCAGCCAGGCGATGGCCTCGATGTCGAGGTGGTTCGTGGGCTCGTCCAGCATGATCAGGTCATGGTCATCGATGAGCAGCTGCGCCAGCGCCGTACGCCTGCGCTCCCCACCGGACAGATCGCCGGCCCTGGCGTCAAGGTCGAGATCGCCGATCAGGTTGGCGAGGATCTCGCGTACGCGCTGATCCCCCGCCCACTCGTGCTCGGCCCGCTCGCCGAGGACGATCTCGCGCACGGCGGTGCCGGCGTCGAGCGTGTCCTGCTGCGACAGGAACCCGACCCGCAGGCCCCGGTTATGCGTGACCCGCCCCTTGTCAGGCTGTACCGCTCCCGCGATCACGGACAGGAGGGTCGTCTTCCCGCCCCCGTTACGACCGACGACACCGATGCGCTCGCCTGCCTCGACACCCAGGGATACGTCGCTGAGGAGCGGCTTGGGCCCGTACGCATGGGAAACCGACTCAAGATTGACCAGATTCATGACCTCCCCAGGGTATCGGCTCCCCGCCCACCCGACGCCCGACGATTCGCCCACCTCCTCCCCTCGTAACGCCCGGCAGCACTTCCGGCCAGCCGTACACACGCGTGACCTGCTCACGAGACGCACGTCGTAGAAGACGTCCCGGTCGTCGTAGAGACGTCCATCCCGGGGAAAGTCCACGTCTCTGTCGGTACCCGTCACCGCAGGAGACGCCCACGTCCCATGAGGCATCGCCATCGCAGGAGGCGCTCACGTCACGAGGAAGCACCCCCATCGCAGGAGACATCCACGTCCCATGAGGCATCGCCACCGCAGGAAGCGTTCACACCACGACGAAGCACCCGCATCGCAGGAGACGCCCACATCCCATGAGGCATCGCCACCGCAGAAAGCGCTCACGCCACCACGAAGCACCCACATCGCAGGAGACGCCCACATCCCATGAGGCATCGCCACCGCGGGAAGCGTTCACATCCAACAGGGGGCATCCGTCACCGAAGGGGACGTGCGTCGCAGGAGTCCACGCCGCGATGAGGCGCTCATCGCAAGAGACGCCCAGGCCGCGATCGGGCGGCCGTTGCTGGAAGCGTGCGTCGTAGGGCCGTCCTCGTCACAGGAGACGTCCATCGCGGGAACGCCCATGCTCCAGTGAGGATCTGGGGCAAATGTCTATGAACTTGACTCTGCGTGTTGATGAGTTGGGCGTTCCCGAGGTCATCTTTCGAGAACCGCATGTCAGGGCGGCGGGCCTCGATAACATCGAGTGTCCTTGACCCCGGCAAGTGATGAGAGTGGCAGAAGATCGATGAGTTCGGTGACCGTACGTGTGCCCGCGAAGGTCAACGTACAGCTTTCTGTCGGCCCGCTCAGGGAAGATGGCTACCACGACCTGGTGAACGTCTTCCACGCAGTATCGATCTTCGATGAGGTGGTAGCCAAGGAGTCCGAGTCGATCACCGTGGCGGTGAACGGGAAGTGGTCCGACCAGGTGCCGACAGACGAGAGCAACCTGGCGATCCGGGCCGCTCGGGCGCTTGCCAAGCACGCGGGTCGTACGTACGGCGTCGATCTGATCATCCAGAAGGACATCCCCGTGGCGGGCGGGATGGCGGGCGGCAGCGCCGACGCCGCCGGTGCGCTGGTGGCGTGCAACGAGCTGTGGGGTCTGGGGCTGCCGTTCGAAGACCTCATGGAGATCGCCGGCGACCTCGGCAGCGACGTCCCGTTCTCCCTGCTCGGGGGCACGGCGGTCGGCACCGGTCGCGGTGAGCAGCTGAGCGAGCTGCCCACCGGGGGGACGTTCCACTGGGTGTTCGCGCTGGCGGACGGCGGGCTCTCCACGCCCAGCGTCTACGCCGAGTGCGACCGGCTCAGGGCGGCCGAAGGGGCCGAGGTACCGTGGCCTCAGCTGGACGACTCCCTGATGGAGGCTCTGGGCACGGGCGACGCGTACTCCCTGGGCGCCCACCTGAGCAACGACCTCCAGCCGGCCGCGCTCAGTCTGAGGCCGGAACTCGCGCCCACGCTGGACGCCGGCCGCCAGCACGGGGCCCTGGGCGCGATCGTCTCGGGGTCGGGCCCGACGTGCGCCTTCCTGGCCATCGACGCCCTCCACGCCCGCGACCTGGCCCTCAGCCTGACCACCACCGGCGCCGCACACACGGCCGTGGCTGCTCACGGCCCGGTCCAGGGCGCCACCTTGGTCTGATCCCCGGCCTCTCGTATAGCGCGCGCCCACGCCCCGGTCTAGGACGTCGCCCTGGTCTGGCACTCGGCCTCTCGCATAGCGTTGGCGCCCACGCTCCGGTCTTGGATGCAGCCCTGGTCTGGCTCTCGTCCTCCCACGTAGCGTTGGCGCCCACGGGCCGGTCCAGGACGCCAACTTGGCCTGATCCCCGGCCACCCACACAACGTTGGCGCCCACGCCCTGGTCCAGGATGCCGCCCTGGTGGCACTCTCGTCCTCCCGCGTAGCGTTGGTTTGCGGGGTATCGGCCTGAGCAGCCGGTCCGCCGTGAGTGACCAATGAGGCTGAGGTGACGAGGGGGGCCGCGATGGCCGGGGTGACGGTGGTTGAGGTGGGGCAGTGGCGGGGGTCCGGGGCTCCCACGGCTGAGCGCCTGCGGGAAGGGGCGCGGTTGCTGGCCGAGATGGTGGGGGCGGCGGATCAGCGGGTTTGTGTCGAAGTTGATGACGATCTTCGCTCGACGGCTGTGAAGGTTCGTGCGGCGGTCGGGCAGGCTCAAGGTGGGCTCCTGGTCACCGTTGGCGGGGATTGCGGGGTTGAGCTCGAGCCGGTTGCGGCGGCTCGGGAGCGGTACGGGGATCGGCTCGTGGTGGTCTGGTTCGATGCCCACGGGGATCTGAACACGCCTGAGTCGTCGCCTTCCGGGGCCTATCACGGGATGGTGCTGCGGGCGCTCACCGGGGAAGGGCCCAAGGGGCTGGTGGCTCGGGAGCCGGTGGCGCCTGGGCGGATCGTGCTTGTGGGGGTGCGGGACCTCGATTCGGGTGAGGCCACCTTTGTCGAGGAGCACGGGGTCCGCCATCTTCCGATGGTGGACGGCGCGGGGCTGGTCGCGGCGATCGAGGGCTGTGGTGTTGGGGCGCTCGGGGATGACGGCCCTGAGGGGTGCGAGCCTGTCGTCTACGTTCATATCGATCTCGATGTACTCGATCCTCTGGTCTTCCGGAGTGTGGGGTGTCCTACGCCGGGTGGGCTGCAGCCTGAACAGTTGCTCTCGCTCGTCGCCGCCGTTGCCGAGCGGTTCGAGGTGGCGGGGTTGGGGCTCACGGAGTACGAGCCGTCCAGACAGGAAGATCAGGAGTTGCTCTCCGGGTTGGTCGGCGAGCTGGTGAAGGTCTGTGCTCAGCCTGGACGTACGACGCCGCGGTAGGCGGAGCGGAAATACGGCGAGGCCAGGAAGTTGGTCTTTCTGACCACGTCGCCGGTTCTGGGGGCGTGGATCATGAGGCCATCCCGGAGGAACAGGGCCACATGGGTCGGGTCGCCCGTGCCGCCGCCGAAGAAGAGCAGGTCGCCTGCGCGTCGCGCGCGGAACGGGATCCTGCGGCCCTGGCGGAACTGGGCGCCGGTGTAGTGGGTGAGGGCGATGCCGGCTTTCGACCAGGCGTAGAGGGTCAGGCCGCTGCAGTCGAAGCCTCTTGTGCCGGCGCCCCTTCCGATGCCGATGGTGGGGCCTTTCGCTGAGCCGCCGCCCCAGGAGAAGGAGACTCCCAATTGGTCCAGGGCGGCCGAGACGGCGATCTGGCCCCTTGTGAGGGTGGTGATCCTGCCGCCGGGGGTGCGTAGGAGTGAATCGAGCCCGGTTGCGGGATCCGTGGCCCTCCCGTCTGAGGTGCGTTGAAGGGGCACGGCTTCGGGGTTGATGGTCAGGATCCTGCGTTGGGGTGGGGTCGCTGCGGTTTGGGCGGAGGTGGGGACGGTGGCCAGAGTCCTGGGTTGGGGCCGGGTCGCTGTGGTTTGGGCCGAGGTCGGGAGGAGGGTCAGGGTCCTGGGTTGGGGCCGGGACCGGGACCGGGTCGCCGCTGCTTGGGCGGAGGTCGGGAGGGGGGTCAGGACTGCGATGAGCCCGCCGAAGAGGACGCCGCCGAGGGTGAGCCTGAGGAAGGTGGGGAGGGTGATCATGGTGGCCTCCTGACCGTGTGGTGGGTGTGGAGGCCAGGATCATTCGGTGGCGGGAGATGGGGTTGGGCCGAGCGTGATTCTGTGGAAAACGGGAGGCTGGGTGGGTGGGGCTGTGGACGACGGCATCGGATCTGTGCACCGCGCGTGAATGGGGTGCCGGCCGGGAGGGGGTACCGGGCGGGGTGGGTCGGGCACCGGTCGGGAGGACTGGTTGGGCGCCGACCCGGAGAGTCGGTTGAGGCGCCGGAGGGAAGCGCAGGGTTGGGCACCGGACGGAAGGGGCGCCGTGGGGCATCCCAGAACGGCTGGTTGGGCACCTGCCGGGACGGTGGGTCAGGGCACCCGGGTGGAAGGGTGAGGTGAGGTGCCGGGCCGGAGGGCGGGGCAGGGTATCGGGCGAGAGGGCGAGGTGGGAAGTGCCGGGCCGGAGGTGCCGGGCCGGAGGTGCCGGGCCGGAGGTGCCGGGCCGGAGGGTGAGGTGGGCGGCGGCACGGGGTGGCGGCACGGGGTGACGGCACGGGGGGGTGGGCAGGGTGACGGATGGGTGGGGGACGCGGGACGTGGGGAGGGGACGCGGAGGGGGTTAGGGCTTGAGTTCGGCTATGCGGGCGAAGGATGTGATGTCCAGTTGCTCCCCGCGGGCCGAGGGGTCCACGCCGGCCGCCCTCAGTGCCGCCTCCGCCTGGGCCGCGCTGCCCGCCCAGCCTGCCAGGGCCGCGCGCAGGGTCTTTCTGCGCTGGGCGAAGGCGGCGTCCACCACCGCGAACACCTCCTCGCGCGACGCGCTCGTCGTGGGCGGCTCGCGGCGCACCATGGAGACGAGGCCGGAATCGACGTTGGGGATGGGCCAGAAGACGGTACGGCCGACCGGGCCGGCGCGGCGTACGTCCGCGTACCAGGCGGCCTTGATCGACGGAATCCCGTACACCTTCGAGCCGGGGCCGGCGGCGAGGCGGTCGGCGACCTCCGACTGGACCATGACCAGGCCCTTGCGCAGGGACGGCAGGACCTCGAGAAGGTGGAGCACCACCGGGACGGCCACGTTGTAGGGGAGGTTGGCGACGAGGGCGGTGGGGGCGAACCCGGACAGATCGTCCGGGGTGATCCTCATGGCGTCCGCGTTCACGACCGTGAGCTTGTCGAGCCCGCCGCGGTCTGCCACCGTGATGGGGAGCTGGCCCGCCAGCACCGGGTCGATCTCGACCGCCACCACGTGCGCGGCGGAGGGCAGGAGGGCGAGGGTGAGCGAGCCGAGGCCCGGCCCCACCTCGATGACCACGTCGTTCTCCGAAAGCTCGGCCACGCGGACAATGCGCCGGACGGTTCCTGCGTCGATCACGAAGTTCTGGCCTAGCTTTTTTGTCGGACGAAGATCTAGCTTGTCCGCCAAAATACGTATTTCTGCAGGGCCCAACAGCCTCATCATCCAACCAGTCTCTCGCATCGAAGAACCATCGATGGCGCTTGGGGAGACCAAAGGAGAGGATGGCGTGGAACAGGAAGGGACGTCCCTCATGGAGCCAACGGGCGCCGCGCCGCTCCGCCCGACGGACTTGCGGGAAATCGGACCGTACCGGCTGCTCGGCCGGCTCGGCGAGGGCGGGATGGGAACCGTGTTCCTCGCGCGGGCACCGACGGGTCGATTCGTCGCGCTCAAGGTCGTCAAGGCGGAGTTCGCCAACCAGGAGGGTTTCGCGGCCAGGTTCCATGCGGAGGTCGAGAACGCTCGCCGGGTGGCGTCGTTCTGCACTGCCCAGGTGCTGGACAACGGCAACACTGGGGACGGACGTCCGTACATGGTGACCGAGTACATCGCGGGCACCCCGCTCTCGGAGCAGATCGCGAAATACGGCTCCCTCGAACCGGGGCCGCTGCACGGCGTCGCACTGGGGGTCGCGGCGGCGCTGGCGGCGATCCACGTGGCCGGTCTCGTGCACAGAGACCTCAAACCGGCGAACGTGATCCTTTCGTTGTCGGGGCCCAGAGTGATCGACTTCGGCATCGCCAGGGCGCTCGACCGGGAGACCGGGTTCACGCTCTCCGGCGAACTGCTGGGCAGCCCCGGATGGTGGGCCCCGGAGCAGGTGCGCGGCGAGGTGGTCAGCCCGGCGGCCGACATCTTCGCCTGGGGCTGCCTGGTGGCGTACGCGGGCAACGGACGGCACCCGTTCGGCCGCGGCGACCCCATCACGCTGGCCACGCGCGTGCTGAACGCCCCGCCCGAGCTGGGCGTGCTGCCCGCGCCGCTCAACGAGTTAGTACGGCGGGCCACCTCCATGGACCCCACCGTGCGCCCGTCGGCGCAGGATCTCCTGATCGCCCTCGTGGGAGGCAGTACGCCGGCGCGCCCCGCCGATCCGCCCACCTTGGTCGCGACCGAGATGCTCAACGAATGGCAGCCGCCGCAGAATGTCGTGGATGAGCCGGATATCACGGCTACTTTCACGACACCGCCGCCGAGCGATGCCACTGGTAGAACCCCGAGCATCCCGGGCAACGCGGCCAACCCGGTCAGCCCTCCCAACCCGAGCATCCCTGGCGCCTCCGGTGTCTCGGGTGCGCCCAGTGTGCCGGGCTCGTTCGGGAACGCGGGCGCGCCCCCTCAGCCGTCGGTCGAGGAGCTGGCGCGCAGGGAGGAAGAGGCCGCCAAGGAGGAGTTCGCGCGCTGGGAGGCGCAGGCGCGGCAGCGGGAGCAGGCTCAGGCCGAAGCCCTGGCCAAGAAGAAGGAGCAGGCCCGCTCGGGTGGACCGGAAGCCCAGGTGCAGCTGCGTCAGGGCAGCCTGCCCGGCGACAACACCCGGCCGCCCGAAACCCTGGCGGGCAACGACGAACCCGACACCCTCGGCGGCTCTAGGACGACGGGCACCCGGTGGCTCATCGCCGCCGCGGCCGCCGTGCTGGCCATCGTCGTGACGGTGGCCGTACTGATCGTCACCTCCGCCCGCAACACGCCCACCACCGCCACCCCCGGCACCCCGTCCCAGACGACCGGCACCGCCGGCCCGAACGACGTGGGCCGCCGCTTCGCGCTGGGCGCCAACTTCGACGACCCCGTCGCGATCGTCGCGTCGGCGCCGGAGTGCGGGCTGAAGGAGTACGAGGGCAAGACCGCCACCCAGGGCCAGCTCTGCGTGATCCGCTGGACGATGCTCAACCCCGGCGGCGAGCGCAGGCAGCTGATCCAGCCCGTCGTCACCATGGTCGACGACCGGGGCGGCGAACACGACCCGGCCGCCCTCACCCTGCCCCCGGCCATTCTGCCGGGCGGGCGGGTGGACAGCGCGTTCGTGTTCGACCTGGCGATGTACCGCAAACCCGTGAAGCTGACGGCGACCATGCTCGAGAACGGCAAGCAGATCGAGGTCGCGCTGTGATGATCCGATCCGCGCTCATCGCGCTCATGCTCGCGACGGGGACACCGCTCATGCACACCGGCGCGGCGGCCTGCGCCGGAGCCGCCGACTTCGACGGTGACGGCGTGGACGACGTCGCCGTGGGCGACCCGTTCGCGGACGACCAGAAGGGCTCGGTGAGCGTGCTGTCGGGCGACAAGGTCGTCCCCGTCACCGTTCCCGACCTGGCCAGGGGCGACGCCTTCGGCTGGTCCGTACGGCTGGCCAAGGTCGACGCCGACGCCTGTGCCGACCTGGTGATCGGCGCGCCGTACGCGGACGTGGACGGCACCGAGGACGCCGGCGCCGCGTACGTCGTCTACGGCGGCGGCGCCACGCCTCCCCAGCGGCTGACCGCGGCCCAGCCCCAGCGGTTCGCGCACTTCGGCTGGTCGCTGGCCGCGCGCGGCGACCTGCTGGCGATCAGCGCGCCGTACGAGGACGAGGGACGGCTCCCCGACGTGGGCGCGATCTACGTACGCCAGGGCACCGGCCAGTTGCGCAGGATCAGCCAGGAGTCCGACGACGTGCGGGGCAACAGCGAGGTCGGCGACCAGTTCGGCTGGTCGATGGCGTTCGGGCCGAAGAACGAGCTGGTCGTCGGCGTCCCGTACGAGAACGACGACGGCGCCGGCCGCCAGGTCGAGACCGGCAAGATCGACTCGGGGTCCGTGGTCTTCATCGACGACGTGCTGGCACCCAAGATCACCTCGTTCAAGCTGGACTCGCCGACCGACGTCTCCGGCGACAGGTTCGGCTACTCGGTGGTGTACGGCGAGGGCTCCGGGTACGCGGTGAGCTCCCCCGGCCCCGGGTACGTGCAGCTGCTCGACCCCGGCAGGAAACCGACGCGGAGAGTGACGCAGGGGGGCAAGCAGGCGTTCGGGTTCTCGATGGCGGCGTCGGCGGACGGCAGGCTGGCCATCGGCGCCCCGTACGGGGGCGGTGTCCGGGTGGTCTCCTGGAAGAACGCGGCCGAGGATCGGCAGCTGGCGACCGGCGACGGGCTGTCCGGGTGGTCGGTGGCGTTCAGCGGCAACAAGCTGTTCGTGGGGCAGCCGGACGCGCGGCCGTACGGGAAGGTGGCGGTGGCCGGGCGGAACGCCGAGACGCTCCAGCCGATCCAGCCGACCAAGGGCGCGGATTTCGGGGTGTCCCTGTCGGGATGACCCCTACTGGACCGGGTCGAAGAGGCGGTCGGCGCAGTTCGGCCACTGGGTCTGCCAGCGGCTGCCCATCTGCTGGTAGAGGACCTGCGCCCGGTACGTCTGCTCCTCCGCAGGCCACGTGCTGGGGATCCCCATCCCGCCTGCGGCCTGCCACACGGGCAGGCTGAACTGGTACATCCCGTAGTACGGTCCGTCCGGGTTGTAGGCCTGGGGGTCGCCCTGAGCCGCGCACACGGCCAGGGCCTGCCAGTTGAGCCGCAGGACCTCCGGGCGGATCGGTACGGTGTGCGATGGTGTGACCGTGATGACCGTCCCGTCCTTGGGGAAGCTGCCGAGCGGCGGGTTCACCACGTAGCCGCGGCGCAGCGGGATGCGCTTCTGCCTGAGCACCTCGCGTACCGTCCTGGCGGTGGTGCGCGAGGCGATCCGGCTCGTGCCGGCGACCACGTACACCCTGCGCCGGGTGTAGACGGTCAGCTCCATCCCCGACAGCGGCACCGCGCCGTCCGGCGGCGCGGAGAGCTTGCCGGCGGCCGGGGTGAGGTCGAGTTCGGCGAGGGCGTCGCCGACGTTCGTGGCGGTGACCAGGTGCCGGCTGGTGCGGCCGTCCAGGGTCAGGGTGATCGGGCGGGCGTGGCGAACCTCGATGGTGGATCCGTCGGTGACGTCCTCGTGGGCGGGAGGTCGTACGAGGTCGCCGTACCCCACCGAGACCCCCGCCTCCGCGAGCACGTCGTGCACGGTCCCCGCGAACGCGCGGACCTGCGACTGCCTGCCGTCGACGATCACGACGACCTCTTTGACCAGGGACGACACCGACACGAGCGCCCCCAGCGCCACCATGCCCGCCAGGCACACCACCGGCGTCCACGGCGAACGCCACGGGATCGGGGGACGAGGCGCGCGCCTCTTACCTCGCACGAAGCACCTCCGGGTGCGGCCACGGGCCGCCCGATTCCGGTAACGGTCAGGACCGCCCGAACGTTAGCGTCGCGCTCGTCCCCGCAGCCGCGGGTTCATCAAAAGATGGTCACCACTCGCCGAAGACCATGACTCCGTTGGCACTGATCGCCTCGCACAACTGATCCGGATGGACCCCTTTGACCTCCGCCAGGCAGCGCAAAGTGAGGGGGATGAGGTAGGGAGCGTTGGGCTTGCCGCGGTGCGGGACCGGCGGCAGGTAGGGGGCGTCGGTTTCGACCAGCATGAGCTCCTGCGGGGCGGTCTGGGCGGCCTCGCGGAGGTAGGCGGCGTTCTTGTACGTCACAGGCCCGGAAAAAGACATGAAATATCCTGCTTCGACACACTTTTTCGCCATTTCGGCGTCGCCCGAGAAGCTGTGGAAGACGACCTTGTCCGGCGCGCCCTCCTCCGCCAGCACCCTCAGCACATCGTCATGCGCGTCGCGATCGTGGATGACCAGCGCCTTGCCGGTGCGCTTGGCGATCTCGATGTGCGCGCGGAAGCTCGCGTGCTGGTCCTCCTTGCTCGCCCAGTCACGGAAGTAGTCGAGCCCGGTCTCCCCCACCGCCCGCACCTCCGGCCGCCGCGCGAGGCTCTCGATCTCCGCCAGGACCTCCGCCGTGGCCTCGTGGGCCTCGTTCGGGTGGATGGCGACCCCGGCGTACACACCCTCCTGCTCGGCCGCCACGTCGGCGTTCCACCTGGAGGATCTCAGGTCGTAGCCGATGGTGACCAGCCGCGTCACGCCGACCGCCCTGGAGTCCTCCAGGATGCTCCGAACGCTGGCCTCCGACGCCTGCGCGGCCTGCGCCACCGGATCGCCGGATGACGCCTGCCTGTTGCCGACCATGATGTCGAGATGGCAGTGGCTGTCGAACACCGGTGCGGAAAGCGGCTCGGGAGCGGCGGGAAGCTTGGTCACGAGTTCTAAAGTAGCGTCCATGCGGTTCGGCATCCTCGGCAGCACCATGGCCTGGCGCGCGGACGGGGGCGAGGTGCCGCTCGGCGGTCCCGCGCGGCGGGCGCTGCTGGCGCTGCTGCTGCTCCGCCCCGGGGAGGTGGTCACCCGGGATCGGCTCGTCGACGTCCTCTACGGGGACCGGGCCCACGGCGACGCGGTACACGCGCTGCACTCGCAGGTGTCCCGGCTGCGGCGGGACGGGGTCGCGATCGAGCTGACCGAGCTCGGCTACCGGCTGCTCGCCGCGCCCGACGACATCGACGCCCACCGTTTCCTGCGCCTCGCCGACGCGGGCCGGGACGCCTTGGAAGATGGCGGGGACCCCGTCCGGGCAGCGGGGCTGCTGCGCGAATCTATGGCGCTGTGGCGGGGCTCGGCGGTCGCGGACCTGGACCCCGAGCACGGGGCCTTCCTGGAGGAGCGGCGGCTGGCCGCGCTCGAAGACCGGATCGAGGCAGACCTGCGGCGCGGCACCCACCGGGAGGTCGTGGCGGAGCTGGGCGAGCTGATCGAGCGGCACCCGCTGCGGGAACGGCTGCGCGGCCAGCTCATGCGTGCCCTCCAGGCGGACGGGCGGCCCGCGGAGGCGCTGGTGGTGTTCGAGGACACCCGGCGGCTGCTGGCGGACGAGCTGGGCGCGGATCCGTCGTCCGAGCTGGCCGACCTGCACGGCCGCCTGCTGCGCGGGGCGGCCGATCCTGTCGCGCCGGTGCGGCGCGCGCTGCCGGCCAGGCTGACGAGCTTCGTCGGACGGGAGGCCGACGTGGCGGCGGTGTCCGCGCTGCTCGGCTCCGCGCGCCTGGTGACCCTGCTGGGGCCGGGCGGCGCGGGCAAGACCCGGCTGTCGGTCGAGGTCGCCCGGTCGCTCGCCGAGCCGCCGCTGGGCGATACCCGGGAGCCGGTCGAGGTGGTGCTGGTCGAGCTGGCCTCAGCGCGCGCCGGCGCGTCGAGGACGAACACAGCGGGGCCAGAGGCGGCGGGGGTAGGCGTGGATCTCGCGCAGGTCGTGCTCGGCGCGCTCGGCGTGCGGGAGAGCGGCCTGCTGGGCGGCCGCGCCATCGGGCCGGGAGAGCGGTCCGCGCCGACGGACCGGCTGGTCGCGGCGCTGGCCGGGCGGCCGATGCTGCTGGTCCTCGACAACTGCGAGCACGTCGTCCACGACGCCGCCGAGCTCGCCGAACGCCTGCTCTCCGCCTGCCCCGACCTTCGCGTCCTCGCCACCAGCCGCGAGCCGCTGGCCATCACGGCCGAGCACGTCTGGCCGGTGCACCCGCTCGCCCCCGCCGACGCCGTCCGGCTCTTCACCGACCGGGCCGCCGCCGCGCGCCCGGGTTTCACCCCGGACGAGTCGGTCGAGCGCATCTGCGCGGCACTCGACGGGCTCCCCCTGGCCATCGAGCTCGCCGCCGCCCGCCTGCGTACGCACGGGGCCCACGAGCTGGCCGTACGGCTGGCGGACCAGGATCGGTTCAGCCTGCTGTCGCGCGGCAGCCGGACGGCCGACCCCCGGCACCAGACCCTGCGCGCGGTCGTCGCGTGGAGCTGGGAGCTGCTCACCGACCGGGAGAAGGCCATGGCCGGGCGCCTGACCGTCTTCTCCGGCAGCGCCACGGCCACGGCCGCCGCCGAGGTGTGCGGGCTGGCGGACGCCGAGGACCTCCTGGTTTCCCTGGCCGACAAATCGCTCCTCCAGCCGGGCGGCGGCCGTTATCGCATGCTGGAGACCATCCGCGCGTTCTGCGCCGAGCAACTGGCCGGCGAGGCGCACACCGTACGGAAAGCACACGCCGCGTACTTCCTCGACCTGGCCGAGCGCTCCGACCCGCACCTGCGCGGCGCCGACCAGCTCCACCACCTTGACCTGCTCGCCGCGGAGCACGACAACCTGCAGGCGGCGCTGCGCTGGGCGGCGGAATCCGGGGAGGTGGCGCTCGGCATGCGGCTGCTGGCGGCCCAGTCGTCGTACCTGTGGATGCGCGGCATGCGGGCCGCCGCGACCGCCCCGGCGGTGGCGCTGCTGGAGGCGGCGGGTCCCGCGCCGGATCCGGAGCTGGGCGAGGCGTACGTGCTGTGCCTGCTGTCCGCGCTGGCCGGGAGCACCGGCAGGGACGCCTGGGAGAGCCACAAGAACCTCGCCGAGACGATGGTCACCGACGGCTCCGGGGCGCGGCGGTACCCGCTCGTCACGTTCCTGTGGCCGATGATCACGGCGGGTTCGATCGATCCGACGGTGGCGCTCACGGTGCTGCGGCGGGCCGCGCGGGACGGAGACCCGTGGGAGCGGGCGATAGCCCGGTTCATCTGGGCCTATCCGCAGATGACCGCCGGGGAGTTCGCCTCGGCGGAGGCCGATCTGACGGCGGCGCTCGACCAGTTCAGGGTGCTCGGCGACCGCTGGGGCATGGCGCTGGCCCTGGACGGGCTCTCGTGGCTGGCGGGCACCTGCGGCGACGACGCGACGGCCGTGGCGCGCGTGGAGGAGGCGATCGCGCTGGCCGAGCAGCTCGGGGCCGAGGAGGATCTGCCCGACCTGCTGTGCAACCGCGGCGATCACCGCATCGCGACCGACCCTGCCGGGGCGCGGGCCGACTACGAACGGGCCGCCGAGCTGGCGGGGCGGGTGGGCCTGCCGACGTACCTGGCCTCGGCGCTTCGCGGGCTCGGTGACGTGGCCGCCGCGAAAGGCGACCTGGCACGGGCGCGGGAGCTGTACGAGCGGGCGCTGCGGCAGTCGGACCCCGCATGGGTCAAATCGGCGGGGAACCTGGCCCGGCTCCACGTCGGCCTGGGCCGGGTGGCCGAGGCCGAAGGGGATCGGAAGACGGCCAGAGAGTCCTACGAGCGGGCGGTGGCGGGCGCGATCGAGTCGGGCGCGCTGCCCGAGACCGCCCGGGCGTTCGAGGCGCTCGCCGCGCTGGCGTTCCTTGACGACGACGCCGAGCGGGCGGCCACGCTGCTGGGGGCCGCCGTCGCCATGCGGGGCATCGAGCTGCCCCAGGAGCCCGAGGTCGCGCAGCGGGTGCGGGCGGCGCTGGGCGACCAGGCCTACGCGCGGGCCCGGCGGGCGGGCGCCCGGCTCTCCCACCGGGAGGCGCTGGCGCTCGCCGGGGTGCCCGACGAGGTCGTCGACCGCTCACCGCTGAGCGCCATCGCCGCCGTCACCGATCAGCCGACCCCGTGGTGAGAGTCCGGTGAGGGCGCGGTGAGACCGGATCGGCAGGGTCAGGGGCATGGACATCCTGATCTCCGGCGCGAGCGTCGCCGGCCCCGCGCTCGCCCTCTGGCTCACCCGGTACGGCCACCGCACCACCGTCGTCGAACGCGCCCCCGCCCTCCGTGAGGGCGGCTACGCCGTGGACTTCCGCGGCGAGGCACACCTGACCGTCCTTCGCAAGATGGGCATCCTGGACGCCGTCGAACGCGAGCAGACCCACATGGGCGCCATGTGGAACGTCAACGAGGCAGGCAGGAAGCTCGTGGCCATGCCCGAAGACCTGTTCGCGGGCGACATCGAGATCCTCCGCGGCGACCTGGCCCGCATCCTGTACGACGCCACCCAGGCCCACACCGAGTACGTCTTCGGCGACTCCATCACGGCCGTCGACCAGGACGCGGACGGGGTGACGGTCACCTTCGAACGGAGCCCGGCCAGGCGCTTCGACCTCGTGGTGGGCGCGGACGGCCTGCACTCGAACGTGCGATCCCTGGCCTTCGGTCCCGAGCGGGACTACCTGTCGTACCTGGGGCTCTACTCGGCGGTGTTCACGATCGACAACTACCTCGGGCTCGACCACAGCGGTCACGCCTACAACGTCCCGGGCAAGATGGCCGCGATCTACAGCGCGAGGGGGAACGCCGAGGCCAAGGCCGTGTTCTGGTTCGGCTCGCCGCCACTCGACCACGACCGGCACGACGTCGCCCGCCAGCAGGAGCTCGTGGAGCGGGCGTACGAGGGCGTCGGCTGGGAGGTCCCGGAGCTGATGCGCAGGATGCGGCGGACGGACGACTTCTACTTCGACTCGGTCGGCCAGATCCGCCTGGACTCCTGGTCACGCGGCCGGGTGGCGCTGCTGGGCGACGCCGCGTGCTGCGCCTCGCCGCTGTCCGGCATGGGCACCGGACTGGCGATGGTGAGCGCGTACGTGCTGGCGGGCGAGCTGGCCGCGGCAGGCGGCGACCACCGCGCCGCCTTCGCCGGCTACGAGCGGGAGGTGCGCGCCTACGCCGAGGGGTGCCAGCGGTCGGCCGTGGGTGTCAGCAAGTTCATGGTCCCGGAGAACAGGTTCATGGCCTGGTTCATGAACCAGAACTACCGGCTCCTGCCGTATCTGCCGTGGAAGGGGCTGATGGCGAAGTCGGTCAGGAAGACCGCCGGCGCCATCAGCCTCAAGGACTACGGGGCCTACGAGGTCACTCGCCCAGCCGGGCCAGCTCCTCGTCCACGACCTTCGGGTCGAGCTTCTTGAACAGCGGCACGGGCGGCGCGAGCGGCGTGCCCGGCTTGATCGGCCGGTGCTCCCACCGGGCCGCCCCGTCGTACTCGCCGGTGATCACCGGGTAGGGGGTGCCACCGTCCTCGTCGACCTCGCGGATCTCCGGCATGCCCGACCACACGCCCTCGCCGCCGAGCATGGTGAAGACCTTGTTGGACGAGCTGGGCAGGAACGGCGTGAGCATCGTCTTGGCGTCGTCGACGACCTGGAGCGCGACGTGCAGGATCGACTTCTGCCGCTCCGGGTCCTCCTTGAGCTTCCACGGCTCCTGCTCGGCCAGGTATTTGTTGGCCTCGCGGACCACGTCGAACGCCTCGTTGATCCCGTTCTTGAAGCGCGACCTGCTCAGCTCCTCGCCCACCGGCGCGAACGCCTTGCGCGAGCGCTCCAGCAGGGCCCGGTCGGCGTCGGTGAGGTCGCCCGGCTCGGGCACGGCCCCGAAGTTCTTGGCCGCCATCGAGATCGACCGGTTGACCAGGTTTCCCCAGGCCGCGACCAGCTCGCCGTTGTTGCGGTTGACGAACTCCTGCCAGGTGAAATCGGTGTCCTGGTTTTCCGGTCCGGCCACCGCGATGTAGTAGCGAAGGGCGTCGGCGTCGTAACGCGCCAGGAAATCTCTCACGTAAATTACTACTTGCCTGGACGAGGAGAACTTCTTGCCCTCCATCGTCAGGAACTCGCTGGAGACCACCTCGGACGGCACCTGGAGCCCGCCGAGCGAGCCCGGCGTGCCGGCGCGGTCGCCCTGCCCGCTGTAGCCGTACAGCATCGCCGGCCAGATCTCGGCGTGGAAGACGATGTTGTCCTTGCCCATGAAGTAGTAGCCGCGGGCGTCGGGGTTCTGCCACCACTGGCGCCACGCGTCGGGGTCGCCCGAGCGCCTGGCCCACTCGATGGACGCCGACAGGTAGCCGATCACCGCGTCGAACCACACGTAGAGCCGCTTGTTGGGCTGGTCGCGCCAACCGTCGAGCGGGATCGGCACGCCCCAGTCGAGGTCGCGGCTGATCGCGCGCGGCTGCAGGTCGCCGAGCAGGTTGAGCGCGAACTTCAGCACGTTGGGCCGCCACTCGCCCTGCTTGGACTGCAGGTAGGAGCCGAGGACCTCGGTGAAGGCGGGCAGGTCGAGCATGAAGTGCTCGGTCTCGACGAACGTGGGCGTCTCGCCGTTGATGCGGCTCTTGGGGTTGATCAGCTGGATCGGGTCGAGCTGGTTGCCGCAGTTGTCGCACTGGTCGCCGCGCGCGCCGTCGTAGCCGCAGATGGGGCAGGTGCCCTCGATGTAGCGGTCGGGCAGGGTGCGGCCGGTCGAGGGGGAGATCGCCCCCATCGTGGTCTTGGGGAAGATATAGCCGTTGTCGAAGAGGCCCTTGAAGATCTCTTGTGTGACGGCGTAGTGGTTTTTCGTCGTGGTCCTGGTGAACAGGTCGTAGGAGAGCCCGAGCCCGGTGAGGTCCTCGGCGATGACGCGGTTGTAGCGGTCGGCCAGCTCCCTGGCGGTCACGCCTTCCTTGTCGGCCTGCACCTGGATGGGCGTGCCGTGCTCGTCGGTGCCTGACACCATCAGCACCTTGTTGCCCGCCATCCGCTGGTAGCGGCTGAAGACGTCGGACGGCACGCCGAACCCGGAGACGTGCCCGATGTGGCGGGGGCCGTTTGCGTACGGCCACGCGACGGCGGTCAAGATGTGCTGGGACATAGTCCTTAGCCTACGGGGCTCCCTGTCCGTCTCGGACCGAATCCCCCGTGTCGGCGGGGCCCGTCAGGACCCCGCCGTAGAGGACGGCTATCGCTTGGACTCCTCCAGGGAAACCGCCTCCGCGGCTTCCTCCGCGGCCTTGGCGGCCACGTCGATGGAGGTCTCGCGCGTGCGGCGGATGCCGAGGATGCTGATGAACAGCGCCGCGAAGATCGTCTGGAAGCTCATGACCAGAGCGGTCGCGGAAGGCACGACGATACGCAGCGACTCGCGCGGGTCAAGCTCGCCGAAGCTGCGCACCTGCCAGTGGACCAGCGACATCACCAGGCCGATCAGACCGGCCAGCGCCAGCAGGCCGCCGACCACGAGCCCCTTCTCCAGGCTCACGATGTCGATCAGCCGCCGGATGCGCGGCGACTCGGGCAGGAAGCCCTCCTCGGCCGCGTAGACCTTGGTGAACACGGCGAACAGGGCCGCCTGGAAGCCGATCACGACCAGGGCGGACGACCCGACGAGGGTGTCGACGTCGAAGGCCAGCTCACCGATCTCCACCGGGCCGAACGTCAGCGCCGTCCCGGCGACGAGGCCGATGATCATCATCAGCACGCCGGGGTAGAAGAACAGCCACTTCGGGCTGTAGAGGAGCAGGAAGCGCAGGTGGCGCCAGCCGTCGCGCCAGGAGCGCAGGTGCGGCGGGCGGGAGCGGCCGTCGGGCGAGAGCGTGGTGGGCACCTCGCGCACGTCGAGGCCCGACAGCGTGGAGCGGACCACCATCTCGGACGCGAACTCCATGCCGCCCGTCTGCAGCTGCAGCTTGAGGATCGAGTCGCGCCGGAACCCGCGCAGCCCGCAGTGGAAGTCACCGATGGCCGAGGGGAAGAACAGCCGGCCGACGAACGACAGCACGGGGTTGCCGAGGTAGCGGTGGAGCGGGGGCATGGCGCCCGGGGCGATGCCGCCCTTGAAGCGGTTTCCCATCACCAGGTCGGCGCCGTCGCGCAGCTGCTCGACGAACGGCAGCAGCGCGGTGAAGTCATAGGAGTCGTCGGCGTCGCCCATGATGACGTATTTGCCGCGCGCCGCCCTGATCCCGCCCATGAGGGCGTTGCCATAGCCCTTCTCGTCGACGTGGACCACGCGGGCTCCGGCGTCGCGGGCAAGCTGTTGTGAGCCGTCCGTGCTGCCGTTGTCGGCGATCAGGACCTCGCCCTCGATGCCGTGCTCCTCCATGCACGCCAGCGCCTTGCGTACACAGACTTCCACGGTCTCCGCCTCATTGAGGCAGGGCATGACCACCGTCAGTTCCACGTGTCTACCCTTCAGTTAAGACTCTTCCAGTGAACCATCATGCCCTGTGCCCAACCGTGCTCGGGTCAAGACCCAAAAACGACTGGCATTCTTTACAGCATGGTGAGCGTCGCGGAGATTACCCCTGTGGACCACTCCGCTCCTGGCCGGGCAGCTCGTTGGCTGTCGTTCGTGCGCCGGCATCGAGTGTTCGCCGCGGTTTTCGGCGTTGGCGCCGTGCTGCGGCTCATCACCATGCTCGGCTACGGCCCGGCCATGTGGTTCAACGACTCCTACGAGTACGTCTCGGTGGCGCTGCACCCGCGGCCGCACCCGATCAGGCCCGACGGTTACAGCTTCTGGCTCATGCTGCTCAAGCCGTTCCACAGCTTCGCACTGGTGATCTTCACGCAGCACCTGATGGGCCTGGCCACGGCCTGCCTGATCTACGCGTTGCTGCGGATCAAGTTCCGGCTGCCGAAGTGGGGCGCCACGCTGGCGGCGGCGCCGGTGCTGCTGGACGCGTACCAGATCCAGCTTGAGCAGCTGGTGATGTCCGACAGCATGTTCACGCTGCTCGTGGTGGGCGTCATCACGCTGGTGCTGTGGAAGCGGCGGCTGTCGTGGCAGGCGGGCGCGGTCGTCGGCCTGCTGCTGGCGGTGACGTGGCTGACCCGCTCGATCGGCCTGCCGATCCTGGCGCTGGTGGTGCTCTACCTGCTGGTCAAGCGGACCGGCTGGCGCCCGATCGTCGCCGTGATCACGGCCTGCGCGGTGCCGGTGATGGCGTACATGGGCTGGTTCGCCTCCGCGTACGGCAAGTTCGCGATGACCAACAGCGACGGTCTCATCCTCTACATGCGCACGGCCATCTTCGCCGACTGCAACAAGATGAAGATCGACAAGTACAAGGAGGTCCAGCTCCTCCTGCTGTGCATCAACGACCCGGTCAGCCAGCGCAAGGACTACGCGCAGTGGTACCTGTGGGGCCAGGGCAACGGCGACGGCACGGGCACCGGCGAGGTGCTGCACCGGTGGGGCATCAACAAGAAGTGGAGCGAGATCACCAACGACGCGGCCAGCGCGTTCGCCACGCGGGCGATCCTGTCGCAGCCCGGCGACTACCTCAAGGTGGTCACGCGCGACTTCTTCCGCTCGTTCCACTGGGGCCGGCCGATGTTCCCCGATCCGTCCACATACGGCATGTACGAGTTCAAGCCGTACGTCGAGCCGGACGAGAGCGGCCAGCCCAAGCGGCTGCCGAAGTGGTCGTCGTACGCGGGCGGCCGCACCGACACCGACGCGTTCAGCTACGAGCAGGGCCCGCCGGAGACGCGCATCGTGCACCCGTGGGCCGACATCATGAGCGGCTACCAGAAGGTGTTCTACCTGCGCGGCATCATGCTCGGCGGCATCCTGCTGATCGGCCTGTACGGCGTCGCGGTCAGGTGGCGCAAGTTCGGCGGCCCGGTGGCGCTGCCGTGGCTCGGCGCGGTGGGGCTGCTGCTGGCCCCGGCGGCGACGGCGGAGTTCGACTACCGGTACGTGCTCCCGGCCGTCCCGCTGGCCTGCGTCGCCGCGGCGATCACGCTGCGCCGCGGCGTCACTTGGGCGCGGCGGTCACCCAAGAACGCATCAGCATCCGAGCCCACCACTCTGCGTGTGTGATCGTCTCGGCGGTCAGCACCGGATAGAGCCACCAGAAGTTGATCAGCACGATGAGCGCGAACGCCCCCACCAGCGCGGCCCCGGTCGCCCGCCGTGGCGCGGGGGCGTCCTGCCTGCCCAGCACCAGCCCCGCCACCAGCACGAGCGCCAGCACCATGAACGGCACGACGGGGATCATGTAGAACAGGTACATCGTCCGGTTGTCGGCGAGGGCGTAGTAGAACCACGGCAGCCAGCCGGCCGCGACGCCCAGCAGCGCCGCCCCCGCCCGCCAGTCGCGCGTGGCCACGTACCAGGCGACGAGGCCGACCAGCGCCAGCACGGCGGCGTACCAGAGGGCGGGAGTGCCGACCCCGAGCACGGCCTGTGAGCACTTGTCGGCCCCGCACGCCGACGGCGGGATGTCCGACGGGTAGTGGAACGAGACGGGCCTGATCAGCAGCGGCCACTGCCACGGCTCCGACATGTACGGGTGGTATTCGTGCAGGTTGCTGTGATAGCCCAGCACCTGCACCTGGTACTGAAGCCACGACCGCACCGAGTCGACCACGAAGAACCCCGGCCCGGACGAGGTGGCCTGCGTCCAGTTGCGCCCCCAGCCGCCGGAGGTGGCGAACCACCCGGTCCACGAGGCCACGAAGGTGACCGCGGGTACGAGCGCCATGGCCGCGAACGCGCCCGGCAGGTCGTACGAGAACGCCCCCCGGTACGGCTGCCGCAGCCCCAGCGCCCGCCTGGCCCCCAGGTCCCACATGAGGCTCATGACCGCGAACGCGATCAGGAAGAAGATCCCCGACCACTTCACCGCGCACGCCGCCCCCAGGCAGAGCCCGGCCGCGAGCCGCCACGGCCGCAGCCCCAGGCGCGGCCCCAGCTCGCCGATCGGGCCGCGCTCGTGCCAGTCCGCCAGCCGTCGCCGTGCCCAGTCCCGGTCGGTCACCAGGCAGGCGAACCCGGCCAGCACCCAGAACATCAGGAAGATGTCCAGCAGCGCCGTGCGCGACAGCACCAGGTGCAGGCCGTCGAGCGAGAGCAGCAGCCCGGCCAGGCAGCCCAGCAGCGTCGACCGCGTCATCCTGCGCGCCACCCTGGCCATGATGAGGATGGACAGCGTGCCGATCAGCGCCGCCGCGAAGCGCCAGCCGAACGGGTCCATCCCGAACAGCCACTCGCCTGCGCCGATCATCCACTTGCCCAGCGGCGGGTGCGCCACGAACGAGGCGCAGTCGTCGGGCTGCGGACATTGCTTGAAGATGTCCAGGTTGCCGGTGATGAGGCGTCTGTCGGCGATCGGGTCCTTGGCGTCGCCGAGCATGGTCCGCTCGACGCCGTGCGTGATCAGCGAGTACGCGTCCTTGGCGTAGTACGTCTCGTCGAAGACCACGGCCTTGGGCTCGTCGAGCCTGATGAACCGCAGGAGGCCGCCGAACAGCGCGACCAGGATCGGCCCGGCCCAGCCCAGCATGGGTGTCCCCGGCATCGGCGGGACCAGTCGCTGAGCGGAAACCCCCCAGTTCCTCACCATGCGCACCCTATGGCGTAGGGGATCTCCTGTGAACCAGGTCATACAGCTCACGTTTGGGGATGCCCGCCTGCCTGGCCACCTCGGCGACGGCGAGCTTGCGCTGGACGCCCTCGGCGACCCTGCGGTCCACCTCGGCGACCAGCTCGTCCAGGTCCGGCTCGCCCTCCCCCGGCGCATATCCGGCGACCACGAGCGTGATCTCGCCCTTGACGTCCTTCGCCGCCCATTCGGCCAGCTCGCCGAGCCCGCCCCGCCGTACCTCCTCGTACGTCTTGGTCAGCTCGCGGCACACGGCGGCCTGCCGGTCGGGGCCGAACGCCTCGGCCATGGCCTCCAGGGAGCTCGCCAGCCGGCGCGGCGACTCGAAGAAGACCATCGTGCGCTCCTCGGCCGCCAGGGAGGCCAGGCGGCGGGCCCGCTCGCCCGGCTTGCGCGGCGGGAAGCCCTCGAAGCAGAACCGGTCGCTGGCCAGCCCGGACACGGCCAGCGCGGTCGTGACGGCGCTCGGCCCCGGCAGCGCGGTGACCGTGATGCCCTCCTCCACCGCCAGGCGCGTCAGGCGGTAGCCGGGGTCGGAGACGCCCGGCATGCCCGCGTCCGTGATGACCACGACCGTGCGGCCCTCTTTCAGGGTCTCCAGGAGCTCCTTGGCCCGCGCCACCTCGTTCTGGTCGTAGTAGGACACCACCCGGCCCGCGATCTCCACGCCCAGCTCGGTCGCGAGCCTGCGCAGCCGCCTGGTGTCCTCGGCGGCCACCACGTCGGCGCTCCCGAGCACCTCGCGCAGCCGCGGCGAGACATCACCCGCCTGGCCGATGGGGGCTCCTGCCAGCACCAACCTGCCGTCTCCAGTCACCTGACCATTGTGGCAGGGCATCCCAAATAACCGTGTTTCTGCGTTTGCGATCGGCTTGGGGCCCGTACGATGTCCGAATGGCGGTGACCGATTCCCCATACCAGGCCAACGAGAGCTCGGAGGTCGGCGACAGCCTTCCCAAGACGATGTCCGTACGCGAACGGCTCGTGCCTCCCATGCACGGCAGCATCCTGTGGGGCTGGATCGGCCCGCTGCTGGTCACCCTTTTCGGCGCCGTCCTGCGCTTCATCAACCTGGGCCATCCCAAGGCCGTGGTGTTCGACGAGACGTACTACATGAAGGACGCGTTCTCGCTGATCACCTGGGGTGTCGAGCGGACCACCATCAAGGACGCCGACAAGGCGATCATCGCCGGCAACACCGACATCTGGCAGTCGTGCACGTCCGAGACCCTCGACAAGTGCGCCTCCTACGTCGTCCACCCGCCGCTGGGCAAGTGGATGATCGGCGCGGGCGAGTGGCTGTTCGGGCTCAACCCGTTCGGCTGGCGCTTCGCCGCCGCGCTGATCGGGTCGCTGTCGATCCTCATCCTGGCCAGGGTGGCCCGCAGGATGACGCGGTCGACGCTGCTGGGCTGCTTCGCCGGCCTGCTGCTGGCCCTCGACGGCCTGCACTACGTCCTCTCGCGCACGGCGCTGCTGGACATCTTCCTGATGTTCTGGGTGCTGGCCGCGTTCGCCTGCCTGGTGGTCGATCGCGACCAGGCCCGCGAACGGCTCGCGACCTGGTACGAGAACTCGCCGCTCTCGCCGCACGGCCCCTCGCTGGGGATCAGGTGGTGGCGGATCGCCGCCGGGGTCTGCCTGGCCTTCGCGATGTCGGTCAAGTGGTCGGGGCTGGCGTTCGCCGTGGCGTTCGCGATCATGTCCGTGATGTGGGACTTCGGCGCCCGCCGGGCCGTCGGGCTGCGGCATCCGTACGTCGGGGCGTTCAACAAGGACGTGCCGCAGGCGTTCCTGGCGTTCGCCGTGGTGCCGTTCGTCACCTACATGGCCACCTGGATCGGCTGGTTCGCCAACGCGACCGGCTACGGGCGCGACTGGAATCAGGCCACCTCCGCGGGCAACCCGATCTTCTTCGTGGTCGACTCGATGCGGTCGTGGATCAAGTACCAGTGGCAGGTCTACACGTTCCACAGCGGGCTGGAGACCTCGCACCCGTACATGTCGGAGCCCTGGCAGTGGCCGCTGCTGCTGCGTCCGGTCGCCTTCTACTACGAGGGCAAGCAGAACACGTGCGGCGTCAAGGACTGCTCCGAGGCCGTGCTGGGCGTGGGCACGCCGGTGATCTGGTTCGGGGCGGTGGCCGCGCTGGTGGCCCTGATCGCGTGGTACGTCTCCTCGCGCGACTGGCGGGCGGGGGCCGTGCTGCTGTCGTACGCCATGGGCCTGGTGCCGTGGATCTACTTCGCCGTCGCCGACAACCGTACGATGTTCCTGTTCTATGCCATCCCGATGGTGCCGTTCATGGTGCTGGCCATCACGCTGTGCGCCGGGCTGCTGATCGGGTCGTCGAAACCGACGGTCACGGGGGCGATGCCGGTACGGCGCACCGTCGGGGCCGCCGTGGTCGGCGCGTTCACGCTGCTCGCGCTCATCAACTTCTGGTGGCTGCACCCGATCCTGTCCGCCGAACTCATCCCGTACACCGAGTGGAAGGCCCGCATGTTGTTCGAGAAACGGTGGATATGATCTGCTTACCATCCGCCCCATAGTGGTTTCTTAGGGTTATCGCTGTGCAAGACCCAATACGCACCGGATTCGGCCATCGTCAGGCCCGGGGTCGATACGGCAAACTTCGAGGCATGAGTGCACCGGATGTCACCGCCCTGCTCGCCGAGTTGGAGCGCTCTCAGCCGGAGCTGGCCGAGGAGGCCAGGACCGCCGTCGAATGGCTGACGGGTGGAGAGCCGCTGGAAACGGTGACCCAGCTCGACGTCTGCGAGTTCCTCTGGTACACGTTGCCGCTCAAGGTGGGCGGCGACCACGAACGACTGGCACGTTCGCTGGGCCGGCTGCTCCAGCTCGGCGGGATGGAGCGCTACGCCGCTCTGTGCGTGTCACCCACGACCCTCCAGATCCTCCGTACCTACGCCCGCGAGGGCGAGGACGCCGGCACCAGCGCCTACCAGCAGGCGCTCGAGGCCACGGGCGTGCTCCCGCCCGACGTCCCCGAACTGCAGTGGAGCATGATCATGGGGCCCGAGGAGCTGGGCGCGCACCTCGCCTGCTCCGCCGCCCTCGAACTGGCGATCGTCGCCGGTGAGACCGTCGACCGCACCGCCCTGACCCGCCGCTGGCTCACCGAGCCCCGCTCCGAGCTGGGCGGCGACAGCTGGCTCAACCGGGTGCACGGCGAACGCCTCAACCGCTGGGTGCTGGGCCGCGGCCCGGCCAGGCGCGAGCTGGCCCAGCCGTTCGAGGTGCGCCTGCACGCGCCCATCACCCCGCAGCCCCTGCCCCCGTTGCACCGTCTCCTCACCCTGGCCGCCTCGGAGGAGAGCCTGCCGCTGCGGCTGGCACCCTCGCCCGAGGCGCTCAGGCTGCGCGAGCTGGCCGAGCGGGAGCTCGGCGCGATCAGCCGCGACGGCACGAAGCTGGCCATCACCGACTACGGCCGGCGGCTGCTCAAGTCCAAGTCGGCCATGTGGTCGGCGGTCACGAGGCTGCTGCTGGCCAGGGGGAAGCACGAGTTCGAGGTGTCGGCGCGGGAGGCCGCGCTGATGCTGATCGCCGACGGCACGCTGATGTCACCCACCGAGTTGCGCGAGCGGGTGGCGGAAGTGGTCGGCGGCGAGGGCTGGCATCCCACCACGACCGTGGAGGACGTCGCCGCGCCGGTGGCCGACCTGATCTCACAGCTCACCGCGCTGGGGCTGGCCTTCAGCGACGAGCTGGCGGTGCGGATGGACCGCTCCGGCCAGCTCGCCGCCCTGGCGGCCCTGCGCGCCCACGCCCTGCGACCGAGAAAGTACGTCAACCCGAGCTGACGAACGTGCTCAGCCCAGCGGCACGCGGCCCACGGCCTGCTTGAACTCAGGACATTCCACAAGCGGGTCGTGGTCGCAGGTCACCGCGTGCCGCAGGCTGTCGCGCAGCCGGGTGAGCTGCGCGACCCGCTCGGACACCTCGCGCTCCTTGGCCGCCATGCGCTCGCGCAACCTCGCGTCGGACGGCCTGGCGCGCAGGAACTCGGCGATCTCCGACAGCGTGAACCCCGCGTCCCGGGCGCACGTGATCAGCGCCAGGCGCTCCAGCGTCTCGGGACGGTACGCGCGGCGCAGGCCGTTGCGTCCGTCCGCCTGGATGAGCCCCTTGCGCTCGTAGAACCGCAGCGCCGACGCGGCCAGCCCGCTCTGCCTGGCCACCTCGCCTATGTCGATCAACGTGTCTTCCACGACCTTGCCCCTTGACTTGAACCGCGCTTCAAGTCGCAGTCTAGTGCGCATGCGAATTCACCACCTGAATCTCGGCTCCATGCGCGAGATCGAATCCCCGGACGGGCAGCCGGCGGCGCCCGCGGTGTGCCACGCGCTGCTGATCGAGACGCCCGCCTCCGGGCTCGTCCTGGTCGAGGCCGGGCTGGGCCTCGACGACGTGGCCAAGCCCGAGGAGATGCTGGAGCGCGAGTGGGCGGAGCTCGTCGAGCCGCTGCTCTCGCCCGACGAGACGGCCGTGCGGCAGGTCGCCGCGCTCGGCTACGACCCGCTCGACGTACGGCACATCGTGCTGACCCACCTGGACGTGGACCACAGCGGCGGCCTGCCCGACTTCCCGCACGCCCAGGTGCACGTCATGGAGGTCGAGCTGGAGGACGCCATCGCCCAGGCCCCGAACCGCCGCTACCGCCCGGGCCACTGGGCTCACTCACCCAAATGGGTGACTTATCCGGACACGGGCACCCGGTGGCTGGGCGTGGACGGGGTGCGGCCGCTGACGGGGCTTGGCGAGGACTTCCTGCTCGTGCCGCTGGACGGGCACACCCGCGGGCACGCCGGGGTGGCGGTCAACGACGGCGAGCGCTGGCTGCTGCACGCCGGGGACGCGTACTTCTACCACGGCGAACTGGACCGCGAGCCCCAACCGCACCCGCTGATGGACCTCGTGCAGGTCAGCGCCCAGGTCGACGCCGAGCGCCGCCTGTCCAGCCAGGAACGCCTGAGGTCGCTCGTACACGACCACGGCGTCACAGTCTTCTCCGCGCATGACCCTTGGGAACTGTCCCATTACATACGGTAGTTACCATAGGTCTCATGGAGCTGTTCCCAGCAATGCCGCTCGCGGAGTGGGCGGAGGCCAAGGAGACCTTTCACAGGTTCGCGCAGATCGTGGGGAAGATCCGGTTGTCGTCGAGCAACCGGCGCAACCACTGGTGGCAGGTGCCCTTCCACCCGACCGGGCGCGGGCTCACCACGCGCCCGATGGGCGGGCTGGGCGAGCAACCGCTGTTCAGCATCGACTTCGACCTGGTGCGCCACCGGCTGGTGGTGGACGTGCTCGACGGGCGCAGCGCGGAGTTCACCCTGATCGGGCGGTCGGTGGCGTCGTTCCACGACCGGCTCTTCGAGACGCTCGCGGGGCTGGGGATCCGGCCGGAGATCTGGGCCGTGCCGTTCGACCTGGGCGACGACACGCCGTTCGCCGACGACACCCTGCACGCCCGGTACGACCCCATCCTGATCAACCGCTACTGGCGGATCCTGTCGCAGGTGGTGCAGCTGCTCGACCGCTTCGCCGCCGACTTCGCCGGCAAGACCTCGCCGGTGCACCACTTCTGGCACACGTTCGACATCGCCGTGACGCGCTTCACCGGCCGCGTGGTCCGGGTCTCGCCCGACGCCGACCCGGTCACGCGGGAGGCGTACAGCTGGGAGGTCATCAGCGCGGGGTTCTGGTTCGGCGACAAGGAGCGGCCGTGGCCGGCGTTCTACTCCTACACCGCGCCGGAGCCCAAGGGCCTGGAACTCGAGCCGCTGCGGCCCGTCGAGGCCGAGTGGCTGCCCGCCCGGGGCAGCCACCTGGCCATCCTCCGGTACGACGACGTGCGCGCGATGGGTGATCCGGTCGCGTCCGTGCTGGAGTTCCTGGACAGCGCCTACCAGGCGGGGGCCCGGCTGACCGGGGTCGACATGGAGGCGCTGAGCTCGCCTGGGGGCGTCACGGACCCGTACTACGGGAAGTACTGAGCGGAAAGTATTGAGCGCCCGCCCTCCGAGGAGGGCGGGCGCTCAACGTATGCGAACCGGTGTGCAGGTCGCCTCTCGGCGAAAGGCACAACGCGGCTCCAGCCGAACGGTATTCCGCGAAGGCAATAGGTGAGGCCCGGGGACACTGGACACACCGGCCACGATCTATGTAACCACACCTGCCCCCCGAACATTCCCACCCCGACACGAATTTCCGGCCACCAGGAGATGGCCGCCCCTCCCTCCCCCGCCGCGCCCGTTCCCCTCCGAAGGATCCCAGCCGAAGTACGGCGGGTCGCTACGAGCGGGCCGGGGCCGTGACGGCGGTGTCGCGCATGGCGAGGAGGGCCGCGAACGCCAGCACCCCCGCCACCCCACCGATCCACGCCACCGTCGCCCCCACCCCACCGGCCGTGACCCTGGGCCCGGCGAGCAGGGATTGCGTGCAGGCCAGGCTCAAGGTGCCACCGAGCTGCTTGGTGAGCGCCGATCCGGCCGTGGCGGTGCCCATGTCCGCGTGCGGGACGCTGCTCTGCGTGGCGATCGTGATCCCGCCCATGGCGGGACCCGTGCCGAGGCCGGCGAGCAGCAGCCACGCCCCGGTCAGGATCGGCGGGGTGTCCGGCCCGAGGGCGAAGAACGCGCCCGTGCCGATCGTGACCAGCGCCGCGCCCGTCAGCAGCGCGGGCTTCGGATGCCCTGAACGCAGGATCAGCACCGCCGTCATCCGGTTGCCCACGGTCATCCCGATCAGGAACGGGAGCAGGACCAGCCCGGAGGCCGTGGCCGAGTAGCCGCGTACGTGCTGGAGGTAGAGCGGCAGGAGCACGCCGACGGGCAGGACCGCGAACTGCATGAAGAACCCGCCGGCGAGCAGGGCGGCGTACGTGCGGCGACGCAGCAGGCGGAGCGGGAGCACCGGGGTGGCGGCCCGGCGTTCGACGCGCACCAGGGCGGTCAGCAGGGCCAGACCGGCCAGCAGGGTGCCGAGCACGGCGGGGTCGGCCCACCCCAGGGCGGTGTTGCCCTTGAGGCTGAGCCCCACCAGGACCAGCGACAGGCCGGTGGAGAGCAGGACGATCCCGGCCACGTCGAGCCTGCCGGGCGCGGCGCCGGGGAGCCGGCGCTCGGGCAGCAGCATGGCGATCATGGCGGCTCCGGCCGCGCCGAGGGGCAGGTTGATCAGGAACGCCCAGCGCCAGCTCGCGTGGTCGGCCAGCAGGCCGCCGAGCAGCGGGCCGCCCACCATGCCGACGATCATCATGGCGGCCAGCAGGGTCTGCATGCGGATCATGCCCTCCGCGCGGGAGGGCGGGTGCAGGTCGCGGATCATGGCCATGCCCAGGGTGAGCAGCGCGCCCGCGCCCAGGCCCTGAAACGCCCGGCTGGCGATCAGGAACGGCATCGAGCCCGCCACGCCGCAGGCCAGGGATCCCGCCAGGAAGACGGCCAGGCCGGCGAGCAGGAGCCGGCGGCGGCCGTACAGGTCGGACAGGCGGCCGTAGACGGGCACGGTCACCGAGGAGGTGAGCAGGTACGCGGTGACCAGCCACACGTACCACGAGCCCGACCCGCCTAATTGCTCGACGATGCGCGGCAGGGCGGTGCCGACCACGGTGCCGTCCAGCATGCTCAGGAAGGCGCAACCGAGCAGGGCGTACGTCACCGCCGTGCGGCTGCCGGCCGGGAGGTCCTCGTAGAGGTCCGTCACCCGGCCTCACCGCCCTTCAGCGCGCCGTGCAGGAACAGGTCGACCAGTTCCTCGGACGTGAGCGGGGACGACCCGCCCCGCCCGGACGCCAGGATCAGGAACTGGAACGCCTCGGCCAGCCGCTCCGGGGGCAGCCTGAGGTCGTCGCGCTCGGGCTCGAACAGCCCGGACAGCACCTCGCGGGTGGCCGCCATCGACGCCTCCCGCCCCGAGAGGGCCCGCCCTGGGCCCTCCTGCGGCCTTTCGGAGGCGCCACCCCCCTCTTCCGAGGCGCCGGAGGGCGCGTCTCCAGGGGCGTCGGAGGGCGCGCCGCTCCCCTGCCCGGAGGCTTCGGAGGGTGCGCCCAGGAGGCGGGGGTCGCGGCGGAGGCCGCCCGAGGCGGCCAGGGCACCGGCCACGGCGCCCATCCGGGCCAGGTAGCCGCGCAGCGTCTCCGCGGCCTCGATCAGCCGCTCCTCCAGCGGCACGTCCAGCGCGATCGCCGCCACGTGCGCGAGCGTGTCGTCCGGCCGCGCCGCCTCCGCCATGCAGGCGGCGAGCAGGGTCTCCTTGTCGCCGAAGGCCCGGAAGATCGTGCCTTCGCCGATGCCCGCGGCGCGGGCGACCTGGGCGGTGGTCACGGAGGTGCCGTACTCCACCACCAGGGGAAGCGCCGCCCGGACGATCATCTCGCGGCGCTGTTCCGGGCTCATCGCCGGCGCGCGTCGCCGGCCTGTCGGGTTCGTCATGGCCATCACGGTACGGAGTGAGTACTCACTCCGTCAATGGAATATAGGGTGACCGCCTATGGCGACACTCCTGGCTTTTCACGCGCATCCGGACGACGAGGTGCTCCTGACCGGCGGCACGCTCGCCCGCGCCGCCGCCGAGGGCCACCGCGTGATCGTCGTGGTCGCGACCGACGGTGTCATGAAGTCCGTCGCGGAGGGCGGCACGACCAGGATGAACGAGCTGCGCGCCGCCACCGCCGAGCTGGGCGTGGCGCGCGTCGAGCACCTGGGCTACGCCGACAGCGGGCACGGCAAGGACCTGTATCCCGACCCGCCGGACCGGATGCGGTTCGTGCGCGCGAGCACGGAGGAGGCCGCGGCCAGGCTCGCCGCGATCCTGCGCGAGGAGAAGGTGGACCTCCTGCTCAGCTACGACCCCAACGGCGGGTACGGCCACCGCGACCACGTCAAGGTGCACGAGGTCGGCAAGCGGGCCGCCGAGCTGGCCGGGGTGCCCCGCGTGCTGGAGGCCACGGTCCCGCGCGACGCCGCCGTCCGGCTGGTACGCCTGATCCACCTGCTCCGGATCCCGCTCCGCTACGACGAACGCGAGCTGGCGAAGGCGTACAGCCCCGGCAAGGCCATCACCCACAGGATCGACGTGCGCCGCTACGCCGGGCAGAAGCAGCGGGCGCTGGCCGCCCACCACTCCCAGATCAGCGGTGGTGGCAGGTTGTCCGCCGTCGCGAGAGTGCTCATGCGGCTCCCGGCGCCCGTCTTCGGCCTGCTGCTCGGCCGCGAATGGTACGTCGAGGCGAAAACAGGCTAGACCCGCACCCGCTCACCGGCCCCCTACGATGCCAGACATGCCATTTGCGACAGCCGTGGACGGCGTCAAGCTGTCCTACCAGGTCCGCGGCGGCGGGCAACCCCTCGTCCTCCTGCAGGGGCAGGCCAACGAGCACCGCTGGTGGGACCCCGTACGCCCGGACTTCGAGCGGGAGTTCCGCACCGTCACCTTCGACTACCGCGGCACGGGCGGCAGCGACAAACCCGACGAGCCGTACACCACCCGCGGGTTCGCCGCCGACGTGCTGGCCGTCCTCGACGAGCTCGGCGTGGAGAAGGCGCACGTCTACGGGACGTCGATGGGCGGGCGGGTGGCCCAGTGGCTGGCGGCCGACCATCCCGAGCGGGTCGGGTCGCTGGTGCTCGGCTGCAGCTCGCCGGGCGGCGTCCACGGCCTCGAACGGGACAACGACGTGCGCAGGTCGCTGGCCCAGCCGGACCGGGCGGCCGCCGAGCGGGCGCTGCTGGAGCTCATGTACACGCCCGCCTGGCTGGCCACCCACCCGGGCCCCCACCACACGGTCGGCGACCCGGCCATGCCCGCGTACGCGCGCCGCCGCCACCTGGCCGCCAGCGCCGGGCACGACAGCTGGGCCGCGCTGCCCTCCATCGCCGCGCCCACGCTGGTGGTGCACGGCACCGACGACGTGTTCAACCCGGCGGCCAACGCCCCGCTGCTGGCCGGCCGCATCCCCGGGGCGGAGCTGCGGATGATCGACGGGGCGCGGCACGCGTACTTCGAGGAGTTCAGGGAGGTCGCGAGCCCTCTGGTGCTGGATTTCCTGCTCGCGAACGCAAGTAGGACATGATCTGGCCTACTTGCCGAATAGCCTGCGGGCATGAACATTCCTGAGGGATACACCACCGTCACGCCGTGGATCATCGGGCCCGACACCGCGGGCCTCATCGACTACCTCACGGCCGCCTTCGACGCCGTCGAGCTGTCCCGGGTGACCGACGACGAGGGCCGCATCGGGCACGCGGAGGTGCGGATCGGGGACGCCGTGGTGATGATGTTCGACTCGGCTCCCGGCTGGCCGCCCACGCCTGCCTTCCTGCGCCTGTACGTCCCCGACGCCGACGCCATCTACCGCCGGGCCATCGAGGCGGGCGGGACGTCGGTGACGGAGATCACCCACCTGTTCTGGGGCGACCGGGTCGGGCGGGTGCGCGACCCGTTCGGCAACCTGTGGTGGATCCAGGCGCGCGTCGAGGAGCTCTCTCCCGAGGAGATGGAGCGCCGCATGACCGACCCCGTCTTCACGAAGGCGATGGAGTACGTCCAGGGCGCGGACTTCTTCCCTAAACAGTGACAAGCCTCGCCAGCGAGACCAGGTCGGGGGCAGACAGGCGCGGGGCGCTCATCACGCTCGGGTACGGCGTGCCGCGCCGCTCCAGCCAGGCCCCCGACAGCCCGGCCCGCTGGGCCCCGTCGATGTCCCACGGGTGCACCGCGACCAGGACCGCCTGGTCGGGCCGCACTCCGGCCTGGCCGGCCGCGTACTCGTAGGCCGCGCGGGCGGGCTTCCACGCGCGGGGGCCGCTCACGTCCAGCGTGGCCTCCACCAGGTCCGACAGCCCTTCGCGGCGCAGGATCCCCTCGGTCATGGCCGCCGCCCCGTTCGTCATGGTGAACAGGCGGATGCCGCCCTCGCGCAGGAGCCGCATGCCCTCGGGGACGTCGGGATACACCCGCAGCTCGGCGAACCCCCTCAGCACGTGGCGCACCGCCTCGTCCCCGGCGCCCATCTCCCTGAGCACGTCGTCGGCGATCCGGCCGAACTCGGCGAAACCGCCCGCAGCCGTGAGCGCGAACCCGTCGCGCAGCACGCTCGCGAACCACGTCCCCATCTGCTCGCCGGACAGCCCCACCTCCTCGAACCTGCCCCGCATCGGCTCCATGTCGGTCAGCGTCTCGTTCACGTCGAAGATCACTACCTGCGGCTTCATGACCGGTCCCTTCTGAGAGAGTCGAGTGCGGCGGACGCGCCCCTGCGCAGGGCTGCCGGGTCCGCGCCGGCGCGCGAGCGGAGGTTGACCCCGTAGGCCAGCAGGGTCAGGGACTCCGCGGTCGCGTCGAGGTCGAGGCCGTCGGCGAGCTGCCCCTGGGCCCTGGCCGCCTCCAGGGCCGCGCGCATCGCCGTGCGGAGCCGGTCGTGGTGCTGGTCCAGCACCTGGCGCACGGCCGGGTCCGCACCTTCGGCGTTGGCGTTGGTCGCCATGCAGCCCCAGCGCGCGTGCTCGCCCACGCACCTGATCCGGATCAGGCGGTCGAAGAACGCCTCGACGGCGGGCAGGCCGCGCCCGTCGTCGGCCAGGGTCTGGAACATCGGCTGCGAGCGTTCCTCGACGTAGCGGCGCAGCGCCCGCACGTACAGGTCCTGCTTGCCGCCGTAGGTCGCGTACAGGCTGGAGCGGCTGAGGCCGGTCGCCGCGACCACTTCCGCGATGCCCGTGGCGGCGCCGCGCTGCCAGAACAGGCGCTCCACCTGCTCCAGCACCGCGTCGGGATCGAAATGCTTCACGTCCGGCATCGGCACCTCCGCGGCCTATCTTGGAACGACTAGTCCAAGATAGCAAATCATTTGCGTAGGTCTCCGCGGCCTTGCTACGTTCGCCCTCATGTCCAGCCCCGAGGCGTCAAAACGCTAGCCACCGGTCATCCGGTGGCTGTCTCGCGCTGACGCCGGGCTCTCCGCGAGCCGTGCGGTTCTTCGTGATGCGGCCGACTTCCCCAGCGGGGCAGGACCTTCCTCCGGCCTGCCCGCTTCCTTGTCGATCCTCGATACGGTCGCGGAGTTCTCTCATGCCTTTCGCTGTCTACCTGCTCGGACTGGCGGTTTTCGCCCAGGGGACGTCCGAGTTCATGCTGTCCGGGCTCATCCCGGGCATCGCGCGGGACCTGCAGGTGTCCATCCCCGCCGCGGGGCTGCTCACCTCGGCCTTCGCCGTCGGGATGGTGGTGGGGGCGCCGCTCATGGCGGTGCTCAGCCTGCGCTGGTCCCGGCGGTTCGCGCTGCTGGCCTTCCTGGTCACGTTCCTGGTCGTGCACGTGGTGGGCGCGCTCACCACCAGCTACGGCGTGCTGCTCGGCACGCGGGTGATCGCGGCGCTGGCCAACGCCGGGTTCCTGGCGGTGGCCATGGCGACCGCCGTCGCGCTCGCGCCTCCCGACGCCAAGGGGCGCGCCACCTCCGTGCTCCTCGGCGGCGTCACGATCGCCTGCGTCGCGGGCGTGCCGGGCGGCGCGCTGCTGGGCGAGGTGTGGGGGTGGCGCTCGGCGTTCTGGGCGGTGGCCGTCGCGCTGGTCCCGGCCATCGTCGCGGTGCTCAAGTCCGTGCCGTCCGGCGCCCCCGGCCCGGCCGGTCCGCGGGCCCGCGGGGAGCTGCGGGCGCTGCGCCGGCCGCGGCTGCTGGTCTTCCTCGTGCTGGGCGGTCTGGTGAACGGCGGCACCTTCTGCACGTTCACCTACCTCGCACCCCTGCTCACCGGGGACACCGGGATCGGGTCCTCCTGGATGCCCCTGATGCTGGCCCTGTTCGGGCTGGGCTCGTTCGTGGGAGTGACCGTCAGCGGGCGGGTGGCCGACCGGCGGCCGATCCGGCTCCTGGCGATCTGCGGGCCGGCGCTGGCCGCCGGGTGGGCCCTCTTCGCGCTGACAGCCGGCGCGCCGGTGCCCGCGGTCGTGCTCGTCTTCGTCCAGGGGACGCTCTCGTTCGCCGTGGGCTCCACGCTGATCTCGCAGGTGCTGTACGCGGCCACCGGCGCCCCCACCCTGGCCGGCGGGTTCGCCACGGCGGCGCTCAACGTGGGCGCGACGCTCGGCCCGTGGCTCGGCGGCCTGACCATCGGGGCCGGGCTCGGGCTGCGCTCGCCGCTGTGGGTGAGCGCCCTGCTGGTGGCCGCCGCCCTGGTCACCGCCGCCGTCGCCCACGCCGTCGGGCGGCCGGCATCGGCGAAGTCGGTGGAGCGGGACCAGCCGGCTGGGGCACAGTGAGGGGAATGGAACCCGCTTCGCGCTTTCACCGAGAGGTCCGAGCATTCCAGGACGCCGCCCGGCAGGCGGCGGAGACCGGCGCCGCGCCGCCGGTGCCGTCCTGTCCCGGCTGGTCGGTCGCCGATCTGCTGATCCACCTGGGCTCCGTGCACCGGGGCGTGTTCAGCATCATCGACGACCGGCGCGACGGGCCGCCGGACGGCTCCGACCTGTCCTTCGCCGGGCTGCCGCAGGACCTCACGGGGTGGCCCGATCCGCAGCACGCACCCAACCTCGGGCCGATCCCGGACGGGGTGCTCGACTGGTTCGAGGAAGGGGCGGCCCGGCTGGCGGCGCTGTTCGACGAGCGCGACGCCGGCGATCCGGCGTGGACGTGGTCGAAGGAGCAGACCGTCGGGTTCTGGGTGCGGGTGCAGACCATCGAGGCCGCCGTGCACCGCTGGGACGCCGAGAACGCCCTCGGCGTCCCGCGCCCGATCCACGAGGACGTGGCGGCCGACGCGGTCACGCAGACGTTCGAGGTCATGGTGCCCGCCCGGCGGGAGTGGACGCAGGCGCCCGCCGGAGCGGGCGAGCGCTTTCGCTTCCGTCGCACGGACGGCGAGGGCGACTGGGCGGTCCACTTCGACGGCCCGGACGTACGGCTGTCCTCCGGGGCGGACGGCGGCGATTTCGACGTCGAGCTGGCCGGGAGCGCGTCGGACCTCATGCTGTTCCTCTGGAACCGCATCCCGGCCGACGGCCTCGACGTGCGCGGCGACAAGAGCCGGCTCGACCGCTACTTCGTCCTGGCGCCTCCCGTATGACCCCTCCTACGAGCTCCGGGCGACGAGGCCCATCCCCAGGGCCAGCCCGTTGCGCGCCCACATGCCCAGGTGGGTCTTCGGCACCATCATGCGGACGTTCGGCCCGATCTGCTGCTTGCGCTTGACCAGCTCGCGGTGCCCCTCCTCGTACCGCCGGAAGGCGACCCGGTGGTCCGAGGTGCCCGCGAGCTCCTCGGCCAGCCGGTACGCCCCCACGACGGCCAGCTCCGCCCCGGCTCCCGACGCCGGGGAGGCGCAGTAGGCGGCGTCCCCCACGAGCGCCACCCGCCCCGACGACCACGAGGGCAGGCGCACCTGACTGAGCGCGTCGAAGTAGAAGTCGGGGTCGGCGAGGGCCCCGTCGAGCAGTTCGCGCACCCGCCAGGACGTCTCGCCGCCGAACGCCTCCGTCAGCAGCGTCCTGTGCTGCCCGACGTCGCGATGGTCATAGGCCAGCGGCTCCGACCTGAAGATGAAGTACGCCTTCGCCTGGGCGTGGTTGCCCGACCGGTAGAGCCCCGCCATCTTGCCCGGAAGGTTGTACATCGTCACCCACCGGTCCTCCCCCAGCGCGGAGTCCGCGTTCGCGAACGCGAAGTAGTGCCCCATGTGCCGCAGGGCCCCCTCCTCGGGCCCGAAGGCCAGCCGCCGCACCGAAGAGTGCAGCCCGTCGGCCCCGACGACCAGGTCGAACCGCCGCGTCGCGCCCGACTCGAACGACACCGTCACGCCGCCGCCGTCCTCCTCCATCGACCGGACGGAGTCGCCGAAGACGTACTCCACCTCCGGCCCGGTCACCTCGTGCAGCAGCGCCACCAGGTCACCCCGCATGATCTCGATCTCGCCGTTCCTGCTCATGTTCACGCGTGCCACGGCCCGGTCCGCCGCGTCCACGAACTTCATGCCCCGCACGTCCGCCGCCACGGCCCTGACCCGCGGCATGATCCCCATCCGCTCGGCCACCTCGGTCGCCTCGTCCCGCAGGTCCACCCCGTTGCCACCCGTGCGCAGCCGCGGCGCCCGCTCGACCAGCGTGGCCCGCATCCCGTGCCGGGCCAGCCAGTACGCCAGCGTCTGCCCGGCGATGCTCGCCCCGACCACCAGAACCTCAGTCATGCCTCCGCCTCTCCTGACCGTTGGTCAGTTCAGGACTATAGGCTCCCGACCAACGGTCAGACAAGGTCTAGAATCGGCGGCGTGACGGACGACACTCGCTCGCGGATCCTCCAGGTGGCGCAGGACCTGTTCGCCGCGCAGGGCTATCACGCCACCTCGATCCGCGAGATCGCGGAGCGGCTCGAGCTGACCAAGACGGCGGTCCTCTACCACTTCCCCAGCAAGAAGGAGATCATCGCGGCCCTGGCCGAGCCGCTGCTGGCCGACATGGAGGCGGCGATCGACGCGGCCAACCGCGCGCCGGGGAGCGACGAGCGCCAGAAGCGGTGGGCGGTGATCGAGGGCCTGCTCGACGTCTGGCTGACGCACCGCGACCTGCTGAGGCTGCAGATGCGCGACCTCGCGCTGGCCGCGGAGGGATCGGTCTTCGACCGTTTTCGAGACGCCGCCTACCTGGCCCAGCACCTCATCGCCGGGCCGCTCGCCGACCACGTGGACCGCATCCGGGCGGCGCAGGCGTTCGGCATGCTCAGCGACCCCGTCGTGATGTTCGCCGACCTGCCGGCGGAGATGCTCCGCCCGGCCGTGCTGTCCGGGGTGGAACGCCTGCTGGAGGACCGTCCCGAGCCTCCGGCGCAGGAGGCGCGCCGGCGCGGCAGGCCGGGGGCGATGACGCCGGAGGCCATCGAGCGGGCCAGGCGCATGCACGCCTCGGGCCGGCACACCGCCGCCGAGATCGCCCGAGCCCTCGGCGTCTCCCGCGCCACCCTCTACCGCCACCTGTCCGCATAATATTGAGACACTATGTGAGACGTTTTCGAGACAGTGTCAGGGTGGCCGGCGGGGGAATCCTCCGCGCACGGGCGTTTAATTCGGTGGTGTCCGGACAGTCGGCGAAGCTACTGTTGCTGCAGGTCAGCGAGTGGGCACGCGGTTGTCAGCGCGCTGTCCCCTGCGGACCCGCGGCTCACCCGTACGGAATCGACCGACGGCGAGGCGATGGTCACCACTGGCGCCGTCCTAACGCCCCAGACGATCGCGAGCCGCGGGTCCCGCCCCCTCACCGCCCGGCGAAGCCGTCGAGGGCGGCGGACAACTCCTTGGAGAGCGTGCCGCTGCCGGTGTGCCCGGAGTCGTCCACGACGACCAGCTTGGCGTCCGGCCAGGCCTTCGCCAGCTCCCAGGCCGTCTCCAGCGGGCCGCCCAGATCGAGACGGCCGTGGATCAGCACGCCGGGGATCCCGGCCAGCCGCCCCGCCTCCCGTAGCAGCACGCCCTCCTCCAGCCAGGCGGCGTTGGAGAAGTAGTGGGAGCAGATCCGGACGAGCGCCATCACCGCCTCGGCCGGGCGGTCGCTGTAGGCGTTGGGCTTGCCGTTGGGCTCCATGGAGATCACCGCGTCCTCCCAGGTGACCCAGTCACTGGCCGCCTTCGCGCGGACCTCGGGATCGGGGTCGGCCAGGAGCCGCGAGTACGCCGCCAGCAGCGCGAAGGTGTCACCGTCGCGGTCGGCCTCGGGGACGCCCTGCCTGAAGCGCTCCCACTCCTCCGGGAAGAACCGCCCGACGCCGCGGTAGAGCCAGTCGATCTCGGAGCGGCGCGTGGTCGTGACGGCCACGATGACCATCTCCGACACCCGCGCCGGATGGGCCTCGGCGTAGGCCAGCATCAGCGTCGAGCCCCACGAGCCGCCGTAGAGCAGCCAGCGGTCGATGCCGAGGTGCTCGCGCAGCCGCTCCATGTCGGCGACGAGGTGGTGGGTCGTGTTGGTGCTCAGGTCGACGGACGGGTCACTGGCGTGCGGGCGGCTGCGGCCGCAGTTTCGCTGGTCGAACAGGACGATCCGGTAACGCTCCGGGTCGAAGAGCCGGCGCACCCCCGTCTTGCACCCCGATCCGGGGCCGCCGTGGACGACGAGCGCGGGCTTCCCCTCCGGGTTGCCGCAGACCTCCCAGTAGACGAGGTTGCCGTCACCGGTGTCGAGCAGGCCGTGGTCGTACGGCTCGATGGGGGGATACATGGAACGATCGTATCGAGACGGCCGCGGTGGACCCGGTGGACCACCGCGGCCGTACCGTCAGGCGACCTTGGACGAGGGGGCCGACCAGGTGTTGCACGAGCCGGGGTCGCCGGAGGTGAAGCCGCGCTTGAGCCAGTGGCGCACCGCGGCCCGGCTGCCGAATTCACGCACCTCGGCGGGGTCCTCGCTCCACCGGAAATTGACGAGCTCGTTCCAGTCGCTCAGGTTCCTGCCCTCGATCGGCCAGACGCTCTTGATGAAGGCGGCGGCGAAGCATTCGTTCTGGAGACTCATGCGGCGCTGCTGCTCATACAGCTCCGTCTTTTTGTCATAGGGCAATTTGTCGTAGGCCTTGGCGATACCGACCAATTTCTGCACATGGTAGCCGTACATGGAGGCCGCCGTCTCGAACAGCCAGAGGTCGTCGGCTTCGTCGAGCCAGTCCTTGCCGAGCTGGAAGACCAGTGTCTCGGTGCGGTCGCAGTACCAGGTCTGGGAATTCAGTTTCTCGATGTCATAGCCACACCACTTCTTCGGAATCCGGTCCATGTGCCGCACCTTGACCGGCCTGTAGGTCAGGCCGGCGTTCGTGAGGTGCTGTTCCCAGGTGGTTTCCAGGCAGGCGATGACCGCGTCGAGGTAGGCGCGGGCCTGCTGGCGATTGTTCGGCTCGAGCGACGGCTCCGCACAGGTGGTCGTCGGCAGTGCGCCTGCCTTATAGAGCGGATTGGCGGTTAGTTGGGAGGATTTGACGGGGTATGCAGCTGCCTGGGCGGTAGCGGTACCCGCTAAGGGCATCATGAGGGCGCCCGTAAGCGCCGCGAACATGAGAAGTTTCACGAGTCGTGAGAATAGGACCTCCCGGTAAAGAGGGCTAGATACAACTATGAAGTAATTCAACCACCACTAAGGGTAATGATCTCTGCGGATAACCGGATTACCATCCGCAGGGAGCACCATGTACAAGCACGCCATTGCCGCATTCGCCGCGACTTCCGGCCTGCTGCTGGCCGCCGGGCCGGCCGCCGCAGAAGAGGGGGCCGTGGACACGGCCCTGTGCGGCAACAACAACGTCGTCAGCTACAACGGGCAGTCGTCCTGGACCGAGGACTTCCAGGCCCTGGCCGAATCGGTCTTCAACGAGTCGCCGCTGGGGCCGCCGTGGTCCGGGCGCCCGAGCCCCGTCGACGGCCTGACCTGGGTCAACCGGACGACGACGTGCAGCCAGAGCATCCCCACGTACAAGGCCGGCGGCGTCGTCGGCCTGGTCGACGGGCTGCTCGGCCCCGCACCCGCGGCGCCGTGCACGACGACGACGAGCACGTCGTCCTCGTCGCTGCTGGCCGCCCTGGGACTCACGCAGGTCGTCGACTCGCTCTGGCTGGGCGCGGTGCCCTGCGCCACGACGAGCACCTGGTCCCCGACCACCTGGTCCCCGACCAGCTGGTTCCCGACCTGGTCCCCGGCCACCGGGACCTGGACGTTCGAGTCGCCGGGCGATCTCACGGTGGAGCAGCCCGTGACGCTCCTGGACACCACCGGGGTCTCGTCGCTGGTCAACCAGATCCTCGGCAACTGACGCGCCTCTGGCCTCATCGTCAGAGGGACGGGGCGAAGGGACTTCGACATGGAACGGCGAGCACCCCGCACCGGCCCGGCTCAACCGAAGACGGACGGCCTCGGCATCGCGTGAACCGAATGCGCCCGGCAGGAGGACACCATTTCCTCTGCCGGCGCACACCGATGCCGAGCCGTCCCCCGTGGACGCGTTCCTGGGAGTTCACGATGCTGTACGCCGACACGCGCGGCGTACAGCGGGTGCCGCTGAAGCGGCCTGCGGTCAGCGGAATTCGTCCGCGTGGTCGGCGGCCCATCGCCCGAACGTACGCGCCGGCGCCCCTGTGATCTCCTCCACCGTCGAGGTGATCAGCTCCGACTTCGGCCGCGCCTCCGCGCTGGCCAGCAGGGCCTCCACCAGGGCCGGCGGCCTCCCGTCCGCGAGCATCTGCTCACGCGCGGCCTGTACGGCCACCTTCTCGAACCGCAGCGGGCGCCCGATGGCCTCCCCGATCGCGCGCACCTGCTCGGCCCGGCCCACCACCTGCGGCCCGGTCAGCACGTACGTCGCGCCGTCGTGCCCGTCGCCGGCCAGCACCCGTACCGCCACCTCCGCGACATCGCGCGGGTCGATCACCGCGGTGGCGGCGATCTCCGGCCCGCGTACGGCACCGGTGGCACGGATCTGCGCCGCCCACCCCCGGGTGTTGGAGGCGATGGTGTTCGACCGCAGGATGGTCCACCGCAGCCCGGACCTCTCGATCAGGCCCTCCATGTCGGCGTGCAGCTGGTTGATCGGGTCACCCTGCCGCTGCACCTCGTCGTCCACCCCCGACGACGAGAGGTAGACGACCCGGCGGGCCCGGCTCTTGATCACCTCCAGAATGGCGGAGGCGCCGTCGGCGGTGAGGAAGGGCCAGACCAGGAACACCGTCTCCACACCCGCCAGCGCCCGCTCCAGCGTGCCGGGCACACCCAGGTCCCCCTCCACGGCCGCCACTCCCCCTGGAAGCCGCGCCGCCCGCGCATCCCTCACCAACGCCCGCACGGAACCACCGGCGGACACCAGCCCGGCCACCACCTGCCGGCCCACGTTCCCGGTCGCCCCGGTCACCAGAATCTCGGTCATGACCGGATCAGCCCGGGCGCGGACGGCGATATTCCGGCCGCACCCGAAGGTCCAGGACACCTCGCCGGCCTTTTCCAGTCTCCGGGGCCGGGCGGCGGGATACCGTCGGACGGTGGATGAGCAGACGCTTCCGGCGGCCGGCATGACGATCAGCGTACGGACGCGCCGGGACGTGGTGATCGTGGATCCGGAGCGTTTCCTGGCCGCGGCCCGCGCCGCGTACCGTGACCTCTGCCCCGAGGCGGGCGAGGATGACGCCGCCGAGAACGTCCGCGACGTCTATGACGCCGTACACGTTCTGCTGGACCGGTTCGGGCAGCTCGCGGCGGACGCGCCGGAGACGTCGCTCGGCCGCGGCGGGCTGCGGCCGGGCCGGCGCGTGCCGGACCGTCCGGACGGCCTGTCGCCGGCAGGCGAGCTCCAGCGGATCGTGCTCGAGGATCCGATGCCGCTGCAGGACTACGGCTGCTTCCTCCCCGAAGATCCCTTCGCCCTGCCACCCGGCTCCCAGGCCTGAGCAGGACCGGCGTCAGCGCCGGACGCGTGCCGCCCAGACGATCGCGTACGCGACGGCCAGGAGCCCGAGGAGACGGGTGGTGTCGGCCATGCCGATGGCCGCGGTCATGGGCGCGACCGCGAGTGTCGACACGCCTTGGAACGCCGCCGAGAGGCTGAAGACCAGCACCATCACGCGTCCCCGGACATGGTCAGGCGTCGCCAGTTGCAGGCCGTTGAGGGCGAGGATCGCGCACGTGCCCACCCCGAGGTGGCCGACGAACGCCGCGGCCATTCCCGGGCCGAGTCCGGAGACGTGGGCGAGGACCAGGTATCCGAAGCCGAAGAGGGCCAGGGCCGCCGCCGCCACGTACAGCCGCCGACGTGTCGAGCCGCCGGCGAGCCGCCTGCCCGCGAAGGGGCCGAGCACGGCGCCGAGGCCCTGCGCCAGGTACAGGGCGCCGACTCCCGCGTCGCCGACGTGGAAGCGATCGAGGGCGTAGACGGGCAGGAGTCCGACCATTCCGTAGCAGAGACGCAGCCCCGCGGTCAGCCACAGCAGGGCCGCGGCCACGGGGGTGGTTCGCAGGAATTGCCAGAGTTCGGCGGTGTCAGCGCGTATCCGGATCCGGCGCGTCGACACGGCGCTGGAGAAGGGCCGCTCGATCCGCGCGACGAGCAGCGCGGAGACGATGAACGAGGCGCCGTCGAGGAGGAGCGTGGCCGAGGTGCCCCAGGCGGCGGTGACCAGGCCTCCCAGTCCGGCTCCGACGAGCAGGCCGGCCGAGTACAGGCTGCCGAGCACGGTCTGGGCCAGTGAGAGCTCTCGGCCGGTGACGAGGTTGGGCAGCGCGGCCTCGGGGATGGGACCGGCCATCGCGGCGAGCACCGACAGGACGGCCAGGCATCCCAGGGCCAGCGGTACCGAGCCGGTGTGGAAGGCGACCAGCAGCCCGCCCACCGGGACCACCGAGCCCAGGTCGCAGAGGATCCGAAGACGTCGCCGGTCGAACCGGTCGGTGAGCGGGCCGATCAACGGGAACAGCAGCACCCCGGGAAGGGAGTTGATCGCGAACAGCAGCGCCGTCCACCCCGGCGAGCCGGTGCTGTGGTAGACGAAACCGCTCAATGCGACGAAGGCGAACCAGTCGCCGGTCAGGCTCAGCGCGCAGGCGCCGATGAGGCGTCGGAAATCGGCGTTGCCGCGCAGCAGTGTGAAGAGGTCGCCGGAAGATCGGCGCCATGCAGGGAACACTCGGTGACTCCAGCGGTGCGTCCTTCCGGAGAAGGACCGGAAAGGGATGACGTCGTCGGCGCATCCGCTGGTCAGGCACAAAGGTGCTGCATGGCAGCATGGTAGTGCCTGTTCCTGCCGCAGGGCCTCGCTTCTCGGGCTGAATGAAAGTTTCACCGGCGGTTGAGCCGGCGGTAAATCCCTGGCCAGCGGCGATGGTTTCGGGGTTGACGCGTTTGCAGTGGCGCATTGACGCCGAGGAAAGCGCTTTCCTACTGTGGCGACGTTTCGCCCGCGCCTCCGTACCCGACACCTTGGAGAACGATGATGCGCCTGAAAGCCATCCTCACGTGCGCCGGCCTGTTAGCCGGCGCGTTCGTCGCACTGTCACCGACCGCCGCACAGGCCGCGCCGACGCGGTACGAGGCGGAGACCTCGCCCGCGGTCTGCACCGGCACCATCGACAGCAACTGGTCCGGCTACTCCGGCAGCGGATTCTGCAACGGCAACAACGCCACCGGCGCCTCCGCCCAGTTCACCGTCAACGCCGGCGCGGCCGGGACGGCGACGCTGAGCGTGCGGTTCGCGAACGGGACCACGACCGCCCGCCCCGCCGACCTGATCGTCAACGGGTCGACGGTCCAGAACGTCTCGTACGAGGGCACCGGCACGTGGGACACCTGGGTCACCAAGACGCTCACCGTGTCGGTGCGGGCCGGCAGCAACACCATCCAGTTCAACCCGACCACCTCGAACGGCCTGGCCAACCTCGACTACATCGACGTCGACGCGGGCGGCACGACCCCGCCGACGGGCAGCACGCTCTACGTGGCGCCGAACGGCAGGGACGGCGCGACCGGGACGCAGTCGGACCCGACGACCCTCACCTCGGCGATCACCCGCATCACCGCCGGCGGGACGATCTACGCACGCGGCGGGACCTACAACTTCTCCCAGACGGTCACCATCGCGGCGGGCAACAACGGCACCTCGAGCGCCCGCAAGAAACTGTCCGCCTACCCGGGCGAGACCCCGATCCTGAACTTCTCGGCCCAGAGCGAGGACCCGGCCAACCGCGGACTCGCCGTGAACGGGTCGTACTGGCACATCTACGGCATCGTCGTCGAGCGTGCCGGTGACAACGGCATCTTCGTCGGCGGCAGCAACAACATCTTCGAGCGCACGGAGACGCGGTTCAACCGGGACACGGGGCTGCAGCTCTCGCGGATCGCCTCCGACACGCCCCGCGACCAGTGGCCGTCCAACAACCTCATCCTGAGCGCGTTGTCGCACGACAACGCCGACTCCGACGGCGAGGACGCCGACGGCTTCGCCGCGAAGCTCACCGTCGGCTCCGGCAACGTCTTCCGCTACTGCGTGTCCCGCAACAACATCGACGACGGCTGGGACCTCTACACCAAGACGGACACGGGAGCCATCGGCCCGGTGACCATCGAGGACTCCCTGTCGTACAACAACGGCACGCTCAGCGACGGCAGCCAGGCCGGCAACGGTGACCGCAACGGCTACAAGCTCGGCGGCGAGGACATCGCGGTCAACCACACCATCCGGCGCAGCATCGCGTACCGCAACGGCAAGCACGGCTTCACCTACAACCGGAATCCCGGCACGATGACGGTGTCGGACAACGTCAGCATCGACAACACCGAGCGCAACTACTCGTTCGACGCCGGCACCTCGGTGTTCCGCAACAACACCTCGTGCCGCAGCGGCAGCGGGACGAACGACCGGATCGTCGGCAACTCCGACAGTTCGAACCAGTTCTGGTCCGGCTCGAACGGGTCCCGGTGCTCGTCCTACAGCGGCGCCCTGCGCTGGTCCTTCGCCTCGGACGGCCGCCTCGTCGTGACCTTCGGGTGACGCCGTGACAGAGGGGGCGAGTACGCCACCGTACTCGCCCCACTCATGGTGTTCAACGCCGGCTCGTTCCGGCGCCGACCCCGCGATCCGCCGCGCCCAGCTCCAGGTGGGAGCCGGTGAACGCGGCCCGCAGGCGCCGATCGTGCGTCACGACCACCTGCGCGCCCCGGTAGGCGGCCAGCGCCTCCTCCAACTGCTCCACGAGCATCGGCGACAGGTGGTTGGTCGGCTCGTCGAGCAGCAGCAGGTCCACGGGCTCGCTCACCAGCCGGGCGAGCTCGATCCGGCGCCGTTGCCCGTAGGAGAGCTCCCCCAGGCGCAGCCCGAGGTCCGACGGCCGGAAGAGCCCCAGGGCGAGCAGCGTGTCCGCGTGCTCGTCCAGGCTCCCGGGACGCCCGTCCGCGTAGGCCCGCAACACCGTCCGGTCCGCCGGCCCGACCCGGCCGAGGTCCCCCTCGTCCTGCCGGAAGAACCCGGCCCGGCCGGCCCGCCGTACCTCGCCCGCGTCCGGACGCAGCTCCCCGGCGAGCACCCGCATCAGCGTGGTCTTGCCCGCCCCGTTCGGACCGGTGACGAGCAGCCGCTCACCGGCGCCGACGGCCAGGGAGTCGAGGCGAAGCCGGCCCGCCACCACCACGCCGTCGAGCGCGGCCACCTCGGTTTCGGAAGCGGCCCCCGCGGTGGCGAGGGTGGCGGCGAAGCGCAGCGGCTCGGGAAGCGGCGGCGCCGGGTGCTCGGCGAGCCACCGTAGCCGCTGCTGGGACTGCCGGATGCGCCCGGCGGCCCCGTGCGTACGCGAGCGCGCCCGCCAGGCGCCGGTGCCCATGCCCGCCTTGGCGACCTTGCGCGGGATCCCGGCCAGCCGGCCCGCGTTGGCCGCCACCAGCGTGGCGTGCCGGTCCAGCTCCGTCTTCCACTCCTCGTGGGCCCGCGCCTGCGCGGCGCGTTCGGCGGCCTTGGCGACGAGGTACCCGGCGTAGCCGTCGCCGTAGCGGCGCACCTGCCCGTCGGCGACCTCCAGGATGGCGGTGGTCACCCGCTCCAGGAACATCCGGTCGTGCGTGATCGCCACGACCGTGCCCCGGTGGGCGCGCAGGCGCTGTTCGAGCCAGGCCACGGCCTGGTCGTCCAGGTCGTTGGTCGGCTCGTCGAGCAGCAGCAGCTCGGGAGCGGACGCCAGCGTGGCGGCCAGGACGAGCCTGGCGCGTTCGCCGCCGGAGAGCGTGCCCAGCGGGCGGCTCCGGTCGAGCCCGGGCAGCCCGAGCCCGTGCAGCGCGATCTCCACCAGGACGTCGGCCTCGTAGCCGCCCCGTGCCTCGAACTGCGCCACGAGCCCCGCGTACGCCTCCGCGTCCGCCTCTTCGAGCGACCGTTCGGCCGCCCGCATCCGGGCCTCGATCTCTCGCAGATCGGCCAGCGCCAGATCGACGGCGTCGGCCACCGTCGCGTGCGGCGGCAGCGCGAGTGACTGCGGCAGGTGTCCGACGCCGCCGGGCGCGACGGCCAGGAGCTCGCCGTTGTCCGGCCGCTCGGCGTTCGCCATGAGCCTGAGCAGCGTGGACTTGCCTGACCCGTTGTCGCCGATCACTCCGATCCGCTCGCCGGGTCTGACGGTGAGCGACACCCGGTCCAGGACGACGCGGGTGCCGTAACGCTTGGTGATCTCGGTGAGTGCGAGTTGGGCGGCGGTACGCAAAAGGCATGCCTCCTTTTCGAGCATGAACAAACGGGGTGGGGTGGTCAGCCCGGCGCCTTCCGGCTGAGGTGCTCCCAGGCCCGGTACTCCTCCGTGCGGGCCCGCTCTATCTGCTGGACGATGTCGTACGAGGCGCCGCCGACGATCAGCCGCAGCGGCGGCTCCGCCAGCTCGACCAGCTCCATGATCACCGGCGCCGCGGTGCTCGGGTCGGGACCGGCGTCCTCGCCCCACATCTCGGCCAGCTGGGCGTGCAGCGGCTCGTTCTCCGGGCGCCGCTCCGCGAGCGTGGTGCCCCGCGTGAACAGGTCCGTGCCGTACCCGCCCGGCTGCACGATCGTCACCTTGATCCCGAACGGCGCCACCTCCATCGCCAGCGCCTGGCTCACCGAGTCGAGCGCGGACTTGCTCGCCGCGTAGAACCCGACGGACGCGAACCCGCCGCCGGACCCCATCGAGGTGACCTGCAGGATGTGGCCGGACCCCTGCGCCCGCAGGTGCGGCACCACGGCCTGGGCCACCCAGATCGCACCGAAGAAGTTGACGTCGAACTGGGCGCGGATCTGCTCCTCGGTGGCCTCCTCCACCATGCCGAACAGCAGCGTGCCGGCGTTGTTGACCACGACGTCGAGGCGGCCGAACGCCGCCGCGGCCTCGTCCACGACCTTCCGGACGGCCGCGCGGTCGCGGACGTCCAGCGTCAGCCGTACGAGGCTGTCGGGGTGGGCGGCGGCGAGGTCGGCGAGGGGGCCGAGGTCGCGGGCGGCGGCCACGACGCGGTCTCCGGCGGCGAGCGCCGCCTCGGCGAAGGCCCTGCCCAGGCCTCTCGACGCGCCGGTGATGAACCAGACTCGGGCAGTCGTCACACGGACTCCTCACCATCATGAGACGATACGGTCCGTCTCGTGATGACAAGGTATACAGGCACCTCGCTTCTACGTCAAGACGGACCGTCTCGTCTCGCATGGGCGGCATGCGGCTGCCCGCACCGCCACCGGGTTCGCCAGGTCAGGCGCCGGGCACCGGGCGTGCGCGGGGCCGGCGCATCAGCAGCACCGCGACCAGCAGGAACAGGAGCCCCACCCCGGCGGCCGCGCCGCCCACGACGACGTAGGTCATGTCGATCGGCGGGTTGGTGGTCGGCGCGGCGACCGGCCCGCCGCCGAGGTACTCCTTCCCCTTGTACGGGGCCGCTTCGATCTTCTCGTCCTTGGCGGCGCCCGCCGCCCGCACCGCCGCCGCCGCGTCGATCAGCCCGAAGCCGAGGAACACGTTGTAGCCGGACGGCGGCTTCCTGGCGGTCCGCACCAGGATGTCGCGTACCTGCCGGGGCGTCAGATCGGGATTGCGGGACAGCATCAGCGCCGCGGTGCCCGCCGCGAGCGCGCAGGCCGGGGAGGTGCCGTCCCCCGCCCGGTAGCCGCCGCGGTTGTCGGCGGCGTAGATGTCCACGCCGGGTGCGGTGATCGTGTTGTACGTGTGCACCTGGGAGAAGTCCGCCCGCGCGCCGCCCGGCCCCATCGCCGCCACCGCGATCACTCCCGGGTAGGCGGCCGGGTAGGAGACGACGTTGTTCGCGTCGACCTCCAGCGGGTCGGTGGATCCGCCGTTGCCCGCGCTGGCCAGCAGGATGGCCCCCTTGCCGAGGGCGTAGTCGACGGCCGCGGCCGTGGTCTCGTCGTAACCGCTGCCGAGGCCCCACTCGTCGGTGCCGAGGGACATGGAGATCACGCGGGCGCCCTTGTCGACGGCGTACCGGATGCCCTTGGCCAGCGCGGTGGCCGCCTTGATGCTCTCCTTGTCGGCGGCGGTGCCGCCGGACTTGGCGGCGGACTCCGCGCGCTTGCGCGCCGGGTCCTCCCGGTCCCAGATCACCCGTACCGAGAGCACGCGGGCCTGCGGGGCGACCCGCAGCACGCTGGAGGCCATGGCGGTGCCGTGCGCGCCCCAGTACGACTGCCCGGGCTTCGCGCCGCCGCCGATGAAGTCGGGGCCGTTCGTCACCCGTCCGCGGAACTCCGGATGGCTCTTCACGACCCCGGTGTCCAGGACCGCGACGGTGATCCCCTTGCCCTGTCCGAGCCGCTGCGCGGCCGGCACCTTCATGATCTGCTGTTCCCAGCCCCGCGGCGCCTCGGCCACGGCCGGCGCGGCGGTGGCCGCGACCAGTCCGGCGACCATGACGGCCGCGCAGGTCAGCCTGCGAATCATGCCCCCACCTTCCGGGCCTCCGCGTACAGCCGGGTGGCCAGGCTCTCCGCGAGCCCTTGCGCGGTGTACGCCCACGCCTCACGGTCCTCCCGCTGCGGGTACTCCCTCCTGCCCCACGGTTCGGGCAGGCGTCCGGGCCTGCGGCCGTCCGCCGGCCCCGCGGTGACCGCCACGAACATGGGCACGTCCCCAACGGTCCTTCCTCCGTTCCCGGTGCGCGCGGAGTCCTTCCACTGGGTGCCTGGCGCGGCGAGCGCGCGTACCGCGTGGTCCGGCTTCCGCTGCGCCTCACGCACGATGCCCTCCAGGTCGACGCGGGGCAGCGACTCGCGGAAGGCGACCAGGGCCACGGTGGCGGCCGTCCCTCCGGTGTCGTCCACGTACGTGGCGCGCACGGCCGCGACGCAGCCCCGCTCAGTGGCGACCCGGGCCAGCTCACCGGAGAGCGCCGCCCGGCAGGAGGTGTCGGACGAGATCGCGGCCCTGGTCCAGCCGCGCTCGTCGTTCGGGGAGGAGTAGCCCTTGTCGGGGTGCTCCCGGCCGAGCCGCGGCGGCAACAGCTTCTCGACGGGCACGTTGCGCCACAGCTCCTTGGAGTACGCCGAGTTGTGGATGACCTGCCGGCTGTTGGAGTAGGCGTGCGCGATGAGCGCGCCACCGCCGAGCACGGCCAGCAGACCGAAACCCGCGACGACCAGCCCGACGAGGACCCGCCAGGCGCTGCGCCGGGGCCGCACCGGCCCGGTCGGCGGTGACGGCTGCTGGTAGGGGCCGGGTGGGTACGGCTGGGGAGGCCCGGGGGGCGGCTGAGGGGGATGGAACCCCGGCCCGGAACTGGACGGGGGGTACATCAATGTCTCTCCTGTCGTGCGAGCGGGCCGATCAAGGTTCCGTTTAAGCCCCTCTGATCGATTTGCGCGTTCTGACCCTATCGGTGCTCGGCGGATCACCTCCCCGGACTTCCTTGACCTCAAGTGCGATTCAGCTTCTAGCGTCGTCGGCGACGGACGAAAGGAGTTCGACTGTGACGACACTTGTCACGGGTGCCACCGGGAACACCGGCCGCCACGTGGTGACGGAGCTGCTCCGCCGCGGAGAGCCCGTTCGGGCGCTGACCCGCGATCCGGTCGCGGCGGCCGGGAAGTTGCCGGCCGGGGTGGAGCTGGTGGCCGGCACGCACCACGAACCGGCGACGTTGGACACCGCCCTCGACGGCGCCGGCCGATTGCACATCACGGTGACGACGGGACTCGCCGAGGTCGGCCCCGGGTTGGTCCGGCGGGCGGTCGCCGCAGGTGTCCGGCGTATCACCGTGGTGTGGGGCGGCTGGGTGGGACCCGTCGAGCAGGCCGTGACCGACTCGGGCGTGGAATGGACGCGTCTGGAGCCGCAGGAGTTCATGTCCAACACGTTGACCTGGGCCGGATCGATCCGGGCCGAGGGGGTCGTCCGAGAGCCGTACGACTTTCCCAGTGCGCTGGTCCACGAGGCCGACATCGGGGCCGTGGCGGCCGTCGCGCTGCTCGACGACGGCCATGCGGGACGCGCGTACAACCTCACCGGTCCCGAGGCGCTGACCCCGCGCGAGCGGATCTCTCTCCTGTCCCGGGCCGTCCACAGCGACATCGCCTTCATGCCCATCACCCATGAACAGGCCGTCGACAGGCTGATGGCCACCGGCGTCTCCCGTGCGGACGCCGAGTATGTCATCGACTGGTACGCCACCCCCAGCGATTCCGCCACGACCGTGGACGACACCGTTGAACGGGTGATCGGCCGTCCGGCGCGTACGTTCGCGCAGTGGGTGGCAGAGCACGCCGAACGTTTCAAGATCAGCCGTTAGGTCGCCCACCGGGATCGGCGGGGTCTCGCCGTGCGGCTCGGCTTCAGGCGAAGAATCGCGTCAGGTGCTTGACGACGATCTCGGGCTGCTCCTCGGGGATGTAGTGGCCGCTGTCCGGCACCGGCACCACCTCGACGTCGGTGCCCTTGTCCGGCAGCACCGCCTGAAGGAGCAGGTGACCCCCCTCTCCGCCGCCCAGGCCCAGCAGCGGAACGGTCACCTTGCCATAGGTCTTCTCGTCGGCGATGTCCTGCCCGAACGCCCGGTACCAGGCATTGCCCGCCCGGATCGCGTCCGGCGTGGAGTAGGCGCGGGCGTAGATGTCGCGGTCTCGGTCGCCGATGGAGGCGGGATCCTCGACCAGGTAGTCGCACATCCAGTCGATCAGCTCGCGGGACCGGCCGGCGAGCAGGCGTTCCGGCAGGCCGGGCACCTGGTTGAAGGCGAACCACCACAGGAAGCGGCCCGGCCCGGCGTGGATGTCGCCGTCGACCTGCTGGCGTCCGGGCCGAGGGAGCAACGAGAAGGTGTAGAAGCGCTCGTCAGGGTGGGCGATGTCCAGCAGAGCGATGCGTCGGACGTGAGCGGGATGGTTCGCGGCGAAGGCGTAGGCGACCATGCCGCCGATGTCGTGGCCGGCGATGTCCACCCGGTCGTGGCCCAGCCGACGCACGAGTCCGAGGATATCAGCGGCCATCGTCTTCTTGTCGTAGCCGGAGGCGGGCTTGTCCGAGCCGCCCATGCCGCGCAGATCGACGGCGATCACCTGGTGGCGTTCGGCGAGCGGCGGCATGATCTTGTGGAACTCCCACCAGGTCTGCGGCCATCCGCCCAGCAGCACCAAGGGCCTGCCCCGCCCGCCCGTCACGTAGTGCAGGCGAGTCCCGTCGACGTCGGCGTGACTGCTGACGAACCCGCCCGGCAACGACCGTGCCAGCTCGGCGTCGGACAGTGCTTTCGGCATGTGATCCTCCCAATGTACGGGAGTACCGTACATTAGCCGACTACGGCGGTACCGTACGATCGGACCATGGCTGCTCTTCTGCATCCGACGACCGAGCAGTTGCAGTTGGAGGACGTACTCGCCGCGCTCGGGCACCCGGTCCGGATGAAGATCGTGCGCGCTCTCGCCTCCGGCGAGGAGACATACTGCGGGGCGATCGAGACCGGAGCGCCGAAATCCACCCTCACGCATCACTGGCGGGTCCTGCGGGAGAGCGGCGTGATCCGCCTGCGCCACTCGGGACGCAGAAACTACCTCACCCTGCGCAGAGACGATCTCGAGGAACGCTTTCCCGGGCTCCTCGCCGTCGTGTTCCGGTGAGCACGGCGTCGGCCACGCATTTGCCCTGACACTGACGTCAAGGATGTAGCGTGCCCGCGGACTCTGACCTCGAGGATGACGATGAAATTCGCGATCAGCTACTCCGCGGCCGACGGGCTCGACCCCGACAGGCTCGTAACGTATGCCCGCCATGCCGAGGATTGCGGCTTTGAGGGGCTGTACCTGCCCGAGCACGTCGTGCTGTATCCCGGCGCCGCGGTCGGCCCCTTCGAGCTCCCGCCGTCCCTGCCCTTCCCCGATCCGCTCGACTGCCTGGCCTTCGTCGCGGCGGCAACCCGTCGCATCCTGCTCGGCACCGCCGTGCTGCTGCTGCCGTACCACCACCCCGTGGTCCTGGCCAAGCGGCTGGCGACCATCGACGTGCTGTCCAAGGGACGGATGCGGCTGCTCACCGTGGGGCTGGGCACGCTGCCCAGCGAGGCCAGGGCGATGGGAGTCGACTTCGGCACCCGCGGACGCCGTACCGACGAGGCCATCGACGTGCTGCGGCTGCTGTGGGAAGGCGACGAGAAGGGCGTCAGCTTCGACGGCGAGTTCTTCGGCTTCGACGACGTGACCAGCTACCCGAAGCCGTACTCGGGCACCCACCTGCCGATCCACGTCGGCGGATCGAGCCGGGCGGCCGCGCGGCGCGCCGGTCGGCGCGGCGACGGCTACTTCCCCGGCGGCGCCCTCACCCCGGAGGAACGCGCGATCCAGTGGGAGCTGGCCCGGGCCGCCGCCGTGGAGGCCGGCCGTGACCCCGGCGCGCTGGAGCACACCCGATGGGGCTCGATCGACATGTCCGCCGAACGGGTCGAGACCTTCGCCGCGCAAGGCGTGACCCGCCTCGTGGTCGGCCCCACCTCGGCGGATCCGGAACAGCAGCGCGATGAGATGTCCGCGTTCGCCGAGCGGTTCGCCCTCCTCAGCGCCGGCTGACCCCCGAAACGGCACCGGTCGCGCGCAGGTTGGTGATGATGGCGGTGGACTTGCCGGCGAGGGCGCCGGCAACGTACCGGTCGATGACCGGGAGCCGGGCCAGTTTGAGTGCGGCTCGCCGGAGGTGCAGCTGCCGGGTGGTGGCGGGGATGAACCAGCGTGTCCCGTCGCGGGCCACCTGCTGCTTGTCGGTGACCACCGGTCGCAGTGCCCGCTCGTAACGTTCCAGCGCGCTGTCAAGGGTGTCGGCACGGAACAGGTGCTCGGCCAGGACGTACGCGCCGGTGATGCCCAACGAGGCGCCCTGGCCCGCGAGGAGGGACACCGCGTGGGCGGCGTCGCCGATGAGCACCACGCGGCCCCGTCTCCAGGTCGGCATGTCGATCTGGGCTACCTGGTCGTAGTAGACCTGCTCCGGCGGTGGACAGGCGGCCAGAGCGCGTGGCGCGACCCAGCCGAGGGCGCCGTATTCGTGGCGGATCGCCGCACGTGGATCGACCGGCAGCGTGGGGTCGGGGGTGCGATGCACGGCGAAGACCGCCACGCGCCGGTCTCGCAGCCCGTAAAGGCCCATCTGCCGGTTGACGGTGTCGGTCAGGCAGAACTGCCGGGCCACCTGGGCGTGGATGCCGGCGTCGTCGAACGAGTACGCGGCGGTGTGGAATCCCAGGTATCGCAGGAATTGCCGTTCGGGCCCGAAGACGTGGTCGCGGACGGTGGAGTGGATGCCGTCGGCCCCTACCAGGAGATCGGCCTCGATGGTGCTGTCGTCGGTGAGGGTGACGGTGACGCCGTCGGCGCGGTTGTCGATGCGGGTGAGGGTGGTGGCGTGGCGCACATCGACGCGGTCGGAGAGGTGTTCGCGCAGAGCACGTTCGAGGTCGGGGCGCATGATGCTGGTCAGCCGGCCGTTCACGATCTTGGCGAACTGGGCGAACCGCACGCCGGAGCGCCGGCGGCCGTGGTGATCCCGGTAGGTCATCTCATCGATCCGGTAGCCCAGCTCCCGGATGCGCGGCAGCACGCCCATGGCCTCGGCGGCGTCGTAGCCGGGGCCGAAAAAGTCGATCATGTAACCCTGGGTACGAGGGCCGGGCGCCTTTTCCAGAACCACGACCTCGGCCCCGAAGCTGTCGAGGCGCTGGGCGAGGGCCAGTCCGGCGATTCCGGCTCCACAGATGACCACTTTCACGACATTTCACCATTCCTTACTCGGCGGGCGTGATGAGCCGCTCCAGGACGGTTGTCAGCTCCGTGGCGTCCGGTACCGGGCCGAGCGCGCGGTGCAGCATGATGCCGTCGAACGCGGCGGCCAGCACCGCGGCGGTCGCCTCGGGCGCGGCCACCCCCTGCTCGGCCAGCCGACCGGCCAGCAGCCGCCGGAACTCGTCGACGACCGCACCCACTGAGCGGCGCAGGCTCTCGTCCCGGCCGGCGGCCAGGTACGTCTCGGCGAACAGCAGCGAGGTCGGATCCCGGCCGTCGTAGTCCTTCAGGGAAGCCACCATCAGCTTCAGCGCTTCGCCGGGCGTGTGCGCCTGCTCCAGGCCCGCGCCGATCTGCTCGATCAGCGCGCGCATCACGCCGAGCGCGGCCTCGGCCAGCAGAGCCTGGACGGAGGCGAAGTGATAGTGCACCACACCGGGGGCCACTCCGGCCCGGTCGGCCAGCATCCGCGTACTGACCGCCGACCAGCCTCGCTCGGCGATCAACTCGGCCGCCACCCCCAGCAGGCGCCGACGCGCCTCCCGCCCCCGTTCCGCCGCCGTCGCACTCACTCGTCCACACCCCTGGTCAATCGCCCTGGACGATCGCCCTGGACGTATGTCCAAAACGTAGCACGCGATCTACTCCGGCAAAAGCCTCTTGTGGAGCGGATGGGGCGTGATCGCGCGATCAGTTGCCCACGCCGAGGCCGGACATGAACACGGACGGGTACCGGTCGCCGCGCGCCGAGCCCGGCGGCACCGCCTTCTCGATTTCGGCGAGGTCGTCCGCGGTGAGGTTCAGGTCCGTCGCGGGCAGCGCCTCGGCCAGCCGCTCGCGGGTGCGGGCGCCGACCAGCGGCACGATGTCGTCGCCCTGCGCGGCCACCCAGGCGATGGCCAGCTGGGCGACGGTGCGGCCCTTCGCCTCGGCTACCCGGCGCAGAGCGTCCACGAGGGCGAGGTTGTGCTCCACGTTCCCGCTGGAGAAGCGTGGGCTGAAGCCGCGGCTGTCACCGGAGCCGGCGGTGTGGCCTGCGGTCCAGTGCCCGGAGATGAGGCCGCGGCCGAGCACGCCGTACGCGGTCAGGCCGATGCCGAGCTCCCGCAGCGTGGGCAGGACGTCCGCCTCCACCGCGCGGGAGATCAGCGAGTACTCGATCTGCAGGTCCGCGATCGGGTGGACGGCGTGGGCCCGGCGGATCGTCGCCGCGTTGACCTCCGAGAGGCCGATGTGCCGTACGTACCCGGCCTCGACCAGCTCCTTGATCGCGCCCACCGTCTCCTCGATCGGGACCGCCGGGTCCAGCCGGGCGGGACGGTAGATGTCGATGTGGTCGGTGCCGAGCCGGGCCAGCGAGTAGCCCAGGAAGTTCTTCACCGCCTCGGGACGGCCGTCATGCCCGCCGAACTCGTGGCCCGGCCCCCGCAGCATGCCGAACTTGACGCTCAGCCGGTAGCTGTCGCGATCCCGGCCGCGCAGCGCCTCGGCGAGCAGCAACTCGTTGTGGCCCATGGCGTAGAAGTCGCCGGTGTCGATGAGCGTGACGCCGGCCTCCAGCGCGGCGTGCACGGTGGCGATGCTCTCCGCGCGGTCGGCCGTGCCGTACGCGCCCGACATGCCCATCGCGCCCAGGCCCAGCGCGGAAACGGCCGGTCCGGTGCGGCCCAGGGTTCGTCTCTGCATCACGTTCTCCCTCGTTCTCGATGTCGTCCCCAACCATGCGCCCGAACCGGGACGGGCGGGAGCGGAGCGTTCATCGTGGGAGCGCCGCTCCCTGGCTCGGCTCGCAGGCCGCGAGGCAGTATGAAGCCATGCAACGTGACCAGCTCGCCGACTTCCTGCGCCGCCGCCGCGAGGGGATCCGGCCGGCCGAGGTGGGCCTCGCCGACGGCCCCCGCCGCCGCACCACCGGCCTGCGCCGGGAAGAGGTGGCGCTGCTCGCCGGCATGTCGGTGGACTATGTCGTACGCCTCGAGCAGGGCCGCAGCAGCCAGCCCTCGACCCAGATGCTCGGCGCGCTGGCCCGGGCGTTGCGCCTGTCCGACGACGAGCGCGACCACCTGTTCCACCTGGCCGGCCACCGGCCGCAGCCCGCCGACGGGGTGGCCCGCCTGGCCCGCGCCGGCCTGATCCGCATGCTCGACCTGCTCGGCGACACCCCCGCCCTCGTGCTGTCCGACCTGGGCGAGATCCTCGCCCAGAACCGCGCGGCCGTCCTGCTGACGGGCGACCACACCGGCTTCTCCGGCGACCGGCGCTACATCGTCTACCGCTGGTTCACCGACCCCGCCACGCGCGCCGTCTGCCCGCCCGAGGAGCAGGAGCATCGGGCCCGTCAGTTCGTGGCCGACCTGCGCGCGGCGGCCGGCCGCCGCTCCGGCGACCCCGTGGTCGCCGGGCTCGTCGACCGGCTGCAGGCCGCGAGCGCCGACTTCCGCCGGCTATGGGCCGAGCACGAGGTGGCCGTACGGCGCGGCGACCGCAAAACCCTGCTGCACCCGCGGGTGGGCCGCCTGGTGATGGACTGCGAGACCCTGGTCACCCCCGATCAGGGTCAGGAACTGCTGGTGCTCACCCCGGCGGACGCCGAATCCCGCGAGCGGCTGGAGCTGCTGCTGGTGCTCGGCATCGAGGAGTTCCCCACGGGCACGCACGTACGGTGAAAACCGCTTCCTCCCTGCCTCAATCGGACAGAAGGGCCCGGCGCCGTACTCGCCGCGTGACGGCCAGTCCTCCCGCCAGGCCACTCACCGCGCAGACCAGCACTAGGCCGCCCACGCCGACGGCCCGGTACGGGTCACCCCCGCCACCGCATCGGAGGTCGCCACGGCGAACAGGAACGTGCACGCCAGCGCCACGGTCAACATCACCGGCGACGCCACCGCCATCGCCCGGCGCGGCTGGGCGACCAGCGAGGACCTGGCCGGCATCCCGGCGCCCGGATCGAGCCGGGCCGCCAGGGCTCCGAGCAGCCATCCCATCCCCCGCACCGCGACGGGGCCCAGCGCGGACGCGCCCACGCAGAGCGCCATCGTCGCCCCCAGCGCGGTCGGCGGCGCGTTCTTCGACGTGACCTGCGGCACGAGCCACAGCAGCACGCCGCCGCTGGGCATGCCCGCGCGGGCGTCGCCGTTCCGGAGTGCCAATTTCCCGCTGGGCGAAGAATTGTCGGTTGCTGATGGCAGCCTGAGCCGATGCCCTCAACGATCTCAGGCTTCGACGAACACACGGTCCGGGTGGACGGCCTTGATCTCCATGTGGCTTCAGGAGGAGAGGGACCGCCGCTGCTGTTGCTTCACGGCTTCCCACAGACCCATCTGACCTGGCGGCATGTCGCTCCGGCGCTGGCAGACGGCTTCCGCGTCATCTGCCCCGACCTGCCCGGCTACGGGGCCAGCGCCAAGCCGGAGGGTGGCCACGAACAGTACGCCAAGCGTGTGACCGCGGCGACCATGGTGGCACTGATGCGGCAGCTCGGCCACGACCGTTTCAGCCTGGTCGGTCATGACCGTGGAGCGCTGGTCGCCTTCCGCGCCGCGTTGGATCACCCCGACGCCGTCGCTCACCTCGGCGTGATCGACGTCATCCCCACTGTCGACATGTGGGCGTCGCTGGCGGGCGTGGGTGGCGTCTTCGGTTTCCACCTGTATTTCCTCGCGCAGCTCAACAACCTGCCCGAGCGGATGATCGGCGCTGACCCCGACACGTTCTTCGGCCACTTCCTCGATGCCTGGGCCGAGCCCGGCACATTCGACGCCGACGTCCGTGAGGCATACCTGGCCGCGACGCGCAATCCGGAAACGATCCACGCCATCTGCCAGGACTACCGGGCCAGCGCCTTCGTCGATGCGGCCCATGACAGCGAGGATCGGCAGGCCGACCGGCGCGTCAAGCCTCCTACCCTGGCGATCTGGCAGGACCCCGGCGACATGGTGCTGCCGTTCGACCCCTCGGCAATCTGGCACGGCTGGGCGCCGGATGTCCGCACCCTGATGCTGCCGGGTGGGCACTTTCTACCGGAAACTCAACCCGACGCCGTCGCCGCGGCGATCAGAAGCCTGATCAGTTAGCCCCTGGCACTCCAGTGACACCTCGCGACCAGGAGTGACATCGGCGGGCCATCACGCGATCTCCACACGCGGCCGTCTCCATGCCACCTCGTCGGGCTTTGCGGGGACGACGACTTCCTCGTCGTCCCCGACCGGGCGGAAGGCGAGTCGCCCTCGGGGTGCAGGGTGTCGGACGTCCAGCGGCAACGGAACCGCCGGTACGCCGCGCCACCCCGATGCGGTCCCTTGAGACCTCCCGGCGGCCGGCGGGGACAGGCTTACGGCTCAGAGCATCCGCCGCAGGGCGGTCTCCACAGCGTCGATCAGCGCATCACCTTCGGTACCGGGGTGGCGGGCAAGGCCGAGTTCGACGTCCGGCAGAGCAGGCAACGCCGCCGCGTCGTGGCAGGCCATGGCCGGCTCGAGGTTGGCGGGCAGGAGTGCCGCGACTCCGAGCCCGGCCCGTAGCGCGGCGAGTACTCCGGCGAGACTGTTGCTCTCGAACGCCACCCGCCAGCGGCGCCCTGTGCCTTCCATCGTTTCCAGCACGGACGTTCGCCAGGCGCACGCGTTCGAGAACAGCACCACCGGCAGCGGATCGGCGTCGGTGGCGACACCTTGCCCGACCGCCCAGACCAGCGGCAGACGCACCGTCCAGCGCGGCGGCCAGGGAAGAACCGCGGCCTCGTCGAGCACGAGCTGGACACGGCCCGTGTCATAGGCCTCCCGCATCGCCGCGTTGGAGAGGCTGAGGACCTCCAGTGTCGCGTCGGGGTGCAGCCGTGCGAGGTCGGCGAGTGCCTGAGGAAGGCGGGAAGCGGCGAGATCTTCGAGGAGTCCCACCCCGCAATGCCCGGTGAGCGTACGTCCCGTTTCGGCGAGTGCCTGTGCCGACAGCGCGAGAATGCGCTCGGCGTAGGGCAGCAGTTCCTCACCCGCCCGGGTCAGCGAGACGCCGGACGGCGCCCGGTGCAGCAGCGGGCTGCCGACATCCCTCTCGAGCTTGCGCAACTGCTGGCTGAGCGCGGGCTGGGTGCGGCCGAGCGCCGCCGCCGCACGGCTGATGCTGCCCGCTCGTACGGCGGTGACGAACGAGCGCAGCAGTGCGGTCTCCAGATCACGTGCCATAAGCGTTCATTATGTCGGTTCCAATGAATTAACGACTTCCTATGGCACAACGGGTGATCTACCGTCAAAACGGTGACCAGATTTCGCCAGGTGCTCGCGGTGCGGGGGATGACGCCGCTGCTTGGCATCTCGCTGCTCGCGCGTACCGCGATCACGGCGGACGCGATGGCGTTGACGATGTACGTCGTCGTTGCCCTCGACATGAGTTACGCGGCGGCGGGAGCCGTGGTGGCGGCGCTCACCGCCGGTGTCGCGCTGGGCGGGCCGCTGCTGGGGCGGATGACCGACCGGCGGGGCCTGCGGACCGTGCTGCTGGCCACGGTTGTGCCGCAGCTCGTGTTCTGGCTGACCGTGCCCGTGCTGCCGTACGTGATCTTGCTGGGCGCCTCATTCGCCGCCGGTCTGCTGATGGTGCCGGTCCAATCGGTTACCAGGCAGGCGATCACCGCGATGACGGCGGCAGAGCAGCGGCGGGCAGCGTTCGCGCTGGAGTCGGTGGCGGGCGAGCTGTCGTACATGGTGGGGCCGGCGGTGGTCATCCTGTGCGCGGCGACGGTGTCCCCCGGCGTGGTGGCATGGGGAGTGGGCGCCGCGATCGTCGCCGGCGGGGCAGGGATCGCCCTGCTCAACCCGCCGCTGCGGGCCGAGGACGAGGTGGACGGCGAGGCAGCGGGCCGGCCCCGGCGCCGGGAGTGGCTGGGAGCGCGCATGGTCGCTGTTCTGACGATGGGGTTCGGCGTCGCGATGCTGCTCAGCGGCGTCGACCTGGCCATCGTCGCCACTCTTCGAGAAGCCGGCCAGGTCTCGTGGGCGGCCGTGGTCATCGCCGTGCTCGGGGTGTCGTCCGTCGTGGGCGGTCTGGTGTACGGAGCGCTGCCCCGGCCGATGCCCACCTGGCTGCTGCTCAGCCTGCTCGGGCTGGTGACGATTCCGGCCGGACTCGCCCATGACTGGCCTTGGCTGTGCGTGGCCGTCATCGGTGCCGGGCTGCTCACCGCACCGACCCTTTCCACGGTCTCCGACGCGGTGAGCCGGCTGACGCCGGCCGGTGTACGAGGTGAGGCGACCGGCCTGCAGTCCTCGGCGGCGAGCGCGGGGTTCGCGCTCGGCTCCCCGGTCGTGGGAGTGGCGATCGACGCGTCCGTGCCGGCGGGCGGCTTCGCGGCGGCCGGTCTGGCCGGCCTGCTCGCCGCGCTGACGGGATACCTGCTCTCGCGCCGGTCACCCGCCGCCGCGCCGTCTCCGTCGTCCTCATCGCAGGCACTCGAGCCCTGCGACGCCGTCGCGCCGACCCGAATTCGGCGTTTCGTCGGCTCCTCACCGACGCCCGGTGAGGGCTGCGGACTGCAGGGCCGGTGACCCTGCCGTCCTGCCCAGCCGGCGTTATGCGTCGTTGCCGGATGTGGCGAGCAGCTGGAACTGGTCCCACTGAACCCGGGGCCGGGCTAGGCCGCGCCGCTCCAGGTAGCGGAGCGTGGAGCGGCGGGCGTTGCGCAGGGTGGGGAACGCGTCGCTGATGCGGCCGGATCCGGCCGGCTCGATCACTTTCCGCGGGACCATCGTCCATTGGTCGCCGTCGGCGTGAAGTTCGCCGCGGATCAGCGCGTTGTGCATGGCGTTGAGCCGTTCGTCGTGCCGGTGCACGAGCAGGCTGGCCGTGCCCGGCACGATGCCATCGGCGGCGTCCGTCGCGATGGTGAAGGCGTCGGCGGTGGCCCTTGGCCGCGTGCGCACCAGCAGCGGTGCCCCGGAGTCGTCCCGGGCGCCGAGGACCGCGCTCGGGAAGCGGGCGATCAGGTCAGCGCCGGGCAGGTCCGTGGTGGCTGGTGCCGCGGGCTGTTCGGCGGCGGTCAACTCGGCGAGCGGTGGCCGTACCTCGACCCGGGTGGGTGTCACGGTGATGAAGAGCCGCAGGTAGTACCAGTCCATGAACCACCGGCCGGGGGCTCGGACGTAGCTTCGGCTGTGCGGCTGCCGTTCGAAGAGCGTACGCCAGTACTCAACCGCCTCGTCCGGCCCGGTCCGGATCTCATCGGGGCAGGTCGCGGTTCCGCTGACGAAGACCTGAGGCGCATCGGCGCGGCCGCTGCCAGTGGGGTCGGAGAAGAGCAGTGCGACGCGTCCGTCCCGGCGGACGTTGAGCGCCTTCTGCGCGAAGGCCAGGCTGGTGGTGACGAGCAGCGTGCCATCTGCCCGGCGCCAGGCCGCAGTGGGCCAGGTCAGCGGGGTGCCGTCAGCCCCGAGGGTGGCGAACTCGCAGGTCCGGTAGGCATCGATGATGGCGCCGACCTCGAGGTCGATCGGTGTCGTGGTCACAGGGCTGCTCCTGAGGGAAGGCGGTGACGGCGTAAGCACATGCGCGTGATCTTCTCGTCATTCGGCAAGCGATGGTGGAAAACGGAGAAGAGCGTCGCAATCCGTGGTCTCCATCACACGGCGGACGCGGGCCGGCTGGAGCCCAGCACACGGGCTCGCCGCTCCACGGACCCGCAGGGACGACGAGCTTCCCCGACTGCAGCTGTGTACGTTTCAGCGGGCCGGTGATTGTTACGGTGGACGCTCTGATCGGCGAGAGGGCGGCGGTAGGACATGCGGGTGGCCATGGCGAGCGCTGCCGCGGGGCGGGCCGACCGCGCGAACGAGGACTTCACCGGAGCCTTGCCGACGGCGGCCGTGTTGGTCGACGGTGCCGGCATCCCCGGCACGGAATCGATCTGCCGGCACGGCGTGGCCTGGTATGCCAACCGCTTGGGAGGCAGTCTCCTCGGTCTCCTGTCACTCGCACAGGACCGCGACCTTCCGGCAGTGCTCGCCGATGCCATCGAGCAGGTTACGGACGATCATCGGGACACCTGCGACGTCGCCAACCGCATAAGCCCGTCGGCGGCGGTAGCCATCCTGCGCCTGTCCAATGGCCTCGTCGAGTACCTGGTGCTCGGCGACGCGTACGTCGTGCTCGACAAAGCGGACAGCGCGCCGCTCGTCGTCTCCGATCCCCGGGAGGTCGTGATCAGCCGCTCGTACGAGCCCGCGCTGGAGACCGCCGCCAGAGGCAGTGACGAGTACCACCGGATCCTCAACGACTTACGCTCGAACCGGAACCAACCGGGCGGCTTCTGGGTGGCCAAGGACGACCCGCGGGCGGCGGACGAGGCCATCACCGGCAGTTGCCCGATCTCCGAGCTGACCGATGCCGGCGTCGTGCTCCTCAGCAATGGCGCCGGCGGCATCGTGGACCGGTTCGGGCTCACCGACTGGCCAGGGGTCATGGCCGTCCTGGCGTCGAGCGGACCAGACGAAATCATTCGCCGGGTCCGGCAGGCGGAGGCACATCACGCGGTGGCGGCGGACGATGCGACGATCGCACACTGCACCGACTTCGGGCAGGCTTGACGACACCTGCCCTGCAACCTCGATGGTCCGATCACCCGTCCGCGGTATGCGTCTGGCCTTGCGGCCCGGGGACCCAAGACCCACGTCGTACGCCGAGGCGCCCCGGCAACACCACGCTCGCCAAGATCACCACCCGGTCCGCTGCACGGGTGCCCCACCGAACGCCTCGAACGTGCGGGCCGGCATTCCGCAAGATCACCAAGCGACCGGGCCTCGGAACCGCCGCAGAGAATCCGACGGGATGGCTCCCCGATCGGCTCCCATCGACTTCCAGACATGAGAAAAGGGCCCCCGGATTACTCCGAAGGCCCATCTCACTTGCATCTTCCTGGTGGGGTGTTCACGAATAGGGCTGGCCTGGGGCGCAAGAGGGGTTGAGAAGATCGCTTCCCGAGAAGAGAATGATCGCTTCCCGCGTAGGCAGCCCGGGCGCTGACCGTTCAGGGGGATTGCCACGTGGCAGGGCCAGCCGAGGGAGGGCTTGTCTGCGGCGGATGAAATCACGTTCTTGCAAGATCTTCGTGCAGGGGTGAGCAGGAGTCCGGAAAGCTTTTCAGCTGGCCCGGCCCAAGGTCACGGTGCGGGTTCCGGGTGTGAAGTCGCCGAAGGACTGTTGCCAGGACTCACCGGGCCAGTAGTACGTCACAAGGCCCTCGGCGGGCCGGTAGTGGGCGGTGTAGAGCGTTACCGTCCCCTGCTCGTCGACGGATCGATACAGCGGCGGCTTGAGCATCGCCGCCACGTCCGCGCCCGCGGCGCGGATGGCTCGCAGCCGCTCCTGCGTCCGCATGGTTCGCTCCTGCTCGTCGGTCACCGGCAGGTGCTGGTGATTGGAGGCGCAGGCGTCCGGTGCCACCGTCGGCGGCATATCCGGTCCCACGAACACCGTCATCGCCTTCTTGGGATCGACAAGGGTGAGGTTCTGGGGGACGGCGACCGGCAGGGACCGCAGCCTGTCGACCGCCTCATCGACGGTGTCGCACGTCTCCAGCAGGTAGCGCACGAGGATGAGAATGGCGAAGCCACGTCCGTAGACAGAACGTCCGCCCCAGGTGAGCGAGACCGCGAGACCGGCGTCGTTCATCCCGTCCAGCAAGCCCCACAGCATGTCCTGCATCCCGATCACGGGGCGCAGGAAGCAGGAGGAGACGATGGTCCCCTCGCACTGATCGGGCCGTAGGTCATAGTTGCGCAGCAGAGTGCCGTTCTGGCCGATCTGGGTGCAGGCCTGGGAGAACGGCCGCAGTGCCGCGTGGGTGAGGAAGACTTCCGCCTCGGGCCGGTCGAGTCGGCCGGCCAGGCGGTCCAGAACCGGGACCAGTTCCGGCATGTGCGCACGGAACAGCGCCCGAACACGATCCGCGCCCTCCGGAGTCCTGCCCTCCGCGGTCAGCAGGCCCTCCATCTCCTGCCACAGGGCCTGGGCGTGGGCGGCCCACCGCCCGTCGCCGCCGTCGCCGACCTCGATCGCCTGGAAGGTCTTGTGCTGTTGCCGCACGGCTGCCACTCCCCTGTGAGAATCGGACGAGGTGAGAGCAACCTAGCTAATTGGGCAGGTGTTCACCAGGTGGCCGCCATCGGCGACGGCCAGGCGCTGGATCTGATGAAGCCGCTGAACGCGAGCGTGGCCGATTCCAAGTAGGCGAACATGTCCCGCGTTGGGGTGTTCACGAGTAGGTCTGGCCTGGGGCGCTGAGGGTATGTCGAAGATCGCTTCCCGAGGCATATCCAGCGAGGGTCTCGGGCGGACGGGTATGGCGCTCAGGAGGGTCGGGGGCCGTCACCTGCCACTGCCTCGTCCAGAGCACGGAAGGAGACCCGGGTCGCGGCCAGGTCGGGATCGCGGACGTATTTCTTCGCCTCGGACTCGGGAACCACCCGCCGATGCCGTATCTCGAACTCCGGCTGCCATTCCTGCAGCCGGACCTCCGCGCGCCAGTAAGAGCGGATGAGGACCAGGCCAAGCTCGCGCCCGCGCACGCATTCGCTGCGGGAATATCCAAGCAGGCGGCTACCGATGACGGTGACGCACGCTTCTTCGAGCATTTCCCGGCGAAGGGTCTCCTCGATAGTCTCTGTTCCTTCAGGACGTCCGGCTGGGAAACCCCAGTGCTCGCCGTCATGGCTGATCAGGACCATCTCATTGGCAGCCGTCACGCAGATGCCGGCGGCTCCATGAGCCTTGCCTTCCTGTGGGTCGTCGACAGGGTGCCATGACACAAGCCAATCTTGGCCGTTCGAATGCGTCAGCATCCGCTCCCCGTCGCGGGCAGGGACGATAGGTGTCATGTGGCTCTCCCATTGAGGTTTGTGGGCAGAAGGACTGGCCACGTCCGGCTGCCGGATGACTCCGGCATCATGACAGTGATCGACGGAACTCGGCCCACGCCCCGGACCGGCGGGAGTGCCGATCCGGGCGGTGCTCGTCTGTCTGATGGTCTCGATCCACCACAGCGGCAAAGCCATCCTGACCGAAGCCTGGCCGCCTTCGGCATGTCTTCAGTCACCCCGCATCAGCTCGGACTAACGAATACAGCTTCCGTCGCGCACCTGTATGAGGTCCGGGACGGGCAGGCTCCCGCGCTGGCCTGCTGATAGCACCTATGCGGCTCCAGGGTGCGCACAGTGCCGAAGCAGGACGCCGTACAGAACTGGCTGGACTACGGGCTCAGCGGACGCGACCCGGCGACCTTGGAGAAGTGCACGATCCTCGCGAGCAAGCACATCACTCCGGCCCTTGGGGCGCGGAAGCTCATCAACCTTGCAGCGGATGATGTTGACCGCTGGCTGGCCGACAAGGCAAAGACCCTCAGCACGCGGACCCTGCGCGAGCTGCGCTCCATCCTCGTCCGCGCGATTTCCCGCGCTCAGGCTCGCGACAAGGTGAAGCGAAACGTCGTGCTGCTCTGCGAGATCCCGAAGGGCACGGAGGGTCGCCCGTCCAAGTCGCTCACTCTCGATCAGGCGGAAGCCGTGCTTAAGGCATCCGAGGGCACAGCTCTGCACGCCTACATCGTGCTATCGCTGCTTCTCGGCGCACGCACTGAGGAGCTACGCCCGCTCACCTGGTCACACGTCAATATGGCCAGCACGCCGCCCTCCATCATGGTATGGCGCTCGGTACGGGAGGGTGGCGACACCAAGACCAAGAAATCCCGTCGCACCCTGGCCATGCCGAGGCGCTGCGTAGACGCTCTCAAGCTCCACCGCGAACGCCAGGACGTAGCCAAGAAGGCGGCGGGCGACCGCTGGCAGGACAACGACGTCGTGTTCGCCTCCAAGGTCGGCACAGAGCTCGACGCGCACAACGTCCGCCGCTCGTTCCGGGCAGTCCTCAAAAAGGCCGGCCTCAACCCGAAGGACTGGACTCCTCGCGAGATGCGGCACAGCTTCGTCTCACTGCTCTCCGACTCCGGCATGCCGATCGAGGCCATCTCACGCCTGGTCGGCCACCGCAACACCACCGTCACCGAGACCGTATACCGGAAGCAACTCCGACCCGTGATGCTGGAGGGTGCCGAGGCAATGGATCAGATCTTTCCAGATAGGTAACCCATAAATGCATCCACGATGCGCGGATACCTGAGGCGTGTCCTTGGCGACACTGGCTCATTGTGTGTGGCCACTCAAGTCCCGCATTCGCACGTCGCCGTCACCGTCTCCGGTGACGGCGACCACTCTTCCATCCACATGTCCGATCGCCACGTCCCCAACCCAGTTGGTGTATCTCATTCGTCCGCCCAACGGTTGGTGCGTGCTGAGATCCCAAACCTGCACGGCACCTCCGCCGTCTTCGTCGTAACCACCACCGGCGAGGACGACAGGTCGGCCGTTAACCTCTCCAACCACCACTGTCCTGACCCCATAGGCGAGACCTGTCGGTATCGGTACACCGATGAGTTTGTGGGTGGTTAAGTCCCACACCCGCATGTTCTCGTCGTCGCTGGAGACGGCCACCTGTCTGCCATCCACGCGCCCGAGCGCGACATCCCCGACACCGGTACCGCTGACCATCGGATCGCCCATCTGCTTGCGGGTGGCCAGATCCCATATACGTGTCGTCCCGTCAACGCTGCCGGTGACGGCAACTGCTCGACCGTTCACCTCTCCAAGCGCCACGGTCAAGACCAGGTCGGAGTGTCCGACCATTGGTTCGCCGAAAGGCTTATGCGTCACCAGGTCCCACACCCGCACAGGTAACTTATGGGTGGCGTCGCCCCAGCCTCCCGCAGCGACGACGACGGCTCGACCGTTCACCTCCCCAACCGCCACCGCATCGACGCGGTCAGCGTTGCTGAGCCTTATCGGTTCGCCCACGAGTTCGCGTGTCGTCAGATCCCAAATCCGTACAGCGTCGTCGTAGCCGCCTGTGACAGCTACCGGCCGGCCGGCCACTTCCCCGAGCGCCAGCGTTACAACACCGACCGGGTGAGCGACAATCGGTTCGCCGATGGGATCGCCTGTGGTCAGATCCCACACCCGTAAGGTGGTGTCGTCGTAGCCACTGCCAGCGCTTACGGTGACGGGGCGGCCTTCCAGTTCCCCTACCGCCATCGCCCCGACAGGGTCGTCGTGATGCCCCAGCAGATCCGAGGAAGGCCACACAGCGACGGCTAACGCTCCCACAAGTGCCAGCGCGACAATCCACGGGAGGCTTCGACGAAAGAATGATGGCCGCATCGATACAGCTGACGTACCCACGCTCCTACTGACAGGGACCGTGTAGCCATCAGTCCGGGGGCCTATGGGGCCGGGCCAAGTAGACGGGACAGATGGGTCGTCCACCAGGGGATCACTCGCGCCCTGCCTGGCCGAACCATGTCCGGACGCGTCGGGATCACCCATGTCCAGCCGCACCAGATCAGACACCGCTCACCGTCCTTGTGGCCGGCTCTTACCTCGGGGGCGGCCGGAGGAGTCATGCGATCACAGATGGCCGAGAGTAATGGGAGTGGTCCCAGTGCGCTAGATCATGCGAGCGGCTCGAACGCTCCGGGGCTGAGCTTGAAGAAACGATCAGAACCGTAGTCACTCAGTTAGTCACCCAGCAACGCAGAAGGCCGCCTCCCATTACCGGGAAGCGGCCTTCGACCTGGGTGGAGATGAGGGGATTCGAACCCCTGACCCCTTCGATGCGAACGAAGTGCGCTACCGGACTGCGCTACATCCCCAAGGACTCGACCAGATTAGCAAACTCTGAGGGGTCCTCGCGCCAACGTTTCAGTCGCCCACCGCCCGCTTGGGCGGTTCGGCGTACTGATCGAACAGAACGTCCGCCTGCAGCGCCGCGAGATCGATGACCTCAGCCTGGGCGGCCTCCTCCGCGGCCCGCCGCCGCTCACGTGCGCGCCGCAGGCGCTCAGCGCGCGCCTGACGGCCCCGTTCGCGGCGTTCCCTATCGACTTGTACGGCGATGCGGAGGAACGCCATGTACGCGAACATGATGACGACCGAGGGAGCCACGCCCCACCACGGGATCATCTTGACCGCGGCCGTCACGACAGAGGCCAGCACCAGCAGCGTGGTGAAGAACAGCAGCCGCCGCCGGCGGGCCACGATGATGGCGCGGCGCCGGAGCCGGAACTGGCGCACATCGACCTTCTCGACCTCGGCAGGAGACGACCCGTCGTCCTCGTCCGCGTCCGATGGGTCCAGGTTGTCGAGATCGGGAAGCTGGTGTTCGCCGGTGTAGTGCTCTTCGAGCTCGGCCAGCTCGGCCAGGTTCGTCTTGTCCTTGCGCAGCCACATCGGGATCAGGACGCAAAGCCACATCACGACGATGACCAGATAGAGGAAGGCGCTACTCATGGGCACCTCCGGGCAGCACAAAGACGCGAGTGTGCTCGTCGCGCCTTCAATGTGCTCACGTCACGCACCGTAAGACCGCGTGTCACTAATTGACGAGCATTCGGTGCGGTGTGTCGCGAGATCGTCAAACCTCTTCGACGGAAGGCCCCCCGTGAGCAGCTGACTCACGCGCGCGACGCCACTGCACGAGCAGGCCGCCAGGAATGTCCTCAGCGGTCAACGCGTAGCAAATGTGATCGCGCCAGGCCCCGTCGATGTGGAGTTGGCGCCGCCGAATGCCTTCTTCCCGGAATCCGAGCTTCTCAACCACCCGTCGGCTGGCTTGATTCTCGGGGCGGATGTTCGCTTCCAGCCGGTGCAGCCCCGTGGTGAAGAAGCAATGGTCAACGGCCATGGCGAGGGCGGTGGGGGTGATCCCCTTCCCGGCGAGCGCGCCGTCGATCCAGTAGCCGACCTGGGCGGAACGGGCGGCGCCCCACACGATCGCGCCCACGGTCAGCTGCCCCGCGAAGCGCCCTCCGTACGTGATCACCCACGGCATCGCCAGGCCCTGCCGGGCCTCGCGGCGCAGGGTACCGACCATGGAGACGTACGGGCCGAGCCCGGTCCTGAACAGCGGTGTCTCGGGATTGCTGGGTTCCCAGGGGCGTAGCCAGTCGGCGTTTCGCAGCCGGGTCTCGCGCCACACGCGCACGTCGCTCAGCCGCAGCGGCCGGAGGCCTACCGGACCTTCGTTCAGGGTCACCGGCCAGCCACGAAGTCGATCCACCCACTCATCATCCCCCCAACGGGCACGATGTCGCCACGCATCAGGGAACCGCGATCAGCGCGGGTGATCGCCTCCCCGGATCTGATCGACCGCATGCTGGAGAATCGGCGCGAGTACGGCGACGCCATCGCGTACGCCACCCGACGATCCGGGCAAATTAACGATCAAGGTAGCGCCCGCCTGGCCGGCCAGTCCTCTGGACAGAATCGAGGTCGGGACCTTTTCCCGATTCGCCAGCCGAATGGCCTCAGCTATACCGGGAATTTCCCGAGAAATTACTCGGGCCGTCATCTCCGGGGTCAGATCCATGGGCGTCAACCCAGTCCCCCCGGTGGTCACGATGACGTCGTACCCCTGCGCCACCCCGTCACGGAGCGCTCCTTCGACCGGCTCTCCGTCGGGCACCACCAAGGGGCCCACGGCCTCGCAGCCCGCATCGCGGCGCAGCAGGTCGACGAGCAGCGGCCCGGATTTATCCGCATAAACCCCGGCCGACGCCCGGTTCGACACCGTGATCACGAGTGCGCGGATCATTCCGGCTCCCTGGTCCAGCGGCCGGTCTTGCCGCCCAGCTTCTCCTCCACCCGGACATCGGTGATCACCGCGGCCGGATCGACCGCCTTGACCATGTCGATCAGCGCCAGCGCGGCCACGGAGACCGCCGTCAGCGCCTCCATCTCCACACCGGTGCGGTCGGCCGTCTTCACCCGGCAGGTAATCGCCACGCCCCAGTCCTCGACGTCCAGCGTGACCTTCACCCCGTGCAACGCGATCGGATGGCAGAGCGGGATCAGATCGGGCGTCCGCTTCGCCCCCATGATCCCCGCGATCCGCGCCACGCCCAGCGCGTCGCCCTTGGGCACCTCGCCGGACCGCAGCAGTTCCACGACCTCGCCTGACAGCAGTACCCGCCCGGTCGCCGTGGCGGTGCGAGCCGTCACGTCCTTGGCGGAGACGTCCACCATGCGAGCGGCCCCGGTCTCATCCACATGGGTCAGCCCCGAGTCGCTCACAGCCGGATCACCTCGACAGTCGCCCCCTCGGGCATCTCGGTCACGTCCTCCGCCACCACGATCAGCGCGTTCGCCGAGGCCAGGGCGGCGAGTTGATGCGAGCCCTGCCCGTGCACCGGCGACACCGTGCCGTCCGAGGCCAGCACGCCGCGCAGGAACGACCGCCGTCCGGCGGGCGAGCGCACCGGCCTGGTCAGGCGGGCGGTCACCGATTCCGGCATGTCCGCCGGGAGCCCGCGCATCTTGTCGAGCGCCGGACGTACGAACAGCATGAAAGACACATAGGACGACACCGGGTTGCCGGGCAGCGCGAAGATCGGCACCTGGTCCTCCCCCAGCACGCCGAACCCCTGCGGCATCCCCGGCTGCATCGCCACCTTCTCGAACCGGACGGTTCCCAGCGGCGACAGAGCCTCCTTGACCGGCTCGTACGCCCCCATGGACACACCACCGCTGGTGATGATCGCATCGGCCCGCATCAGGTGGGTGTCGAGCCGATCGAGGAGTACGCGCGGATCGTCCCCGACGGACCCCGCCCGGAACCCCTCGCCTCCGGCCTCCCGCACGGCGGCGGTCAGCGTGAAGCTGTTGGAGTCCCAGATCTGCCCGGGAGCCAGCGGACTACCCGGCTCGACCAGCTCCGCGCCCGTCGAGATGACGACGACCCTGGGCCGGGGCCGCGCCCAGACCCGCCGCCGCCCCACCCCGGCGATGATCCCGAGCTGGGAGGGCCCGATCACCGTGCCCGGCTTGAGCACGACCTCGCCGGCCTGCACGTCCTCGCCCGCGAGCCGGATCGCGTTGCCGGCGCTCACCGGGCGGGAGATCTGTACGGTGACCGTCCCCCCGTCCGTCCACTCGACCGGCACCACGGCATCGGCCCCGGCGGGCATGGGAGCACCGGTCATGATCCGAACGGCGTGCCCGGGCCCCACGGCCCGCAGCTCTTCGGACCCGGCCGCCACATCGTCCGTCACCGGCAACGTAACCGGAACATCCGAAATATCGGCAGACCGTACGGCATAGCCATCCATGGCCGAGTTGTCGAACGGCGGCAGCGGCACCGGCGACACCACTTCCTCGGCCAGCGTCGCCCCCAGCGCCTGCTCCAACTCCAGCTCCAGCGGCGCCAGCGGACGAACAGTGGCCAGGATCTCAGCCAGATGCTCGTCAACCGATTTCATCGAGGAACTCCCGCAGCCACGGCACGAAATCGGGCGCCAGGTCCTCCCGGCCCGCCGCGAACTTCACCACCGTCCGCAAATAGTCCAACTTGTCGCCGGTGTCGTACCTGCGCCCTCTGAACAGCACCCCGTGCACGGGCCCGCCGTCCCCGGACCCGCGTCCGGCGAGCGTGCGCAGCGCGTCGGTGAGCTGGATCTCGCCCCCGCGCCCCGGCGGCGTGTTCTCCAGCACCTCGAACACCGCGGGGTCGATCACGTAGCGCCCGATGATCGCCCAGTTGGACGGCGCCTCGTCGGCCGGCGGCTTCTCCACCAGGTCCGTCACGCGTACGACGTCGTCGTCGGCGGTCGCCTCGATGGTCGCGACGCCGTACAGGGAGACCTGTTCCTTGGGCACCTCCATCAGCGCGATCACGCTCCCCCCGAACGTGTCACGCACCTCGATCATGCGCTTGAGCAGCGGATCGCGATAGTCAATCAGGTCGTCGCCGAGCAGACAGGCGAAGGGGTGGCCGCCGACGTGCTGCTTGGCGCAGAGCACCGCGTGGCCGAGCCCCTTGGGCTCGCCCTGACGTACGTAGTGGAGCGTCGCCAGCGAGGCCGGCTCGCGTACCTGGGACAACCGGTGCTCGTCGCCCTTGGCCTCAAGGGCCTCCTCCAGCTCGAACGCGCGGTCGAAGTGATCCTCGATGGAGCGTTTATTCTTGCCGGTGACCATGAGGACGTCGAGGAGCCCAGCGGAGGCTGCCTCCTCGACGACATACTGGATCGCGGGCTTGTCGACGATGGGCAACATCTCCTTCGGTGTCGCCTTGGTCGCCGGAAGGAACCGGGTGCCCAGACCCGCGGCGGGCACGACGGCTTTCGTCACAGGGTCGAAGTCAGCCATGAGTAGACCCTAGTGGAGGTATCTGTGGACAAGCTGAACCTGCGTCGCGAGCTGAGCTCGGCACGTGCCTCCCTCTCCCCCGAACAACAGCGGGCAAACTCCATCAAGATCCGCGAAACGCTGCTCGACCAGCCGTGGGTCCAGATGGCCGGTCTCGTGGCCTGCTACTGGTCAACGGGGTCGGAGCCGGATACACACGGGCTCGTGTTCGCTCTCTGGAAACATGGAGCCACCGTTATCCTCCCCGTCCTGCTTGAGGACAATGACCTGGATTGGGCGGTGTACGACGGACCGGACTCGCTCACCCCGGGCCGTTTCGGGATCATGGAGCCGGTCGACACCCGCCGCGGCGTCGACGCCATCCGCACCGCCGCCCTCGTGATCGTCCCGGCCCTGGCGGTGGACAGGGCGACGGGTGTACGTCTGGGTCGCGGCGGCGGCTCGTACGATCGTGCCCTGGCCAGGGTGGGCCCCAACGTACCGACGGTCGCCCTGCTGCACGACGGCGAGCTGATCGACGGCATCCCGGCGGAGCCTCATGACCGGCACGTCCGTTTTGCCGCGACCCCGGAGGGACTCACTAGGCTTATGTGACCGCAGGTACGAGAGGGGGCCAGATGACACTAGATGTCTGGCTTCTTCTTGGTGCCGCAATTGTCATCGCGGCCATCGCGTCCGTACGCGTCGCGCACCGCACCGGCCTGCCCAGCCTGCTCGTGTTCCTCGGCTTCGGCCTGGTCCTGGGCGAGGCCGGGTTCGGGATCCCCTTCGACAACCCCCAGCTCGCCCAGCAGATCGGCCTCACGGCGCTGGCGTTGATCCTGGCCGAAGGCGGACTTACTACGAACTGGTCTCACGTACGGCGTTCAGTCCCCTTGGCCATGATCCTGGCGACCGTGGGCGTGACGGTCAGCATCGTCGTGGTGGCGCTGGTCGTACAGGCGCTTCTCGGCATAGACCAGACGACGGCGCTGATCCTCGGCGCGGTGCTGGCCTCAACGGACGCCGCCGCCGTCTTCTCCGTGCTGCGCAGACTGCCGCTCCCGCCCCGGCTGGCGGGCGTGCTGGAGGCCGAGTCCGGCTTCAACGACGCCCCCACGGTGATCGCCGTGATGCTGCTCAGCGGGGCGGGACGCTCTTCGGCGTCGCCGGGAACGTTCCTCCTCGAGACCACGGTCGAGCTGATCATCGGCGCCGCGGTCGGCCTGGCCGTCGGCCCCGCGGGCGCGTACGCGCTGCGCCGCGTCGCGCTCCCCGCCTCCGGCCTCTATCCGCTCGCCGTGCTTTCGCTCACATTCGTCTCGTACGGCGGGGCCGTGCTGATCCACGGCTCGGGGTTCCTGGCCGTCTACCTGACGGCGTTGATCCTGGGCAATTCGCGGCTGCCGCACCGGGCGGCGACCAGGGGGTTCGCGGAGGGGGCCGCGTGGCTGGCGCAGATCGGGCTGTTCGTCATGCTCGGTCTGCTGGCCAGCCCCAAGGAGATGCCCTCGTCCATCGTGCCCGGCCTGATCGCCGGCACCGTCCTGGTGCTCCTGGCGCGGCCGCTCTCGGTCATGGTGAGCTCGCTGCTGTCGTGGGCGCTGCGGGCGGGCAGGGTGAGCTGGCGCGAACAGGCGTTCCTGTCGTGGGCGGGGCTGCGCGGCGCGATCCCGATCGTGCTCGCCACCATCCCCTGGGCGTCGAACGTGGAGGGATCCAAGGAGATCTTCAACGAGGTCTTCGTGATCGTCATCGTGTTCACGCTGCTGCAGGGGCCGACACTGCCCTTCGTGGCCCGGCTGCTCGGGGTGGCGGCGCCCGGGGAGGCGCACGACCTGGAGGTGGAGGCCGCGCCGCTCGAAGAGCTCAAGGCGGACCTGCTGCAGGTCAAGGTGTTTCCCGGCTCGCGGCTGCACGGCGTGGAGATCTTCGAGCTCCGCCTGCCCGCCGGGGCGCAGGTGACCCTGATCGTCCGCGACGGCAAATCCTTCGTCCCCACCGGAAATACCAGGATCAGGGTGGAGGACCAGATCTTGCTGGTCACCACCGCCTCCTGCCGTGACCAGGTCGAACGCCGCCTGCGCGCCGTGAGCCGCAGCGGAAAGCTGGCGGGCTGGTACGGAGAGCGGGGACTGGAATAGGCGTTTGACCTAATCGGTTACCATTAGCAGTCGCATCCCTCGAGTGCCAGACCTTAAGGAGGAGCGCGTGCCGACGTACCAGTACGCCTGCAACGACTGCGGCGAGCAGCTTGAGGTCGTTCAGAAGTTCACTGACGACGCGTTGACGATTTGCCCTGCTTGCGAGGGGAACCTGCGGAAGGTCTTCTCGGCTGTCGGCATCGTGTTCAAGGGTTCGGGCTTCTACCGGACCGACAACCGCTCGTCGTCTACCTCGACTTCCACGACGCCCTCTTCTTCCTCGTCGTCGAAGCCCGCGGAGAGCAAGTCCGCGGACACGAGCACGTCCACCCCTGCCGCCGCCCCCGCCGCAGCCTCCAACTGACCCTCCCGTCAGCGACCGCGGCCTCCCGCGGATCTTTTCAGTAGCCGCCCCAGGACCTGGCCGCCCAGCGTCGACCGCCGCGGCCATGGACACCTGGGTGGGTTTCGCGCGCGTACGTTTCCGCGTGCGCGCACCGACCTGGGACACAGGCCCCCGGTGGACCCCACACCCAGCCCTCACACGGGACCGACATCGGCCCCGCACGTGCGCCTGGTGTAGGCCCACGTCGGCCTCACACCCGCACCTCACACGGACCCACACCGGTCCACCGCGACCATCCACACCTCGCCGCAGACCCACACCGTCCACCACCGCGACCTCCACACCTCGCCGCAGACCCACACCGTCCACCACCGCGACCTCCACACCTCGCGCGACCCACACCGTCCACCACTGCGGCCAGGTGCATGCGTCGGCCCCGCATGCACGCCTCACCCAAGGCCCAAACCCGCGCGCCACCGCAGCGAGACACAGGCGTCGGCCCTCACACCTAACTCTCACGCCGGCCCACGTCACCCTCAGCCTGGCCACACTCGCGCGCCACCGCACCCATGCCCAGCCCCACGCGGATCTCCTCGCCCACATCGGCGTCGGCGGCCCCAGCAACCCGCCCGCATGCGCGCCGCCGCCGACTGCAGAAATTTGAGGCCGGCCTCCACCCACCAGGGATCCCGAATCCCCGCGCATCGGCCATCCCGCCCTCCCCCTGCTGGGACCTCTCGGATCCACCGGAGCTTCCGACCCCCTGGACACCAGGACCCCCTGGACACCAGGCCGGCCGAACCCCTAAATCCGAGACCCTCGAGCAGCAGAAATCAAGTTATCCCCAGAACGGAATTCGGCTCACCCTGCCCCGTCCCCGATCCGGCTACTCTCTCGGCCATGGTCCCTCGCGCAGACATCGGCGTCATCGGCGGTTCCGGCTTCTACTCACTGCTCGACGACGCGGAAGAGATCAAGCTCGCCACCCCCTACGGCCCCCCGAGCGACGTCGTCACAGTCGGACGCATCGGCACCCGTTCGGTGGCGTTCATCCCCAGACACGGGCGAGATCACCGTTTCCCCCCACACCGCATCCCCTACCGCGCCAACCTCTGGGCTCTGCGCATGCTCGGCGTGCGCCAGGTGCTCGCCCCCAGCGCCGTAGGCTCGCTGAGAGCCGAGTACGGCCCCGGCGCCATGGTCGTCCCCGACCAACTCGTAGACCGCACCTCAGGCCGCGTCCAGACGTATTACGACGTGGACGGTGCGGTCCACGTCTCCTTCGCCGACCCCTACTGCCCCTCAGGCCGTGCCGTCGCGGTGGAAACCGCCCGCTCGACCGGCTGGGAGACGGTCGACGGCGGCACCCTGGTGGTCATCGAGGGCCCGCGTTTCTCGACGCGAGCGGAGTCCCAGTGGTTCGCGGGCAACGGGTGGTCGATCGTCGGCATGACCGGATTCCCCGAGGCCGTCCTGGCCCGAGAGCTGGCCCTCTGCTACACCTCGCTCTCTCTGGTGACCGACCATGACGCCGGCGTCGAGGCCGGCCAGGGCGTCACGCACGACGAGGTTCTGGAGTTCTTCGCGCAAAACGTCACCCGCATGCGCACCTTGGTGGCGGAGACCGTACAAGCCCTCCCAGACGAGCGCACCTGCCCGTGCGGGGCGACTCTCGACGGCATCAAGCTCCCCTTCGAGCTGCCGTGATCCGGGCCTGGCTGATCCGCTACGGCCGTCGCCGCCGCCTCGTCGCGGCGGCGCTGGCCGCCCTGGCCGTCATGTCGGCCTTCATCGCCACCCGCCCCGAGCCGGCCCCCACGGTCCTGGTCGCGGCCCGCGACCTGTCTCCCGGCCCTCTCGGCCCAGCCGACCTGACCCCTGCGGCCCTCAACCATCCACCCACAGGTGCCGTACGCACAGCCGCGGCGGGCCAGATCCTGGCGAGCCCCATGCGCAAGGGCGAGCCGCTGACAGATGTCCGCCTGCTCCACTCCTACCGGCTCCCACCGGGCATGGTCGCCACCCCGGTCCGCATCGCCGACGCCGCGACCGCGAGCCTCCTCACCCCAGGAGCCACGATCACCATCCTGGCATCCGACGAGGAAGTCCATCCGGCCCGCACAGTAGCCGAGGACGTACGGATCATCACGATCCCGCAGACGCCCAAGACGACGAGCGAAACTCACGGCGCCTTAGTGGTGCTCGCCACCACCCCGACCCAAGCCGCCGAACTCGCCTCCGCCCAGACGACCGGCCACCTTTCGATCACCATCAAAGCTAACTCAACGTAATCGCTCAGCTACGATTTTCCCCATGAGCGGATTCAAGAGGTTCCTCATGCAGGGGAACGTCATCGACCTGGCCGTGGCGGTCGTCATCGGGGCGGCCTTCAACTCGATCGTGCAGTCGTTCGTGGCCGACCTCCTCACCCCGCTGATCTCGGCGTTCGGTGGCCTGCCCGACTTCTCCTCACTCAAGGTCACGGTCGGCCGATCCAACTTCATGTACGGCAACTTCATCAACGCGGTCATCTCGTTCCTGATGGTCTCCGCGGTGATCTACTTCCTGCTGGTGAAGCCGTACACGCACCTCAAGGACCGCAGCGTCGCCAAGATCGGATCGAAGACCCGTGACTGTCCCGAATGCCTGTCGGAAATCCCCAAGGCCGCGTCCCGCTGCGCCTTCTGCAGTTCACAGGTCGCCTAGTGCGCTAGAGCAGCGAATCGATCTTGGGATCGTACTCCCAGTGCCATGGCTCGAACGGGCCGGTGTAGGCCCAGGAGGGATGGAACCACCCATACCTCTTCGAGTTCTTCTCCATCCAGACGAACTCCGCCGACCCGGACCTCTCCACCCCGCCGCACAGGTCCGCGGCCAGCCCGAGCCCGTGGTTGCTCCGCCCCGGCACGGCGGCGAACCCCGGCCGCCGATAGTAGACCGACTGCTGCTCGGCCAGACTCCGATAGGCGTCGGTCACGCAGATGCTCTTCCCGAACCGCTTCCGATAGGCCTCGTTCAGGCTCACGAACGCGATGGTGGCGTCGGCCCTCAGACTGAAACCCTTCTGCTGCAACGGACAGAGCATGCTCTTCGGAATCAGCCCGTTGGGATAGTCGTTGGCCGTCGCCGCCCGCAACGGGTTGCATCCCAGCGCCGCCCGCCCGACCTTGTCGATCTTGATGCCCATCTTCACGAGCGCGGCGGTCAGCGACTTCACGATCTTGTCGGAACGCTGCCGGAGCGTGTCCACCTCAACCGCCAGCTGTGCCTCGGCCAGCAGGTTGCCGGCCCGCAGTTCCTGCGCCTCCGCGGCCAGCCCCTCGGCCTGCTGGTACAGCACGCTGGTCTGCTCGACGGCCTGCTGCCGTACAGAGACGATCTGAGTCACGTCGCTGAGCGCCCGTAGCGTCGTCTCGTCCGCGGTCCCGGACAGGAACGGCACGATCCCGTCCGCCATGATCGGCTGCTCATACAGCAGCTCGGCCATCTGCGACACCGGCTGCCGCATCACCGCGACCCGCTGCTCCAGATCCTGCAGAGCCGCCAGCTTGGTCTTCAGCTGCTTCTCGGAGGCGGCGATGTCCGACCGGCGCTTCTCCAGTGCCCTGGTGGCGTCCTCGAGCTCCTTGGCCGACCGCTCGGCCTCTTTGCGCAGAGCCGCCAGGTCGCCCGGCGCCTGCCGCTCCTGCTTCTGCGCCACCTGCGCCTGAGCGCGCCCCTGCCCGGAAGGCACGAAAAGAGAAGCCACCGCCATGACTACCGCGATCAGACCCGCTGATCGAGGGGCTGGCACGTTCGACTCCTCCGTTTGCAAACTCGTTACCTGGGTCAGGCACGCACGTTACTACAGCCCCCCGAGTGCCCGGACCGAACTCGGGAGAGCTGTTATGAGACAAAAAGCGCACTCTGTCCGCCCACCCCCCGCGACCAGCCAGATCCCGCCACCCGAAACAGGGCCTATCAGATGCCAGGCACCAAACTCCCACCGACCTTCAACCCCACCCCTTCCTCCTCGTCCCGGCACAGATCCCACAGCCAGGTGTTCACCCACTCCCCCGAACACCCCACCTGAGTCTGAGTCCGCACCGGAGCCGGCATAACAGGCTCCTCCACCCCAGGCTCCACATCCCCGACAGGCGGCACCGCCACCGGGACAACAGCCCGCGGCCGACTCACCACACGAACGGGAGCCGGCACGCTCCCCTCGTACAGCCGATCCGGATGCGCCGGCGCCCGAACCACCATCGGCCCGAACCCCACCCGCACGACCCGCTCCCGAACCACCGCCGGGACACTCCCCTCAAACCCCCGCATCTCCCCAGCCAACAACCCCCCAGCAAGGATCGCCGGCGCCAACAACGCCCCGAACAACACGACAGGCCGCCGCCGCGCCTGCTTGCATCGCCTCCTGGTCACAGGCAGACGCTATCCACGCCGGATCCACAAGATTCCAACCACTTGTCATGCCTTTACCGCAGCTCAGAGCACCCATAACCAACCCCACCAAACTCACCCCGGCTCCACGTCCCACGCAGTGCCAGACTTTCGCTAGGCTTACGAGAGTCCGCCTCCGTAGCTCAGGGGATAGAGCACCGCTCTCCTAAAGCGGGTGCCGCAGGTTCGAATCCTGCCGGGGGCACCAGGTCCGACCAGCAGCAAAGCGCCTCTGACCAGTGGAAACGCGAGTCAGGGGCTTTTTGATGTGTCCGGTGGCGTACGGCTGTGGGTGATCGCTTGCGGGTGATCGTGCCAAATACGTGCGCACGACTGACGGCATGCAACACTCTTGCTGAGCCCCTTCACCACCCCACTCGCGATCATCGCCCTCTCGCTAATCCTCACGGGAGTCCGCAATGACCGATTCCGCAAAAGTGCTTCAGAACGGCCTCTTTCGCCGCTAACCACGCAGGTCAGCGAGAGTGCTCCCGCGCACGCGGGGATGGTCCTGCTGGATCCGCTGGACGCTGGTCGTCGACAATGCAGGACGTGTATGGGAGACCCGCCATATCAAGGGCAAGCAGGCCCGACGTCTCCGATGGTGGAGCCGACAGCGGCAGGAGTACCCTCTCGCCTGGATCTATCCCAAACCTGTGACGGTGCTGGCACGCTTGAGCCCGAACTTTCGCAGGTGGCTGCGTGCGCATGAGGGCATCAGCTTGCCACGAGTCACGATCGACGAATAGCTACTGCCGCACAGAGAGTAGCGGCCAGCCATCGAAGGGCTCGTACCCTTGGCCTGTGTGGATCATCGACTCGCGGTCTTTCCTGTCGCCTTTTTATCGTCTATCGTCGATTAACGATGAACGAAGAGAAGGGACCTCTGCCGAGGGCGGAGGCCGAGGAGTACGCGAGCTGGTTCAAGGCCCTGGCCGACGCCACGCGGATCCAGATCGTGTCGCTGCTGGCCCGGCAGCGGAAGCCGATGAGCGTGGGCGAGATCGTGACAGCCTCAGGGGTGGGGCAGTCCACCGTTTCACATCACCTGAAGATCCTGGCCGAGGTGCGGTTCGTGCTGGTCGAGAAGCAGGGCACCTCCAGCCTGTACCGGATCAACGAGAACTGCGTGAGCTGCTTCCCGACCGCCGCCGACGTGGTCATGGGCAACCCCGCCCCAGGCGCGCCCACCTGTGAGTGAAGGAGCGTTGTCATGGCGAATGACGAGATCATCGATCACTACTCCGCTCTGGCCCGGGCCGCGACCGACGGCCAGGTCGTCGCCGACTGCGGGCCGGATGCCTTCGAGGAGGGCTGTTTCGGCGCCGCCGGCTATGACGGCACCAGTGCCCTGCCCGAGGGTGCGGTGCGGGCCAGCCTGGGCTGCGGCAATCCCGTTGCGGTTGCCGATCTGTGTCCGGGCGAAACCGTGCTGGATCTCGGCTCAGGTGGCGGCATCGACGTGCTGCTGTCGGCAAGGCGGGTTGGTCCGTCCGGCAAGGCGTATGGGCTGGACGCCAGTCCGGACATGCTGGCGCTGGCTCGCCGCAACGCCGAGCAGGCGGGGGTGGGCAACGTCGAGTTCTTGCAGGGCGGCATCGAAGGGGTGCCGCTGCCGGATCGGTCGGTGGACGTGGTCATCTCCAACTGTGTGATCAACCTGTCCGACGACAAGGCGGCGGTGCTGGCGGAGGCGTTCCGGGTGTTGCGGCCGGGCGGTCGGTTCGGGGTGAGCGACGTGGTGGTCGACGGCGACGTTGACCCGGCCCGTCGCCTGGCTGCCGAGCAGCGGATCGGGTGCGTGGCCGGGGCGCTGCCGGCGAGCGAGTACCGCGAGCTGCTGGCGGCGGCCGGGTTCGTGGGCATCCGCATCACGTTGACCGCTGGCCACGGCGATGGTGTCCACTCGGCGATCGTCCAGGCCGTCAAGCCCGCGGCGGGTCCCGGGGTGGAGATCAGGCCGATGCGGGAAGACGACGCCGAGCAGGTGCTGGCCATCTACCAGGCCGGGCTGGACACCGGGCAGGCCAGCTTCGAGACCACGGCGCCGAGTTGGGAGGGCTTCACCGCGGCCAAGGTGCCGCGCCTGCGTTACGTGGCCGCTGACACCGCGACCGGTCAGGTGCTGGGCTGGGTAGCCGCTTCACAGGTGTCGGCCAGGCCGGTGTACGCGGGTGTGGTGGAGCACAGCGTGTACGTTCACCCTGGCTGCCAGGCGCGGGGCGTCGGACGGGCGCTGCTGGAGGCGTTCATCGCGGCGAGTGAGGACGCCGGGGTGTGGACGATCCAGTCCGGAATCTTCGGTGAGAACACCGCGAGCCTGGCCCTGCATCAGGCGGTCGGCTTCCGCGTGTTGGGCACGCGTGAGCGCATCGGCTGCCATCACGGCGTCTGGCGGGACGTGTTGACGGTGGAGCGCCGTAGCTCACTGGTAGGCGGTGGCGGACAGTCTAGGTAGGTGTGATTACTTCGGTGAGTTCGAACAGCGCTGAGGGCCGGTATGCGCGAGAAATGCCGGTCAGAGTGGGCCCTCCGGCATGGCCCGCCGGGAGTTGAAGAGGGCTCGTACCGCAGCTTCATCGCCTTCGATGTCGACGAGCCCAGAGGTGTCGTCGAGGGTGAGCGCACCTGCTGCCAGCCCGAGAATGATCGGGGCGTCAGCGCGCACGAAGGCATCGAGATCGCCGCCATCATGCAAGGTCACCTCTATGCCCGAGCGCGTCGCCCGCACCTGGAGCAACTGGCCGTCGACCGCGATCCCCACCGTCGATGCCTCATGTGCGGCGGCCCTGCCGGCGAGCAAGGCGCGGAGGGCGACGGTGAGCCATTCGATGTGGAAGCTGTCGCCGCCGGGTCCGCGCGCCATGAGCGGCGTGGACCAGCGGATGAGGCCCTCAACCGGCTCCCGCAGCTCGGTGCCCCATGGGGTGAGTGCGTACACGATGGCGTTGCCCTCCTCGGCCAGTCGCCGCTCGACCACTGCGGCGCTCTCCAGGTCGCGAAGACGGTCGGTGAGCAGGTTCGTGGCCACGCCGCCGAGCCCGTCGAGCAGCTCGCGGTAGCGGGCGGGAGCGATGAGGAGCTGGCGGACGATGAGCAGATTCCACCGGTCGCCCACGACATCGAGCGCCCGGGCGAGACCGCAGTACTGGCCATAGCTCCGACTCATGGCAAGCACTTTACATTCTCAAGTCCGCCTGACAATATCCAGCACAGCGCCGGCAAGGGTGTGGTCACCCCGTCCGGGCCATGGGACGGCCACCGCCACCAGCACTCACGCCACAGGAATGAAACGATGACCGACACCCCATCCTCCAGGCGGGGCCCAGACCCTGACGCCCAGGAAGGCGCCGGCACGGTCCCGGCTGCGACGCACAGCGGCCCCTCCGACACCATGACCCAGGCGCGTACGGCATTGCGGGACGTTGTTCCCAGCCTCGTCGAACTTGTGCGGAGCATCCCGGACGCCAACGCCGATTCGGTCGGTGCCTGGACGGTGGGCGATGTCGCGGCTCATCTGGCTCATGTCTTTCGCTTCGACACCGACGCCGTCGCCGGAAGGCCGGTCCCGCAGGCCACGGTGACGGCGGCGGGAATGGCCGAGGCCAACGCGACGATGCTGGCCCAGGACGGCGAACGGGACCCAGCCGTACTCGCAGATCGCATCGGCACGCTGGCAAACGAGTTCGACGACGTCGCGTCGCGTTCGCGAGCGGCCACCGTTGATTGGCTGCAAGGTGCCCGCCTGTCGCCTTCGGCGGTGGCGTGTCACCTGCTCGAGGAATGTTTGATTCATGGCCATGACATCGCCGCGGCCACTGGGCGCTCGTGGCCGATACAGCGTCACCACGCCCTGCTCGCGGTCGAGGGCGGCGTGCTTCCGCTCATTGCGGCTCTACCGCCCACGGCCTTGTTGAACCAGGAGAAGGCTCGATCCTTCCGAGCCCGCTTCGACCTGCGCCTGCGTGGAGGCGGGCGCACGGTGATGGTCTTCGACCGCGGTTCGTTGACACTCGACGCGGGGAGCGCACGCGACGTTGACGCCCACCTGTCTGCCGACCCCGCGGCTCTCATGCTGCTGTTCATCGGCCGGCAAGGAATAGGGAAGCCGCTTGTCGAAGGAAAGCTCGTCGCCTGGGGCCGTCGGCCATGGAAACTCGCCCGCATGCTCACTGTCATCAGCCCGCCGTAGCCCGTTCGCCGCACTGCCGACCAGGAATATCGGTCATGTCGGCTCCGGGGCACGCCCCCACCATCGGGGCCAACTTGGAACGAACGATCCAAGATAGGAGGAAGTGGTGTGCCTGTTTCGGCAGCGCGGCGCGGATACCGCCGGCATCGCCGAGGTGATGCAGGCGACCGGGCTGAGCCGCTCCAGCCTGTACGCGACGTTCGGCGGCAAGCAACGATTGCACGTGGCCGCTCTGCGACGTTACCTGGAGCGGCGCTCACGGCCGGTGTTCGACGCCCTGGCCGCCGACGGCCGCGGCCTGCCCGCCATCACCGGCTTCTTCGAGCAGTCGGTGGCTGCCCGCTGCACCGGTGCAGCATGCCCGCTGGGGGTTGCCTGGTCATACCGCGAGTGTGGAGAACGGGTGCGAGTACTGCGTGGCCGCGCACTTCACGCTTGCGCTCAAGGCGCGGGTGCCCGCTGAGGTGGTGGAAAACCTGTGCACGGGCAAACCGCTGCAGGAGCCGGACTGGAGGCGGTACGCCGGTTGACCCAGCTCATCGTCGCCCAGCGAGGCTGGGTGGACGACGCCGGGATCGAGGCGTTCCTGGCAGCCGGCTACACCCGCCGCCAGGTGCTCGACGTCGTCCTGGGGTGGGGATGAAGACGCTGTCGAACTACACCAACCACATTGCCCACACCCCGCTCGGCGGCACGCGAAGTGGTGACCACGGTGGCCGATCTCCGATCGGCTCGCACCAGGCGCTACGTACGGGAGTTCGTGAGTACCAGAACGATCCGCCCGTACGCTACGCCGAGGCTCGACTAGCCCGCGCGCGCTCGGAGACCGCCATCGCCGTGTAGCCGTGGGGGCGCCCGCCATCGCCGATGCGGGCCATCAGAGCCGGATGGCCCTTAGGGGTGTTTTGCGAGGGTTTGAGGCGTTGATACACGTGTTTCGGTTGGGATTTCGGTAGCCGGGTTCACGATCGGCGCCGGGGCGTTGTATCGACTGCTATCGCGAACGTAACGAACCCAGGTGGAATCATTGTGCTGGTCGAGGAGGCAGCGCGTGCTGAACGAGTTGAGGAAGTCGCAGGCTGGTCGGGCGGCGTTACGTCCCAGGCTGGTGGCGGCCGGCTGGGATTATCTGGTGATCGTCGCCTGGCTGGCCCTGCTGGCCGTGGTGTTCGTCCCGCTGTACCTCGCGGGAGTACGGCCGTTCGATGGGCTCGGCATGGTGAGCATTGATCTGCTGATCACTGTGCTGAGCGTGCTGCCTGTCGGAGCGTATCTGACCATCGGCGAGGCAGGACGGCACCAGGCCACGTGGGGCAAGCGACGAGCAGGGCTTGTTGTGGCCACTACGAGGGGGAAGCGGCCCGGTGCGGTACGGATCGTAGTACGCAATGTCGTGAAGTTGCTCCCGTGGCAGTGCGCTCACATGGCGGTGTCTCGGCTGGCAGGCGGCCACGAAGTAATCATCGCCATGCCCCTTCTGGTTGCCGCGTACGCTTTGGCCGGGGTCTCGATCGCGCTACTGCTGGTGCGCCGCGACAGGGCCGCTTTGCACGACGTGGTGGTGGCCACTCGAGTCGTACCGTCACAGTAGCCCTCCGCGTCATGTGCCGGTGCTGAGGACTATTGATCGAAAATCCCTACCGAAACACAGGCATCAAATCCTCACAAAACACCCTCCTAGAAGGGGCGCCAGACGCGCGGCAAGTCGTCATGCCGCAGCGATGCCATGCGGCGGTCGAATTGGGAGCGGATGTCGGGACTGTGGTCCACGTTTTGCATGAGCCACGTGGTCATGGCTCCCTCGCGAATGCGGCGCATCGTGCGAAGGCCAGGCCACTCGGCGATATCGAAGCCATAGGCATCCACAGCCTGTGCATACTCCTCGTCCTCGATCCACCGGGGTCGCCTCACCCTGGACCCTGCGGCCTCGGCCCATTTGGCTGACGACCAGGCCGTCGCGTTCGAGCTCCGCGAGCGCTTGGCGTACCGTCCCACGGGGCACGCCGAACTCGGCCATCAGAGTCGCCTCCGACGGGATCATCGCGCCCGGTGGGTACTTCCGCGTCGCGATCCGCTGGCGGAAGTCATTGGCCAGCGTGGCCGTACGCGGGCTGAGTTTTGCCTTAACTCATGGGGCTCCCTAACCGAGCAAGACGGACCCCCGGCAGGAGCTACCACGGTCGGCTCCGCTGTGCTCCCTGCACACGCGGGGATGGGCCCCAAGCACAGCGCTCCAGGGCTTGGAGCGGTCTTGGTCTTCGCGGGGCGCCGCTGACCACGCATTCAGACGCTGACCTCGGCCTGGCGAGGACGGGCGTCCTCAGCAGTGCGCAGATGGCGTACGGGCGACAGCAGCACCCACACGGGTGCCAGCGCAAGCCCGATGCCTCCCACCAGCAGCGCCGGGCGCAGGCCGATCAGATCGCCCAGCAGGCCGCCGGCCATGGCTCCAAGCGGGAGTACGCCGAACGACAGCGTGCGGTAGGCGGCGTCGGCGCGCCCGACCACGGCGGCGGGCACGGCGATCTGCCGCAGCGTGATGTGAGCCCGACACCGCGATGCCGAACCCCTCCACGAAGTAGGCGACGGCCAGCACCGCCATCCATATCAGTAATCGCCTGAACGCTATAGGTGGTTCTTTCGCCTTTGAGCGTGTCGCGACCGGGGCGATGATCGCCGCTACCCTCTACGACGCCTCCGACCGCGACTACCACGTGACCGTGCTCAGCGACGCCTGCGCCGACGGGGAACCGAACGTGCACGATTTCCTGATCAACCGCGTCTTCCCGGCCAGAGGTGCTGACGTCCTCACAGGCCGAGAGTGGACCGCCCGCCTGTGACCGGCCGTCAGCATTGAAGATCTGAGCCATGCCCGCGATGGGACGGCATACTTGACCGCTCAGCCTTCGATGACAAGAGCTCAAGGTCCGGTGTCGTGGGACAGGTCCCACCTGCCAAACGCTGCTGCCAGTCATCAGCAAAACCAGTCGACAGCACTCGACGCGCGAAGCCGCGACGGAGGCGGGACGTGAACGTCCCTGCCGCGCGACGGCGCCGCTCCCGGACCAGGCGTCGCCGCGCCTGACCGAACACGACCAAGCCACAGCGCCGTCATATGCGCTGTCCCGTAGGGCCGAAAATCGCTTGCCTCTGGTGGCGGGCTCAGGGAAACGTGGTGTCCATGATGCTCTGACGGACATCCCCCGTTATTTCGAGATGCCACGGCGCCGACTCGCGCCGTGATGCCGCCCGCCCATGCCCTGTTCAGCGAAGAGAGCGTCTTTGTCTCAACAACACTCCCGGCACGAGCTCCTGCCGACGGCCACGTCGGCCAGTGTCACCGTGTTCGCCTCCCCCACGAGCTGGATCGAGTCCGATGCCGTCGCGCAGTGCCATCAGGTGGCCGCTCTCGACGGCATGATGCACGTCGCCGCCATGCCGGACCTGCACCCCGGCAAGGGCGCTCCTATCGGCGCCGCCATGGCATCGACCATCCTGTATCCGTTCCTGGTGGGCTCCGACATCGGTTGTGGCATCGCCGTGTTCCCCGTCAAGCTCAAGCGGGCCGTACCCGAGAAGCTTGCCGCCCGGTTTCCCGATCTCGATCGCGCGCTGAACCCTGAGCAGGATGCCGACGACCCGGCCTGGGCCGTGGTGAAGGGTGATATTCCCGCTGGGTACGTCGAGGGCCTCGGGACGGTCGGCAGGGGGAACCACTTCGTCGAGCTGGCGCGCATCGGGACCGTTTTCGAGCCGGACCACGCGAGCCGGCTCGAACTCGCCGCCGGTGACCTGGTTCTCATCGTCCACAGTGGTTCCCGTGGGCTGGGCGAACGGATCCTGCGGGCGCACACCGAGGTCCATGGAGCGGGCCCCGCCCCAGATCCCGGCGCCTATCTGGCGATGCATGACGACGCCGTACGCTGGGGATCGCTCAATCGGCGGCTGCTGGCCGCCCGGGTCGCCCATGCTCTGGGGTTCGAGCCCACCGAGCCGATCGTCGACCAGTGCCACAACCTCGTCGAGGTCCGCGACGGGATCTACCTGCACCGCAAGGGGGCGGCGCCGGGTGACGGCCGAGACGTGCTCATTGCCGGTACGCGAGGCACCCCGTCCTACCTGGTGGCCGGTCACGCCGGGCCGGACGCCGGCCATTCCGTGGCGCACGGCGCGGGCCGCAAGATGTCGCGTGCGGACGCTCTGCGCCGGGGGCGGGCCAAGCACACGGTCGAGGAGCTGCGCCGTACGCCGATGGGGTCGTTGGTGGTGTGCGGCGACCGGCAACTGCTCTTCGAGGAGGCGCCGACGGCCTACAAGCGCATTGAGCAAGTGATCGCCGACCTCGTCGACCATGACCTGGCCACGCCCGTGGCCACCACGATCCCTCTGGTCACCTACAAGACGCCCGACCTCGGGTCGGCGCCCCAGAGGGACCATCGGGAGCAGCGCCGCAAGCGGGGGCGGCCGTGAGCGTCCACCTGCTGCTGTCGGCCGGGCGCGGCCCGCAGGAGTGTGCCTGGGCGTTGGCGCAGCTGCTGCACCGCATGGAAACTGACGCCACCCGGCAGGGTCTGGAGACCCATCGGGCCCAGACTGTTCCCGGTGATCGGCCCGGCACCTATCGATCGGTTCTCGTCCGGATCGCAGGTGACGGCGCCGCGGCGTTCGCCGCTTCGTGGACCGGAACTCTGTGCTGGCAGGCCCCCAGCCCGTACCGGGCCAGCACCGGCCGGAAGAACTGGTACGTCATCGCCGAGCCATGCCAGGTCGACACCCCGCGTACGACGTTCGCGGAAGCGGACGTCGACGTCGTCGCCTGCCGCACCGGCGGCCCCGGCGGTCAGCATCGGAACAAGGCCAGCACGGCCGTACGGGCGACCCACCGGCCCACGGGGATCGTCGTCGTGGTCGACACCGAGCGGCAGTTCAGCCTCAACCGGCGCATCGCCATGCGGCTGCTGCGACAGCGCATCGAGCACGGCGACGAGGCGGCGGGACGCGCCGTCACCACCGCCCGCTGGCGCATCCATGATGAGCTCGTACGCGGCAACCCCAGCCGCATCGAACGCCCGTAAACGTCGGAACAGAAGCTGGCCCCAGAGGCGCCGGCGACAATCCACCCCGATCACGCCCACCGTGAAAGGAGGATCGCATCAGTCGACATGAGGTCGGTGGGGCAAAAGCGTGCAGTGCTGCCCTTGACGAGCTCTCCCGTGTCGGAAGGCGTGCAGCAAGGCGTAGGTCTGCTCGACATGTAGCGGTGTTTGCCCAGGCCGGAGCCATGTGCGGTGTCGTGGCGGGCGATCAGTAGGCGTATCTGTAGTTCGCGCACCACGCCGATACTTGTCGTGGTCGGAGCCCAGGCCGGCGAGGACGGCGTCGGGGGCGCTGGCGCGGACGGCCGCGCTTGCCGCGTACTTCCGGGATGGCCTGCAGGAGCGGGATGAGCCGGGTGAAGTCGTTGCGGTTGGGACCGGTGAGGATGGTGTCGGTGATCAGGTGGTGCTTGCTGCTGGCCCGTGCGCGATCGACCGGGGACGGGCCGGGCTGCCGCCCTGATCTGGGTAGAGTCCGCTGCGGCCCAAGAGAGGTCGAGCGCGTCCGCCGGGCGCAGGCAGTCCGGCATCACCTCGTGCAGGTGCTGCCAGACGCCGGAGGCGTCCACTCGGCCAGGCGTCGCCAGCAGGTCATGCCCGAGCCGTAGCCCAGCTCTTGTGGCAGGTGCTCCCAGGCGATGCCGGTGTGCAGGACGAAGAAGATGTCCTGTAACGCCAGGCGGTCATGTAGTCGCTTGCGTCCCGGATGGCGGAAGCGCCGCTGACGCTGGGGCAACAGCGGCTCGATCACGCCCACAGCTCGTCGCTGACTTCCCACGGCTTCAGCTTCGCCACCCGCGCTCCCTCTCGCTCGGCTCCGGCGAGAGATCAAAGCACAACAAAATCATCCTGTTAGGACTTCTTGGAAGGCGCCATGGAAGATCTTTTGGTCTTCTCCTGACCGTTCGTTTACGACCCCCCACACTGAAGGCCGTGACGAACGATCTCACCGACGCGTGGGACCGCCTGGTTCCTCTCCGCCGGCTTTACCAGGTGGCGGCCCTGCTCAACATGCCGCGCCTGGATGAGAGCGCCGCGCGCGAAAACGCTCCGCAAATCAACCAGCAGGCGGTGCTGTACGCCGGCATCGCTGACTGGGCTCGACTATCGGCTCAGGCGACCGAACAACTCGGCAGGCCGGATGCGGCCGACACTGCCGATGAATACACCTATCTCATCGAATACACCGACCTGCACGCCAAAGGCTGGCACCCCGCTCCCAGCGAGCACTCCCAGGGAATCATCCTGGCCGACACGGCCGAGGCGGTCGCGCATACCGTCCTCACTCACTACATCACCCACCTGGCCGAACACCGCGACGACTACCAACTGTGGCTAGTCGACTCGCTATCCCTGCGCGCGAGTGTGTGGCACGTGAAAACCGCCGCCGCGCACCCCTGCGGCCGCCACTTCAGCTATCCCTCCTCAGCGCACACGTTCAAGAGCGCGATGATTCTCCCCCACGCCGTCGAGATCCGTATGCCTGTGCAAATACACCGGTTCATGAACCACTACATCGCCCCGTAACTGAGAGCCGGAGTCATGGAAACGACGTAACCCCTGCCTCCGTACGGCTCGAGCTCTCCCAAAGCGGGGGCCGCAGATTCGAATCCTGATCGTTTAGGGGTCGGCGAGCGGGTCGTCACTTGTTCCAGGCCACCAGGAACTCCGCCAACGAAATGCGTCCGTCCACGTCCCCGTCGTGCTCGTCCGAGACCTTGAAGATCGAGTCGAGCTCGGTGGTGGTGACCTGCTCGCCGCGCGCGTTCATGGCGAGCGTGAACTCCTCGCGCGTGATGTATCCGTCCCCGTCACGGTCGAACTCCTGGAACGTGGCGGTCGGGTCGTTGAGATCTGGCATGGGTGACCTCTCATCGTGCGATTCATTCGATGTGCCGGCAAAGCAACATCGAAGCACGAGCTTGTGCCCTCACGCGAGGAATGACGGGGCGAAAGCGCCGGTCGTGGCGCCCTGTTTCGGATCCGCGACGGCAGGAAGTCGATCGAGCTGATCGCTACCGTCTGCTCGCACGAACCGGCGTAGATCGGACGTGCCGAGGTGACCGGGTGACCGTGGATGGGCAGCCAGGGGGAGCGGATCACGGCGTTGCGGACGCTGGGCTGCGGGTGCAGGTCGCGGGGTGTGGGGTGCTCGACGACGGCGTGTGCGTGGACGAGGCTCGAAGCCCCCGTGACGTGCCTGCTGCTACCCGGGATCAAGCGCGCACCCGGCGGCCGCGACCCGGAGGAAAGGTCGCCAGGGAGCGCGGGCGCGTGTTGGGTCCGCGCTGGATGAAGGGGAACCGTCTATGGCGCCGGACGAGTGGGGCAGGATCTTGATGCTCCGGTGGCTGTCGGGTTCGGTGGCTTCGTCATGCCGTGTGCCTGCGCATGAAGACCAGGGTGGCGTCAGCCGCGGGCTGGGGTGCGGAAGACCTGGCGGCTGTGCCAGCTGATGTGGTCAGGCTCCACCGCGTCCAGGCCGGGCTGAGGGCTTCGGGCGGGGTGGCCGGACAGGGAGAGGACCAGGTCGCGGGATGCCTGTGACCGGCCCACGAACCTGGCGGAGACGGCGATGGTGCGGTCGATGGTCAGGCCGAGGACGCCCTTGTCGAACAGTTTGTGGTGGATGGCGCACAGGCACAGCCCGTTGGTCAGGTTGTCGGGTCCGTCGAAGGCCCACCAGCGTACGTGTGCCGCATCCAGTCCCACCGCCGCGCCGTCCAGCCAGCCGTCATAGGAGCAGAACGCGCAGCAGTACTCGTACGCCATGAGCACCCGGTCACGGAAGCCCGGGTCGCGGCGTGCGACGGGCGGTGTCCGGAGCTCCTCGCCGGATTCCAGGTCGAGGCCGGTCAGCAGGCACAGGTCCGGATGCAGGGATGGGGCGAAGTTGGCGTCCAGGAGGTGGCGGGCGATTCGCCCCAGCAGGCCGGGCTCCTCCGACAGGGCGCGGGCCAGGTCGGGGTGGAGGCGGCCGGCGGCCTGGCTGTCGCGAAGGCGGCCCAGCTCAGGGCCCGGGGAGCCCGGGCCGTGGCGGGTGTCGACCAGCCAGAGGCCGTCGTTCGTCAGATGGTGGAAGGGGTAGCCGGGGCTGGTGTCGCGGGGCGGGCCGTACTCCTTGAGCAGTTTCTTGAGCTCGGCCTCGGCGGCGCTGAACGTGATGGGCCGGTTGCCGTGCCGTTGGAAATGGCCCAAGGCGTACAGGAGGAGGAGCGGCTTGTGCGGTGCGCGCTCGCCGCCTCTGGTCCAGCGCCGGATCTCAGCGACCCGCTCGATCCAGTCCACGATCGGCCAGTGTAGAGCGATTGTCCGCCTGTCGCGGTGGCCGGCCGCGCCCTATAGTCGCCGAGTGAGCGATCTCCAGCCGGGCGTTTACCAGCATCTGATCACTCGTGAGCTGGACGGCCTGCTGCGCGCCGTACCCGATCGCGACCTGGTCGACCGGCGGGCGCTGGACATCGCCGACTCCCACGAGACGCTGGCCCGGCATCTGGCCGCGCTCACCCGCCGGGCGCTGCGCTCCGTCCGGGGCGAGAACGACGCGGTACGGCTGGCGCGGCAGGTGGAGATCGTCAACAAGGTCGCCGACCTCATCGGCGACCTGGTGCCCGAGGCCGCCTCGCCCGAGGAACTCCTGGAGGCCGCCGAGGAGCTGCTGGGCGTCGCCAGGAGCCGGGATCGGGATGCGGCAGGTCGGGTACGGTTTCCCGCGCGGCCCGTGATCCCCCTCACCGGTAGCGCGTTGCTGGTCAACGGCCGTGGGCAGCCGGAGATCGGCCATGAGCTCAAGCGCGAGCTGGCCTCGGCCGATCGGGTGGATCTGCTGTGCGCGTTCGTGAAGTGGAACGGCGTGCGGGTGCTGGCGGAGGCGATCGAGGAGTTCGTGGCGCGGGGCGGCCGGCTGAGGGTGGTGACCACCACGTACATCGGCGCCACCGACCGCCTGGCCCTGGACCGGCTGGCGGCCATGGGCGCCGAGATCCGCGTCTCCTATGACACGCGGATGACCCGGCTGCACGCGAAGGCGTGGTTGTTCCAGCGGGACAACGGCCTGTCCACGGCCTATGTGGGCTCCTCCAACCTGTCGCGCACCGCCCTCAGCCATGGGCTGGAGTGGAACGTACGCCTCGCTCAGGCCGAACAGCCGCATCTGATCGACACGTTCGCAGCCACGTTCGACGACTATTGGGGCGATCCGTCGTTCGAGCCCTACAATCCGGCGCATGACGCGGAGCGGCTCGACCGAGCCCTGTCCACCGAGCGGGCCGGGGGCCGGGCGGTGGTGCTCGACTTCGCGCACGTGGACGTCCGCCCGTACTCCTACCAGCGGGAGATCCTCGACGAGCTCGCCGCCGAACGGCAGATCCACGACCGGTGGCGGAACCTGGTCGTCATGGCCACCGGCACCGGCAAGACCGTGGTCGCCGCGCTCGACTACCGGCGGCTGCGTGCGGCCGGGCAGGCGGAGTCGCTGCTGTTCGTCGCGCACCGGAAGGAGATCCTGCGGCAGAGCCTGCTCACGTTCCGGCAGGTGATGCGGGACGAGACGTTCGGCGAGCTGTACGTCGACGGAGCCCGGCCGGAGCGGTGGCGGCACGTGTTCGCCTCGGTCCAGACGTTGCACGCCAACCCGCTGCCGGAGCCGGACCGGTTCGACATGGTGGTGGTGGACGAGTTCCATCATGCCGAGGCCGCCACGTACCGGCAGCTGCTCTCCGGCGTGCGGCCCACGGTGCTCCTGGGGCTGACCGCGACGCCGGAACGCGCCGACGGGCAGGACATCAAGCACTGGTTCGACGGCCGGATCGCCGCCGAGCTGCGGCTGTGGGAGGCGCTGGAGCGCGGGCTGCTGGCCCCGTTCCAGTATTTCGGCGTCCACGACGGCACCGACCTGCGCCAGATCGGCTGGCGCAGGGGCCAGGGGTATGACGTGGGCCAGCTCTCGAACGTCTACACCGGCAACGACCGCCGCGCCGCCGTGGTGCTGGAGACGCTGCGGCGGAAGGTCGGCGAGGCCGGACGGATGCGGGCCATCGGATTCTGCGTGAGTGTCGATCATGCCCGGTTCATGGCCGACCGGTTCACCCGGGCGGGGCTCCCGTCGGTGGCCGTGACCGTGCAGAGCCGGAACGACGAGCGTGACCAGGCGCTGCGTGACCTGAGGGAACGCCGGATCAACGCGGTCTTCACCGTCGACCTCTTCAACGAGGGCGTCGACGTTCCGGAGATCGACACCGTGCTCTTCCTGCGGCCCACCGACAGCGCCACCGTCTTCCTGCAGCAGCTCGGACGTGGGTTGCGGCTGGCCGATGACAAGCCGTGCCTGACCGTGCTCGACTTCGTCGGCCATCAGCACAAGCAGTTCCGCTTCGATCGGCGCTATCGGGCGCTCACGGGCGCGAGCCGTACCGGCATCGCGCGGGAGATCGAGCGGGGGTTTCCGACGCTGCCCGCCGGGTGCGTGATCGATCTGGATCGTGACGTGCGGCGGCTCGTTCTCGAGAACGTACGGCAGGCGCTCAGCCTGAACTGGCGGGACCTGGCGCGCGAGCTCCGCGAGCTGGGGGACGTCAGCATGTCCGCGTTCCTGCGGGAGACCGGGCTGGACGTGGAGGACCTCTACCGGCGCCGCCAGGGCTGGGCCGCCCTTCGGCACGCCGCGGGGTTCGACGCCGTGGCCCCGGACGAAGGGCTCGGGCGCGCCTTGGGCCGGATGCTGCACATCGACGACGTCGAGCGTCTGACCTTTGTGAGCGACGTGTTGGCCGGCCGGGCTCCCCGGTCTCCGCGCGAGCTACGCCTCATGGCCATGCTCGATGCGATGTTGTGGGGCGGCACCGAGCCCGTCTCCGGCGTGGAGGCCCGCCTGGCGCGGCTCACCGGTGCCCGTGCCGTGGAGCTCGGGGAACTGGCGAACGTGCTCCGCTCGGGAATCCGGCACGTCGCCCCGCGGCTGGACGCCGTCGTGCCGTTGCACGTCCATGCCCGCTACAGCAAGAACGAGGTGCTGGCCGCCTTCGGCATCGACCGGCCCGCGCACATGCGGGAAGGGGTCAAATGCGTTCAGGAGCACCGGGCGGACCTGTTCTTCGTCACCGTCGACAAGGCCGAGGACCATTACTCCCCCACCACGCTGTACCACGACCGGGCGATCAGCGAGGAGCTGTTCCAGTGGGAGTCGCAGAGCACGCTGCGGGCCTCCGCCGCCACTGCCCGCCGTTATCTGACGGGTGAATCCACGGTCCATCTCCTGGTACGGCAGTCCAAACGTGACGAAGGGTTTGGTGCTCCGCCGTACACCTACGCCGGGCCCATGCGGTACGTGAGCCACGAGGGCGAGCGACCCATCCGCTTCGTCTGGCGCCTGGAACACCCGCTTCCACCCGAGGTGTTCCACTACGCCAAGGCCACCGCGGGCTGAGCCGACGCGGGCTGAGCCGACGCGGGCTGAGCCGACGCGGGCGTCATGAGGCGAGCAGGTCGAAGTGGAAGCCGACGACCAGGCCGAGGAGGCTGATCACGCGCCACCACCCCAGGGATTTCGGATGCTCAAGCACCCAGGCCACGCCTTTGAGGGTGTTCTCGAACAGCTTGCTCCTGGCGGTCGATATCGCCACCCAGCCGACGGCGAGGACGATCGTCGCGATCAGGACCGCCAGGGCGAGCCGGCCGCTGCCGAGACCCATGGCGACGTCGACGGCGGCCGCCATGGCACCGACGACGATCGCGCCCCCTCCCGTGGTCAAACCTGTCAGCGTTCCCTGGGTGCGGGACCGGGGGACGGCTCGGAGGCGTCCGCCGTATTCACGGATCCGTTCTGGGCCGAGGATGTCGAGGACGACCGTCATTCCGCCGAGGAACGCGGCGATCTTCCCGAATCGCCCCCACCACAGCATGCCCAGGCCGTACATGGTGGAGTCCTGCAAGGCGCTGTTGCCCGAGAACCACATCTGCAGGGCGTCCAGATAGCCGATGTCTGCCACGGAGCGAGCGTAGAAGCGGCAGCGCTCGGACGGCCATCGTGGCGTAAATGGAGATGCCCACGTAGCCGACGATCAGCGCCATGATGGAAACGGCAATCGCTCACTGGCTCTTTGGCGCGGAAGCTTCGATTGTTGACAATTTGGCACTTCCCAAGAGGGCTATGGCTCCCGATAGTGGCCATAGTGGCGCTGGCGCAGGCGTTCGAAGTAGCCCAGGCCTACGAAGAACACCCCGACGAAAATCGAGAGGCCGAGAGAGAAGAGCAGGGTGGTCAAGGTGAGGGGTCGCTGCGCGGCGACCAGGGCGATGACCAGCAGGAGGATGCCGATCAGAGCGCCGAAAGCGGGTCCCATGATCAGGCCGAGGCGCACGGGGTGGGCCGCGGAGAAACGTTGACCACGGTGCGGCTCCGCATCACCGCCCAGGGATTTGTCCGCGCGCCAGAACCAGTACGCGAACAGCCTCCACACACGCACAGTCGACCTCTTTCACGGGGAAAGTAGAAATATCCTAATTCTCCGGGTGGTGTTGCGTACACTTCCTCCGTGATCGTGGGCGTAGGGCTGTTCTTTGTGGTCCTGGGTATTCCTGTGGCGTTAGCGTGCAGCTCAGTGCTCTTGGCGTGGGGGTCGGCCCGGCATGCCCATCTGAGATCGCGGTTCCTGTTGTGGGGGGCGGCTTCGGCGGCCTTCGGCCTCATGGTGATGGCCGTCATCGCCCGGGCGACGCACGAGGACAAGCATTATGACGACTTCGGATCGGCTCTGCAGACCTTGGCGGCCATCAACGGGGGTGCGCTGCTTCTCGCCGGGTTGGGGCCGTTGACTCCGTGGCTGCTGGGCGTCCTGCGGCGGCGCACCGCACGGCTGTCGCCGGCGATCCGCCTGGCCGCCCGTGACGTGGCCCGTAACAGCCCCCGTACGGCTCCGCCGATCGCGATCACGATGGTGATGACCGCCATCGCCATCGCATGGATGATCGTCTCGGTCGCCGAGGCGGCGCAGACCCGGGCCGGGTACTTTCCCCAGGCTCGTTCGGGCGCGCTTGTCGTGGATGTCCGGTCGGATGACCCGGCAGTCTCACGGGCAGCCGTACAGCAGGAGTTGCCCGGGGTGCCGATCGCCCAGAGAGACGCTCCGAACCATCGCGGGCACTTCAGTATGGAAGTCAAGGACCTGCCGGACACGGAGAGCATCGATCCGGAGGGTTTCATCGGCGACCGGGCGCTTCTCCGCTATCTCACAGGGGATCCGGACACGCCGTACGACGAGGGCAAAGCCGTGGTGGTCACGCCCAACGACATCCAGGTCGACACGGTGACCATCTTCTACGCCGACGACGACCAGGCGAAAGAACTATCGAGCAAGTCCATCCCCGCGATCGCCGTCGAATCCGCCGACCCGTACGTGAACGAGCTCTTCATCCCGACGAAGGTCATACGGGACCTGGGCCTTCGCCCCGAGCCGATCGAACTGATCGTCGATCCCTCAGCCCACCGGACGACCGAGGCCGAGCAGGAGCGGATCAACCAGCGATTGGGCGGCGACCTGAACACCTACGTCGAGCGGGCGTTCCAGGAGTCGGCCGAATGGATGGGCGAGGTCGCGGCGGCAATCGTCGTGGCGATCGCCAGCGCGCTGGTCGCGGGTGGCCAGGCGGGCGCCGGTGGCCGGACGAGACGGGTGCTGCTGCGGGTCGGCGCCGGCTCGCCCCTGGCGCTGCGGATGTTCGCCGCGGGTCGCGCAGGCTGGAGCATGCTCTGCGGAACGGCGCTGGGGACGTTCGCGGGGTGCGTCGTCGGGCTGTTCCTGGCGTGGCCGATGACGGCCTCGATCGACTGGGACGTGCTGCCGCGGGTGCCCTTCGAGACCCCGTGGTGGGCGATCGCCGCCCTGGCCACCGGACTGCCGGTGCTCGCCGGGGTCATCGCGGCGCTGCCCAGGCCGCGACGTCCCTGACGGATTCAGCCCTCAGGGAAGACGGCGCAGGTCTCGGACAGCAGGCCCGCCGCCGTCGGGGTTTCTGTCGTTCGCCGCTGCTATAGATTGCCGCACCGCCTGATCTTCATGGAAGCAAGGTGTCCGATGGCATCAGTGACGTTTCGCGACGAGACCGCGACCGGCCGGGCTCTGGAGGAGTTCTCCGTGCCCGAGCTGCCCGAGCGGATCTCGGCCCGGGAGCTGGTACGGCTGCGCGTACGCGAGGAGGTGGCCCGCTACAACGCCTCCCCCTCCCACCATTTCCGCGGTCTGGTCAAACCGACCGACGCCGAGGCCGAGCTGAACGGCTACCGGATGCGGAGCGCGCGCAGGCTGGACTGGGAGAAGCAGGCCGACACCGCCGAGGCCGCGTTCGCCCGCAACGGCTTCCTGCTGCTGGTCGGTGACCGGCAGATCCTGGATCTGGACGACGAGATCGACCTGATCGCCGACCCCGTCGTCTCCTTCGTCAAGCTCGTCCCGCTGGTCGGAGGCTGACGGAGGGCGGCGGCATGTTGTCGATCATTCTGTCCAAGGCGTTCCTGCTGGCCGCCGACGCCGCCATCACCGACCCGTCCATCACCCGACAGATCCACTTCTGACAGGACCCACCGGCATGCACCTCTCCCCCCTCGCGCAGCGCCTGCTCGATCTGATCAACGGGACCGCGAACGACCCCACGCGCTGGCCCGACGCCTCCCAGCTGAACGTCGGGCTGACCGGCGTCGCCGGCTCGGCACCGGGGCGGTACGCGGTCGACGAGCGCGCCAGGCAGCAGCTCGTCGCGCCGGCCCGCGAGCTGGTCGGGTTTCTGATGCCGGAGGACGGCGCATGGTCGTACGGACGCTTCCCCATGCTGGTGGCGGCGGGGCTGGCGGGCATGGACGCCGAAGTGAGCGCCCGGCTCGCCGAGAGGTGCGGGCCGATCGCGGTCGCCGAGACTGACATGCTGCTCGGCTGGGACGTGGAACGCCGGGCGCTGTTCGCCGAGGCGACGCGGGTGCGGTGGGAGGAGTCGCTGCCCGGCGTGATCGAATGGCTCGACGCCCTGCCCGGCTACCCCGGCTTCGCCCGGACGGCGCTGGAGGCGGCCGAGGCCCGTGTCGCGGCGATCCACGCCGGTGAGATTCCCTACACGGCGGAGAAGGCGTTCGGCGACGACGAGAAGTCGACCCTCGGCCGGGCCGTACGGCTGGCGCTCTACCGGGACGAGCCCTGGCTGCCCGGCCTGCTGGACCCGCTGGCGCGCGGGATCGCGGTGGCGCCCACGCAGGCCAGGACCCTGCCCTCTCAGGGGCTGCTGTTCGAGATCGCCCGCGCGGTGCGGGATCACCCGACGCCCGAGGCGATCTCCGCGCTGCGCGCCGCCCGACAGGTCACGCGGCACGCCGGGGTGCCCAAGCAGCTGGATCGCATGTTCAAGCGCATCGAGCCCGCCCTGGCCGAGCGGCTGGAGGTGGCGTTCAGACTGCCCGACGGGCGCTTACGGCAGGCGTTCGGCGAGCACACGGCGGTGATCTCGACCGACGGCGAGGTCGAGCTGTCGTGGTGGCACGGCGACAGGAAGCTGAAGGCGGTCCCGGCGGCGGTCAGGCGGGAGCACCCGGACGAGGTCAAGCGGCTGCGCGAGCTGGCCAAGCAGACCATGCAGCAGCAGGTGACCTTGTTCAGGGCGCTGGAGGCCGGATACACCGGCGAGAAGGCCGCTCCCTACCGGCAGTTGGAGGGCCGCTCGGTCGTCGACCGGCTGATCTGGGAGTTCGAGGTCTCGCCCGGCGTGTGGCGCGGCGAGCTGGGGATGAGCGTGCCGGACGTGCCCGTACGCCTGTGGCATCCGGCCCGCGCGTCGGTGGAGGAGGTCCGCGCCTGGCGGGAGGTGGTGCAGGGCAAGGAGCTGCGCCAGCCGTTCAAGCAGGCCTTCCGCGAGGTCTACCTGCTCACGCCCGCCGAGGAGGAGACCGGGATCCACTCCTTCCGGTTCGACGGGCACGTGGTGGACTATCGCAGGCTCCGGGCGCTGTTCAAACAGCGAGGCTGGCAGTCGCCCTTCCTCGGGCCGTGGGACGGCGGCTACCAGGGTGAGGCCCATCGGGTGCTGGCGAGCGGACGGTGGCGGGTGTACTTCGACCACGGCCTGTACGACGAGCACCACGCGAGCACCGGCCCCGTCCACTTCCAACGGCTGGCCGAGGGCAGGTGGCAGCAGGCGCCGTTGACGGAGGTTCCCGCGCTGGTGTTCAGCGAGGCCATGCGGGACGTGGACCTGTTCGTGGGCGTCGCCTCGATCACGAGTGATCCCCAGTGGGCCGACCAGGGGCCGGACCACCTGCGGGACTACTGGCGGACGGGCTCGTTCGCGGCCCTGCCGCCCTCCGCCGAGGTGCGCCGCGACGCGCTGTCCCGGTTGATCGGGCGCACGACCATCGCCGACCGCTGCACCATGACCGACCGTTTCCTGGTGGTACGCGGTGATCTGCGCACCTACAAGATCCACCTGGGGTCGGCGAACATCCTGATGGAACCCAACGACGCCTACCTGTGCATCGTCGCCGCAAGAGCCCCCCAGGCCGGGCTGTTCCTTCCGTTCGAGGAGGACGGCCGGTTGGCGCTCATCCTCAGCAAGGCCTTCCTGCTGGCGAACGACACCGCCATCACCGACCCCTCCATCACCCGCCAGCTCCGGGCGATATAGTCTACGCGTAGATAGTCTGCGCATGGATCAAATCCTCCAGGAGGAACGCGGCATGTACGCCTACGAGCACACGCTGGACACCCCCGCCCCCGCCGCGGCCGTCTGGGCCCTCTACGCCGACGTCAACGGCTGGACCGCATGGGACACCAGCCTCCTCCAGATCGACCTGGAGGGCCCCTTCGAGGTGGGCACCGAGGGCACCATGACCCCCGAAGGCCAGGACACCGTCCGCTTCCGCATCGTCGAGCTGGTCACCGGCGAGCTGTTCACCGACGAGACCGTCGTCGGAGAGCTGACCCTGCGCTTCATCCACCGGCTGGCGGAGACCGGGACCGGCACCCGCGTCACCCACCGCGTCGAGATCACCGGCCCGGGCGCCGAGGAGATCGGCCCGATGGTCGCCTCCGACGTCCCCGATGCCATGGCCGCCCTGATCAAGCTGGCCGAGGCGTCCTGAGATGGCGCTCGCGCCCGACGACAGCCCGGGACTGCTGCTCTGGCGGACCACGTTGCGCTGGCAGCGGGCCATCGCCGCCGCGCTGGCGCCCTTCGACCTGACGCACGTCCAGTTCGTGCTGCTGGCCAGCACCGAGTGGCTGAACCGGCACGGCGAGCTGCCCAATCAGCTCGCCGTCGCCACGTTCGCCGACACCGACGTCAAGATGACCTCCCAGGTCGTGCGCAAGCTGGAGGAAAAGGGCCTGCTCGTCCGTGAGCCGGATCCCGCCGACAGCCGCGCCCGCCTGCTGCGGGTCACCGATCAGGGTGCCGGCCTGGCCCGGCGGGCCGTCGAGGAGGTGGAGCGGGCCGATGCCGAGTTCTTCCGGGCCGTGCCCGACACGGCCGGCCTCGTCACCGTCCTACGGCAACTCGCCGGAGGGCAACCGTGACCCTCGTCACCGTCCTGCGACAACTCGCCGGAGGGCAACCGCGACCCTCGTCGCCGTCCTGCGACAGCCCGCCGAAGGGCCCGGAGAGCTAGTCGGTGACGAGAGTGTTGAGCGTGAGGGTCTCCTCGCCGGAGCGGCCGGCGAGGCGGACCGACAGCTCCCACGCGCCGTTCATGAGGAACAGGTCACCCTCGGCGACGAAGTGGCCGGGGGCGGCCTTCCTGGCGGTGACCTCGGGCACCGCGTGACCCATGGTGGTCATGACGGCGGCGACGATGACCGTGTCGGCCTCGCCCCTGTCCACCCGGATGTCGACCGCGCTCCGGTCGGCCGTGACGGTGACGGCGTAGCGGGTTCCCGTGGTGGTCACCGGGTCCGGGCCCGAGGTGCGGGCGATGACGAACGCGGCCGCCACGACCGCCACGAGCCCGCCGAGGATCAGCAGCCTCAGGCCCTTGACCTGCTTCATCGGGGGACCTCCACGGTGAAGGGCACGGTGGTGATGCCGCGGTCCGTCGCGTACTGCGCCCAGGCGAGGTAGCGGCCCGGCGCGGGGAAGCTGAACGTGAAGCGCAACCGGCTGCCGGGCGTCCCCATCTCGTGGACGTGGCCGAGGAACTCGCCGTCCGCGCCGCGCACGATGAGGTGACCCGCCATCCCGAGCCACGGCCGCGGCGTGCCGCTGGTGGCCACCTCGACGGTGGCCGCCCGTCCCGCCTGCGGTGCGGCGGGCGTCACCGTGACCGTCCCGGTGGCGGCGGCGTCCTGGATCGCCGGGTCGGACGCGGCCGCGGGCTTCGCCGACCCGGTGACCGTGAAAGAGCCGGTGAGGAGCTGGCCGCCGGAGTCGGTGCGTTCGAGCTCGACGTAGGTGAGATAGCGGCCGGGGCGGTCGGCGCGCAGCCGTACCTCCAGGCGGCCGGGCGCGGTGCGCAGCGGATGGACGTGGCGGAAGTAACGGCCGTCCTCGCTGGTGACCACCAGGTGGGCCATGGCCTCGTGGTGGATGGTGAGGTCGTCGACGGGACGCCCGGTGGACCCGTCGAACAGCTCCACGCGCGCCACGAACTCCTCGCCCACCGCCGGGGCGGCGGGGACCGTGGTCACGACCCGCTGCACGTACGGCCTGCCGAGCAGCGAGTCCGTGGGACGCGGCTCGGCGCCGTCCGGCGACCGGGCGGGCAGCCAGGGGTCGAGGATCACGATCAACGCGGCCACCGCGAGTCCCGCCGCGGCGACCGCGGTCACCACGAACGCCGATCGGCCGCGCCGGTTGAACGCGCCGGTGAGCAGCCCGCCCACCAGGAGCAGCCCGGCCACGAACAGGCCGCCGTAGATCAGGAACTCCCACCCCGAACCCCGGTCCACCAGGACGCGGAACGGGATCACCGCGCTCTCGCCCCCGGCGCCGACGGTCAGCTCGTGCGGCCCGGTCTCCTCGACCCGCAGCTGGGCGGGGCGGCCCGGCGTCACCGTGCCGGTCACGACCCGTCCGTCGGTCACCGACCGGAGCCGCAGGTCCAGCGTCGGGGCGGACGGGAACCCGATCACCTCGACGCGCAGCGGCCCCGGCACCCGGGTCGTGGCCTTGATCACGAGGGTCAGCTCCGCGCCCGCGATCGTCTGCGCGATCCGCAGGTCCGCCCCCGCCTTGACGTCGTGCGCCGCCGCCGGCGCAGCCAGCAGCACCACCAGCAGGCCGACCAGGCAGAGAAGCCGGATCATGCCCGCCGTACGCCGGACTCGCCGGTCTCCGCGGGCAGCGCGTTCGGGAGGAACAGGGCACCGAGGGCCAGGCCGACCAGACCCGCCACGATCGGGGCGCCGGTCCAGAGCTCGGGTACGACGGGCAGCCGCCCGGCGAACACGGAGGCGACCGCGATGTACAGGGACCAGGTGGCGAACGCCGACAGGCCGGCGAAGGCCCAGTAGGCGCCCCGGCGCTCCCGCGAGGGCCGCAGCCACCGGATCAGCAGGTCACTCACCAGCCCGGCGGCGACGAACGCCAGCAGGATCGGCAGGTTGCGGAAGGCCGTCTGCGCGCCCGGCATCAGGATGCCGACCGCGGACAGCACGGTCGCGCTCCCGAACGGCAGCTGCCAGCGCCGCAGGAGGAACAGCACGGGAGCGAGCACCATGATGTTCGTGATGATCATCGATGCGGCCAGGATGTCGGCGCCGTTGCCCTCCAGTGCGGAGAAGTCCCGGACGATGCCGTCCGGGCTCCGCTGCATGGCGTTGCCGTACGACACGAACAGCGACACCAGCGTGGCGCCGAAGCCGAGCCCGATCAGCGCCGGCAGCAGCCGCGACAGCCGGGGCCGCTCCCCGACGTCCGGGGCGCTCCAGGCCGAGCGGAGCGGGGTCGTGATGATGAGCATCATCGTCAGGATCAGCCCCAGGTGGGACGGGCTGAACAGGATGTCGATGGTCTGCTCGATGCCCAGGAACGTGTGCCACATCATGTCGGCGAACCCGAACGCGGCGAACCCCGGGATGGCGAGCAACCCCGCCAGGTACCCGTTCGGCACCGCGGCCAGCCCGCTCCGGCCGGTGCGCACGTTGCGGTAGACCTGCCAGATGATCCACCCCGACACCGCCGCGAACCCCGAGTAGAACGCCGCGTGCCACGGCGTGAAGAACGTCTCCAACTCGGCCAGGGTGCTGTGCGCCCAGGCGTCGATCATCAGCCCGACGCCGTACCAGACGCCGAGCAACGCCATGACCAGGTCCGCCCGAGGGCTCACCCATGTACGTGCTTCCCCGGAGTCCGCCAGCAGCCGCCGGACCCCGGCGTCCACTGCCACCATGAGCATGCTCCTTCCGTTGATCCGATCCTTCGCGATGGCCACCGGAAGCGGAACCCGGCTGGCACCCACCGGTAGGTACGGTTATCCGCACCCCTCAGGCGTTCAGATAGCGCAGCACCGCGAGCACCCGCCGGTGGTCGTGCGGGCTCGCCTCCAGGCCGAGCTTGACGAAGATGCTGGTGCAGTGCTTCTCCACGGTGCGCTCGGCGATGACCAGCAGCTCGGCGATCGCCATGTTCGTACGCCCCTCGGCCATCAACCGCAGCACGGCGCGCTCCCGCTCGGTGAGCATGCGCAGCGGGTCGCCGGGCTGCCGGTGGCGGCCGACGAGCTGCTCGACCACGACCGGATCCAGCGCGGACCCGCCCGAACCCACCCGGCGGATGGCCGCGGCGAACTCGGCCAGGTCCGACACCCGGTCCTTCAGCAGGTAGCCCACGCCCTCCGTGCGGCCGCCGAGCAGCTCGACCGCGTAGCTCACCCGTACGTACTGCGACAGCACCAGCACCCCCACCTGCGGATGCCGCTCCCGCAGCGTGACCGCGGCGCGCAGGCCCTCGTCGGTGTGCGTGGGCGGCAACCGGATGTCGAGCACGGCCACGTCGGGCGGGTCCTTCGCCACATGGGCGAGCAGCTCGTCGGCGTGCTCGACGGACGCCGCCACCGCGAACCCGGCCTCGGTCAGCAGCCGGGCCAGGCCCTCGCGGAACAGCGTGGAGTCCTCGCAGATCGCTACGCGCACGGCAGGACCACCTTCAGCACGGTTCCCTTCCCCGGTGGGCTGTCGATCGTGAGCTTGCCGCCGTTGGCCTCGGCGCGGTCGGCGAGCCCGGCGAGCCCCGAGCCGAGCGCGGGATCGGCCCCGCCCACGCCGTCGTCGCCCACCTCGACCAGGAGGCGGCGGCCGACCAGGGAGAGCCGTACCCATGCCTTCGACGCGGCGGCGTGCTTGGTCACGTTGGCCAGGGCCTCGTTGACGATGTAGTAGGCCGCGCTCTCCACGGCCTGCGGCAGCGGCTCGTCCAGCGCCAGGTCGCAGGTGACGGCCATGGGGGCGACCGCGGCCAGCTCCTTGACCGCGCCGGACAGGCCGCGCTCGGTCAGCACCGGCGGGTGGATGCCGTGGCTGACCGCGCGCAGGTCGTCCAGCGCGGCCAGCACCGCCGTCTTGGCCTCGCCGATGAGCGGCGCGGCCCGCCCGGGGTCGGTGCCGGCCTCGGCCAGCCCGAGCGTCATCGCCACCGACAGCAGCCGCTGCTGCACGCCGTCGTGCAGGTCGCGTTCGAACCTGCGGCGCTCGGCCTCGCCCCACTGCAACATCCGCCGCCGCGAGGCCGCGAGCTGCCGCAGGCGGGCCCGCAGGTCCGCGGTGAGCCGCTCGTTCTCCAGGGCGAGCGCCGCGGCGGCGCACGCGGCCTCGACGAGAAGGGGCTGTTCGAGGAGGGCGACGTCGTGCACGAGTACGGCGAGCGGCGCCTCGCCCTGGTCGACGCGGGTGACGACCCTGCTCGGCCCCGGGTTCAGGTCGACCGGGCGGCCGTCGGCGTCCACGTACCTGTCCTGCTCGGCCGTCCAGTAGCCCACGGCCAGCCCGGGGTCCCGCAGGGTGGCGGCCAGCTCGTCGCGCAGCGTGCCCCGCCGTTCGCGCCTGCTCAGGCGTACCACGAGGTCGGCCACCCGGCCGTGGTCCATCCGGCTCCTCATGAGGCCGACCAGGTACGCCATCGGGACCGCCATGAAGGACACCAGCATGACGAGCGTGACGGGGGCCTGCAGCGGGTTCGGGCCGAAGAGCTCGGCCATGCGGTCCACGGCGAAGGCGACCGTCGCGACCATCGACGCGCCGGTGACCGGCGCGACCGCCCGGCGCTGCGCCATGCTGGCCTGACGCCAGCGCTTGACCTTGAGAGCGAGCACCATGCCCGACATGAGGACGGTCAGCTGCCAGGACGAGGCGTCGAGCGCGTCGGTGAAATTCCGGAGCGGCACGGGCATCGGAAAGCGCATGAGGGCCTTGGCCGTGGGCAGCACGAGGGCCAGGACGTAGGCCAGGCCGGTCACCACCTTGTACGACACCAGGTCCAGCCGGCCGGTGGGGAAGGCGAGGAACAGGTGGCAGGCCATCCCCGCCCACAGGCCGCACAGCGCCAGCGCCCACAGGTGCTGTCCGGGGAAGAACAGCACCTGCTGGGGGATCCAGGCGACCCCGAGCACGGCCATGAGCGGGCCGACCTGGTTACGCGGATGCTCCCGCCAGGCCACGATCCCGCCCGCGAGGAAGGAGACGCCGGCCAGCGCGCCGAGCACGAATATCGGGCTGTGCCGCCAGATGGCGCCCGGGCTGGCCCCCAGGGCGTTGACGACCAGCAGCCAAACCCCTCCCGCCACGACGGCGAGTAACGCGGTGGTGCCCCTGGAACGTGTCGCCATCGCCCACCCCCGATGGGGATTGTACGGGCGAACCATCCGGAATGCGGACGGATCGGACCCTAGGCCGGCAGGCCCCAGCGGGCCTGGTTCGCCGGGGTCACCGGGCGGATGACCGCGTCGCCCCGGGCCTGGATCAGGACCTCTTCGCCACGGCGCAGGTCGAGCTCGAGGTCCCCGCCGGGCAGCGTCCGCCACGGCACCTTGCGGCCGTCGCTCCGTACGGTGAAGGGGCCGTCGATGCCGGTGCGGACGCGGCACGGCGCCCCGGCCAGCGAGACCAGCCGTACGAAGTCGGTACGGCCGCCACGGCGGGCGGCCGACAGCAGGAACGCCCCCTGCGTCAGGAAGTTGTGCACGGTGACGTCGGGCCAGGCGGCCGGCATGGCGGGCAGGACCCTGATGACGCCGTCCCAGCTCTGGCAGATCATGTCGTGCACGGACTGGGCGGCGGACAGCGGCGTCTCGATGACGGGGCCGCTCTCCTTGTACATCGTGTTGGGCTGGACGAAGCGGCGCAGCAGCTCGTCGAGGTAGAAGTGGGCGTCGTCGCCGCGCGACATCTGCGCGGAGATCGAGGCCGCGCCGGTGAAGCTGTAGCCCTGCAGGGCGCCCTCGAAGCTGATCCAGTGCTTGAGCGACCTCTCGATGAGCGCGCGCCGGTCCTCCTGCTCCCACGTGACCAGGTACAGGGGATAGATCATCAGGAGGTGGGAGTAGTGCCGGTGCGACTTGGCGAAGGGGGCGCCCGCTCCGATCATGAAGCCGTTCTCGTCGATCGGGTAGCCGGCCAGGTTCGCCAGCACGTCCTGCCACTTCGGCAGCAGCGGGTCACGCACGCGCAGCAGGCGCGCCGACTCGACGAGCGTCCGGCAGCCCCAGCGGATCAGCGCCAGGTCGTAGTTCGTGTCCGGCGCGTTGACCCCGTACTCCGGGGAGAACGTGGCGGGCAGGTGCAGCTTTCCGTCGGAGCCCGGCTCCAGGAAGTGCAGGTAGTAGTTGATCGCCCGGCGCAGCAGCGGGAACAGCACGTCCCGCACGATCCGGGTGTCCATCGTGTGCCGGTAGGACAGCCAGACGTTGTGCAGCGCCCAGGTCAGGTTGCCGACCTCGGGCACGGGGGTGGCCTGGCCGGGGACGCCCACCGGGTAGCCGCTGTTGCCGAGGCCGGAGCCGTTGTCGAGCGTCATGTCCGTGGTACGCGGGATGCCCGCGGAGTCCTCGGGGAACGTCACCTGGTCGACGAGGTTCTGCCGGTACCGCGACAGGCTCCTGGTGACCGCGTCCAGCTCCAGGTGGTTCGAGCCGTGGATCAGCCAGTATTCGAGCTGCACGTTGAGGTTCCACCAGGTGGCCGGCCACGGCGTCGGCTCCAGCCACGGGCCGGTGGTCGCCATCGGCGGCGCGTCCCCGCGCGCGGCGGCGGCGACCTTGTAGAGCTGGATCCAGTAGAAGCTCTGCGTCCGCTGGTCGGGCAGCGACAGGAAGCTCTTGCGGTAGTAGCCGTGCCACCATCGCCGGTGGTCGGCGGCCAGCGCCTCGACGGGCAGCCGGGCCGCGGAGCGTACCGATCTGACCGCCTCGTCGCCCGCCGTGTCCCGCGGGAACGACCAGGCGACCGCGGCGTAGAGGGTACGCCGTGCGCCGCGCCGCACCTCCTGCCAGGCCGTCGCGTGCCCGCCGCCGGACAGCAGCGGCTGGGTGATCAGCTCCAGGTCGTCGTGGCGGGTCACGGACGGGGCGGGGTTGGCCGTGTAGCCGGGCGGAGGCGGCCGGTTGAAGATCGGGTCGGCGCGGGGGCTGACGGCCTCCTCGGGGTGGAAGGTCCACCGGAAGTCGCGCTCGCCGTCGCTGGGTAAGACCTCGACGGCCAGTACGGAGCGGTCGTTGTGGATCAACGCCCTGATCTCCAGGCTGCCGGAGGAGGTGGTGATGGCGCCGGTCAGCTCGGCGTTCCACAGGTCGAGCCGCCAGTCGACGCCGGTGATCGCGCCGACGGGCTCCAGCGTGAGGTGGCCGACGGGCAGCCGGGCCAGGCCGAACAACGCGCCGTACTCGGGACGGTGGTCCTGGACCTCGCTGTGCTGCACGGTGAAGCGCACGGCGTTGGCGCCCTGCTGCGCGTAGACGCCGGAGCCGAGGAAGCCGTTGCCCAGGAACGGCCCTTCGTACCAGGTCTGCGGCATCCGCTTCCACACCAGGTCGGCGTCGGCCAGGAAGCGTTCCCAGTCGATCTCGTCATGGAGCAGCGGACCGCCGCCGCCGCCGAGCGCGGGAGCGGCCAGCGCGGCGCCGAGGAGTTCGCGCCTGGACGGCTCGCTCGCCGCAAATAGATCGGATGTATCGGGCACCAATGAACGGTATTTCCGGACAGCGGCAAGGTCAAGACCCCCAGAGGTCGGATCGTCTCGAAGCCGCAACCGATTGACCCGTGGCGTTGACGTCGTGTTACCCGCCAATTAACGTCCCCAGTTAAATATTTGATAACGGATGGACCCCCCGCATGAGAGAGCTCAGCAGACGTGGATTCCTCCAGGCCGGCGTCACCGCGGCCGCCCTCGCCCTGACCGGCTGCGCCGGAGGCGGAGGCTCGGGTACCGGCCTCCAGTTCGCCTGGTGGGGCAGTACGACGCGGCACACCGCGACGCAGAAGGCCATCGACGCGTTCAAGAAGAAGAAGCCCGGCATCCAGGTCAAGACCCAGTTCTCCGGCTGGGAGGGCTACTGGGAGAAGCTGGCCACCCAGACCGCGGGCGGCAACGCCCCCGACGTGATCCAGATGGACTACTCCTACCTCGGCGAGTACGCCAGGCGCGGCAGCCTGCTGGACCTGGGCCCGTACGTCGGCAAGGGCCTGGACCTGTCCGGCTTCGACCCCGACGTGGTGAACGCCGGCAAGATCGACGGCAAGCAGTACGCCGTGAACTTCGGCATCAACTCCACGGCCCTCATCGTCAACAAGACCCTGGCGGCCGAGCGCGGCGTGGAGATCCCCGAGACCTTCACCTGGCCCGAGTACGGCGAGCTGGCCAAGAAGCTGGCCGGGAAGGGCGTCTTCGGCACCGAGGACGGCGCCCAGGACGGCGGTGCGCTGGAGAACTGGCTGCTGGAGCGGGGCAAGATGTTCTTCACCGCCGACGGCGGGCTCGCCTACGACGAGGACGACCTCAAGGAGTGGTTCACCTTCTGGGACGGCCTGCGCAAGGCGGGCGCGGCCACGCCGCCGGACGTCCAGGCCACCGCGGCGGGCGACGTGCAGAACAGCCTGGTCGCCACCCGCAAGGCGGTCATGGACTTCGCCTGGTCCAACCAGCTCACCGCCTACATGTCGCTCACCAAGGACGAGGTCGGCGTCCACACCCTCCCGACCGGCGACAAGCCCGGCCAGTACTACAAACCGTCCATGCTGCTGACCGTCAGCTCCGGGAGCAAGGCCAAGGACGACGCGGTGGCCCTGGTCAACGCGCTCGTCGCGGACCCGGACGTGGCCGGCCGGCTCGGGTCGGAGCGCGGCATCCCGCCCGCGACCCCGATCCGCGCCGCGCTGCGGCCCAAGGCGTCGCCGTCCGAGCAACCGGTCTACGACTACATCGACTCGATCAAGGACCAGGTCGGCCCGCTGCCGCCGCCACAGCCGCTCGGCGCCGGGGAGCTGCACAACAAGGTGCTCACCAACATCAACCAGCAGATCGGCTTCGGCAAGCTCACGATCGAGCAGGGGGTGTCCCGATTCTTCGAAGAAGCTCGACGAGTGCTCAAGTAGAGGGACGCGCGGCCTACCTGTTCCTGCTGCCGTGGTTCGCCGGGCTGCTCCTGCTGACCGGCGGGCCGATCCTGGCCTCGCTGGCCCTCTCGTTCACCGACTTCGACCTGCTCACCGCCCCGTCCTTCGTGGGGCTGGACAACTACGCCAGGATGCTCACCGACGACCCGCACTTCGTCAACGCCGTACGGGTCACGCTGATCTACGTCGTGTTCTCCGTGCCGTTGTCCGGCGCCTTCGCGCTCCTGGTCGCCGTGCTGCTGAACAGGCCCGTACGGGGCGTCGGGGTCTACCGCGCCGCCTACTACCTGCCGTCGCTGCTGGGCGGCAGCGTCGCGGTGGCGATCCTGTGGCGGCAGATCTTCGGCGCGGACGGCCTGATCAACGACGCCCTGAGCTACTTCGGGATCGTGGGGCCGAGCTGGATCTCCACGCCCGAGTACGCGATCTACACGCTGGTCCTGCTGCACATCTGGCAGTTCGGCTCCCCCATGCTGATCTTCCTGGCCGGGCTGAAGCAGATCCCCGCCGAGCTCTACGACGCCGCCGCGGTGGACGGCGCCGGGAAGGTGCGCGCGTTCTTCCGCATCACGCTGCCCATGCTCAGCCCGATCATCTTCTTCAACCTCGTGCTGCAGACGGTGAACGCCTTCAAGGCCTTCACCCCCGCCTTCATCATCAGCGGCGGCATCGGCGGACCGGCCGACTCCACGCTCTTCTACACGCTCTTCATCTACCAGGAGGGGTTCGGGAACTTCCGGATGGGCTACGCCTCCGCGCTGGCCTGGGTGCTCCTCCTGGTGACCGCGGCCTTCACCGCGCTGGCCTTCCGCTCCTCGAAGTACTGGGTGCACTATGCCGACTAGCCGCCGCTGGGCCCTCCACCTGCTGGTCGTGGTGGGGGCGCTCGTCATGCTCTATCCGCTGTTCTGGCTGATCAGCTCCTCGTTCAAGCCCAACGACGAGATCTTCACCGATCCCGGGCTGGTGCCGGAGACCGTGGTCGCGGACAACTACGCCACCGGGTGGACCGCGCTGGGCGTGCCCTTCAGCGGGTTCTTCGCGAACTCGTTCGTCATCGCCGCGGCGGCCGTGGCCGGGAACGTGATGTCGTGCTCGATGGCGGCCTTCGCCTTCGCCCGCCTGAGCTTCCGGTTCAGGAAGCTCTGGTTCGCGATCATGCTGGGGTCGATCATGCTGCCCATCCACGTACTGATCGTGCCGCAGTACACGCTGTTCAAGTATCTGGGCTGGGTGGACACGTTCCTGCCGCTCATCGTGCCGAAGTTCCTGGCGGTGGACGGGTTCTTCATCTTCCTGATGGTGCAGTTCATCCGGTCGTTGCCGCGCGAGCTGGACGACGCCGCCCGCATCGACGGGTGCGGGCCCGTCCTGGTGTACTGGCGGATCATCCTGCCGCTGTCCCGGCCGGCGCTGATCACGACCGCGATCTTCACCTTCATCTGGACCTGGGACGACTTCTTCAGCCAACTCGTCTATCTGAGCGACGTGTCCACGTACACGGTGCCCCTGGCGCTCAGGGCGTTCCTCGACTCCAGCGGCGGCTCCACCTGGGGGCCGATGCTCGCGATGGCGGTGCTGTCGCTGATCCCCATCCTGGGCTTCTTCCTGATCTTCCAGCGGCGCATCACCGAGGGCATCTCGACCACCGGCCTCAAGGGGTGACGTCACCGCGGGGTGAGCCGGATCACCGGGTACTCGCGGTCGGATTTGGCCTGGTACTTGGCGTAGCGGGGCTGGGCGGCGGTGATGCGCTGCCATGCCTGCGCGCGCTCGGCGCCGTCGAGCCGGTGCGGCGTCACCGGCACGGCGTCGCGGCCGGGGAGCTCGACCGACGCCCGCTCGGGGTGCGCCATCAGGTTGGCGTGCCAGTCCGGGTGTCGGCCCCCGCCGCCCGACGCGACGATCAGCCAGGCGTCCTCGCCGTCGGCGAACCACGCCAGGGGCGACTGCCGCGGCTGCCCGCTCAGGCGGCCCACCGTGTTCAGGATCAGCACGTCCATGCCCATGAACGAGCCCTGGCCGCGCCGGATCTTGCGACTCATCCGGGCGTTCATCTTCCGCTGGATCCACCGTGACATCGGCCCGGGCGTACCGCTCTTGCGCTGCTGCTGCTGTGTCATCGGTGCCCCTCAGCCCAGCTCGTTGACGCGGATCATGTTGCCCGCGGGGTCGCGGAAGGCGCAGTCGCGGATCCCCCACGGCTGCTCGGCCGGCTCCTGGACGACCTCGGCCCCGCCGTCCCGCAGCCGCGCGAAGGCGCCGTCGAGGTCGGCGGTGGCCACGATCATGCGGGCGTAGGTGCCCTTGGCCATCATCTCGAGGATGGTGCGGCGCTCGTCGTCGGTGATGCCGGGTTCGGCGCCGGCCGGGTGCAGGACGACGGACGTGCCGGGCTGGCCGGCGGGGCCGACCGTGATCCAGCGCATCGTGCCGTCGCCGACGTCGTTGCGGACCTCGAAGCCCAGATTGTCGCGGTAGAAGGCCAGGGAGGCCTCCGGGTCGTTGTGCGGGAGGAACGTCTGGTGAATGGTGAAGTCCATGGCGACGACGCTAGTTGCGGCCCGGTGACCGGCGCTTCTCCATTCCTGACCGTTCGCCGTGGTCAGGTGAACGGTCAGGCGAACGGTCAGCCGAGGGTCTCCGGGGCGGCGAGGGCCAGGCCGGCGGCGCCCAGGGCGTGCTGGGCGTCGCTCCAGGGACGGACGATCACCTGAACGCGGTGGGCGGCGGTGACCCGGCTGGTCCGCATCGCGGCGAGGAACCCCGGCTCCAGCCCCGGCCAGAGGACGTGGTTCTCGCCGATGACCGCGATGGTGGGCGTGCCGAGCAGGTTGACGACGCCGGCGACGGCCCGCCCGAGCACGGTGCCGATCCCGGCGAGGACCTCCGCCAGCCTCGGCTCGCCGCCGGAGACCCAGCGCGCGCGGAGTTCCTCGATGGTGGTGGCCGACTCGGCGAGGCCGGCGCGGCGGGCGGCCCGCAGGATGCCGCCGTCGCTGGTGAGCGTCTCCAGGCAACCTCGGGCACCGCAGGCGCAGCGCGGTCCGGTGGTGGCGACCGGCGTGTGGCCGAACTCGCCGGAGAGCCCGCTCGGGCCACGGTGCACCCGCCGCTGCAGGACCGCGCCGAGCCCCACCCCGTCGCCGATGCCGAGCACCAGGAAGTCGTCGTGCTCGCGGCCCGTCCGGTACAGGAGCTCGGCGGTGGTGCTCGCCCGGAGATCGTTGTCGACCAGCACCGGGATCGGCAGCTCGGCGCGCAGCCGTTCGCCGAGGGGAAGTTCGCTCCAGCCGAATCGGGGACATACACGTATATAGCCGGTGGCCGAATCGACAGAGGACGGAGTGACCACTCCCACGGCCCGCAACCTGGGCCCCAAGGTGGGGTCGGCCAGCCGGTGGTTGATCACCGCGAGCAGCTGAGGGATCGGATCGGAACGGCAGTCGAAGGGTGATACATCGGATGTGATCACGCGACCGTCCAGACCCGCGACGACGGTGACGACATGGTCGGTGGCGACCCGTACACCCATGGTCGCGGCGGCCTCGGGCACCACCTGGAGCGGGATGCGAGGCCTGCCGACGGCCCCGGCCTGCGGGGCGAGGGTCCGCAGGTAGCCGCAGGCCAGCAGGCGTCGCGTATGCTCGTGCACGGTCGCGTCGCCGAGCCGGAGGCGGGCCGCGATCTGGCGGCGGTCCAGGGCTCCCGCGGTGCCGAGCAGCGCCAGGATCTCGACGCGGGTCAGATCTCCGCGAGGGGCGACTCGACGAGCAGTCATCGGATATTTCCACCTCGATCTCATTGACACTACAGAGCGCGACGCCTAAGTTTCACAATTATTAACTCGGCCCCGAGCTTATTGAGTGGAGCTGCGATGGGCAGGCGGATGCATGGCGGTCGGCGATCATTGGCAGTCGCCGTAGCGGTGGTCATCGCGGGGGGAGTCACCGCCGGTTGTGGGGACAACGGCGGTCAGCAGTCATCAGGCGGCAGCAAGGCGAGCAACGGAGCGGTGACGCTCACCTGGTCGATGTGGGCCTCCGGCACGGAGGACCGCGACGCCTGGCAGAAGGTGGCCGACGAGGTCACCAAGAAATACCCGAACATCAAGATCACGCTGGAGACCTCTCCGTTCAACGACTACTTCACCAAGCTCGGCACCCGCCTGGCCGGCGGCAGCGCGCCGTGCATCGTCTCCATGCAGAGCCTGCGCACCGGCGGCTACGTCAACGGCATGCTGCCGCTGGACGAGCTGGTCAAGAAGAACAGCCTGGACACAGGCGACTTCGACTCCTCGATCATGGCCGGGCTGGCCTCCGGCGGCAAGCAGTACGCCCTGCCGTACGACGTCGGCTCGCTGATCGTCACCTACAACAAGGACATGTTCAAGGCGGCCGGCGTGGCAGCGCCGAAGGTCGGCTGGAGCATGGCCGACTTCGAGGCCACGGCCAAGAAGCTGACCACCGGCGGCAAGTACGGCTTCGTGGCCTACCCCATCGACCTGCCGATGTTCTCGATGATCCTGTCGCAGACCGGCGCGGAGCCGGTGGACGCGTCCGGCAAGCTCACCCTCACCTCCGAGCCGATGGCGACCGGCTTCCAGTGGTACGCGGACCTGGTCGCCAAGGCCGGGGTCGCGCCCAAGGTGCCCGGCGTGGACAACAACTTCCCCGACACCCAGTTCCTCAACGGCAACGTGGCGATGCAGGTGAACGGGCCCTGGGCCGTCCTGTCGCTCAAGGAGCAGGCCAAGTTCGGCGTGGGCCTGGCCACCATCCCCGCCGGTCCCAACGGGTCCAAGACCTACTCGGCCGGGTCCGGCTTCGGTATCTCCCAGTCGTGCCAGTACCCCGACGAGGCGTTCAAGGCGATCAGCGTGATGACCAGCGCCGACGTGCTCGGGCAGCTCGCCACCATCGGGCGCGCCTACCCGGCGCGCAAGTCCGTCCAGAACAAGTGGTACGAGAACGCCTTCGAGGGCGCCAAGGAGGTCCTCGACGCCGCCAACGCCTCGGCGACGCCGTTCCGCACGACCTCCAGCTGGGACCAGGTGTCCAAGCTGCTGGCCCAGTACGGCGTGCCGGTCTTCAACGGGCAGGGCACGGCGGCGGACGTCCTCAAGCAGGTCCAGCAGCAGGCACCGGCGTAACGAGCATGCGCAACCATCCACAGGGAGTGACGTGTACAACGACGCCATACCCGGGCGAGCGGCGGTAGCGCGCGGACAGCGTGCCCGCCGCCGGCGCGGCGACGGAAAGGTCGCCGCCCTGTTCGCCGGGCCCAGCCTGATCGGATTGACGCTGTTCACGCTCTTCCCGATCGTGATGTCCCTGGTGATCGCCTTCTTCCGATGGCCCGCGGTGGGCGAGCACGTCTTCACCGGGCTGGGGAACTTCGCGACGCTGTTCGGCGATCCCGTGTTCCGGCGGACGCTGTTCAACACGTTGCTGTTCGTGGTGCTCTACCTGCCGCTCAACCTCATCGTGTCGGTGGGGCTGGCGGTGTGGATCTCGCCGCGCATCAAGGGCCGCCAGGCGCTGCGGGTGGTCTTCTTCCTGCCCGTGGTCACGCCGATGGTGGCCAACGCGATCGTCTGGCGGATGATCTACCAGCCCAACGGGTTCATCGACGGCACGCTGCACGCCGCCACCGGCGTGCACGCGCCGAACTTCCTCGGCGAGCAGGGCTGGGCCATGTTCGCCGTCGTCGCGATGAGCGTGTGGCAGGGGTTCGGGTACAACATGCTGGTCTTCTCGGCCGCCCTGGACGCCATCCCGCGGCAGCTCGTGGAGGCGGCGCAGATCGACGGGGCGGGGCCGTGGCGGCTGTTCTTCCGCATCACGCTGCCGATGATCTCCCCGGCGATGTTCTTCGCCACGACCATGACGCTCATCACGTCGTTCCAGGTCTTCACCCAGCCGTTCCTGATGACCGGCGGCGGGCCCGGCATCGACACCGAGACCCTCATGATGTTCGTCTACAACCAGGGCTTCTCCGTCTACCAGTTCGGACTCGCCTCCGCCGCGGCCTGGATCCTGTTCGTGCTGATCCTGGGCGTGACCGCGATGCAGTTCGCCGGCCAGCGCAGATGGGTCACCTACGATGTCTGAGCACGCGCACGCCGCCCCGGCCTCCCCATGGGCGCACAGGGTCCGGCTGGTCGTCTCGCACGCCGCCCTCTACCTGGTGGCCGCCGCCTTCGTGTCGCCGCTGGTGTACATGGTGGCCACGTCGCTGAAGCGCGCCGACGAGGTGTTCGGGTCGCCGCCGAGCCTGTTCGGGTCGGTGATCCGGTGGGAGAACTACAGCGAGGCGTTCGAGTTCCTGCCGTTCGCGCGTTTCGTGGTCAACGGGCTCGCCGTCGCCGTCTGCGGCACCCTCGTGGTGCTGGTGGCGTCGAGCATGTCGGCGTACGCCTTCTCGCGGCTGCGCTGGCGCGGTCGCGACGGCGTCTTCCTGGTCTTCCTGGCCACCCTGATGATCCCCCAGGAAGTGCTGGTCGTACCGATGTTCATGCTGATGCGCTGGTTCGGGTGGGTGGACTCGTACCAGGCGCTGATCTTCCCCTGGGCGTTCACCGCCTTCGGGACGTTCATGCTGCGCCAGTTCTTCCTGACCATCCCCGAGGAGCTCGCCGAGAGCGCCCGCCTCGACGGCGCGGGGGCGGTGCGCGTCTTCACCAGCATCATGCTGCCGCTGGTCAGGCCCGCGCTCGCGGTGCTGGCGGTCTTCACGTTCATCAACTACTGGAACAGCTTCCTGTGGCCGCTGATCATCATCAACTCGGTGGACGAGAAGGCCACGGTCCCGCTGGGTCTGCAGCTCTTTTTCGGGCAGCAGGGTACCCAGTGGAACCTCATCATGGCCGCGGCCGTGATCTCCATGGCGCCGACCACGGCGCTGCTCATCATCCTGCAGAAACATCTCGTACGCGGGATCGCGACCAGCGGTCTCGGCGGACGCTGAACAGTTGAAGAAGAGGGACATCGTGCAGCACCACGCCTGGTTCGCCGAATCCCGGTTCGGCATGTTCGTGCACTGGGGTCTGTACTCTCTGGCGGCCCGGCACGAGTGGGTGAAGAACCGCGAGCGTCTGACCGACGAGGACTACCAGCGCTACTTCGACCACTTCGATCCCGACCTGTACGACCCGGCGCGATGGGCGCGGCTGGCCAAGGAGGCCGGCATGCGCTACATCGTCCTCACGACCAAGCACCACGACGGCTTCTGCCTGTGGGACTCGGCGCAGACCGACTACAAGGCGACGCGCACCCCCTGGGGCAAGGACCTGATCGCGCCGTTCGTGGAGGCCGTCCGCGCCGAGGGCCTGAAGGTCGGGTTCTACCACTCGCTGATCGACTGGCACCATCCCGAGTTCCCGGTCGACTCGCTGCATCCCCAGCGTGACGACGAGGCGTTCAAGGCCGCCGCCGCGGGCCGCGACGTCTCCAAGTACGCCGACTACCTGCATGCCCAGGTGCGCGAGCTGCTCACCGATTACGGCCGGATCGACTACCTGTTCTTCGACTTCTCCTACCGGGGCAGGCCGGGGAACTGGGGCGGCAAGGGCGCCGACGACTGGCGCTCGGACGAGCTGCTCGCGATGGTCAGGGAGCTCCAGCCGGAGGTCATCGTCAACGACCGGCTCGACATCCCCGGCGACTTCGTCACCCCCGAGCAGTACCAGCCCGCCGGGCCGATGGTCGTCGACGGGCACGAGGTGCCGTGGGAGGCGTGCCAGACGCTCAACGGCAGCTGGGGGTACGACCGGGACAACCTCGACTACAAGTCTCCGGACCTGCTCGTACGGATGCTGGTCGACAGCGTCGCCAAGGGCGGCAACCTGCTGCTCAACGTGGGCCCGGACGGGCGTGGCGAGATCGACCCCCGCGCGCGCGGGACGCTCGCCGACATCGGCGCCTGGATGCGGCTGAACTCCCGCTCGATCTACGGCTGCGGGCCCAGCGGCTTCACGGCGCCTCCCGACTGCCGCTACACCCAGCGTGGCGACCGGCTCTACCTGCACCTGTTCGCCTGGCCGTTCGGCCACCTGCACCTGCCGGGGCTGGCCGGGCGGGTGAAGTACGCCCAGTTTCTGCACGACGCGTCGGAGATCCGTACGCGGGTCATCGACCCCGGCCAGCAGGCCGGCCTCACCACGATGGGGGCCGTGTCGCCGGACGTCCTGACCCTCGACCTGCCCGTACAGCGCCCCGACGTCGCCGTGCCCGTCGTCGAGCTGTTCCTCACCGAGTGACTTCAGCCCCTTCGCGGGCGAGCTGCCGCGAAGGCGTCAGCAGCGTGGACAGCGCCCAGCGGCCGGGCCCGAGGACGGCGATGAGCAGGAAGCCCCAGCAGAAGAGCGCGGCCTTCTCGCCGCCGTTCTCGATCGGGAACAACGCCTGAGGCTGGTGCACGACGAAGTAGGCGTAGGCCATGGTGCCCGAGCAGAGGACGGCGGCGGCGCGGGCACCCAGTCCGAGCAGGACGAGGATGCCGCCGACCAGTTCGATGGCCGCGGCCCACCAGCCGGGCCATTGTCCGAAGGTGGGCACCGGGCCCTGCGCCCCGCCCAGCACGTCGAAGAGCGTCGCCGCGCCGTGGCAGGCGAACAGCAGTCCCAGCACGATCCGGTACAGGGCCAGGAAGAGCCCCTGATTCTTGTCCAACAGATCCACGGCAAATGCCCTTTCCAGCTGTTGAAAAGTATGGGAGCGCTCCCAAACAGATTCTTGAGATCAAGCACATATGTCAATGCCACGCCACTCATAGGATCGGTCCAAAACGCGCTGTATACGTATAACCTGCCCGAACTTCCCGGCCATAAAGTTTCGCATTCGTGAAATTTTCATCAGCGCCCGACGAAAGTCAGCAGGGAAAGTTGACACAAATGATCGGGCCGCGGTAAATCCCGACATACGAAAGCCGCCCGGACAGGATCCGGGCGGCTTTCGTCAAGGATCGGCTACCGCTCGGCGCACAGCGCGGTGTCCATGGCCTCGATCACGTGCTGGTGGGCCTCCTCGTTGGGAGGCAGCGCCGTGACGGCGACGGTGGCGGCGCGGCCGTCCTCGGTCACCCCGTTGCGGGTCTCGTACCCGTCGATGTCACCGCCGTGGCCCCAGGTGACGCCGCCGCAGCTCAGCGGCATCTTCATCAGGCCCAGCCCGTACTCCCAGCCGGCCGGGAACCCGGGCGCCTTCATCGTGTGCTTCATCGCCGCCAGCTGCTCCGGCTTGAGCAGCTTGCCGCCCATCAGGGCGGTCATGAAGCGGTTGAGGTCGCTCGGGGTGCCGATCAGCTGGCCGGCCGCCCGTCCCCACGACGGGTCCAGGTTCGTGATGTCCTTCAGCTTGCCGCCGGGCTTCTCCGACCCGTACCCCTGCGGGTGACGCCCGCGGATCGTCCTGTCCCCCTTACCCGGCCAGTACGTGTCACGCAGCCCGATCGGCTCGATGATGCGATCCGTGATCACCTCGGCCACCGGACGGCCGGTGACCTTCTCGATCAGCAGGCCCGCCAGCACGTAGTTGGTGTTGCTGTACTCCCAGCTCGTGCCCGGCGCGAACGACGCTTTGTGCGCGAACGCCATGTCCAGGAGGTCCTGGGGCGAGCGGTAGACGTTGCGACTCTCGAAGATGCCCGGCATCCAGCGGGTGTAGTTCGGCAGGCCGCTGGTGTGCTGCAGCAGCTGCCGCACCGTGATCTTCCTGCCGTCGATGCCCTTGCCGCGGACCACCTTCCGCAGGTACGTCTCGATCGGCTCGTCGAGGTCGACCTTGCCCTCGCCGACCAGCTGCAGCACCGCCACCGCGGTGAACATCTTGGTGTTGCTCGCGATCCGTACCCGGCCGTCGACCGGGACCTCCTCCTTGGTCGTCAGGTCCGCGACCCCGGCGGTGTAGTGGCGGGTCCGGCCCTTGCCGTCCTGCACTGCGGCCAGCGCCGCCGGGAACTTGTCCTTCTCCACCAGCGCGTCCAGCTTCCGCTGCACGGCGTCGGGCCGGTGGTTGCGCTTCAGCTCGTCCCGCACCTCGGCCAGCTCGGCGGACAGGCTCTCGTCCGGGCTCTGCCGCACGACGTTCGCGGTGCGGCCGAGCCCGGTGGCCGCGGCGGCCGGCGTCCCCGCCACGACCAGCCCCGACAGCGCCGCCAGCGCCGCCGCGGCGAGGACCCGCACGCGCCGGGAGGACTTCGACTCGGAAGAGGTACGCGGCATGGGAAACGCTCCTGATTTCTTGGTGGGGGTCGTCCGTTCCGGACATCACCCAGCATGTCGGCGCACGGCATCCTTGATCGATCCCGTGCGCTGGAGCGTTCGGGTACAGCCAGCTGTACCCGGATCAGGACGGGCAGGTCCCGTCCAGAGCGCTGATCACCCCGTCGATGAACACCTGCGACTTCGGCTCGTCGGCATGCGCCACCCCGGGGAACTCGGCCTTGCACCACACGCCGTCGATGACGTCGTTGCGGGTCTCGTCGAGCGAGCTCACCAGCAGCGTGTAGCGGACGGGGTCGGGCGTCGGGTCGCCGCTGTTGAGCTGGCTGATGAAGGTGCTGGTCGGGCACATCTGCCCGCCCTGGTTCGCCGGCAGGAGGCAGGCCGGCCAGTAGCCGCGCTGCCCGGTGCCCATCGAGACGTAGCTCAGCGTGGCATCGGCGCCGCCGAGGGACTTCAGGTAATAGCGCGCCGACAGCCCTCCCATGCTGTGCCCGACGAGGCTGACCTTCCCGCCGCCGTTCTCCTGCCGTACCTGTGCCACCAGGTCCCTGATGGCTCCCGCGTTGGCGATGTTCTCCTCGCCGGGGAGGTCGATCGTGTACGCGGGATGGCCGGCCTGCTCCAGCGCCGCCTCCATCTGAGCGAACTCCGTCGGCGACCCGTTCCAGCCGTGGATCAGGATGACCGGCTCCCGCTGCGCGGCCTGCACCTGCTGGCAGGTGCCCAGCCCGGCCAGCAGGATTCCCGCGGTCACTAACCCTGTGATGCGCCGGCGCCTCGATGACATGAGTCACACCTCGCTACTTCTGGGGGAATTCACTTACTGAGCACTCGGTAAGTGATGGGTTAGATTTAACACCGTGGCCCGAAGTAGGCAAGACCCCAGCAGACAGGAACGCGCGCGCTTACGGCGAGAGGAGATCATCGCCGTGGCCGCGGAGATGTTCGCGCGCGACGGCTTCCGCGGCACCTCCCTGCCCGCCGTCGCGGCCCGGGCCGGCATCAGCGAGCCCGGCCTTCTGCATCACTTCGGCAGCAAGGCGGGACTGCTCCTGGCCGTGATCGAACGGCGCGACCTCGACAGCGAGGCGTTCGCGATGGAGCTCCTGGGCATGGAGCCCTCCGGGCGGCTGCGGGCCATGCCGGAGTTCGCGCGCCGCAACAAGGAGCGGGCGGGGCTGGCCAAGCTGTTCACCGTGCTGGTCGCCGAGAGCCTGGAGCCCGGCGCGCCCGGCCACCGGCACTTCGTCGACCGCTACCGCGCGATGCGCGCCATCGTCGCCGACAGCATCCGGTCGGCCCAGGCCGCCGGGCTCGCCCGTCAGGACATCGACCCCGCGGCCAAGGCCGCCGAGATCATCGCGACTCTCGACGGCCTGCAGACCCAGTGGCTGCTCGACCCCGACACGATCGACATCGTGGCCGGCGTCGAGTCCTACGCCCGCACGCTGGAGCACGACCTGACGTGCGGGCTCCTCTGACCGCTCAGGTGGTGCAGGGGACGCCGTTGAGCGTGAAATTGGTGGGCTGGTCATTCGAGCCACTCGCGTTGAAGCCGACCCCGAAACTCGTACCGGGATCGATGGCTCCCAGGGAAGACGGCGGCATGATGGCGGTCAAGAAGATCGTCGAAAGGTGCCACGTGGAGAAGATCGTGTCCGTCGCCGTCGCGAGCGTGCTCGTGATCGGCCTCGCTCCCGCCGCTCACGCCGTGTCCGCGAGCGATGTCTACGCCAACTACGCCGAGCTCTCCGCCCACGAAACCGAGGGCCGGGACTATCGCCGCGTCCTTCGCGTCCCCGGCGGAGCGAAGGTGGCGCACATCGCCATCCACGGCGGCGCCATTGAGGCGCCGACGTCCCAGCTCGCCGACCAGGCCGCGGGACGCAAGCACGCCTACTACTCATTCGTCGGCACCAAGGACAGCGGCAACAGCGCTCTGCACATCACCTCTACGCACTTCGACGAACCCAAGGCGCTCTCGGTGGTGGCCGCCGTCGACTACACCATCTCCTGGCACGCCGCGGCGGGCACTGCCGCCACCACCTACGTCGGCGGGCGTGACACGACATTGATCAAAAAGGTGACGGCCGAGCTGCGCGCCGCGGGGTTCCCCGTCTCGGCGTCCGTACCCGACGAAATCGGCGGCGACAGCCCCCGGAACATCGCGAACAGAAACCGCAGGGGCATGGGGGTGCAGCTGGAAATCAGCCGGGGTCAGCGGGAGCGGTTCTTCAAGGAAGGCAAGCTGAATCGCGCCTGGATCGAGAGCCCGGCCAACCGCACGAAAGCCTTCTACAAGTACGTCGCGGCCGTCAATCGCGCCCTGAGCTGAGGAGCCGAAAGCCCGGCGCCTCACCTGGGGGTGAGGCGCAGGATGGCGTGGTCGCGGGAGAGGTAGGGCACTTCCAGCCGCAGGTTGTTGATGCGGGCGGACCTGCCGGGAGCCAGGGACAGCTTGCCCTCGTCGCGACAGCGCCCGTTGACGCAGCTGCTGGAGATGCTGACGTTCGCCCCCTCGGCCTGCAGCCCGCCGGTGAAGCCCAGGAGCGCGATGGTGGCCTCGTCCGGGTCGAGCGAGCTGATGGTGATCCGCTGCACGCCGAACCGCTTGTCGATCCGGAGCCGGTCGCCCGCCCGTACCTCGACCTCGCAGTCGGCGTCCTTGCAGGACGCCAGGCTGCTCCCGTCGGCCGGGTGATGCCCGGTGGACGAGGGCCGGACGGAGGCGGTCGGCATGGGAGACACGGTGTCCGTCGTGGGTGGCAGCGTGTCCGTCGCCACCGACAGCGGCGTTGACGGCGTGGTACGCGAGTCGGCGCAGGCAGCGGCGAGTACGACCAGCAGAGCGGCGGCGGTGAACCGGACGACGGTCGGCATTGGGCTCCTCCAGGCGGACACTCCTGACGTTGTGCCCGTCCTAACTGCGAAAATAACCCTGCGTAATCAAAGTGGCAGCTCAGTCCGTGCCGGACACCAGCCCCACCCGGTAGGCGAGGACGACGGCCTGCACGCGGTCGCGCAGCTCGAGTTTGGCCAGGATCCGGGACACGTAGGTCTTCACGGTCTCGGCGGTGATGAACAGCTTCTCGGCGATCTCCGCGTTCGACAGGCCGCCCGCGATCTGTTCGAGGACCTCGAGTTCGCGGGGGGTCAGCGTGCGCACGATCTCGTCCCTGGCCGGGCGGGACGGGTCGGCGGGGCGGAGCCGTTCGGCGAAGTGGCCGATGAGCGTGCGGGTGACGGCGGGCGCCAGGAGGGAGTCGCCGCGGGCGATGGTCCGCACGCCGTTGACCAGCTCCGCCGGTGGCGCGTCCTTGAGCAGGAAGCCGCTGGCGCCGGCCTTGAGCGCTTCGTAGACGTACTCGTCGACGTTGAAGGTGGTGACGACCAGCACTTTCGCCGGGGCCTCCGTGCCGGGGCCGGCCAGCCGCCGGGTGGCCTCGATGCCGTCCACGATGGGCATCCGGATGTCCATCACGATGACGTCCGGGCGCAGCAGCCGGGCGGCCTCGACGGCCGCGCGGCCGTCCGCGGCCTCCCCGACGACCTCCATGTCCGGCTGGACGGAGAAGATGGTGATGTAGCCGGCGCGCACCAGTGCCTGGTCCTCGCAGATGAGCACCCGGATCGGCGTGTCGGTCATGGACTGCTCCTGTACGGGATGAGGGTTCGGACGCCGAACCCGCCGCCGGGGCGGGGCCCGGCCGCCAGTTCGCCGTCGAGCATGCGTACGCGTTCCCGCAGCCCGTCCAGACCTCGCCCGCCCGACGGCACGACGGGTGCGGCGTCGGCGGGTCCGTCGGTGATCACCTCGATCTCGAGGTGGTCGTCGTGGTGGTGGACCGTGACCGCGGTGGGCCGCCCCGTCGCGTATTTGATCGCGTTGGTGAGCGTCTCCTGCACCACCCGGTAGGCGGCCAGCTCCACGTCGACGGACTGCGGCCGCTGGTCGCCGCGTTCGGTCAGCTCGACGGGCTGGCCGGCCAGCCGGGCCTGTTCGACCAGGTCGCCGATCTTGCCCAGGGCCGGCGCGCGGCCCGCGACCGCCGAATCGCCGGTGGCCTCCAGCACTCCGAGCAGGTAGCGCAGCTCCGTCAGCGCCCGCCGGCCGGTGTCGCTGATGGCGACGAGTCCGGCCCCGGCGCGCTCCGGCGCGCTGCCGACCAGGAACTGCGCCGCGTCGGCCTGGACGACCATGGCGGTCACATGATGGGTGACCACGTCGTGCAGCTCGCGGGCGATGCGCGCCCGTTCGGCCGCCGCGGCCACCTCCGCGCTCAGGCGCCGTCGCTCGGCCTCGTCAGCCCGCCACCGGCGCATCCCGGCACCTGCCATCCAGATCACCGCCAACGTCAGATAGAACGCGAGGAACGCCGGGGCTCCGTTGGGCGACCCCAGGCCGTGCAGCACGACGACCAGCAGGACATAGCCCACGGTCGACACCGCGACGAGGCCGCGGCGGAACCGGACCTGATAGGCGCCGGCGGCGTACAGGGACAGATAGAGCCCGATGCTGGCGAACGTCTGCGGGTAGCTCAGCGCCTGATGAACAGCGAAGGCGGCGCCGATGATCGCGAGGCAGCCCGCGGGCCATCGGCTGCGTACCACCAGCGGCGCGGACTGGGCCACGGTCAGCGCCACGGCCAGCGCGTCCAGCGGGCGCTTGGGCAGGTCGCCGAGCTGCGCCCCGATGGCGGACATCGTCGGCACGGACGTCAGCAGCATGAGCGCCGCCGCGAGCGCCGTGTCCTTCACGGACAGGTGGCAAGCTCGCCACCAGTCTGACCATAAGCGGGCGGAACGGGCGGCGTTCGCGAACACCGGGCAAGCCTAACGACCCCCACGTCGCGCAGGGAGCAGTCCGCCGCGCCGGTGCGCGAGGACGAGCATCGGTACGGCGAGCAGCAAGCTCAGCAGGACGGGCACGATCGACGCCTCCAGCCCGAACTCGCCCCCGGTCAGCACCGCCGGACCCGAGACCTCGGCGGTCAGCAGACCGGGCGACACGTGGCCGGAGACCGGGATTCCCAGCAGCCCCTCGGTGGCGTTCCAGGCGAAGTGGAGTCCCACGACGAACCAGATGCTGCGCCGCCACAGGTACGCGGCACCGAGCAGGACGCCGGCCTCGACGGCGATCGCCAGCGAGCTCCAGAGGCTGGCTCCCGGGTTGGCCAGGTGCATGGCGCCGAACAGCAACGCGGTGATCGCCAGCGCCACCCGGCTGCCCCACAGCGCCTCCAGGGCCTGCAACGCCAGGCCGCGGAACATCAGCTCCTCGGTGACCGCCGCGCCGACCGCCGTGAACACGACCGGCAGGACGTTCCCCGACGACCACGAGAACGAATAGCCGCCGGCCGCCGCGATCAGGAGCACGGAGCCGAGTACGAACCCCAGGCCGATCCCGGCACCGGACAGCGCATCCCGTCCGGCCCCGTCTCTGGCGATCTCCGGAGTGGGCCGCCCCGCGACGAAGCGCATGACCGCCCGGTAGACGACCACCGCGGCGACCGCGCCCACCACGGCGAGCACCGGCGCTCCGCCCCCGGTCAGCGCCGACACCACGATGAGGCCGAGCAGCCCGATCAGCATCCAGGTGAGGGGGAAGCGGGCGATCCTGCGTATCCGGCCGTCGCCGGGGACTGTGGCTGGCGTGCTCATGGTGACCTCCGTTGACGTCGGCCGCGCGATCGGCGGCCCCGGCGAAGACGGTATGAGCGCGATGGAGTCCGGCGAATCACCAATGAGCGGACGATTCAGGTAGCTCTCACGGGGGATGGGCCGGCGCCATTGACGGACCCCGCCCATAAGGTTACGGTCGGGACCGGAATTGAGCGTAAACGAACACGACCCCGGAGGTGGTGCCGTGCGGATTCCCGTGGAGGGGCACTTAAGGTGGCCCCGGCTCACGCGCGGAGCGGTGGCGGCGGCGCTCCTTGCGGCGCTGCTCGCGGCGCCAGGAACGCCCGCGTTCGCGGCCGACCTGCGGATCGCCAACGACGGCTTCGACGAAGGGCTGGCCGGCTGGAGCGGCTCGCACACCGCGGGCGGCGTCGAGGCAATGTCCTGGGACGGGCGCACCACGGCGCGCGTCACCGACGCCGACCCGGCCGCCGCCTACGGCAGGGAGAGCATGCCGGGCCTGCCCGCCACCGCGGGCACCCGCTACACCCTGCAGGCCCAGGTGTGGGCCGACAGCGGCACCGCGTACCTGTATCTGCGCTTCCGTGACGCCTCCGGCAACCTGCTGGCCGGCGGCGGCAACGCCCCGGCGACGGGCAGGCGCTGGAACCGCGTCACGGCCTCGGGCGTCGCGCCCGCCGGCACGGCCACCGTCTCTGCCCTCATCTACTCGGGCGTGGCCGACGTGGGCACCGCCTACTGGGACGAGGTGCTGATCACCAAGGACGTGACCGACCTCGGCGTGCAGATCGACAGCAGCGTGCCCAACGCCACCACGTTCGCGGGCGGCAGCGCGTACGCCGTCTACACCGGCACCGCGGAGGCCAACCCGCAGCTGGCCGTGATCGACGTGGCCACCGAGAAGGTGACCCAGAAGCTCACCATCCCCGACAGCGCGGCCACGCCCACCGTCGGCGGCTGGGCGGCGGCCACCGCCACCGACGGCAGCGTCTACCTCGGCACCTACCCCAACTCCAAGCTCTACCGGCACGTCCCCGGCCAGTCCACGATCACCGACCTCGGCCGGGCGGAGGGCGGCTACTCCTTCATCTGGGACCTGGAGCCGGGAGCGGGCGGGAAGGTGTACGGCGGCACCTACAACGACGGCCGCTACTTCAAGTACGACAACGGCGCCTTCACCACGATCGGCAGCGTCCCCATCGTGGCCGGCGCCCAGTACGTGCGCAGCCTCGCCCACGACCCGGCCGCGAACGCCACCTACCTCGGCACCGGCACGAACGCCGCCCTGATCAGGTACGACAACGTCACCGGCCGGGTGGACAGCCTCCTTCCGGCCGCCTACGCCCACAACTCGATGGTGGGCGGCCTCACCTGGACGGGCGACAGGCTGTTCGCCTGGATCGACCGCACCCTGCTCGTCCTGCGCGTCGTCCGCGACGCCGACGGCTCCTACTCGGCCGCCACCGACGCCGCGATCACCGACGTTGACCTGCACCACTCCCCGGCCCGCGACGGCCTGGTCTGGTTCGTCAAGGACGGCCTGCTGCACTCGTACGACATCGCCGCCCGGACCGTGCAGGCGACCTCCGTGCGGCCCGGACTCGATGTCACCGGCTACACCTGGTCGGGCAGCACCCTGGTCGGCCTCGGCGCGGCCACGGACGGCACCAGGATCTTCAAGTACGAGCCCGCCGGCGGGCGCTGGAGCAGCAACCTCGTGACCGGCACCCCCGTCCTGCCCGCCGCCATCAACGCGCTCGGCGCGGGACCCGACGGCCGCGTCTACACCGGCGGCTACCTGACCGGCGGCACCGGCGTCTACGACCCGCTGCGGGGCGACGGCGACGACAACCAGCCGGACCGGCCCACCCTCAACGGGCTCAACCAGACCGACAGCCTGCTGGCCCACGACGGCCTGCTCTACATCGGCGTCTATCCCTCGGCCCGGATCTACAGCTACCAGCCCGGAGGCCCGTGGCCGCCCACGCTCAGGTACACGGGCGGCGAGGCGGGCGACAAGGCCGACGACTGCGAGCCGGGCAAGGGGCCGCCCCCGCAGGACCGGCCGTACGCGCTGGCCGGCGGGCCGGACGGCACCGTCTACATGGGCACGGTGCCGAAGTACGGCAAGCGCAGCGGCGCCCTCACCGTCTGGAAGCAGGGCACGGCCGGGCGGACCCTGTGCGTGGTGCCCGACCAGGCCGTCGTCTCGCTGGCGTACGCGGGCGGCAAGGTGTTCGGCGGCACCTCCACGCGCGGCGCCCTGGGCGTCGACCCCGTCTACGCCCCTGGAGCGTCGGCCACGCTGTTCTCCTACGACCCCGCCACCGGCGCCGTGCGCACGCATCCGCTCCCGCTGACGTCGCCCAAGGCCGTCACGGCCCTGGCGGCGGTGGACGGCGAGCTGTGGGGGCTGGCGGGCGGCTCGCTGTTCACCCTCGATCCGGCGCGGCCCGAGGCGATCACCGTCAAACGGCTGTTCGCCGACCCCGACTACACGGCCAAGCCCAGCGTGGCCTGGCGCGACGGGGTGCTGCTGACCGTGCCCCAGGACCCGGCCCGCGTGTACGGCACGGCCGGCGACCAGATCTTCGCCATCGACAGGTCGACCAAGGCGGTGACCGTGCTGCGGACGGAAGCGGGGATGGAAGGGCTGACGGCCGACCGCTTCGGCAACCTCTACTACAAGATCAACGAACGCCTGTTCCGGCTCGCCCGGCCATGAGGCGGATTTCGGCCTGAACCGATACCACGCGGAGGGGGTCAGCGCTCGGGAGCCGTCGTCACCGGCGGCTCCTCGGGGGCCGGCGCGTCGGACGGTTCCGGGCGCCGGGCACGGATCCGGCGGGACACCATGCCGGTCGCGACGGCGGCGGCGCCGCCCAGCAGGGCGAGCAGCACGGGGACGAGGGTGGCGGACCACGGCCAGGCGCTGCCGGTCAGCTTGACGTCGAGCACCGGGTACTCCAGCGTCTTGGCGGTGAACCGGGCGGTCCGCACGTCGTAGGTGCGGGCGAGGTCGCGCAGCACCGGGTCGAACGCGAACTCCGGATTGACGTGGAGGTACTCGGGCCGCGGCCCCGTGGTGGCCGCCGCGCGGCGGCTCGCGGCGTCCAGCCCCGGCACGAGGAGGCGGTCGAGGCCGGCCGCCGAGACCGTCGAACGCGGGACGAACGTCAGTCCGTGCTTGGAGTGGATCACGCCGTCGCCGACCGCGACGGTGCGCCCGACCATGGACTCCTCGGTGTAGGAGACGAACGCGGAGGCGAGCTCCAGCTCCCCGACGCCCTCGGTGAGCTGGACGCCGATGGTCGTCGGCCCGGTCTGGTAGGAGGCGTTGAGCGCGACGACCACGTCCGACGGCTCCAGAGCGGATTGGGGGATCTGCGCGGCCCTGCCGGGCAGGTAGTGGCGCCAGTGGACCCGCTGCGCCGCCGCACGCGCGGTGTCCGCGTCGAGCAGCCGTTCGACGATCCGGAGGCCGCCGTCCACCCCCGACAGCACGCCGCCGGTGGTGATCACGTTCCCGTCGTCGACGTACCGCGTGCCGCCCGTCCACCTGACGTCGGGGAAGTCCTTCCGCAGCCCGGACAGCCGCAGCCAGTGGGAGGTGGCGGGCCTGCCGTCCAGCAGCCCGCTCGCGGCGAACGTACGGGCGCCGGCGCAGACGCTGACGGTCAGCGCGCCGGCGGCCGACTGCTGCCGCAGCCAGGCGCGGATCGAGGCGGACTCGGCCGGATCGGGCGGCTGCAGGGCCGGGATCACCACGGCGTCGAGGTTGTCGTCCCGCTCGCTCATCAGCCGCGTCAGCTCGTCGAACGTCAGGTCCGGCACGATGTCCAGGCCGCCGGTCAGGGGCACCAGCCGGGGTCCCGCCGAGACGACGTAGGTGTTCACCCGGCCGGTGCCCGCCAGCACCTCGTACGGCCCGAGCAGGTCGGCCACGTTGGAGCCCTTGCCGCCGACCAGGAAGGCCACCGTGGGCTTGGCCGGATCATGGGCCTTGGCCACCGGCTGGGCCGACGCGGCGTCCGAGCGCGCCCGGTACAGGTCGCCGAACTTGCCGATGGTGTTCACGGCTGAGACCGAAGCGGGGATCAGCAGCACGGCCAGCACCACGGCCGTCCTTCTGACCCACTTCCACGGGACGCGCAGGCGGTGGTGATGGTGGAGGTACTCCTCGCGCCGCCACAGCATGGCCACGGCCATGAGGACGAACATCAGCGTGTGCCCGATCGACATCACCAGGTGGCCCGGCAACGCGCCGAACCAGTACGGGACGAGCAGCACGAGGAACGGCGCGAACATCGCCAGGCTCATCTCGCCGACGGCGGCCCAGCCGTGGCGGCGCACCCGCATCCAGACCGCCATGCCGACGGTCATGTCGGCGGCCATGATCAACGTGCTGACGTCGAACCGGGTGTCCCCCGGCAGGACCGCGCTCCACACCAGGCCGAGCAGCAGCATCCCGAGGCTCATCGCGATGACCATCTCGATGTAGTGCCAGACGAAGCGCCCGGCCAGGCGCGCCTTTCCCGTAGATGGTTCGTCAACAGCCATTGCCGGACTCCTGAACGTCGTCGATGAGGGGGTTGTGGCGCCCTGCTTGACCGGTGCCAGTTCAGCCCGGCGGCCGGAAGCCGGGCAAGCGGTGACCGGCCGGCTTGTCCGAATAGCCGGGCATCGTGTCGCTTTCGGCCTTGCTCATCAGGGGCTCTGCCGCCGACCAGCACCGCCCCGACGTGGCGGTGATCGACATCGGTTTGCCCCACGTGGACGAGCTCATCGACGCCATCCGCAGGGTCGCACGCGGCGATAGCGTTTTCCCATGAACGGAGCAATCAACGTGTTCCCGGCATCTCCCGGCGACGGGGACGCGGTGGGCGAGATCCACGCCGAGTCATGGAAGGCCGCCTATGCCGGATTCTTCTCTACGGAGTTCTTCGACGAGGCGGTGAGCCACCGGCGCGGCAAATGGCACGGCGTGCTCGCCGAGGACAAGGACACCATCCTGCTGGCCGCGCTGGACGGGCGACCGCTGGCGTTCTCCTACTTCGGCGCCTCGCCGGCGCACCCGGAGTCAGCGGAGATCTTCGGCTTCTACGGCCACCCCGACGGCTGGGGCACCGGCATCGCGGGTGCCCTGATGACCGCGTCCCTGGACAGGATCCGCGAGGAGGGCTTCGGGCGGATCCATCTGTGGACGCTGCGTGGCACGCCCCAGTCCCGCCGTTTCTACGCCAAGAGCGGCTTCACGGAGTCCGGCGCGGTCCGCGGCCACGACTTCGGCGACGGCAACCCGATCGAGCAGATCGAGTACGAGCTGATCCTCTGAGCGGACGCGCTCGTCCTGTCCTCCGGAACGCCCCCGCTCCCAGGCAACCGACCGAGCCCTGTTACTCTTAGTGACAAATAGGTTACCTTGGGTATTTCGGGGGCTCTTGTGAAGGTCGCCTGCGTCGGTGGCGGACCCGCCAATCTGTACTTCTCCATCCTGATGAAGCGGGTGGACCCGTCCCACGACATCACCGTCTACGAGCGGAACCCGGCCGGATCGACGTACGGCTGGGGCGTGACCTACTGGGACGAGCTGCTCGGCTACCTGCTCGCCGCCGACCCCGAGTCCGCGAGCGCCATCCGCGCGAACTCGGTCCACTGGGACAGCTGGGTCGCGCACATCCGCGACCGCGCGACCGTGACGGTGGATCACGGCGACGAGGGCTACGGCATCGGCCGGCACCTCCTGCTCGACATCCTCGTCGAACGGGCCCGCGCGCTCGGCGTACGCGTCGAGTTCGAGCGCGAGATCACCGGCGAGCACGAGCTGCCCGAGGCCGAGCTCATCGTCGCCGGCGACGGCGTCAAGAGCACGCTGCGGCAGCGCCACGCCGACCACTTCGGCCCCGAGTTCGCGGTCGGGAACAACTTCTACACCTGGCTCGGCACCACCCGGATCTTCAAGGACTTCACCTTCGCCTTCACGGAGACCCCGCACGGCTGGATCTGGTGCTACGGCTACGGATTCAGCCGGACGCACAGCACCTGCGTCGTCGAGTGCTCCCCCGCGACCTGGCGAGGGCTCGGGTTCCACGAGGCAGACGAGGCCGACAGCCTGGCCCTCCTGGAGAAGCTCTTCTCCGAGATCCTGGACGGGCACCCGCTGATCGGCCGGGCACACCCCGACGGCAGCTCGCACTGGCTGAACTTCCGCACCCTGACCTGCCGCACGTGGCACCGCGACAACGTCGTCCTGCTCGGGGACGCCGCGCACACCACGCACTACTCCATCGGCGCCGGCACCGCCCTCGCGCTCGGGGACGCCGCCGGCCTGGTCAACGCGCTGTACGAGGAGGCGACGCTGCCGGCCGCCCTCGCCCGCTACGAGCGCGACCGCAAAACCGCGATCCAGGGCACCCAGAAGAGTGCCCACCGCAGCGCCCAGTGGTACGAGAACCTGCCGCGCTACATCGACCTGCCGCCGGGGCAGATGTTCACGCTGCTCGGCCACCGGCACTCCGCGCTGCTCCCGCACGTGCCGCCGAAGCTGTTCTACGTGATCAGTCAGACGGCCGAGTCGCTGACCGGGCTCGTGTCCTGGCTGGGCTCGAAGGTCACGCGCACCCCGGAGGCGCCCGCGAGGTGATCGCGGGGCTCCGGTCAGGCGGACCAGTGGGGGTCGCGGCCGAGCAGACCGAGGACGCGATGCTGGAGCGGAGCGTCGCCGGGCACCGCGACCTCGGGGCCGAAGACGACGACGCCCGGGCCGAAGGCGCCGGGGATGCGCATCTCCTCGGGGATCCGCTGGACGGCGGGCCACATCTCCTCGATCTCGGCCGGGTCGATCGTGTCGTCCTGGCCGGTCGCGCGGGCGAGATCCCAGCCGTGGAGCACCATGTCGGCGCTGACGACCTGGTCGATGTGCCGCTCGACGGACATGCGCCCGCCGGGGGTGTCGATCTCCCGCGCGGCGGCGGCCGGGTCGGTGAGCAGCGGCTCGACGTCCGCACGCGCGGAGGCGAAGGCGGCGGCCGGGTCTTCCTCGACGGGCGGCGCGGGGCTGAGCGACCTGCCGAGCGGGCTGAGCATCGCGGCGTGCATGTCGACGATGTGGCCGACGACGTCTCTGGCGGTCCATTCCGCGCAGGGGGACGGGTGGGACCACTGGCCGGGAGCGACTGCGGCGATCTTGGCCGCGAAGATGTCGGCTCGGGTCCGATAGCGGTCGGCGATCTCGCTCATGAGGGCTCCTTCTCCTCCCCGGCTCCGATGATGATATCCGTGGCGAGGCCGCGTGCGATGATCAAGCGCAGGTCGCCGCCAGGTGATGGACGTCAGCCGACGCCGATCCGGTGGCGGAAGACCCAGTACGTCCAGCCCTGGTACAGCAGCACCAGAGGCAGGAAGATCACCGCGACCCAGGTCATGAGGCCGAGCGTCTTCGGGGTCGCGGCCGCGTTGCGGGCGGTCAGGCTGTAGGCCGGGTTGATCGTCGAGGGCAGGACGTCGGGATAGAGGACCGTGAACAGGCTGATCACGGTCAGGCCGATGGCGACCGCCGACAGCAGGAACGCCCAGCCCTGGCGGCCCCGGCCCACGGCGACCAGCGAGGACGCGAAGGCGACGACGGCCAGGACCGCCAGGACGACCGTGGCGGGGCTCCCGCCCTGGAGCTGCGTCCAGGCCAGGAAGACCACCGCGAGCACCGCCGCGACGACGCCCGTCCGCACCGCCACCGCGACCGCGCGCCGGCTGATCTCCCCCGCGCTCTTCAGCGCCAGGAACACGGCCCCGTGCGTGGCGAACAGCGCCAGCGTCGTCAGCCCGCCGAACAGCGCGTACGGGTTGAGCAGGTCCCCCACCGTGCCCACGTACTCGTGGCGGGAGTCGAGCCGCAGGCCCCGCACGATGTTCGCGAAGGCGACGCCCCACAGCAGCGCCGGCACGAACGAGCCCGCCACGATGCCGGCGTCCCACCGCCGCCGCCAGGTCGGGGAGTCGCGCTTGCCCCGATACTCGAAGGCCACCCCGCGCACGATCAGCGCCACCAGGATCACCAGCAGCGGCAGGTAGAACGCGCTGAACAGCGAGGCGTACCACTCGGGGAAGGCGGCGAACGTGGCCGCTCCCGCGGTGATCAGCCACACCTCGTTGCCGTCCCAGACGGGCCCGATCGTCTCGATCATCGCGTGGCGTTCCGCGTCGTTCCTGGCGACGACGGGCAGCAGCATGCCGACGCCGAAGTCGAACCCCTCCAGGACGAAGTAGCCGAGCCAGAGCACGGCGATCGCCACGAACCAGACGTCGGTGAGCTCCATGCCGCGATCTCTCCCCAGGTAGTCGGGCGACTGGTAGGCGGGCGACTAGTAGGCGGGCGACGGCTCGCCTGGCTCGGTGCTGTCGCCGGACGGCGGGGCCATCCGGCCGTACTTGATCATGAGACCGGCCTCCACCACGGCCAGCACGCCGTACAGGAGGGTGAAGACGATCAGCGAGGTGAGCACGGTGCCCACCCCGATGCTGGGCGAGACGCCGTGAACGGTCTTCATCTGGCTGAAGACGATCCACGGCTGCCTGGCCGTCTCGGTGAAGATCCAGCCGAAGCTGTGCGCGAGGAAGGGCAGCACGACGGACCACACGGCGGCCCGCCAGATCCAGCCCTTGCCGCGTACGCGTCCGCCGCGGGTCAGCCAGAGCAGGACGAGGGCCACCAGCCCCGCGAGCATGCCGAAGCCGATCATCAGCCGGAAGGACCAGTAGGCGAGCGGGATGTAGGGACGGTAGTCCCCCGGGCCGAACCTGCGCTGGTACTCCCGCTGGAGGTCGTTGACGCCGTGCACCTTGCCGTCGAACGAGCCGGTGGCCAGCTGGGACAGCAGGCCCGGGATCTCCAGCGCGAAGATCGGCCTCGTGCCGTCGAGCGTCCCGATGGTGAACAGGGAGAACGGCGCCGGCTGCCGGGTTTCGTAGAGCGCCTCGGCGGCGGCCATCTTCATCGGCTGCGTCTGCGTCATGATCTTGCCGAGGACGTCGCCGGTGCCAAGGGTGCCGACGGCGCCCACGAGCACCGCGACCGCGCCGAGCCGGAGGGACGGGCGGAAGACGTCGGCGTCCCGCTTCCTGGCCAGGTGCCAGGCGGAGACGGCCATGAGGATCACCCCGCCGGCCAGCCAGCAGCCCAGGATGGTGTGCGGGAAGGTGGCCAGCAGGACCTTGTTGGTCAGCACGGCCCCGAAGTCGGTCAGCTCCGCCCGCCGGTCGACGGTGAAGCCCACCGGCCACTGCATGAACGAGTTGGCGGCCAGGATGAAGTAGGCGGACACCATGCTGCCGATCGCGACCGTCCAGATGCACGCGAGGTGCACCAGTTTGGGCAGCCGGTCCCAGCCGAACATCCACAGCCCCAGGAATGTCGACTCCAGGAAGAACGCCAGCAGCGCCTCCAGCGCGAGCGGGGCGCCGAAGACGTCACCGACGAACCTGGAGTAGGAGCTCCAGTTCATCCCGAACTGGAACTCCTGCACGATCCCCGTCACCACGCCCATGGCGAAGTTGATCAGGAAGAGCGTGCCCCAGAACTTGGTGGCGCGCAGGTAGGCCGGGTTGCCGGTGCGTACCCAGGCCGTGTTCAGGATCGCCACCAGCACCGACAGCCCGATCGTGAGCGGCACGAACAGGAAGTGGTACACCGTGACGATCCCGAACTGCCAGCGAGCGAGATCCACGGTGTCCATGTTCTAACGGTAAGTGCCCGATCGGGCGCACTCGGTTACGACACGCTCGAATGGAGGGCCACGGGACGAGGACGTTCGCACGTGCTCGTGATGGTCACCGCCGTGCCCGAGCCCGCCGCGGCCAGCAGCGACTCCATGACGTCGAGCACGTGGAAGGCCAGCGAGCCGCCCGCGCGGAGCTCCTGGTCCGCCGCGAAGTCGAGCAGCCCCACGCCGCGCCCGGCCCCGACGTAGCCGGCCGACTCCGGAAGCTCCTGCCAGCCGTCCTTGCCCGAGATCAGGACCTGGCCGTCGAAGCGGTTCGGGTCGGGTACGACGAGCGAGCCCTGCTCACCGTGCACCTCGATGTTGGGCGCCTTGGTCGCCGCGCCGTCGAAGCTCATCACCAGCGTGGACAGCGCGCCCGAGGCGTGCACCAGCACCCCGGTGACGTGGGTGTCGACCATGACCGGGATCTCCTCGCCCTGGCGGGGGCCCGAACCGATGGTGCGCTTGGCACGCGTACGGTTGGCCGCGCCGATGACGCGCGCCACCGGCCCGAGCAGCGTCACCAGGCTGGTGATGTAGTACGGCCCCATGTCCAGGAGCGGGCCACCGCCGGGGACGTAGTAGAAGTCGGGGTTCGGATGCCAGCGTTCGTGACCGGGCGTCATCATCGTCGCGGTCGCCGCGATCGGCCTGCCGATCCGGCCGTCGTCGATGGCCTCGCGCGCGGTCTGCGTGCCCGTGCCCAGCACCGTGTCGGGCGCGCACCCCACGCGTACCTGAGCGGCTGCGGCCGCCTCGAGCACGCGCGTGGCGTCCGCGGTCGTCGCGGCAAGGGGCTTCTCGCAGTAGACGTCCTTGCCGGCCGCTATGGCCTGCAGCGCGACCTCGGCGTGGGCGGCGGGAATGGTGAGGTTGAGCACGACGTCCACGCGCGGGTCCGCCAGCAGCTCCGCCACGCTCAGCACGTCGACCCCCTCATAGGGGCGCACCGCCTCCCGGGCCCGGTCGAGATCCAGATCGGCCACGGCCACCAGCCGCAGCTGCGGCAACCGGTCGATGGTCCGGAAGTACTGGGCCGAGATCGCCCCGCACCCCACGACGCCGACGTTCACCGGCTGGCCCACAACATTCCCCTTTCGATGATGGTGCGCACGCTGTCGTTCTGCAGGACGTCGAGGCTGTGCCCGGGGGTGGTGACGAAGATCTTCCCGTTCCCCCACCGGCGGGTCCAGATCGCCGGCGAGGTGACCTCCCGGTGCCAGGGATCCCACGGGCGGACCTGCTGCGTCGTCGTCGCCAGCACGTCGATGTAGTCGTCGGCCAGGACCCAGTACTGCTCGGTGACGAGGTTGAAGTCGGCGATGCCCTCGGTGATGGGGTGCGTGGCCGCCTCGGGCAGCATGTTGACGGTGTACGGCACGAAGTTGTCGGCCTGCGTGCCTTCCCGCTCGGCCGGGTCCTTGCCGGGATGGCAGGCGAACTGCCCGCCGATGAGATGCAGGTAGTCGGAGGAGTTGCGGTAGGAGTCGGCGATGCCGCCGTGCCAGCCGGCCATCCCGGTGCCCGCGCGGATCGCGGCCTCCAGCCCGCTCAGCTCCTCCCTCTCGATCGTGCCCATCGTGTAGCACTGCACGATGAGGTCGATGCCGGACATGAACGCGGAGTCCGCGTACGGCGCAGGAGACTCCGCCCGATGCACCTCGAACCCCTGCTTCTCGAGGAAGGGCACGAAGAGCTCGGTGGCCTCGACCGGGACGTGACCCTCCCAGCCGCCGCGCACCACCAGCGCCTTCCTGCCGTGTTCGTCTGCCATGCTCCCGCCTATCGCTTAAGGGACAAACGACTCTGATATTCGCATTTCACACCTAACTATCTGAAGAGGTGTCCACCATCTGGCGCATGAAGGCGACGGATGCGGGCAGCGCTGTGCGGGCGGATCCCCCGGCGCCGGCTTACACGTGGCTTAGTCCGTGGGGGTTCTAATCGGACAAACCCGATGTGGAGGACAAGGTGCCACCGACTGACCAACCACACGAGGAACTGTCATTCGAAACGGACGGGCCGCGCAGGCGCGTCCCACGACCGCTGATCGTCGCCGCCGCCGTCGTCCTGGCGACGACGGGCGGGATCGGAGCCGCCTCGGCGGCGTCGGGAACGACGCCGACGGGCACGCCGACCCCCACGCCGACGATCAGCGAGACACCCACGGAGACACCGACCACGACACCGACCGAAACACCGACCGACACTCCGACCGAAACACCCACGGACACGCCCACCACGACGCCTCCTGACATAGCGCCGATCAACCCGTCGGCGTTCGTCGGAACCATGCACGGCGAGTTCGCGGTGGCGACGAAGGACGGCTGCGGCACCGTGACCCTGTTCGCCCAGACCGGGCAGGCGACCGCCGTCGCGGAGGACTCGATCACCGTGCGCAGCCAGGACGGCTTCGAGCGCACGTACGCGATCGACGACAACACGCACACCGTCGCCGGACGCCGCGGCAACAGCGCGGTCAAGCAGGACGACTGGGTGTCGGTGACCGCGATCGGCGCCGACCAGACGTCCACGCCCACAGCCACAGCCACAGCCACAGACACGACCACAGACACGGGCACAGACACGGCCACAGACACGTCCACTGCCACGGCCGCCACCGTCTACGACCTGTCGCGGCCCACCAAGCGGATCTGGTCGTACAAGGGCTGGAAGCAGGCATGGCAGTGGTGGCCAGGCACGCCTGCGTGGCAGACCCCGACCGCGTGCCCGACGCCGACCACGACGCCGACTACGACGCCGACCGAGACACCGACCGACACTCCGACGGAAACGCCCACCGAGACCCCGACCCCCGATCCGACGTCATCGGTCTCCGAGACCCCGACCCCGACGCCCACGCCGACCTCCTGATCGGCAGGTAGCGCCGTCTTCGTCCCGAGCGGCTCCCCTCTCACTCGGGCGTCGAACGGCGTGCCGCGTCTCGGCCAGCGGTCAGAGCGCGAGATGGACCCGGTACTCCCTGAGCCACGCGTCGAGCTGCAGCAGCCGCTCCAGCGAGGCGCGGGCCGCAAGGGAGCTGGAGTCGCCCACGGGGCGGTCGACGAGCGCACGCGCCTTGTCCAGGCCGAGCAGCTGGGCGCAGGGCGTGTCACGCTCGAGCAGGGCGCGGGCCTCCTCGCGCAGGGCCTGTTCGTAGGCGGGGTCCTGGGTGGCCGGGTAGGGGCTCTTGACGCGCTGGAGTACCGACTCCGGCAGCAGGTCCGCGGCGGCCGCGCGTAGCAGGCTCTTCTCCCGCCCGTCGAAGGTCTTCATCGCCCAGGGGGCGTTGAAGACGTACTCCACCAACCGGTGGTCGCAGAACGGCACCCGGACCTCCAGCCCGACGGCCATGCTCATCCGGTCCTTGCGGTCGAGCAGGATCTGCACGAACCGGGTGAGGTGCAGATAGCTGATCTCGCGCATGCGCCGCTCGTGCCCCGTCTCGCCGGGCAGCTCGGGCACCTCGGCCATGGCCTGGCGGTAGCTCGTGTCCTGGTAGCCGGTGACGTCGAGCGTGCGCTCCAGGTCCTCCTTGAACAGCTGCTCCACCCCCAGGCGGTCGGTGAGGCCGCCGATGAACCACGGGAAGGTGTCGGCCGCCACCGCCGCGGGGTCGTGGAACCACCGGTAGCCGCCGAACACCTCGTCGGCCGACTCCCCGGACAGCGCCACCGTGGAGTGTCCCCTGATCGCCTCGAACAGCAGGTAGAGCGAGCTGTCCATGTCGCCGATGCCGATCGGCAGGTCCCGGGCGCGCAGCACGGCGGCCCGCACGGCCGGGTTCATCAGCTCCCGCGAGTCGAGCACGATGTCGGTGTGCTCGGCGTCGATGTGCTCGGCCACCTCGTGGACGTACGGCGCGTCGGGCGTCGAACGGGTCGCGTCGGGCTTGAAGTGCTCGGTGTAGCCGGCGAAGTCCACGGCGAACGAGCGGACCCTCCCGAGGTCCTGCTCCGCCAGGCCCTTGGCGGCGAGCGCGGTGATCGTGCTGGAGTCGAGGCCGCCCGACAGCAGCGCGCACAGCGGCACGTCGCTGATGAGCTGGCGGTGGACGATGTCCTCCAGCAGGTCGCGCACCGTCTTGACGGTGGAGTCGACGTCGTCCTGGTGCTCGTGGGACTCCAGCTGCCAGTAGCGGCGCTTGCTGCACCCGTCGCGGCTCACCCGGATGAGCTGGCCGGGGCGCACCTCGTACATGCCTTTGAAGATCCCGTGCTCCGGCGTCTTGACGTACGCCACCAGCTCGCGGAGCCCATCGGCGTCGATCACCCGGTGGGCGAGCGGGTTCGCGAGGATCGCCTTGGGCTCCGAGCCGAACAGCACGCCGTGGGCGGTCGGGTAGTAGTACAGCGGCTTGATCCCCATGCGGTCGCGGACCAGCAGCAGCTCCTCGCGCTCGGCGTCCCAGACGGCGAAGGCGTACATGCCGTTCAGGCGGGCGGCCAGGTCCTCGCCCCACTCGACGTAGGCGCGCAGGACGACCTCGGTGTCGCTCTGGGTGCGGAAGCGGTGCCCGCGGGCGGCCAGCTCCTCGCGCAGCTCGCGGTAGTTGTACACCTCTCCGCTGTACGTGAGGACGGCCGGCTCCAGCCCGTCCTCGTCGGCGACCATGGGCTGCCGGCCGCCGGGGAGGTCGATGATGGCCAGCCTCCGGTGGCCGATGGCGGCGTGCGGCGCCATCCAGAGCCCCTGGTCGTCGGGACCGCGGCAGGCCATCGTGTCCGTCATGGCCTGCGCGGTGGCCCTCTCGCCCATCAGGTCCCGCTCGAAGTCAACCCAGCCGCAGATGCCGCACATGCCCGACTCCTCCCGATTGCCCCGACGCCTCCCTGATGCCCCGCCCGGGCGGGTTATCACGCCGGGGAACGCCTCCCGCCCGGCGGCCGCCGCTTCGGATGAAAGGATCGAAGCGTTTTCGTATGACCGAAAGGCACATGAGATGGCTCCGAACATCGCCACCGCACGCCACGTCGACCTGCCCGAGCTGCTGGAGTTCCTCCGCCCCAGGCACCACGGCCTGCTCTCGACCACCCGCAAGGACGGCCGGCCGCAGCTGTCACCCGTCAGCTGCGGGGTCGACCAGGACGGCCGGATCGTGGTCTCCACCTATCCCGACCGGGTCAAGGCCCGCAACGCCCGCCGCGACGAGCGGGTGTCCATCTGCGTGTTGTCCGACGACTGGAACGGCCCGTACGTCCAGGTCGACGGGCACGCGGAGGTGCTGGACATGCCCGACGCCCTCGAAGCCCTGGTCGAGTACTACCGGTGCATCGCCGGCGAGCACCCCGACTGGGACGAGTACCGGGCCGCCATGCGGCGCCAGGACAAGTCGCTGATCCGCGTCCACATCGACCGCTGGGGCCCCATCGCGACCGGCGGCTTCCCCGCCCGCCTGATATCGGAGTGACACCCGGCCGGCCGTGGTCGCGGGGACCCTCCTGAAGCACGCCGGTCAGTCCTTCCGGGCGGGCAGCAGGTACACCAGGACCGCCGCCACGCTCGCGACGGCGAAGGTGAACACCGAGGACATCCCCAGGCCGTGGGCCGCCGCGGCGGCCCGGTCTCCGGTGGCGGGATCGAAGGCGTGGAAGAACACGACTCCGATGAGCGCGACGCCGAGCGCGTTGCCGACCTGCTGGGCGGTGGACAGCACGCCGGAGGCCATGCCCACGTCCGCGGGGTCCGTCCGGGCCAGCACCGCGTTGAGCGACGGCGTGATGAGCAGCCCTCCCCCGACGCTCTGCAGCATGAGCGTCGGGATGACGACCGCCGGCGTGAACGGCAGGCCGCCGATCAGCACGACCGCCGTGACCGCGTACCCGATGGCGAGCACGACGGCCCCGAACTCCAGGACGCGACGGCCGTACCTGGGCACGAGCCGGCCGGCGACCACGCTGAAGACGAAGAAGGTGAGGGCGGCCGGCGCATAGACCAGCCCCGCCCCGAGGGCCGGCATGCCGAGCCCGTCCTGGAGGGAGATCGACAGCACGAGGTAGTACGACGAGAGCAGCGCGTAGATCGTCAGGACGAGAGGGATGCCGACGGCGAACGACCGCGCGCGGAACAGGGAGATCCGCACCAGCGGAGTGGCGGTCCTGCGCTCGACGAGGACGAAGAAGGCGAAAGCGGGGATCGCCGCGGCCAGGCAGGCCCAGGTCCACCAGGGCCATCCCGCCTGCCGACCCTGGATGAGCGGGAAGGCCAGGAGGAACAGCGCGACGCTGAGCACGACGACCCCCGGCAGGTCGAGCCGGCGCGCGAGCGGCGCCCGCGACTCCGGCAGGAGCCTGGCCGCGAGCAGGATCGCGACGAGGCCGATCGGGACGTTGATCCAGAACACGGGGCGCCAGCCGGAGCCGAGCAGGTCGGCTCCGATCAGCAGGCCGCCGACGAGCTGGCCGCCGACGGTGGCGAGCCCCATGACGGCTCCGAGCACCCCGTACGCGCGGTGCCTGCCCTGCTCCGGGACCAGCACGGTGATGACCGCGTAGACCTGCGGGAGCATCAGCGCGGCCCCCAGGCCCTGCACGAGACGGGCCGCGATGAGGGCGAGCGCGGCCGGGGCGAGCGCGCACGCGACGGACGCCAGCGTGAAGAGGGCCATGCCGGCGACGAAGGTCCGCTTCCGGCCGTATAGGTCGCCGAGCCGGCCACCGGTGACGAGGAACACCGCGTAGGTGAGCTGGTAGCCGACCAGGATCCACTGCAGCTCGCCGCCGGAGGCGCCCAGGTCGGCCTGGATCGCCGGTCCCGCGACGATGACGATGTACGAGTCCAGAAGCGCCATGAACGCGCCGACCAGCACGATCGACACGGCGCCCCATGGCGTGGCGGCCACGGTGCGAGGCGTTGTTGTCATAGTCACGAAGAAAACGTACGATCGTTCGTACTTAATAGCAAGTGACATGATGAGGGCCCATGAGCGAGCTCGAGCAACCCGCCCCCGCGACGGCCGGGATCTCCGACCAGCGCCTCCTGCGCGGCGCGCGGGCCAGGCAGACGATCACGCGCCACGCCGTGGACGTCGCGTCGCTGGAAGGGCTCAACGGGCTCAGCATCGGCCGGCTGGCCACCGACCTCGGGCTCAGCAAGAGCGGGGTCGCCACGCTCTTCGGAACGAAGGAGAAGCTGCAGCTCGCCACCGTCGCCTCGGCGCGCGAGGCGTTCCGCGACGCCGTCATCCGGCCGGTTTCGGACGTGCCGCACGGCGTGGCCCGGCTGCGCGCGCTCACCGAGCGCTGGATCTCCTACGCCGAGACTCCCCTGTTCGCGGGCGGCTGCTTCTGGGCGGCGAACCTCCCCGACTTCGACAGCCGGCCGGGGCCGGTGCGCGACGCGCTCGTCGGCCACCACCGCGACTGGCTCGCGCTCATCGCCGGCGAGCTGCGCGGCGCCGTGGCCGCCGGCGAGATCGCCGACCTGGACGCCGAGCTCGCGGCCTTCCAGATCGACGCGGTGCTCATGGCGGCGAACACCGCGCTGCGCCTCGGCGACCACGAGGCCGTGGGCAAGGTCCGCCGCGTCGTCGAGGGATTCGCGGGCGCACGATCGTCCTCGTCCTGACCTGGGCTTTAGCCAAGGAACAGATAAAGGACAGCAAAAATCCCCAAATCTCTCTCTTCCGGAATTAGAGGACCCGTGCCGTGGATAGGGACATATAAGGAATTCGCGTCCTGCTAGGAGGGATCATGGCCGTCACCCAGCCGCGAGGGCGCACGACCGCCGGACCCGACGGGAATGGCACCAAGCGGTTCAGCCTGGACCTGCCGATGCTCGGCATCCAGGTCCGGCAGCCCGAAATGCGGATGCCACACCTAGAAATGCCACACATCGAGATGCCACGCATGCCGCGGATGCAGATGCCACGGATGCAGATGCCGAACATCCCGATGCCACGTGTCAGCAAGCAGGAGCTCGGTCACTACGTCGACGTCGCCCGGACGTTCCTCCCTCCGCCCGAACGCATGGCCTATTACGGCGCGCTCGGCGCGCTCGCCGCGGTCGGGGTGCTCGAATGGCCCGTCGCGGCCGCCATCGGCGCCGGGACGATCCTCGCCCGGCGGGGTCTGCCGCGGGCCGCGTTCGGGAGGCAGCGCGCGACCACCACACCGACCAGGGAGCCCGCGGCCCGGGAGACCACGACCCCGAGCAGGCGGGCCACGACCGGGACGACCAAGCGCGCCACGACCGCCACCCGGCGCGGCACTGCCGGGACCACGACGACCGGCACCACCACGAGGCGCAGGGCCGCCACAACCGGCGGCACGACCGGCACCACGACCACTGGCACCACCACGAGGCGCAGGGCCGCCACAACCGGCGGCACGACCGGCACCACGACCGCCGGCACGACCACGAGGCGCAGGGCCGCCACAACCGGCGGCACGACCGCCGCCACCGGCGGCACCACCCGGAGCACGACCAGAGGCACCGCCGCCAAGCCGGCCACGACGACCGGCACCACCACAAGGCGCAGGGCCACCACGGCCGGCGGCACGACCGGCACCACCACGAGGCGCAGGGCCGCCACGACCAGCGGCACGACCGGGAGCACCACCAGAGGCACCGCCGCCAAGAGCACCCGCACCACGAGAAGCACCACGCGCAAGGCGACCGGGACCTCCGGCACCACCACCAGGTAGACCACCTCGACTTCGAGCTCGACAAGCAGGCGAAAGAGCACCGCACCGAGCAGGTGACCACGACGCCGTAGACGGGAGACCACATGGCGTTGTTCGGCCTGCTCAACGCTGGCACGCTGCTGAACATGCTCCCGGAGCCGGTGCGGAGCGTCCTCCCGCGCTCCCGCCGGGTTCAGCCGTGCCCGGGCGGAGCTCGTATCGAGCTGCGCACCATCGGCGGCCCGCGCACCGAGCGGCGCGCCCGCGAGTTGGAAGACCGCCTCAAAGCGGTGGGAGTGCGGCGCGCCGAGGTGAACGGGGCGCTCGGCTGCGTCTTCGTGGCCTGCGACGTCACGACGGACGACATGGACAAGCTCGTGGCCGTCGTGGAGGAGCTCGACGAGGCCGATGCCGAGGACGGGGCCGGGGACGGCTCCCCGGCCCCCGCCCGGGACGGCGTGGAGCAGCAGGACCGCTCCGTCGTCAGCCTCGGCCTGCACCTGGCCGGCACCGGGCTCGCCCTGGCCGGCCGGCTGGCCCGCGTCCCGCGGCTGTCCGCGGCGGTGCCCGGTCTCCTCTCGCTGGCCGAGCACACCCCCCTGGTACGCAGGGAACTGGAGGAGCGCATCGGCAAGCCCCGCGCGGACGCGATGATCGCGATGACCCGGGTCGTCTCCCACACGCTGGCCATGCGGCCCATGTCCCTGCTGATCGACTCGGTCGCCGCGGCCGGCCGGTACGTCGACTCGCGTGCCGGGCTCAAGGCGTGGGAACAGCGCGAGGAGCAGTTCGCGACCGTGACGGGGGCCTACCGCCACACCAGGGCCGCCTCACCGCCGCGCCCGGGCCGGCTGCCCCGCGGGCCCGTGGAGCGGTACGCCGACGCCGCCAGCGCGGTGTCGCTGGCGGGGCTCGGCCTGACCACGGTACTCAGCAGCGACCGCGAGCGGGGCCTGTCCGTGCTGATCGCCGGCATCCCCAAGGCCGCGAACCTCGGCAGGGAGGCCTTCGCCAGCGCCGTCGCGCGCGGCCTCGCCGGGCGCGACACGATCGTGCTCAACCGTGACGTCCTCGTCCGCATGGATCGCATCGACACCGTGGTCCTCGACGCCGCCGTGCTCACCACGGGCGCGTGGGCGATCGACGACGTGACCTCGCTCGGCCCCGACGTGGACGGCGACGATCTGTACACCCGGCTCTACGCGCTGATCGACCTCGCCGACCCTTCGGCCCGGCGCGAGCGCGACGGGTGGAGCGCCGAGCCCCATGGAGCGCAGGACCGTACCACCGTCATGGTCAAGCGCGACGGGACCCCGATCGCCCTGGTCCACCTGGTCCCCGAGCTGCATCCGCTCGCCGAGGCCCTGGTCGAGGCGGCGCGGGGCACCTGCGACATGGTCCTGGCCGGCGGGGAGCCCGCCCTCGCCAAGCGGCTGCGCATGGACCGCGTGGTCCAGAACGGGCCGCGGCTGGGCGCGTCCGTGCGGGTGCTGCAGTCGGAGGGCCACGCCGTGGCCGTGGTCTCGCAGCGGGGGCGCAGCGGGCTGCGCCAGGCCGACCTGGGCATCGGGGTGCTCGAAGGGGCGCGGCGCGTCCCCTGGGACGCCGACGTGATGGGCGGGCTCGAAGGCGTGCACCTGCTGCTGCAGTGCCTGTCGTCGGCCAGGAAGGCGAGCGTCCGCGGGGTCCTCGTGGCGGCCGCCGGCTCGGTCGTCGGCACCGGCCTGGCGTTCCTCGGCCCCGCCACGCTCGCCATCGGACGCGCCAACCTGGCACGCGACTGCACCGCGCTCGCCACCCTCACGGTCGGTGAGTGGATGGGGCGCAGCGCCGGGAGCAGGCCCGCGCCGATCCTCGCCGACCACACGCCCTGGCACGCCATGGCGGCCCGCGACGTCCTGGCCCGGCTCGCCACCTCGCCCGAGGGGCTGAGCGAGGCGGAGGCCGCACGCCGCAGGACGGGCCCGGCGCGGCCCGCTGCGGCCGGCCCCGAATCCCTGCTCAGCGCGACCCTGCACGAGCTGGCCAACCCGCTGAGCCCGGTCCTGGCCGCGGGCGCGGGCGTGTCGGCCGGGCTCGGCTCCGCGCTGGACGCCGTGCTCATCTGCGGCGTGATGGTGGTGGACGCCGTCCTCGGCGGCGCGCAGCGGCGCAACGTCGCGCGGGCGCTGCACCGCCTCACCGAGACCACCGCCATCCGGGTACGGATCCGCCGGCCCACGGGCGCCGTGGCGGGCTTCGCCGACGACCTGGCTCCCGGGGACGTGATCGAGCTGCGCGCCGGCGACGCCGTACCGGCGGACGGGCGGCTCATCCAGGCGGCCGGGCTGGAGATCGACGAGTCCACCCTCACCGGCGAGTCGCAGCTCGTCTCCAAGACGGACACGCCGACCGCGGCGCCCGCCGTCGCGGACCGCACCTCGATGGTCTACGAGGGCACGACCGTCGCGGCCGGCCACGGGTACGCCGTGGTCGTGGCGACCGGAGCGGCCACCGAGGCGGGCAGGACGGCCAGGCTCAGCCAGGAGGGCCCGCCGCCGAGCGGGGTCGAGCTGCGCCTGCGCGCGCTGAGCCGCCGGATCCTCCCGGCGGCTCTCGGTTCCGGCCTGCTCCTGATGGTCGTCGAGCTGGTACGCGGCTCGCCGCTGTCGCAGGCGCTCGCCCCGGCGGTGAGCATGATGGTGGCGGCGGTCCCCGAGGGGCTGCCGTTCGTCGCCACCGCGGCCGAGCTGGCCTCGGCCAAGCGGCTGTCGGTGCACAACACGCTGGTGCGCAACCCGTCCACGATCGAGGCGCTGGGCCGCGTGGACGTGCTCTGCTTCGACAAGACGGGGACGCTCACCGAAGGTCACATCAGCCTGCGGCGGGTGTCGGACGGCCGGGCCGAGCAGTCGGTGGAGGAGGCCACGCCGGAGCTGCGGGCCATCGTGGGCGCGGCGCTGCGCGCGGGGCCCAGGTTCGAGGGCGGGCGGGCCATCCCGCACCCCACGGACCGCGCGATCGTGGAGGGCGCCGGCAAGCTCGGCGTCACCCCGAGGTACGGCCTGCGTACGTGGCACCGCGTGGACGAGCTGCCCTTCGAGCCGGCCCGCGGCTACCACGCCGTCCTCGGCCGGTCGGAGGCGGGACAGCTGCTGAGCGTCAAGGGCGCTCCCGAGATCGTGCTCACCAGCTCCACGAGCATCGTCGTCGACGGGGAGACCGTACCCCTGGACGATCGGATGAGGCGGCAGCTGGAGGAGGAGGTGGACCGGCTGGCCCTGCACGGCTACCGCGTGCTCGCCGTCGCCGAGCGCCCCGCCTCGAGCCGCGCCGACCTCGACGAGTCGCGCATCGAGAACCTGTGCTTCCTCGGGTTCCTGGGCCTGGCGGACCCGGTGCGCCCGACGGCGAAGCGCAGCGTGGAGGACCTGATGCGGGCCGGCGTGCGGGTCGCCATGCTCACCGGCGACCACCCCAGCACGGCGGAGGCCATCGCCGCGGAGATCGGCGCCCTGAACGGCCTGCGCGTGATGACCGGCCCGGAGCTGGAGCAGCTGGACGACGAGGCGCTGGCCGAGGAGCTGCCGAAGGTGGCGGTGTTCGCCCGGGTGACGCCCGAGCACAAGGCCCGGATCGTCACCTGCTGGCGCAAGGCCGGCAAGGTCGTGGCCGTGACCGGCGACGGCGCCAACGACGTGCCCGCGATCCGGCTCGCCGACGTGGGCGTGGCCCTCGGGTCGCGCGCCGCGCCGGCCACCAGGGCCGCCGCGGACATCGTCGTGGTGGACGACCGCATCGAGACGATCATTGACGCGATCGTCGAGGGCCGGGCGATGTGGACCTCCGTGCGCGACGCGCTGGGCATCCTGCTCGGCGGCAACGTCGGGGAGATCGCCTTCACCCTCGGCTCCAGCCTGCTCACCGGGCGCAGCGCGCTCAACGCCCGCCAGCTCCTGCTGGTCAACCTGCTCACCGACATGTTGCCCGCGATGGCGGTGGCCATCCGGCCGCCGAGCGCCGCGAGCCCGGAGAAGCTCCTGGCCGAGGGCCCGGAGGCGTCGCTGGGCGCCGCGCTGACCAGGGACATCTACCTGCGCGCCATCACCACGGCCGTGGCGGCGGGCGCGGCCTGGGTGCTGGCCCGGATGACCGGCACCCGGGGCCGGGCCGATACGGTGGGGCTCATCGGCCTGGTGGCGGCGCAGTTGCTGCAGACGCTGGCGCTGGGCGGCGGGGATCGCACGGTGGTGCTCGCCTCGGTGTCGTCCCTGGCGGCGCTGGGCGTGATCGTCTCCGTGCCCGGTCTCAGCCAGCTCTTCGGCTGCCAGCCGGTGGGGCCGCTGGCGTGGGGGATCGCGCTCGGGTGCGCCGGGGCCACGGCCTGGGTGACCACCATGATCGAACGGTCGAACGCCGAGGGATAGTCATCTGGAGTTCACCCTATGGACATCCGGTTTCTCACCGTATATACATCTTTCTACCCCAATATGACTTGAAGCGTAGTTTCAACGAAGAGGTAGAGAGTTGTCCGAATTCCTGGCCTCCCTGCTCGCCAAGGCCGCGATGATGCTCCTTGAGGCACTGCTCGCTCGGTTCGTCCAGAGCCTCGCCGCGTCGATCTTCAGCCCGGCGGGCCTCCGGATCGCCTGACCGCCCCGCGCGCCCGTCCGGCGTTTCCCCGTTGCGCACACTGTTCCTTGTGAGTACAGTGTTCGCAAGAGGGAACGCCGTACGCAGCGCGGGGAGATGAACGATGTCCACGAGCACCAGTTGGGACATGAAGGGCACCTGGGACACCAAGGGCCGGTGGGACGTGCACGAGCGGCCCGGCCTGTCACAGGCGGGGCTGGACCGGATGCGGCAGGTGCTGGCCGGACATGTCGGGTCCGGGAGCGTACCCGGGCTGGTCGCGCTGGTCGGCAGGGGCGACGAGACGCACGTCGAGGCCCTGGGGACCCTGCACGTGGGCGGCACCGAGCCGATGCGGCGTGACACGCTCTTCCGGATGGCGTCGCTGAGCAAGCCGATCACGGCCGCCGCGGTGATGATCCTGGTCGAGGAGTGCCGGCTGCGGCTGGACGACCCGGTCGACGAGTGGCTGCCCGAGCTGGCCGACCGCCAGGTGCTCAGGAGCATCGACGCGCCGCTGGACGACACGGTCCCCGCGGCCCGGCCGATCACCGTGCGCGACCTGCTGACGTTCACCTTCGGGTTCGGGGTGGTGCTGGCCGCGCCGGACACGTACCCGATCCAGACCGCGATCCGCGAGCTCGGCCTGGACACCACCTCGCCGGATTTCGGGCCGGACGAGTGGATCCGCCGGCTCGGCACGCTGCCGCTGATGCGCCAGCCGGGCGAGCTGTGGCAGTACCACGTCGGCTCCGACGTGCTCGGCGTGCTCGTGGCCAGGGTGAGCGGGCAGCCGCTGGAGGAGTTCCTGCGCGAGCGGCTGTTCGGGCCGCTCGGCATGAAGGACACCGGCTTCCACGTGCCCGCCGACCGGATCCACCGCCTGCCCACCAGCTACGCGCACAACCCCGAGAACGGCGAACCGGTCGTCTGGGACGAGGCCGCCAGCGGCAAATACAGCCGCCCGCCGCACTTCCAGGCCGGCGGCGACGGGCTGGTCTCGACCGTCGACGACTACCACGCCTTCTTCCGCATGCTCCTGGACAAGGGCGCCTTCGGCGGCGCGCGCGTCCTGTCGCGGGCCTCGGTCGAGCTGATGACGACGGACCACCTGACGCCGGGGCAGAAGGTCGAGAAGGACGCGTTCGGCGACCACTTCGGCCGGCACGGCGGGTACGGGTTCGGCCTGGCGGTCCGCACCCACCGCCGCGACCTGGCCTCGCCGGGCCAGTTCGGCTGGGACGGCGGCCTCGGCACCACCGGGTACGCCGACCCGGCCGAGGACCTGGTCGGCATCCTGCTGACCCAGAGCGCGATGGACTCCGTCCACACGCCCCGCCTCCACAAGGACTTCTGGACCACCGCCTACCAGGCGATCGCCTGAGGCCCCGCCGCCACGCCCCCTCCAAGGCGTGGCGGCGGGTCATTCGTCTTATTCGTCGTAGAAGATGACCACGCGGGCCACCTGCCGCTCGTCCTCGACGGCCTCGCCGGGCCGGCGCCGGCCTCTGGCGACGACGTCGCCGGTGCGCGGGTCGACGACGCGGTAGGCGGTCGGCAGCCCGTCCTCGCGCGTCGGGCGCAGCGCGCCGCCGTGCTCCTGGTAGACCACGTGCAGGCGGCCGGGCACGCGCAGGGAGCGCGGGCTGATGAACGTCTCCCAGTCCGGCTCCATGTCGGTCGTGGGCAGGCCGTCCAGGATCTTGCCGAGCAGCCCGACGTACGTGGAGCCCTCGAAGTCGAGGGACTCGCGCCAGCCGCCCGACGGAGCCAGGAAGTACGGCGCGTGTCCGGGCTCGTCGGCGTGCAGCTTCCACTGCCAGATGTTCGCGGCGCCGTAGACCACGCCCATGGCCCCGCCCGCGCACAGGTTGCTCCACGCCTCGTGGCCCTGCCACCAGCCGGCGGCGTTGGTGACGCTGCGGGTCTGCTCGTAGGTGGGCTCGCCGTTGGCGACGGCCTTGACGGGCGTGTCGCGCCGCATGACCGCGACCCGCTCGGGGACGTGCTCGCCGCCGTGGCCGGTCTGGCACCACTGGAAGTCCAGCCAGTCGGCGTCCTGGCAGGCCCGGTTGTCGGCGTGCGGGCGGTAGTGGATGCCGGTGGGCTGGGCGTAGCAGTCCCAGGCGTGGACCTCGGCGCCGCCGGCCGCGATCTGCGGCTCGCGGCCGGAGCCGTCGGCGCCGACCAGGTAGATCGCGGGGCGGGCGCCGTAGCGGGCCACCAGGTAGCGGCAGTAGCGGGCGTACTCCTCGGGAGGTACGACCGTGCCGGCCACGTCGAGCCCCTTCCAGCCGAACCCCTGGAAGACCGGCTGGAGCACGGGCACGATCTCGTGCTCTGCCAGGATGTCCAGGAGCCGGTCCAGATACTGGAAGTAGGCGGGGTTGAGCGCGTTGACGTGCCCGCCGGGCAGGTCCTCGAAGGCGACGTCGAAGCCCTCGTCGGCGGAGCGGTCGCGCGGGCCGACGGCGCGCATGTCGGGCTGGACCGACATCAGCAGCACCGCGTTGAAGCCCTTGGCCTGCCGGTCGGCCGCGTACGTGCGCACCTGCTCCTCGGTGGCCCGCCAGGGCAGGCCCCAGGCGGTGTCGGCGACCATGATCGCCGGGGTGCCGTCGGCGTGCACGAGGCTGCGCCCGCCCGGCGACATGGTCCAGAAGCCGTGCCTCCGGAAGCGGTGCGCGGGCGGTTCGGCGGCGTCCACCTCGATGATCCCGGACGCCCCGCGAAGCCCGCGGTCGTCGAGGGACGCGTCGGTGGTCCAGTGCCAGCGGCCGTGCGCCAGCGGCGAGCTGAACCGGATCCGCCACGTGCGGCCGCCGTCGTAGAACGCCGGCCTGCGCAGGGACAGCCCGGTGTCGTGGGTGAAGTCGGCCCACACCTCGACGGCGGTGTAGGCGTCGGGGAGGTCGGCCGAGGCGGTGAGCGTGATCTCCACCTCGCGCCAGGCTCCCCCGACGCGCGTCACGTCGCCCATCAGCCGTCCACCTGGGCGCTGAGCAACGCCTTGCGCGCGATGCGCTGCGCGGCCAGGGCGTCCTGGCGGGCCTGGGCCTCGGCGAGGGCGTCCACGTCGAGGACCTGCAGGGCCCGCCAGATCGTCCGCATGACCTCGATGCCGGCGCGGGCGGCCTCCACCGAGTCCTCGCGGAAGGGGAACTGGTCGAGCTGCCAGACGCCCTGCCAGCCGGCCTGGCGCAGGGTGTGGAAGAACTCGAAGGTCTCGACGAGGTGGATGGAGCCGACGACCATGTCGTCGTCCCAGCCGCGGAAGTTGTCGTTGACGTCGATGGCGTAGAGCCGGTCGTGTTCGAGGATGAGCTGGGCCGCGTCGGCCGGGGACTCGAGGCCGTACAGGGAGTGGCCGAAGTCCAGCAGGATGCCGACGTTGGGCACGTCCATCTTCTCGATGGCCAGCAGGGTGCGGGCGGCCGAGGAGAAGGTCATGCGGTTACGCGGCTCGCGCGGCTTGTACTCGATGGCGAAGCGCAGGTCGGGGTGGCGCTGGGCCAGCTCGCGGACGGCGTCGATGGACATCTGCCACAGCGCCTTGTAGTCGGCCTGGAAGGGGTAGTCCCAGCCGTCCTGGCCGGGCCAGAGCTTGACGTAGTCGCAGCCGAGGCGGCGGGCCAGGTCGGCGGACTCGCTGACCAGCTCGATGGCCGCGCGCCGGATCTCGGGGTCGGGGTTGGTGAAGCCGCCGCGGGCGAACTTCCTGGTGTAGATCTCCGGCGTCAGCGCGATGGCCCGCAGCCCGTTGGCCTTCAGCCGGTCTTCCAGCTGGTCCACGTCGAGGTCGGCGGGGTTGAAGGGATAGTTGATGTCGACCACGGACAGGCTGCCGACCTGGCCCGCGCGGTCGATCGCCTCCAGCGTGGAGACGGGCGGGCCGTACCCGTCCGTGGCGTAGCGGTCGCGGAACTGCCCGAAGTGCCAGAGCCCGGCGCCGAACAGTGGTTCTGCTGCCATACGGAATGGTCTCCTATCCCTTGATCGCGCCGGCGAGGGCGCCTTGTGTGAAGAAGCGCTGGAACATCAGATAGACGATGAGGACCGGGAGGATGGACATGATGATGAAGGCGTTGAGCTGCCCGTAGTTCGAGGCGAACTGCGACTGGAAGGCCTGCAGCGCCAGCGGCACCGTACGCGCGTCCTGGTCCTGCAGCAGCACCAGGGCCATCCCGTACTCGTTCCAGGTGGCGACGAAGTCCAGGATGAACAGCGCGGCCAGCGCGGGCTTGGCCAGCGGCAGGATCACCCGTACGAACAGGCGCCAGTTCCCCGAGCCGTCGATGCGGGCGGCCTCGTCGAGCTCGCGGGGCAGGGAGCGGAAGAACCCGTACAGGAAGAACACCTGGGACGGGATGCCGAAGGCCAGGTAGGGCAGGATGATCCCGTTCGTGGAGTTCAGCAGCCCCATGCTGGACAGCGTGGTGAACATCGGGGCGATGGCGACCTGCACCGGCACCATCGCACCCAGGGTGATCACGATGAGCAGGATCCGCTGCCGCTTGAAGCGCAGCCGCGCGATGGCGAACGCCGCCGCGGCCGAGATCATCAGGCCGAGCGGCACCTTGATGAGCGCGATGTAGGCGCTGTTCTTGGCCACGGTCCACAGCTCGCCCCGCTCCGCGGCGGCGGCGTAGTTGTCCCACCGCCACACCTCCGGCAGCGCCCAGATGGACGAGCGGCCGATGTCGGCCGTGGACTTCAGCGAGGTCAGCACCATGAAGGCGAACGGCGCGAGCCAGATGAGCGCGCAGACGACCAGCGCGATCCACAGCCCGATGAGCGGGTAGTTGGCACGGCGGACCGCGTTCATCGCTCGTCCTCCTTCAAGGTCCACATCAGGTACGGCAGGACGAGCGCCAGGGTGATCACGAGGAGCACGACGGCCAGCGCGTTGCCCCCTCCGAAGTTGTGGTTGATGAACGACTGGCTGTAGGACCACAGGGCCAGCACCTGGCTCGACTGGGCCGGGCCGCCGTTGGTCATGCCGACGATGAGGTCGAACACCTTGAGCGAGCTGATCACGGTGAGCACCAGGACGACGGTGAAGGTCGGCCGCAGCGCCGGGAGGGTGACGTTCCGGAAGGTCTGCCAGGCGGAGGCGCCGTCGAGCTTGGCCGCCTCGACCAGGTCGGCCGGCACCGTCTGCAGCCCGGCCAGGAACAGCACCATCGAGAAGCCCGTCGTCTGCCAGACGAAGGCGACGAAGACGGAGTAGAGGGCGATCTGCGGGTCGCCGAGCCAGTCCTGGATCCACGACGACAGGCCGAGGGACGTCAACGTGCTGTTGACCAGGCCGGAGTTCGGGTTGTAGATCCACGTCCACATGGTCGCCACGGCGATCGAGGCCAGCACGGCCGGGATGTAGAACGCCGAGCGCAGCAGGTTGCGGCCGAGGAGCCGGTGGTTGAGCGCCAGGGCGAGCAGCAGGGCGAGCACCGTGGGCACGACGAGCGAGAGCACGACCCAGATGACGCTGTTGCGCAGGGCGGTGTGGAAGACCGTGTCGTTGGTGAAGATGTCCTGGTAGTTCGCCAGTCCCGCCCAGATCTGCGGCACGGTGGGGAAGCCGTTCCACCGCACGAAGCTGAGGTAGATCGCCGAGACGATGGGGAACAGCAGGAAGATCCCGTAGAGCGCCAGCGCGGGCGCCAGGAACGGCAGCGCGCCCAGGACGGGCAGGCCGCGACGTGGCGTGCGGGGGCGGTGCGAGGGGTGGGTGGGTCGTGACGTGGTCGGGGCGGTGGACACGGTGGCCAAGGCCGCTCCTCCTCGGGTGATCGGACCGGCCGGGGAGCGGTCCCCCCGGCCGGTCACGGCTGGTCAGTCCTTATGGGTGTCGATGAACTTCTGCAGCAGCGCGCCCGCCTCCTTGGGGGCGATCGAGCCGCTGGTGACCCCGTTCTGGATGCGCCAGTACTCGGTCGTCACGTCGGTGGGGAAGTTCTGGTCGTTGTTGAGGAAGAACCCCTTGGCCTTGCCGGTCAGCTCGGCGATCTGCGTGTTGATCGGCGCGAGCGGGTTGGCGCCCTTGGTGTCCTTGTTCACCGGGACCGAGGAGAAGACGCCCAGGTACTTGCCCTCCACGGCGGCGGAGGTGAAGAAGTCCAGGAACTTGGCGGCCTCGTCCGGGTGCTTGCTCGACTTGCTGATGTACATGCCCTCGGAGAAGCCGTAGAGCCGGTCGGTGCCCGTGGGCATCGGGAAGACGCCCACGTTGTTCTGGTCGTCGCCGGCGTCGATGTTCTGCTGGGTGAACCAGTCACCCTCGAGCTGCATGGCCGACTTGCCCGAGTGGAACATCGCGCCCGCCTCGGCCACCGGCAGGCCGGCGAAGCCCTTGTTGAAGTAGTTGCCCGACCACTGCTTGAGCTGCTCGAAGGACTTGTCCACACACGGCTGCCCGGCCCAGCTCGTCGCGCGGGTGTTGAGCTTGTCGCCCAGCTCGGCGCCGCAGTTGGTCTCGATGAACGTGTCCAGCAGGCGCATGACGTGCCAGTTGTCCTTGCCGCCCATGGTGATCGGCGTGAGCCCGGCGTCCTTGAGCTTCTGCGCCGCCGTGGCCCACTCCTGGTACGTGGTGGGCGGCGCGCTGATGCCCGCCTTGGCGAACTGGTCCTTGTGGTAGTAGACGACCTCGGTGCGCTGCGTCCAGGGCACGCCGTGGTAGCCGCCGTACTGCTTGTACGCCGCCAGGGTCGACGGGTTGAACCGGTCGGCCCACTTGTACTGCTGGTAGTACTTGCCCAGATCGAGGCTCACGCCCGACTTGACGAGCTCGCCGCCGAGGCCGGGCCCGGCCCAGTTGTAGTAGATGTCCGGGCCGGAACTACTGCCGGCCGTGGTGCGCAGCGCGTCCTTGTGCGCATCCACCGCGCGGTACTGAAGATCTACCTTGATGTTCGGGTTCTGCTTCTCGAAGTCGCCGATAATCGACTTGAACGCGGCGTTTGCCGTGTCCGCGTTCTGCGTGACCATCCACCAGCTCAGCTTGACCTGCCCCCCGCTGGTCGCGCTGGTGTTGTCTTGGACTCGGCCGCTGCAGGCGGTCAGGAGCAGCGCAGACGCTGCCAGAGCTGCCGCTTTGCTTGGGATGTTCATTGCCTCTCCAGAGGGCTGGAGGCGATTGAATAGCTATTCAATACCGCCTGTCTATTCGAGCGGAATGTAACGTCGGCGACATACAGCCGTCAAGAAGCAGGCGAGTCGCAAGCTTCCGCACCTCATTGACATGAACGCGATGGCGGCCTTAGCTTCAAAATATGCCTAGTCATATTGGAATAGATATTCAAGGCGTGGCGCGGTGATGTCGTTGCTCGCTGCCGATCCGACGCGTTCGGCCGTCTATCGTCAGGCGGCCGAGCGGATTCGCCGGGCCGACCGGCACGCCGCGGCCGCAGAGCTGGAGCTTCTGGCCACGGAGGTGCGCCGGAGCATCATCCGCATGATCGACCGTGCCCAGCTGGGGCACGTCGGGGGTGACCTGTCGGTCACCGACATCCTGGTCACCTGCTTCTACGGCGTGTTGTCCGTCGATCCGGAACGGCCGCGGTGGAGCGGGCGCGACCGTTTCGTGCTGAGCAAGGGACACTGCGCCGCCGCCCTGTACTCGACCCTCGCCCACTGCGGCTTCTTCCCCGATGCCGAGCTGGACACCTTCATGGCCCCGCTGTCGGCGCTCAACGGTCACCCCAACCGCATCAAGGTCCCCGGCATCGAGACCAACACCGGCGCGCTCGGGCACGGTCTGCCCGTGGCCACCGGGTGCGCGCTGGCCGCCAAGCTCGACGGCGCGGACTGGCGCACGTTCGTCGTGCTCGGCGACGGGGAGCTGCAGGAAGGCAGCAACTGGGAGGCGGCCATGGCGGCCGCCCACCACGGCCTGTCGTCGCTGACCGCCGTCATCGACCGCAACCGGCTGCAGCAGGGCGCCAGGACGGAGGACACCAACGCCCTGGGGGCGCTGGACGACAAATGGCGCAGCTTCGGCTGGGAGGTACGCGAGGTCGACGGCCACGACCACCTCGCCCTCCTGCAGGCGATGAGCGGCTCGTCGACCGGCAGGCCGGTCGCCGTCATCGCCCACACGATCAAGGGGAAGGGAGTGTCGTTCATGGAGGACCGCGTGGAGTGGCACCACAAGGTGCCGAGCCCCGACCAGGTCGAAGCGGCCCTCGCGGAGCTGGCACGATGACCGTGACCGACCAGCAGACCGCCTTCGACTGCCGCCAGGACTTCGCCGCGGAGCTCCTGGCCCTGGCCGCCGAGGACGAGCGGATCGTGGCCGTCTGCAACGACTCCGTGGGCTCCAGCAACCTCGTCGGCTTCCGGGAGCGTTTCCCCGACCGGCTGATCAACGTCGGCATCGCCGAGCAGGACCTCGTCGGAGTCGGCGCGGGGCTGGCCAACGCCGGCAAGATCCCGTTCGTGTGCGCGGCGGCGCCGTTCCTCACCGGCCGCGCCCTGGAGCAGATCAAGGCCGACGTCGCCTACAGCGAGGCGCACGTCGTGCTCTGCGGGCAGAGCCCGGGCATGGCCTACGGCGAGCTCGGCCCCACCCACCACTCGATCGAGGACCTGTCCTGGATGCGCGCGGTCGCCGGGCTCGACGTGATCGTCCCGGCCGACTCCGTCCAGACCCGCGCCGCCGTCCGCTGGGCGGCGGCCTCCGGCAGGCCCAGCTACGTGCGCATCCCGCGGTTCAAGGTGCCCGTGGTCACGCCCGAGGGCGCGCCCTTCGAGCCGCGCAGGGCGGTGCTGCTCGCCGACGGCGACGACGCCACGGTGATCGCCATCGGCTCGCTGACCTCCCGCGCGCTGCAGGCGGCCGCCCGGCTCCGCGAGGAGGGCGTCTACCTGCGGGTCCTCAACATGCCCTTCCTCGACCCGCTGGACGAGGAGGCCATCGTGGCCGCCGCGCGGGAGACCCGCGGCATCGTCACGGCCGAGGAGGCCACCATCAGCGGCGGGCTCGGCGCGGCCGTCGCCGCCACCGTCGTCACCCGCCACCCCGTCCCCATGCGCATCCTCGGCGTGCCCCGCGTGTTCGCCCCCACCGGTGACACCGCCTTCCTGCTCGACCACTTCGGCCTGTCCGCCGACGGCATCGTCAGCGCCGTCAAAGACCTGCTGCGCCATGGCTAGCCCGCTCATCCTGGCCATCGACCAGGGCACCAGCTCCACCAAGGCGCTGCTCGTGGACGAGGGCGGCCGCGTCGTCTCCCGCGCCGCCGTACCGGTGGCCGAGAGCCAGCCCCGCCCCGGCTGGGTGGAGCAGTCCGCCGACGAGCTGTGGCAGAGCGTGCGGCGGGCGGTCGCCGAGTGCGTCGGCCCCGAGCAGGCCGCCCGGGTCGCCGGCGTGGGGTTCAGCAACCAGCGCGAGTCGCTGGTGCTGTGGGAGCGCCGCACCGGCGAGCCGGTCGGGCCGCTGATCAGCTGGCAGGACCAGCGCACCGCCGCCCAGTGCCACGAACTGGCCGCCACCGGGGCCGCCGGCCTGGTGCGGTCGGTGAGCGGGATGCCGCTGGACCCGATGTTCTCCGCGCTCAAGGCCCGCTGGCTGCTCGACGCGTACGATCCGGACCGGCGCCGGGCCCGGGCTGGCGAGCTGTGCCTGGGCACCGTCGACTCCTGGCTGCTCAGCCGCCTCGGCGGCGAGCACGTCATCGAGGTCGGCAACGCCTCGCGCACCCAGCTGCTCGACGTCGGGACCGGGGAGTGGGACCCGCGGCTGCTGGAGCTGTTCGGGGTGCCGGCCGAGGTGCTGCCGAGGGTGGTCGCCTCCTGCGGCGCCTTCTCCGCCGTCCGCGACCTCGCGCCGCTGCCCGACGGGGTGCCGGTGCTGGCGGTCATGGGCGACTCGCACGCCGCGATGTTCGCCCACGCCGGCTGGCGGCCCGGGGTGGTGAAGGCCACCTACGGCACCGGCTCCTCGGTGATGGCCGTCGGCGGCCCTCCGGAGGCGCCCGGCCTGTGCCGCAGCATCGCCTGGGACCTCGGGGACGGTCCTGTTCATGCCGTCGAGGGCAACATCCGCGCGACCGGCCGCACCGTCAGCTGGCTGGCGGAGCTGTTCGACGTGCCCGCCGACGTGCTGCTGGCCGAGGCCGCAGACCCGGGCGACGTCCACTTCGTGCCCGCCTTCGGCGGCCTCGGCGCCCCTTGGTGGGACCCGGACGCGAGCCCCGTCATCATCGGGCTGACGCTCGCCACCCGCCGGGCCCAGCTCGTCGCCGCCGCCCTGGAGGCGGTCGCCTTCCAGGTCGAGGACGTGGTGGCCGCCGTCGATCAGGCCGTCGGCCAGGTGAGCGTGCTCATGGCCGACGGCGGGCTCATCCGCAGCGCCCGCTTGATGCAGTTCCAGGCCGACGTCAGCGGCCGGGCCGTCGCCCGTTCCGGCGAGCACGACCTGTCATGCCTCGGCGTGGCCGACGCCGCCGGGCTCGCGGCCAAGCTGTGGACGCTCGGCGAGCTGGAACGGCGCCCGCGACCCGCGGACCGGTTCGAGCCCGCCCTGGACGAGACGGACCGCGCGGCCAGGAAGGCCGCCTGGCACGAGGCCGTGCGCAGATCCCGCCCCTCCGGTGAAGGGAGCAGCACATGACAGCAACGGCGCCGACCCCCCGTCGGCGCGTCCCGATCCGCTGGATCACCACCGCGGCCGTCGCCGTGCTGGTCGTCCTCATGGCCGTCAGCACCGAGTACAGGACCGCCGAGACCGCGGCCGCGGCGGCTCCGAAGAAGTTCGACCCGGCCGCGTTCGGGGCCCAGAACTACGAGGCCAAGATCGTCCCCGCCGTCAAGAGCGCCGCCGTCGACCTGCCCGTCCTGCTCGACGCCCTGGCCGCCGACAAGGACGCCGCGAGCCAGAAGTACGGCAAGCGCCAGGGCACCGGCCCCTACACCTTCGCCGTCAAGGTGACGGGCGAGGCCGGCGCGGTCAAATCCGGGCTGCTGCCCGTCACCGTCAAGGGCCTGCCGGACGGCACCCGGGTCTCCGTGCAGACCGGACCCGCCATCAACGGCACCGCGCTGCGCGACGCGGTGGGATTCATCACGTTCGGCCAGTTCACCAACCAGGTGGAGTACGCCGACGCCGCCACCGCCCTCAACAACCAGCTGCGCGACAAACTGCTCAAAGGGCTGGACGCGGCCGGGCTGGAGGGCAAGCAGATCTCCGTCACCGGGGCGTTCACCCTGCTGACACCCCAGACCGTGACGATCACGCCGGTGGCGATCTCATGAGCGCGCCCGTCTCTGGCCCGGTCCTGCGGGCCGGCGAGGTCACCAAGGTGTACGGCGGCACGCACGCGCTCAAGGGCGTCGACTTCGACGTGGCGCCCGGCCGCGTGACCGCGCTGTTCGGCGAGAACGGCGCCGGCAAGTCGACCCTGATGAAGATCCTGGCCGGGATCGAGCGGCCCACCACCGGCCATGTCGAGCTCGACGGGCGGCCCGTGCGGCTGCACTCCTCCCGCGACGCGGCCGACCAGGGCATCTCCATCATCCACCAGGAGCTCAGCCTGTGCCCCAACCTCAGCATCCAGGACAACCTGTTCCTGGCCCGCGAGGTCCGCACCGCGTACGGCTCGATCGACCGCAAGGCACAGCGCGAGGCCACGGCCGCGGTCCTGCGCCGGCTGGAGGAGGACGTCGACCCGGACCGGCTCGTCGGCGACCTGCGGCTCGGCCAGCAGCAGCTGGTGGAGATCGCCCGCGCGCTGCTGCAGCAGGCCCGCGTCCTCATCATGGACGAGCCGACCTCGGCCCTGACCGCGCCCGAGGTCGACGTGCTCTTCCGGGTGATCAGGGAGCTGACCGCCGCGGGCGTCGCCGTCGTCTACATCTCCCACCACCTGGACGAGGCGCTGGAGATCGCCGACGACGTCGTGGTGCTGCGCGACGGGCGGCTGGTCGCCACGGCCCGGGCCGATGAGGTCGACATCCGCTGGATCGTCGAGCAGATGGTCGGCCGCGACCAGGACACGCTGTTCCCCAGCCGGGAGCCGGTGCTCGGCGAGGAAGCGCTGGCCGTCCGCCGGCTCACCGTGGCCGACCGGGCCGTCCCCGACCGGCTGGCCGTGAACGGGCTGTCGCTCAGCGTGCGCGCGGGCGAGATCGTCGGCGTCTACGGGCTGATGGGCTCCGGGCGAACCGAGCTGCTGGAGACGCTGGCCGGCCGCCTGCGGCCGTCCTCCGGCGAGGTCCTGCTGGACGGCGCGCCCCTGCACGAGGCCGGGATCCGCGACCGCATCGAGCGGGGCGTGGTGCTGGTGCCCGAGGACCGCCAGCGCGACGGTCTCGTCCAGACCATGTCGGTCGGGCAGAACCTGTCCCTGTCCGCGCTCGGCACGTTCGTCCGCGGCCTGTTCGTCTCCCAGGAGCGCGAGCGCGCCGCCGTCACCCGCACCATCGCCGACGTCACCGTCAAGACCAGCGGCGCCCAGGCGGCCATCGGGTCGCTGAGCGGCGGCAACCAGCAGAAAGTGATCATCGGCAAGGCACTCCTGACCGGGCCGCGCGTCCTGCTGCTGGACGAGCCGTCCCGCGGCGTGGACGTGGGCGCCAAGGCCGACATCTTCGAGCTGATGGCGGCCCAGGCCAGGCACGGCCTGGCCGTGCTGTTCACCACATCCGACGCCGAAGAGGCCCTGCACATCCCCGACCGGCTGCTCGTGCTCGCCCGCGGCGCCCTCGTCGGCGAGTTTCGGCGCGGCGAGCTGACCCGGGAGGAACTGATGCGCGTGTCCGACGGCGGAACCCAGGACGGTTCGTCATGACGGCGACGGCGACCACCGCGGCCCCGGAGCAGGCCGCCACCCGGGCCCGCCGCCTCTCGCTGCTGAACGTGGCCTTCGAGCTGCGCGCCTTCATCGCGCTCGCCGTGCTCATCGTCATCTTCGGCCTGCTGTCGGACTCCTTCCTCACCGTCCCCAACCTGATCACGATGACCAAGCACGTCGCCATCAACGGCGTGATCGCGCTCGGCATGCTGCTGGTCATCCTCAAGGGCGGCATCGACCTGTCCGTCGGCTCCATCGTGGGCCTGTCCGGGGTGGTCGCCGGTGAGCTCCTACAGGGTCTGCACGTCGGCGGCGTGATCGCCTACCCGCCGGTGTGGGTGGTGATCGTGCTGTGCGTCGCGGTCGGCATGGCGGTCGGCCTGATCAACGGGATCCTCGTCACCCGCTTCAACGTGGCGCCGTTCATCGCCACGCTCGGCATGCTGTACGTGGCCCGCGGCGCGGCGATGCTCATCTCCAACGGCGCCACCTACCCCAACCTGGGCGGCAACCCGGCGCTCGGCAACACCGGCTTCGAGCTGCTCGGCAGCGGGCGGCCGCTCGGCCTGCCCACCTCCATCTGGATCATGATCCTGCTGGCCGTGGCGGCCGTGCTGCTGCTGGCCAAGTCCCCGTTCGGCCGCTGGCTGTACGCCACCGGCGGCAACGAGCGGGCCGCGGACCTGTCCGGCGTGCCGATCCGGCGGGTCAAGACGATCGTGTACGTGATCTCCGGCGCCTGCGCGGCGGTCGCCGGGCTCATCATCGCCTCGGAGCTCACCTCGGCCGCCCCGCAGGCCGGGGAGACGTACGAGCTCAACGCCATCGCGGCGGTGGTCATCGGGGGCGCCGCACTCAGCGGCGGCCGGGGAACGGTGCGCGGCACCCTGGTCGGCGCGTTCGTCATCGGCTTCCTCGCCGACGGCCTGGTGATCCTGGGCGTGTCGACGTTCTGGCAGATCCTCATCAAGGGCGCGGTCATCATCCTCGCCGTGATGCTCGACCAGGGCCAGCAGCGATTCAAGCGACGGGGAGCCGCCGCGGCGGCGGTCGCCGCAAGCAAGAAGCACGACTGAACGACAAGGAGACACCATGCCCCCCACCCGCATCGTCACGTTGGCACTCTCCGTCCTGCTCGGTTGCACCACGCTCGCCGCCTGCGGCAGCGGCGGCGGCGACCAGCCCGCGAGCACCGCGAAGGCGGGCAGCAGCAGCGCCGCGGCCGCCGGCGGCCTGATCGCGATCATCACCCCGTCGCACGACAACCCGTTCTTCAAGGCCGAGGCCGAGGCGGCCAAGGCGCAGGCCGAGAAGCTCGGCTACCAGACGTCCGTGGCCTCCCACGACGACGACCCCAACAAGCAGAGCGAGCTGATCGACGCCGCCATCTCCCGCCAGGCCAAGGCGATCATCCTGGACAACGCGGGCGCCGACGCCTCCATCGGGCCGGTCCGCAAGGCCGCGCAGGGCGGCATCCCGGTCTTCCTGATCGACCGGGAGATCAACGCCACCGGCGTCGCCAAGGCCCAGATCGTCTCCAACAACTCCCAGGGCGCCCAGCTGGTCGCGCAGTCGTTCGTGGAGGCCATGAAGAGCAAGGGCAACTACGTCGAGCTGGTCGGCAAGGAGTCCGACACCAACGCCAGCGTCCGCTCCAAGGGCTTCGCCGACGTGATCTCCCAGTACCCGGACATGAAGCCGGTGGCCAAGGAGAGCGCCAACTGGGACCAGCAGGAGGCGTTCACCAAGATGGAGACCATCATCCAGAAGAGCCGCGACATCCAGGGCGTCATCGCCGGCAACGACACCATGGCCCTGGGCGCGGTCGCGGCGCTGAAGGCCGCGGGACTGCTGAAGAAGGTCGTGGTCGTCGGCTTCGACGGCAGTCCCGACGCCATCGCCGCCATCAAGGCGGGCGAGATGCACGCCACCGGGCTGCAGCCCGCCGCGCTCGGCGCCACCAGCGCCGTGGACCAGGCCGACCAGTTCATCAAGACCGGCAAGACGGGCAAGGACGAGAAGCAGTCCATCGACTGCGAGCTCGTCACTGCCGACAACGCCGACGAGTTCGGGGTGTTCGCCAGGAAGTGACCCCCGCCGGCGTCTCCGCCACGGTGGTTCGGACAATAGGCTTCATTCAGGAGTGAATAGAAAGGAGTACGCGGTGGTCCAGAACGCGGAACGTAGGCGCGACACGACCAAGGATCACCTGCGCCTCCTGGCCCGGGTCGCGCGCATGTACCACGAGCAGAACATGCGCCAGCCCGAGATCGCCGCCACGCTCAACATCTCCCAGCCCCGCGTGTCCCGCCTGCTCAAGGAGGCGGTCACGCGGGGCATGGTCCGCACGGTGGTCACGCTCCCCGAAGGGGTGCACACCGAGCTGGAGGAGGAGCTGCAGCGGCGCTACGGGCTGCGCGACGCCGTGGTCGTGGACGTCGAGGACTACCAGGACGACGTGATCCCGCCGCTGGCCTCGGCGGCCGCGGCCTACCTCGGCGTCACCTTCACCGGCGGCGACGTGATCGGCATCTCGTCCTGGAGCGAGACCCTGCTGGCCACGGTCGAACGCCTGCCGCAGAAGAACTCCCAGGTCGCCGACCGCGTCATCCAGCTGGTCGGCGGGGTCGGCAGCCCCGAGGCGCAGGTGCACGCCACCCGGCTGGTCGCCCGCCTGGCCAACCTCACCTACGCCCGGCCGATCTTCGTACCCCTGCCCGGCGTGGTCGCGACCACCGCGATCCGCGACGCGCTGCTGGAGGACCCCAGCGTGAAGGACGTGCAGGCGCAGTGGCACGACCTGACCGTCGTGCTGGTCGGCATCGGCAGCCTGGAGCCCTCGCCCCTGCTGCTCAGCAGCGGCAACGCGGTCAGCCAGGCCGACCAGGAGGAGCTGCGCGGGCTCGGCGCCGTCGGCGACGTCTGCCTGCACTTCTTCGACACCACGGGCAAACCCGTCGACTCGGGCTTCGACCAGCGCGTCATCGGCATCGACGCGCCGACCTTCCGCGCCGTCGAGCGCCGGGTCGGGGTCGCGGGCGGCATGCGCAAGCTCTCCGCGATCAAGGCCGCGATCGAGGGCGGCTGGGTCAACGTCCTCATCACCGACCTGACGATCGCCCGCCTGCTCTGCTCCTGATCGCGTTACGCTGGATCCACCGAACAGGGGTGATGCCGGTGTCCGATCTTCAAGCTCGTGTAGCGCCGACCAATCGCTTGGCCCGCCGCCTGGCCGCGGCAATGGGCGTGTCCTGGTTCGTCGGCGTCGCGTGGATCGTCCTGTACTACGTGGACCCCACTCTCCCGGTCCTGTCGGACCTGGGTAACTGGAACCTGCTGGCCGGGTTCGGTCTCTTCATGCTGGGCGCGGCGTTCGCCCTGGCCCTGCTGGTGACGGTGATCGTACGGTCGGGGCGCCGACCCTAGGCGGGACGGCCCAGGTCGAGGCCCGCCAGGTCGGCGCGCGAGGAGATCCCCAGCTTCGGGTACGCCTTGTACAGGTGGAATCCCACCGTTCGCGGGCTGAGGAAGAGCTGGGCGCCGATCTGCCGGTTCGTGGCGCCCGTCGCGGCGAGCCGGACGACCTGCAGCTCCTGAGGGGTCAGCGCGTCGAGCGGTTTCGCCGCCACACCGAGCTCCGGCAGGTCGGCGCGGGCGCCGGTCGCGGCCAGCTCCGTACGGGCCCGTTCGGCCCAGGGGGCGGCGCCCAGCGCGGCGAAGCGGCCCATCGCCGAGCGCAGCTGCGCCCCGGCGTCGGAGCGCCGGCGGGCCCGCCGCAGCCATTCGCCGTACAGCAGCTCCGTCCTGGCGTGCTCGAACACCCGCCCGCCCCGGGCGTGCCACTCGAGCGCCGCGCCGTAGTGGGCCTCGGCCTCGCCGCGCGGGGCGAGGAGAGCGCGGCAGCGATGCGCGACGGCGGCGGCGCCCGGCCGGCCGCTGGCCGCCGCCCAGGCGTCGAACCGGGCGAACGCCTCGGCCGCCCGGCCCGGGTCGCCCAGCCGGGCGCAGGCCTCGACGTGGTCGGCCATGGCGAAGGTGACGATCACGGTGTGACCGAGCGGGCCGTCGAGGATCCGCGCCATCCGCTCGGCCGCCGCGTCGTACCGGGCTCGTACCAGGTCGAGCAGGATCAGCGCGCAGCCGCCCCATCCCGATCCGTGGCGTTCCCGCGCGGCGCCGTCGGCTTGGCCGGCGAGCCGTACGCACGTGTCGTCCTCGCCCTCGACGGCGGCGAGCCACGCCAGGATGCCGTGCAGATGCCGCAGCCGCCCCGTCTGCCCGGTGTCGTGGGCGATCCGCCAGGCCTCGGCGCCCGACTCCGCCGCCTCCGCGTGCCTTCCCCGCAGGAGCTGCGCCTGGGTGAGGAGCTGCAGGGCATGCGGCAGCGCGCCGATCAGGCCCTGCTCCCTGCAGGCGGCCACGCGGGCCGCGGCCAGCTCGCAGGCCGCCTCGTCGTCGCCGGTCATCAACGCGCCGAACACCGCGTACGTGCCGGCGACCGGGTCCGTGGCGGCGCGCGGCGAGATGGCGGCGCGCATGAGCGGCAGCCCCGCGGCCGGGTCGCCGGCGGCCACCCGCTCCATGCCGCGTACCGTTCCGGCCACGGGGTCGTCGCCGGGCACGACGGATTCCAGCAGCTCCGCGGCCCGCCCGAGCGCGGCGTGGTCACCGGCGAACCAGGCCTCGGCGGCGGCGGTCGCGAGCAGGGACGCGGCGTCGGCCGGCGCGGTGCGGGCGATGCCGGCGGCCGCGTCGATCAGCGCCGCCGGCGCCGGGCTGCCGTGCTCGGAGTCGACCGCGGCCCGCACGGCGACCAGCCGGGCCAGCACCACGGGGTCCCCGGTCAGCCGCCGGCCCCGGTCGGCCGCGGCGCCGGCGCGGGCCAGCTGCCCGGCGCCCATCGCCGACTCGGCGGCGGCGGCCAGCCGGCGGGCCCGCCGGCCCTGATCGACGGTGAGCTGCGCGGCCCGCTCGTACGCCGTCGCGGCCGACGCGTGGCTGCCCCGCTGCCGGGCCCGCTCCCCGGCCGCCGCCAGCACGTCCGAGATCTCCTCGTCGGGACCGACGGCGGCGGCGGACAGGTGCCAGGCCCTGCGGTCGGCGTGCTCGTCGCCGTCAAGGGCGTCCGCCAGCGCGCGATGGGCGGCCACCCGCCGGGCGAGCGGCGCCTCATGGTACGCGGCGGTCTTGACCAGGGGATGGCGGAAGCGCAGCCGGCCGTCGGAGATCTGCACCAGGTGGTGGCGCTCGCCCGGCTCCAGGTCGGGCAGCCCGGCCCCGAAGCCCTCCGCGGCCCGCAGGACGAGCTCCAGGCTGCCCGAGCCCTCGGCCGCGGCGACCAGGAGCAGCAGCTGCGTGGCTTCGGGGAGCCGCCGGATGGCGGCACGCAACGACTGTTCGAGCCGTCCGGGCAAGGGGAGCCTGGGCGCCTGCAGGGGCAGCGGAGCCAGCCGCCCCGCCCGCTGCTCGGGGACGAGGGCCGCGGCGAACTCCAGAAGCGCGAGCGGGTTGCCCTCGGCCTCCTCGATCACCCGGTCCCGCGCCTCGGGCACCAGATCGGCGGCCGACCCGGCGAGCAGCCGCTCGCAGTCCGCCCGGCCGAGACCGGCGAGCCGCAGCTCCGGGACGCCCTGCACGGGCGGCTGCGCACCGTCGTCGCGGGCGGCCAGGATCATGGTGATCCGCTCGGCTCCCAGCCTGCGCGCCGCGAACACCAGCGCGTCCGCCGACGCGCGGTCCAGCCACTGCACGTCGTCGATCAGGCACAGCAGGGGACGTTCCTCGGCGAGCTCGGCGAGCAGGGTCAGCACCGCGAGCCCGACGAGGAAGCGGTCCTGGGCCCCGCCCTGGCTCTCGCCGAACGCGCCGAGCAGGGCCGCCCGCTGCGCCTCCGGGAGCCCCGCGACGAGGTGCCGGGCCGGCCGCAGCAGCAGGTGCAGGGCGGCGAAGGGCAGCTCGGCCTCGGCCTCCACGCCGGTGATCCGCAGCACCAGCACGTCGTCGCCCGCCGCCCGCGCGGCCTCCGCCAGCAGCGCCGACTTGCCGATCCCGGCCTCTCCGTACACGACGACGGCATTGCCCCGGCCGGTCCCGGACTCGGCGATCAGCCCGCTGAGTAGGGCGATCTCGGCGTTTCGCCCGATCATGATGCCCCGACCCTACCTAAGCGGCCTCCGCCGCCCGCGAGCAACCCGGTCATCGTGACTTATTCACCCGCGAGCCCCGGCCCTTACGGTCGTGAGCGGAAACCCCGACATTGGAGGAAGCCGTGGAGCACGCCGTCACCCTGCAACCGGTGGGCACCGTCGTGGGCGGGCGCACCGAGGCGTTCGACGACGACTGGAACACCGAGGAAGCGGTGATCCGCCTCGACGGGACGCAGTTCCAGCCGGACTCCCTCGCGGGGCTGGACGCGTTCTCGCACCTGGAGGTGGTGTTCCTCTTCCACCTGGTGGACCCGGAGTCGGTGCACACCGCGGCCCGCCGCCCGAGGGGCAATCCGGACTGGCCGCCGGTGGGCATCTTCGCGCAGCGGGCCAAGAACCGGCCGAACAGGCTGGGGGTCTCCCGCTGCCGCCTGCTCGCCGTGGACGGCCTCGACGTGCGCGTACGCGGTCTGGACGCCATCGACGGCAGCCCGGTCCTCGATCTCAAGCCCTACATGGCGGAGTTCGGGCCGCAGGGCGAGACCGTACAGCCGGCCTGGGCGACCGAACTGATGCGCAACTACTACTGAAGACAAGGGGATTTCGCGGTATGAACGCACAACTTCCGGCCGGCACGGACGTCCTGATCGTCGGCGCGGGCCCGGCCGGCCTGGCCCTGGCCACCTCGCTGGCCCGGCAGGGCGTGGACGCCGTCCTGGTGGACAAGGCGGCGAGCGGCGCCAACACCTCGCGGGCCGCGGTCGTGCACGCCCGCACCCTGGAGGTGCTGCGCGCGATCGACGTCAGCGACGAGCTGGTGTCGAGGGGGGTCACCGTGCCCCGCTTCACCGTACGCGACCGCGACCGGGTCCTGCTGACCGTGGCCTTCGACAAGCTGCCGACCGACTTCCCGTACACGCTGCTGGTGCCCCAGGACATCACCGAGCAGGTGCTGCTGGACCGGCTCCGGGCCGCGGGCGGCACCGTCCACCGCCCGTACGCGGTCACGGCCGTCGAGCAGAGCGCCACCGGGGTCACCGCCACGACGTCCGACGGCCGCCAGATCCGCGCCTCGTACGCCGTCGGCGCCGACGGCATGCACAGCACGGTGCGCGAGCAGGCCGGGATCGCGTTCACGGGCGACACCTACGCCCAGTCGTTCGTGCTGGCCGACGTCCGCCTCGACTGGGCGGGTCCCAGCGACGAGGTCGCTCTCTACTTCGCCCCCGAAGGGGTGACCGTCGTCGCGCCGCTGCCGGGCGGCCGCCACCGGATCGTCGCGACGGTCGAGGAGGCTCCGGAGCGTCCCGGCGTCGCCGACATCCAGTCGCTCCTCGACACCCGCGGGCCGCGTACCAACCCGGCCACGGTCACGGACCTCGTCTGGAGCTCGCGGTTCCGTGTCCACCACCGCCTGGCCGAGCGCTACCGGGCGGGCCGGATCTTCCTGGCCGGCGACGCGGCCCACGTCCACAGCCCGGCCGGCGGCCAGGGCATGAACACCGGCATCCAGGACGCCCTCTCCCTTGCCGGGAAGCTCACCGCCGTGCTGCGCGACGGCGCTCCCGAGACGATCCTGGACACGTACGGGACCGAGCGCCGTCCCGTCGCCGAGGACGTGGTCGCCTTCACCCACCGGATGACGAGGATCGCGACGGTCGGCAACGGCCCGCTGCGCTCCCTGCGCAACACGGCCCTGCGCGCGCTGGACTGGGTCCCCGCGGTCCACCACGCGATTGCGATGAACCTGTCCGAGCTGGCCACGGCAGACTCGTAGCCGCCGCTTCACCTCAGGAGGTCCAGCGCCAGCGTGGCCGCCGCCAGCCCGAGAAACCCGATCGCCAGGAAGAACATCGGCGAGAAGTCGCTGACGCGCAGGTGGGTGTAGAGGGCGCAGACGAAGTAGAGGATGAGCCCGGCCGCGGCGGCCGTGCCGATCGGCGGCACGCCGAGGAGGCCGAGCGCCAGCCCGAGCGCGCCCGCGACCTTGAGGACGCCGATCGGGAAGACCAGCCAGGACTCGGGCACTCCCGCCGTCTTCAGGGCGGGGCCGAGAGTCCGCATGATCGGTTCGAGCCGGGTGATGGCGGCGAAGCCCGAGAACGTGTTGGCGGCGATGGTCACGAGGGCGGTGACGACATAGGCGGTGGTCAAGAGAGCTCCCTGGAAGGCGGTGTTCGCCTCCTGAGAGCTCTCCATGCCGGCGAATGTGACATCGCCCGCGGCGACGTGTCCGGGCCTCGCGCGTGGCCGGTCAGGACGTCTTGGTGGTGGGCTCCCCGACCTTGTCACCGGAGTCCTGCCGCGCCCTGTCGGTCGGCTTCCCGGTCGGCTTGCCGAGCTTGTCGGCGGGCGGCTGCCGTACCTGGTCGGTGGGCGGAGCGGTGACCGAGACGGGGGTGCCGAAGTCGCTGAAGTCCATGACGTTCCGGTTGCCGGAATCGCCGAAGGCGACTTCCAGGTGCCGGATCCGGCCCTGGTCGTCCACGTCCACGGTGCCCGTGGCCGCCTCCGCCGTGCCCGCCTTCACGTCGGCACCGCCCCCGGCCTCCAGCGAGAACGCGAACCGCTGCCCGGCCCAGCCCTGCCCGGAGGCTGTGCCGGCCTCGCGGACGTCAGTGGCCGTACGGAGCCGCTCCAGGGCCGCATGAGGGTCGATGGGAGCGAGCTTGACCAGGGCGATGACCGGCGGCGCGCCCGCCAGGTCGGCGTCGGCGCGCGGCGAGACCAGCCACGTCGCGGCGCCGCTCTCCCGGACGTACATCAGATCGCCGACGAACCGGGTTTCGGCCCCGTCCTGCCTCGTGATGACGCCCATCCGCCGGACGGGGTCGATGGCGCCGTCGAACACCTTGGCATCGGACGTGACATGGATGCGGTAGCTCTCCTGGCTGGTGTTCTCGACCGCGGCGATCACCTGGGCCTGCGCCGACGACTGGGTCGCGGGCAGCACCACCGCGACCGCGGCCACCGCGGCGGCGACGGCCAGCGCGGCGACCGGGACCAGGACCCTGGCCAGTCGGCGCCTCGGCATCGCCGGCATGAGGTCGATGCCCGCCGGCCGGTCCTCGGTCGCTTTGATGAGCAGCGTGCGGAGTTCGTGCTCGTTCATGGACGGCTCCTCGTGTCGGTGTCTCACCGGATCCCACTCCCTTCGTCCTCGGTTCGGTTGACCAGCGTGTCGGGAGAGATCAGCCGCCGCATCGCCTGCAGGCCGCGATGCGTGTGGGTCTTGACCGTCCCCGGTGAGCAGCCCATCAGATCGGCGACCTCGGCTTCCGGCAGGTCGGCGAAGAACCGCAGCACCAGGGCCGTCCGCTGCCTGGCAGGCAGTCGCGCCAGCGCCTGCCGTACGTCCTCGGCCACGGCCCGGGTGTCCCCCACGTCACCGGGACCGGGCAACTCGGGCAACTCGGCGCGCGGGATCTCGCGCCGCCACCGGGCACGCCACCAGGACCGGTACGTGTTGACCAGGATCCGGCGCAGGTAGGCGTCGGGGTCGCTGCTGGTGTCCAGCCGATGCCACACGCGATACAGCTTGCCCAGGCAGGACTGGACCAGATCCTCAGCCGTATGCCAGTCGCCGGTGAGCAGGACCGCCGTTTTCAGATGATGATCTCCCCGGTGCCGCACGAAACTCACGAATTCCGCATCCACCCGCGCTCCTCTCGTCGGTCGTGCCACCTCCTGACACTCCCTGAGGCTCACGTCCGGTTGACGGGAGAGCACCGGAAATATCCCCGCCCGCCCGCGAGCCATGCTCACGTCGTCATCCATGGCCCGGCGATCACGAATGATGTAACCCTTTCCTTATCGGAGTTGATGAAATGAGAAAGCGAGGAGGGGCGCGTGGACATCGTTGCGATCGCCGGCCAGGTCATGCCCTATATAACGGCGGCCATCGGCGCTTACGGGGCCGCGGTGCTGACCAAAACGCAGGACCTGGCCGCCGACGAGTCGGTGAACCTCGGGCGCCGGCTGCTGCAGCGTTTCGTCAAGCGGGAGGAGAGTCGCGACCGCATCGAATCCGCCGTACAGGACGTGGTGGAGACGCCCGAGGACGAGGACCTCGTCGCCGCGCTGCGCGGCCAGCTGAAAAGGGCCATGGCCGCCGATCCCGAGCTGGTCAGAGACGTCACGGAGCTGCTGCGGACGGCCCCCGCCGGCGCGATCGTCGCCAACGACGGCAGCCAGATAGTCTCCGGCAGCTCGATATCCGGTGACAACATCCAGATAGGGCAGGCGCGGGATATCGACATCCGCCGGCGCTGAAGCGTTTACCAGGCATATCTCGTGATCACGGGATGGCGGATTCGCGAGTCGTGGGTGTGGCACGCCCTGCTGTGCCTCCTCTGCCTCGCGATTCTCGCCCCACCGGCCCCGCGTTTTCCCGTGGAGCAGCCGGGACCGGCCATTCCTGCCGGGATTCGTTCCCTGTTATGGCAGGCCCATTTCCGCGACGACTGGCCCGGCGCGCTCTTCCTGGACGACGTCCTGATCCTGACGCACGGCGAGCAGATCCAAGCCAGGAACGCCGTGACGGGTCAGAGCCTGTGGTCCTTCAGCACGTCGGACATCGACGGCTACACGCCGCTGGACGAACGGCTCGATGTCACCGGTGACTACGTCATCGCGGTGGCCCAGCGCGACGACGAGAACGACGACGAGGTCCCTCAGGGCGACAGCCTGCTCGCCTTCAACGGGCGCACCGGGGCGGTCCTCTGGAACCTCACGTCCGGGTTCTACGGCTCCGACCTGCCTGATCCCTACTTCACGTACCTCGGTACAGGCCGGCAACGGGTGCTGATCCACATTCCCTCCGTCGACGTGGTGCGGGCTCTCGACGCCGTGGACGGGCAGCCGCGGTGGGAGTCCGCCGTTTCCCCCGGATGCCACCTCGCCTCGGGAAGCGCGGACGAGTCGGTGGCCGCGTTCTTGATGAACTGCGCCGGACATGCCCGCCTGCGCGCGCTGGAGGTCTCCACCGGGCGTCTCCTCTGGGAACGGGAGGTCTTCCCCTCGGGGACTCCCCTGATCTCGGTCTTCGGCCGGGCGATCGGAGTGGAGAGCGACAACGCCTTCACCGTCTACGACGCCGACGGGCGGTTGCTCTACGAGCACCTCGCAGGGGAGACGTGCTCGTGCTCGTGGGTCGCCACGGCCGAGGGCCTGCTGGTCGTGCGGCAGGACGACGTCAGCAAGTCCGTGGTGGCGGACGCGGTGGACCGCCGTTCGCGCCGCGTCACGCCCATCCACGGCGAGGCGGGAGAGTTCGAGACGGTCGTGGCGGTCGACGGGCGGATCTACGGGACGAGGCGGCTCGCCGCACTCCAAAGGTCCGTCATCGTGGCGGTGGATCCGGTGACGGGGAAGCAGACACCTGTTGCCACGATCCCGATCTACGAGGAAGTGATCGGCATCAGCCGGTACGCGTTGCTCGTCGCCCCCGAGACGGACAAGGACATGAAGCCGGTGCTGGCGTACAAGACGGTCCCGCCGCCGGTGACCGACCCCGGCCTCACGGCGAGAGGCGGCGTCGAGCGCCGGAGCTGGCCGGACGCCTGCTCACTCGTCCCAGCCTCGGCGCTGGCGGCCGAGTTCCCCAAGGCCCGCTACCGGCCCCTCCCCCGGCCGGGCCCGCCCGAACTCGGCCTGAACACACCCACCGGCTGTGACCTGGTCCCCGACGACGCGAAGCACCCCGTGCTCACGCTCAGCGTCCTGTGGGTGAGCGCGACGGCGGGCGAGGCGGAGACGACGCTCGAAGCCATCGTCGTCAGGTTCGGCGAGGATGACTTCAGCGGGATTTCCAGCCTCGAGCCCGGGGTGCGGTTGTACGTCAACAGCTCGATGACCGACGCGGCGGTCGTACGAGTGGGCGGCGCACTGGTCCGCATGGACGGCGCGGGGGACCGCGACGTCACGATGCGGCTCGCCCGTGCGGTGGCCGGTAGCCTCCGGGTGGCAGCATGACCCGCCTGCCCGGCACGGAGCCGGATCAGCCGGCCGCCGCGGCCCCGGTGCTGCGCGATGCGGTGGTCGGCGGGGACAACATCCAGATCACGTCCGCACGGGACGTGACGATCAACTCACGGGGCACCCCCAGGCTCCCCCGGCTGATCGCCGCCGGGGTCGTGCTGGTGCTCTGCGGCGTGGTGGCCGGCATGTGGCCCACTCTGGTGGACGCGGCCCGGGATCTGACCGGCGCACCGGCGCTGGCCGGCACGGTCACGTCGAGGCTCTACGTGACGGAGTCCGTGGCGACGCGCGACCGGCTGCCGCCCGTCGATCACGCCCTGCTGATGCGAGGCCCGAGCTTCAAGCAGCTGGTCGAGATGCTGTCACGCAATCACGCGGCGCGCGTGGGGAAGATGAACGTGGTCATCGTCCTCCAAGGGCAGCGCAGCGAGCCGATCAGGATCATCGACGTCCGGCCCCGGGTCCTCCGGTCCGGTCCCGTTCCGACGGGCACCTGCCTCACCGTTCCCGCCCAGGGGGAGGGAACCGAGTACAAGATCGATGTGAACCTCGACCTCCAGGCGCCTGAAGGCGGAGGCTCGCGGTACCTGCCCAAGAGCATCGACCTGGCCGATGGCGAGCGCGTCACGGTCGACTTCACCGTGCGGGCCGAGCACCGCTGGTACGAGTGGGACATCGAGGTGGTCTACGTCTACAAGGCCGACGGGCAGCCCACGAGCGCGTTCTTCGGCGAGGCCGACGGGCAGCCGTTCAGGGTCACGGGAGAGGCCAAGAAGTACGCCGCCGTTTACGGCGATCCCACTCTCGGCGCGGGCTATCGGGCCTGGAAGAGGAACCGGCCGTGCCACGAGCAACGACAAGACTAGCCCTCCTGGCCGCCCTCCTCCTGGGCCTGGTCCCGGTGCCGGCGAGCGCGCCGGCCGGCGCCCTGCCGAGCGCGCGGCTCGTCCCCCTCTGGCACGCCGACGTGCCCATCACGCGCGACGGCTACGAGCACGCCCTGACCTCCCGCGACCTCCTCGTACGCACCGCGCGGGGCGTGCTCGCGTTCGGGGCGGACGACGGGCGCCCGAGGTGGAAGCACCAGCTCACCACGGCGTCCGCCACGGGCTGGGACCTCTCCTCGGACGTCGTCGTGATCGACTACTACCAGCCGGCCGAGCGGGCGAGCGGCAGGCACGAGCTGGTCGCGGTGTCGAGCACCACCGGCAAGGAGCTCTGGCGCAGGCAGCGGACGTCCCTCCCGCCGGGCTGGCGGAGATCGTCGGCTCCCCGGGCTGGCTCGCCGGTGTTCGCCGTCAAGGATCTGGAAACCGGCGCGATCAGGGGGATCTCGACCGGAGCGGGCCGCGACATGTGGAGTTTCCGCATGCCCGCCGGGTGCGACGTCTCCGGCTCGGCGGCCCGCGCCGCCGACGTGGTGCTGTTCCTCGCCTGCGGCCGGTCGCCGCGCGTGCTCCTGCTGGACGCCGCCACGGGTACGACGCTCCGCTCTATCCCGCTCCCCGCGGGGACCTCCCCGGACTTCCAGGTGGCCGAGGGGATGATCGCGGTCTCCGGCGACCGCGCGATGACCCTGTTCGACGACCGCGGGCGGGCCGTGCTCCATCACGGCGAATGCTGGCCGCGATGCGCCGTGGTCCGAGGGCCCGGCCTCGTGCTGACGACCTATCACAGCGGCGAGGACGACGTCCTGGCGGCGACGTCCTGGCCGGACGGCGCGCCCCTGTGGCAGGTGAGGCCCGCCCCGGTGTACGCGAAGCTGGTCGAGGGCGGCATCGCAGCCCGGGCAGGGCTCGGCGGTTTCCCGGTCGTCGATGCGATCGATCCCGGGACCGGCGCGGCGACCTCGTACACCCTGCCCGTCCCGGCCGAGGTGCTGGCGTCGGCCGGTCAGCGGCTCTACGTCGGGAGCGTCATTCCGGCGGCGGGACAGACGCGCCGCGTGCGCTTCTCGGCCCTGCGGCGCCTCCCGCCGGGCAGAGGCCCATCGCTGCTCGGGGGCGTGGACCCGGGCCGCTGGCCGGACGCCTGCGCGCTCCTGCCGGGAGGGACGTTCTCCCCCGGCCCACCCCAGACCACCCTGTACAGGTACACGCTGCCCAGATCCGTCTCCTGCCGCTACGCCGAGCCGGGCGGCGGCTCCTTCAGCGTCCGCGTGCTCTGGATCGCCGGCGACGCCGACGAGGCCGCGGACATGGTCGAGACGCTGGGAGACGTCTACGCGTATCGGCCCGCCGCCGGGATCGGGGATCAGGCCGTGGCGGACTCCTCCCCGCCGGCCAGGATCTACTTCCGGACCGGCCCGGCGGTGGTGGCCGTGGCGTCGGGCGACCTCTCCGTCCGGCGCCGGTTGACGGCGCTCGCCGGCTCGATCGCCGACCGGATACGCGACGCGGGCCCCGGCGTCCAGGCGCGGACCGCGCTTCCCGTCGCGCCTTCGCGGCGGCTCGGCCTGTCCCGCCTGCCGGGGACGAAGGTGACGGTGGCCCAGGACATCACGGCCCCACCCGTGGTCACCGCGTACCTGCTGGACGGGCACCCCTACGTCCGCGCGAAGGGGACCTTCACCCGGCTGGGCACGAAGGTGCACGCGCTCTCGCCGAGCGGCGCCTGGGGAGCCCGGACGACGGAGAACTACCCCGCGCGCGGCCGGGACCCGGTGACGCTCCTGGACACCGGGACGCGGTCGGTCCGGCGGATCCCCACGGTCAAGGCTCCCATGGGCGTGGCCTCGCCCGTCTGGTCGCCGGACGGCCGGCTGCTGCTGCTGACCGCCACCGACCGGGGCGTGATCACCGGGTTCGTGATCATCGACCTGGCCACGATGCGACCCCGGTTCGTCCACGTCACCCACGGAGAGCGTTACTCGGGAGCGTTCCGCTGGGGAGGTGATGCCAGGACCGTCGCCGTGCAGTCCGGCCCCGAAAGCGATTACGAGACCGCGGACGACGATCTCGACGTCACGTTCTTCGACCTCGGCGGCACCGTCGAACGGCGCCTCCAGAACGTCGGGAAGCTGATCGACGGACAGAAGTGGGCGTCCCCCTCCGGCCTGCTCTTCGCCACCCACTGCCCCGGACGCACGAGCCAGACCTGCCTGTGGCGGACCGCCGACGGCGCCCGGGCCGCCCGGATCCCCTTCGAGCCGGACGCCTTCGTCTCCTGGTACGGCGACGAGCGGTTCCTCGGCTGGCACGCGCTCACCTCGCAGGAACAGGCCCTCGCGGTCACCGACTTCTTCGGCCAGCCCCTCACCCACCTCGCCAGGGCCTACGGACACGACGGACTGCGGCTCGTCGCCGGGGCGGCGTAGCGCTTCCACGGCATCTGTGCCACAGTTATAGAACAGTCGAAACAGTTCTAGATGGGTGAGGCACATGACGGCAGGAGTCCTGGCGACGCGGCCAGGTGTGATGGAGGATCCCGGGGAGCGGGGCAGGTTCGGGGAGTACGGCGGGCTCTACGTGCCGGAGTCGCTGGTCGCGGCCTGCCGGGAGGTGGAGGCGGCCTTCCGGGAGGCCAGGACCGACCCGGCGTTCCGCGAGAGCCTCGCGGAGTCGCTGGCCCTGCACGTGGGGCGGCCCACGCCGCTGACCCCGGCGCGGCGGCTGTCGGCGGAGCTGGGCGTGACCCTGCTGCTCAAGCGGGAGGATCTCGCCCACACCGGCTCCCACAAGATCAATAACGTGCTGGGCCAGGCCCTGCTCGCGCTCCGGATGGGCCGTAAGCGGCTGATCGCCGAGACCGGCGCGGGGCAGCACGGCGTGGCCGTCGCGACCGCCGCCGCGGTGCTGGGGCTGCCGGCGACCGTGTTCATGGGGGAACGGGACGTCGAGCGGCAGGAGCTGAACGTGTTCCGGATGCGCATGCTGGGCACCGAGGTCGTACCGGTCGGCACCGGCAGCCGTACCCTCAAGGACGCCACCAGCGAGGCCATGCGCCACTGGGTGACGGCGACAGAGGAGGCGTACTACTGCGTCGGCTCGGTCATCGGGCCCAACCCGTACCCGTGGATGGTGCGCGAGTTCCAGCGGGTCATCGGCGACGAGGCGCGCGGGCAGTGCGCCGGGGCGCTCCCGGCCGCCGTGCCCGACTACGTCGTGGCCTGCGTGGGAGGCGGCTCCAACGCGGCGGGCACGTTCGCCGGGTTCGTCGACACCGCCGCCCGGCTGGTCGGGGTGGAGGCGGAGGGAGGCGCCGGGGCGGCCAGGGGCAGCCTCGGCGTGCTGCACGGCTTCCGCTCGCTGTTCCTCCAGGACGACCACGGGCAGATCACCGAGGCGCACTCCATCGCCGCCGGCCTCGACTACCCGGGGGTCGGGCCGGAGCACGCCCACCTGCGCGACCTCGGCCGGGCGCGCTATGTCACGGTCTCCGACGAGGAGGTGGTGGACGCGGCGGTGCGGCTGGCCCGTACCGAGGGCATCGTGCCGGCGCTGGAGTCGGCGCACGCGGTCGCGTGGGTGATCCGCGCGGCGCGTACGGGCGAGCTGCCGCCGGGTGCGACGGTCCTGCTCACCCTGTCCGGCAGGGGCGACAAGGACATCTCGACCCTGAAGGAGCTGGTATGAGCACCGGCCTGCTCGAAAGCCCGCTGCGCGCCCGGCGCGACGGCGGCCACAAGCTGCTCATGCCGTACGTGACCGGCGGCATCACCCCCGGCTGGACCGGCTACCTGCGGGCGTTCGCCGCCGCCGGCGCGGACGCGATCGAGCTCGGCCTGCCGTTCTCCGACCCGACGCTCGACGGCGCCACCATCCAGGAGGCGTCGGACGCGGCGCTGGCCCGGGGCGCGACGGCCCACGGCATCCTGGCCGAGGTCGCCGAGCTGCGCCTGGACGTGCCGCTGGTCGCCAGCACCTACTACAACCTGGTGCTGCGCGACGGGCCCGCGGAGTTCTGCCGGGCGCTGCGCCGGGCGGGGATCGCCGGGCTCATCGTGCCCGACCTGCCGCTGGACGAGGCCGGCGAGCTGGCGGACGCGGCCGCCGCCACCGGCGTCGACCTGGTCCTGCTCGCCTCCCCCGCGACTCCGCGGCGACGGCTGGACGAGATCGCGCGCCGCAGCCGGGGCTTCGTCTACGCCGTCTCGGTGATGGGCACCACCGGCGAGCGGGCCGCGCTCGCCGAGCCCGCCGCGGCCCTCACCGAACGGATCAAGCAGGGCAGCGACCGGCCGGTCTTGCTAGGATTTGGCATTTCCACGCCGGAACAGGCCGTGGAAGCCACCCGGCGCGCCGACGGTGTCGTCATCGGTGCCGCGATCATGCGCCGGATCCTCGACGGGGCGGCGCCGGACGACGTCGGCGCCTACCTGACGGGCCTGCGGCGGGCCCTTGACCAGGAGCGTGACGAGACACGATGGCCCGCGACGCCGGACACGAGGCGAGGTACCGCGCCATAGCCGCCGACCTCGCCGCGAAGATCCGGTCGGGACATTACGCTCCCGGCGCGGCGCTGCCGCCCCAACGCGAGCTGAGCGCCTCGTACGGGGTCACCCTGATGACCCTCCGCCAGGCGCTCCGGCAGCTCAGCGACGAAGGGCTGATCGTGCAGCAGGCCGGCCGGGGCACGTTCGTGTCCCCGCCGCACCTGGCCTACCAGCTGGGCTCCCTGCAGAGCCTCGCCGACGACCTCAGGAAGCAGGGCCACGAGGTACGCACGGTCGTGCTCGGGCGTTCGCTGCGCCGGGTCCCGGCCGGGGTCGCCACGCAGCTGCGCACCGCACCCGGCGAGAGCGCGCTGCGACTGGAACGGGTGCGCGAGTTCGCCGGCCGCCCCGCGATCCACCAGGTCTCCTGGATCCGGCGGCCGGCGGCCGAGCAGATCCGCGACCGCGACTTCACCGCCGTCTCCCTCTACGGCGCCCTCGCCGACTGCGGCGTGGCGGTGGCGCGCGCCTCGGAGAAGATCCGGCCCGGCCGGCTCGACCCGGCCGTCGCGGCGCACCTCGGGGAGCCGCCCGGCAGCCCGGTCTTCCTCAGCGAGCGGATCACGTACGCGCTCGACGCCACCGCGCTGGTCGCCGACCACGCCACCATCCTGGGCAGCATGATGGAGATCCGCACAGAACGGGCCGCCACCGGCCTCTCCCTCACCTGGGGCCCGAGCACCTGACCCCCACGCGCAAGGCCACTCAGGTAGATCTTGGTCAATGTTTTCGATCTACGTCGTCCCAGGTCAGCGTGTCAGTCGCCGGGGAAGACCGATCGGCTGCGATGTTGGCGCTCCAGGTCTCACCCGGTGTTGGAGCGCAAAATGATCAATCTCGGCTTCGTCGGGCCCAGCCGTCCCGCCAATGACTACAAGCTCACCGACGTGGTCGACGGTGACACCCCGAAGATCGAAATGTCGGTCCGCATGGTGTCCATCGACACCCCGGAAACCCACTTCGGGGGCACCCCGGTCACGGCCCAGGCCGCGCTCGATCGCACCAAGGCCCGGCTGCAGGACGGCACGTACGACGCCATCCCCGAGCATCTACGCGAATACCTCATCTCGCGCATCACCCCGAACGCCGCGGACCACCACATGACCGCCGGCCAGCTGGCGGCCGAGGCGCACAAGACCATGGTGAAGACCCGCCTGACCCGCCCGGACGGCACCCAGCGCAAGCTGGCCGTCATCGCCACCGGCGAGCTCGTCGAGAACCACGGTCGCCTGCTGGCCTACACCGCGCCCTGGTTCGCCGGCGGGACGTCGGACCCGATGCCGCCCCGCGACGACCCGCAGCGCCGCACCTTCAACCTCGACCTGCTGTCCCTCGGGTGGGCCGCCAGCTTCCTCATCTACCCCTCCATCCCGCCCTCGTTCGACCTGAACCTGATGCTCGACGAGGCCGAGGTGGCCTGGCAGCAGAAGCGCGGCGCGTGGGCGCAGTTCGGCCCGGAGCTGCTGCTGGGTTACGAGTACCGGGCCTGCGTCAAGCTCGGCACCAATGACCTGAAGAACCCCGCCGAGGCCGTCGCGAACGCCTACGAGCGCGTGTGCGTGGACCTGCGCACCCTGACCGAGGTCGGCCTGTTCGGCTACCACCAGGTCCCGCCGCCGAACCGGCTGTGGATCTGGAAGAAGGACCTGGAGCAGGCCCGCAAGGACCTGCCCATCAAGCATTAGGCCCGTCGCTCACGCCGCCGTGCCGATGATGCCCAGGGCCTCCTCGACGCGGTCGGCGTGGGTGCGGAAGCTGAGCACGCACAGGCGCAGGAAGAACCGCCCGTCGACGGTGGTGCTGCTCAGGAACACGCGCCGGGTGTCGTTGACGTCCGCCAGGAGCCGCCGGTTTCGCTCGTCCGTGCCGCGCAGCCGGAAGAGCACGACCGTCAGGTCCGGCCGCCACGGCACCTCGAAGCGCGGGTCCTGGGCCAGCCGGCGGTGGACGTGGCCGGCGAGGTCGAGCTTCTCGTCCAGCTCCCGCTCGAAGGCGCCCACGCCGTGCAGGTGCAGCGGCAGCCACAGCCGCAGGCCGCGGAACTCCCTGGTCAGCTCCACCCCGAGGTGTCCGTAGTCGGGCAGGCCGTCCAGCGCCCGCAGGTCCTGAAGGTACCGGCCGTCGGCCGCGTGGGCGGCGTGGAGCACGGCCGGGTCGCGTACCAGCAGCAGGCCGGTGCCGTACGGGAGGAAGAGGCTCTTGTGCGGGTCCAGCACGATCGAGTCGGCGGCCTCGATCCCGGCGAGCCGGGTCCGGCCGCGCTCGGTGAGCTGGAAGCCGCCGCCATAGGCGGCGTCCACGTGGAACCAGAGCCCTTCGCGGCGGGCCAGTTCGCCCAGCTCGGGCAGGGGATCGACGGTGCCGGAGCTGGTGGTTCCGGCGGTGGCGACCAGCAGGAACGGGTGCAGTCCCGCCGCGCGGTCGTCGGCGATCATCCTGGCCGCCGCCGCGACGTCCATGCGCAGGTCCGCGGTGGCGGGCACGACGCGGATCCGCTCCGGAGGCAGGCCCGCGATGCGGGCGGCCTTGGCGACGCAGTAGTGCGTGTGCTCGGTCACGTACAACGTGCCGTCGCCGGGGCGGCCGTGCCGGGCGGCGAGCAGCGCCGACAACGTGGCCGGCGAGCCGCCCGTCGTGACCAGCCCGCCCGCGCCCGCGGGCAGGCCGAAGCGGTCGCAGAACCAGGTCAGCACCCCGTGTTCCATGGCGACCAGGGCGGGTGACATCTGGGCCACGCCGGTGAAGCGGTTGGCGGTCTGGGCGAGCAGCTCCGCCAGCGCCGCGGTGACCAGCCCGCCCGCCGGGAAGTAGGCCAGATAGCCGGGCCCCGCCGTGTTCACGCCTTGCCCGGCCGCCTGCCGGAACGTCTCCAGGAGCGCGCCGAAGTCGCCGGGCCCGTCGGCAGGCGGCCGGAGCAGCTCGGTGGCCGGCCGGTCCGCCCGCCCGTAGTCGCTCGCGGGCGCCGAGTCCAGCTCGGCGACCCAGTCGGCCAGGAAGTCCACCGCCTGGCGGCCCAGCCGGGCGACGGCGGATCGGTCGAGTTCGAGGGGAAGAGCACTTTCGTCGGTCGTCACGCGAGGCACCGTAGACCGGTGGCGGAGGTCAAGGATTGGACGTTATTGCACCCCGCGCTGGTAGGCGCGGGGCGGGACGCCGACGAGGCTCCGGAAGTGCCGCGACAGGTGCGACTGGTCGCAGAACCCCACCGCCACCGCGGCCTCGGCCGGCGGCGTGCCCTGTCGCAGCAGCTCGCGGGCCTTCGCGACGCGCAGCTGGGTCACGTACGCGTGCGGCGGCATGCCGTACGCGCGCCGGAACGAGCGCAACAGCGCGAACGGCGTGAGCCCGGCCGCGGCGGCCAGCTCGTTCAGGCCGGGCGGGTCCGGCATGGTCGCGTGCAGCAGGTCGCGGATCCGGGCCATACTCCTCCGCCCGGCCGAGCGGGCCGGGCGCCTCGGGAGTCGCGTGCCGTACGCGCCGAGCACGAGGGTCAGCAGTGCGTGCAGCTGGGAGTCGGCGGCCAGCGACGGGCCGGACTCCGCCGCGCGATGGGCCGCCGTCACCCGCCGGGCCACCCGTACGTCGGACACCACCCTCCGGTCGAACGACGGGATCCCAGCGGGCAGGCCGAGCTCGTCCGCGACCTCCCGCACCTGCCCGACGCTCGGGTACAGCACCCGGTACGTCCACCCGTCGGCGGTCGGGGGCTCGCCGGTGTGGACGATGCCGGGCTCGATCAGCACGACGTCGTCCATGCCCGCGTACTCGACGCCGTCGGCGAAACGGATCTCCTCCAGGCCCGCCTCCAGCGTCCCGATCGCGTACGTCTCGTGGCTGTGCCGGGCGAACCGGCGCCGGACGAAACGCGCCCGCATCAGATCCAGACCGCCGAGACCGCGATAACGCCAATAGCTGGCGAACTCCGCAGATGCCATGGCGTCCTCCCCGTTAGGTCCAGAGTAGGCATTTTCTACGATCTCATCATGTGCTACCTTTCGCATAAATCGAGAAAGGTTGGGACGTGATGGCAGCCGACCCGGCGGCGACCGCCACGACGGTCGTCGAGATGGCCCGCGAGGGACGCTTCACGGAAATCGAGGGCCTGTTCGCGGGGCCGCTGCGGGCTCAGGTGTCCGCCGAGGCGCTGCGGGCCGTCTGGGCCGCCGAGATCGGGCCCGTCTCCGCCGTCGGGGAGCCGGCCTGCGAGCCGATCCGGGCGGGGCTGGTCAGGGTGAGCGTTCCGGTGACGTGCGAGCGCGGAGGGCTCGCGGTCGTCATGTCGGTGGACGACGCCGGCCTGCTGAACGGCCTGCGCCTCGCACCCCTGGACACCGCGGTGTGGGAGCCGCCGGCCTACGCCCGCCCGGAGCGGTTCGAGGAGCACGAGGTCACCGTCGGCTCCGGCCCGTCGGCCGTGCCCGGGACGCTGAGCCTGCCGCGCGGTCCAGGCCCGTGGCCCGGTGTGGTGCTGCTCAGCGGCGGCGGGCCGTTCGACCGCGACGCCACCAGCGGGCCGAACAAGCCGCTCAAGGATCTGGCCTGGGGCCTGGCGAGCCGGGGTGTGGCGGTGCTGCGCTACGACAAGGTCACCCACGTCCACGCCGACCGGCTGGCCGGCGACTTCACGATGGCCGACGAGTACGTCCCGCACACGGTCGCCGCCGTCCACCTGCTCCGGCGGCGGCCGGAGGTGGACCCCGGGCGGGTCTTCGTCCTCGGCCACAGCATGGGCGGCAAGGCGGCCCCGCGGATCGCCGCCGCCGAGCCGTCCGTGGCCGGTCTGGTGATCATGGCCGGTGACGCCCAGCCGATGCACGAGGCGGCCGTACGCGTCGTCCGCTACCTCGCCTCGGTGAATCCCGACTGGCAGGCGGCGGTCGAGATGATCACCCGGCAGGCCGCCACGGTCGCCGGCCCGGACCTGTCGCCCGCCACGCCGGCCGAGGACCTGCCGTTCGGCTTCTCCGGCTCGTACTGGCTGGACATGCGCGGCTACGACCCCGTGGCGACGGCGGCGGCGCTGGACAAGCCGATGCTCATCCTCCAGGGCGGCCGCGACTACCAGGTGACCGTCGACGACGACCTGGCGCGGTGGCGGGCCGGGCTCGCGCACCGGCCGGACGTCACGTTCCGCGTCCACGACGCCGGCAACCACCTGTTCTTCCCCGGCGCGGGCCCCTCGACCCCGGCGGAGTACGAGCCGCCCCAGCACGTCGATCCGGCCGTGGTCGCCGACATCGCCGAGTGGCTCTCACCGGGTCAGCGGGAGATCACCTGACTTCTGTCCGGTCTCAAGGGCCGACTCGCTCTCGCTCCGCTGCGCGGGCAGCTCGGGAACGCCCTCCTCCTCCGTGAGCGCGGGCCGCTCGGGCCGCACCCGTTCGGAGCCGACCGTGGCGGGCTCGGCCGGTGCGGCGTTCTGCGTCGCCCGTTCGAAGAAGCGCAGCAGCTCGACCGGTAGCGGCATGATCAGCGTGGAGTTCTTCTCCGCGGCGACCTCCACCACGGTCTGCAGCAGGCGCAGCTGCAGCGCGCCCGGCGTCTGGGCCATGATGCCCGAGGCGTCGGCCAGCTTGCTCGCGGCCTGCAGCTCGCCGTCGGCGACGATCACCCTGGAGCGCCGCTCGCGCTCCGCCTCGGCCTGGCGGGCGATCGACCGCTTCATGGCCTCGGGCAGCTGCACGTCCTTGATCTCCACGCGGTCGATGTGGATGCCCCAGCCGAGCGCCGGACTGTCGATCATGAGCGCGAGGCCCCTGTTCAGCTCCTCGCGGTTGGTCAGCAGGTCGTCCAGCTCGCTCTTGCCGATGATGGACCGCAGCGAGGTCTGCGCCACCTGCTCGACGGCGAACAGGTAGTTCTGCACCTCGATCGCGGCCCGCATCGGGTCCTGCACCCGGAAGTAGGCGACGGCGTCGACCCGTACGGAGATGTTGTCCCTGGTGATGCCCTCCTGCGTGGGGATCGGCATCGTGACGATCTGGACGTTGACCTTCCGCATGCGGTCGACCCCGGGAATCAGGAACCTCAGGCCCGGGTCGCGGATCTGCTGTTGTGCCCGGCCGAAGCGGAAGACGATGCCGCGTTCGACCTGGTTGACGACTCTCACCCCGGTGACCACCACCAAGAAGAGGAAGAAGGCGATGACTCCGAGCACGATGTTGATGTCCATGGACCTATCCCTTCTCTTACGAGAGTAGGTCCAGATCTCCTCCTCCGCAGCCGCAGCTGCGCCGCGGGATCAGGGCGGCGCGAGTGGCGAGCGGGGCGGCCGCCTCGTCGAACAGCAGGGCCACGGCCTGCTCGGCCATGGCCTGGAGCGGCTGCTCGGTCACCGTGAGCGCCGGAGCGGTGTGGGCGCTCTCCGGGGTCCCGTCGAGGCTGATCACGGCCAGCCGGTCGGGGACGGCGACGCCGCGGGCCCAGGCGCCGGACAGGACCCCGATGGCCTGCTCGTCCGTGGCCGTGACCAGGGCATGCGGCAGGGTGCCCGCGTCGGCGAGGCGGCGGGTCAGGGCGTCCGCGGCGGCCCGCGAGTAGTCGCAGCGCAAAAGCTCGGCGCCGGGGACGGCCGCCTGCCAGGCCGCCCGCCGCACGCCCACGGGTCCCTCGTCGTCGGGGCCGGCCAGGAAGGCGATGTGCCGGTGCCCGTGCCCGCTCAGGTGCGCGACCGCCTCCCGTACCGCGTCCTGGTTGTCGGCGGCCGCCACGGGCGCGCCCGGAGGCCCGTTGTGAACGTAGACGGCCGGTACGCCGGCCGCCTCGGCCACCTCGGCCACGTCTCCCACGGAGTCGGCCGAGACGATCACCAGGCCGTCGACCTGGGCGGCCAGGAAACGTTCGACGAGATGCCGCTGGCGCTGCGCCGAGTAGCCGGCGTTGCCGACCAGCGTGAGCAGGTCGCGGCCCTCGAGCGCCCGCTCGACGTGCCTGGCCAGGGCCCCGAAGTAGGGGTTGGACGCGTCGGCCAGCACCAGCCCGGCCACGCCCGTGGTGCGCGAGCGCAGCGCGCGGGCGATGCGGTTGGGCCGGTAGCCGAGCTCCGCCGCCGCGGCCAGGACCCGCTCGCGGGTGGCGGCCGCCACGGGACGGGGCCCGTTGTTCATCACATAGCTGACCACCGCCGTCGAGGTCCCCGCTCGGCGGGCCACGTCGGCCAGAGTGCTCGGACGTTTCCTCATGGCGGTTTACATTCTCGCATCTAATCGATTAGATATGCACTTGGCAGTTCTAAACGATTAGACAAGAGGTGACCGTGCTGCCCTTGATCGTCGACACCGACACAGGCTCGGATGACGCCGTGGCGCTGCTGCTGGCCGCCGCCAGCGGCCTGGCCGACGTACGTGCGGTGACGACGGTGGCGGGCAACGTGCCCCTGGCGACCGCGACCCGCAACGCGCTCATCTCCCTGGAGACGGCCGGCCGCCCGGAGATCCCCGTCCACGAGGGCTGCGAGAGCCCCATGACCCGCCCGCTGTCCACCGCCCAGCACGTGCACGGCCAGGACGGGATGGGCGATCTGGGCCTGCCCGACCCCCTGCGGGCCGCCGAGCGGGAGCACGCCGTGGACGTCCTGCTGACCGCGCCCCGCCGCCTCCCCGGCGAGCTGACGCTGGTCACCCTGGGGCCGCTCACCAACCTCGCCGCCGCCCTGCTCCGCGACCGCGACCTGCTCTCCCGGTACCGGCACGTGTACTGCATGGCCGGCGCCGCGGACCTGTGGGGCAACGTCTCGGCCACCGCCGAGTTCAACGTGTGGGCCGACCCCGAGGCCGCCCGCGTGGTGCTCCAGGCCGCCACGCCGGACCAGGTGACCTGGATCGGCTGGGACGTCTCGCGCCGGGATGCCGTGATGACCCCGGCGGACCAGCTCCGGCTGGAGCAGCTCGGCACCCCCATGGCCACCTTCGCCCACCGCGTCAACCGCATGGTCGCCGAGTGGGCCCGTGACGTCACCGGCCTGTCCGGCTACGACCTGCCCGACCCCGTCGCCATGGCCGTGGCGCTCCGGCCCGAGCTGGCCGTCGAGCGGGAGCGGGCGTACGTGGACGTCGCGCTCGGCGACGAGACCCGCGGCCAGCTCATCATCGACCGCCGCCGCTCGGCCCCCGCCCCGAACCTGACACTGGTGCGGCGGGTGGACGAGACCGCTTTCAAGCAACTGCTCTTCGACACCTGTGAGGGACCGCGATGAACCAGCGTTACGAGTTGCACTGCCACCTCGACGGATCGGTACGCCCGAGCACGATCGCCGATCTCGCGCGCCGCCAGGGCATCACCCTGGAAGCCCCCGTCGAGCAGCTCGTGACGGCGCCCGCCGGGTGCGGCAGCCTGGGCCGGTTCCTGACGTACATCGAGGTGCCCCTCCAGGTGCTGCAGACGCCCGACGCGCTGAGCAGGGCCGCCCGCGAGCTGGTGGAGGACTGGAGCGCGGACGGCGTGGTCTACGGCGAGACGCGCTTCGCGCCGCAGCAGCACGGGCGCCTGGGCATGACCATCGACGAGGCGGTCGAGGCCGTCGCCGAGGGCCTGGCGGCGGGCGAGGCGGCGACGGGAGTGCGTACCGGGCTGCTGCTGTGCTGCCTGCGGCACCAGACGCCGGAGCAGAGCCTGGCCGTCGCCGAGACGGCGCTGCGGCACCGCGACAAGGTGGCCGGGCTCGACCTGGCCGGCGACGAGCTGCTGTACGCGGCCACGCCGCACCGGGCCGCGTTCGACCTCGCCCACGCGGCCGGTCTCCCCTGCACGGTGCACGCCGGCGAGGCGGCGGGCCCGGAGAGCATGTGGGAGGCGATCGACGTGCTCGGCGCCTGCCGGATCGGGCACGGCGTCCGCTGCACCGGCGACTCCGCGCTGCTCGAACGGCTGCGCCGCGACCGGATCGCCCTGGACATGTGCCCGGTCAGCAACGTGCTGACCGGCGCCGTCCCCGGCCTGGCGGAGCACCCCGCGATCCCGCTCCTGGAGGACGGGCTGGCGGTCACGATCAGCACCGACGCGCGTACCACCGCCGGGACCACGCTGGAGCGGGAGTTCGTCGGGTGGACGGCCGAGCAGGAGAAGCTCGCGCAGGCGAACGCGGCGGAGGCGGCCTTTCGGAACTGAAAGTTTCACCGGGTCTTGACAGTCTCTGTTGCGAACCTCAACACTCTATGCCGCTCCAAAATATGTGACATAACGCACAGTGTTAGCGCTAACAAAAAGAGCGGCTCGGAGGTTTCCGAATGAGACGATTGCGGGCGGCGACGGTCGCCCTTCTGATGCTGGTCACCGCGTTCCTCACGACCACCCCGGCGGCCACGGCGGCGGCGAAAGCCGTCTTCATCCCCGCGCGGTGGCAGAGCACGGGCGAGGTGCCGTGGGCCAACGACCGTACGAAGGAGTCCGCGAACTTCATCTTGTTATGGGGCGACCGATCGGGCACGAACCCCAAGACCGCGCCCTCCCCGTACAACTTCGACCCCGACAACATGCTCAGCCAGCTTGAGACCCTCTACTCCTTCTACGTGAACACCATGAAGTTCACGCCGGAGACCGGGCTGCTGGCCCAGTACAAGATCATCGTCATCGTCACCAGGACGTGGTCGAACGCGCCGCTCGACGCGTGGGCGACGGGCGGCTCGACCGACGGCAAGGTCGGCGTCATCAACATCGCCCCCGCCGCCGCGCTCCCCGGCTCCTGGGGGCTGGCGCACGAGCTGGGGCACGTGTTCCAGAACTACACGTTCCTCGGGAGGTCCGGCTACGGGTTCACGGACCCGAGCGCGGGCACGTTCTGGGAGACCAGCGCCGAGTTCATGGCCATGCAGGTCTACCCGAAGACGGCCGCGGGCGACCTGACGAGGTTCATCCGCACCGAGAACCTCGCCTACAGCAGCAGCCGGCACCACTACGGCAACTGGATGCTGCTGCAGTACATCAAGGACCGCGACGGCCTGGCCATGTTCAACCGCCTGTGGAACGAGGCCAGGAGCAACGAGCACCCGCTGGAGACCTACCGCCGCATCGCCGGCATCGACCAGGCGGAGCTCAACCGGCGGCTGGGTGAGTACGCCCAGCGCAACGTGACGTGGGACTACTCCAACCGCGCCGACTTCATGCCGTTCATCAACAGCCTGTATCCCTTCGTCACTGCCTACAACGGCGTGGAGGCGCAGGCGGTCAACGCGGCGGCCGGGCACTTCCGCGTCTCCGACGCCATCGCCCCCTCCGACTACGGCTACAACAAGATCCGCCTCGTCCCGAGCAGCGACGGCGCGCTCATCCGGATGCGGTTCAGGGGCCACGTCAACTCCGCGGCCGGATCGGGCTGGTCGTACGGGTTCGTCGCGGTGAAGAATGGCACGCCCCGCTACAGCCCGATCTACAACTCCTCGAACGGCGAGGTGACCTTCCAGACCCAGGCGGGCGAGAAGGACGTCTACCTCGTGGTCGTCGGCGCCCCGAGCGCCGTCCACAAGTACGCCTTCCTCGACGGCTACCCGAAGAACTACCGCTACCCGTACCAGTTCCGCCTGCAGGGCGCCACACCGTGGGGCTTCGAGCCCGGTCACGTGAAGCCGGCCGCGCCGGGCGGCGGCCACTGGCACTCCAACGGCGGCGGCTGGGTGGACAACCGCGCCAACGTGGCCGCCACCGCCTACGTCGGCCCCCGGGCCGCCGTGTACGGCAACAGCACGGTCAGCGGCAACGCCCGCATCGAGGACCTGTCCTGGGTCAACAGCGGCGCGACCGTCGGCGGCAACGCCGTGGTGAAGAACAGCGCGCTGGTCCAGGGCGGCGCCAACCTCGGCGGCAGCGTGGTCGTCGGCGGCGACGCCGAGCCGGCGACGGCCTGCTCGTCGGGCACGTACCTGATGTTCAACCCCGACCGGCGCTGCGACGGCGGCGGTGGCGAGGCGGACGTCAACCCGTCCCACCCGATCTTCAGCGACGACGACCTCGCCTTCGGCGGCGGGGGCGGCAACCCCACGCCCGTCAACCTGGCCTCGAGCGCGACCCCCTCGGCCTCGTACACCTCGCCCTGGGAGAGCGTCGCGGCTGTCAACGACGGCCTCGTACCCAGCCCGCGCTGGGGCACCTGGCCGGAGACCGGCACCCAGTGGGCCGAGCTGACCTGGTCCTCGACCCAGACGATCAAGTCGGCCGAGGTCTACTTCTTCGACGACGGCGGCGGCGTGCGCGTGCCCGCCTCGTGGAAGCTGCAGTACTGGAACGGCAGCGCGTACGCGGACGTGCCCGGTGCGAGCGCGTACGGGATCACGGCCGGGGCCTACAACCCGGTCACGTTCACCGCTGTCAGCACCACCAGACTGCGGGTCGTGCTGCAGAGCGGCCAGGGCTCGGTCGGGCTCCTGGAGGTCCGCGCCTTCGGCTGAGGCGACCCTGGATAATCGGCGCATGGCAGATCCCGTCGAGATAGCCGACCACGACCCGGCCTGGCACGAGGAGTTCGCCAGGATCGGCGAGGCCCTGCGACGGCGGCTCGGCGACGTGGCACCGCGGATCGATCACATCGGATCGACCGCGGTGCCCGGCCTGGCGGCCAAGCCGGTGATCGACGTCCAGGTGTCGGTGCGGTCGTTCGAGCCGCCGGAGGCGTTCAGGTCGCCGCTGGAGAGCCTCGGCCTGGTGTACCGGGCGGACAATCCCGACCTGACCAAGCGCTACTTCCGCGAGGCGCCGGGCGAGCGCCGCACGCATGTGCACGTACGCGTGCTGGGCAGCTTCTCCCAGCAGCTCTCCCTGCTCTTCCGCGACTACCTGCGCGCCCACCCCGGGACAGCGGCCGAGTACGCGGCGGTCAAGCGGCGTCTCGCGGCCGAGTTCCGGCACGAGCGGCACCGATACGTCGAGGCGAAGCGGCCGTTCATCTGGGACACGCTCCGCCAGGCCGACGGCTGGTCTCAGATCACCGGCTGGACGCCGGGCCCGAGCGACGCGTGACTCAAGGGCTGGTCTCGGTCTCGCGTACGTCGTCGTACTCGACGGCGTAGTCCTGCTTCGACCGGTCCTTCAAAGCGAACGCCGCAACCACGCTGATCAGCGCACATATCGCCATATAGACGGCTATGGCGAACGAGCTCTCGTACGTCGCGTACAGCCAGACCGCGATCAGCGGCGCGGGCCCGCCCGCCGTCACCGAGGCCAGCTGGTAGCCGAGCGAGGCCCCGCTGTAGCGCAGCCGCCCGGTGAAGCTCTCGGCGATGAACGTGGCCTGCGGGCCGTACTGGATGTCGTGAATGGGCGCCGCCAGCACGATGGCCAGCAGGACCAGCGAGGGGACGCGAGTGTCCAGCAGCGGCCAGTAGACGAACGACCAGACCACCATGGCCGCGGAGCCGATGATGTAGAGCTTGCGGCGCCCCACGATGTCCGAGACGTATCCCCAGAAGGGCACGGTGAACAGCGACACGATCCCGGCGGCGATGACGTACGGGTAGATGTCGCCGGCCTTGAACCCCAGGGTCTTGGTGGCGTACGTGAGGATGAAGACGGTGAAGATGTAGAACGGCGCCTGCTGCCCGGTCCGGAGCAGCGCGCTCAGCACGATCTCCCGCCAGTTCCTGACGATGACCTCGCGTACGGGGACGCGTTCGACCCGGTTCTCCTGGAGGACCTTGGTGAAGACCGGCGTCTCCAGGATGCCGAGCCTGATGTAGAGGCCGACGCCGGCCATCACGATGCTGAGCAGGAACGGGATGCGCCAGCCCCAGTCGGGGTCGAGCGGCTGGAACACCTCGAGGGCCAGGTAGCCGAGCACGAGCCCGACGGGCACCCCGAACTGCGGCCAGCTCCCCAGGAACCCCCGCCGCCCGCCGCGCGACTTCCCCCACTCGGTGGCCAGCAGCACGGACCCGCCCCACTCACCGCCGACGCTGATGCCCTGCAGCAGCCGCAGCACGGTCAGCAGGATGCCGCCCCAGATGCCGATCTGCTCGTACGTCGGCACCAGCCCGACCAGCGCGGTGGCGATGCCCATGCTCACGAGCGTGATGATGAGCGTGGCCTTGCGGCCGATCCGGTCGCCGTAGTGCCCGAAGATCGCCGCCCCGATCGGCCGGGCGGCGAATCCTCCGAAGTAGGTGCCGAGAGACAGGAGCAGACCCGTGGTCGGGTCGCTCTTGGGGAAGAACAGCTCCGCGAAGATCGTGCTGGCGGCGAAGCCGTAGAGGAAGAAGTCGTACCATTCGATCGAGGTCCCCACGGCGGAGGCGATCACCGCCCGGACCAGTTGCCTTCTCGTCTGCTGCTGACCTGTCGCGTCGAGTCGCTGCTCCTCGGCCATCTACCGCTCCTCGGTAGGTCTTACCTTTCCCGCGACGTTACATGACGCAACATTGGCGGTCACGAGGGTGCTTTCAGAAGTATTTGGGCGCCAGGTCCGTGGTGGGCCACGTCTTCACGGTGCCGATCGCCTCGCCGAGGATGGGGTCGATCGCGTCGAAGTCGGGCGTTCCCTCTTCCTCCCTGCGGTTGAAGATCGCGCAGTAGCTGACGCCGTTCTGCACCCGCGCGAGAAAGCTGTACGTGCCGGGCATGCTGCCGGTGTGCCAGGTGTTCAGCCCGCCGGCGTTGTTGTTGCGCGCGTACCAGCCGAGGCCGTACCAGGAGCCGCCGGCGGTCACGCCGGTCTCGGGCTTGGCGAAAATCCGGGAGATCGACGTGGAGTTGAGCACGGGCCCGGCGGCGTCGAAGACGAAGCCCCACTTGACCAGGTCGACGGCCGAGGCGAGCCAGCCGCCGTTCGCGTCCTGGTTGGGCATGTTGAACCCGCCGTAGGGGTACGGCACGACGGCGCCCGACTGGTCCACGACGCTCTTGTTGGTGTACTTCGAGGCGTAGGTCACCTCGGTGGAGAAGGCCTCGGAGCGGAGGCTGCGGCCGAGCCGCGGCCGGGTGATCCCGGCGGGGGCGAGGAGCTTCTGCCGCACGTACGACTCGTAGCTCATGCCGGAGACCTTCTCGATGATCCGCCCGGCCAGCATGTAGCCGTAGTTGCTGTAGACGAACTTCGCGCCCGGGTCGAAGTCGAGCTTCCTCGCGGTGACGTACTTCATGATGTCGGCGTGGTCGATCGGCAGCGGCGCGTCCAGCGACGCGGAGATCGTGGCGTCGTTCCACAGCGGGTCCTTCGACACGTTCCTGTCCCAGCCGCCGAGGTGCTGGAGCAGGCGCCACAGGGTGACGTTCGCCAGCCGGGGGTCCGCCGTGGTGGACAGCCCCAGCAGGGTGGCCACCTTGGTTCCCAGGGTCAACTTGCCGTCCTGGACCAGGCGGACGATCGCGGCCGCCGTGAGGCTCTTGCTGAGGCTCGCCACCCGGAACAGGGACGTCGGCTGCACCCGCACGATGGGGGCGCCCGTCTTGGAGTAGAACCCGTAGCCGCGCGCGAGCAGGATCTTGCCGTTCTTGGCGACCGCGAGCTGGGCGCAGGAGATGTCCCGTTCCGTGATGAACGTCTTCATCGCCTTGTCGAACCCGGCCATCGAGCTCGGCACGACACCGGTGGTCAGCGGCTCGGCCACGGCGGCCGACGCGGGACGCGCCCCGAGCGCGATCGCCGGCACGGCACCCGCGCCCGCCTGGAGGAGCCGTCGGCGGCTGAGTGTGGTCACATTTCCCCCTATTGTCACAAAAGCCTCAAGAGTAGCCTTCGGCGGGCCAGGTGGTCAGCGGCGGGCCAAGGTGGTCGGCACCGCGCTCAGACGGCCGCCGCAGCGTGATCGGCAGCGCTCGGGCAACCGCCGCAGCGTGATCGGCAGCGCCTGGGCAGCAGTTGCAGACGCGGACGGCGGCGCGCTCAGGCGGCCTCTGCGGCGCGGAAGGTCTTGAGCGCCTCGGGGCCGAAGTAGGAGCCGTAGCTGGTGGTGCTGTTGCGCAGCGCGTGGGTGGAGATCTGGTAACCGGTACCAGTGATCTTGTTGAAGCTCTGGAACCACGGGCCGCCGCTGGACCCCCCGCCCATGTCGCACAGGAACGCGTACTTCATCCCGTACGCCGGGGTCACCGAGGCGCCGCTGCAGTACTGCAGCGTCTGTCCACCGTTGCCGTTGCTCGGATAGCCGAGCAGCAGGTTGGACGAGCCGGCGGCGGTGGAGTTGAACCTGAGGCCCTGGCCGCCCACGGTCTGCACGGCCGTCTTGCCCTTCACCGGCTTGACGACCAGCATGCCGAAGTCGAACGGCGGCTGGTGAGCGCCGTCCTTGTAGTAGCCGGACCAGATGAACATCGTCCGCGCCACGAACTTGCCGTAGGGTGCCGCGCCGTTCTGGTACGCCGGGACGAAGACCAGGTTGGTGCTCCACCGGCCCTCGCCGTCGATCATCGCGTGCCCGACGGTGACGACGACGTCCCCGTCCGCGCTGGTCACGACGTTGCCGGAGGCCACGAAGTCCTTGCCGTTGCCGCCGGTGCCGAACACCTTGCCCGCCGTCTTGGCGATGAGGCCGCCGGACTTCCACGTCCGCTGCTTGGCCGCCGAGGTGACGTACGGGGTGACCCACCGCTTCGTACCGGCCGACGGGGTGGGCGCGATGTCCACCTGCTCCTGCGCCGCGTACGGCGTCGCGCTCCTGGTCGCGCCGCTCCCCGCATCATCGGGGGCGGCAAGCGGCTGGGCGGCCCGCATCCGCTCCGGCGTCCAGTAGTCGTTCCCGGCCGCGAACGTCGTCGGGACCTGCCGCGCGAGCGGCGCATCCGCCTCCGGGGGCTCGGCGACGGCGGCGTGGGTACCCAGCCCGAGCATCAAGGTGGTCAAGCCGACGATGGGCAAGGTACGCATGGGGCCTCCGTGACAAGCGTGACGGAGAAGATTTACCACACCTGTCACGAAAATGGACAATCGTTACAGACCACCCAGCCCACCGGCACCCGCCGACCTGACAACATCGGCCGCTTTGTCGGTGCCGCGCTTCATACTCGCCAGCAAACACCGGTCTTCCAGGAGGGACCCATGGCGAGGGGATCCAGACGGGGCAACAAGCGGCGAAAGTCGAACGGCATCGACGATCTTCGGCTGATGGGGTTGGCGGGAGCCGTCGTCGCGATCGTTTTCGTGGTCTACTTCATCACCGAATATCCGGGATGGGCGATGGCCATAACCGTCGTCCTGATCGCGGCCCTGAGCGGCGGGCTCTTCCTGCGGCACCGGGTCATCCAGGCCCGCCGCCTGCAGTTCCTCGCGGCCAACGCGGCCCTGGAGAAGGTCGACCTCATGACCGGGCCGCAGTTCGAGGAGCTGGTCGCCGAGCGCATGATCGCCCAGGGGTTCCGCCGGGTGCGGATCCGGGGCGGCGCCGGGGACGGCGGTGTGGACATCACCGCCGTCGCGCCCGACGGCACGCGCTGCGCCGTCCAGTGCAAGCGCTACAACAAGAGCGTCGGCGCACCGGCGGTCCGCAACTTCCTCGGAGCCCTGGCCAACGCCTTCACCGGGCACACCGGCGTGCTCATCACCTCGGGGCGCCTCACCCGCCAGGCCCGTCAGGAGGCGACCGACGCGCGCCAGAGGCTGCTGCTCGTCGAGCGCGACCTGCTCGCCGATTGGCTGACCGGGAGGTTCGCGCTGCTCGCCAAGCCAACCCGGCTGGTCGAAGGCGACGAGCTGGCGACCTGAAGCCGGCGCCGCTGGTCGAAGGCGACGTACTTGGCGACCTGAAGTCGGCGCCGCTTGTCGAAGGCGACGTACTTGGCGACCTGAACAGCGGCGAGCCGGGTGGTCAGCCGGAGCCGCCGCTCGTCACGGAGACGAAGCCGGAGCCGGCGCGGTAGTTGGGGGACTGGTGGCGGAAGTAGGTGTTGTAGACCTCGCAGTAGCGCCCCCCACGGGCCAGCAGGGTCGCGTGGTCGCCCTCCTCCACGATCCGCCCGTGATCCAGCACGATGATGCGGTCGACGTGCTCGATCGTCGAGAGCCGGTGCGCGATGACGATCGAGGTCCGCCCGGCCAGCACCAGGTCGAGACCCTCCTGGATCTGGGCCTCGGTCAGCGGGTCGACGCTGGCCGTGGCCTCGTCCAGGACCACGATCGCCGGGTCCTGGATCAGCAGCCGGGCCAGCGCGACGAGCTGCCGCTGCCCCATCGACAGCGCCCGCCCGTGCTCGCCCACGTCCGTCTCCAGCCCGTGGGGCAGGGCCTCGATCCAGTCGCCGCCGCCCACCGCGGCCGCCGCGGCGCGTACCTCGTCATCGCCCGCCTCCGGCCGCGGGTAGCGGATGTTGTCGGCGACCGTGCCGCTGAACAGGAACGGGGCCTGCGGCACCGCGCCGATCTGGCTGCGGTAGGCGCCCAGCTCAAGGGTGCGGATGTCGCGCCCGTCGATCAGCAGGCGGCCTTCCTGGAACTCGTAGAACCGGGTGATCAGCTTGCTGAGCGTCGACTTCCCGGCGCCGGTGTGGCCGACCAGCGCCACGGTCTCCCCGGCCTCGATGCGCAGGTCGAAGTCGCGCAGCACGGGGCTGGCGGCGTCGTAGCCGAAGGTGACGCCCTGGAACTCGATGCGCCCGGCCAGCCTGCCCGGCGGCTCGGCGGCGCTCTGCACCACCCGCGGCGGGGCGTCGATCAGGGCGAAGACGCGCTCGGACGCGGACAGCCCCTGCTGGAACTGGGACCAGAACGCGGCGATGGACGTCAGCGGGAACCAGAAGAGCGACACGCCCTGCAGGAACAGGTACCAGTCGCCCGCGGACAGCCCGCCGTCGAGCACCTGCGCGCCGCCCAGCCGGACCAGGCCCACCGTCGCGAGCCCGGCCACCAGGAAGAGCACGGGGAAGATGGTGGAGAAGACGAACCCCTGCCGCAGCGTCACCTGGTAGCTCTGCCGGTTGATCGGCCGGAACTCGTCGTAGACCTGCTGCTCCTGGCGGAAGTTCTTGGCGACCGCGATGCCGCCCATGGTCTCCTGCAGGTTGGCGTTGACCCGGCCGAGCGAGCGCTGCGCCCTGCGCGTGCTGATCCTGGCCAGCCGCCGGAACATCAGCGCCAGGCCCACCACGATCGGCACCACCAGCAGCGTCAGCAACGTCAGCTCGACGCTGCGTACGAACAGCAGGACCGTGACGAAGCCGACCATCAGCACCTGGCTGATCAGGTCCATCGTCAGCGTGGACACGGTGGCGAAGTCGTCGGTATCGGACGTCACCCGGCTGACGATCTTGCCGGACGGGGTCTCGTCGTAGAACGACAGGTCGCGCGCCAGCACCGCGTCGAACGCGTCCTCGCGCAGCCGGAGCACCACGTCACCGGTGACCTGCGCGCTGTATTTCTGCCGGATGAAGTTGAACACCCACGAGAGCACCCCGGTGACCAGGATCCCGCCCGTGAGCAGCCAGCCGACCGAGCCGATGGTGCCGTCGGAGACCGCGTCGACGGCCAGGCTGCCCAGCGCCGGCACGGCCGCCTGGCTCGCGGACAGCAGCACGATCATGGTGGCGACCAGGACCATCGACCCCAGCTTGGGCCGGAAGTACGACACGATGCGGCGTAGCAGGGCCCGGTCGCTGTAGGTGCGGTCGTAGTCCTCGGCGTCGAGGCCGTCCATGACGAAGCCCATCAGCGCACCCTTCCCTGCTCCGCGGCCAGCACCCCGTCCACGTCGCCATCACCGTCCACGTCGCCATCACCGTCCAGCTCGACCTCGTCGTAGTGCGCGAAGATCCGGCGGTAGAGCCGGCTGCGTGCGATCAGCTCGTCGTGGGTGCCGAAGTCAACCACTTCGCCGCGTCTGAGCAGGAGCACCTTGTCCGCCCAGCGGATCTGCGAGAGCCGGTGGGTGATCAGCAGCGTGGTGCGCCCCTCGAGGATGCGCCCGATCGCCTGCTGGATCCTGTCCTCGGTGGCGGAGTCGATGGCGCTGGTCGAGTCGTCGAGCACGAGGATCGCCGGATCGGTCAGCAGCGCCCGCGCGATGGCCAGCCGCTGCCGCTGCCCGCCGGAGAGCGTGACCCCGCGCTCGCCGATCACGGTCTCGTAGCCGTCGTCCAGCTCGGAGATGAACTCGGCGGCCTGGGCGTCCTCCGCCGCCCGCACCACGGCCTCGTGATCGGCCCGCTGCCCCAGGCTGAAGGCGATGTTCTCGGACACGGACCGCGAGAACAGCACGATGTCCTGCTCGATGGTGGAGATCTGGGACCGCAGCGAGTCGAGGTCCCAGTCGCGCACGTCCACGCCGTCGACGAGGATCCGACCTGACGTGACGTCGTAGATCCGCGGCACCAGCTTGGTCAGCGTGCTCTTGCCCGACCCGGTCTCGCCGACGATCGCCACCGTCTCCCCCGGCCGCACGGTGAACGTCACCCCGCGCACCGCCGGCTCCTCGTCGTCCTCGTAACCGAACGTCACGTCCTCGAAGACGAGCTCCCCGCTGATCGGCGCGGCGTGCCCCTCGGCCCGCTGCTCGATCTCGCTGTCGGAGGTGACGACGCTCAGGATCCGGCGCGAGGACACGATGCCGATCTGGATCAGGGAGAACGTGAAGATCGACATCTGCGTGGGGAACCCGAGCTGGCCCATGAGCCCCATGAACGCCACCAGCTCGCCGATGGTGATCGCCCCGATGCCCTGGAGGTAGAGGCCGTGCCACAGCGCCCCGGCCATGGCGAAGGAGAACAGCAGGGTGGGCAGGTAGCGGGCCTGGACCAGCCCGTTGCGTACGAAGAGGTCGCGGTAGAGCCGCGCGTCGGCGCGGAAGCGCCGCCGCTCCTGCGCCTCCTGCGCGGTCACCTTGATCACCTCGATGCCGCGCACGGCCTGGTTGAGCCCGGCGTTGAGGTCGCCGAACTGCTCGCGCATGCGCGTGGCCACCGGGTTGAGCTGCCGCATGTAGTGCCAGAGCGCCACGGTGAACACGACGGCTAACAACCCGGGCGACAGCAGCAGCCGCGGGTCGATCGCCCCGATGAAGAAGATGGGCACCAGCCCGGTGAGCCCCGAGTCCACGATCAGGTCGACCCCGGGCGTGATCATGATGGAGAGCTGCCGGATGTCGTTGGCAGCCCTGGCCATCAGATCGCCGACCCGCTGGCGGTTGTGGAAGGTCTGGCTCTTGCCGAGCAGGCTCACGTAGAGCTCGTCGCGCGCGTCCCGCTCAAGGCGCTTGGCCAGCACCTCGCTCGACAGCCTGGCCACGAGGTCGAACAGCCCCCGCGCCAGCACGATCGCCAGCAGCGCGAGCGCGATGAAGCCGAGCGCGTCGAGCGGCTCGGCCTGCCGCCCCAGCACGGCGTCGAAGGCGTCGCCGGTGAACAGCGGCACCATGGCGTTGAGCACCACCATGACCAGCGACCCGCCGAGGAACCCGAGCAGGTGCGCCGGATGCCGGCGAAGATGGGACCAGAGCCAGCGCACCGGGCCGCGCCGGTTGTAGCTCGGGCCGGAGACAGAGAACTCCGAACTGCTGGTGGTCACTGGCAGGCCCTCCCCCGGGCACGAGCACGCGAGTATCGAACCTGCTTTCTATCACCGGGCACCGACAGTTTCCCAGCCGATTTTCACCGGGTCTCGGCCGGCGCGCGGACGACCCCCAAATGAAAGGTCCGATATCCGCCGTCGTCCCGCCCCCCGATCGGGCCAAGATGAGCGCCATGATCGAACATCCCCCTGGTCAGGCGTACGAGATCCGCGGCGGCCGGCGCATCTGGGTCGAGCAGCACGGGGACGGCGACGCCGTGGTGCTGCTCGCCGGACTGGGCCCCGCGGGATCGCATGTGATCTTCCACCCGCACTTCGACGGCCTGGCGGCGGACCACAGGGTGATCTACGTCGACCTGTTCGGCCGCGGCCGCTCCGGCCGTCCTCGGCACCTGTCCGAGATCACCTTCGCCGATGACGTCGCCGACGTGGCCGCGCTGCTCGAGCAGCTGGGCCCCGCCCACCTGTACGGCTTCTCGTACGGCGGGCTGGTCGCGCAGGCGATCGCCCTCGACCACTCCGCCGTGGCGCGTACCGTCACCCTGGCCAACACCCTGCACAGCCCCGAGATGTGGCACCTCAACCACGCCAACATCAACCGTGAGCTGGCCACCCAGCTCCCCGAGGTGTGGGAGCGGATCCAGGAGCTGCGGCTGGACGGGCTGCGCTCCACGGACGAGCCGCTCAGGCGGGAGTTCGCCAAGGCGGCGACCCTGGTCCGCTTCTACGACCCGGCCAACGCCGCCCTGCTGGCCGACGAGCCCGGCGCCAGGAACCAGGAGCTTTATCCGATCTTCTGCGGCGACGACGTCGATTTCGTGATCGGAGGTGAGGTGGCCAGGATCCCCGACTTCCGGCCCCGGCTCAAGGAGATCAGCGTTCCCCTGATGGTGCTGGCCGGCCGCCACGACCGGGCGCTGCACCCGGCGTTGCAACGCGACTTCCGGCGCTTCGCACCCCAGGCCCGGTTCCACATGCTGGAGCGCAGCGGCTCGTTCGGCCACGTCGAGGAGACGGAGACCGTCCACTCGCTGCTGCGGGACTTCTGGTGGCAGGCATGACCGTCATGACGGAGACGTCCGGGCGTACGGCCCGCCGGAGCTTCGGGCTGCTGTGGGCGGGGCAGTCGTTGTCGCTGTTCGGGGACCAGTTCATGACGCTGGCGCTGCCGCTGCTCGCGGTGACGGTGCTGGGCGCGACGCCGGCTCAGGCCGCGTTGCTGCCGTTCGCCATGTTCCTGCCCTTCCTGCCGCTCGGCCTGCCGGCCGGCGCCATCGTGGACCGGTTGCCCCGCCGTACCGTCATGCTCGTCTGCGACGGCGTCCAGGTGGTCGCGTTCGGCGCGATCTGGGTGACGGCGGTCACCGGCGTGCTCAGTTTCCCCCTGTTGTTCGCGCTGGTGCTGGTGAGCGGTTGCGCGGTGGTGTTCTTCCAGGTCGCCTACACCTCGTACCTGCCCGGGCTCTTCCCCGACCCTGGCGAGCTGCACACCGGCAACACCCGCCTGGCGCTGTCGGAGTCGACCGCGAAGGCGGTCGGGCCGATGGCCGCGGGGCCGGTCATCGGGCTGCTCGGCGTGCCCGGCGCGCTCCTGGCCAACACCGTCAGTTTCGCCGCCTCGCTCGTGGCGCTGGTCGCGATCCGGCACCGCGAGGCGCCGCCCGCCGTCACCGTGCGGGAGCGGGGCTGGGTACGGCGCGACGTGGCGGCCGGGCTCAGGTTCGCGCTCGGGCATCCGGTTCTGGAGCCGGTCCTCGCCTGCGGCACCGTTTACGTGCTGTTCCTCTCCATGGTCGAGACCAGCCTGGTCCTGTACTGCCGCAACGTCCTGGGACTGTCGCCGCAGTGGATCGGGATCGTGGTGGGCGCCGCCGCGGCCGGCTACCCGATCGGCAACCTCGCCTCGGCCTTCCTCATCAGGCGTCTGGGCAGTCCGCGCGCGCTCATGCTCGCCGCCACCGTGTCGGTGCTGGGCATCGTGGCCATGCCCGCGCTGGGGGCGGCGCACGGCAGCCTGGGAGCCGCCGGCCTGGTCATCGGCAGCATCGTGCACTGCGTGGGCGAGGGCGCGTTCAGCCCCATCTCGCTGACCCTCCGCCAGACCCAGACCCCGCCCGAACTCCTCGGCCGGGTGTCCGCCGTGCAGCGGTTCCAGTTGTGGGGCGCGGTCGCGCTCGGCGCCCTGCTCGCCTCCGCGGCCACGGCACTCGCCGGGCTGGAGTCGACGGTGTGGATCGGCGCGCTCGGCACGATCCTGTGCCTGCCCGCTCTCCTGCGCCGCGGCATCCGCACCGCCGTGCTCACCCGTACCGTCTGAACCACGCCACGAGTACAAAACACCCGGGGCAGGTCAGCGCCTGCGTTTCTTGCCGTGACCGGAACGGCGGCCGCGCGCCCCCGGCCGGGGTCCCTCGACGAAGCGAAGCGTGTGGGAACGGGCACGCAACGGCTCGGCCACCAGCCTGCGCAGCTCGTCCATGCCGATCATGGCGGGATGACCGGATTGCGCCACCGCCTCGATGATCTGTGGCGCCTCCCTGCCGGCCATCTGACCGAGCTGCGTCACGACCTCCTCCGGACCGGCCAGCTCCAGCAGGTTGAGCAGGCCTTCGGTCATGAGCAGGAGTTGCTCGGAGGAGGACAGGTCGTCGGGTCCCACCGCTCCGACGTCGTGCAGCAGGGTGACGGCGATGGGGCCGAGCACGCGGTCCCCGCGCAGACGCGCGAGGAGCGACCGGCCGTCGGGACGAGCCTCCACCAGCGTGCTCAGCATGACGGACGCGCGGGTACGGAACGGGCAGGCCCGTATGGCGTCCAGCAACGGCTCGACGTCCCCGCCGTGTGCCGCGAGCCAGCCCGCCAGCTCCGTCGCGGCCTCCTCCGGCGGGTAGTGCTCCGCGAGCACGCCGAGCAGCTCACCAGGCGCGGCCTCCGCCAGCTCTCCCACCAGCGGCGCGTCCCGGCCCTCGGCGAGCATCCGCTCGCGCACACCCCGCAGGCCGAGCGGGGTCAGGCTCACGAGCAGGCCCGGCTCGGTGAGCACGGCACGCAGCCGGGCCCGCGCTTCGGGCGGCAAGGGTTGCTCTTCGTCGTCATCGCCCAGGTCGCTGAGGTAGAAGGCGTCGGCGACGCCATGGCTCAGCTCCACCGCGCCGAGCTCGGCCAGGGTCTCCAGCGCCGCGACCAGGTCGTCGTCGACCTTCCGCCGCTGCGGGTTCTGCGGCCCATCGTCCAGCATCAGGTATTCGCGGCAGGCCAGCCAGACCGTCTCCTGGAGGCGGGCCACGGGGACCCCGTCCGAGAGGCCGTACACGCTGTTCAGTACGTCCGCCATCACCTCGTCGAAGACCCTCGCCGGCGGCGGCCGGACGTCCCACCCCGAGGCGGAGGCGCCGATCACCGGGCCGAGGCCGAGGAAGACCTCGAAAGCCGGTGCCGAGGAGCTCGGCCAGCTCGCGGGCGTCGGCCACGCGAAGGTTTCCCGCGCTGGTCAGCGGTCGGCCCTCCGTTCCGACCCAGTCGGCCAGCGCCGCCAGCCTCCGTACGGTCTCGCTTCGCGCCGCGGCGGCGGCGATCTCCGGCGCGGGCGGCAGGACGATGGGCGGCTGGGGGAACGCCCGCTCCTCGTCGGGCCCGCGTCCGAAGAAGCGTGCCTCCGCCACCTTGTCGAGCGCGTCCGCGTCGTACGCCACCCGCCCCGCGTCGACATCGCGCTGGAACTTCGTCAGGGCCTTGTGGTCGCTCGGGTTGACACCGTTGTCGATGGCCACCTGCGCCCAGAACCTCGCCAGCCCTTGGCGGTACGGGTCCGCCAAGGCCGCCGGATACTCCTTCACGGCCTCGGCCACGGCCTTCTCCAACTCGGCCGTCGTGGCGCCGCGCGGGTCGCGGATGCCGGTCGCGTCGAGGTAACGCAGCAGCGTGATCAGGGTTTCCGGGGCGGCGTCGAGGTCCTCCCGGGGTGCGGCGACGTACCGGGGGATCCACTCCAGCAGGAACCGGCGCACCTGCGCGGCATCCCAGAAGCGAGCCGTCCGTCTCTGCTGCGATGGCGGGAGTCCAAGGCCGCCGTCAGCACCAGGTCGTCGGAGGCCAGTCCGCAGTCGTCGGCCCAGTCCAGGCAGCGGCGGATCAGCAGGTCCTTGGCCGCCTCGAACTCCTCTTCCCGGTCCGGCTCGAAAAAGGTCCGCATGATTCCCCATGGTGGTCCCGGCTGCCCCGGAGGCTCGAAGCCGCACGGGCCGATGACCCTCCATGATGGTCCATCGGCCCGCTGTGCGTGCTCGGACCGTGGTCTGAGTTCCTCGACGATCTGCCGCCACGCGAGATGAGGGAAATGGTGCACGAGGATGGGCAATCGGGCGGGCAGCGTGAGATTCGGCTCGTGCGTCGATCCGATCGAATCTGTCACCGTTCGATGGCACACTGTGACGGTGGCCAAAGCCAGGTACTTCAACACCACCGGACCGTGCGACCCCCGGCTCCACTACGTGCTGCCGTCGCAGCCCCGGTTGCCGCAGGCGCGCCAGTTGATCGACCTGGATCGCTTCTTCGTGATCCACGCTCCGCGTCAGTCGGGCAAGACGACCGTGCTGCATTCCCTGGAGCATGAGCTCACCAAGGAAGGCGCCGCCGTGGCGGTGACGATCTCCTGCGAGGAGGCCTCCGTGGCGGGCGACGACTACGAGGCCGCGGAGTTGATCCTGCTGGACGAACTCCGGTGGAGCACCAATTCGGCGCCCAACCCCTGGCCTGAGGCCCCTCCGGGCAAACGGCTGGGTGCCGCCCTCCGGGCGTGGGCAGCCCAGTGCGAGCTCCCGCTCGTGTTGCTCATCGACGAGATCGACGCGCTGTACGGGGAGAGCCTGATCGCGGTCCTGCGGCAACTACGCCGCGGTCACAACAATCGCCCCAAAGGCGTTCCTTTCCCCAACTCCGTGGTGTTGTGCGGACTGAGAGACGTACGGGACTACAAGATCGCCTCAGGCGGCGACCCCGCCCGACTCGGCGCGATCAGCCCCTTCAACATCGCGGTCAGATCGCTTCGCCTGGGCGACTTCACCCCGGAGGACATCAGGGAGCTGTACGGCCAGCACACCGCTGAGACCGGGCAGGAGTTCACCAAGGAAGCCATCGCAGCGGCCTTCGAATTCACCCGCGGACAACCCTGGCTGATCAACGCGCTGGCTTGGGAGATCACCTGGGAGATGCGGGTCCCCCCAGAGGAGCCGATCACTGCCGGGCACATGGAGCAGGCCAAAGAGCGACTCATCCGTGACCGCGCCACCCACCTGGACTCTCTTGTTGCCAAGCTGCACGAACCCCGAGTCAAGCGAGTGCTCGAACCGATGCTCGCAGGCACGCCGGTCGACCACGACGAAAGCTTCGAGGACGACTTCTCCTACGTGCGTGACCTCGGCCTGGCGGCCCTGGGAAAAGTGCTCGAAATCGCCAACCCCATTTACCGCGAGGTCATCCTGCGCGTGCTGGGTAGCGGTGCGGAAGCCATCATCCGGGAAGATTCGCGGTCTTTCGTCTTCCCCGACGGCCGTCTGGACGTGCTCAAGCTGCTGCGTGAGTTCACCGCCTTCTGGAAGCAGCACGGCGAGACCCTGGTCCGGGGCGCCGCCTACCACGAGGCCGCATGCCAGATCATCCTCATGGCCTACCTGCACCGGATCGTCAACGGCGGCGGCTTCCTCGACAGGGAGTACGCCGCGGGCACCGGGCGACTGGACGTCTACCTGCGCTGGCCGTACGGCGAGGGGCAGGTGCAGCGGGAGGCCATGGAACTCAAGGTGTGGCGGCCCGGTCAGCGGGATCCGGTGGACGAGGGGCTCACGCAGCTCGACCGCTATCTGGACCGGCTTGATCTCGACACCGGTTATCTGGTGATCTTCGATCGCCGGCCTGAAGCATCACCGATGGAGGACCGCGTCCGGTTCGACCAGGACCGCACCCCGGTGGGGCGGCAGGTCACCGTTCTGCGGGCCTGAAGGCATTGCAGCGGGCGACATTCCTTCTGAGCAGGCGACAGAGCTCACCACACGGGGCCACGGGCCGGCCGTCCCGTGGCCCCATGCTCATTTGAGGGGTCAGCAGCCGCCCCGGTTGTACACCCTGAACACGTTGCTCCACCTGCCGACGTACTTCGACTCTCCCGGTGCCACGCAGAAATAGGTGTTCCCGCCCAGCAGGTAGGTCACGAAGATGTTCTCGCCGGCGCCGGTGCAGTTCTTGTACATGGCCGCGTCGCCGTCCCGGTACAGGCCGCAGGCAGATGCCAGGTGGCTGCGCTCGGGGACGCCGGCGGTCGCCGGGGTCGCGGTGAGCAGCGTGGCGCTGACGGCCGCGAGGACGGTCAGCAGGGCGACCGGGGACGGCTTCTTGATGTGGACTGGCATGGTTCGGGCTCCTGTTCTGGTTGGTCGACCGCCCTGGATCGCTGCGCGGCGGGGCGTCAGGCTCAGGAAAGCCACCCCGGTCAGGTGTCCAACAGAGGCCCGGACGGACTCGTCCGAAATCGGTCCACGCACCGGCCAGGCCCGGACAGCACCAGCCAGGTTCCGGCTAGTATGTCCAGCCAAGTAATGGATCACGTACTTGGAGTAATTTTGAGCCAAGACGACGCATCACGTATCCACCGGCTGTCAGCGATCAGAGCGCTGGGCGACGCTCTCGTCGACGACGTCGCGGGCACCTCCCCCGTGTCGCACCTGGCCGAGGTCAGCGACTTCCCCTCGAACATGCGCATGGGACCGTGGGCCATGGGAGTGCTCGGATGGCCCCTGACCAGCGAACACGACAAGATCGTCGGTTACGCGGAGAGCACGGTCCTCAACACGATCGAAGCTCTGCACGACCATCGGGACCGGCTGCACACGGTCGCCGGCAACATCCAGACCGTGGAGAACAGGAACGAGGCCAATGTCCGGCGGCTTTAAGATCCCCGTCCCCGGCGGGACCCCCGACCCGTTCCAGCCGGGTGACGAGGGCGGCGACCTCAAGCGGATGCAGTACTCCACGCTCGGCATGTACGCGTTCGCCGCCGTGATCTTTCCCGTGTTCGAGCGGGTGGTGGTCTCGTACGGGCTGTCGGTCCCGTCCGACCCGCAGGTGATGCACAGGGCCGCGGACGGCTGGAGCGCCTTCGGAGACGGTGTGTACGCGGCGGGCGCGACGGCGCGGGACCAGCACGACAGCGTGTCCCAGGCCAGCTGGCAGGCGCCGGAGCGGGAGCTCTACGGGCAGAGAGTCGCCGGCTACGCCATGGAGTCCGACACCGCGGCCGACTCCGCCCACAGCCTCTCGTGGATGCTCAGGGTGCTGGCCAACCTCTGGACGCTGTACATCTACCTCCACGTGGGCATCGCGAGCCTGGCCATGGTCACCCTGGCCAAGGCCCTGCTCGCCGGTCCGGGAAGGGTGTACTACGCGTGGGAGGCGCTGTCGCAGGCGATGACCGCCGAGAAGCGGGTCATCGAGCTGCGCAACTTCACCCTCAGGACCGTGCTCGGCCTGGCCCTGAAGTACGGGGCCGCCTGGATGACCGAGCGCACCCTCACGGACGGCCTCAAGCCGCAGTACGCGGCGGGGCGCTCCCAGGAAGCCTGAGGCCGGCCAGGACGCTCAGTAGCCGAGCTTCCTCCGCATCCGATCCAGCTCACCCATCGCGTCACCCATCATCCGGTCGAAGGCCTGCTGCGCCTCCGCGACCTTCGCCCGGGCGGTGTCCGGGTCGCCCAGGGCGCGGTCCAGTCCTCCGCCGAACGCGCCCGCCATGATCGCGGACAACTGGCGCTGGAGGTCGGCGTCGGCGTCGCGGATGGCCGCGAGGATCGCCGCGGACATCTCGTGCACGCTCATCCGCTTCGCCCTCGGATCGATGTCCAGCCGGCTCACCCCGCCCTGCGCGGTGCACTCGACCGCGATGAGACCGTCGGCGGCCGCCGCCCGCCCGACCGCCGCCGCGACCCCTTCCTGCGCCGCGGCGAAGTCGGCCACCCGTTTCTCGGAATCCCGCAGGAACGCCTCGGCGTCGATGTTCGCGAAATTACCGAGCGGGTCGTCCACGTGCGGTCCTCCATCCACGTACGTTCGTCCGGATGGTCATAGCACAGCTCCGTTTCGGAGTGATTTCCTGGCGCTCGGGAGTCCGGATCGCGTACCCCTGGCAGCACGTCGCTGGAGCACCAGCGCCCAGATCGTCGACAGGAGCGCGAAAGCCCCGAGGGTGGCGAAACCGGCCCCCGCGCTGGTGTGATCAGTGACGGTGGCCACGAGCAGCATGACGACGATGGTCGCGGCGAGCCCGCCGCCGTTGGCGAGACCGAAGACCCGGCCTGTGTCCGTACGACCGGCCCGGGCCATCAGCAGATTCCGCGAGGAGATCCTCGCCTGGCCGAAGACGAACGCGCCCATGGGGACCAGCACGGCCAGTCCGGCGACGCCCAGTTGCCCCTGAGTGACGATGAGCAGGCTGCACGCGAAGAAGCCCGCCACGGCGATGCGCAGATCGGAGTACCGCTGGGCGAACAGCCGGTATCCGGCGGCGGCGGCGAGGAAGCCGAGGCTGCCCAGGGCGTCGATGGCCCCGAAGGTCCCCGCGCCACGATTGAGCTCGACCAGGACATACATCGGCAGGAGGGCGTTGAAGACGGTGACCACGACACTGCCCTGCGCGTACAGAAGGATCAGGCTGCCCATTGGAAGCGGCGGCCGATCCGGGCCCGCGGCCTCCACCGGCTCGTCGGCGGGCCCGCCCACGACCCGGGTACGGCCGATGGCGGTCACGCAAAGAGCGGAAACGGCGAACGTGGCCGCGTTGAAGACGAGCAGGGGAACGGCGCCGAAGATCTGGACGGCGAGCCCTCCGACGGTGGCGGACAGCAGCATCCCGGCCTGGGTGGCCATCTCGTAGCGGCCGTTGAACCGGCGCAGGACAGTGCCGCCGGGGACCCGCTCCTTGATCAGCGCCGCGCTAGCCGGCACGAAGATCGCGCTGACCAGGGCGAGCGCGAAGTTCGCGGCATAGATGCCGGCCTCGGCCGCACCACCCGCGGCCAGCCACAGCGGCAGGCCGAGGGCCACGATCGCGCTCACCGTGTCACAGGCGATCCACAGGAGGCGGCGATCCAGGCGGTCCGCGAGTCGTCCCAGGTACGGAGACAGGACGGCCTGCGGCAGCGCGACGGCGATGAACAACCAGCCCACGGCCATCATGGTCTGCTGCTCCCGGGCCAGCAGCAGCGCCCCGGTGATGAGCTGGACGTTGTTGCCGAGCGCGGTGGTGAAGGCCGCGGCGATCAGCAGCCGCATGGTCGTGCGATGGGGGATCTGAACGGGCATGCACACAGTCTCCGCATCATCACTGACACCAAATGTCAGCGAAGACGTGCTTCTCCTGCGGGACAACTGTCCCTGGGTCCGCCCCCAGACACTGATGCGCTCGGAGCAGCATCGCCCACCGCCGTCAACGCGGCGTCATGGTCCGGCACGGCGCATGAGGGCGGGCAATGGGGCGGGCAGCGTGAGATCTGGCGCGCAAGCCAAACCGGCCGAATCTGTCACCGTTCGATGGCACACTGTGACGGTGACCAGGCCCAGGTACTTCAACACCACCGGACCCTGCGACCCCCGGCTCCACTACGTGCTGCCGTCGCAGCCCCGACTGCCGGAGGCGCGCGAGTTGATCGACCTGGATCGCTACTTCGTGATCCACGCTCCGCGCCAGTCGGGCAAGACGACCGTGCTGCATTCCCTGCAGCGTGAGCTCACCGAAGAAGGCGCTGCCGTGGCGGTGACGATCTCCTGCGAGGCGGCCTCCGTGGCGGGAGACGACTACGAGGCCGCGGAGTTGATCCTGCTGGATGAGTTCCGGTCGAAGACCGACTCGGCACCTGACCCCTGGCCCGAAGCAGCCCCGGGTGCACGGCTGGGCGCCGCCCTCCGGGCATGGGCAGCCCAGTGCGAGCTCCCGCTCGTGTTGCTCATCGACGAGATCGACTCGCTGAGCGGGAGGACCCTGATGTCGGTCCTTCGGCAACTACGCAACGGCCACAACAGTCGCCCCGAAGGCATTCCGTTCCCCAACTCCGTGGTGTTGTGCGGGCTGAGGGACGTGCGGGACTACAAGATCGCCTCAGGCGGCGACCCCACCCGGCTCGGCGCGATCAGCCCCTTCAACATCGCGGTCGAGTCGTTCCGCCTGTCCGACTTCACCCCGGAGGACATCAGGGAGCTGTACGGCCAGCACACCGCCCACACCGGGCAGGAGTTCACCAAGGAAGCCCTCACCGCGGCCTTCGAATTCACCCGCGGACAACCGTGGCTGATCAACGCACTGGCTTATCAGGTCACCCGCAAAATGCGGGTTCCTCCAGCGGAGCCGATCACTGCTGGGCACATGGAGCAGGCCAAAGAGCAACTCATTCGCGCCCGCGCCACCCACCTGGACTCTCTCGTCGCCAAGCTGCACGAACCCCGGGTCAAGCGAGTGCTCGAACCGGTGCTCGCAGGCATGCTGGTCCGCGTCGACGAAATCTTCGAGGACGACTTCTCTTATGTACGTGACCTCGGCTTGGTAGCCCAAGGCTCCTCGCTCAACATCGCCAACCCCATTTACCGCGAGGTCATCCTGCGCGTGCTGGGTAGCGCTGTGGAAGCCGTCATCCAGGCCGATTCGCGGTCTTTCGTCTTCCCCGACGGCCGTCTGGACGTGCTCAAGCTGCTGCGTGAGTTCACCGCCTTCTGGAAGCAGCACGGCGAGACCCTGGTCCGGGGGGCCGCCTACCACGAGGCCGCATGCCAGATCATCCTCATGGCCTACCTGCACCGGATCGTCAACGGCGGCGGCTTCCTCGACCGGGAGTACGCGGCCGGCACCGGTCGGCTGGACGTCTACCTGCGCTGGCCGTACGGCGAGGGGCAGGTGCAGCGGGAGGCCATGGAACTCAAGGTGTGGCGGCCCGGTCAGCGGGATCCGACGGACGAAGGGCTCGCACAGCTCGACCGCTATCTGGACCGGCTTGATCTCGACACCGGTTATCTGGTGATCTTCGATCGCCGGCCTGAAGCATCACCGATGGAGGACCGCGTCCGGTTCGACCAGGACCGCACCCCGGCGGGGCGACAGGTCACCGTTCTACGGGCGTGACGGTGTCAGTCCTCGGCCAAGAGAGGTTTGCCGATAAGCGAACCATCCCATGAGAGAGTTCCATCCTGTTTCCGCAGGTGAAACGGGCGAGTAACAGGGAGCGGCGAACAACCGGCCGGAGCCGTCCCGAACCCAATCACAAAACGATTTCCGCCATGCCCAGACCCGGCAGGCGGGTGGACAGTGCATCTGCGGCCCCTGGAATACGACCCGACCCGTCTCGCAGCCGGCCCGCTCCGCTGGCGAACCGTTCGGGATGGATCGCGCGAGCGTATGTCACGAAGACCAGCCATCTCGTCTCCGATGCCAAACGCCTTTTGGAGGTCCTCGGTCTCACGCGGACAACGATCCGAGTAAATTCATTTCGCCCAAGGACCTAATGGATCCCTCTACAACTCCTGTGACCAATAGCTACGGTGCTGGCGGACGTACTCGATGCCGATCGCATGACGCTCATGGATATGCAGCGGGCCGATGATTGCGCCTGTCATTGCATTGACGATCTTAAGATCATCGGTCAGATAGAGAGCGCCATTGTCGAACCGAAGATGATCATTAGGGCACAGACAGAGGGCGTTTGACTCGTGGTCTGGGCCATTATGTGGTATCCCCAAGCCTTGAATGTGAGCCACTTCGCTGGCCGGCCCAGCAGGGAGATGTACGGTTTCGCGGCAGATTTGGCAGCAGTTCTGGTACCAGGTTTTGATGTTTTGTACGACTCTCGCTTTGCGAGCCAAGCGGTTGACGATCGACTCGATCCGACTCGGTGGGCCAGCGGTCGCCGGCGGTAGCGCCTGAGCTTGATCCTCCGACTCGAGGTCATCAACCTCTTGAATATCGTACATGCTACCGATTTTTATCATCCGAAACTGAAGCACGCGGAACCCATCGGCACGCCTCTTGAACCAGTGCCGTACCACCCGGTACAAGCCGTCGTATCGGTATCCTTCGGCAGGTGCGTGCTCCGAGTCTTCCTCGTACCCTCGGATGACTCGGACAGGGAAACCTTCGAGTTGGCTCCGGACGAGCGCGGCGTTGCCTTTTTCATAGCGCTGATCGGCTATCTGCTCCTTGCGCTGGTTCTGGCCGCCTTGGCCGGTATAGATGATCACATCGCCCTCATCGCGATCATCCGGGTATCCCCCGTTGAGCACGATCGCATCGGCACCATCGCGGGCTGTTCCCGAGATACCAGCTTGGTTATGCGCATGTAGGCCAGCGACGCGTACCTCGTCACGGGTTTGGTACGTGGCACCCTCGGGGTGGCCTGGGATCTCGCCAAATGTCCTGATATACGCCACCGGCCGATCATGCCATGCCGTCTACCTGGCGGCCAGACAGTAACGGCCTCCCACGGCGCCAAAACCGGGCAGTGCGAGCCGGTGCGGGCTCAGTCGCTCCCGTGTCGCTGGGAGCATGGCGATGAGTCGAGGGCCAGGCGGTCCGATCGCGGCAATCAGGGGAGCCTGGGCGCGCCCCTGGTCGTGTTGGTGCCCGAGGGGGCGCCACGTCACCTCACCTCTGCCAAGCGTCTGTCATACCGCCAAGCTGACCTCGCTCCCACACGCTGTCGGACACCGAGGGACACAAGGAGCCAGAGGACATGAAGACCTTCACTGTGACCATCGCCGGCACGGAACGGTTCGACGGCGAGGCGCCTTACACCTGGGTCGTGGAGGCCGCCGACGTGACGAGCGCGATGAACAAGGCCCTGGCCCACCACGCACTCTCACAAGATCAGCAGCTGTGTGACCTGGAAGTCGACCCTCTTCACACCTTCGAGGGCTCTCCCCCAGAAAACTGCGCCTACCACTGGAACGACCTACGACCCACTGCTCCCGAAGCGGACGGTGCCCACGGACGAGACTGATTCGTGGTAGTCGCGGGCGCTCAAGCAAAGAACCGAGGTACGCGCTCGGGAGACGAACCTCTGCCGTCGTTACTTCAACATGGTCACCGCCGGGCGTGAGGCGTTCCTCACCCGTCTGCGACGAGGCGGTCCAGGGGTGTGGTGGGCAGGGCGATCCAGCCCTCGGTGGTCGCCGCGCTCGCCTGCTCCCCCGTCGGTACGGTGACCAGGCCGAGGGCGGCGGCGCGGGCGGCGAGGGACGACACGACGGCGTCGGTGACGTGGTCCGAGGCCCGGCAGAGGGGCTCGTGGTCGCCTAGGTCCAGCCATGGCGCCGCCTCCTGGAGCCGGTCCACTAGGTGGCCCAGCGCGGTGAGGTTCGCGGTGCGCTTGTAGCCGCGGTGGGGCAGGCTCCACTGCTTCAGGCAGGCTGCGGGATAGACCTCCACGACGGCGCCGGTGCCGCGGCGGTCGACCGGGTGGTCTCGGCGGGCGAGCTCGGCCAGGAGGGCGGCGCAGCGCATGGTGGCGTGCGCGATGCGGTCGGCCGACACGCTCAGCGGGGTCAGGCCGGTCTGCTGGTGTACGACCTGGTCGGTGACCCGTAGCGCCAGGTCGCGGCGCCAGGCCCGGCCTGCCAGGTCCGGCGGCACCTGGACGTGACCGGTGCGGTGGGCGGTGACGAAGTCGACGAACAGGTCGGGCCAGCCGAGCGGGCAGTCGATCCCCGCCTTGTCCGCGGACATGACCGCCTCGACGATCAGGGCGTCGTCCGCCCCGGCGACCACCCTGACGAGCCGCGCGCGTCCGGTCGACCAGTCGAGCCAGGCCACCGCGGTTCGCACCGCCTCCGCGGCGAGATCGACGCCGACCGTCACCATCCGCGGGCTCAGTCCTCTCTGAGCGTGGGCAGCCCTGCGGCGAGGGCCTTGAGGGCGCGGGTGAGGGTGGGGAGGAAGTCAGGGCAGGTCGCGGCAATGACGGGGTCCTGGGCGTACAGCTCGGCCAACGTGGGCGAGGGGTGCGCGATGGGATAGAGGATCCCGGCGAAGGCGGTGGCGACCGAGACCAGTTCCGTCCCTTCGCCGGCCGTCAAGCCCGTGGTCCGGGCGACCTGTGAGCCCAGGTCGGCGATGACGGCCAGGATGGCGCGTTTGAACGTGCGGGCCGCCTCGATGGAGACGTTGTGTTCCAGGGTCGTCGCGGTCTGGCTGAGGATGTCGCACAGGAGCGGACGGTCCGCGAGCGTTTCCGCGAGGGCCGCCACGACATAGTCCGATGACGCTTCGAGGCGGGTGGTGACGGCCGCCGCGGCATCGTCCGGCGACGCTTCAAAGCGGGTGGTGACGGTCGCCGCGGCATGGTCCGGCGACGCTCCGAGACCGGTGGTGACGGTCGCCGCGGCATCGATCGGCGCGGCATCGAGGCGGGCGGTTACGGCCGCCGCCCACTGGTGCCACTCGTCGGCGGCCAGGATGAGGTAGATCTCCTCGCGAGTCCCGAAATAGCGCATGATGTTGGACTTCGCCAGCCCGACGGCCTCCGCGACCGCCCCCAGGCTGACGTTCCGAACCCCCGAGGCCATGGCGAGGTCGCGGGCGGCCGCGAGGATCTCCTCGCGCCGCTGCTGCTTGTGCTCCGGCCGCCTGGCCCGGACGAATCCCCGCTTCATGTCGCGCTCCAGCATAGGTGACCAGACTTTAGAGGACGACGTTCTCTTGTTAAGGAAACACCGTTCTGTTAGCGTCGGCATCCTACGGAGGGGAGAAACGTGTGACAGAGCTACGAATGCGGGTGAACGGCGTCACCCGGACCCTCGACATCGAGCCGTGGGTCAGCCTGCTCGACGCGCTGCGCGACCACCTCGGGCTGACCGGCCCGAAGAAGGGCTGCGACCAGGGTGCGTGCGGCGCGTGCACGGTTCTCGCGGACGGGGTGCGGATCAACGCCTGCCTGGCCCTGGCCGTGCAGTACGCGGACAAAGAGATCACCACGATCGAGGGGATCGCGAAGGGCGAGGACGGCACGCACCCGATGCAGGAGGCGTTCGTGCGCCATGACGGGTTCCAGTGCGGTTACTGCACCTCGGGCCAGATCTGCTCGGCGGTCGCCATGCTGACCGAGCACGCCGCCGGCATGCCCAGTGCCGTCACCCCCACGACAGAGCGCATCGAGCTGACCGATGACGAGATCAGGGAGCGCATGAGCGGGAATCTGTGCCGGTGCGGCGCCTACAACGGCATCCTCGACGCCATCAAGGACGTCGCCGCGCAGGAGGCGCCATGAAGCCGTTCACGTACGTGAAGCCGCTCGACATCGACGAGGCCCTGCAAGCGGCCGGCCCCGCCGTCAAGTTCCTGGGCGGAGGGACGAATCTGGTCGACCTCATGCGCGAGGGCATCGAACATCCCGAAACGCTGGTCGACCTCACCGGCCTGCCGCTCGACGAGGTGGACGAGCTGCCCGGCGGCGGCCTGCGGATCGGCGCGCTGGTACGCAACAGCGCGCTCGCCGCCGACCGCCGCGTCCGCGCCCGCTACCCGGTCCTGTCGCAGGCCGTGCTCGCCGGCGCCTCCCCCCAGCTGCGCAACATGGCCACCGTCGGCGGCAACCTGCTGCAACGTACCCGCTGCAACTACTTCTACGACCAGGCGCACGCCTGCAACAAGCGCGAGCCGGGCAGCGGCTGCGACGCGCTCGGCGGGTTCACCCGCGGGCACGCGGTCCTGGGCGTGAGCGAGAGCTGCATCGCCACGCATCCGTCCGACATGTGCGTGGCGCTGGCCGCTCTGGACGCCACGGTCGAGGTGCGGAGCGTGCGCGGCACGCGGCGGATCTCCCTGGCCGACTTCCACCTGCTGCCGGGCGACACGCCGCAGGTCGAGAACGCGCTGGCCGAAGACGAGCTGATCACGGCGGTCGAACTGCCGCCCGCGCCGGTCGCGGCCAACTCCCGTTACCGCAAGGTGCGGGACCGGGCGTCGTACGCGTTCGCCCTGGTCTCGGTGGCGGCGGCGCTGGAGGTGCGCGACGGGACCGTGACGGCGGCCCGCCTGGCGCTGGGCGGCGTCGCGACCAAGCCGTGGCGGGCCTTCGAGGCGGAGCACGTCCTGGTCGGCGGCCCGGCGACCGAGGAGGCGTTCGGCCGCGCGGCCGACGCCGAGCTGGCGCCCGCGACGGTCCAGCCGGGCAACGCGTTCAAGGTGGACCTGGCCAGGGCCACGATCGTGGCGACGCTGAGGGAGCTGGCATGAGCATCAAGACGTTGAGGGGGCCGGCATGAGCATCGAGACGCTGAGGGAGCCGGCATGAGCATCGAGACGCTGAGGGAGCCGGCATGAGCATCAAGTACGTCGGCCGCCCCGTCGACCGGCTCGACGGCCGGGACAAGACCACCGGCCGGGCCCGTTTCGCGGCGGAGCACGACTATCCGGACCTCGCCCACGCCGCCCTCGTGCACTCCACGATCGCCCGCGGCCGCATCACCGCCGTCGACGCGGACGCGGCCCGCGCGGCGAAGGGCGTGATCGAGGTCCTCACCCACGAGAACGCCCCCGCGATGAAGCCCCCGCCCTCCCGGAGCCTGCTGAACCTCAGCACGATGGTCATCGGGACGTCGGTCAACTACCTGGCCACGGACGAGGTGCACTGGAACGGCCAGCCCGTGGCGGTCGTGGTGGCCGAGTCGCCCGAGGCCGCGCGGCACGCGGCGGGCCTGGTGCGGATCACGTACGAGGAGCTGCCCGCCGTGGTGGACTTCGCGGCCGAGGAGCCGAACGCCACCCCGCAGAAGGGCAACGCGCTGATGCCGGCGGCGGCGGACAAGGGGGACGCGGAGGCGGCGCTGGCGGCCGCGGCGGTCTCGGTGGATCTGCGCTTCACCACGCCGCCGCACAACCACAACGCGATCGAGCCGCACGCGACGACCGCCGTGTGGGACGGCGACCGCCTGACCCTGCACGAGAGCACACAGAGCATCACGTGGCTGCGCAGCCATCTCGCGCAGCGGTTCGGCGTTCCCGAGCGGAACATCCACGTGCTGTCCCCTTACGTGGGCGGCGGGTTCGGCGGCAAGGGCTCGGTGTGGGCGGGCACGCTGCTCGCCGTGCTGGCCGCCCGGGCCACCAAGCGCCCGGTACGGCTGGCGCTCACCCGGGCGGGCGTCTACCACACGGTCGGCGGCCGGACCCCGAGCACTCAGCGGGTCGCGCTGGGCGCGGACTCCGGCGGGAAGCTGACCGCGCTGATCCACACCAGCGTCGCCAGGACGGGCCGGGTCGGCGGCGGCGGCGAGCAGATCACCTCGGCCTCCCGGCACCTGTACGACTCCCCGAACATCCGCCTGCGCCAGAGCCTCGTCCAGCTCGACCTGATCTCCAACACGTTCATGCGGGCCCCGGGCGAGTCCATCGGCACCTATGCCCTGGAATCGGCCGTGGACGAGCTGGCCTGCGAGCTGGGCATGGATCCGATCGAGCTGCGGATGCTGAACGAGCCGGCGCGTAACCCGATGGACGGCAAACGGTTCGCGCACCGGATGTTGCGCGAGGCGTACGAGGTGGGGGCGGAGCGGTTCGGGTGGCGTGAGCGCGATCCGCGGCCCGGCTCGATGCGCGACGGGCGGTGGCTGGTCGGCATGGGGGTGGCGTCGGCGTACCACCCGGCGTTCCAGCTCCCGGCGAGCGTCACCGTACGGCTGGGCGCGGACGGCGGGGTCGTGGTGCGGTGCGGCCTGCACGAGATCGGCGTGGGCGCGGCGACCGTGCAGGCGCAGATCGCCGCGGACGAGCTGGGGGTGCCGCTGGAGTCGGTACGCGTCGAGATCGGCGACTCCGAGCTCCCCGCGGGCCCGATGGCGGGCGGTTCCGGGCAGACGGCGAGCGCGGCGGCCAGCGTGCTGGAGGCCTGCCGCAAGCTGCGGCGTTCCGCGCTCGACCTGGCGCGCAAGTCGCCGGACTCCCCGTTGCGCGGCGTGCGCGATCCGCAGGCCCGCGACGGCGGGCTCTACCAGGGGTCCAGGGGCGAGACGTACGCGGCGATCCTGACCCGTGCGGGCCGCGACCACCTGGAGGCCGCGGCCGGGGGCGGCATGCTGAGGTTCATGGCGAAGACCGTGCGCGACCGCAGCCGGTGGGTGAAGGCCGCGTCCGGGGCGCACTTCTGCGAGGTGCGGGTGGATCGCGACACCGGCGAGGTACGGGTCTCGCGCTGGACGGGCGTGTTCGACGTCGGCACCGTGATCAACGAGAAGACGGTGGCCAGCCAGCTGCGCGGGGGCATCGTGATGGGTATCGGCCTGGCGCTGTCGGAGGAGACGCTGGTCGATCCGCGCACCGGGCGGATCGTCAACGCGAGCCTGGCCGAGTACCACGTGCCCGTGCACGCCGACGTCCCGCGCATCGACGTGCACTGCCTGGACGAGCCGGACCCGACGATGCCGCTCGGGCTGATCGGGGTGGGCGAGGTCGGCATCACGGGCGTGGGCGCGGCCGTGGCCAACGCCGTGCGCCACGCCACCGGCAAACGCGTCACCGACCTGCCGATCACGCTCGACAAGCTGCTCCCGCTGTGAGCTTGCGTCGTCTCCCCGGTGGGAAGGCACCGGTGGAACCACGTGATCGATACTGAGGAGACGACCATGTCACGTCCGCCTGTCCCGCCGTTCACCGAGGAGACCGCGCGCGTCAAAGTGCAGGCCGCCGAGGACGCCTGGAACACCTGCGACCCCGACCGCGTCGCGCTCGCGTACACGGAGGACTCGGTGTGGCGCAACCGCGACGAGTTCGTGACCGGCCGCGACGCGATCAGGGACTTCCTGCGCCGCAAATGGGAACGGGAGCTGGACTACTCCCTGCGCAAGGAGCTGTGGGGCGTGCTGGGCGACCGCATCGCGGTCCGGTTCCAGTACGAGTGCCGCGACGCCTCCGGGCAGTGGTGGCGCAGCTACGGCAACGAGCAGTGGGAGTTCGACGAGTCGGGGCTGATGCGGCGCAGGGAGGCGAGCATCAACGACGTGCGCATCGAGGAGAGCGAGCGCCGCATCTTCGGGCCGCGCGGCGACGACGAGCAAGGCGTGGACGTGCTGCCGCTCAGATGAGGTAGCGCAGCCACAGGTACGGCACCGACAGCGCGACGGTCACGAGCGTGACGACCAGCCCGTACTTGGTGAACTGCCAGAAGCTGATCGGGGTGCCGTTACGGGCGGCGATGCCGATGACGACGACGTTGGCCGCCGCCCCGACGGCCGTGGCGTTCCCGCCCAGGTCGGCCCCGATGGCCAGCGCCCACCACAGCACCTGGGCGGGTCCGTTGCCCCCGTTGGCCTGGACGAGGTCGGCCACGATGGGGCTCATGGTGGCGACGTACGGGATGTTGTCCACGACGGCGGACAGCCCGGCCGAGACCCACAGCAGCAGCATCGTGGTCAGGCCGAGCCGCCCGCCGGTGGCCTCGGAGGCGGCCTTCGAGATCTGGCCGATCACCCCGGTCTCCACCAGCGCCCCCACCATGACGAACAGCCCCGCGAAGAACACCAGTGTCGGCCACTCGACCTCGCGGATGGCCTCCTCGGTCGTCACCCTGGTGGCCGCCACCAGCACCCCCGCGCCCAGCAGCGCCACGACCGACGGCGCGTAGTGCAGCACGGGATGCAGCACGAACGCGGCCAGCACCAGGGCCAGCACGGCGAGTGACTGCCACAGGAGCTTGCGGTCGGCGATGGCCTCCCGCTCGTTCAGCGACATGATCTCCGCGACCCGCTCGGGGTCGTAGCTGAACGACGCCCTGAACAACCACCGGCACAGCCCGACGAACACCACCACCAGCACGACGATCAGCGGCGCCATGTGCGCGAGGAAGTCGTTGAACGTCAGGCCGCCGCGGCTGCCGATGATGATGTTCGGCGGGTCGCCGACCAGCGTGGACGCGCCGCCGATGTTGGACGCCATGGCCTCGGCGATCAGGTACGGCGCCACCGGCAGCGCCAGCCGCTCGCACACCAGGAACGTCACGGGGGCGATCAGCAGCACGGTGGTGACGTTGTCCAGCAGCGCGGAGGCGGAGGCGGTGATCACGATCAGCAGCGCCATGAGCCGGAACGGCTGCCCGCGAGCCCGCTTGGCCGACCAGATCGCCAAATATTCGAATATCCCGGTCTGTTTCAGGACACCGACGATGACCATCATGCCGAGCAGCAGGAAGATCACGTTCCAGTCGATCCCGGTGTGCTCGTCGAAGAACGCCGCGCTCCCGTCGGTGGCGTGGATCAGCAGCATGACCCCCGCCCCGCCGAGCGCCGCCGCGACCCGGTGCACCTTCTCGGTGGCGATCAGCGTGTACGCGAAGAGGAAGGCGGCCACCGCCACCCAGGCGGTGGCGGTCATGGCGACTCGATGAGCATGAGGGGCGACCTCCGGGAACGACGGCACGATCGCCGACCAGACTTCCCGGCACACCCATCAGGAACATATCAAAATGCGTCAAAGCCGCACTATGCGACTGCGCCGTAGGAGGGCTTGCCGGCCCACTCGTACGTGACGTACACGACGCCGGCGTCGGTGGCGGTCGATCCGGTGAGCTTCAGCCCGGCCGGAGCGGTCCCCTCGGCGAAGAGCCGCTTGCCCTCGCCGAGGATGACGGGGAAGACCAGCAGGCGGTACTCGTCGATCAGCTCGGCCCGCTGCAGCGTGCGGAGAAGGTCGCTGCTGCCCTGGACGAGGATCTCGCCGTCGGTGCTCTTCTTGAGCTCGGCCACCGTCTCGGCCGCCTCACCCACCAGGACCCGCGTGTTACGCCATTCGGCGGTCATCGGCGTCCTCGTGGTGACGTACTTCGGCATGCCGTTGATCTTGGCGCCACCCTCCTCGTCGGGCACGTCCGGCCAGTACGACGAAAGGATGTCGTACGACCGGCGGCCCAGGAGCATGCCGTCCGCCCGATCGAGCTGCTCGCCCATGATGCGGCCGAACCCCTCGTCCACGTACGGCGGCAGCCAGCCGCCGTGCGGGAAGTCGTTGGAGTCGTCCTCGCCGGGTCCGCCGGGGCCCTGCATGATGCCGTCGAGGGACAGGAAGGTCGAAACCACCAGCTTGCTCGCCATTGTCGCCACTCCATCTCGCCGTGAGGGCCTTGCGGGCCCTGCCGTCCTTCTGTGGCTTCAGCCTGGCGGACAGCGTTTAAGGATTCCTTACGGCTTCCCTAAGGCCTACGCGGCGTCGCGGTGGTGGCCGTGGTACGGCGGGGCGAGATCGGCGCCGCGCGGCCCCGACAGCGTGGCGCGCAGGTCCGCCATCTGGATGGTCCGGCTGATGTCGGTGGGGGTCAGCAGGCCGATCAGCCGCCCGGCCGGGTCGAGCACGACCGCGCGCCCGTCGGCGCTCCCCTCCATCCTGGCCAGCAGGTCGGTCAGCGGCTCGTCGGGCCGGGCCCGCGGCACCTCCTCCGGCGGGCAGGCGATGTCGGCGAGCCGGGTCGTGCCCCGGCGCTCCGGCTCGACCCGGCGGATCCGGTTGAGCGTCACCAGGCCGGCGAAGGTCCCGTCCGGGGCGACCAGCGGGTACGTGGACAGCCGGTGCCGCATCACGACCCGGTCGATGAGGCCGGACACGGTCTCGTCCGGCGAGGCGACCACGGGGTGCCCCGACATCGCGTCCGCGACGCGGACCCCGTGCAGCGCGGTGCCGAGCCGGGTCTGCTGCTCCTCGGCGCTGGCGGCGTTCACCAGGAAGAGGCCGATCAGCGCCAGCCACAGCCCGTCGAAGCTACGCCCGGTGACCACCTGCAAGAAGCCGATCGCGATGAGCACATATCCGAACCAGCGCCCGGCCCGGGCCGCGGCGATCGCCGCCCGCGCCCGGTCGTGCCACCGCGCCCACAGGATCGCCCGCAGCACCCGCCCGCCGTCCAGCGGGGCGGCCGGGACCAGGTTGAAGATGGCGAGGAGCACGTTCACCCCGGCCAGGTAAGCGAACATGCCGCCCAGCAGCGCCGCCCCGGAGACCAGGCCAGAGATGAGCAGGGCGATCGCCCCGAACACCACGCCGGCCAGCAGGCTCGTCGCGGGCCCCACCACGGCGATCTTCAGATCCGCACCCGGCGACCGGGGCTCACCGCGCAGCTCCGCGACCCCGCCCAGCAGCCAGAGCGTGATCCGCGACACCTCGACGCCCTCGTGCCGGGCCATGATCGCGTGCGCCAGCTCGTGCGCGAGCAGCGAGGCCATGAACAGCACCGCCGCCGCCAGCCCGGCCAGCACGTACGCGGCCCGCGGGTAGCCGGGGAAGACCGCGGGGAACCGTCCGAAGCCCAGCCCGAACACCAGGATCGCGACGATCACCAGCACGCTGACGTTGAGCCCCACCCGCACGCCCCCGATGCGGCCCAGAGGGATGGATGAACGCATCTCGCCTCCCCTGCGGCTTGATTTGTTCGCTCAAGTGCAACCTGCCCGCAAAACCGCAGCCCAAGCCCTCTTCAGGAAGTGCCGAGCAGCCCCGCCAGCTCGGCGAACGCGGTGGCCGCGGGGAGCGGGTCGGCCGGGAGGGCCAGCAGGATGGTGCGCTCGGAGGCCGGTTCGAGAGGGACCGCGTGGACGCCCGGGTGGTGGGCGGGCAGCGACAGCTCGGGGACGACGGTCACGCCGAGCCCCTCGGCGACCATGGCGAGGATGCTACCGGTGTCGCGGACGCGGTAGTGGCAGCGCAGGCTCGTCCCCGCCGCCCGAGCCAGGGCCGTGATCAGCGGCTCACACCCGCCCGTCGACATGATGAACGGGTGCCTGGCCAGCTCGGCGACCGGCACGGAAGCATGTTCGGCCAGCGCGTGACCGCTGGGCAGGACGGCCAGCATCCGGTCGGTGGCCAGCGGGCGCGTGACCAGCCCCGCCACCTCGGTGGCCATGTCAGCGGGCACGGCGCCGGCCGTGAGGGTGCCGACGTCGGCGGCGCCGGTCCTGAGCCAGTCGAGCACCTCCTCGTCCGACCCCTCGATCACGGTGAGCCGCACGCGCGGGTGCGACTCACCGTAAAGCCGCAGGATCCGCGGCAGCAGGCGCGCGTTGGCGCTGGGGATGACGCCCACGCGCAGGCTGCCGGTGTCCGCCCCGCGCGCCGCGGCCACCTCCTGCTCCAGCGCTTCGAGCTGGGTGAGGATGAGCGTGGCGCGGCGGCGGACGGCCCGCCCGGCGCTGGTCAGGCTCACCCCGTGGCTCCCCCTGACGAGCAGGGAGAGGCCGAGCTCGCTCTCCAGGCCGCGCAGGGCGTGGCTGACCGCGGACTGCGTGGTGTTCAGCTCCTCGGCCGCGCGGGTCATGTTGCCGGTACGCGCGACCGCCAGCAGGATCCTGAGCTGCGTGAACGTCATAGCGCCGCGCGCAGCAACCCCACGACCAGCGGGTGCGGCCGTCCGGGCAGCGATCTCGTCTGCGGCACGAAGAGCGTGGCCAGGTAGAACGGGTGGCCGGGCAGCTCCAGCACCCGGGCCTCGCCGCTGTCGTCCCTGCCTGTCACGCGGCCCGTCACGCGCAGGCCGCCCTCGTGCAGGGCGCTCCGGTGGGCCGGGTTGAGGCCGAAATTGCAGTAGTACTGCTCCTTCACCTCGCTCTCGCCGTACAGGGCCGCGACCGTGGAGCCGGGCGTGAGCGTGACCGGCATGGTCCGGCCCGCGAGGGAGCAGGTCAGCTCGGAAATGAACAGGTTGGACGCGTACGGGTCGTACTCGGCGTGCTGCGCGTCCTCGAACCCGAGCACGTGGCGGGCGTACTCGATCACCATGTGCTGGCTGCCGCCGCACGTCCCCAGGGTGGGCACGCCGTGCTCGCGACCGTGCCGGAGCGCGGCCAGCGCGCCGCGCAGGCTGCGGTACGGGCTCCCGGGGGCGCACCACAGCACGTCGGCGGCCCGCACGCCGGACAGGTCGGATTCGAGCAGCTCGGTGGCCAGCCAGCGGACCTCGACCGTGATCCCCAGGTGATCGGCGGCGTGGCCCAGCGCGTCGTCGGTGGCCACGTGCGGGACGAACGTCTTGTCGCGGTCCCCGACGACCGCGACCTTCAGCGAGGACTTCATGCGCCCACTATGCGGGGGCCAAGGCATGAACACCAATACTGAGCTGCGCAAACGTCATGAGTGAACGCTCATGTCAGCCGGAGGCGCGGTCAGGAGCGGCAGCATGACCTCCACCCGCGTCCCGGCCCCGGGCTCGCCGCCGACCACGCAGATCCCGCCCAGCTCCGCCGCCCGCTCGCGCATCGAGCCGAGCCCCACGCCCGCGCGATGCTCCTCGGGCAGCCCCTTGCCGTCGTCGGCGATCAGCAGTCGCAGCACCGACCGCTCCCGCTGCAGGACGATCCGGCAGCTGGACGCCTGGGCGTGCCGCCGGACGTTGGTGAGCGCCTCCTGGATGATCCGGTAGACCGCCACCTCGACGGCCGCGGGCAGCTCCGACAGCTCGCCCTGCACCTCGACCTCCGCCGGCGGCGCCGACTGCCCGGCCAGGTCGCCGATCGCGCGGACCAGGCCGAGGTCGTCGAGGGCGGGCGGGCGCAGGCCGTACACGAGCTCGCGGATGTCCCCGGTGACCGCGCCCATGCCCGTGTGCAGCTCCCGTAGCAGCTCGTCGGCGGCCTCCGGGGACTTCTTGAGGCTGAGCCTGGCCATGTTGATGGTCATCGCCATGGCCGAGAGCGTCTGGCCGAGCCCGTCGTGCAGGTCGCGGCGCAGGCGGCGGCGCTCCTCCTCCCTGGTCGTCAGAATGCGCTCCCTGGAACGTTGCAGGTCCGCCGCCATCCGCACCGCGTGGGCCACGTCCGCGGCGTACGGGGTGAGCGTGGCCAGCACCCGCTCGTTGTGCGCGGCGGGGAAGCGGCGCGGGCCCGGCGGGCCGACGAGCAGGCGGCCGACCCGCTCCCCGTGCCAGACCAGCGGCACCTCGCGGGGAATCGGGCCCACCCGGCCGTTCTCCACGTAGCGGGGCTCGCCGTCGGCCACCTCCACGGCCACGCCCTCGACCGCCAGGCCGTCGCGCAGCACGCTCACCACCGAGGTCAGCGCCTTGGCCGGGTCGCCGCGCCGGACCGCCTGGGTCAGGCGCTCGGCCAGCACGCCGGGGTCGCCGACGGCGCCGTACAGGAGCCGGTCCACGGCCTGCTGCAGCGCCCGCCGCAGCGGCTGGAAGAAGGCGCCCGCGAACAGCGCGGCGGCGATCCCGGCCACCTGGCCGTACCCGGAGACGAGCAGGCCGGACAGCGCGCCCGCGCCGAAGTAGACGGCGCTGACCACGGCCACCACGCCCGCGGCCACGAACGCCCGGCTGATCACCGTGTCGATGCCGTAGAGCCGGTACCGCATCACCGAGAACGCCATCGCGACCGGGATGATCGCCGCCCAGCCGAACGCGATCCACGTGAGCGCCGGCACGAACGCGGCCACGACCAGGAACACGATGTAGCCGGCGAACGCCAGCAGCGGCCAGCCGATCTGCCGCCTGGTGACGGAGTCCGCGTGCCGCAACCGCACCGTCAGCGACAGCGCCGACAGCGCCATGGCGACGTAGATGCCCGTCCAGGCGATCGCCGAGACCGTCGGCGCGTACGGGGCCAGCGCGGGGATCTGCAGCGGGTTCGGGATGACCTGGGGGAACGGGTAAGCCTCGACGGGCCCCGGCACGCGGAACACGGCACGCAGGAAGTCGGCCGTGATGGAGGCCACGCCCAGCGCCAGGGCGAGGCGCCAGCGCGGCGAGGGCAGGCGGCCGTCGGGCGAGTACAGCGGCAGCACCATCGTGAGCGTCACGCCGCACACCGCCCAGCCGAGGTGGCCCGGCAGCCGCAGGTAGCCCGCGAGGACGAGGTCTCCGCCTGCGGCGGCGTGGAACATCATCGCCTGCGCGAAGTCGCTGACGGCGGCGGCCAGGCCGCCCGCGCACATCAGCCACGCCAGGTTGAGGCGGGGCCGGTGGAAGATGAGGAACGCGCCGACCGCGGGGAACGTCAGCGCGGCGGCCGTCTGCGGAGACACCGTCCGTTCGGGCGTCCACGCCTCGGGCAGTCCGGCCCAGATCAGCAGCGCGACCACGGTGAGCGCCGGCGACACCACCGCCATGGTCACGGAGGCGACTCTCACCCCCCGTCCCGGCTTCTCGTCATCGGCGACCTCGGCGAATCCCCCAGCCATCCCGCGCTCCGCCTCTCCGATCCCCGGCACGCCTCCCGTAGAAGAGGATTATGACCCCTTAATCGGGATGAATCCGTACGGCGTTTCCGGGACGTTATCCGCGGGGCCCTGCCCTGGCCCGCGATTGCCGCTGAGCCAGGGCAGGGAGCATCGGTGCTACCCGACGGTAACCGTGGCCTTGGCGGCGACCGTCGTGCCCGCCACCTGACCGTTCACCGTGAACGTGCCCGGCTGGGCGTACTTGTCAGGGCTGATCGCCTCCCAGGTGACCTCGACGGAGCCGTCCTTCGACCCGTCGTTGTACGTCGCCACGACGGTCCCGGGCAGCGAGGGAGCGACCCCGGCCCGGGTGGCGACGGCCTCCTCGGCGATCGAGGTGATCGTCACCGCCGCGGTCGTGCGGACGTACACGGTGGCCTGGGCGGGCTGGCGCACGCCCTCGGCCAGGCCGGCGACCGTGAAGCTGGTGCCGCCGGTCTTGACCTGGTCGGGCGTCACCTGCTGCCAGGTGACGGCGGCCGAGCTGCGGGTGCCGTCCGCGTAGAGGGTCTCCACGGTGGCGGGCAGCTTCGGCAGCGTGCCGGCCAGGGTGGGGACGTGCACGGGGCGCACGGAGTCCGGCGGGACCTCGTACGCCTTGACCTCCAGCAGGCCGACCGACGCCCCGCCGGCCTCGAGCTGGACGCGCAGCTTCGAGGTCGTCACGGTGTCGAACGCGACCGTGTTGTAGGCGTCCGCCGCCTTCGGGTAGGAGGCGGCGCCGGTGACGTCCTCGAACGAGTCGCCGTCCCAGTACTGGATCTTCCACGAGGCGGGGACGCGCACGCCGCCGCCGTCGTCGAAGAAGTACACGTCGCTCTTGTCGACCCGCACCGCCGACGGCCATTCGAGCTGCACCCACTGCGTGCCCTGCTGCGGCCAGGTGCCCCAGCGCGGGTTGGCGCCGTCGTTGGAGCGCGGCGGGTCGATGCCGTCGTTGATCGCGGTGATCTTCTCCCACGGCGAGGTATAGGAGGCCGTGGGCGTGGCCTTGGGCGCCACGTTCACCTGCGCGGCCTGGGGCGTCGCGGTCACGGTCACGGTCGTGGAGCTGCTCTTCTCGCCGTCCGTGGCCGTGAGCTTCAGCCGGTACGCGCCCGCCTCGGAGAACGAGACTACCGTGTCGGTGCCCGTCGGGTTGGTGAAGAACGCTTCGCCCGGCCCGTCGACCTTGGCCCACTGGGTCGTGAGCTTGCCCGACGGCAACGCGTCGTCCTTGACCACCGCGTCGAACCTGGCCTGGCCCGGGCGGCTGAACGTGGGATCGGGCACGACCACCACGGACGGCGCCTTGTTCGCGACCGGGCCGGCGCCGGCGCCCGTCAGGTACGCCTGCACCTCCTTCAGCCCCGTCGCGTAACCGGGCTGGTGCGTGACCAGCACCCGCAGCTTCTGCGTCGTGACGGCCGGGAACCGGACCACGTTGAGGTTGGCCCGCGGGTGGGCCGGCTTCCTGGCCTGGCCCGGCACGTCCTTCCAGGTGTCGCCGTCCTGGTACTGCACCGTGTAGAAGGCGGGCTCGCGGTAGCCGCCCGCCTTGCGGTCGTTGTAAAAGTACAGCTTGACCTGGTCGACCTTCTGGGCCGAGCCGAGGTCCGCCGCCAGCCAGTCCTGAGCGTCGCCGGAGCCCTTGCTGCCCCAGTACGGCTCGTTGATCGTGAAGCCGTCCACCGCGCCGGCCGGGTCGCCGTGGGAGGCGGTGGCGGACTTGACCAGGTTCGGGCGGGTGGAGCGCAGGTCCACGCCGGCCTTCTGGAACAGGTCCTCGACGCGGTCGCCCGTCAGCTCGACCTGGGCGGGGGCCTTCATCGAGGCGGCCTTCTCGGCGTACACGACCTGGCCGCCCTCGACCTTGCCCGTGGCCGGGTCCCAGACGGCGTGCGCCAGCCCCGACAGGGTGACCTTGCGCTTGCCGTCGATCAGGATCGAGTACCCCTCGGGCACCCCGGCGTAGTGCTTGGTGCCGTCGCCCGGCTTGTCCCAGACGATGGTCAGGTCACGGCCCCGGTAGTTGATGCCGTTGACGCTGAAGTGGTCCCAGCCGATGTCCACCGGCCAGAGCTCGACCTTGCCGTCCGAACGCGGGCGCAGGCCCATGACGTCCTCGATGACGGTCCAGTTGCTGCTGCCCAGGATCGTGTGGTGGATCCAGGAGCGGTAGCCGATGGACTTGGTGTCCTTGTTCCAGTCGGCCCAGAACTCGTTGGCGTCGGGGTAGCGGGTGTCGCCGCCGACGTACTGCGACCAGGCGTTCCAGTACAGGAGCTGCTTGTACTGGTCGGCGGTGATGTACGGCGAGGCGTACTGCCGCAGCGCCTTGGAGAACAGCGCGAAGTTCCGGGTGGAGTTGATCTGCGAGAAGTTGTTGGAGCCGGGGTTACCGGCTGCCGCGGCCTCCGCCTTGTCCTTCTGGTTCGCGGTGTACGCCGGGAAGATCGGATATTCCGCCGGGTCGGTCCACAGGCGCAGCGCCTCCCGGTACTTCGGGTCGTCCGTCGGCACGAGCCCGGTGGCGTACGGGATGTAGTTGTTGGACTCCTTCCACGGGATCAGGTTGCCCGTCTGGAGGTCGCGGTGCTTGAACAGCTTGCTCTGCTCGTCCCAGAGCAGCGTGAGGATGCCGTTCTTGACCTTGTCGGCCACCCCGCGCATCTCCGCCGCCTTGACGGCGTCGCCGGTCAGCTCGTACGCCTGCGCCGCCGCCATCGCGTTGGCGTACACGTACGCGCCTTCGAGCCGCTCGTTCGCCCGCCCGTAGTAGTGGAACGACACCGCGTCGGCGTCGTTGCCGGTCATGTACTCCCGGTCGTACTCGATGACCCCGTTCTTGTTGGAGTCATAGGCGTTGAGCTGCCCGTACACGTCCTTCTCGGCGTAGCGGGCCAGGTTGCGCAGGATCGACGGCTGGCCGCCGTGGATCTGGTAGCTCTCCAGGGCCGAGGCCGAGATGTACTGCGTGTAGCTGTTCGACCAGTTCTCGGGGTCGCCCGGATTGTCGGTGTACTTGGAGTTGCGCGAGACCTCGCCCGCCGACACCCACGGCCCGTACGAGTAGATCGGGTCCCGCAGGTACTTCAGGTCCTGCACGAACATCGGCACGGTCAGCACGATCGCGTTGTTGTAGCCCAGCGCCCCCTCGACCGACGTGGGGAACTGGAAGTCGTTCCCGGGGATGTCGGCGTCGAGGAAGTTGAAGCGCATGAGCCACCAGCGGTAGTACACGAACTTCTTGATGTTCTCGTCGGGCACGTCGATGTAGGGCAGGTTCTCGGCCCACCAGGCGTTGTAGTCCTGGAGCTGGCGCCGCAGCGCCTTCTCGGGCGAGCGGCCCTTGTAGCCGTCGTACTCGGCCCGCGACCCGGGCAGCTCGTCGGTGACGAAGCCCATCTGCACCTTGGTGCGCACGGTCTTGCCCGGCTCGACCGTCAGCGAGCCCTTGAGCGTGCCGTCGGAGACCTTCAGCCCGTCACCGCTGAGCCGGGGGAAGATCGTGGTCAGCTTGTTCTTGGCCCAGACGGTCCCGGTCAGCTCGCGGTCGCCGTCGGGCGTCCTGGTGTACGGCGAGGTCACGGTGATCGGCACGGAGCGCGCCGCGGACCCGGTGTTGGTGATCTCCAGCGTCGTCACGGCCACGTTCTCGTGGGTGATGAACTTCTTCACCCCGACCGACAGGCCGTCACCCGTGTACTGCCCGGTCCAGTGGCTGGGCATCTGCAGGCGCTTGGAGACGTCCTCGGCGAGCTGGGTGCCCAGCGAGACCTCGTACGCGCCGCGGTTGTCGATGCTCTCCCAATACGCCACGAACCCACCGAAGCCGATGACCGAGGGATCGTGCTCCTTCATGAACAGCGCCCGCCCGCGCGTCATCAACCACGGGCCCGCCGGATCGTCGCCGGGGCGGGCCAGCATGCGGTCGATCCAGTACGAGTCGCCGCCCTTCTCCTTCTTGTAGATCTCCTCCATCATCTTGCGGGGGTGGTACGCCACGGGTTCGGCGGGCACCGGGTCTGCGCCCGTGAACACCGGCATCCCCAGGTCGTCCTGGGCGGCGTACGAAGGTGACGCGGCAAGCGAAGCTGTGAGCGTTAACACAGCTAAGCACACCAACGGTTTACGCACTTGCCTCTCCTAGATCGGTAGCCAGACACGCATGGTCGCGGGGCCGCGGTTGCCCCACCGGTGGTAGGGCACGAGCCGGAGCCTGACGTCGGCGCCACCCGCCTGCCCGTCGGAGGCGGGCGCGTACGGCCAGCCGTTGCCGGCGCCGGCGCCCAGCGACGCCTCCACCTCCAGCTCCACCACGCCGTCCGCCTCGTGGTGCTCCACGGGCGGCTGGACCCGCGCGGTCAGGTCGCCCAGCGCCGGCTCGTCGGCCACCGACTCGGCGCAGTAGACCAGCGGCCCCCGCTCCACCGCCGCGCTCCCCCGCAGCGCGTCGATCCGCCGATCGGGCAACGTCCACCTGGGCGCCATCGGCAGCTCCAGCCGGATCTCGTCACCGGCCCGCCACGGCCCCTCGACGTAGGCGTAACCGGGATCCACCGGGCGCACCGCCGGGCTCTCCGCCAGCGGCGCCTCCGGCGAGGAGGCCGGGACGTGGGCGAGCGTGGCGTCCGTGGCCCAGGCGGGGACGCGCAGCCCGATCCGGCCCTCGCCGCCCTCCAGCACCCGCACGCATACCGAGCCGGTCCACGGATAGCCGGTCTCCACGCGTACCGCCAGGCCGTCGTGCCGGATCTCCGACGGCGTGTGGTGGTGGATCTGGATCCCGTCCGCAGTGGTCGTGGCCACGTACGCGGCCAGCGAGGCCATCGTGCGGGCGATGTTGTTCGGGCAGCAGGACACGTCGAACCAGGGCGAGCGCAGCCCGCCCTCCGCGGCGTGGTTGACCCCCTCCAGCGGCACCGCCGGCACCCGCACCTGCAGCGGGTTGGCGTAGAAGAACGACTTGCCGTCCAGCGCCACCCCCGTGGCGAGCATGTTGTACAGGGTGCGCTCGGCGAGGTCGGCGTAGCGGACGTCGCCCGTGGCCAGCAGCAGCCGGTGCGCCAGCATGACGGAGGCGATGCTCGCGCAGGTCTCGTTGTAGGCCCGGTCCGGCGGCAGCTCGTAGTCCTCGCCGTACGACTCGTCGGCATGCCTCGAGCCCATGCCGCCGGTCAGGTGGGTACGCCGGGCCACCGTGCGCTCCCACTGGGACTCGATCGCCTTCAGCAGCTCCTGGTCGCCGGTCTCGACCGCCACGTCCACCACGCCGGAGGCGAGGTAGAGCGCGCGCACCGCGTGCCCGCGGAACACCTGGGCCTGCCTGACCGGGATGTCGTCCTGGTAGTAGATGCGCCCGAAGGGGATGTCGGCGAGCGCGGGCAGGCCGCGGCGCTCGACGAAGCGGCGGGCCATCTCCAGGTAGCGCTCGGTGCCGGTCACGCGGTAGAGCTCGACGAGGGCCATCTCGATCACCGGGTGACCGCAGGTCTGGGTGCCCTCCATGAAGCGGCGGCACACGTGGTCGGCGGCCTTGATCACGACCTGGGTGAGCCGGTCCTCGCCGTGCATGCGCAGGCGGGCGACCCCGGCCTGGATCAGGTGCCCGTAGCAGTAGAGCTCGTGGCCCCACTCGAAGTCGGTGTAGCGGCTGCCGGACCAGCGGGTGTTGATGTAGCCGTCGCCCTCCTGGGCCTGGGCCACGGTCTCGGCCAGCTCGGGCAGCGCCGGGTGGTCGGCCCAGGCCATGGCCTCCAGCAGCTTGTAGATCTCGGAGTCGCTGAACTCCCGCCCCCGGCGGGGCCGCTCGCCCCGGAAGTTGCCGATCCAGCCTTCTCGCTCTTCCCATTCCTGGCAGTGGGCGATCGTGACCTCGCGGTTGAGCGCGGCCCGGTCGCCCCAGAAGCCGGGGAGCAGCCGTACCGCGTCGAGGCCGAGGGGGGACAGGGCGCCCGATGAGGGCAGGACAGGGTTAGCCACGCAGAGCTCCTGACATGAATCCGCGCACGTAGTGGCGCTGCAGCACGATGAAGAGGATGAGACAGGGGAAGGCCATGACCATGACGCCGGCCTGGAGCATGCCGTAGTCGATGGCGCCGAACGTCTGCTGCGTCATGCTGACCACGGCCACCGGCAGGGTGAACGACGCGCCGTCGTTGAGCAGGATGAGCGGCGCGAAGAAGTCGTTCCACGACGCCAGGAAGGCGAACAGGCCCACCGTGATCAGCGCCGGCCGCACGGCGTGCAGCAGGATCCTGGCGAACGCCCTGAACGTGCCGCAGCCGTCCACCAGCGCGGCCTCCTCCAGCTCGCGCGGCAGCGCCTCGAACGCGTTGCGCATCATGAACAGCGCGAACGGCAGCTGGAACATGACGAACACCAGAGAGAGCCCGACCAGGGAGTTCTGCAGGCCGAGGTAGCCGAGCAGCACGTAGAGCGGGATCAGGATCGTCGCGTACGGCACCATGAGGATCGCCAGCGTGGCCAGGAACAGCAGGTTCTTGCCGGGGAAGTCGAAGCGGGCGAAGCCGTAGCCGCCGAGCGCGGAGACGACCAGCGTGCCCGCCACCGTCATCACCGAGACGAGCACGCTGTTGGTCGCGTACGTGCCGAGCCCCTCGCCGAAGCGGGCCATCTCCAGGTAGTTGCCCGGCTCCTCGAACGAGGCGTAGCCGCTCCACACCAGGGGGAACAGGAACAGCACCGCCAGGGCGGACAGCGTGAGGTAACGGCTCATCGCAGCCTCCGCATCATCAGCGTGTTGAGCCCGACGAGGGCGACCAGCAGGACGACCGAGAGCGCCGCCGCGCCGCCGAGGTCGAAGCGGAAGAACGCGTCGCGGTAGACGACCATGACCATCGAGACCGTGCTGTTGTCGGGGCCGCCGTTGGTGAAGACGAAGAACTGGTCGAAGGCCAGCAGCGAGCCGGTGACGCTGAGGATCAGCATCAGGGCCAGCGTCGGGCGCAGCAGCGGGAGCGTGATCTTGGTGAAGATCTGCCAGCGGTTCGCGCCGTCGCTCCTCGCGGCCTCGTACACCTCGGTCGGGATGGCCTGCAGGCCGGTCAGCAGGATGAGCATGTTGAACCCGGCGAAGCGCCACAGCACCAGCGTGATCGTGGAGAACAGCGCCATGTTCGGCGTGCCGATCCACTTGACCGGCTCGCTGGTGATGTGCAGCGCCTGGAGCAGGGGGTCGATGGGGCCGAAGTCGTTGTTCAGCATCCCGTAGAAGAGCAGACCGGCGGCGGCGAAGCCCACGGCGCCGGGCAGGAAGAACGCGGTCCTGAAGAAGCCGATGCCCGGCTTGCGGTCCTGCACCAGCATGGCGAGTCCGAGCGCCACGGCCGACAGCAGGACGGTCGTGATGGCCGTGTACTTGAGCGTGAAGAGGATCGCGTCGATGAAGAGCGGGTTGTCGCCGATCTTGAGGTAGTTGGCGGGGGCGTTGAACGTGGCCTGACCGAGCAGGGGCCAGCGGTTCAGTGACATCCAGACGACCAGCACGAGGGGCGCGATGAAGAGCACGCCCACGATGACGGCCGTCGGAGCCGTGTACAGCCAGCCCTGTACCTTCCTGCTCCGCCACCGGGCGGAAGGCGCGGAGTGCGCCGCCCGCCGCCCGGTTCGGTTCATCGTCAGAGTCATTGTTGAAGTGACTTCGTGATCTCGGCGTTGAGCTGCGGGAGCTTCGAGGCGTCACCGAACACGGCCTCGCGCGCGTAGCGCAGCCACGGACCCTGCGGGTCGTTGAAGGTCTGGCCGAAGCGCAGCGCGTACGGCGTCTGGCCCTTGGCCACCAGCGAGTTGATCAGCACCACGCGCGGGTCCTCAGCGGAGTACTTGTTGCTGGCCAGGTCGGTACGCGCGAGCACGTCCTTGTTCTTGGCCATGACCTCGACCTGGGCGTCGTCGGAGACCGTCCAGGACAGGAAGTCCCAGGCCGCGTCCGGGTTCTTGGACGTGGCGGAGATGCCGACGGAGTCGCCGCCCACGAACGTGGACTCGCCGCCGTCGGGGCCGGCGATCGGGGTGACGCCGATCTTCATGTCCTTGGGCATGAGACCGAGCGTGGTGGAGGGCATCGGCATGACGCCGATCTCGCCCTTGGGGAAGAAACCGGTCCAGGTCGGGCCCTGCTCCTCCTTGGCGGTCGGCCCGGTGACCTTCTTGTCGTACAGGTCGCGCCAGATCTTGAACACGTCGGTCATCGCGGCCTGGTCGTTGAGCGACTGGGTGCCCTCGGCGTTCATGACCTGGCCGCCGGCGGCCCAGACGGAGGGCCAGAATGTGAAGACGTAGCAGCCGCCGCAGTTGCCGCCGAAGAAGGTGCCGTGGACCTTGCCGTCCTTGCCGAGCTTCTCCTGGATCGTGGTCGCCTGCTGGGCGAACTCCTTCAGCGACTTCGGCCCCTGCTCCGGGTCGAGCCCGGCCTTCTGGTAGAGGTCCTTGTTCCAGAACCAGACCGACAGGTCGAGCGTGTGCGGGAGCGTGTACATCTTCCCGTCGAGCGTTCCGAGCTTCATGTGAGAGGGGGCCAGGCCGTCCTTGAACGGCAGCTTCGCGACCCTGTCCGTGATGTCCATGAACAGACCCTGAGAGGTGTAGTTCGGGACGAAGATGACGTCGGCCGCGAACACGTCGGGGAGCTGCTTGGCACCGGCCGCCGCGGCGATGCGCGGCTGGTAGTTGTCGGTCGGGATGACGGTGAGCTTGACCTGAATGTTCTTGTGACTGCTGTTGTAGGCCTTGACCAGCCGCTCGCTCTGCGTCTGGGTGGCCGCACGGGTCCACATGGTGATCGTCACGGGACTCTCCGCCGACGGCGTGCTGCCCCCACCACCACCACCGCCGCCGCTGCCGCAGGCCGCCGCTGTGAGCGCTAACACACCGAGGAGGGAGATCCCGGCCAGCCTTCGTCTCATGTTGTGCTCCTGGACTTAAAGGTTTTCGGAAACGTAGAAGAAACAAGAGTCCATGTCAATGGGTGCTAGGGTTCTATGCAGTTCACAGGTGACGAAAAGGGTTTCGAAACATGGCGAGTAAGCGGGCGACCATCTCCGATGTGGCCTCGCTGGCGGGGGTCTCGATCGCCACGGCGTCCAAAGCACTCAACGGGCGCCAGGACGTGCGGGCCGCGACGCGCGAGCGGGTGCTCGCCGCCGCGGCGGAGCTCTCCTTCCAGCCGAACGCCCTGGCCAGGGGGCTGATCTCAGGACAGACGCGCACGGTCGGCCTGCTGACCTCCGACAGCGTCGGCCGGTTCGGCATTCCGGTGCTCCTCGGGGCGGAGGACGCGTTCGGGGCCGGCGAGATGGCCGTGCTGCTCTGCGACGCGCGCGGCGACGCGATCAGGGAGCAGCACCACGTACGGGCGCTGCTGTCGCGCCGGGTGGACGGGCTGATCGTGGTGGGCGAGAGCACGAGCCCGCGGCCGTCGGTGAGCAAGGACCTGCCGGTGCCGGTCGTGTACGCCTACGGCCCCTCGGACGACCCGTCGGACGTGTCCTTCGTGCCGGACGACGTCGGCGCGGCCGCCATGGCCGTCAACCACCTGCTGGCGATGGGCCGGCGCAGGATCGCGCACATCACGGGGCCCACGCACTACAAGGCGTCACGCGACCGCGAGGAGGGCCTGCGCCAGGCGCTCGCGCAGGCGGGGCTGCCGCAGGCGGGGCAGACGCTGTCGGGCCCGTGGTCGCAGCGGTGGGGGCGGCACGCGGCCGAGATGCTGCTGATGGCCGAGCCGGAGGTCGACGCGGTGTTCTGCGGCAGCGACCAGATCGCGGCCGGCTTCGTGGAGACGGCCAGGGAACGCGGGCGGCGGGTGCCGGAGGACATCGCGGTGGTCGGCTACGACAACTGGGAGGTGCTGTCCACGGAGACCCGGCCCGCCCTGACCACCGTGGACATGAACCTGGAGCAGCTGGGGCGCACCGCGGCCCAGCACCTGTTCGCCGCCATCGACGGGAAGGCGACGCCCGGGGTGCACAAGATGCCCTGCCAGCTCGTGATCCGCGACTCCACCTCCCCGCCGGGCGTCTCCTGAGGCGGGCCCGTCAGGGGGAGCTTCCGAGGCGGGCCCGTCAGGGACAGCTTCTGAGGCGGGCCCGTCAGGGGCAGCGGACGATCATGCCCGCGTACGACAGGTTCCCTCCGAACCCGAACAGCAGCATCGGCGCGCCGCTCCGGACCTCACCCCGCTCCAGCAGCTTGGACAGCGCCAGCGGCACGCTCGCGGCCGAGGTGTTGCCCGACTCGACCACGTCGCGCGCCACGATCGCGTTGACCGCGCCGAGCTTGGCCGCGACGGGCTCGATGATGCGCAGGTTCGCCTGGTGGAAGACCACCGCCGCCAGGTCCTCCGGCCGTACGCCGCCGCGCTCGCACGCCTTCCTGGCGATGTCGGGGAGCTGGGTGGTGGCCCAGCGGTAGACGGTCTGGCCGTCCTGGGAGAAACGGGTCGGGGTCCCCTCGATGCGTACGGCGGTGCCCAGCTCCGGCGCGGAGCCCCACACCACGGGGCCGATCTCGGCCTCCGGGGCCGCGCTGATCACGGCCGCTCCCGCGCCGTCGCCGGTCAGCACGCACGTGGTCCGGTCGGTCCAGTCGGTGACGGCCGTCATCTTGTCCGCCCCCACGACCAGGGCGTTCGTGGCCGCGCCGGCGCGGATGGCGTGGTCGGCCACGGCCAGGGCGTGGGTGAAGCCGGAGCACGACACGCCGACGTCCATCAGCCCCGCGCTGGGCACGCCGAGCCGGGCGGCGACGCGGGAGGCGATGTTCGGGGCGCGCTCGGTCTGGGTGCAGGTGGCGATCAGCAGGAGGTCGATGTCGGCTGCGTCCAGGCCGCTCGCCGTCAGGGCCTTCGCGGCGGCATGCTGGGCCAGGTCGGTCACGGTCTCGTCGGGTTCGGCCACGTGCCGCGTACGGATGCCGACGCGCTTGGTTATCCACTCGTCGTTGGTGTCCACCATGGCCGCCAGCTCATCATTTGTCAGGATTTTTGCTGGTTGATAGTGGCCTGTGGCGACAAGTCGTGATCCCGTCATGAGGCCGGACTATAGCAAGCGAACGTTCGGACGCTAAACTGCCGGCATGAGTCCCCGCAGATCCGTCGCCGAGGCCCTTGGCACGCGTGCGGCCATCCTGGAGCGCTCGGTCGCCATCGCCTCCGCGGAGGGGCTCGAAGGGCTGACCATCGGCCGCCTCGCCGGCGAGCTGGGCATGAGCAAGTCAGGAGTGCTCGGGCACTTCGGCTCCAAGGAGGCGCTGCAGCTCGCCGTCCTCGACCGGGCCGGGGAGATCTTCCGCGCCGAGGTCTGGGAGCCCGCCCGGCCCGCCGCACCCGGGCTGACCCGCCTGCGGGTGCTGTGCGAGGCGTGGATCTCGTACCTGGAGCGCGGGGTCTTCCCCGGCGGGTGCTTCTTCGTGGCCGCGGCCCACGAGTTCGACGGCCGGCCGGGGCCGGTGCGGGACGCGGTGGAGGCCAGGTTCGACGCCTGGCGCGGGCGGCTGCGCAAGGAGGCCGGGCGCGCGGTGGACGCGGGCGAGCTGCCCGCGGGGACGGATCCGGATCAGCTCGCGTTCGAGCTGCTCGGCGCGGTCATGGCCCTGAACCACGCCCTCCAGCTCCACCACGACCCGGCGGCCCCCTCCCGAGCCCGCCACGCCATCCGGACCCGCCTCACCACCTGACCTCTGGCGCGCTCGGCTCCCACCGGTCCCAGGGCATGCGAAAGCTCGGGCGCGGCGGATGCGGCGCCCGAGCCCGGGTTCCAGGCGTCAGCCGTCGGTCGACAGTTGTTCGAAGAGGGCCAGGGCCGCCTCCCGGACCTCTTCCGGGGAGACCCCGTCCAGCGTCTTCCTGGCATCGGTGATGTCGCGAGTGGTGGCGAGCGTGATGGCCACGGACGACGCTGCGGCGTGGTCGATCGATCCCGTCGGGGCGGCGTCTGCCAGTTCCTGGGCGCTCGCGGCGAGGTCGAGGTTGTCTCTCAACGGATCTCCTCGGATGAAGACGGCTCGGCCCATTGCATCATTTGGCATCATGCCGCATCCACCATTCGGTGAATTCACGACACCGGCCATCGGGCACAAACCTGATCACCCATAGATTACTGTACGTTTTGTCGGGATATGTCGTGACCCCCTGGATAACACTGACGTCGTCGGCCACGTTCACCGGATGCCACCCGAACTCGGTCTCACCAGGCTTGTCCTGCCGCCCGAGCCACTGCGAGACGATCTCGTCCCGCCCCTGCCACGGAGAGCTGTACGGCTCGGTGTAGTAGACGGCGTCCTCGGTGAACAACGCGGCAATGTCGTCGGGATCGTTGGAGTTCCAGGCACGTACGTACCCCTCGATCCATGGGCCCGGCTCGACCATTGTTACCCCCTCAGCGGGTCATATCGCCCGCCTACCCACCTGACCAGCCGTTAAGCCCCGATCATGGTCACTACGCGTGGTCACGGTCTCATCTCGTTCAGGTATAGGGGTACTCAGGCGCTCTTCCGCTTACTCCGTCAGGATTGGAGCCGGGGGGAGTTCATGGCGGCTCCGGGCTGTGCCGCGGAGGAGGGGACGGCACGTGCCGCGGGTCGGGACACGGCGGTCTGCCAGCCGCCCGCCCCGCCCGCGGCACGCGCCGAGGCCGCCGCTACACGGAGTGAGCGGGACCGGTGCTGCCGCGCGGCGTGAGCACGGCAGCCTGGTCCTCGTACGGGGGCACGGTCTCGCCCGCGATCAGCGCGAGCAGCCGCTGGGCGGCGTGCGCCCCGTACGCGGGGATGTCGCGGGTGAGCGCGGTCAGCGGCGGCCGGACGACCTGGGACAGCGGCGAGTCGTCCCAGGCCACGATGGACAGGTCGCGCGGCACCTCGACCCGCATCTCCTGGGCCACGGACATGCCCGCCACGGCCATGATGTCGTTGTCGTAGATGATCGCCGTGGGCCGGTTGGGCGAGCTGAGCAGCCGCCGGGTGGCCCTGGCGCCCTCCTCGCCGGTGTAGTCGGTGTGCACGGTCACGTGCTCGGCCACGCCCTCGCACGCCTGCTCGAACGCCTGGTCGCGGACGGTCGTATGGACCAGCTCCGGCAGCCCCGCCACCCGCGCGACCCGGCGGTGGCCCAGCGCCACCAGGTAGCCGACGGTCTCGCGCACGGCCTCGCCGTCGTCCGACCAGACCGCCGACAGCGAGCCCGACTCGGTGGGATGTCCGATGACGACGACCGGCATCCCCAACCGCTCCAGCTCGACCACTCTGGAGTCCGAATAGTGCAGGTCGACCAGGAACACACCGTCGATGCGGCTCTCGCCCCACCAGCGCCGGTAGACCTCGCTCTCCCGCTCATGGCTCGTGACGACCTGGAGCAGCAGCGCGTACGAGCGGTCTGCGAGCACGCCCTCGATGCCGCTGATCAGCTCCATGAAGAACGGCTCCACGCCCAGGATGCGGGCGGGACGGCAGAGCGCGAGGCCCACGCAGTTGGCCCTGGCGCCGTTGAGCGCTCGCGCCGCGCTGTTGGGCCGCCAGCCGATCTCCTCGGCGATGGCGACGATCCTGGCCCGCGTCGCGTCCGATACGCCCGGTTGCCCGTTGAGCGCGTAGGAGACCGCCACTTTGGACACTCCCGCCCGGCCGGCGATGTCGGCGATCGTGGGTCGCTTCACGGACTCCCTCTCTGAACCGGATAACCCTCATACTCTAGGCCACCCCATTCGGTAAGGGAATTAACCGCTTAAGCCACGTGCCAGGGCTTGGCGTCCTCGGTCTCCTTGGCGGCCCCGGCCACGCGCAGCGCGTACGTCGGCGGCTCCGCCCCCGGCACCGGCCCCAGGTACGTGTGCCCGGTCAGATGACACCAGGCAGGCAGGTCGACGGGCGCGGCGGGATCCGTGGCGATGAGATGGATCACCGCTCCGGGACCGGCCTGGCGCACGTGACCGCGCAGTTCGATGAGCAGTTGCACGCAGAGCTTGCCGCTGCCGTCCACCACGAGATCAGGCATGAGTACAAGGAAACCACCGCCCGGACCCCGGACCGTCACGAACCCCGCAGGTGGCCCACGAGCTTCTCGACCTCCCGCGCATAGTGCTCGGCGAACTCCGGCGACGCCGGATCCCGCCCCCACACCGCCTGGACGAGCTGCGGGAACGCGATGCCGGCCGCCGCCATCGAGAACAGCGCCACCAGCACCGCCGCCGGGTCGAGGTCCGCGGGGATCTCCCCGTCCCGCTGGCGCTCGCGCAGGAGCTCCAGATCCCGGCGTACGTCCTCGACGAAGGAAGGATCGGGCGGCCCGTCGTCGGTGAGGCTCCGCCAGAGCATCAGCCGGCCGTAGTCGCGGCGGGCGGCGTTGGCCCGCACGTATTCGGCGGCGAGCGAGCCGAGCGAGGCCGACCGGTCGGCGAACCCGCTCTCCTCGGCCTGCCAGCGCGCGGTCAGGGCCTCGTAGAGGCCCTCCTTGCCACCGAAATAGTACGAGATCAGCTGCTTGTTCACCCCGGCCCTGGTGGCGATCTCGCTGACACGCGCCCCCGCGAACCCCTTCGCCGCGAACTCCTCCAGCGCCGCCTGCAGGATGCGGGCCTTCGTGCGCTCGGGGTCGCGCTGCTTCTCTTCGGGCGCTCGTCTCATGGCCCGCACTCTATCATCCATCCGGATGGTTGACAGAATCATCCAGATGGATGATAGTCGAGCCATGACACGGAACATCGCGATCATCGGTGGCGGCATCGGCGGGCTCTGCCTGGCCCAGGGACTGCGCAAGGCAGGGCTCGACGTGACCGTCTACGAGCGGGACAGGACCCCGGCCGACCGGCTGCAGGGCTACCGCGTGCACATCGACCCGAACGGCGCCCGCGCCCTGCACGACTGCCTGCCCGCGCATCTGTGGCAGGCGTTCCTCGACACGACCGGGCGGCACGGCGGGCAGGACTTCGGCTTCGTCACCGAGCGGTTGAGTCGGCTCGCGCTGATCGAGGCGCCCACGGCGGCAGACCCGGCCGACGACCACCACTCGGCCAGCCGCATCACGCTCAGGCAGGTGCTGCTGTCGGGGCTCGACGACGTCGTACGGTTCGGGAAGACGTACGAGAGGTACGAGCGGCTCCCCGACGGGCGGGTCGAGCTGTTCTTCGCGGACGGCACGAGCGCGACAGCGGACATAGTGGTCGCCGCCGACGGCGGGAACTCGCGGGTGCGTAAGCAGTACCTGCCGCACGCCGAGCGGGTGGACACGGGGATCACGACGGTGGCGGGCAAGTTCCCGATCACCGCCGAGACCAGGAAGCTCGTGGCGGCGCGGCTGCTCGACGGTCCGAACAGCATCATCCCGCCCAGCGGCATGGGGTTCTTCACCGCGCCGCACGACCTGGGCGACGGGGTGGCGTACGGCGAGTTCGGGGTGACGGAGCAGGAGGGCGCGCTGATGGACAACTCCAGCAGCTACATCCTGTGGGCGTTCGGCGCGCCCGGCGCCGCCTTCCCCACCAACATTTCCGAAATGTCGGGCGAGCAGCTCCAGGCCACCGTGGCCCGGAAGATCGAATCCTGGCACCCCGACCTGCGCACGGTGGTCAGCCGGTCCGACCCCGACACGATCACGCTGCTGCCGATCCGTACCTCGATCCCCATCGACCCCTGGCCCGCCACGAACATCACCCTGCTCGGCGACGCCATCCACAGCATGACGCCGATGCGCGGCATCGGCGCGAACACCGCGCTGCGCGACGCGCGCCTGCTCTGCGCCGCCCTCACCAGCGGGGGCGATCCTGTTGAGGCCATCGCGGGGTACGAGGCCCGGATGCGCGAGTACGGCTTCGCCGCCGTCCGCGACTCGATGCGCGCGGCCGAGCAGTTCGTCGGCGGCAGCAGGGTGAGCCGGACGGGGTTCAAGGTCTTCCTCCGGGTGGTCCAGCGCTTCCCTGCGCTGAAGGCCAAGGTGTTCTCCTGACCCGGCCTGTTGCGCGGGAGGGGCCGGGCGAAGAGTGTGGAGGCATGCCAGGCGTCGACACGATGGACGGCCTCCTGCTGGCGGTCGCGGAGTTCGATCCGGACGCGTACGAGCTGCCCGTCGAGGCGGCGGCGCTCGACCGGGCCAGACGGTCGCTCGACGCGTGCGGGCTGCTGCTCCTCGGCGAGGTGCACGGGGTCAGGGAGAACCCGCTCGTCATCCTCGGGCTCATGCGGCTGCTCGGCCTGACCGGCCTGGCCCTGGAATGGCCCGAGGAGCTGAAGCCGCAGCTCGACCGCTACCTCACCGACGGGACCGGGCTGGACCACCCGCTCTGGTGGCTCGGCAGCGGCGCCATCACCGCCGGCCACCTCGCGGTGCTGCGAGCCGTGCCGGGGCTGCGGGTCACCTTGTTCGACGGGTGGACGAACACGGGCGACTGGTCGCAGCGCGACGCCTTGATGGCGCAGCGGGTGCTGGCGGCCCACGCCGAACCCGCGCTGGTCGTGGCCGGCAACCTCCACACCCTGACCTCCCCGACCGACCTGGGCCTGCCGATGGGGGCGTGCCTGGCCAGCGCGCGGCCGTCGCTGGAGAGCGTACGGATCGACTACGGGACGGGCAGCTTCTACAACTTCGAGCCCCGGCACATCCGCAAGCACCCGGCCAAGGCGGGGCTGGGGGTCGGGGAGGACGGGCTGGTGGTGGGACTCCCCGAGTTCACCGAAGCCACCGTCCCCCACCTCCCCGCCGACCTCCTCGACTCCCACCTCACCCCCTGATCGCCCGTCCCACCCCGAAGCCCAAACCCCCAAGCGCGGGGCGCGGGGCGCGGGGCGCGGGGCGCGGGCGCGATAGCCGGGCCACCCAACCCCCTTCCCAAGGGCCCCGGCCGAAGTGCGGATGGGGATGGGGCTGCGGTGGGAGGGTGTGGGGTGCGTACGCTGGGGTCCGGGCGGGGAGGGTGGATGCGGGTCGGGATTCTGGGGCCGCTTCAGGTGGCGGGGGGCGCGGTCGGCGGTGCCCGGGTGCGGGCGCTGTTGGTGCGGCTGGCGCTCGACCCCGGACGCGTCGTGACCACGGACAGGCTGATCGACGACCTGTGGCCGGGTGAGGCGCCGGCGCATCCGATGGCGGCGCTGCAGTCGCTGGTGTCCAGGGCGCGCAGGGAGGCGCCGGGCGTGATCTCGTCCCATCCCGCCGGATATGCGTTGGATGTGCCGCCGGGTGAGGTGGACGCGTGGGCGTTCGAGCGGCTCGTACGGGCCGGTGACGTGCGCCGGGCACTGGCGTTGTGGCGGGGTCCGGCGCTGGCCGACGCGGCCGACCTGCCCTTCGCCACGGCCCCGGCGGCCCGCCTGGAGGAGCTGCGCCTGACCGCCCTGGCCACGAGGATCGCCGCCGACCTGAACACGACGATCACCACCGATCCGGCCACTGCCCAGGGCGCCACAACCGCCGACCACCCCGACCACCCCGAACGGGGGGCTGGGCTGGTGGCGGAGTTGGAGGGGTTGGTTGCCGCGCATCCCTTACGGGAGCCGTTCCACGCCCTGCTCATGCGCGCCCTCACCACCCAGGGCCGGCGGGCCGAAGCGCTCGCGCTCTTCGAGCGGATCAAGGCGGCCCTGGCCGAGGAGCTGGGCGTGGACCCGGGGCCCGAGCTGCGGGAAGCCCACCTGGAGGCGCTGCGGGACGCCGAGCCGAAGAGCAACCTGCCCGCCCGCCTCACGAGCTTCGTGGGCCGCTCCGAGGACATGTCCCGGCTGAAGGACCGGCTCGGCAGGGCCAGGCTGGTCACGCTCGTCGGGCCGGGCGGCGCGGGGAAGACGCGGCTGGCCGTGGAGGTGGCCGCGGGCCTGCACGTGCCGGACGGCGTGTGGCTGGTCGAGCTCGCCACCGCCACCGGCGTACGGGCCGCCCTGGAGGGCGCGCTCAGGACGACCGACCCGGTCAGGGCCCTGCGCGGCACCGCGCCGCTGATCGTGCTGGACAACTGCGAGCACGTGATCGAGGAGGCCGCCACGACGGCCCGCACGCTGCTATCCGAGGTGGCGGGCCTGCGGATCCTCGCCACCAGCAGGGAGCCGCTCGACATCCCCGGCGAGACCCTGCACCACGTGCTGCCGCTGCCCGAGGGGAAGGCGGCCGAGCTGTTCGCGGAGCGGGCCGCCGCCGCCCGGCCCGACCTGCGGGTAGAGCCGGAAGAGGCAGCGCGGATCTGCCGCGAGCTGGACGGCATCCCGCTGGCCATCGAGCTGGCCGCCGCGCGCCTGCGTACGATGCCGCTGTCCGTCCTGGTGCGGCAGCTCGGCGACCGGCTGGCCTTCCGCGGCGGCCGTACGGCGGAGCCGCGCCACCGCACCATGCGCGCGGTCATCGACTGGAGCTGGAACCTGCTCTCCGACCGCGAACGCGAGCTGCTCAGGGGCCTGACGGTGTTCTCGGGCGGCGCCACGTACGAGGCGATCTCCCAGGTCTGCGGCGGCGACCTCGACCTGCTCTCCTCGCTGGTGGACAAGTCGCTCATCGCGGTCTCCGGCGACCGCTACACCATGCTGGAGACCATCAGGCAGTACGCCGCCGCCGACCTCCCCGAGCTGCGCCAGACCCACGCCCGCTACTACACCGAGCTGGCCGAGACCGCCGACCCCCACCTGCGGACCGGCGAACAGCTCAAGTGGCTGGCCGTGCTGGACGCCGAGCAGGGCAACCTGGACGCGGCGCTGCGCCACTCCGACGACCCGCTCCGGGTGATCCTGCCGCGGCTCTGGTCGTGGATCATCCGCGGCCGGCATCGCGAGATCAACGAGCAGGCCGCGTCGGTGCTGCGAAGAGTGGGCGACACGCCGCCGCCGGGGCGGGAGCTGGCGCACGGGATCTGCCGGGTGCTGGCGGGGTTCGCGCCGACCGAGGCGGTGCTGGAGTCCGACCATCCCGCCGCCCTGAACTCGTGGGCGCTGGCCGGGGTCGGGACGCCCGCCGACGTGGTGAGCCTCACCGAGCGGCAGTCGGGGCGGCTGCGCGACCATCCCGACCTGTGGACGAGGTCGGCGGCGCTGCTGGCCACCGGCATCGTGCGGTTCGAGTACGGGGCGGTGGCCGGGGCCGAGGACCTGCTGGTGCCGGCGGTCGACGGGTTCAGGGCCGTCGGGGACCGGTGGGGGCAGTGGGCCGGGCTCTTCTGGTTGTCGCTGGTCGCGGAGAACCACGGGGACTTCGCCACGGCGGTAACCCTGGCCGAGGAGCCGGAGCGGCTGGCCACCGAGCTGTCCGGGCTCGACACGCCGCTCGGGCCGATGACGTTCCTGATCCGGGTCGGCCAGCTCAAAGGGCGGGCGGGCGATCATGCCGGAGCGGCCCGCGCGCTCGGACAGGCGTGGGAGTCGGCCGTGCGGTCCGACGACCAGGCGATCGTGGCCAGGGTCATGCACGCCAGGGCCGAGCTGGCCAGGCGCACCGGCCACCCGGAGGAGGCCGCCCGGCTGCTGGAGACGGCACTGGCGCTCGACGTCGAAGTGTCAGCCCAGCTCAGGGCGTACATGAACGTCGAGCTCGCCCGGGTCCGCGAGCCCCGCGAGCCGCTGCGCCGGGCCCTGGAGCTGATGGCCACGTGCTCCGACAGGACCGCGCGGGCGACCGTGCTGGAAGGGGTGGCCGAGCACCTGGAGCCGGAGGCGTCCGCCGAGCTGCTCGGCGCCGCGCGGGCGCTGAGAGGGATCGGCGAGTCCGCCGACCCTCACGTCAACGAGCTGGCCGCCAGGTGCCGGGCCGCGCTGGGCGAGCACGGCTACCGCGAGGCGTCGGCGAGGGGCGCGTCGATCCCGAACCCGGAGAGGTACGCGCTGAGGCCGCTCTCGTCCCCGTGATAGCCGATGTAGCCGTCGGGGCGGACGAGGATGACGCCCTCCTGGCCGTCGAGCGGCGGCAGCACCGTGAACGGGTACGCCGTCTCCGTGTCGGCCAGCAGCAGGAAGCCGGTGCCGCGCTGCTCGGCGAAGAGCGCGCCGAGCCGTTCGCCGCCGCGCTCGCCCACGGACAGCGGGCTGCCCAGGTAGGCCAGGCCGAGCTGGTTGGTGTCGTCGCCGCGCTTGTTGTCCTGCTCCCGGTACAGGCGGGTGCTGAGGCCCAGCACGTGCTCGGCAACCGCCATCCGCTCGTCCTCGTACGTGTCCAGCAGCGCCTCGGTGCCGACGGCCAGCTTCCAGCCCAGGTTGTAGGCGTCCTGCACGCCGGTGTTGAGCCCCTGGCCGCCCGCCGGAGTGTGCACGTGGGCCGCGTCGCCGGCCAGGAACACCCGGCCGACCCGGAACCGGTCAGCCATGCGGATGTTGACGCGGTACTCGGACCGCCACAGGATCTCCTCGATCCGCACATGCGGCGCGTGCTCGGCGACGAGCGCGATCAGGTCGTCGTCACCGGTGTACGGGGCGACGAGCTGGAAGACGTCGGTGTTCGGCAGCGGGCAGAGCGTGAAGTGGACCTTCTGCTCGGCCGGCGAGCCCCACACGTGCCAGTGCTCGCGGTCCAGGTCGCCGGTCCTGACGTCGGCCAGCAGCATGCGCTCGCTCTCGAACGTGTCGCCGACGAAGCCGACGCCCAGCTGCTTGCGTACGACGCTGCGACCGCCGTCCGCGCCCACCAGGTAAGCGCAGCGGACCTGCTCGCCGCTGCCCAGGGTGACGGTCACGCCGTCCTCGTCCTGCTCGAAGCCGGTCACCTCGGCCCCGAACTCGACCTCGCGCCCCAGCTCGGCCAGCCGGTCGCGCAGGATCTGCTCGGTCCGCCACTGCGGCTGCATGATCAGGTTGGGGTACGGCACGTCGGCGGACGGCTCGCGGATCTCGTCCATCCGGCCCTCCCAGACCACCTGGTCGCCCTGGTAGCTGCGCAGGCTCGGGTACTCGCGGCCGGTGGCGAGGATCTCGTCGACCACGCCGAGGTCGTCGAAGACCTCCAGCGTGCGCGGCTGCAGGCCCTTGCCGCGCACGCCCGCGGGCGGCTGCGGCGACTTCTCGACGATGCGGAGGTCGACGCCTCTGCGGGCCAGCTCGATGGCCAGGGTCAGTCCGGTCGGCCCGGAGCCGACGATCAGCACGTGTGTCATGCCGAGGACGATGCCTGGGGGCACTGTCAGATCTCTGTCAGCCGCTGCCATGCCCGTTCCCGGGCCTTTTCAGGGACGCAATTTGTGGAACAGCGCCACGCGGTCGCGGTGGTATTCGAGGTCGTCCTCGTCGTGCCGCACCCCCGCGCGCACGGCTTTCCGGAAGTAGGCGTACTCCCTGCGGAGCTTGTGCCTGATGAGCTGGGCCAGCGCCTCCTCGTCCAGCTCTCCGGCGGTGCCCCCGGCCTCGTGGTACGCCTCCACGAACGCCCGGCTCGGCCCCAGCTCGTCGTCCCCCCATTCGAGCGCGGCGGCGGCCAGCTCCACCTCCGGGGCGCCGACGAAGGTCTCGTCCCAGTCGAGGACCGCCACGATCCCGCCGTCCCTGGCGAGGGTGTTGCCGGTGTAGTAGTCGCCGTGGAGGGGGTGGCGCAGCGGGTGGCGGGCGTGGAACTCCGCCAGCCAGCGGTCGAGGGCGGGGTCGTCCAGTTCGAGGGCGTCCCGGGGCGGGTCGCCGTACAGGCCGGACTCCTGGAAGGCGGGCACCGGACGCGGCGGCGGGCGGAACGTGGCCAGCGACTCGTGCAGCCTGGCCAGCAGGCGGGCGCCCGCCGCGCGCTGGGCGGGCACGTCGGAGTCCGGCCACTCGCCCTCGACGTACGGCCAGCAGGAGATCGGACGGCCCGCCACCATGACGACCGTCGCTCCGTCGCGGGCCGGCACGGGTGCGACGGCCTCCGGGAGCGTGCCGGCGGCGTGGCGGGCGATCGCGTGACACCACTCGCTCTCGGCGGCTGTGCGCCCCACCGGTCCGACGCGGATAACATGGCCGTCAAGCCGGTACGCGGCGGATTCTTCGCCACCGTGCAATCGTTCGCCGTTTCCCGTGACATCCCAGGTCAGCGCCATGGCCGCACGGATTTCCGGAGTAAGCGGGATATCGGCATAGATCACTCCGGAAAGCCTATCTTCCGGATCCGTCCCTGATGCGCAAAGGTTAGGGTCACCTACCTCGCACTTGTAAGGAGACCCGTGGCCAGTCCCGGCAGGCTCGACACCAGAGGCAGCGACTTCGCCCGACTAGCCCGTCAGATCACGGACGCCGGTCTTCTTGACCGGCGTCCCTTTTATTACGCGATCCGGATGACCATCATGGCCGCCGTCTACCTCGGCGGCTGGGCGCTGTTCGTCTGGCTCGGCGACTCGTGGCTGCAGCTTCTCGTGGCCGTCGCGCTGGCGGTCGTCTTCGCGCAACTCGGGTTCCTCGCCCACGATCTCGGGCACCGGCAGGTCTTCAGGACGCGGCGACCCAGCGACGTCGCGGGCCTGATCATCGGCAACCTCGCCATCGGGCTCGGCTGGGGCTGGTGGACCACCAAGCACAACCGCCACCACGCCAACCCCAACCACGAGGACCACGACCCCGACGTCTCCCCCGCCGTGATCGTCTGGTCGGAGGAGCAGGTCGCCAGGAGCATCGGCCTACCGCGATTTGTCGCGAAATATCAGGCTTACTGGTTCTTCCCGCTGCTGACGCTCGAGGCCTGGCACCTTCACATCGCCAGCGTCAAGGCCCTGTTCAAGCCCGAGGCCAAGCGGCGCGGGTCGGAGCTGACGATGCTCCTCACGCACTTCGTGCTCTACTTCGGCCTGGTCTTCACCATCCTGCCGGTCGGCAAGGCACTGCTGTTCCTGATCGTGCACCAGGGATTGTTCGGGATCTACCTGGGGTGCACGTTCGCGCCCAACCACAAGGGCATGCCGATCCTGACCGCGGAGGACAAGCTGGACTTCCTCCGCAAGCAGGTGCTGACCTCGCGGAACGTACGGGGCGGCCTGTTCGCGGACGTGGCGCTCGGCCAGCTCAACTACCAGATCGAGCATCATCTCTTCCCCAACATGCCGGCCCCCAACCTGCGCAGGGCGCAGCCGATCGTCGAGCGGTACTGCGCGGAGATCGGCGTCGACTACCTCCAGACCGGCCTGATCGAGTCGTACGGGCAGGCACTACGCCACCTGCACGAGGTCGGCGCCGCGCTCAGGCGCCCCCTTCCGACTCAAGGCGCCTGAGCAGCGAGTCGCGGCGGCCCTCGAGCTGAGCGATCAGCTCCTCCTGCTCGTCCGCCTGGCTGATCAACGCCGAGATCTCCACCTGGTCGGTCGCGCCCATGTCGCGACTCTGGTTGCGGAGGTCCTGGTTCTCGGCCCTCAGCCGGGCCAGGTCCTCTTCGACCTGCCGCAGGTCGTCCTTTGTGCTCATTTACGTGCTCTACCCAGATGCGCCCCGGCGATTACCCCCCAGAATGGGAGCATGCGCAAGCCGTCGACCAGCATGATCGTGTCACTCGTGGTGATCGCGGGTCTGCTGGTCGGCATGGCCATCACCTACGCGACCAGGGGCCAGACGCAGACCAACGTCCTCGACGTGGTGCTGCCGATCATCGCCTGCTGCGGCCTGCTGCTGCGGGAGCGCTATCCCGTCGGGGCGCTGCTCCTGGTAATGGTCTGCGTCGCCGCCTACTACCGGTACGCGGGGCTCGACGGGCCCGTCGTCATCCTGCCGTTCGTCAACCTCTACACGGCGGCCGAGAAGGGCCACCTCACCGCGGCCATCGCCATCGGGGCGGCGTCGCTGCTGGGCATGGGGCTCGGCGAGACCAGCGGCGTCAGGCACGTCGAGAACAGCCTGTTCCTCATGATCGCCGGCTGGGAGGTGGCGGCGGTCGCGTTCGGCAGCGTCACCCGCAGCCGCCGCCTCTACCTGCAGGCCGTCGAGCAGCGCGCGCTCGAAGCCGAGCACAGCAAGGAGGAGGAGGCCAGGCGGCGGGCGAGCGAGGAGCGGCTGCGGATCGCGCGCGAGCTGCACGACGTGCTCGGGCACAACGTCTCCATGATCAACGTGCAGGCCGCGGCGGCGCTGCACGGGCTCAGGAAGCGGCCGGAGGACGCCGAGACGGCACTGCGGACGATCAAGGACACCAGCAAGGAGACGCTGCGCGAGCTGCGGACCACGCTGGGCGTGCTGCGCCAGGTGGACGAGGACGCGCCGACCGCCCCCGCCGACAGCCTGTCCCGGGTGGACGCGCTGGTCGCGGCGTCGGGGCTGGAGGTGCGCACGGATCTGTCGGGGCCGCTCGACGCCGTGCCGACCGAGGTGGACCTGGCCGCCGCCCGCATCGTGAGGGAGGCGCTGACCAACGTCTCCCGTCATTCCGGAGCGAAGCAGGCCACCCTCACCATCAACAACACGTCCGGAAATATCATGATCCGTGTGGAGGATGACGGGCCGGGCGCCACGTACGACGGGGGCAGCGGCTTCGGCCTGCAGGGCATGCGCGAGCGCGCCACCGCGCTCGGCGGCACCCTGGAGGCGGGCCCGCGTCCCGAGGGCGGCTTCAGCGTCGTCGCCCGGCTGCCGCTCGGGAATGGGGCTCGATGATCCGCGTACTGCTCGCCGACGACCAGACCCTGGTACGGGCCGGGTTCCGGTCCATACTCAGCGACGAGGACGACTTCGAGGTCGTCGCCGAGGCCGCCAACGGCGCGGCGGCCGTGGCCGGAGCCCGCGAGCACCGCCCCGACGTGGTGCTCATGGACATCCGCATGCCGGAGCTCGACGGCCTGGAGGCCACCCGGCAGATCTCCGGCGACCCCCGGCTCGAGAACGTCAAGGTGATCATCCTGACCACGTTCGACCTGGACGACTACGTGTACGGCGCGCTGCGCGCCGGCGCGAGCGGCTTCCTGGTCAAGGACACCGAGCCGGCCGAGCTGATCCACGCCGTCAGGGTCGTGGCCAGGGGCGACGCGCTGATCGCGCCGTCGATCACGCGGCGGCTGATCGCCGAGTTCGCCGGGCGGGTCAAGCGCCCCGAGCCCGGCCCCGAGCTGAACGCGCTCACCGAACGCGAGCGCGAGGTCATGGCGCTGGTCGCCTGCGGCCTGTCGAACGACGAGATCGCGGCCCGGCTCGTGCTCAGCCCCGCCACGGCGAAGACGCACGTCAGCCGCATCATGACCAAGCTGTCGGTCCGCGACCGGGCCCAGCTCGTGATCATCGCGTACGAGGCCGGCATGATCATCCCGGGCTGGGCTACTCCCTGAGTCGTAGCCCGGGAGCCCTCGTGCGACCCGGGATGTACGCCGGGTTGCCGCCCGGGCATGACGCGGCGGGCGAAGCCGTACCGGGACGCTCTGGGGCATGGACACCGTGGACCTGGCCCGCCTGCAGTTCGCGCTCACGGCGGGCACGCACTTCCTGTTCGTGGCGCTGACGCTCGGCCTGGCGACACTGGTCGCCGTCATCCAGACCCGGGCCACCTTCAGCGGCGATCCCGTGCATCTGCGGATGACGCGGTTCTGGGGCCAACTCTACATCATCAACTACGCGATGGGCATCGTCACGGGGCTGGTCATGGAGTTCCAGCTCGGGCTGTCGTGGAGCGGGCTCACGGAGTACGCGGGCAACGTCTTCGGGTCGGCGCTGGCCATCGAGACGCTGGTGGCGTTCTTCGTCGAGTCCACGTTCCTGGGCCTGTGGATCTTCGGCTGGGACAAGCTGAACCGGTGGGCCCACCTGGCGGTGATCTGGGTCGTGACGCTGACCGCGTACGCGTCGGCGTTCTGGATCATGGTCGCGAACGGCTTCCTGCAGCACCCGGTCGGCCACGTGCTGGACGGCGGCGTGCTGCGACTGGCGGACCTCGGGGCCATGGTGGGCAATCCGGCCGCGCTGATCGCGTTCGGGCACGTGCTGGGCGGGGCGATGATCACCGGCGGGTTCTTCATGGCCGGGGTGAGCGCCTACCACCTGCGTAAGCGCACCGCCGAGCAGGACTTCTTCCGCAAGTCGCTGCGCATCGGGATCGGTGTGGCGCTGCCCGCGCTGTTCTTCACCGTGACCTTCGGCGGGATCTCGTTCCAGACCCTGCAGCCGACCAAATCGGCGGCGTGGACGGGCGATCCGGACCGGCTGGCCGAGGCGCAGGCCCAGATGGTGGCGGCGCACGGTCCCGGCGACTACCTGCCGCCCGCGGGCCCCGTGCAGGCGGCGGGCATCACGATGATGCTGCTCTGGCTGGTGATGACCGCGGTCGCGGCGCTGAGCTTCGTGCTGATGCTCATCCGGCCCGTCGTACGCGGGTTCAGGCCGTGGCACTGGCTGCTGACCCTGATGATCCCGGTCCCGTTCGTGACCATGCTGGCCGGCTGGATCTTCCGGGAGCTGGGGCGCCAGCCGTGGGCCGTGTTCGGGCTGCTGAGGACGGCCGACGCGATGTCACCGGTGACCGCGGCCCAGATGCGCTTCTCGATCATCGCCTTCGCCACGGTGTTCGCGGTGCTGATCGCGATCAACTACTGGCTGCTGGCCAGGCACGCCCGCCGCGGGCCCGGCGCGGAGTCGCTGGGCGCCCCCGCCACCCCCGCACTGAGCTTCTGAGGAGCCGTCATGGAGATCTTCGTCTTGGCCTTCTTCGCGCTCGGCTACCTCGTGCTGGCCGGGGCCGACATCGGGGTCGGCATGGTGCTGCCGTACCTGGGCCGGACGGCGGCCGAGCGCCGCGAGGTGATCGCCGCCATCGCGCCGTTCTTCCTGGGTAACGAGGTGTGGCTGGTCGCCACGGCGGGGGTGCTGGCCGGGCTGTTCCCCGAGCTGGAGGGCGAGCTGCTGAGCGGCAACTACACGGCCGTCGTGGCGCTGGTCCTGTCGTGGGTCGTGCGTGACATGGGGCTGTGGCTGCGGGGGCGGATGCCGGGGCCGCGGTGGCAGACGTTCTGGGACGGCGCGATCGTGGCCGGGAGCTGGGGGCTGGCGCTGAGCTGGGGGGCGCTGCTGAGCCACGTACTGGTCGGCATGGCGTCCGCCCTCGTGGTGGCCGTGCTGTTCGCCACGCACGGGCTGGCGTTCGCGGCCCTGCGGCTGCGCGGGACGCTGCGGGAGCGGGCGGCCTTGCTGTCGGGCGGGGCGGGCGAGGCCCGCACCTACCTGCTGACGGCCGCCGCGCTGACGGCGGTGGGGATTTTGGCCGGGCTCCGGCTGCCGCTGGAGCCCGGCACCTCCGGCCCCGTGCTGGTGCCGGTGATCCTGACCCTGATCCCGCTGCTGGTGGCCGCCCAGGGCTGGGTGTGGTGGACGTTCAGGCATCGGGTCACGGGGCCGTCCTATCTGTGACGGCCTATCTGTGAACGGCGGGTCAGAAGACGGGAACCCCGTCCCTGGTCAGCTTCCAGTTCTGGACGGCGAACCCGCTTGGGTCGATAGTGCCCTTCGCGGTGGCGTACTCGATCAGCGCCTGCCGGATCTCCACCTGCGCGTTGTAGAGCACCGGCGCGCCGGTGACGTGCGGGAAGCCGCCGCCGCCCGACTGCCGGTAGTTGTTGATCGCGACCACGAACTCCTTGCCGGCCGGGACCGGCGCGCCGTCGTAGGACAGGTTGGCGATCCGCTGGCCCACCGGCTTGGAGATGTCGATGTCGTACGACACCCCGGAGAGCTGGTCATAGTTGTAGTCGGGGGTGTTGCCGGCGTTCGTCAGCTTGGTCACGTCCACCGGGTCACCGGGAGCGAGCTGGTTGAAGTACTTGGCGGAGTACTCCAGGTAGTCCTTGATCTGCGCGCCGGTCAGCTTCACCGCCAGCAGCGTGTTGTCGTAGACGTACAGGCCGGCCACGTCCCTGACGCGGATGTCCCCGGCGGGGAAGACGGCGCTGCGGCTGAACGGCGCCGCGATCGACAGCACCGGCAGCGTGTTGTCCGGCAGCGCCTGCTTGACCGTCTCCACCTGCACCTGCTGGATGTAGTCCAGGATCGGCGTGTCCTTGTACGGCGACTCCGCGGCCGACAGCGCCTGGGCCGACTTGGCCACGACCTTGTTCACGTAACCCACGGTCGTGTCGTGCTGCGGCTTGAGCAGCTGGACGATCTTCGGGTCCTCCTGGACCGTGTTGGTGTTGATCGTGGCGGCGGACTTGCCGGTGACCACCCACCTTCCGTGCTGTTTGGTGAGCTGGAAGTCCAGCCTCGACAGGCGCTGGCCCCACCTGCCCGGCTCGGTCAGCAGCACCTGCTGACCGGTGACCTTGTTCGTGACGAACCGCTGCGGCACGTCGTTGTGCGCGTGCCCGAACAGCACCGCGTCGATGCCCGGCACCTGCTCGGCCACCATCGCGGAGGCGTTCTCGACCGGCAGGTCGCCGCCGTAGGACGACAGGCCGCTGTCGCCCGCGTGCGCGGTCACCACGACCACGTCCGCGCCCAGCCCGCGGATGACCGGCACCCACTTCTTCGCCGACTCGACCAGGTCGGTGAAGCGGAGCCTGCCCTCGACGTTCGCCTTGTCCCAGATGGCCACGCCGGGGTTGGTCAGCCCGAGCACGCCGACCTTGACCGGCTTGTCGCCGTTGACCTTCATGGTCTTGATCACGAACGGCTTGTACGCGGGCAGCCCCGTCCGGTCGTAGACCGCGTTCGCGCCGAGCACCGGTGCCCGCATCTGCTTGATCCAGGTGGCCAGCAGCGGCAGACCGTAGTTGAACTCGTGGTTGCCCAGCGTCACGGCGTCGTACCCGATGGCGTTCATGGCCTTGGCCATCGGGTGGATCTGGCCGGTCTGGGTGATCGGCTCGACCTTGGCGTAGTAGTACGCCAGCGGGGTGCCCTGGATGGTGTCACCCGAGTCGAACAGCAGCGTGCGGTCCGCCCCGCGCTCGGCCCTGATCTGGTTGACCAGCGAGGAGACCTTGGCCAGGCCGACGCTGTTGCCCGCGCTGTCGGCGTACGCGGCGTCCTTGAAGTAGTCCCAGTTGAGGACGTTGCTGTGGAGGTCGGACGTGCCCATGACGGTGACGGTGACCGAGGCGGCGCCGGCTTGCGCGGGGGGTGCCACCAGGACCAGCGCGCACAACGCGGCGGCCCCGGTGAGAGCGAGATTCTTGGTCTGCATGAGGCTGGAGCGTAACCAGGACGGTCAATCGGCGGATACGCGGGTGATGAACTCTCGGACAAGGGTCGTCACTTCGGCCGGTTTCTCGTGCAGGACGACGTGGCCGCTGTCCAGCTCGGCGTACTCGCTGCCGGGCAGGGCGGCGTGCAGCGCCCGGGCGTGCTCGACCGGGATCAGGTAGTCCCGGGTGTTGCCGACGACCAGCGTGGGCGCGGTGACCTTCGGCAGCAGGTCCCTGATGTCGAGGCGCAGGTCCAGCTCGATCTGGCGGCGGACGCCGTGCGGCGGCTCTCCGGCGGTGAGAGCCTGCGCGCCGACCGCGCTCACGTACTCCGGGCCGAACGCCACCAGCGGCCCGAACGCGGCGAAGCTCTCCGGGTCCGTCGCCGCCAGCCTGGCCCACGTGCGCAGGCCCAGCTCCAGCCGGGAGTCCTCCGCGTGCGTCCAGCCGGCGATCAGCACCAGCCGCCTGACCAGCTCCGGATGCTCGGCGGCGACCGCCACGGCCACGGCCGCGCCCAGCGAGAAGCCGACGAGGTCGGACGGGCCCTCGAACGTGGCCGCGACCTGCCCGGCGAGCAGGTCGAGCGTGAGGTCCCCGCCCGGGTCGGCGGTCTGGCCGCTGCCCGCGTAGTCAGGGGTGATGACCGTGCGCAGGCCGGTGAACTCCGGCACGAGGTGGGCGTAGTTGCTGACGGCGTCGCCGCCGGTGCCGTGCACCATGACGAGGCCGGGCCCGCTGCCCGCCCGCTGGTAGTGGACGGGGCCCGAGCTGTGGGTGACCGTGGGCATGCGAGGCTCCTAGAGGTTTCCGCCGCCGGTGGCGTCGATGGTGCTGCCGGTGATGAAGCTCGCCTCCGGCGAGGCGACGAAGGCCACCGCGTTCGCGATCTCGTCCACGTGGCCGATCCGGTTGAGGGCATGCCTGCTCGCCGCGTACGCCTGCGCCTGCGGGTCGCCGCGCAGCCAGCCCGCGTTGGTGTCGGTGTCGATGATGCCGGGGGCGACGTTGTTGACCGTGATGCCGCGCGGGCCCAGCTCCTTGGCCAGGGCCAGCGTGAACACCTGCACCGCGCCCTTCGTCATCGCGTACGCGATCCCCTCCGGGAAGGCGATGCGGGCCACGCCCGAGGTGATGTTGACGATCCGCCCGCCGTCGGGGATCAGCGGCAGCAGCTGCTGGGTGAGGAAGAACAGCCCCTTGACGTTGACGTCGAACAGCCGGTCGTACGCCTCGGGGGTCTCCTCGCCGATGGGCCGGGACATCCCGATTCCGGCGTTGTTGACCAGCACGTCGAGGACGTCCGTCTCGTCCTTCAGCCGCTCCGCCAGCGCCTGGCTCCCCTCGCCCAGATCGGCCTTCACGGCGAACGCGCTGCCGCCGTCCTTCTCGATCAGGCCGACGACCTCCTCGGCCGCCGCCTCGTCCCTGGCGTAGTTGACGGCCACGCGGAAGCCGTCCCCGGCCAGGCGCAGCGCGATGGCGCGGCCGATGCCCCTGCTGGCTCCCGTCACGAGCGCGGTCTTCATCCCGGCACCCCACCTTTCTTTAGCGATCGATACAGAAACCATAACATAGCGATCGCTATAGAATGTGGGCATGGCCAGACAGCGGGCGTTCGACAGGGAGGCAGCGCTGGAGACCGCGCTGCTCGCATTCTGGCGGCACGGCTACGAGGCGACCTCGATCGCCGAGCTGACCGCCGCCATGGGGATCCGCCCACCCAGCCTGTACGCGGCCTTCGGCGACAAGCGACGGCTGTTCGAGGAGGCGGTGCGGCGCTACCAGGAGACGTACGGCGCCTTCACGACCCGGGCCCTCGCCGAGGAACCGACCGGCCGCCAGGCCATCGAACGTGTGCTGCGCGAGGCCGCCGACGAGTATTCGAGCCGCTCGCATCCGACGGGGTGCCTGATCATCACGGCGGCGGTGAACTGCGGTCCGGAGTCGGCCGAGGTGGAGGAGCTGCTACGCGGCTTCAGGGAAGGCAGCAAGGCGGCGCTCAAGGCACGCATCGACGACGACCTGGCTGCCGGTCGCCTTCCCGCCGGCACGGACACGGCGGGGCTGGCGACCTTCTACGCCGCCATCATCCAGGGCATGTCCACCCAGTCCCGCGACGGCGCCACCCGGTCCGACCTCCACCACATCGCCGCTCTCGCCATGTCCGCCTGGCCCGTTGCATTCGAGTGACCACAGAACGTAGGGGACGTTGCCAGGGCTTCGCCACCTGTTCGAAGTCATCGCCTGAACCCGTCTGACTCAGACCTCACTCCTCGACCACTTCACCTCACCCTCGAGCGCGAAGCCTCACTCCTCGACCCTCAACCGGGGGCGCCCACCGGCTCGCGGCGGGCGCCCGGTCCGGGGTGTCAGCGCTCGGCCTCGGTGTGCTTGCGGTCCAGGTCGGGGAACGGGGACGGCTCCTCGACGCCCTGGGTGAGCTGGCGCGGGCCGTCGGGGCTCTCGGCGTCCTGCGCGTCCGCCACCGCCTCGGCCGCAGCCTCCGACGCCTTGGCCACCTCCTCGTCGAACTCCGACGTCTCCGGCGCCTCCTCCCGTGTCGCCGCCGACCGGGGCAGGGCCTCCGTGAACGCCCGGGAGACCCCCTGCAGCGCCGAGGTGACCTCGCTCGGGATCACCCAGAACGTGTTGCCGTCGCCCTGCGCGAGCTGCGGCAGCACCTGGAGGTACTGGTAGGCCAGCAGTTTCGGGTCGGGGTCGTTGCGGTGCACGGCCTGGAAGACCTGGTCGATGGCGCGCGACTGGCCCTCGGCCTCCAGGATGGCGGCGGTGCGCTGGCCCTCGGCACGCAGGATGCGGCTCTGCTTGTCGCCCTCCGCCGTGAGGATCTGCGACTGCCGCTGGCCCTCGGCGTTGAGGATCGCGGCGCGCTTGTCGCGTTCGGCCCGCATCTGCTTCTCCATCGCGTCCTTGATGGTCTTGGGCGGGTCGATGGCCTTGATCTCGACGCGGTTGACGCGGATGCCCCACTTGCCGGTGGCCTCGTCGAGCACGCCACGGAGCTGGCTGTTGATGGTGTCGCGCGAGGTGAGGGTCTTCTCCAGGTCCATGGAGCCGACGACGTTACGCAAGGTGGTGACGGTGAGCTGCTCGACGGCCTGGATGTAGTTGGCGATCTCGTACGCCGCCGCCCGCGGGTCGGTGACCTGGAAGTAGAGGACGGTGTCGATCTCGACGACCAGGTTGTCCTCGGTGATGACGGGCTGCGGCCGGAAGGAGACGACCTGTTCGCGCAGGTCGATCATGGGGTAGACGCGGTCGACGTAAGGGATGACGAAGTTGAGACCCGGCTTGAGCGTGCGGTGGTAGCGGCCGAGGCGCTCGACGTTGCGGGCCCGCGCCTGCGGGACGATCCGCACCGCCTTGAGCACGGTGAACACCGCGAAGAGTATGACGAGCAGTCCGACCAGCAACAGCGGATCCATGAGTCACTCCCGGGGATATACGAGGGCTGTCGCCCCTTCGATCTCGATGATGTCGACGGTCGCCCCCGTGGGGATCACCAGCGTCTCGTCGTAGGCGCGCGCCGACCACTCCTCGCCCCCGATGCGCACACGACCGTCGCGGCCCGTCACCTCCGAGACCACGTAGGCGGGCTTGCCGACGAGTGCTTCCACGCCGAACCGCTGCAGCGGAGGCTGCTTGATGTGGCGCATCGCGATCGGTCTGAGCACCATCAGACCGGCGGCGGACGACAGGGCGAAGCAGAGCAACTGCAGGGGGACGGGCAGCCCGATGGCGGCGGTGACGGCGGTGAGCAGAGCCGCCGCACCCAAAAGCCCGAGCGAGGCCGTAAGGGTGAATATTTCGGCCACGCCGAGGACTACCGCGAGGATTACCCAGATGATCCATTCATCCATGTCCGGCCCTCCTGATGGGACAACGGGCCTGAGTTCGCGACTGGTTCCCCCCTCTCTACCGTAATCCCGGAATCATCCCGGTGGCACCCGTGCCCCCGCGGGATCGGCTTCGGCCAGGGCGCTTCCCTCGCGCCACTTCTCCCACGGGAGCTGCCAGAAACCCCATCCGTTGTCCCAGCCGAGCTCCCGGTCGGTGCCGACGATCGTGACCGGGTCGCCGCGCAGGGAGGTGTCGTAGAACCAGGCCGCCTGGTCGGGCCTGGCGTTGATGCAGCCGTGGCTGACGTTGGCCCGGCCCTGCGCCCACACGTTGTCCTTCGCGTGCACGTATTCGCCGCTGTTGGAGATGCGCACGGCGTGGTCGATCAGCATGTCGTAGAAGCCGGGGTCGCCCTTGACACGCCCCGGGGAGACCATGCGGACCGGGTTGCCCTTGTCCATGGTCAGGTGGATGCCGCTGGTCGTGGTGTATTCGGGGGTGGTGGCCATGCCCGCGCTGATGGCCATCCGCTGCGCGATCGCACCGTCGCGGCGGACGACCATCTGGTGGGTCCGGGTGTCGATCGTGCTGGTCTGCCTGCGCCCGACGGTGAAGGCGAAGGTGGAGTCGGTGGTGCCGTAGAGGCCGCTGCCCGCGCGTACGCCGGCCAGATGCGCGGTCACCGTGACCTGCTGGTGAGGCGGCCAGAACCGCCGGGTGCGGTAGACCACCTGGGTGTCGCTGATCCACCGCCACGCACCCTCGACCGGCGTCTGCGCCTGGACCTCCAGCGCCCGCTCGACGGCCGCCTTGTCCTCCACCGGAGTGTCGAAGTCGATGACGACCGGCATGCCGGCGCCGACCGTCTCGCCCGGCAGCGGCGCCGTCGCGGCCACCTGGAACGACCTGACCGCGGCCCGGGTGTGGAAGCGGCCGACGGCGACCGTGGCCGGACCGCCGGCGCCGGTCGCCGTGACCGTCACCGAGTATTCGGCCGCGGGCTTGAGCGTCCAGGCGGAGCGCCACATCGTGTGGGAGCCGTCGAGCCGGCCGGGCACCTGCTCCCCGCTCTCCGAGACCAGCACCCGGCTGAGCGTGCCGCCGCGGGCCCTGACCACCAGGCCGCGGTCGGTGCGGGCCCGGGTGGAGTCGAACGCGGGCGAGACCCGCACGACCGGGGGCGCGGACGGGGGCCTGGCCGGCGCCGAGGAGCAGCCGCAGACCAGGAGGAGGAAGGCGACACAAGTCAGCACGGCCCGCCGCATGTCACTCCTGCTGTCCGAGGGAAGGGGGTGACATCAGGGTAGCGGCGAGTCAGCGGTCAAGCACGTTGAGTCACCTATACGATAGTTCCGGAAACCTCCCCCAATGTCACGGCGCCGGCGGTGGCCCGGATCGTCACCGTGTCCCCGTCCTCCAAGAACGAGCGCGTCTCGCCGTTCGCGAGCTTGAGCGGGTCGGTCCCGTTCCAGGTCAGCTCGATGAACGAGCCGCGCTCGCCGCGCGAGGGCCCCGAGATTGTGCCGCTGGCGAACAGGTCTCCGGTCCGCAGGGAGGCCCCGTTCACCGTCATGTGCGCGAGCATCTGGTCGGGCGTCCAGTACATGCTCGCGTACGGGGGCCGGGACACGACCTCCCCGTTGAGCAGGACCTCAAGGGAGATGTCCAGCCCCCAGTCCGCCCGCCTGCGCAGGTAGTCGACCGGCTCCGGGTCCTGGGCACGGCCGGGGACGCGGGGCAGCGCCTCCAGCGGCGTGATCCACGGCGAGATGGACGTGGCGAACGACTTGGCCAGGAACGGCCCGAGCGGCACGTACTCCCACGACTGGATGTCACGCGCGCTCCAGTCGTTGACCAGCGTCACCCCGAACACGTGGTCCTCGAAGGCCCCGGCGGGCGAGCCGAGCTCGGTGGGCACACCCACCACGAACCCCAGCTCCGCCTCGATGTCCAGCTTCGCGCACGGCCCGAACGCCCCGCGTCCGAGCTGCCCGTGCGGGCGTCTGACCGGCGTGCCCGACACCACGACCGTCCCGGCCCTGCCGTGGTAGCCGACGGGCAGGTGCCGCCAGTTGGGCTGCAGCGGCTCGGTGCCGGGCCGGAAGATCTGGCCGATGTTGCTCGCGTGGTCGATCGAGCAGTAGAAGTCGACGTAGTCGGCCACCTCGAACGGCATGTGCAGCCGCACCTGCTCCAGCGGGACCAGGTGCCGCTCGGTCACGGCGAGGTCGCCGGTGAGCTTGTTGCGGATCAGCGTCCTGGTGTCGTGCCAGGCCGTCCGCCCGCGGGCCATGAACGGGTTGAGCGAGGGCGCGTCGAAGACCTCGTCGTGCAGGGCGGGCGCCAGGTCGAGCACCTTGTCGCCGTACCGGACGCCCACGCGGGGCGCCTGGCCCGGACGCGAGAACACGCCGTAGGGCAGGTTGTCCACTCCCCAGCTCACGAAATTTCCCTCCGTCACGCGATCAGTCCCAGGGTGCGCAGGTCATCGACGGGGATGCTGGTGCTGCACGAGCCGTAGCTCACCAGCAGCCGCCGCGCCCGTTTCGCGGTCTCACTCGGTACGGACTGCGCGAGCCGTACGAGATGCCCGACGTCCGTGGCCCGCAGCACGGGCACCGGGTCGCGCCCGTCCACGGCCTCGCAGACCGCGAGCACCAGGTTCAGGAAGCCGTGCCGGTCGACGCCCAGCGCGGGGTCGAAGTGGCGTACGGCGTGGTGCAGCCCGGCCGTGGCCTTGAACGGGATGTCGTGCTCGACGCAGAACCCGATGAACGCCGCGAGATGCTCCGCCGACGGGAACGTGTCGGCCGTCAGCCCGCCGCAGCGCACCTTCAGCCCGACCCCGTCGGGCACCTCGACGCTCACCTTCCCCGCCGCCACCTCCACGAAGAGCCGCACTCCCGCCGGCAGCCGGAGCCGGCCGGCCAGCGCCTCGATCGTGAGGCCCGGCGGCAGCCGGGTCTCGACGAAGTCCACGGGCAGGTCGTCGAAGGGGGGCACCTCCTCCTGGTCGAGGATCAGCCCGATCCGCCGCGGCCGGTACTCCATGTCGCGCAGCCGGTGCAGCCGGCTGGCCGGGCACAGGAACCGGTGCGTGAGCACGGAGCTGCCGTGCTCCTGGTCGCGCCGGTTGCGGGCCAGCGCCTCGTCCATGTGCAGGGACGTCGGCGGGAACAGGCCCGCGTCGTCCACGAGTTCGGTGTAGACGCTCATCGTGACCAGGTCCACGCGTAGCCGGTGTCCTCGCAGGACAGCGCGCCCTGCCCGAGGTCGAGCGGGCGGAACGTGTCCACCATGACGGCCTTCTCGCTCGTCGTCGTGATGCCGCGGGAGACCGCGTCGATCACCGCCTCGACCGCACCGGGCTGCGGCCCGTGCGTGAACCCGGCGGGATGCAGCGAGATCGAGCCGATGTCGATGCCCGAGCCCTTGCGCGCGGAGTAGTCGCCGCCCACGTAGAACATGAACTCGTCGGAGTCCACATTGTGGTGGTTGTACGGGATCGGCACGGACTCCGGGTGGAAGTCGAGCGGCCTCGGGCAGAAGGAGCACACCACGAACCCCGGCCCCTCGAACGTCTGGTGGACGGGCGGCGGCGCGTGCGTCTTCTTCACGATCGGCTCGAAGTCATTGATGTTGAACGCGTACGGGTAGAGGTAGCCGTCCCAGCCCACCACGTCGAACGGGTGGTTGCGGTAGACCAGCCGGCTCAGCCCGCCCCGCGTGCGCACCAGCACCGGCACCTCCTCCCCCTCGACCGTGAACGGCTCGGCGGGGCTGCGCAGGTCGCGCTCGCAGTAGGGGGCGTGCTCCAGGAACTGCCCGTACTGCGACAGGTAGCGCTTGGGCGGCCTGATGTGCCCGGCCGCCTCGATGGCCAGCACGCTGACCTGGCCGTCCGGCACCCAGCGGTGGATCGTTCCGGTCGGGATGACGATGTAGTCGCCCTCGCCGGCCTCGATCACGCCGTACGTGGACTCGAAGCGGACCCGGCCGCCCTGCACGTAGACGCACTCGTCACCCATCGAGTCGCGGTAGAGCTCGCTCGGCCGGTCGCTGACGGCGTACGACAATCGGACGTCGCCGTTGCCCGCCAGCAGCATGCGTCCCGTGACCAGGTCGCCCGCGCTGGACAGCTCCTGCGTGCGGAAATGGCGCGGCGAGAGCGGCAGGTTGGGCTCCAGCCGGGTCTCCACCGTCGGTGTGACCGCCTCCGCCTTGACGATCGCGGTCGGCAGGTAGCGGTGGTAGAGCAGCGAGGAGTCGGACGAGAAGCCTTCCTCACCCATCAGCTCCTCGGCGTAGAGACCACCGTCCGGCCGTCTGAACTGCACGTGCCGCTTGCGCGGCACCTCCCCAACGACGCGGTAGTACGGCATCCGCTGCCTCCATGATGTCCGTTTATCGGACGAATACGTCCTTTATATGTAACAACCGTCCGCCATCGGCCTGGAGATGTCAACCCAGCGCGGCGGCCAGCTCGGCGGCGGCGGCGACCACCCGAGGGCCCGTGGACTCCTCGAGCGGCCCGAACGTCACCACCCCCACCGACGCCTCCAACCAGGGCAGCCCGGTGACAGGCGCGGCGACGCCCCGCGCACCTTCCTGCAACTGCCCCTCCGTCGCGAAGTAGTCGTCACGCCCCTCGCGCAGCGCCAGGATCGCCTGCCCCGCCGCGCCTTTCGTCAGCGGATGGCGCGAGCCCTCGCGATAGGCCACGTGCATGTCGGTCCAGGACGGCTCCACCACCGCCACGGCCAGCCCGTCGTCGCCCTCGGCCACGGTCAGGTGCGCGGTCGCGCCCACGGCCTCGGCCAGCCGCCGCAGCGTCGGCACCGCCGCGGCCCGCAGCAGCGGCTGCACGGCCTGCGCCAGCACCAGCACCCCGAACCCGAGGTGCACCCGCCCCTCGGCGTCCCGCCGCACGAACCCCTCGTTCATCAGCGTCGTCAGCAGCCGGTACACCACGGGACGGCTCAGCGACAGCTCGGCGCTCAGCTCGGTCGGCGTCCGGCCGCCCCTCCCGTCGGCGAGCAGTCTCAGCAGGCGAAGCCCGCGTTCCAGGGTCTGAGCGGATTCAGCGGCCATGCGACCGATTATCCAGTGACTGTTCGCGCTGGTGAGGGTACTTACCCCGGGAGAGGTCGGGGGGGGTGGCTATGCGGCAGTGGTGGGTGTTCCTGCTCGCGGGCTTCGCCGTGTGCGCGTTGTCCGCCGCCGTGCCCACGCTCACCATGACGCCGATGTCCCGGCAACTCCCCCTCGACCCCGTGCACGGGAGCCTGGTCGAGGACACCTTCTACGTCACCGAGGGCATCGAGGTGCACCAGCAGCTCCTGCCCGCCGCGAAGGGCGTCACGTTCCGCCCCGGCTACCTCGCGGTCGGGATCAGGGTCGACCAGAGCGGCCTGCTGTACGGCAAGCCGCAGCGTTCCGGCACGTACCTCGCCGCCGTCCGGATGTGCGAGGGGCAGTCGTGCCAGGACCAGCGGCTCACCTTCGTCGTGCTCGGCAACGTGCCGTGGGAGCCGCGCGAGCTGACCTTCCCCGGCCGGGCCGGCACCCCGCTGAACGGGGAGATCGGCATCAACGGCGGCCCGTCCGGCGTGCTGCCGACGTTCACCGTGACCGACCGCGCCACGCTGCCCCGCGACGTGATCATCGGGCCCGACGGCCACGTGAGCGGCGTGCCCGCGGCCGCGGGCATCTCCGAGGTGCCGGTGCGGATCTGCGTGGCGGGAAACTGCGCGGGCGTCGTGGTACGGCTCATCATCGCCTGAGCCTGCCCTCCGGCGCACGCGTGGTAGGGCTCGCCTCACCGGAACTCGGCGGCCAGCGGGCATGCCCCCACCCCGCCCGAAAGCGGACACTTCAGGCGTAGTCATTCACCTTTGGAGGCCACGCCATGACCACCGTCCTCGACACCCCCCGCAGAGCCGACCCGCCGCCCGTCGTCCACACCGCCGCCATGCTCTGGCTGGTCGCCGTCGCCTTCGGGGCGCTGGAGACCGTGCTGGTGGTCTCCGAGCAGCTGTACACGGGCGCCTCCACGGTCGCCGAACTGCTGCCGCAGGTCGGGATCCGGCTGGCGGTGTTCGCGGGGGCCGCCTTCCTGGCGCTGCGGCTCAAGGCCGGGGCGAACTGGGCACGCTGGACCCTCGGCGTGACACTCGGCGTCTTCGGCACGCTCTCTCTCGTGATCGGCCCCGTCCAGTGGCTGCTGGCCGGCGGCTCGATCGCGGAGGCCGTCGCCGGGACGGACGCGATGGGGCTGATCTTCGCGGGCAGCCGGATCCTGCACGTGGTGGCCGTGCTGGGGGCGGTGACGCTGATGTTCCAGCCCAGGGCCAACGCCTACTTCAGGTCAGCTTGAGATCGGCTCCCGCTCCGGGGCGCGCAGGTTGCGCACCCCGGGAGCCAGCAGGGCGGCGAGGGTGGACAGCACGATGATGACGGCACAGGCGAGCAGCGTCTCCTCCGTGCCGAACAGATCGGCCGCCTGCCCCGCCACCAGCAGCCCGATCGGCCCGAACATCATCGACCCGAGCATGTCGTACGAGCTCACCCGCGACAGCGACTCGGACGGGACCTCGCGCTGCATCGTGGTCTGCCACAGGACGCCGAACACGTCGAAGCACACGCCCAGCACGAACGCCCCGGCCACGATCGCCCAGAGCGGCGCGTCCAGCCCCAGCAGCACGTACGGCAGCGCGGGCGGCAGGCAGAGCAGCACGGCCACCAGGATCGGCCGGCGCGGCCGCAGCCGCATCGCGACCAGCACGCCGACGATCGTGCCGACCGCCTCGCCCGCCAGGAACGCCGACCAGGCCGCGGGCCCGCCCAGCGTCTCCTTCGCGATCAGCGGGCCGAGCACCCCGTGACCGGCCTGGATGGCCATGACCATCAGCGAGAACTGCGCGACCACCACCCAGATCCACTGCCGCGAGCTGAACTCCCGCCAGCCGTCCCGCAGGTCGGCCAGCACCGAGTGCCGCTCCCGCCGGTTCGCGACCGGCTCCAGCCGCAGCAGCGCCAGCAGCGCGCCCGCCACCGCGAACATCGCGCCGCTCATGACCAGCGCCCAGCCCCCGCCCCGGGCCCATCCCTCGTCTCCGCCGAGTAGCACCACCGTGCCGCCGCCCAGCACCGCGCCCGCCACCCGCGAGGCGTTCTGGCCCAGGCCGAGCAGGGCGTTGCCGGCCTGCAGCCGGTCGGGCGGCACGACCTCGGGGATGATCCCGGTCAGCGCCGGGAACATGATCGCAATACCCACCCCGGTCACCGCCGCCGCCGCGGACAGCGCGGGCAGCGGGGTCCAGCCGGCGAGCAGCATCGCGCCCAGCGCGAAGAACCCCATCGCCATCAGGGACTCACCGGCCATCATCACCCACTTGCGCGGCAGCCGGTCCGCGAGCACCCCGCCGAACAGGATGAACACGATCATGGGCACCGACTCGGCGGTGAGCACGACGGACAGGGTCGCGGCGGTGGCGCCGGGCAGGCCGAGCACGCCGAACGCCAGGGCCACCGGGGCGAACGCGCTGCCCAGGACCGACAGGGTCCGCGCCGACAGCAGCAGCGCGAAACGGCGATCCCGGAGCAACCCGAGATCGCTGAGATAACTGTGCACCGGCACGCCCCCCTGAAAACAGTCAAACCCCGCCATTCTGCCGAGTTCTCTCGCCGATGTCGCCTGAATATTGGGTCCCGCTGACAAGACTGGAAGCGGAATATGTGCGCGTTTGGCAAGAATCCAGCCTCGATCTCCCGTAATTTGCTAGGACCCTGCTGTCGGCGAGGGGACTCCATTGGGGCGGCTGGTCTATCGCGGTAGATGGACGCTGCTGGCGCTCAGCCTGGTGGCGGCCCTGCTCGTCGCGCCGCTGGCGCTGTCCGGGCAGGCGGTGGGCGGCGGCTTCGAGGACCCGCGCGCCGACTCGGCGACCGCCGCGCGCTGGAGCGCGGAGTGGTACGCCGGCCAGAGCCCCGACGTGGTCGTCCTCTACCGGCACCCGGCGGTCAAGGTGCGCGACCCGCGCTACAAGAAGGCGGTGCACGACTCGCTGCGGGGGCTGCCGGCCGAGTACGTGCGCGGGGTGGTCACGTACTGGACGACCGGGTCGAAGGCGATGGTGTCCAGGGACGGGCATTCGACGTACGCGATCGTCACGCTGAAGGGCGCCAAGCGGGCGAGCTACGCGGCGGTGGCGGCGCGGCTCAGGGCCGTCAAGAACCTGCGCGTCGCGGTCGGCGGGCCGGTGCCGGTGCAGGCCGAGCTCGACGGCGAGGCCGCCGCCGACCTGGCCCGCGCGGGGGCGGTCGCGGCGCCGGTGCTGCTGGTGCTGCTCGTGGTGGTGTTCGGGAGCCTGGTGGCGGCCCTGTTGCCGCTGGTCGTGGGGCTGCTCGCGGTGCTCGGCGCGCTGGCGCTGCTGCCCGGGGTGTCCGTCTACTCCTTTTATGCCGTCGTGCTCCTCGGGCTCGGGCTTGCGGCGGCGTACTCGCTGCTCCTGCTCAGGGCGTTCAGGGAGGAGATCGGGGGCGGCGCGTCGAACGAGCAGGCCGTGGCGGGCACGGTGGCCACGGCCGGGCGGACCGTGGGCGTGGCCGGGGTGAGCGTGGCCACGTCGCTGCTGGGGCTGACGCTGTTCCCGCAGCCGTTCCTGGGCTCGCTCGGGCTGGCGGCGGCGGCCGTGGCGCTGGTCGCCTCGGTGGTCGCGGTGCTCGTGGCGCCCGCCCTGCTGGGGGTGCTCGGGCGGCGCGTGGACGCGCTGCGCGTCAGGCCCATGTCCGTACGGCGGGACGGCGGGCTGTGGGACGGCGTGGCGCGCCGGCCGGTCGTGTACCTGGTGGCGGTGACGATCGTGCTGGTCGCGCTGGCGGGACCGCTGCTGCGCGTCGAGTTCGGGAACGCGGACCACCGGGCGCTGCCCGCCGCCTCCGAGGGCCGCCGGGTGACCGAGACGATCGAGCGCGACTTCGCCAGGAACGCGCTGTCGCCAATCGACGTGCACGTCGTGGTGGAGCCGCTGGACGGCACCGCCGTCACCGCGCTCGACGTCCGCCCCATCACGGAGCGGCTGGAGCGGCTGCCGCACGTCACCGGGGTCGAGACGGCGGGCCTCTCACGGCCGAACCGCGCGGTGCGGCTGGCCGTCCGCCACGACCTCGATCCCCTGTCGGCGCAGGCCGGGGACCTGGTCGCCGCGATCAGGTCCGCGGCCCAGGGGCCGGACGTCCGGCAGGTCGTGGTCGGCGGGCCCGTCGCGGCGCGGCTGGACCTCCTGGCCGGGCTCTCCGGCACGCTGCCATGGCTGGCGGTGGTGGTGTGCTCGGCGATGGCGGCGGTGCTGTCGCTCGCCTTCGGGTCGCTGGTGCTGCCCGTTCCGGCGGTGATCGCGAGCCTGCTGTCCGCCGCTGCGTCGTTCGGGGTGATCGGGTGGGTGTTCCGGAGCGGCTTCCTGGGTTTCGCCGGCCCCCTGGACGTCTCCGTCGCGCTGCTGATCGGGGTCGTGGCGTTCGGGCTGTCGGTCGTCCACCAGGTGTTCCTGGTCTCGGAGGCGCGTACGGGGAACTCCGCGGTGGCGGAGCCGCGGGAGGTGATCATCGGTGCGGCGCTGCTGACGGTGGCGGCCGGCGGGGCGTTCGCGACGGCCGGGATCGCGGTGGTGAGGCTGCTCGGGGTGGGTCTGTGCGTGGCGGTGGCGGTGGACGCCGTGCTGGTGCGGCTGCTGCTGGTGCCCGCCGCCCTGCGGCTGCTGGGCCCGGCGAACTGGTGGCCGCTGCGCGCCCGATCCCCCGCCGCGTCCGCGAGCGTTCACGAAGTCGAGCCGCCCCGCGAGAGGCCCTCACTCCCGCCCGCTCCCCAGGGCGATCGGCGCCCGTTGACGGGCGGGCGGCCCGCGATCATCGTCAAGGGACGGCCGGCCGTCTTCGGCGCGGACACCGATCCGGTGCCGGTGCCCGCCGAGCCTCCGCAGCCGGGATGGGTGAAGGTGGCGGCGGGGCGCACCCGGGCGGTACGCGCCGACCCCGGCGGCGCCGGCTGGACGTGGGTCGAGGTGGACGACTGAGTTCTCGTAACAAGCGCGGCTACTTCGCGTCGAATAGTGCGTGAAGAAGCCATAGATCTCATTGAACGTTATTGATCGTCCGGATAGTGTGCGATATGCCCACGATCATCCCCTGGAAGTAAAGGTGCCATGCGAAAGCGGCTGCGGCAGATCTTCGTCATCGGATTAGCCCTCTCGCTCCTGGGTGTCGGCGTCCCAGCGTGGTCGGAGGACGACCCCCGAGGCTGCAACGACCTGATGTCGGCCGACACCCCGGCGTACGTCGTCTGCCGGTGGCTGGCCACCCCCGAGGAGGCCGCGGACATCGCGAAGTTCTGGCTGGACAACGACGGCGAGCACATGCAGGAAGCCGGTCCCTCGAACTCGATCCTGGTGGACTGCACCGAAGAGGGCAACTCCTGCCCGACCGACTCCGAGGGCGACGGCGAGATGCACGACGTCGACTCCCCGGACGTCCCCGGCGCCGAGGACGGCGGCACGCCTGAGTGCCAGAACAGCGACCAGTGCGGCTACGTCGACCCCACCGGCATCAGCGCCGCCGAGAAGGAGTCCGCGCAGGAGACCCCGGCCGGCAAGGCCGCGCAGGCCGCCGTCCAGACGACCATGCGCCTGTGGATCGAGACCGAGCTGGCCGACGACTACAAGGCCGGCAAGCTGGCCGAGGGCGTCAAGAAGATCGCCGCGCTGGTCGCCACGCAACCCGGGGTGATCGGCATCCGGTTCACCTCGCAGCTCGGCTACAACAAGACGTTCGCGACGGCGGACGAGCTGGACAAGTTCGTGAATGAGGCCACGGTCGCGCTGCGTACCGCGGTGCCGGGCAAGAAGCTGTCGGCGCACACGGTGGTGCCGCTGTTCGGCTGCGGCGCGAACGACGCCTGCAAGACCGAGATGACCAAGAAGTACCCGCTGCTCGACCCCGACCGCATCGGCGCCTGGCTCTCCAAGGGCCTGATCGACCAGCTCTCCCTGGACGACGGCCACCTGGGCACCGAGTACGCCACCTGGAAGATCGACGCCACCGAGGCCCAGCGCAACCAGTGGATCCAGGTCCGCGCCCGCGCCTGGGACGCCTACGCGCAGATCGCCAGCGAGGACGCCTCCTTCGCCACCGCCGGCACCTCCAACCTCAACGAGGAGCAGGCCACCAAGGCGATCACCGAGCGCATCGCCTCCCCGCTCCAGGACGACGCCGCCGAGACGGTCACCCTGTGGACCCGCTGGCAGAACGACCAGGGCCAGGTCAGCCGGGTGTACGGCGAGAAGTGGGCCGCCAACGTCACCTGGGACCAGCTCAAGAAGCTCGACGCGGTCCGCCCCCGCCTGGCGACCATCTACGACCCGGCCAACCCCGAGGTCGACGTGGCCACCGACCTGAAGAACCTGTCGGAGGTCTTCGGCCAGGTCTACCTGCACGCCGCCTGAGACATACCGAAGACGTACGAGACCGGCCAGGAGCGCGATGCGCGCCCTGGCCGGTCGCGTTCACAGGAGCGTCCCGCCTGTCACCTCGAACTTGGCGAGGGCCTCGTCGACCCTGGCCAGCGTGTCGGCGTGGAGGGTGAGGTGGGCCGCCGCCAGGTTCTCCTCGATGTGGGCGGGAGTGCGGCTGCCGGGGATGGTCACCACGTGCTCGTCCTGGTGCAGCAGCCAGGCCAGGGCGAGCTGGGCGGGCGTGATGCCGAGCTGCGCCGCCAGGGCCCTGATCGGGGCGTAGCGGTCGTTGTTGCCCGCAAGGTTCTCCGCCGAGAAGCGGGGCGCGTTGTGCCGGAAGTCGCCCTCGGCGAGCGCCTCCACGGTGCCCGTCAGGAAGCCGGTGCCGAGCGGGCTCCACGCCACGATCCCCACGCCGAGCTCCCGCGCGGCGGCCAGCAGGCCGGGATCCAGAGGGCGCCACATCGACCACTCGTTCTGCACGGCCGTCACGGGGTGGACCGCGTGCGCGGCCCTGAGCTGGGCGGCCGTCACGTTGGACAGGCCGATGTGCTTGACCAGCCCGTCCCGCACCAGCTCGGCCAGCGCGCCGGTCATGTCCTCGATCGGCACGCCGGGGTCGGGATAGTGCGAGTAGTAGAGGTCGATCACGTCGGTGTCGAGGTTGCGCAGGCTGCGCTCCGCGTAGCGCCGGATCAGGCGGGGGTCGGCGTTCACCCGTAGCTCGTTGAACGCGTAACCGACCGGGTGCGACCTGCCCGGCTCACCCTCGGGGATCGCGAGCCCGAACTTGGTCGCGACCACCACCTCGTCCCTGCGGCCCCTGATCGCCCGGCCCACGAGGCGCTCGTTGTGGCCGTCCACGCCGTACGCGTCGCTGGTGTCCACGTGGGTCGCGCCCCCGTCGAGCGCGGCCTTGAGCGCCACCTCGGCGCGGGCGTCGTCGACGTCCCCGTAGACGCCCGGCGACAGGACCATGGCGCCGAAGCCGATGGCGGGGACCCGCAAGCTGCCAAGAGTACGTGTCTTCATGGCTTCGATCCTGCTGCGCGCGCCTCTGCCGCGTCCAAGACCCCTTGGTATAACCATTGGTTATGGACGTGCACCTGCGTGAGCTGCGCTACTTCATGGCCGTGGCCGAGGAGCTGAACGTGACGCGGGCCTCGGAGCGGCTCTTCGTGTCCCAACCGGCGCTGTCCAAGCAGCTCAGGGTGCTGGAGCGGCAGCTCGGGTTCCGGCTGTTCGAGCGGGTGCACAGCGGCGTGGTGCTCACCAGGCAGGGCGAGGCGCTCCTGCCGATCGTCCGCGACCTGCTCGAACGGTGGACGAGCGGGGTCGAGTCCGCGCGGGCCGCGGCGCCCGCCGGGACGCTGGTGATCGGGATGCAGACGGCTGTGGGCAGGGGGCTGCAGCAGGAGGCGCTGCGGGGGTTCCGTACGGCGATGCCGGGATGGGAGGTGTCGCTCAGGCTGGTGGGCTGGGACGACCCCAGCGGCGGGCTGGCCGACGGGTCCTCCGACGTGGCGTTCATCTGGCTGCCGGTGCCGCCGGGGCTGCGGACGTACGTGCTGGCCACCGAGGGCAGAGGGGTGGCCATGCCGGACGGCCATCCGCTCGCGGAGCTGGCGGAGATCCCGTTCGAGGCGCTGCGCGACGAGCCGTTCATCGCCCTGCCGCCGGAGGCCGGGCCGCTGCGGGACTTCTGGCTCGCGCGGGACGCCCGCGACGACGAGCCGGTCGTCGGGTTCACCGCGAACACGCCGGAGGAGGTGTTCGAGGCCGTGACCAGCGGGCTCGGGGTGGTGCTGGTCGCCGAGGGGAACGCCGCTCTCTACAACCGGCCCGGGATGGCCTACCGCCCGGTGACCGGGCTGGCTCCCGGGCAGCTCGCCATCGCCTGGCGAGAAGGGGATGTGAGCCCACAAGTCATGGCATTCGTCGACGCGCTACGGCGGGTCGCCACTAAGGTCTGACGCGACATCCATTCACGTGGAAGGGTGACCCCCATGAGCGACTACGCCATCACCTTCGACCTCATCGACGCCGACAAGGACGGCCGTATCTCCGCCGTCGAGCTCGTGAAGCTGATGGAGGTGCTCGGCCAGCCGGTGACCCTGGAGGCCGCCCAGGAAGGCGTGCTGAAGCTCGACAAGGACGGCGACGGCCTGATCGACCTGGAGGAGTTCGCCGCTTTCCTCCAGAAGTGACAAAAACAAGCTCTTGCTACACATTCTCCTGTTGCCTGGGTCACAATGGCGACGGGAGGGACGATGGTCATCACGAGTGAAATCCCCGTGCAGGCGCTCAGGGCGGGCATCGGCAGGGTCTCGGCAGAGGTGATCGAGGAGATCCAGACCCGGATCCCCGAGTACGCCAGGCCATCGGACGAGCTCTACATCAAGGTCGTCAGGATGGCGGCCGAGCAGGCCATCGAGGGCTTCCTCGACCGCGTCGAGAACCCGGGCGCTCCCTGGGACCCCGAGCCGTTCCGCATGATCGGCAGGGGCGAGGCGGCCGAGGGCCGCAACCTCGAGCCGCTGCAGACCGCGATGCGGCTCGGCGCCCGGGTCTGCTGGCGGCGGCTGACCGAGCTCGCCGAGCCGCTGCGCCTGTCCCCGCAGACCCTGTACGACCTGGGCGAGGCCATCTTCGTCTACCTCGACCGGCTCGCCGACGCGGCGGCCGAGGGCTTCGAGGAGGCCAGGGCGCACGCCGCGGGCGAGACCGAACGCCGCCGCGGCCGCCTGCTCGACCTGCTGCTCAGCCGCCCGCCCGCCAGCGCGGAGGCCATCGCCGAGCTGGCCAAGGCCGCCGGGTGGCGGCAGCCCAGGACGGTCGCCTGCGTGGCGTTCGACGACCGGCACGGCGCCTACCGCGCCCCCGCGCTGCCGCCCGACGTGCTCACCGGGCTGGACAGGCCCGTGCCCTGCCTGCTCGCGCCCGACCCCACCGGTCCCGGCCAGGCCCAGTTGCTCGACCAGGCGTTGCGCGGACGCCAGGCCGCGATCGGCCCCGCCGTGCCCCTCTCGGCCGCCGCGACCTCGCTGCGCTGGGCCGGAGAGGCCCTGGAGCTGTCGCGGCGCGGCATCCTGCCCCGGGGGCCGCTGCGGTGCGCGGACCACATGGCGACGCTGGTGGTGTTCAAGGACGAGGAGCTGGTCGGCACGCTGGCGGAAGCGCGGCTGGCGCCCCTGGCCGACCTGCGGCCCGCCCAGCAGGACCGGCTCGCGGAGACGCTGCTGGCCTGGCTGCGGCACGGCCGGGGCGCGGGCGAGGTGGCCGCCACGCTGCACGTGCACCCGCAGACCGTGCGCTACCGGCTGCGGCAGCTCGAGGAGCTGTTCGGCGACCAGCTCGCCGATCCGGACATCCGCTTCGAGCTGGAGATCGCGCTGCGGGCCAGGCAGGCCGTCCAGGCGAGCACCCGTACCTGAACCTCCTGCGGACACGGCGGTCTGAGCGCGCGCGTGGCGGGTAGCGGCCACCCATGCGACTGACGTACACCTCCGACGTCTGGTGGAAGAACGCCGTCATCTACTGCCTCGACGTGGAGACGTTCAAGGACGGGAACGACGACGGCGTGGGCGACTTCCGCGGGCTGACGCAGCAGGTCGACTACCTCGCGGGGCTCGGCGTGACGTGTCTCTGGCTCATGCCGTTCTTCCCCACCCCCAACCGGGACGACGGATACGACATCACCGACTTCTACCGCATCGACCCGCGGCTGGGCACGCTGGGCGACTTCGTGGAGTTCATGCGGACCGCCAACGACAGGGGGCTGCGGGTGATCGCGGACCTCGTCGTCAACCACACCTCCGACCGGCACCCCTGGTTCGTGGAGGCCCGGTCGAGCCGGGACTCCCCCATGCGCGACTGGTACGTCTGGTCCGACTCCCCGGAGCCCGACGACCCCTCGCAGATCGTCTTCCCCGACAAGGAGAACAGCGTCTGGCAGTACGACGAGGGGTCCGGACAGTACTACCTGCACAGCTTCTACCGGCACCAGCCGGATCTGAACGTCGGCAACCCCGAGGTCAGGGACGAGATCGCGCGCATCCTCGGCTTCTGGATGGAGCTCGGGCTGTCCGGGTTCAGGGTCGACGCGGTGCCGTTCCTCATCGAGAACGTCGATCCGAAGCTGGCGAACCCGCACGAGTTCCTGGCGGACCTGCGGGCGTTCATGACGCGGCGCAAGGGCGGGTCGATCCTGCTGGGCGAGGTCAACGTCCCGTACAAGGACCTGACCCGGTTCTTCGGAGAGGGTCTGGGCGATCAGCTCACCATGTGCTTCGACTTCATCGGCATGCAGAACGCCTGGCTGTCGCTGGCGCGCCACGACGCCACACCCCTCGCCGACGCCCTGCGCGAGCGCCCCGAGCCGCCGAAGGACTGCCAGTGGGCCGTGTTCCTGCGCAACCACGACGAGCTCACTTTAGACAAGCTCACGGACGAGGAGCGGCAGGAGGTCTTCGAGGCGTTCGGCCCGCGCGAGGACATGCAGATCTTCGGCCGCGGCCTGCGCCGCCGGCTGCCGACGATGCTCGGCGGGGACCTGCGGCGCATGAAGATGGCCTACAGCCTGCTGTTCTCGCTGCCGGGCACGCCGGTGATCTTCTACGGCGAGGAGATCGGCATGGGCGAGAACCTCGACGCGGAGGGCCGCATGGCGGTCCGCGTCCCGATGCAGTGGTCCGCGGACGGCGGCTTCACCCAGGTCGACCCGGTACGCGAGATCCCGGACGGCTCCTTCGCCCCCGACCGCGTCAACGTGGCCGACCAGAAGCGGGACGTGGACTCGCTGCTGCGCTGGTTCCAGCTGCTCATCGAGCGCTACCGGGAGTGCCCCGAACTGGCGTGGGGCGACTACACGGTGCTGGAGACCGGCGACCGGGCGGTCCTCGCGCACCGCTGCGACGCCGACGGGGCCACGGTGGTGGTCGCGCACAACCTCTGCGACACGGTCAGGGACGTGGAGCTGACCCTGGAGGGGCTCGGGGGCCACCAGCTCACGGACCTGCTGGTGGACGGCACGCTGGAGGTCTCGGCCGAGGGCTCCGTACGGCTCCCGCTGGACCCGTACGGCTCCCGCTGGCTCCGCGCCTCCCCCCGGGAGCTCCCCCCGGAGGACGCCTCGGTCAAGGCCCGCTGACCCGGGGACGGGTCAGTGCGAGAGGGGGGCGTCCGTGGTGTCCACCAGCTCGCAGTCCGCGATGGGGCCCTCGCCGACGGCGGCCCAGATGCCCGCCACGACGCCGCCCCCGACCTCCCCGACGCTGAACTCCAGCACCCCCGTCTGTCCGGGCCCGATGACCTTCGGGTCGATGACGAAACCCGGCTCCATGTCCTCGGTCGGTTCCCAGCCCTTCGGGGCCGGGAACACCGACAGCGGCGCCTCCTCATCGCTGAGGAAGTGGCTGCTGCGCGGCTGCGGGCTGCACTTCTTGCCATGGGGAATGTAGTCCACCACCACGTTCGCCCCCATGGCCCGCAGGTCCTCCTGGAGCCTCTTCGGGTCCTTGGCCTCGTTGATGGTGATGCGGATGAAGCCGTCGGGCCCCTTGGTCACGGCGTACGCCGGGCCGCCGCCGATCAGCAGCGGGACCGCCACCGCGGCGGCGGCCGCCAGCCCCGCGACGGGGGCCAGGAGGGCGGGGCGCGGGAGTCGCCTGCGGGCGGGCCTGCGGTCGATCTCGGTCATCACGAACTCCTTGAGCAGTCGGTGACGGCCCTCGGGAAGATCGCGTTCGGTCGGCCAGTTCATCGGATCTCCTCCTTGTCGGGGCCGGGTTCACCTACTACCTGTCGGGTCGCCGGCGGCGGTTCCCCGGCGGCCGCGAGTTTCTTCCTGGCCCGCGACAGCCGGGAGCGCACGGTGCCGACGGGGATGCCGAGCGCCTCGGCCGCCTGGGCATAGTCGAGCCCGGCCCAGACGCACAACGCGAACACGTCCTGCTCCTGGCGGCGCAGCCGCCCGTACGCCTGCCGCACCGCCGCCAGCCGCCCGGCGTCGTCGATGCGGCCCACGACCTCGTCGGCGAAGTCGGGCACCTGCTCGCCCCTGGGCAGCCTGGCCAGCGCGTCGTCGTGCCTGCGGGCGGCCCGGCGCACGTTGCGGGCCACGTTGGTGGCGATGCCGAGCAGCCAGGGGCGCAGCGAGCCGCCCTCGGGGTCGATCCGGCCCCGTAACCGCCAGGCTTCGAGGAACGTCAGCGCCATCACGTCCTCGGCCGTGGACCAGTTGGCGGTCAGGCGGAAGGCGTGGTTGTAGACGGATTTCGCGCAGTCGTCGAAGAGCTCGCCGAACGCCGCCTGGTCCCCGTCGCGTATGCGGGCACGCATCGACATATCCACATCTGTCTACTGTCCGCGCGGCGCGCCGGGTTCCCGCGGGATCAGCTCTGGCCGTTGTCGAAGTACGCGGCCAACTCCGCGTCAAGGGGCGGCACGTCGTACGGCATGCCGCCGTTGCGCAGCGACATCGTGGCCATGTAGCCCGCCGCCACGCTCATCCTGGCCGCCACCGGCGAGGTGTCCGTCGCGCCGCCGTCCCGGACGAACCGGCAGAACTCCGCCACGATCTGCGCGTCCGCTCCCCCGTGCGAGCCCTCCGCCGGAGGCACCTTGTACGCGATGTCGCAGTCGTCCCGGTAGGCCGTGGGGCCCCGGTTCCAAACCTTGACCGTGTCCCCGGGCTCGTCGCCGAAGTTCTCCAGGCGGCCCTCCGTGCCGATGACCGTGTAGTTGCGCACGTAGTCGGGCGTGAAGTGGCACTGCTGGTAGGCGGCGATGACGCCGTTGTCGAGCCGCATGTTCATCACCGACACGTCCTCGACGTCCACGATGTGGTGCAGGCCGGTGCGCGAGGTCGGCGGCCACTCGTACTCCTCCAGCCACCCGTCGGGCCGCGGCGTGCCGGGCTCGCGGCGCGGCAGGTCGCCGTAAACCATGAGGTCGCCGAACGCGTTCACCCTGGTCGTGTAGCCGCCGGCGAGCCAGTGGATGACGTCCAGGTCGTGGGCCGCCTTCTGCAGCAGCAGGCCCGTGGTGCGGGTGCGGTCGGCGTGCCAGTCCTTGAAGTAGTAGTCGCCGCCGTAGGAGACGAAGTGGCGCACCCAGACGGTCTTCGGCTCGCCGATGTCGCCCTTGCGGATGATGTCGCGCATGAGCCGGACCACGCCCATGTGCCGCATGTTGTGGCCCACGTACAGGCGGGTGCCGGTGTCGCGGGCGGCGCGCAGGACGTTGTCGCAGCCCTCGACGGTGATCGCCATCGGCTTCTCCAGGTAGACGGCCTTGCCGGCCTGGAGGCAGTCGATGGCGATGCGCTCGTGGGTGTCGTCGGGGGTGTTGACGATGATCGCGTCGAGGTCGGGCCGGTCGAGCAGCTCGCGGTAGTCCCCGGTCAGGAACTCCGCCTCGAACCGCCCCGCCTGGCTCTTGAGCACCGCCGGGTCGGAGTCGCACAGCGCGGTCACGACCGCACCCTTGCCCGGCCGGTGCGCGTGCAGGGAGAGGCTCGTCCGCAGCCCGAGGCCGATGACTCCGATACGCAGGTCTTCCACTGATGTCCCTTCCCGAATCAGCCGCAGCAGACGCCAGGCTAGTACTCATTTGTGCAGATAAACAGCTTGAATCATGCAGCTCTGAGCAATGCGAAGGGTCGGCGAGTCCGCGCGCCACGCCTTTGCTGGGGCGTGAAGCGGAGCTGTGGGGGCACTTAAGAAAGCCTCGATGGACATCCCGGGAGGGGAGAGGGCACAGTGCGTTAGGTTCGGACTGGGGGGGAATGGAGCCATGAAAGCGCTGGTCAAAGAGAAGGCCGAGGCCGGCCTCTGGCTTGTGGACGTGCCCGAGCCCGAGGTGGGTCCCGGCGAGGTGAAGATCCGGGTCCTGCGGACCGGCATCTGCGGCACCGACCTGCATATCCGGAAATTTGATGACTGGGCGCGGCATACTCTGAAGCTCCCGCTGATCGTCGGGCACGAGTTCTCCGGCCACGTGGTCGAGGTGGCGCCGGGCGTCGAGGATGTCGCCGTCGGCGACCTCGTCAGCGGCGAGGGCCACCTCGTGTGCGGCAAGTGCCGCAACTGCATGGCGGGCCGCCGGCACCTGTGCCGCAACACGGTGGGCCTCGGCGTCAACAGGGACGGCGCCTTCGCCGAATACGTCACGCTGCCCGCCTCCAACGTCTGGGTGCACCGGGCCCCCGTCCACCCCGACGTGGCGGCCATCTTCGACCCGTTCGGGAACGCCGTACACACCGCACTGTCCTTCCCCCTGGTCGGCGAGGACGTGCTGATCACCGGGGCGGGCCCCATCGGGCTGATGGCCGCGGCGGTGGCCACGCACGTCGGCGCGCGCAACGTGATGATCACCGACGTCAGCGACGAGCGGCTCGCCCTGGCCGGCAAGCTCGGCGTCTCCCTCGCCCTCAACGTCTCCAGGACCTCGATCACCGAGGGCATGCGCCAGCTCCACATGCGCGAGGGCTTCGACGTGGGGCTGGAGATGTCCGGCAACCCGCAGGCCATGCGCGACATGATCGCGAACATGACCCACGGGGGGAAGATCGCCATGCTCGGGCTGCCCGCCGAGGAGTTCGCCGTCGACTGGGCGACCGTCGTGACCTCCATGATCACGATCAAGGGGGTGTACGGGCGGGAGATGTTCGAGACCTGGTACAACATGTCGGTCCTGCTGGAGAAGGGCCTCGACCTCACCCCCGTCATCACCGACCGGTTCCCGTACCAAGACTTCGACGCCGCCTTCGACACGGCCGCCAGCGGCCGCACGGGCAAGGTCATCCTGGATTGGAGCGCTTGATGTTCACGAACGTGCGCGAGCAGCTGCGTACGACGCTCGACGAGATCACCGAGGCCGGGCTGCTCAAGCCCGAGCGCGTGATCGGCTCCCCGCAGAGCTCGTCGGTGAGCGTCGCCGGGCGCGAGGTCCTGAACTTCTGCGCCAACAACTACCTCGGCCTGGCCGACAACCCCACCGTGATCGAGGCGGCCAAGGAGGCGCTGGACCGGTGGGGGTTCGGCATGGCGTCCGTACGGTTCATCTGCGGCACCCAGGAGGTGCACAAGGAGCTCGAAGCACGCCTGTCGGACTTCCTCGGCATGGAGGACACCGTCCTCTACAGCTCGTGCTTCGACGCGAACGGCGGCGTGTTCGAGACCCTGCTCGACGCCCAGGACGCGGTGATCTCCGACGCGCTCAACCACGCCAGCATCATCGACGGCATCAGGCTCTCCAAGGCCCAGCGCTTCCGCTACGCCAACCGCGACATGGCCGAGCTGGAGGCCCGGCTCAAGGAGGCGTCGGAGGCGCGGCGGCGGCTGATCGTGACCGACGGCGTGTTCTCCATGGACGGATATCTCGCGCCGTTGCGGGAGATCTGCGACCTGGCCGAGCGGTACGACGCCATGGTGATGGTCGACGACTCCCACGCCGTCGGCTTCGTCGGGCCGACCGGCCGCGGCACGCCGGAGCTGCACGGCGTCACCGACCGGATCGACATCATCACCGGCACCCTGGGCAAGGCGCTCGGCGGCGCCAGCGGCGGCTACGTCTCGGCCCGCAAGGAGATCTGCGAGCTGCTGCGCCAGCGCTCGCGCCCGTACCTGTTCTCCAACTCGCTCGCCCCCGTCATCGCCTCGGCGTCGCTGCGCATCCTCGACCTGCTGGAGACCTCGAACGAGGCCCGCGAGCAGCTCCGCTCCAACACGGCGCGCTTCCGGGGGGAGATGGCCGAGGCCGGGTTCGACATCCTGCCCGGCGACCACCCGATCGTGCCCGTGATGATCGGCGATGCCTCCGAGGCCGCGGCGATGGCCGAACGCCTGCTCGACCTCGGCATCTACGTCATCGGCTTCTCGTACCCGGTCGTGCCGCACGGCCAGGCCAGGATCCGCGTCCAGCTCTCCGCCGCCCACTCCGCGGAGGACGTCGACCGCGCGGTCCAGGCGTTCATCCAGGCCCGCGGCTGACACCCCGCCCGGAAGGGCGGCCGACCGCCGGGGCCCTGAGCGCCGCAGAGCCCCGGCCATCCCGCCCCTGCCGTCCCGACCCGCCGCCCTGGCCGGCCGCCCGCGCCCGGCCGTCCTGACCCGGCCGTGCGTGGTCATGACCGGCGGGTGAGTATTCTCGCTGCGACGGATCCCAGCGATCGGGCGCGCCTCACGGAGTGAGGCCAAGGAGCACGGGTGATAGACACGCGGCGGTTGCGCACGCTGCGGGCGGTGGCCGACCACGGCACGGTGACCGCCGCGGCGGCCGCGCTGCACCTCACCCCCTCCGCGGTGTCCCAGCAGCTCGTCGCGCTGGAGCACGAGGTGGGCCACCGACTGTTCACCCGTGACGGCCGCGGCGTCCACCTCACCGCCGTCGGCAAGATCATGCTGGGCCACGCCAACGAGGTGCTCTCCCAGCTCGAACGTGCCAAGGCCGAGGTGGCCGCGTACGCCACGGGCGAGGCCGGCGAGGTCACCGTGGCCTGCTTCGCCACCGCGATCGGCGCCGTGCTCTCCCCCGCCATCGCCGCCCTGCGCGCCACCTCCCCCGGGCTGCACGTACGCGTGCTGGACGCCGAGGGCGACCACAGCCTGGCCATGCTGCTGGACGGCGAGGCCGACCTGGCCATCACGGTCGAGTACCGGGGCGCCCCCGACGCGGCCGACCGGCGCCTGTCCCGGCTGCCCCTCTACGCCGAGCCGTTCGACCTGGTGCTCCCCCACGACCACCCCTTGGCCTCGGAGGCGACCCTGACCTCGCTCGCCTCCGAGACCTGGATCGGCCCCTACCCGGGCAATCCGGTGCACGACGTGATCACGTTCGCCTGCCAGCAGGCGGGTTTCACACCCAACCTCGCCCACTGCTCCGACGACTTCCGGGCCGTCGTCGCCCTGGTCGGGGCCGGGGCGGGGGTGGCCCTGGTGCCGCGGCTGGCCCTCCGCGACATGGCGCTGACGGGGGTGGCGGTCCGCCGGACCCCGGGGCCCGAGCGCCGCGTCTTCGCCGCCGTACGCCGCGGCTCCGACGCCCATCCCCTCCTGCGCCCGCTCCTGTCGGCGCTGCGCACGATCGGCCGCTCTCTCGACGCGGGGTGAAACAACCCCGATTTATCCGGACATCTCCTCAGGTGTGTTCGCCAATTGGAAGGACCACCGCATGGGGCCACCCGAGCCCGAAACAAGGCAGAGGGCTGCGCGGCGTCCTGATCTTCGGGATAGCGTGCGGCGCATGGGAGGCCCGCGTCATCGAACCCTGCTCGGCCTGCCCGGCGTGCCCGCGCAGGCCGTGCTGGGGTTCCTGGCGCAGCTCACGCAGCAGGTGGCGCCCATCGGGACGGTGCTGGTGGTGCAGGGCGCGAGCGGCTCGCTGACGCTGGCGGGGGTGACCGCGGCGGCGTTCGCCATGGGGGTGGGCATGGGGCGGCCGGTCCAGGGGCGGCTCATGGACCGGCGCGGGTCCAGGCCGGTGCTGGCCGTCACCGCACTGGTGCATGTGGCCGCGCTCGTCGCGCTGGTCGCGGCCGCCGGGGACCGGCTCTGGTGGGTCGTGGTGGCGCTGGCCTGGGTGGCCGGGGCCGGGCTGCCGCCGGTCTCCGTGAGCATGCGGCTCGAATGGGGGCGCCGCGTGCCGGACGAGGGGCGTACCGCCGCCTACAGCCTGGTCTACCTGGTTCAGGAGCTGGCCATGCTGGTGGGGCCGCTGGCGTTCGGGGTGGTGATCGCCCTGACCACGACCTCGCTGGGGCTGGCTCTGGTGGCCGTCGCCGCGGGGGCCGCGACGCTGGGCTTCGCCCGGGCGCTGCGGTCGGGGGCTCGCGGGCCCGAGCGGGAGCGCGGGCGGGTGTTCGCGGACCGGCGGATGGCGGTGCTGCTGGCCGTGGTGCTGCTGCTCGGCGGGACGCTGGGGGCGCTGCAGGTGGGCGTGCCCGCGCTCGCCACCGCCCGCCATGCGCCCGCGGCCACCGGGGTGCTGGTGGCGGCGCTGTCCGTGGGCGGCATCGCGGGGGCCGCCGCCTACGGCGCCCGATCCTGGCGGTCCCGGGTCGGGGTGCGGCTGGTGGCGCTGATGCTGGCGCTCGGGGCGGTGCTGGCGCCGCTGGCGCTGGTGGAGTCGTGGCCGGTGTTCTGGATGGTGCTGTTCGGCGGGGGGCTGGCGCTCAATCCGGCGCTGACGACGTCATCGCTGCTGGTGGACGAGTTCGCGCCGGGGGCGCAGGCGGAGGCGTTCGGGTGGGTCTCCACGGCCATCGGCGTGGGAGATGCGCTGGGGTCGGGGGTGGCCGGGGTGACCGGGGAACGATTAGGGGCCTCGGCACCCTTCCTGGCGGCCTCCGGCCTCGCGCTGGCGGGCGCGGCCCTGGCGACCGTCCTCCTCCGGCGCGACGGCACGCGCTGAGCCGCGCTGCTCCCGGCACGACGGCACGGGGCGAGCCGTACTGCTCCCGGCACGACGGCACGGGGTGAGCCGTACCGCTCCCGGCGCGACGGCATCGCGCGTTCCGGGTGAGCCGGGTGGGTCAGGCGCGGGCTCGGGTGAGTGCCTCGGTGAAGCGGGCGTACCGGTCGAGCTCCGCCCGCACGGGGGCCAGCACGAGATCGTCGCCGACCCGGCCCACGGCCGTGCGCAGGGCTCTGGCCGTACGCCGGGCCCGTCGCCTGCCGCCCGCCCAGGCGGCCAGCCGTGACAGCAGCGCGATCAGCACACCCGCCAGCGCCCCGCCCACCAGCAGCACCGTCGGCCACGGCACCACGCCCACGGTCGGGAGCGGCGGCTGGGGCAGGCGCAGATAGTCCATCCCGAACAGCCCGCCCAGCCACAGGGCACCGGCCACCATGGCCGCGAACACCACCCACTGCAGGACGTTCACGGCCCGCCACCACCTGGGCCGCCGCGTCGCGCCGGCGGACGTCGTGGCCACCACCCGGTCCACCGCGTCGGTCAACTCCTGGGAGCGGGACCGCGCCGCCTGCCGCACCGCCGCCGCCCACGGGCCGGGCAGGTCCGCCGCAGCCGCCTCGCCGACGTCCCTGATCGCCGTCTCGACCCTGGCCCTCTGTACGGCCGAGGCCGCCGGGACGGACGTACGGCCGACGACCTCGGCCCCAGGCCCCTGCCCCGAAGACGCGGCCGACTTCCCCGAAGACCCGCCCGCGGGCAGCTCGCCCACCGGCCCGCCCACCGGCCCGCCCACTGGGGCCATGGTGCCGATGCGGAGCCTGCGGAGCGGGTCGGGCCTGAGCTTGCGGATCCAGCGGGTGACGGGCCAGCCGGTGGCGACGACGGCGCGGTGCCGGTGCCCCTTGGCCACCGCCTCCACGACCAGCGGCACCCCGGCCGCCTCGCAGAGCGCGGCCGTGAGCGCCCGGTCCTTCGCCTGACCCGCCGGGGCCTCCTCCGGCGCGCCGAGGCGGGCGGCGGCGGTGGCGATGTCGGCCGCCAGGCGGGTGGACCAGGACTTGCGTTCCGCGACGCGGTCGTTCAGGAGCGCGCGGAGCTCCGCGAGGCCGGCGCCGGTGCGGGCGGAGACGGCCAGGACCGGCACGCCTGCCAGGCCGTCCTCGTCCAGGAGGCGGCGCAGGTCTCGGAGACAGCGGTCCACGGCGCTGTCCGGCAGGCGGTCGACCTGGTTGAGCACCACCAGCATGACGCCCCGGTGGGCGGCCAGCCGGCGCAGGTAGCGGTCGTGGAGGGCGGCGTCGGCGTACTTCTGCGGATCCACCACCCAGACCAGGAGGTCCACCAGCTCCACCAGCCGGTCCACCTCCAGGCGGTGGGACACCTGGATGGAGTCGTGGTCGGGCAGGTCGAGGAGGACGAGTCCGGACAGGTCGGAGGCGGAGGTGGCGGGGTGGCGCTGGGGGATGTCCAGCCAGTCCAGCAGCGGGCCCGAGCCCTCCCCGTCCCACAGCGCCGCCTGGGCTGCCGAGGTGGTGGGCCGTACGACGCCCACCGCCGCCAGGTCCGTGCCGGCGAGTGCGTTGTAGAGCGACGACTTGCCGCTGCCCGTCGCGCCCGCCAGCGCGGCCACGGTGTGGTCGATCGAGAGGGTACGGCGCACGCCGGCCCGTTCGGCGACCGTCCGCGCGCCGGACACCGCCTCCTCCGGCAGCCGCCCCTCGGCCAGCTCGGCGGCCTCCAGCAGGGCGGCCAGGCGGGAGTCGAGGGACGGGCCCTCCTTGCGGCGCAGCAGCTTCACGGCGTGTCCCCCGCGTCCTGTCCGTCCCCGGCCGCGCTTTCTCCACCTGCGGTCGCGTCCTGTCCGCCCACGGTCGCGCTTTCTCCACCTGCGGTCGCGTCCTGTCCGCCCACGGTCGCGCCTTCTCCACCCACGGTCGCGTCCTGTCCGCCCGCCGCCGTCGCCGGGAGCTCCGCGCGGTGGGCATGGATGCGCTCGGCCGCGCCGCGCAGCGCGTTCGCCGTCCCCCGGGGCGGCTCCATCGCCTCCAGCTGGGCCGTGAACCGGTACGACTCCTCCTCCAGCAGCAGCCGCACCCGATCCCGCAGGTCGTCCCGCGCCCGCACGGTCAGCGTCCGCACGGCCTGGTCGCCGAAGACGGCCTCCAGCAGCTTCTGCGACAGCAGGCTCGTGCCGCCCGCGATCCCCACCTCGATCCCGGTCAGCCCTCCTGTGGAGGCGAACACGCCCAGCATGAGCAGCAGCCCCGCCCCGTTCACCCCGAACGAGGCCACGCGGGCGGCCGTCCGCCGTTCGCGCCCTTCCTCGCGTACGAGGTCCAGGACGAACTCCTGCCACCCCCGGACCGTCGCCTCCGCGCGCTTGCCCACGTCGGGGGCGGCGCGGCCGAGGCGGGCGGACTCCATCGGCCCGAGCCGCTCCAGCAGGCCGGACCCGCCGGGCGCGGCCGACCAGCCTTCCAGGGCGCGTTCGGCGGACCCGTCGGCGGCGCCCCTGATGAGCGCCCCCACCCCGCTCTCCAGGGCGTCCCTGAGCTGGCCCTCCGGCATCTGCCCGGTGAAGAAGCCGACGATCCTGTCGCGCAACCACCCGACCCGGCTCTCCAGGGAGCGCATGAGGTCGCCGGTGCCGATGAAGTCCTGCCAGCGGGCCAGCACCTCGCCCCTCAGCAGCGACCCGTCACGCATGCCCGCGTCGAAGTCGGCGATGCCGCCCGCGTAGGCGCCCGCCACGACGGAGCGCAGGGTGTCGAAGGCGGCCTGCTGGCGTTCGACGGCCACGGCCAGCGCGGGCACCCGGGTGGCCAAGCTGTCGAGCGCCCCGGACAGCGTCTGGCGTACGACGCGGGATCTCTCCGCCGCGTCGGTGGCCAGCCCCGTGAGCCAGGAGGTGATGGGCCGCACGGTCTCCTCCGGCAGCCTGGCCTTCTCCGAGGGCAGCGCCGTCTCGGGGACGGTGAACAGCAGCGTGCCGTCGAGGCCGTTCTCGGCGAGGAGGCGGGTCAGGTCGCGCGAGATGGGCTCGACCGCGTCCGGGGACACCCGGTCGAGTACGAGGGCCAGGGCGGTGCTGCGTTCGCGGGCGGAGCGCAGGAAGCTCCACGGCACCTCGTCCGCGTAACGGGCGGCCGTCGTGACGAACAGCCACAGGTCGGCGGCGGCCAGCAGTTGGGCGGCGAGCTCCCGGTTCGCGACCACCACGGAGTCGATGTCGGGTGCGTCGAGCAGCGCGAGGCCGGCGCCCAGCGCGTCGGAGGTGACCACCCGCAGCGCTCCCGGACCGGTGCCGGTGGCGCGGGACAGGCCGGGCAGCACGTTCTGGCCCATGAACCAGGTCTGGTCGGCCGGGCTGACCACGAGCGTGGGAACGAGCGTGGTGGGCCGCAGCACCCCCGGCTCGCTGACGTCGGCCCCGACCAGCGAGTTGACCAGCGTGGACTTGCCCGCCCCCGTGGACCCGCCGACGACGGCCAGCAGCGGCGCGTCGAGCGCGCGCAGCCGGGGCAGCAGGTAGTCGTCGAGCTGCCCGGCCAGTTCGCGCAGCGCACGCCGGTCTCGCGCCGCCTCACCGACCGCCAGCGGGAACAGCTCGCGATCCAGCGGCCGGCGCAGCGCCTCCAACGCGGCCAGCAGGTCCATACGGCCCACGCTAGTCTCCGGCGCGGCCAGCGGCTCCATACGACCCACGCTACGGTGAGCCGCGTCCGGCGGTCCACCGCAGGTGGTGAGGTGTCGCGCCTAGCCGGGCGGCTCCCGCAGCACGTAGCCGACGCTGCGGAGGGTGTGGATGAGGCGCGGCTCGACGTCGTCCACCTTGCGCCTGAGGTAGGACACGTACGACTCGACGACGCCGGCGTCGCCGCCGAAGTCGTAGTTCCAGACGTGGTCGAGGATCTGGGCCTTCGACAGGACCCGCCCCGCGTTGACCATGAAGTAGTGCAGCAGCTTGAACTCCGTCGGCGACAGCCGCACCTGCCGGCCGGCCCGCCACACCTCGCGGGCGTCCTCGTCCAGCTCCAGGTCGGCCACCTTGAGCTTGCTCGCCGGCGCGCCCTCCCCGCGCGTGCGCCGCAGCACCGCCCGGATCCTGGCCTGCACCTCTTCCAGGCTGAACGGCTTGGTCACGTAGTCGTCGCCCACCCGCAGGCCCGCGATCTTGTCCTCGGTGTCGCCGCGCGCGGTCAGGAACAGCACGGGGGCGTCGATCCGCTTGGCCACCTCGAACCCGTCGAGGTCCGGCAGCATCACGTCGAGCACCACGAGGTCGGGCGAGGCCCGGTCGGCCACCTCCACGGCTTCCTGCCCGTCGGCGGCGGTCAGCACCTCGAACCCGGAGAAGCGCAGGCTGGCGGACAGGAGGTCCCTGATGCTGGGCTCGTCGTCCACCACCATGATCAGCGCCTCGGGTTTCGTCACCTACTTAGAGTGACCCAGCGACCTGAGGGTTAGCTGAAGGCTCACTCCAAGGCGAGTGGGAGTTCGACCCGGAAGGTGGAGCCGGCCTCCGGCGAGCTGTCCAGCGTGACCGTGCCGCCGTGGGCCTGGACGAGCGCCCGCACGATGGCCAGGCCGAGCCCGCTGCCCCGGTCCTCGCCGGAACGGCGGCGCGATCTTGCGGAGTCGGCGCGGTAGAAGCGTTCGAAGACGTGCTCGACCTGCTCGGGCGCCAGTCCGGGGCCGTTGTCGACGACCTCGAGGAACAGCGTCTCCGAGCCCGCCCCGATGCGCACGATGATCGGCGAGCCGGGCTCGGTGTGGATGATCGCGTTGGTGACGAGGTTGCTGATGACCTGGCGCAGGCGTACCTCGTCGCCCGAGACGATCAGGGCCGCGCCGCCGACCACGTCCAGCTTGATGATCCGGTCGGGCGCGAGGATCCTGGCGTCCTGCACGGCGTCCGCGGCCAGCGCCAGCATGTCCACCGGGCGCATCTTCAGCGGCCGCTGCTGGTCCACCCTGGCCAGTAAAAGCAGGTCGTCCACCAGCAGGCTCATCCGGCCCGCGGCCTTCTCCACGCGCTGCATCAGCTCGGCGGGGTCGGCGCCGGGGTTCTGCCTGGCGTACTCGGCGAAGCCGCGGATGGAGGTCAGTGGGGTGCGCAGCTCGTGGGAGGCGTCGCCGACGAACTGGCGCATGCGGTCCTCGGAGCGGCGGGCCGCCGCCTCCGACGCCGACCGCGCCGCGAAGGCGGCCTCGATCTGGGCGAGCATCCCGTTCAGCGAGTTGGCCAGGCTCCCGACCTCGGTACGCGGGTCGGCGTCCGGCACCCGGCGGCCCAGCTCACCGCCGGCGATGGCCTCGGCCGTGCGCTCGATCTGGCCGAGCGGGCGCATGCTCCGCCGCACGATCGTGATGCCCGCGACGGTCAGGAGGAGCAGTATGCCGCCGCCGCCCAGCAGCTCGATGAGCACGAGCCGCCTGGTGATCGCGTCGACCTCCTCCAGGTCCACCGCGACCACGAGCGTCTGCCGCTGGACCACGCGCTCCAGCACCCGCCACTCGCCGTCCCCCTTGATCGCCGGCGCCGTGTACGCCTCCGTGCCCGGCGAGGGCGACAGCACCGGCTTGGGCTTCAGGTCCACGTCGCGGTCGGTGAGCATCGGCAGGAAATCGCCGCCCGGCTCCTTGACCAGGACGATCGCGTCGGACTCGATGATGATCGGCCGCTCGGAGGTCTCCCTGTCCTTGCGCCAGTCGCTCACGACCTTCTTGTGCATGCGGGCGTTGAGCAGGCCGAGCTGGCTGTCCACCCGGTCGATGAGGTAGCCGTGCAGCACCGAGACGCTCACCAGGCCGATGAAGGTCATGCCGAACCCCAGCAGGGCCAGCATCGACGCGATGAGCTTGATCCGGAGCGGCAGGCCGCGCATCAGGGACTCGGTGGCAGGCGTAGGACATATCCGACACCGCGCAGGGTGTGGATGAGCCGGGGGCTGCGGTTGTCGATCTTCCGGCGGAGCACGGACACGTACGACTCGACGATGCCCACCTCGCCCCGGAAGTCGTAGTCCCACACGTGGTCGAGGATCTGCGGCTTGGACAGGACGCGGCCGGCGTTCGTCATGAAGTAGCGCAGCAGCTTGAACTCGGTCGGCGACAGCGCCACCGCGTTGCCCCCGCGCCACACCTCGTGGCTCTCCTCGTCCAGCTCGATGTCGGCGAACGTCAGCCGCGGCGGGGCGGCCGGGAGGTCGCCGTTCGTACGGCGCAGGACCGCGTGGATCCTGGCGACCACCTCCTCCAGGCTGAACGGCTTGGTCACATAGTCGTCGCCGCCGATCGTGAGCCCGCGGATCTTGTCCTCGGTCTCGTCACGGGCGGTCAGGAACACCACGGGCGTGTGCAGCCCGCCGCCGCGCAGCCGCCGGACGATCTCGAATCCGTCCAGGTCGGGCAGCATGACGTCGAGCACGACGAGGTCGGGCCGGTGCCGTTGCACGGCGGCGACGGCGTCGTGGCCGCTCTTCGCGGTGGTCACGTCGAAACCCGCGAACCTCAGACTCGCGGCCAGGAGCTCGAGGATGTTGGGATCGTCCTCGACGATCAGCAGGCGTGATTCCATCACATCCAAGGATGCCCTCATCGGACGAGTGCTGGGACAATTCCGGCAATGTGCCGGGCAATCGCCAGGCTGGAGGTGGCGGCGGGCGAGGGCGCGTTGCGCACCAGGACGATGTTGCCGTGCACGTCCACCACGAAGTCGTCGACCAGGCGGCCGTCCCTGGCGACGGCCTGGGCGCGTACGCCGCCGGGGGCCCGTACGAGGTCGGCGGCGGTGAGCTCGGGGACGTAGCGGCGGGCGCCCCGGACGAACGCGCCTTTGACGAGGGACCCGTAGACCTCCTTGATCCCCGTGCGCCAGTGGCTCCTGGCCATGCGCAGCGTCCCCGGCCAGCCAAGAATTGGACCGAAATTTCGGATATTTCGCCAGGTGTAGCCTTCGTAGGCCAGGGCGAGCACCGCGTTCGGCCCCACCAGCACCCCGCCGTCGATCTGGCGCGTCAGATGCACCCCCAGGAACGGGTAGCGCGGATCCGGCACCGGATAGATCAGCCCGCGGACGAGATCCTTGGCCGCGCCCTGGAGCGCGTAGAACTCCCCTCGGAACGGGACGATCCGCACATCCCCCGGATGTCCCGCCATCCCGGCCACCGTGTCGGTGCCCAGGCCGCCGCACACCACCAGCCGGTCGAAGGTGAACTTCCGCTTGGCCGCGAGCACATCCACGCCCCCGGACCGCTCCCTGATCGCCCTGACCGGATGCGAGAGCCGTACGGACCCGCCCATCTCCTCCACGTCGAGCGCGAGCCGCCGCGCGACCGCGGGGAAGTCGCAGATCGCGGTGTGCGGCGAGTGGATCGCGCCGACGCCGACCGCGTGCGGCTCGATCTCGCGCAGCGCCAGCCCGTCGAGCTCGGCGATGCCCGGCACGCCGTTGGCGCGCGCCCGCTCGGCCAGCGCGCTCAGCAGCGGCCGCTCGGCACGGGTGCTCGCGACGACCAGCTTGCCGACCTCGTCGTACGGCAGCGCGTTGGCGGCGCAGTACTCCTTGAGCAGCGCCACACCCTCGCGGCACAGCCGGGCCTTGAGCGAGCCCGGCGGGTAGTAGATGCCCGCGTGGACGACGCCGCTGTTGTGGCCGGTCTGGTGGGCGCCGACGTGCGGCTCCTTGTCCAGCACGGTCACCTCGGCACCCCTGGCCCTGGCCAGCTCGCGCGCCACGGCCAGGCCGACTATGCCCGCCCCCACGACTCCGATCTTCTCCGTCACACGACGATTTTCCGGCTAACCGGCCGTCCCCGCTATATCCGGGCGATCCAGCACTTGAGCCGGTGAGCACAGCGGGCCTTTCCAGGACATTCAGTCGAACATGAGTACGATGGCGGCATGTATCTTCCGCCGGAGTGGCCACCCGAGGTCCGGCCACCCAGCGTCCCCGACTGGGAGTTGTCCGCCACGACCTGGCTCCTGGACGCGCTCCCGCCGGACTACCGGCAGCACGAGGTCCTCCGGCGCCATCCGATCGCGCTGGTCAGCATGGCGCGCTATCACGTCGACGCCGCCGTGGAGGCGGCCAGGACCGGCTACCGGAAGGCCGCCGTCGACCTGAAGGGGCACCTCCCACCGCACGCGATCGAGGCCGTGCTCGACGTCTACCGGCACGAGGGCCCGCGCCTGGTCCGGCTGGCCCGCTCGATCGAGGTGGTCGGGCAGGCCCTGCGCGGAGAGTTCTTCACCGCGACCATGCGCGGGCAGGGGCGGCGGGCGGGTCCCTCGCCGTCCTGACGCAGGTCAGGGCCGGGGGATGGCGACGGCGTCGTACGGCGTGTCCGGGGTCGGCGTCGTGTCGAAGCGGGCGTTGGGGAGGTACAACCGGGACCCGAAGGCGGCCACGGTCGCCGGCACGTCGAACCTGGGATCGCTCACCCGCCGCACGACGCGGCCCTCGGTCCCCGTCTCGTTCAGGCGCAGGACGGCCACGGCGTTGAGCCGGTTCTGCACCGCGTACAACGTCCGGCCGCGCAGCAACAGGCCGTCGCCCTCCCGCAGCGACTCGCCGTGCAGGTCCACCCGGCGGGTCGCGCCGGACGGGTCGACGCGGAACAGCCCGCCGGTGTTCGACTGCACGACGATCAGGCCGCGGCCGTCCGGAGTGGGCGTGATGCCGTTGGCGTTGAAGCCGTCGCCGTACTCCAGGTCCCCGGTGAGCGGGATCCGCACCGCGGTGGCGGGCAGCCGTCCGCCGCGCAGCGGCAGCTTGTAGAGCACCGGGTTGGTGGAGTCGGTGAACCACGCGGCGTTCCGGGTGAGGATGACGTCGTTGACGAACGCCGGGCCGGTGACCAGCCGGTAGGAGGCCAGCACCCGGCCGGTGCGGGAGTCGACGACCCGCGCGTCACCGCCCGTGCCGCCCGCCACGAACAGCCGGCCCCGCGAGTCGAGCTTCATGCCGAGCGACGGCGTGCCGGGTCCGCGGCTGATGATCGCGCCGCGCCCGGTGCGCAGGTCGGCGCGGTAGATGGAGCCGTCGGCCATGGAGCTGATGAAGGCGAAGGGGCCGGCGCCGGTAGCGATGCCCTCGGGCCGGAAACCGTCGGGCAGCGAGATCGAGGCCGGAAGATCCCCGGCCCGCCGGTCCGCGGCCGCTCCGGCGGAGCCGCCCATGGTGACGGCCAGCGCGAGCGCGGCGAGGATCGCGCCGAGGGCCCTGATCGATCGCGTCACTTGCCGCCTCCGGTCGAGGTGAACGCCGCGGCGTGGTCGCGGGCGAAGTCGGCGATGTCGCGCGGAGGGCGGCCGAGAAGGGCGGCGACCGTGTCGGTGGTGAAGTCGCCCCAGCCGGAGGCGTACGCCTGCGCGTACTCCTCCAGCATGTCGACGATCCAGGTCGGGACGCCGTAGCCGAGCAGCGTCTTGCGCTTGGCGTCGTCGCCGACCGGCAGGTACGTGACCGGCCTGCCGAGAGCCAGCCTCAATTGCTCGGCGACCTCGTCGAACGTCAGCGAGCGCGGGCCGGTGAGCGTGTACGTCTTGCCGTGGTGACGGTCGGGGTCGTCGAGGAGCACGCGGGCGGCGCACCCGGCGATGTCGCGTACGTCGATCATGCCGATCCGCGCCGAGGCCAGGTTCAGCGAGAACGTGCCGGTGGCGGCGATGTCGCCCGCCTCGTTCAGCAGGTTCTGCATGAACCAGTGCGGGCGCAGGATCGTCCAGCGCATGCCCCACTGTTCGAGCTCCTGGTCGGACAGCGCGTGCAGCCTGCCGCTGCGGTTCGGCGCGTCGTGCGCCGCGCCGACGACGGACAGGCGGACGACGCGCTCCACCCCCGCCTGGCGGGCGGCCCACCCGGCGTTCATGCTGTGCTCCGGGGCGCGCGGGCCGTTCGGGGTGAGCAGCCACACGTCCTGCACGCCCTCGAAGGCGGGCGGCAGCGACCGGGCGTCGTCGAGGTCACCCACGAACACCTCGGCCCCCTGCTCGGACAGGCGGCCCGCGCCGGACTCGTCGTGGACGAGCGCGCGGAGGCCGACCTCGGCTCCTTTCAGCGCGTCGATCAGCGCGGTGGACACGGTTCCGGTGGCCCCGGTGATCAGTACGGTGCGAGACACGCTCATTCTCCTTTGGCAGTGGCGGGGGTACGGAGCACGGTCTTCGGGGATTCGCCCGCCGACCGCTTGACGGTGATGCGTTCCAGGGCCCAGAGCACGGCGGTCCCGGCCGAAAGGGCGGCGCCCAGGACGAACACGCCGGTCCAGCCCCCGTGCACCCAGACCACGGACGCCAGCGCGGACCCCACCGCTCCCCCGGCGAAGAAGACGGTGAGGAAGGCCGAGTTGATCCGGTTGCGGGCCTCGGGCCGCAGCGCGAACAGGACGTTCTGGCTGCTGTTGAGCACCGCCTGATGCGCCAGGTCCAGCACGACCACGCCGGCGACCAGCCAGATCAGGGACCGCGCCCCCGCCGCGAGCGCCAGCCAGGACGCCACCAGCAGCACCGTCCCGGCACCGGTCACGACCTGTACGTATCCGCGGTCGGCCAGCCGCCCCGCCACCGTGGCGGTCAGCGCGCCCACGACGCCGACCAGCCCGAACAGGCCGATGGCCGACTCAGGCCAGTCGTACGGCGACCCCGACAGCAGGAAGGTCAACGCCGTCCACAGCACACTGAACGAGGCGAGGCTCAACGCGCCGATCCCCGCCCGCCACCGCAGCAGCGGCTCGTGCCGGAACATCGCCACCGTCGAGCGCAGCAGGCCGAGGTAGGTCAGGCGGCCGCCGTCCGCGCCGAGCCGGGGCAGGAACGTACGCAGCAGCACGGCCATCAGCACCATCAGGGCCGCGTTCACCCAGTAGACCGTCCGCCACCCGCCCACCTCCGACAGGGCTCCGGACGCGGCGCGCGCCAGCAACAACCCGAGCATCAGCCCGGTCATCACGGTGCCGACCACCCGGCCGCGCTCGGCCGGGTCCGCCAGCGTCGCCGCGAACGGCACCACGACCTGCGCTCCCACCGAGGTCAGCGCGGTCAGGGCGGTACCGGCCAGGAGCACCGTGCCGTTGGGAGCGGTGGCCGACACCAGCAGGAACACCGCGGTCGCCGCGTAGAGCGCCACCGCCAGCCGCCGCCGCTCCACCAGATCGCCGAGCGGCACCAGCAGGATCAGCCCCAGCGCGTACCCGCCCTGCGCGGCCGTCACCACCAGCGCCGCCTGCGACGGCCCGACGCCCAGCTCCCGGCCGATCAGGTCGAGCAGCGGCTGCGCGAAGTAGTTGCCGGCGACCGCCAACCCGGTCGCCACTGACATGAGCAGGAGCAGCCCGCGCGACAGGCGGCCGTCCGTTCGAGGTCTCATCGCCGTCATGCGGACAGCCTGGGCGATGGAGCATCTATGAGTCCAACGCATGTTTTTCATCGGAACGATCGCGTTTCACGATCGATCATTCCGAGCGGCGGACGGGGGCCGGATGGGGTGGGGTCAGCGGGTGCGGCGGGCGATGAAGGTGATGGTGCCCAGGGCGGTCGCGGCGGCGGCGATCCAGATCAGGATGTCCTTGGCCGTTAAGCCGGTGGCGCCCGCGTCGACGGCCGCCTGGGAGGTCGTGCCCGCGTCCTTCGCGGGGGCCTGCCGCGCGGCCGCGGTCGGGCTGGGGGTGGTGGCGGCGGTGGTGGCGGGTTGGGCGGCGCCGGGGATCGTGACGCGGTAGACCGGGCTTCGGGGCCCCTCCGTGCCCGTGAGCAGGTACTTGCCGTCCGCCGTGTACGTGATCGACTCCGCCTGCTTCAGCTCCGGCATCGACACCCTGGTGATCATCTCGCCCGACGGGCGGTAGAGGGTGGCCGAGAAGTACGTGCGGATGACGTACGAGGAGCCGTCGGGGGCGTAGGCGGCGTCCGTGGCCATGAGGGGCGCGGTGGCCACCTTGCGCAGGACGTTCGTCCTGTCGGTACGGAGCTTCTTCGGCGCGGCGTAGACGGACCCCGAGAACTCCTTGGACACCACGTAGAGCCGCCCCGTCTTGGGGTTGATCATGATGCCCTCCGCGTTGCGGCCGCCGTCGGCGTAGCGGAAGCGGTAGCGGGTCGCGGGCAGGGTGGCGTCCTTGATGGTCTGGGGCTCCACCACGCGGTAGATGGAGACGTCCGGCCAGGCCCCGTTGAGATTGTCGCCGATGTCCGCGAACCACAGCGTGGCCTGCCCCGTGGCCGGGTCCTTGGTCGCGGCCATGGCCTCCCAGTCTCTCGCCTGGGCGCCCTTCACCTGGAAGGTGGCCCGCGTCCGCCCCTTGCCGTCCACGGCGTAGAAGGTGGGGCTGGCGGAGCTGTCATTGTGCGTGTAGTAGGTGTCCGCGTGCGTCGGCGAGACGGCCAGGCCGCTGGACTCCGTGATCTTGGGATCCTTGAAGGTGAAAAGCTTCTCCATCCCCTCGTCCGCCACCGCCGCACGGGCGGGAACGGTGAACAGCACACTGGTGGCCATCGCCACAGCCCCCGCGGCGGCCAGCGCCCGCATCACTCCATCCCCCACTCCGACATCATGCCCCACGAGTCGCCGCCCAAGACCGACCTCCAACGCCGCCGCTCGTGTCCGCGTTGATAGCGGGTGGAAGGAGAGGCATGGACCCATATGAGGGCTTCAGGGAGTTCGTCCGCGGACGCCAGCACGCGCTGATGCGTACCGCGTACCTGCTCACCGGTAACGCCCCGCAGGCCGAGGACCTGCTGCAGACCGTTCTGATGCGGACGGCCAGGCACTGGCGCAAGCTGATGAAAGACGGCAATCCGGAGGCGTACGTCCGCAGGGCGCTCGTCAACGAGCACATCTCCTGGCGGCGGCGCAGGCGTGCCAAGGAGACGCTCACCGCGCACCCGCCGGAGATCGGGCACGGGGCCGGACCCGAGGACGAGAGCCTGCACCGCATGGCGCTGCAGCGGGCGCTCCTGCGCCTGACGCCACGGCAGCGGGCCGTGCTGGTGCTGCGGTACTACGAGGACCGCAGCGTCGACGAGACCGCCGACCTGCTCGGCTGCTCGCCCGGCACGGTCAAGAGCCAGACCAGCCACGCGCTCGGCCGCTTACGCGCCCTCGCCCCCGAGCTGGCCGAACTGCTTCACGACGTCGATCCCGAGGAGGTCTACCGATGACCCGGTTCCGTGACGAGCTCCAGCTGATCGCCGCCCAGGCGCCCGAGGTCGACCTGGCCGAGCGCGCGGTGCGGGGGGCTCGCAGGTGGAAGGCGGCGACGTTCGGCTCGGCGCTGGCGTCGCTGGTCGCGGCCGCGCTCACGGCCACCGTCCTGATCACCACCCCGGGCGGCGCCACGATGAGCGGCGAGATCGCGAACGTGCTCCCCTCCTCCGGCGTGGACCCGGCCGCGTACGCGTACTACGACTTCTGCGGCAGGCAATGGGACCCCCGGAAGAACACCAAAACCTTCGGCAAGGAATGCGCCCAGTGGCGGCTGGTGACCAGCACCGGCGGGAGCTTCCGGATGCCTGAGGCGCTCAGCGTGTACACCGAGCAGACTGCCGACAACTACATGAACACCGGCGGCCCCCTGGAGATCTCCTCGGACGGAAAGCGGGTGGCGTACTACAGCGAGAAGGACCAGCGGTTCGCGGTCCGGGACCTGGCCGACGGCCGGATCTGGCTCACCCCGCAGACCGTCACGCGGGAGACGATGGTGAAGAGCGGGATGGTGCTGGTGCTCTCCCCCGACGGGCGTTTCCTCGGCCTGCTGGGCGGGTCGAGCTCTGTGGTGGACATGGAGACGGGCCAGGTGACCGAGATCCCCGAGGGGTGGCACGTGCGGCGGATCGGTAACGGCGGGAGCCCGATCGTGGTCAGCGACGACAAGGACCGACTGGGTCTGTTCGACGGCGGGAAGGTGACGCCGTTGGGCAAGTCCGCGGACCAGCTCAGCGAGCTGTCTGCGGACGGGCGCACTCTGGCCTACCTCGACGGCGAGGAGATCAAGGACCATCTCGTGACCCGCCCCGTCGACACGATCGTCACACTCGACGTCACCACCGGCAAGATCCTGTCCAGGGCCAAGTTCACCGACGTCCCGAAGGACGTTCGAAGCCCGCGCATCGGCGGTTGGCAGAGCCCCACGGAAGTGGTGGTCAGCGACATGGCGAGGGACAGCTACTGGAGGAGCAAGGACAGGGACAAGGACAGCGTGCCCACGCTGGGCGAGGTCACGTACGCGATCGACGTCAACACCGGCCGGATCCGCAAGCTCGCCGAGTACACGTACAAAGCCTGGGCGGGCGACCTCACCCTCCCGGGTTTCTAGCCGACGAGGACCCGCCCGACGTTGGCGCTGTGGCGGTGGAAACCGGTGCCCTGGAGCACGACCAGGAGCCCGTTGGCCACCGCCATGGCCACCCACAGGCCGGTGATCCCCCAGGTCCTGGCCACGGGTACGGCGGCCACGACCAGCAGCCCGTACCCGATCGCGAAGTAGGACAGGCTGGCGGCGGAGCGTTTGAGCGCGGTGAGGCCGAAGCCCTGCACCGCCTGGGCCGCGTCCAGCAGCGACGCGAGCAACATCAGCGGCAGCAGCCCCAGCACGCGCTCCCGCACCGCCGCGTCGTCGCTGAACAGCCTCAGCAACTGCTCCCCGAGCCCGAGCAGCAGGCCCGCCCCGGTGAGCGTCCCCATGACGGCGAGCAGGGCCGCGGTGCGGTTGGCCCGGCGCGCACCCGCCGGGTCGGGGGCGCGGGCCACGTCCGGCATCGCGGCCTGGGCGACGGAGAGCGAGGCCATCATGATGAAGCCGGTGAGGGTGGTCAGCACCGCGTGGGCGGCGGTGTCGCGCGTGCTGGTGGTGCCGGCCGCGAAGGTGACGACCCCGAGCACGCCGAACTTGATGAGCACGGTCCCGGCCAGCGGGATGCTGACCTTCGCCAGGGCGACGATCTCGCCGGTCCTGGGCCGGGCCTGCCCGACGGGCCGCCCGAGCGCGCGCCGCACGCCGTAGGTCGCCACGAGCGCCGCCGCCGTGCCCGAGATCAGCCAGGCCAGGCCCACGCCGGTGAGCCCGAGCGGCGGTACCAGCACGACGGTGAGCCCGCCCAGCACCACGCCGGAGACCAGGGTCGGCCAGAGCACGCCGCGGGTGTGCCCGAGCGCGATCAGGATGGTGCTCGAACCTCCGGTGGAGGCGAAGACCAGCAGCGACACCGCGAGAAAGTACGGCAGCAGGCCCATCTCGCGCACCACCTCGCCGGGCACCCCGGTGGCGCTCGCGATCAGCGGCACGCAGATCACGGCGAGCGCGCCGACCAGGCCGGTGGCCAGGCTGAGCCAGCGCGCGTCCCGCACGATCGGCACGGCCGCCGCCGGGTCGTCCCGGTACGGGGCCACGAACGGCCCGAGCCCGCGCAGCGCGCCCTGCACCGCGGCGCCGGCGGGGTTGAGCACGGCGGTCACGACCGCGAACGCGGCCAGCGTCACTGTGTCATGCTTGCCGAGCACCGAGGTGACCACCAGGGAGCCGACCATGCCCGCGACCATCGCCAGGAACAGCGGCACGGCGGCGCGGAGTAAAGCGATCATGAAGCGCGGAGGTCCGCCGGCGCTCCATTGGAGATCATGGACCTAGTGTATGGCCTGGAGTGCACTCCAGGTCTTTAGGGTTGAAGTCATGGATTACGTCAACCTCGGACGCAGTGGCCTCCAGGTGAGTCCGCTCTGCCTCGGCACCATGAACTTCGGCCCCCTGACCACGGAGGAAGACTCCTTCGCGATCATGGACCGGGCGTTGGAGCTGGGGATCAACTTCTTCGACACGGCCAACGTGTACGGCTGGAAGCTGGGCGAGGGCATCACCGAGCAGATCGTCGGCCGGTGGTTCGCCCAGGGCGGCGGGCGCCGGGAGAAGACCGTCATCGCGACCAAGCTCAACGGCAAGATGAGCGACTGGCCCAACGACCAGAAGCTGTCCGCCCTCAACATCCGCAGGGCCTGCGACGCCTCGCTGAAGCGGCTGCAGACCGACTACATCGACATCTACCAGGCGCACCACGTCGACCGGGACACCCCGTACGAGGAGTTCTGGGAGGCGATGGACGTCCTGCGCCAGCAGGGCAAGATCATCTACGTGGGGTCGTCCAACTTCGCCGGCTGGCACATCGCCAAGGCCCAGGAGGCGGCCGCCCGGCGTAACGTCAACGGCCTCATCAGCGAGCAGTCCCACTACAACCTGCTCACCCGCGCGGTCGAGCTCGAGGTGCTGCCCGCGTGCGAGGACTACGGGCTCGGTGTGATCCCGTGGAGCCCGCTGGCCGGCGGCCTGCTCGGCGGCGTGCTGCGCAAGATCGACAAGGGCCGCTCGGCCTCCGAGCACATGGTCAAGCAGCTCGAGAAGCACCGCGACAAGATCGAGCAGTACGAGAAGCTCTGCGACGAGCTGGGCGAGGACCCGGCGTACGTGGCCCTGGCCTGGCTGCTCAAGCAGCGGGCGGTGGTCGCGCCGATCATCGGCCCGCGCACCCTGGAGCAGCTCGAGGGCAGCCTGCGCACCCTGGAGATCGACCTTGACGAGGCCACGCTGGCCCGTCTCGACGAGATCTTCCCCGGTCACAAGACGGCCCCCGAGGACTACGCCTGGTAAATCAGCTCACCAGGGCGCCGACGACGACGATGAGCAGGAGCAGGCCGAGCACAATCGGCAGCAGCCACATGCGAGGACGATCCACGGTCTGGAGCCTAGCTCTGCCCGGAGGGTGCGAGCGCCCATTCGGCGAGTGACTCGTACCTCACCTGGGGCCCTGTGTGACTGCGGACGAGACGGACCTGCTCCGCCCGCCACGGCGAGCCGCTGAACCCGGACAGCGACTCGACCAGCGGGCGCAGGTCCGTCTCCGTCTTGGCGCGGGCCAGCGTGAGGTGCGGGTGGAACCGTTTCTCATCGGTCTGTACGGCCCCGGCCCGCCGGGCGCCCGCCTTGACCGAGTCCGCCAGCCTCGTCATGGAGTCGCCCGTGACGCCCACCCAGAAGACCCTGGCCCGGCGGGCGGAGGAGAAGGCGCCGAAGCCGGTGAAGGCCAGGTCGAGGACGCTGTAGCGGTGTACGGCGCGGGCCAGGCGCTCCTCCAGCTCGGGCAGCACCTGCTCGGGCACCTCGCCGAAGAAGCCCAGCGTGATGTGCCAGGTGGCACGGTCGGGCCAGCGCAGCCCCGGCACCTGCCCGACGTGCGGCGCGATGGCGCGCGAGATCTCGTCCAGGATCTCGTCGGGCGGCACCAGCGCCGCGAACAGCCTCATACCACCTGATTGTCTCTTGCCCACCTGCCGCCTGGGCCCCAGGGGTGGGGGCTCAGGCGACGGCGAGCGCCGGCTTCGCGACGCGGGCGGTGATCAGGCGCGTCACCAGCATCGCCAGCCCGGTGCCGACCAGCACCAGCACGCCGGACAGGATCACGCCCGCCCGCGGCCCGCCCAGCTCCGACAGCCAGCCGATGAGCGGCGCGCCCACGGGAGCCCCGCCGGTGAACACCAGCATGTAGATCCCCATGACCCGGCCCCGCATGTCCGGGGACGTGGCGATCTGGACGCTGGCGTTGGCGGCCGTGTTGATGGTGATCAGCGCGATCCCGGTCGGGATCAGCAGCAGCAGGTAGACGGGGTAGAACGGGGCCAGCCCGGTGGCGATCTGGAAGAGCCCGAACCCGAGCGCCCCGGCCACCAGCACCTTGCGTGACAGGCGTGCCCGGCGCGCCGCGAGCAGCGCGCCCCCGAGCGCCCCCACCGCGAACATGCTGGAGGCCAGCCCGAACGAGGACGCCCCGGCCTTGAACACCTCGCGCGCCATGAGCGCGATCGACATCGAGAACGACTGCGAGAACATCGACACGAACCCGATCAGCAGCACCGGCATGAGCAGCTCTTCGCGCTCGATCACGTACCGGAGCCCCTCGCGGAGCTGGCCCTTGGCCCTGGGCACGGGCGCGGCGGGGTTCAGCTCGGATCTACGCATGAAGACCAGGCTGGAGATCACCGCGCCGAAGGTCGTCGCGTTGATCAGGAAGATGGGCCCCGTGCCGCCGAGCACGTAGATCAGCACACCGGCGAGCGCCGGGCCGACCACGCGGGCGAGGTTGAAGATAGAGCTGTTCAGCGCGATGGCGTTGGACAGGTCGCGCCGGCCGACCATCTCGACCACGAACGCCTGCCGCGTGGGCACCTCGACGCAGGAGATCAGGCCGAGCAGGAACGCCATCACGTACACGTGCCAGACCTGGGCCGAGCCCGTCATGGTGAGCACACCGATGGTCAGCGCCAGGGTGGCCATGAGCGACTGGGCGGCGATGAGGATGGGCCGCTTGGGGTAGCGGTCGGCGAGCACGCCGCCGAACATCCCGAAGATCAGCATCGGCAGGAACTGCAGCGCGGTCGCCGTTCCGAGCGCCGCCGCGCTGCCGTGGGTGAGGTCGAGCACCAGCCAGTCCTGGGCGGTGCGCTGCAGCCAGGTGCCGACGTTGGAGACGATGCCACCGGCCGCGAACATGCGGTAGTTGGGAATCCTGAGCGACCGGAACATCCCGGTCTTGGGTTCTTCAGGCTCTATATCCTGCTGAGCTTCTCCAGAATCGGCGCCGCCTGCCGCAGCACCGCCCGCTCCTCTGGCGAGAGCTCCTTCAGCCGCTGCGTCAGCCACGCCTCCTTGCGGCGCCGCTCCTCCTTCAGCAGCTTCTCGGCGGCTTCGGTGATCGTCACGGTCACCTGTCGCCGGTCGGTCGGATGCGGGCTGCGCGAGACCAGGCCGCGCTCCTCGAGGGCGGCGATCACGCGCGTCATCGAGGGTGGCTGAACCTTCTCGAGCTCGGCCAATTCGCCGGGGGTTATCCCGGAATGCCGTTCCACCGCGGCGAGCGTCGCGAACTGCGTGGGAGTCAGCGAGTGGGCTGCCGCCTGTCGTCGTAGGCGCCTGGTCAGCCTTGCCATTGAGACGCGCAGGGCTGAAGCCAGGCCTGCGTCGCTGCGCAGGTCCGTCTTGGGCTGGGGTTTGGTTAGCATGTGTCATTACCTTTGCTAACTATACGGCATGTCGAGAAATTTCCGAAAGCAAATATCTGGTACCTCCTTGGTACCTCGAAGCCGCCCCGCACGCGCAGGGCGGCTTCAGGGACGTGCTCAGACGCCGAAGAGCACGCGGATCGGGCCGATCGCGAAGTACAGGACGAACAGCGCCGTGACCCCCCACAGCAGCGGGTGGATCTCGCGCGCCTTGCCCCGCACGACCTTGATCAGCACGTAGCTGATGAAGCCGGCGCCGATGCCGTTGGAGATCGAGTACGTGAACGGCATGATCACGACGGTGAGGAACGCCGGGATCGCGATCTCGAAGTCATCCCAGTCGATGTCGCGGATCGAGGTCATCATCAGGAAGCCGACCACGATCAGCGCGGGCGCGGCGGCCTCGTACGGGACGACCGTGACGAGCGGCGCGAAGAAGATCGCCACGAGGAACAGCAACCCGGTGACCACGCTGGCCAGACCGGTGCGGGCGCCCTCGCCGACTCCTGCGGCCGACTCGATGTAGGTGGTGTTGGAGGAGACGGACCCGGCGCCGCCGGCCGCCGCGCCGATCGAGTCGACGAGCAGGATCTCCCTGGTACGCGGCAGCGTCCCGTCCTCCTGCACCAGGCCCGCCTGGCGGCCGACGCCCACGATGGTGCCCATGGTGTCGAAGAAGTCCGTGATGAGCAGGGTGAAGACGAACAGCACGGCCAGCAGCACGGAGATCCTGCTGAACGCGCCGAACGGGTCGAACTCCGTGAACAGCGTGAGCGGGTTGTGGAAGCCGAAGATCTGGTCGGGGACCGTCGGGACATTCAGCTGCCAGCCGCCGGGGTTCTTGGCCGAGAACTGGCCGGACTTGGTGATCAGCTCCACGACGATGGCCAGCACGGTGGTGCCGACGATGCCGATCAGGATGGCGCCCTTGACCTTGCGCGCCACCATCACGGCCGTGACGAGCAGGCCGACCACGAACACGAAGATCGGCCACGAGGTCAGGCTGCCCCCGATGCCCATCTCCAGAGGCGGCCCGGCGGGCACGCGCCGCACGAAGCCGGCGTCCACGAAGCCGATCAACGCGATGAACAGGCCGATGCCCACGCTGATGGCGGTCTTGAGCTGGGCCGGGATGGCGTGGAAGACCGCCGTCCGAAGCCCGGTCAGCACCAGGATGGCGATGATGACGCCTTCGAGGAAGACCAGGCCCATGGCCTCTTCCCAGGTCATCACCGAGGCGATGTTGAAGGTGACGAAGGCGTTCAGGCCCAGCCCCGCCGCCATCGCGAAGGGTACCCGGCCGACGACGCCCATGAGGATCGTCAGCACGCCCGCCACGAAAGCCGTCCCGGCGGCGACGAGCGCCACGTTGGGCGTCGTGCCGTCGCCGATGACCTGCTTCTGCACGTCCGTGCCGTTGGCAATGATGATGGGGTTCAGCACCACGATGTAGGCCATGGTGAAGAACGTGGCCAGGCCGCCCCGCACCTCACGGGATACGGTCGAGCCTCGTTGGGAGATTTGGAAGAAACGGTCGATAGCGTTACGAGTGTCGCTCACGACGCGAACAGTGACAGGCAGGATGAGCTGCGGAAAGAGTCGGTAATGAGATCGAGACCCTATTGCAAGCTAGGCTGGACAACGTGAAGCAGTGGCATCCCGATCCGGAGCCGATCAAGACCAACGACACGGCCGCCGTCGCCATCGGCACCGCGGTCTGGGCCGTCGTGCTGGTCGCCCTGTTGATCTTCCGTCCCGCCCCCGAGAACACCTGGTGGATCTGGACCTGCGTGACCGGGATCGGCTTCGGGCTCTTCGGCATGTGGTTCGTACGCCGTCGGCAGCGAAACTGACATTCGTCATCTCCAGCGCTTCGCTGAAGTCATCCGGATGTGGTGTTTTCACCCACTACCTCGGCTTATCCCGGCTTCAGCATGCTTGTCAGCATGAAGAAGGCCATAGGGACAGTCCTCCTGAGCGCGGTGGCGCTCGCCGGTTGCGGCACGGCCGACCGGCCCGCCCAGGAGCCGGGTACGGTCGCGTGGAGCACCTGCACCGACCTCATGGGCCCGGACGGCAATCCGGCGCCCCCCGCCCCCGGCGTCGAGTGCGGCAAGCTCCAGGTCCCGCTCGACCACGCCAGACCGGACGGTGAGAAGATCGGCCTCGCGCTCATCCGCGTCAAGGCCACCGGCGACCGCCTCGGCTCGCTGGTCTTCAACTTCGGCGGCCCCGGCGCCTCCGGCGTGGACACGATGGCGCAGGCCGCCAGGGCGTTCGGGAGCCTGGGCACCCGCTATGACCTGGTCAGCTTCGACCCGCGCGGCGTCGACCGCAGCTCCGGCGTCAGGTGCGGCGGCCAGATCGCCAAGCTGCTCGCGTCGACGACCGAGGCCGACGGCGACCGGCTGGCCGGGGAGTTCGCGGCGGCGTGCCGGCAGGACTCGGGCAAGCTCCTGCCGTACGTCGGCACCGTGAACGCCGCCAAGGACCTCGACCTGCTCAGGATCGCGCTCGGCGACAAGCAGCTCAACTATTTCGGTCTCTCGTACGGCACGCACCTCGGCGCCGTGTACGCCACCCAGTTCCCCAAGAACGTCGGCCGTTTCGTCCTGGACAGCGCCTTCGACCCCACGGTCACGTGGGAGCAGCGGGCGGTGACGCAGGCGGAGGGCTTCGACCACGCGTTCCAGGCGTTCGCCGAGGACTGCGTGGCGCAGAGCTGCGAGCTGGGCGCCGACCCCGCCGCCGTCGAGAAGGCGGTCGTGGGCCTGCTCGACGGGCTCAAGGACAAGCCGCTCAAGGTGGGGGACCGGGAGCTCACGTACGGGCTGGGCCAGCTCGGCGTCATCACCCCGCTCTACGCCAAGGCGACCTGGCAGGTGCTGGAGCAGGCCGCCGCGGCGGCGATCAAGGGCAACGGCACGGCGCTGCTCATGCTGGCGGACGCGTACACGGGGCGCAGGGCCGACGGGACGTACACGACGATGATGACGAGCCTGCAGGCGATCAGCTGCGCCGACACCGCCGAGCGGCCCACCGCCGCCGACGTCGCCAAGGTCAACGACCGGGTGGAGAAGATCTTCCCGGTCCTGTCGGTGGAGGGCTCGGGCGCTCCCTGCGCCCACTGGCCGGTGCCGGGCGACGACGCGGCCAAGCGCATCGACGCGACCGGCTCCGGGCCCATCGTGGTCATCGGCGGCAAGGGCGACCCGGCCACGCCCTACCAGTGGGCCACCCGGCTCACGGACCAGCTCAAGACGGGCGTCCTGGTCACGTACGAGGGCGAGGGCCACGGGGCCTACCTGACGGGCAACGCGTGCGTCATGCGGACGGTGGACGCGTACGTGCTGGAGGGCAAGGTGCCCGCCAGGTCCACCGCCTGCGCGGCCTGACGCTCCGGGGAGGCACCACGGGGGCGCCTCCCCACCGAGCCGGTCAGGCCGAGGTCAGGACAGGTCAGGACAGGTCGGACTCGGCGAGCAGGAGGGGCACCGACTCCGGGTCACGCAGCAGCGCGGCCACCGCCAGCCGGTCGTTCCACTGGCCCGTGGCCCAGGCCAGGCCGCGGGCGAGCCCGTCGAGGCCCGTGCAGTGGACCATGCCCTCGAAGAAGCGCCACGTGCACTCCACCCCGTCCACCAGCAGCTTCTCGTGCTCCACGTAGCTGGTGGGCGCCGTGGGCAGCAGCGCCTGCACCTCCTGGGGCACCGGGCGCACCTGGCCCTGCGAGGTGACCTCCCCGGAGGTCAGCTCCCCGGCCAGCGGCAGGTCGAGCAGCTCGGACAGCGACTCCGCCAGGTCGTACGGGGCCAGCACGAGCGGCCGGTCCACCACGAGCTGCAGCAGGTCGGGCGCCTCCACCACCACCGCGTCCTCCGCGGCGGCCACCACGATGGAGCCCGCCAGGACCGCGCGGACCCGGGACGGCGGGGCCACCCGGGACGGATCCACGCCCGCCAGCGCGATCCACAGGGCCCGCAGCTGCGCCCGGTCCACCTCGACGGCCGGGTCGGCCATCAGGTCAAGAAGCTCCTCGGGGCCTCCGTGGGAGGCGAGCAGCTCGGACAGCGTCGTGCGCACCCCGAGCATCGACAGCGCGGCCTCGTCGAGCCCCGCGGGCGCGTCCGCGTAGAGGCCCTGGAGCAGCGGGTCGGCCCCGGGCAGCCGCAGCTCCAGCGGCTTGCGCCCGTCGAGCACCGGGTGGTTGGCCAGCCACCACGCCGTGTAGGACGGCACCTCCACGCCGGCCACCCGCAGCGGGTGGAGGGCGGCCCGCAGCGGCGGGCGGCTCAGCAGCGCGAGGGCGGCCGGCCAGTCGGCCACCAGCTCCAGGTCGCGCACCGCCAGGAACTCCGGCACCATCGGCGGCACGCCCAGCTCGGGCAGCAGGTCGAGCACGTGGTCGAGCCAGTCGTCCTCGCCGTCGAGGTCGTGGTCGCAGTCGTCCTGGTCGAGCAGCACGTCCGCCTCGTGGACGGTCGCGAACCCGTCGAGCACCCCGGCCGCGGCGAGCACCCGCGCGCCGTACTCCTCCTCCAGCTCGGAGGCGGCCACCCCGAGGTGCGTGCCGGGCTCCAGGAGCCCCGCCAGCGCCCCGTCGGCCAGCATCAGCTCACCGGCGGGGTAGAGCTCGCCGTCGGTGCCGCGCAGGGCCAGCTCGGCCAGCCACGGCGCCTCGCCGGGCGCCAGCGCCGAGGCCTCCACCAGCGACAGCACGGCCCGCGCCACCGGCTCCGGGTCGGGGCTGTCGAGCGACTGCGCGACGGCGGCCTTGGTCAGCGGGTCTTCGAGGATCGTGCGCGGCGTGGCCTCGGCCGCGCCCAGCCTGAGCAGCGCGGGGTGGGCCGCCTCGGGGTGCACGATGCGCAGCCCCAGCGGGCTGAGGTCCAGCTCGGCCCCGCCGTCGGTGAGGATCAGCGTGCCGCGCGGCCCGCGCACCAGCCGGCCGTCGGTCAGCGGCACCGGCAGAGCGCCCAGCGACTCGGGATCGTCGGCGGGCAGCACCTCGTAGAGCGAGCGCCACCACGACGGCTCGCGCGCCTCCACGGCCTCGCCCGACAGCAGATCGATCACGTCGGCCAGCTCGACCCTGCGCACGCCCAGCGCGGCCATCGCCGGATGCCTGGCGGGCCATCCGGCGGGCAGCAGCCCCGGCACGAAGTCGGCGACCGCCGCGAGCAGTTCGGCGGAGCCGGCGGCCACCACGGCGGCCTCCTGGCCCGCGACCACCCATCCGTCGTCGCCGGGCTCACGGGCGGGGTGCTCGACCTGCCACTGCGCGTCGGGCTCGTAGACCTCCGCGTCGGCGAAGGACGGGGTCTGCACGGCGGGCGCGGGCGCGGACAGCGCCGGCAGCAGCGGCGTCGAGGGCAGCCTGGCCAGCACGGCCCGGCGGATCCTGGCGTCCAGCTCGCCCTTGCCCATCAGCGACGGCACCAGGTCGAGCAGCTTGGGCGTGCGCGGCAGCTCCTGGAGCAGGCGGACGTAGGCGTCGGCCACCCGCTCGACCAGGAAGTCGGTCAGCGGCCCCTTGGCGAAGTGGCGCCGGTCGGTGGCCATCGGGAACGACGCGATCAGCAGCGCGGGCAGGTCGAGCGGCTCGTCGCTGGGCGTCGGCGCGTGCACCACCGGCGGCACCGCGGCGGGCAGCGGCCCTGGCTCGCCGGTGCCGGTGAGCGGCACCGCCCAGCGCAGCGACCAGTAGGGGCGGGCGCGCTCCTCGGTGGGCCGGTCGGCGAAGAGCCGGCTCACCTCCTCGGCCGTGAACTCCCCCGACTCCGAGACCACGTGCCAGCCGTCGGCGGCCACGGTGCGGACCGACCCGTCGAGGTCGATCTCGATGGCCTCCAGCGCGGGCATGCCGAGCAGCAGCGCCGGGCTGGTCTCGGCGAGCATGACCCGGACCGCGTCCACGCAGACCGGGTCGCGCAGCGGCAGGTGTACGACGGTGTCGAAACCCTCGGGCACGTCGAGCGGCGGCGCGTCGAACGGCAGCCTGAGCAGCGGAACGTGCCCCGAACGGTCGGCGAGCTCGCCCGCGAGCGCGGGGATCTCCGCCACCGCGGCCGTGGTCTCCGAACGCGACCAGCGGACCGCGCCGCTGCCGCGCGAGCAGATGGCGGGCTCGTCGCAGACCGAGACCACCGCGGCGAACCCGACGCCGAACCGCCCGGCCGCGCCCACCTCGCCGCGTTTGCCGGAGACGCGCAGCGTCGACAGGCCCTCGACACCGGTCGCGTCGAGCGGGGCGCCGGTGTTGGCGGCCGTCAGCACGTCGCCCCTGAGCGTCAGCCGCAGCACCCCCGGCACACCCGCGCGCAAGGCCGCGTCGGCGGCGTTCTGGGCGAGCTCGACGATCAGCCGGTCCCGGTAGCCGCCGAGCGCGAAGTCCTCTTCGGCGTTGGCGTCTTCGCGGAACCTCGCGGGCGAGGCCGTCCACGCGGAGAGGACGGCGGCTCGCATCCGGTCAGTGCCATAGGTGTCGGTCATCGATCACGATCCTGGTAGAGGGGTAACGGCCACGCGTAGGTTAGCGGCCTGCTCTGTCAGGAATGGCCGAGTTCTTCGGAGGCCGACTCGTCGACCGAGCCCGCCTCCTCCTCCATCAGGTCATAGCCCAGGTCGTCGAGGATCGGCGTGGCCTGCTCGACGGTCGGCGGCAGGACGGCGGCCTCGGAGTGGGCGCCGCAGCCGTGGTCGGCGGCGACGACCTTGCCGTCGTCAGGAGCGTACTCATTGGCGCAGACCCCGAACGTCTGCCGCAAGCCACCCGCCAGCGGCCAGTAGAAGCCGCAGGTGGAGCATTGCGCGGGAGCGGCGTGTGCGATCGGCGTGTGCGGCCCGTGCTCGCCCGAGTGCCAGCGTCTGGCCGCCAGGTCCTTGCCGATGGCCGAGAGCACACGTGCCCGGCCCAGGCCGTACTCGAAAACCGCCTGTTGGTCGCCGTCGTCGTCGGTCTCGGTGAAGCCCGGCGCGAGCCTGTCGTCGTCCTCAGAGGTCGGCAGCAGGTCGCCCACCCCGAGGTCGCCGGGGCGCAGTCGCTCGCTCCACGGCAGCCACTCGGGCGCGAGCAGCGCGCCCGAGCCGGGCAGCAGGACGGCCTCGCTGACCGTGACCTTCTTGGCCCGCGAGGCACGCGTGACGGTGACGGCCCAGCGCCAGCCGCGGTATGCCCGGTCGAGACAGGCGAAGTAATGGGTGACGATCCGGTCGCCCTCGCCCTCGAACCCGAGGTGCTCGCCGGGCTCGCCCGGCCACGCGAGCTCCTCGGCCGCGCTGCGCGCCAGATCGACCGCGGCGACACAGGCCTGGTCGGGAGCGGAGACGCGGGCCCTGGTGCGGCTCATCGGGGGCCCTCCGCCGAAAGGTGCTGTTCGCTCACACTTCATTCTCACCCATGGGCGGACCTGAGAGTCCCACAACGGGGGATCCCGCACCGAGATCGCGGATGAATCAGGTAAGACTGGTATGCGTGGAGGGAGGCTGGGGCCGAGCACGCGACATCTCGCGGCGGGTGGCACGCGGGGCCGCCGACGCGGGACGCGCCGGTGTGCGCGCGAGCAGGGCCACTGCCGGCGCCACCGTGCGCGCGAGCAAGGCCACGGCCAGCGGCACTGCACGGGCGGGCAAGGCCACGGCAAAAGGTGCGCGAAAAGTCGGCAAGGCCACCCGGCGCCTCACCTACGCCAACGGCGCCGGCCGCACCGGGCTCGGCCGGCTGATCGAGCTGTCGGCGGGCAACAGCGCCAGTGACGCGCTGGTCACGGTGGCACTGGCGAGCACGGTGTTCTTCGGCGTGCCCGTGGGCGAGGCCCGCGGCTCGGTGGCCCTCTACCTGGTCATCACGATGCTGCCGTTCGGGCTGCTGGCGCCGTTCGTGGGGCCGATCCTCGACCGGTTCAGGTCGGGGCGGCGCTATGTGATGGCGGGCACGCTGTTCGGGCGGGGGCTGCTCTGCTTCGCGATGGCGGCCGCGGTGGGCCCCGGCGACCTGCCCACGCTGTTCATCGGGGCGCTGGGCGTGCTCGTGCTGTCGAAGGCGTACAACGTGTCGCGGGCCGCGATCATGCCGAGCGTGCTGCCCGCGGACATCACGCTGGTGTCGGCGAACGCGCGGGTGGCGCTGTTCACGTTAGTCTCCGCGGGGGTCGCGGTGCCGCTCGGCGCCGGGCTGACCGCCTGGCTGGGCAGCGCGCTGGTGCTGCGCGTCGCGATGGTGGCCTTCCTGCTGCTGGGAGTCGCCGCCGTACGCCTGCCGCGCCACATCGACTCGCCCGACCTGGAGGAGGAGGGAGCCGCGCCGCGCTGGCGCACCCTGCTCAAGGTGGGCCCCGCGGTGGCCGAGGCCGTCTGGGCCAACGTGGCGCTGCGCGTCTTCTCCGGGTTCCTGCTGTTCTTCCTGCTGTTCCTGGTGCAGGACAAGGCGGTGCCCTGGCTCGCGGCCGGGCAGCTGCAGGATCCGTTCTTCGACATCCCCAAGACGATCGCGTTGCTGGCGGCCGCGGCCGGGCTGGGGGGCCTGGCCGGCGCCGCCGTGGCCAACTGGACGCGTAATCACTCGCCGCAGCTGATCGTGCTGGTCACGCTGGCCGTGACCGTCGTGACCAGCATCGCGACCGCGATCTTCTTCGGCCTGTGGACCGCGCTGGCCATCTCGCTGGTCACGGCCTTCGCCCAGGAGCTGGGCAAGCTCGCGCTCGACGCGATCGTGCAGCGAGAGATCGGCGAGGAGGTGCGCTCGTCCACGTTCGGCGTGGTCGAGGCGATGCTCCAGCTCGCCTGGGTGTTCGGCGGCCTGGTCGGGCTGGTGCTGTCGCTGTCGGAGAGCAGCGTGGCCGGGCTGGTCACGCTGGCCGTCGCGCTGACGGCCACGCTCGGCTGGCTGCTGATCGCCAGGCGGCGGCGCGTGCGGGCGACCGACGACAAGCTGCGCAGGCAGCGGGCCGAGGCGGGCGGTCAGGAGCTCCAGCTGACCGACTCGCTCGACCCGACCAAACCGCTCACCAATCCGAACACCTGACGCCGGGGGTCTCAGGCGTCGAGGTCGTCGGCGACGGCCCTGAGCACCTGCGCGATCTTCTTGGCGTGGGCCGCCTCCGGATGCTTGCCCCGCTGGTAGGACGTCGAGACGTCGTCGAGCAGCTTGATCAGGTCCTCGACGATGACGACCATCTCATCCGGCTTCTTCCGCTTGGCCTTGGGCTTGGGCTTGGCCAGCGTCGGCGGCTGCTCGAGAATCCGCACCGAGAGCGCCTGCTGGCCGCGGCGCCCTTCGGCCACGCCGAACTCGACCTTCTGGCCGGGCTTGAGCGGGGCCGCACCTGTGGGAAGCGCGGAGGAATGCACGAAGACCTCACCGCCGTCGTCGCGGGTGAGGAAGCCGAAACCCTTGTCGGCGTCGTACCACTTGACCTTGCCACTCGGCACAGGAGGACCTCGTTCAAACAGTCGAAAAGATGGATGGATGTAGGTTATGCCCCGGAGCGCGCCAGGGCGACCGGGTAAATCCCGGGCAATTACCGGAGTTCATCATGCTTGCGCCAACCTGCGAACCAGGTGGCGAATTCGGTCAGGTTGGCCAGCGCCACATCGGCTCCGTGTTCACGCAGCTCTCCTGCCGTGTATGGACCGGTCGCGACCGCCACGCTCACGGCGCCGCCCGCGCGCGCCGCCTCGATGTCCGCGACATGGTCACCAACATAAGCCGCCGCGCCGAAGCGCGCGAGTGCCGATCCCTTCGCGGCTCCGAAAACGGAACCGACCACTTCGTCCACGGCCAGACCGAGCACCTTGACCGTGCCGATGGCGTCACGCAGGTTCTTGCCGGTCACCACGATCACCCGGCCGCCGCCTGCGCGTACGGCCTCGATGGCGTCGTACGCGCCTGCCATGGCCGTGTGCACCGGCACCCCTATTTGCGGATATATCTCCCTATAAAGGTCGGCGGCCGCGGCGACCTCCGTGGCGGGCAGCCAGTTGGCCAGCTCCACCTCCAGCGGCGGCCCCAGCCGGGTCACCACCGCGGCCGAGTCAATGGGCACGCCCAAACGCACGGACAGCTCGTCGTAAACGGCCGCGATGCCCTCTCGCGTGTCCGCCAATGTCATGTCAAGGTCGAATCCAACGGAAGTGGTCACATGTGCAGGATGCCAAACGCCGTCCAACGACCCGTAACGGCCTCTTGTTGTGGGACCGTGGGAATGGGAAGAAAGGAATTACTTATCGGAGAGGACCGGCCGTGACCAACGCCCCCCAACCGCCGCACGCCGGAGACCGGCTCGTCGCCTCCTCCGCCCCGCCGCGCCCCCACAGACCCGCCCGGCCCGGCGGCCCGGCCGTGACGGTCTGGACCCGGACCGTGTCGGCCCTGGCCTATCTGGTCAAGGTCGCCTCGCGGATGGCGGCGCTGGTCGTGATCCTGTACGCGGTCTTCACGGTGTTCAAGGCCAACCCGGCCAACGTCTGGTACCAGTTCGTCGAGTCGCTCGCAGGCTGGCTGTCGCTGGGCCTGGCCAACCTGTTCCAGCTCGCCGACCCGCGCTGGACCGCGCTGGTCAACTACGGCCTGGCCGCGATCGTCTGGCTGATCATCGGCTCGGCGCTGGCGGGCCTGATCCGGCGCGCCGCTCCGTAAGTGCGGTCCCCGCCACACACTGCGACTACTCTCAAGGCGGAGGTAACAGGATAGATATGACCAGATCGACCCGTGCGCGGATCATCGATGAGGCCCTGCGGCTGTTCGCGGAGCGGGGCTACTCCGCCACCTCCGTGGCGGAGATCGAGGCCGCCTCAGGGCTCTCGCCCGGAGCCGGCGGGCTCTACCGGCACTTCAAGTCCAAGTACGAAGTGCTCGCCGCGGCGATCAACGAGCACGCCGCCCGCACCAGGAGCCAGGTGGCGGAGAGCCTGGCCGAGCTGAGCAGCATGGAGGCGTCGGCGGCGCTGGAAGATCGCCTGTCCCACCTGTGCCGCGCCGGGCTGGCCAAGGTCCGCGAGGAGTCCGAGCTCACCCGGGTGTTCTTCCGCGACCTGAGCCAGTTCCCCGAGCTGGTCGCCGTGGTCAGGGAAGGGCTGCTGCAGCCCATGTTCGACGCGATCGTCACCTGGTTCAGGGCGCAGCCCGAGTACAAGGACGTCGAGGTCGACTGGGCCGGCATCTCCGTGGTGCTGGGCGGCTCCGTGGTGCACTACCGGCTGTTCCAGGAGACGGTGGGCGAGCTGCCGGGCTACGCGGACAAGGACCAGTTCGTCGCCGGGTGGGTGCGCCTGGCGGTCGGCCTGCTGCCCAGCCCCGCGCCGGTCAGCTGACGTCGAGCAGCCGGTAGGCCAGCCACACCACGCCCAGCCCCGTACCGATCATGAACATGGTGCCGCTGACGCTGTAGAACTGCGCGAAGAACGCCTGTAACCCCGGCTCGCTCCCCACCCGCAGGCCACCGACGAGCACGCCGCCCGCCGAGTAGCCGAGCAGCGGCGCCCCGATCCCGAGCAGCTTGTCGCGCAGGCTCCAGCTCTCGCTGAACAGCACGAGCACCGCCCCGGCCGCCCACACCAGCACGGGGATCTCGAAGATCGCCACCGGCGGCAGGTCGAACGGCAGCAGCAGCGCGGCCACCACGAGGACGACCATCGCGGCGGCGTCGCGCGGATGCTCCTTGACCAGGGTCCTGGCGTCCCTGCCGCCGGTCGCCATGGGGTTCGCGCTGGACATGGCCATCCTGCGCAGCCCGGCGAACGGCAGGCCCCGGCCCCTGCCGAGGCTCTCCCTGGCGATCCTCCGGTACGTCTGGACGCCAGGGGGCGCGTCGGCGTCGTCCACGATCGTGGGGAAGCGCCGCGTGGAGCTCTCGTCCCCGGACGGCTGACCCTGCTCGGCGGAGCCCATGGGGGTGCGCATGGTGGGGACGCCCGCCTCGACGAGCCGGCGTGCCTCGCGCTCCACCAGCGCCACCGGGTCGCCGAACCTGGCCAGCACCTTCGACACCTCGCGCGCGTTCTGGCTGCCGCGCCGCTCCTCCTCGATCCTGGCGCGCAATCGCTTGGCGAAGTCGAGCCGCTGGTCGGCCCTGAGCACGCCGTGGGCGGCATCGGCCGCCTTGGAGACGTAGTTCAGGACGAGCTGGTCCGCGCGCTCTATCACGTCAAGCAATGCTGCCCCAATCAGGTGGGACATACCATGGCAACGATGGAGTTCACGGAGTGGATCAGGGGGCGCACCGACGAACAGCTGCGGGCGCTCGTCTCCGCGCGGCCCGAGCTGATCACTCCGGTGCCCGCGCATCTGGAAGGCCTGGCGTCGCGGGCGGGCAGCCCGTCGGCGATCGCCAGGGTGCTCGACCGGCTCGACCGTTTCACGCTGGCCGTCGTCGAGACGCTGGCCGTACGGGACGGGCCGATGCCCAAGGAGCGGCTGCGCGAGCTCGTGGCCGCGGCCCTGGCGGACGATGACGCGGAGAGCGGCGCGCGCGACGCCAAGAGCGGGGCGCGCGGCACGGAGAGCGGGACGCGCGACGCCGAGCCCGCGCTGTCGGCCGCGCTGGACCGGCTGTTCGAGCTGGCGCTGGTCTTCGGGCCCGACGACGCGCTCGACCTGGGGCCCGGCGTGCGCAAGGTGCTCGAGGACCCGGCCGGGCTCGGGCCGAAGGCGGTCGACGCGTTCCGGCATCACGCGCCCGAGCAGCTCGACGAGATGGCCGACGAGGTCGCGCCGGGCACCGAGGGCTCGGGCAAGGAACGGCTGGCTGCCGCGCTGGCGGAGCCCGCCGCCCTGGTCGGGTCCGTCTCACCCGAGGCCAGGGGCGCGCTCGACCAGCTCGCCTGGGGGCCGCCGACCGGGCGCGTGCCCAACGCCAGGCGTGAGGTGAGCGTGGCCTCCGCCCGTTCGCCCATCGAGGAGCTGCTGGCCAGAGGGCTGCTGGCGGCCACCGGCGAGGAGAGCGTGACCCTCCCCCGCGAGGTCGGCCTCTACCTGCGTGGCGGCCGGGTGCACCGCGGCCTGCTGGCCCTCCCGCCGCCGCTCGAAGGGACGGCGCGCGACCGGAAGCTGGCCGATCGTACGGCGGCCGGGCAGGCGTTCGCGTTCGTCAGGTCGGTCGAGGAGCTGTGCGAGCGGTGGAGCGTCGAGCCGCCCGGCGTGCTGCGTACCGGCGGCCTGGGCGTGCGCGACCTCAAGCGCGCGACGAGCGAGCTGGACCTGCCCGAGTGGGCGGCGGCGCTGGTCATCGAGGTGGCGCACGCGGCCGGGCTGATCGCGGCGGGCGGCGGCGTGGACGGCGAGTGGCTGCCGACCTCCGGCTACGACCTCTGGCGGGTCAGGGCGACCGCAGACCGGTGGGTCACCCTCGCGCTCACCTGGCTGCACATGGACCGCGTACCCGGCCTGGTCGGTGACCGGGACGATCGGGACAGGCCGTTCAACGCCCTGCACACCGATCTGCGCCGCTCCTCCGCGCCCGGGGTCAGGGCGGCCACGCTGGGCGTGCTCGCCGCCGCCCCCGGCCTCGCGCCTTCGCGCGACTCGGTCCTCGAACGCCTGGCGTGGGAGCAGCCGCGCCGCCGGGGGCCGCTGCGCGAGCAGCTCACCGAGTTCGCGCTGCGGGAGGCCGAGCAGGTCGGCGTGACGGGGCTGGGCGCGCTGTCGGCGCACGGGCGGGCGCTGCTCGAAGGCGGCGAGCCCGCGGAGGTGCTCGCGCCGCTGCTGCCCGAGCCCGTCGACCACGTGCTGCTCCAGGCCGACCTCACCGCCGTCGCGCCGGGGCCGCTGACGAGCGAGCTCAACCGCTGGATGACGCTCACCGCCGACGTGGAGTCGAAGGGCGGGGCCACCGTCTACCGGTTCAGCGAGAGCTCGATCAGGCGGGCGCTCGACGCGGGGCACGGGGGCGAGGAGCTGGTGTCGATGTTGACCCGCCACTCGGCCACGCCGGTGCCGCAGGCGCTGTCGTACCTGGTGACCGACGTGGCCAGGCGCCACGGGCGCATCCGGGTGGGCACGGCCAGCGCGTACATCAGGTGCGACGACCCGGCGCTGCTCGACCAGATCACCGCCGACCGGCGCTCCACCGCGCTGCGGCTGCGCAGGCTGGCCCCCACCGTGATCGCCTCCCGCTCGTCCAGGGCGGCGCTGGTCGACTCGCTGCGTGCGATGGGGTACGCGCCCGTCGCCGAGTCGCTCGACGGCGACGTGATCATCTCGCAGCTCGACAGCCGCCGTACCGAGGGGCTGGCGCCGGTACGCGCCGTGGCGTCTCCCAACGGCCTGGACCCGGAGGTGGCGACGGCGGCCGTGCGCGCGCTGCGGGCCGGTGACGCGGCGCACCTGGCGCGGCGCGAGCCCGTGGACGCGCCGGGCGGGCAGGTGCCGCGCGGGCCCGCGACGGCCACGATCTCGGCCCTGCAGGAGGCGATCAAGCAGGGGGTACGCGTGTGGATCGGGTACCTCGACTCGCAGGGGAACGCGACCTCGCGCATCCTGGAGCCGGCTCGGATGGAGGGCGGCTACCTGACCGCCTACGACGAGACCCGGGCCGCCGTCCACCGCTTCGCCCTCCACCGCATCACCGGCGTCGCCGGCCTCTGACCCCGGCCTCCGCCGCGCCGAGGTCCCGCCGCGCCGAGGTCCCGCCGCGGGGGGGTCGCGGCGCGGGGGTCCCGGAGCGTTGAGGTCTCGATGCGCGGGGTTCAGGCGCGTGCGGGGGCTCGCCGGGGTCCCGCGGCCCCGGCGAGCGTCATCGGGGTGGGGTCAGGCGTCCGTGGCGAGGGGCGCGGACAGCGCGGTGACCGTCCGGGCCCGGGCGTCGTGGCACCGGCCCGCGTGCTCGGCCAGCAGCGCCGACGCCCGTCCCGCCACACCCGCCGAGGGCCCGCCACCGGATTCCAGCCGCCGCAGCCGCCGCACCGCGTCGGCCGGATACCGCACGGACAGCCCGCCGCCCAGCGCCACGGCCGCCGCCGCGGCGCGCGGGTCCAGGGGATCGGCCGTCCAGGCGAGCGCGATCCTGAGCGCCTCGGTGGCGAGCGTGTCGTCGGCGCACATGTACGACAGCGCGTCCCCCGCCGCCAGCCGCTCCGCGTTCCCGCCCCGCGCCCACACGTCCAGGAACTCCAGCTGGGCGTCCTTCAGCGAGTACGCCGCCAGCAACGCCACCCCCTCGGCGGCCCGCGTCCGGACGTCGGCCCCCTCCCAGGCCAGCGACCGCACCCATTCGCGCAGCGGCTGCCACAGCCAGAACCCGTACCGTCCGACCAGCTCCGCGAGCACCTGCCCGCGGTGGTGCGGCACCCGGAAGACGACGCGGCCCTCCTCATGGGCGACCAGCGGATGGGACACGCGCGGCACCCGCCGTTCCTGCGCCTGGCAGATCCTCTCAAGCCTGGCGAACTGCCGCTCGAACACCGGCCCGCCCACCCCATCCAGGAACGCGAGCGCGGCCACCTCCCGCACCTCGTGCAGCAGCGGCTTGGTGTCGAACCAGGCCGCCACGTCCTCCCCCGAGGGCTCGTCGTCCCCCACCAGCCGTCCTGCCAGGCGCACGACCTCGGCCGGCGTCGGCAGGGTCAGCGCCAGGTCCCGGGCCCGGGTGAGCTCCTCGGGGCTGTGGCCCGCGCGCAGTCCGTACGCCCTGAGGCACAGGTCGAACAGCTCCCCCGGCTCCGGCACGCCCCACGGCTGCTCCACCTCGGCCGCCTGGGAGGGGACGCCGTTCCTGGTGATGACCAGGTACGAGCCCAGCTCGGCCAGCTTGCGCGCCAGGTTGAGCAGCTCGATCCTGTCGGTGCTCTCGGCGATCCAGTCGTGCAGCAGGTACGCCCGCCCCGGCTCGTACTCGGTCCTGGACAGCAGGTCGGCGGCGCTGCCGGCGGGCGACAGCACGGTGATCGTGCTCTCGGCCAGGGACATCCGGGAGAGCAGGGCGATGGCGCCCAGCCGCTTGCCCGTCTCCTCCTCGCCCACGAGGACGAGCAGGTGGCGGACGCTGAGCCGGCGTACGGCCTCGGGGAAGCAGCCGGGCTCCAGGTAGGAGCGCAGGAGCGCGTCGGCGTCCCGTCGCTTCAGGTCCCTGGTGACCGGCGCGGCGAGCGGCCGCAGGTGCTCGTACACCGTTAAGAAGCTCTGGCCGAGCGTTATGTCATCGAGGTCGATCTCGCCCGATTCAGGCGTTTCGGTCACGAATTCACCTCAGGGTTGACTGGAAAGTTTTCTACAGAAAATAACTACGCCTAACAAGTTTCTTCTTTTACTACGAAGAGCTCGCAGAGCGTCACCAAAGCCACCCTGACCTGGTCTTTCGCGTGACGTTCGCGTTCGGGGCCGCTTGACGCGGACATGTCGATCATGACTTCCCTTGCCTCGGCAGGCCCCATGGCCCCTAGATCTTCCACCATTACACGATCTAGGCCAACAAGAAAACACGAACGACTATAGAGGGAGATATGTTGTCATTTACCGGTCAACTGGGCCCCGTCCACCATGACTAGTCAAGGGTTGACGGCGTGACCACGATCGCATCAGGTTGGGCATGTGACCGAGCAAACGCTGGGCCAGTTGGCCGAGGAGTCCTGGGGCCGCTTCGACGATCACGACGCGACGTTCTACGAGGGCGTCTGGCACCGTAGCCACGCGCTCGCCGAGCGGGCGCGCCGGATGTGCGGCGGGTTCGCCGAGGGCGGGATCGGGCCCGGCGACCGGGTGGTCGTGATGATGGCGAACTCCCCCGAAGTGCCGCTGATCTACCAGGCGCTGTGGGCGGCGGGCGCGGTGGTCACTCCGGCGGTGTCCCTGGTGGGCGCCGACGAGCTGCGGCATATCCTGCTCGACAGCGGCGCGTCCGCGATCGTCACCTCGCCCGAACTGGTGGAGACCGTACGGGCCGCCGCCGTCGACATCCCTATTTTTGTGGACACGGCCGAGCTGGAACGGGCACCCGAACGCGGCCCGGTGACCAGGGACCCCGGTGATCTGGCCGCTCTGATGTACACCGGCGGCACCACGGGCCGGGCCAAGGGCGTCATGCTGAGCCACGGTGGCCTCTGGCGGGTGGCCAAGGACGTCTGGGACATGTCCCACCAAGAAGGGAAAAATCGTGCTTTGGTGCCGGTGCCGCTCTCGCACGCGTACGGGCTGATCATCTCGGTCGCCTCGATGCACGCGACGGAGCCGCAGCAGGCGGTGCTGATGCGCTGGTTCGAGCCGAAGACGTTCCTCGCGCTGGCCGCCGAGCAGCACGTCCAGTACGGCACCGTCGTACCCTCCATGATCCAGCTGCTCCTCGCCGAGCCGCTGGAGTCGCACCCGCTGCCCGACCTGTCCTTCCTCACCTGCGGCGCGGCGCCGCTCGGCAGGGACGTGCTGGAGGAGTTCGAGCGCAGGGTGCCGGGCGTGCAGATCCTCGAGGGTTACGGACTGACCGAGACGAGCGCGGTCACCACGTTCAACCCGCCGGGCAGGCGCAGGGCCGGCAGCGTCGGCCTCCCGCTGCCCGGCTACACGATCGCCATCCGCGACGGCGAGGGCGAGGAGCTGGAGACCGGGGACGTCGGCGAGATCTGCGTCTCGGGCGAGGCGCTGATGCTCGGCTACTGGGGCGAGCACGAACCCGACCCCGAGGGGACCGCGCTGATCGGAAGGGAGCTGCGCACCGGCGACATCGGCTGCGTGGACGACGACGGCTACCTCTATGTCGTGGACAGGAAGAAGGACCTGATCATCCGGGGCGGCTTCAACGTGTTCCCCCGCGACGTCGAGGACGCCCTCAACCGCCACCCCGACGTGGTGGTCTCGGGCGTCGTGGGCCGCCCGGAGCCGCGGATCGGCGAGGAGGTCGTGGCGTTCGTCCAGCTCAGGCAGGACGCGACGGTGACGGCCGAGGAGCTGATCGAGTGGGCCCGCGAGCGCGTGGGGCGGGTGAAGTATCCGCGCGAGGTGAGGTTCGTGGACTCGGTGCCGGTGACGAGCGTGCTCAAGCTCGATCGCAAGGCGCTGCGGGCCCGCCTCGACTGACCGCCTTCGGCCTGGCGATCCATGGTGGGATCTCACAGCGCGGTCAGGCGCGCCTCCTTTCCGTGATAAGTGTTGACGTGTCTGGAGGTGAACATGAGCCAGGAAGATCCGTCGGGCTACCCGTACCAGCCTTATGGCGCCCCCTACGGCGAGCAGCCGCCGCCGTACGGCTACGGTTATCCCCCGCCGCGGCGCGACGACGGGCCCAGCGCCAACGCGATCGTCTCCCTCGTGCTCAACCTCCTCGCGCTCGTCGGTTGCTGCAACTTCCTCGGCCTGCCCGGCGCGATCCTGGCCGGCCTGGCGCTCAGCAAGGGCCGCACGGAGCCGCAGACCGCCCGCACGATGGTGATCTGGAGCTGGATCATGTTCGGGCTCGGCTTCGTGCTCAGCGCCGGCATCATCCTTTTCCTGGGCCTGTCCGGCTATCTCGACGACTGACGGCCGCGGCTCTTGGCCCGTCCGAGGACTAATCCGGGCGCGCGGGTTGTTGGAGTCTCGGAGCGGGAGAGCCAGGATCGGGAGACGATGGTCCTGTTGCGCGAGGCCCCGTACGGAACCCCACGGAGAAAAGCCAGTGAGCGATGGACCGCTGATCGTCCAGTCGGACAAGACACTGCTGCTCGAGGTCGACCACGAACGAGCGAACGACTGCCGTAAGGCGATCGCGCCGTTCGCCGAGCTCGAGCGAGCTCCCGAACACGTGCACACCTACCGCGTCACCCCCCTGGCCCTGTGGAACGCCCGCGCCGCCGGACACGACGCCGAGCAGGTCATCGACGCGCTGATCGGTTTCAGCCGCTACCCCGTGCCGCACGCCCTGCTCGTGGACATCGCCGAGACCATGGCCAGGTACGGCCGGCTGCGGCTGGAGAAGGACCCGGTCAACGGCCTGGTCCTGACCTCCACCGACCGGGCGGTGCTGGAGGAGGTGCTGCGCTCCAAGAAGATCCAGCCGATGCTGGGCGAGCGGCTCGGCGCCGACTCGGTCATCGTCCACCCGAGCGACCGCGGCAACGTCAAGCAGGCCCTGCTCAAGCTGGGCTGGCCGGCGGAGGACCTGGCCGGCTACGTGGACGGCGAGGCCCACCCGATCAAGCTGCTGCAGGAGGGCTGGGCGCTGCGGCCGTACCAGCAGGAGGCGGCGGACGCGTTCTGGCACGGCGGCTCCGGCGTGGTCGTGCTGCCGTGTGGCGCGGGCAAGACCATCGTCGGCGCGGCCGCCATGGCGCACGCGCAGGCCACCACGCTCATCCTCGTGACGAACACGGTCTCGGCCCACCAGTGGAAGACCGAGCTGATCAAGCGCACGTCGCTGACCGAGGACGAGATCGGCGAATACTCCGGCTCGAAGAAGGAGATCCGCCCCGTCACCATCGCCACGTACCAGGTGATGACCACCAGGCGGAAGGGCGTCTACTCGCACCTGGAGCTGTTCGACGCCCGCGACTGGGGCCTGATCGTCTACGACGAGGTGCACCTGCTGCCCGCGCCGATCTTCCGGATGACCGCCGACCTCCAGGCCCGCCGGCGGGTGGGGCTGACCGCGACGCTGGTGCGCGAGGACGGGCGCGAGGGCGACGTGTTCTCGCTGATCGGTCCCAAGCGGTACGACGCGCCCTGGAAGGAGATGGAGAACCAGGGCTGGATCGCACCCGCCGACTGCGTGGAGGTGCGCGTCACGCTCACGGACGAGGAGCGGCTGGCGTACGCGATGGCCGAGTCCGAGGAGCGCTACCGCTTCTGCGCCACCACGCCGTCCAAGACCCACGTCACCGAGGCGCTGGTCCGCCGCCACCTGGGCGAGCAGGTGCTGGTCATCGGCCAGTACATCGACCAGCTCGACGAGCTCGGCGAGCACCTCAACGCGCCGGTCATCAAGGGCGAGACCCGGGTCAAGGAGCGGGAGCGGCTCTACCAGGCCTTCCGCGACAAGGAGATCCAGGTGCTGGTGGTGTCGAAGGTGGCGAACTTCTCCATCGACCTGCCGGAGGCCGCGATCGCGATCCAGGTGTCGGGCACGTTCGGCTCACGCCAGGAGGAGGCCCAGCGGCTCGGCCGGGTGCTGCGGCCCAAGGCCGACGGCGGGGGCGCCCGGTTCTACACGGTGGTCAGCAGGGACACGGTGGACCAGGAGTTCGCCGCGCACCGGCAGCGGTTCCTGGCCGAGCAGGGGTACGCGTACCAGATCATCGACGCCGACGACGTGCACGGCGAGGTGTGACGCCCGGCCGCTCGTCACGAGCGGCCAGGCCTGTTCAGCGTGCTGTCACGTCCACGAAACTCCGCGGGCCGAAGACAATCGAACCACCCCCCTCACCTGCGTACTATCACGCCGCCTCCGACATACCCCCATGATCCGACAAACGCACCTGATATGCCCGAATTTTTCGGTATTTCCCGGTTGTTACCGATGAGAAGCTTCGAGCCGGCGGGGGCGCCCTACCGCGCCATCAGGCCGCCGAGGAACAGCACGCCCTCCGCGACCACCCAGGCGCCCACCCCCGCGCCCATGACCCGCCCGAACGTGCGCGGGTCCTGCCTGGACCACGGGATGAGCCAGGCGGCCGCTGTGCAGCAGGCGGCTAGCGCGGCGAACAGCCCCGATACCGTGGAGACCGTACCAAGACGTTGGGAGCAGGTCGAAGCGGACTCGCCGCCTTGGCAGAACGCCTCCGACCCCCAGCCCGCGAAGACGGACAACGCCCAGAGGGCGGCGAGCAGGAAGCTGGCGATCGTGGGAATGATCGGCGAAAAACGCAGCTGAATCCGCGCCATCACCTGTCCCTACCCCTCCCCGCAGACCGCTACTCGCCCCGAACATCACCCCACCGCCGCCCTTGGACTCCCCGGCGCAGCGCGAGGCCGTTTCGCCCGGTCGAGCATCCCTCCCCCGCCGCGCGCCGGTTACCGACCCGGGCCGGGCGAGCGGACGCGACGCCCATCGGCCCTGCCCCCCACCCTCATGACCGCTCGCCCGACCCGCCGCCGTACCTGCCCTCCGAGGAGCCCTGCCGACGACGCCGGTTGGGCCCCGAGGCTGAGAGCAGCGGCGGGCGAACAGCGAGGACGGTGGGTGGCGCGGCGCGTGGGTGGCCGAGGGGTAAATGCTTTGGAGGCCGCCCCGCGTCGCCATTAGACTGGCCGATTCGCTGCCTTACCACCTTCGTTTCCGACCCAGGGAGGCGCTTTCGCATGCCCGGACACCAATTGGCCCCCGACATACCCTCCGACGTACTGGCCTCCGAGCAGGCTCACCTGGCCGAGTCCAGGGCCGCGCTCAAGGCGATGCGCGCCCACGCCCAGTCGCTGTCCGCGGACGCGGCGGGTGACTGGGTGTCGCAGCAGATCCTCCAGTCCCTCCTCGACCAGCGCGTCGCCGCGCTGGCCGACCACCCAGACACCCCGCTGTTCTTCGGCCGCCTCGACCGGCAGGCGGGCGACGACCTCCCCGGCACGATCTACGTCGGCCGCCGCCACGTGCACGACGGCGGCAGCAAGCCCCTGGTCATCGACTGGCGCGCGCCGGTGTCCCAGGCGTTCTACCAGGCCAGCCCCGCCGACCCCATGGGAGTCGTACGGCGGCGCCGCTTCGGGTACCACGGCGGCGCGCTGACCGCGTTCGAGGACGAGCCGCTGGGCGAGGGCGGCGAGATCGGCCCGTCGCAGATCCTCACCGACGAGATCGAGCGCCCGCGCACCGGCCCGATGCGTGACATCGTCGCCACCATCCAGCCGGACCAGGACGAGATCGTCCGATCCACCCTGGCCCAGACGGTGTGCGTCCAGGGTGCCCCCGGCACCGGGAAGACCGCCGTGGGCCTGCACCGGGCCGCGTATCTCCTGTACACCCACCGCGAGCGGCTCGCCAGGGCCGGCGTGATGATCGTCGGCCCGAACCGCGCCTTCCTGTCGTACATCTCCTCGGTGCTCCCCGCGCTCGGCGAGGTCAAGGTCGACCAGACCACGGTGGGCGGGCTGCTCGGCGAGTACGCCGCCGAAGAGGACCCGATGGTGGCGGCGCTGAAGGGCGACGCCAGGATGGCGGCGGTGCTCGAACGCGCGCTCTGGCTGCACATCGTCAAGCCCGAGGACGGCGTGGTCTTCTCCAAGGGCGCCTACCGCTACCGGGTGGCGGACTACGAGGTACGCGAGATCGTGGCCTCCTTGCGCGGCACCACGCGATACAACCCCGGCCGGGCGGCACTCGCGCAGCGGCTGGCCCACATGGTGCTCGTACGAATGGAGCAGCGCGGCGAATCGCCCGACGACCGGGTGCAGGACGCCGTGGCCAGGTCGAAACCGGTGAAACAGCTCGTCGATACGGTCTGGCCCAAACTAACGCCGGAGCAAGTCCTTTATCGCCTCCTCTCCGACCCCGAATTCATGACAAAGGCCGCTAAATCCGATTTGTCGCCGGATGAGCAGGAAATGCTTATATGGCGGAAACCGTACCGGAGCTGGAAGTCCGCGAAATGGTCCGCCGCGGACGCCGCGCTCCTGGACGAGCTGCGCGACTTCATGGAGCGCACCCCGTCCCTGGGCCACCTCGTGGTGGACGAGGCCCAGGACCTCTCCGAGATGCAGCTGAGAGCGCTCGGCCGCCGCTGCCGCAACGGCTCGGCCACCGTCCTCGGCGACCTGGCCCAGGGCACGACCCCGTGGTCGACCAGCTCATGGGAGTCGGTGCTCCAGCACCTGGGCCAGCGCGAAGGCGAGGTGACGGAGCTGACGCTCGGCTTCCGCGTGCCGCGGGAGGTCCTCGACTACGCCGCCCGGCTGCTCCCCTCCATCGCCCCCGACCTGGCCGCGCCGCGGTCGCTGCGCCCCGGCCTCGGCTCGCTCGCGGTACGCCCCGGAGGCTCGATCGCGGAGGCCGCCGCGGAGGTCCTCACCAGGGAGGGCTCCATCGGCGTCATCGCCCCGGACGCCCTGGTCGCCGACGTCTCCCGCGCGCTGACCGGCCTCTCCCACGCCGTGCTCGGCCCCGACTCGGACGAGGAGCACCGCCTCCTGATCGTGCCCGCGACCCTGGCCAAGGGTCTGGAGTACGACCACGTCATCGTCGTGGAGCCCGCGGACATCGTCGCGGCCGAACCCAGGGGCCTGGCCAGGCTGTACGTGGTGCTGACCCGTGCGGTGACCTCCCTGACGGTCCTGCACGACAAGCCGCTGCCGGCCGAGCTGACGGGCTGATCGTCGGCGGGCACGGCCGCTTCTAGGATGGCTGAGCAAGGAGCTCTCAACCTAGGAGGATGCCGTGCCAGCACCGCTTCCACATGAACACCTGCCGTCGGTTCCCGCGCTCGTGGTCGAGAGCGACGACATCCAGGACGGCGAGCGGCTGAACGACCTCCACGTCTTCAACGACTGGGGCATGAAGGGCGGTAACCAGTCGCCTCACCTCCGCTGGTCCGGCGCGCCCGCCGAGACCCGCAGCTACGCCGTCACCTGCTATGACCCCGACGCCCCCACGGGCAGCGGCTTCTGGCACTGGGTGCTGTTCGACCTCCCGGCCTCGGTGACGGAGCTGCCGGCGGGCGCGGGCACCGGCCCGGAGCTCAAGGGCCTGCCCGCGGAGGCGGTCCACGCCCGCAACGACTACGGCACCAAGGAGTACGGCGGCGCGGCCCCGCCCCCCGGCACCCCGCACCGCTACGTCTTCACGGTGCACGCCCTCGGGGTCGACAAGCTGGGCGTGGACAGCGACGCCAGCCCGGCGGTGGTGGGCTTCAACATCACCGCCAACACCCTGGCCCGCGGCCACGTCGTCCCGACCTACAGCACCTGACCGCGCCCACGGCCGCACCGCCCTCCCGAGGGCGGTGCGGCAGGCGCGAAAAGGGGAGCCGCTCCACCCGTAACGGGCGGGCCGGAAAAAGGGAGACGCCCCACCGCGAAGGGCGGGGCGTCCGAGAGACCGAGAGCGCGGCAGGCGTCAGGCGAACACTGCGCAAGAGGCCCCGAGCTGCGGCAGCAGCTCCTCGACGAGCGGGACTCCCAGCTTGGACTCGCCGGCCAGCGTCCCCGTGGTCAGGCAGAGCGGCGCCTGCACCACTTTCATGAGCTGACCGGTGATGACCGGGGTGCTGGACGCATGGGCAGGGATGGCGACGGCGGCCGCGGCGGCCGCGCTCAGAATGGCGATGCCGAAAATACGCTTGCTGCGGGAAAGCATCCTCTACTCCTTCGTTGAGGTGTGTGATCACCACCTTTCCTCACTCGGAGTAGCGGATCAATTATGAAACGTAATGGCTGATAAACGAAAACAAGAGCGACCCGGAAAACCGGGCCGCTCTTGTTATGAACAGCGAAGAAAAGACCTAGAAGTCCATGTCGCCGCCGCCCGGCATGGCCGGAGCAGCAGCGTTCTTCTCGGGCTTCTCGGCGATGACGGCCTCGGTGGTGAGGAAGAGCGCCGCGATGGAAGCGGCGTTCTGCAGCGCCGAGCGCGTCACCTTGGCCGGGTCGAGGATGCCCGCCTCGAACATGTTGACGTACTCGCCGGAAGCGGCGTTCAGGCCCTCACCCGGGGTGAGGTTGCGAACGCGCTCCACCACGACGCCGCCCTCAAGGCCGGCGTTGACCGCGATCTGCTTCAGCGGCTCCTCCAGAGCCTTGCGCACGATCGCCGCACCCGTGGCCTCGTCGCCCGACAGCTCCAGCTT
>NZ_JBFAOQ010000006.1:0-677643 GCF_040675285.1 Nonomuraea sp. NPDC049625 | reverse complement strand
CACCCGGTTACATTCCGAACCCGGAAGTTAAGCTTCTCTGCGCCGATGGTACTGCACTCGGGAGGGTGTGGGAGAGTAGGTCGCCGCCGGACAATCTTTGAGGGGGTTCGACGCCTTGGGCGTCGGACCCCCTTTTTTTTGTGTGCTGTGCCGGCTGTGATGGGGGGCTGTGAGCCGTTCCCTCGCGCGGCCGGCTGCTCGCCCTTCCACTCACTGGCCAGATCGGCGTCCGAGGCCACATTTCTGTAGCTGTGACGTTCCGCTGACGGCGCAGCTGTGCGCTGTTCCGCAATTCGAGCGCCTTCGTAAACGGACGACGGGCGTCGACCGCTCCGATGGCAGAGCGGCAACTTCGGCCGAATCCCGTTCGCGGATCAAGATTTCCGCGAGGCGTGGTGACAGTGCGAACACTCTCGCTGACCGTACGTTTCTGGTTGCGCCGATATATGGCTTGCGTCCGGGCTCATGGACGTACTGGGGCTTGCTAGGCTGGAAGGAACCGGGCCACCCAACGGGTGGCCTTCGTCGCGTAAGGCCCGAGAGGCGGCGACCAGCCACGGTGGACCGTCGTTATGAGTCCGCTGAGTGAGCCAACGAAATGGACCAGAAGTGAACAGTGATAACGGATCGGACGGCGGACAGCGCGGGCGCGGCGACTATGGGGACAGGCGCTCCAGCGGAGGCGGCAGGAGCGGCGGGTACGGCTCTCGTGGGCGAGACTCCGGCGACGACCGTCCGTTCCGTTCCGACGACAGGTCGCGCTCCTACGGTCGTGGAGACAGGACGCCGCGGCGCGACGACGGATACAGAGATGATCGCGGCCCGCGTCGTGAGGGTGACGAGCGTCGTTCGTTCGGGGACCGGGATGACCGTGGGCCTCGTCGTGAGGGCGGGTTCGGCGAGCGGCGCGAGGGCAGCAGGTACGGCGATCGTCGTGAGGGCGGCTCCCGTGAGGACCGTGGCCCGCGCCGCGAGGGCGGCTTCGGCGAGCGCCGGTACGGCGACCGCCGTGAGGGCGGGTCTCGTGACGATCGAGGTCCGCGCCGCGAAGGTGGCTTCCGTGACGACCGGGGTCCGCGCCGTGAGGGCGGGTTCCGTGAGGACCGCGGCCCGCGTCGTGAGGGCGGCTTCGGCGACAGCCGTGGCCCTCGACGTGAGGGTGATGATCGCGGACCCCGGAGTGACGATCGTCGTACCTACCGCGACCGCGACGATCGCGGCCCCCGTCGTGAGGGTGACGAACGTCGTCCGTTCCGGGACCGGGATGATCGCGGTCCTCGTCGTGAGGGCGGGTTCGGCGAGCGGCGCGAGGGCAGCAGCTACGGCGACCGTCGTGAAGGCGGCTCCCGTGAGGACCGTGGCCCGCGCCGCGAGGGCGGCTTCGGCGAGCGCCGGTACGGCGACCGCCGTGAGAGCGGGTCTCGTGACGATCGAGGGCCGCGCCGCGAAGGTGGCTTCCGCGACGACCGGGGTCCGCGCCGTGAGGGCGGGTTCCGTGACGACCGGGGACCGCGCCGTGAGGGCGGGTTCCGCGACGACCGGGGTCCGCGCCGTGAGGGCGGGTTCCGCGACGACCGGGGTCCGCGCCGTGAGGGCGGGTTCCGCGACGACCGAGGACCGCGCCGTGAGGGCGGGTTCCGCGACGACCGAGGACCGCGTCGTGAGGGTGAGGAGCGTCGTTCGTTCCGGGATCGGGATGATCGCGGCCCCCGTCGCGAGGGCGGTTACGGTGACCGGCGTGAGAGTGGGGGCGGCCCCCGGCGCGAAGGCTCGCGTCCGTTCTCGAGGGACGACCGTGCCCCCCGCAGAGAAGGCGGCTACGGCGACCGCCGCGAGGGCGGGTTCCGGGAGGACCGGGGCCCGCGTCGTGAAGGCGGATTCGGTGGCAGGCGCGAGGGCGACCGCGGCCCGCGTGGCGGCGGCGACCGTCGCGAAGGTGGCTTCGGTCCCCGCCGGGACTCGCGGCCGTTCTCGCGGGACGACCGCGGCGAGCGACCCGACTCCTCGGGCACCCGCGCCAGGTACGGCAGGTCCGACCGCGACGCCGAGGCCCCACAGCGCGAGAAGCTGCCCGAGGTCGCGCTCGACATCACCGCGGAGGAGCTCGACAAGGAAGTCCGCGAGGAGCTGCGCTCCCTGCCCGGCGACCTCGCCGAGCTGGTGGGCCGGCATCTCGTCGCCGCCGAACGGGCGCTCGAGGACGACGACCCCGACCGGGCGCACGAGCACACGAAGGTGGCACGCAGGTTCGCGGCCAGGATCGGTGTCGTACGAGAGGCCGCGGGCATCGTCGCCTACCGCGCGGGACACTTCTCCGAAGCGCTGAGCGATCTGCGCGCGGCCAGGAGGATGACGGGCTCTGACGCCTACCTGCCGGTCATGGCCGACTGCGAGCGCGGTCTCGGTCGTCCGGAGCGGGCGCTTGACCTCGTACGTTCGCCAGAGGCCGAACGCCTCGACCGCGCCGGACGCATCGAGCTGACCATCGTCGAGTCCGGCGCCCGCCGCGACCTGGGCCAGCACGACGCCGCCGTGATCACCCTGCAGCGCCTCCCCGAGCTGCGTGACCCGCAGCCCAGGCCGTGGTCGGCGCGGCTGGCGTTCGCGTATGCGGATGCTCTGGCCGAGGCCGGGCACCAGGACGCGGCTACGGACTGGTTCGGGCGGGCGATGGCGTTCGACGAGGACGGGGAGACGGAAGCGGCCGAACGTTACGCCGAGCTGACCGGGTCCGTCATCGAAGACGTCGAGGAGGAGTTCGACTACGAGGACGACTTCGACGACGCCGGCGCGGCCGAGGCAGCTGAGGCGGCCGAGGACGTGGATGACGCCACGGCCCTGGCCGAGGCGGGCGACCTCTTGGCCTCCCCGGAGAGCGTCTCGGACGAGGCGTCCGCCGACGTAGTCGATGAGGAGTCCTCGGAGACGGCCCCGGCCGAGGAGGAGTCGCGGGAAGCGGCGCCGGCCGACGTCCTGGAAGAGCAGCCGGCGGACGTTCTGGACGAGGAGCCGCAGGAGGCGGCCTCGGCAGACGTACGGGGTGGGGAGTCGCGAGAAGCTGCCCCCGCGGACGCATCGGATCGTGGGCAGGAGGCTGCCCCGGCCGACGCGTCCGAGCAGTCCGGTCCCGCCGACGCTGCCGAGGAGCAGACTGAGCGGCCTGCTCAGGAGGCCCCGAAGCAGGCCGAGGCGCCGAGCATCACCCCGGCGTTCATCGAGCCCAACTTCGGAGACACGCTCAGCGACGAGTCCGACGAGCCTGCCTCGGACGTCAAGCGCAAGTCCGACGACTGACGCCAAGTCCCCGCCGTACCCGGACCGATACCGTCGCCATCCGACGGTCAAGCCGGTCCGGTACGGCGGGGACGGGTGGGCGACCGCTCAGGGTCTCGTTCGATGACGAACGTCCGCCCATCCGGCCCGCCGGTGGATGCTGTACGGCATGAGCGTGCGAATCCCCCGCGCGATTGATGGCGAGGACTCGGCTCCTCGTACGGTGCCGAGGAACCCAGCTCACGTCCATCGGCCCTGAAATCCCATACGCATCTGACCGCCTGAAGTTCCCGTCTTCATGCGAGAAACCCCGCAGGCCTTCGACCGCGAGAAATCCTGCAAAGCGTTGACCCGCGAGAAGCCCAGTACACGCGTGACCCAGGGGAATCTGACGTCGACGACGTCGGCGCACGTGCAACGGCACGACGCCTCCTGACCTGTATGACGCCAAGAACCGCCACACACGGGAGCACGACGCCCCCTGACACACGCATGACCCCCTCACGCACGGCTTCTGCGGCGAGATTTATTGGCCAGGCGAGGAAAGCGGATACCGGCCAGGCGACGACGGGGACATCCACCCGCCCCCATCGCCCGGAACCTCCCGCAACGCGCGGCTACGGTGAGACGCGGTTGAGCCAGTGGAGGATCCCCGCCACGTTTGACGGAGCACCACTCAACATCTCGAGTTGCTCAGCCGCCCCATCCTCCCCACCAGCAGCCTCCAACGCCCGATAGCGATCCTTGGTGCGATCCCTGACCATGGCGACGGCGTGGTCCAGATCCATCCCCTCAGCATGAGCCTGCCGAGTGAGATCAACCCAGATGCGAAGCTCCTCCGCAGACCGCTCCAAAGTCTCCTGTACGGCATCGACCGGCCCATAGTGGCTGAACAGCAGCCGTTGCGGCCCAAGCGCCTCGAACAACGCGATCGAGTCGAGCGCCGTCTCCAGGTCGAAGTCCGGCGGCGGCGTCGCTGGACGGAGGTCGCCCGTTTCGGGGAGGTAGACGCCGGCCGCGTCGCCGACGTACAGGTCTCCGGTGGCGGAGTCGATCAGGCCCACGTGGTGTTTCGCGTGCCCAGGGGAGTAGTGGCTGTTCAGCGTGCGTCCGTTGCCCAGGTCGACGGCTCCGGTGTCGCCGAGGGCCACGATGCGTTCGGCCTCGGTGGGCGAGAGTTCACCAAAGAGTGTGTCGAGCTTGTCACCCCACACCATCCGCGCACTGGCCATCAACCGTGACGGGTCAGCCAGATGGCGGGCGCCCTTCTCATGTACGACGATCTGCGCGGACGGGAAGAACTTGGCGATGTCGCCCACGCCACCGGCGTGATCCAGATGAATGTGCGTCACTACGACGGTGGCCAGGTCCTCCGGGCCGACACCGAGCGAGGCGAGCGCATCGCGCACCACAGGGGCCGAGGTCGAGGTGCCCGTCTCCACGAGGCACGGCCGATCCCCCAAAATCAGATAGCCGGCCGTGATACCCGTGTATCCAGCCATTTTGGTGTCGATTTCGTAGACGTCGCCACCCAACGCGGTGATGTTTTCCACAGGAACTCCCGAGCCTCCAGCAGCTGTCCCCAGAACGGCATTCCAGCCGATCCGGCCTCCTCCTCATCGTAGATAGTGATCTCCACCAGAGCACCGATAGGAGGACGGCAGTGGACCGAAACGAAGTCCTGCTGGTAGGCCGGCTGTCGGCGGGGGTCGAGGAGCACTCCTTGCCCAGCGGCGACACCGTGGCGAAGTGGCGCATCATCGTGCGCCGTCGCCGCAACCGACGCGGAGCCGCCCTGACCGACAGCATTCCGTGCGTCACCTTCGACCCGGAGACGGCGGCCACAGTCCGCGGCCTCAAACCCCGCGACTACATGGAGGTGACCGGGTCCTTCCGCTGCCGCGTCTTCGGCCCGTCCGCGGCCAAGATCTGGCGGTACGAGGTGGAGGTGAGCTCCGCCAGACCGTACGAAGCCGACGTTCCCCTCCGCAGCGACCTTCCGGACGGCCCCACCCACAGCTCTCACGGAAGCCTCGCCGCCCTGATCCCCCGCCAAGTGGTCTACCTCGCCCCAGCAAGCTGACCCACTGGTTGTGGAAAGTTGGCGTGCGCGGAGAGCGCTGGCGCCTCGCCCGGTCGTGGACAGCGCCCTCTCGTGGGGTGGCGGGCCGGCCGGTCGAGGGTGTGGATTTCCTCGGCCGTCCGTCGACCGAGAGCACATAACCGGCCGCCGCGGTCAGCGGTAGCGCTCGCGGTCATCACGTGGAGTCGCTCGGCCAGGCAGCGCTCGCTGGCGGGTGGCTGGGCTGGCCATTCGATCGGGGCTGTCCGCGGCTGGGCGGTCCTGCTGGGTGTTGCACCGTTCCGTGTGTCCCGCCGCCCACGGGTGGTTCTCGCAGGAGCCACCGCACAGCGCTTTATGGACGGCGGGGACGTCCTTACGATCGCCGCGCAGACGGCGGACGTCGGCGATCGTGAAGAATCCTGCGCCGCGGTTGAGGGAGACGGCTGCGTCAGTCGATGGCGAACGTGCGTAGGACCAGGCCGGTCCTGGGCTTCGGACCGAAGGAGGTGGACTTGCGGGGGACTCGTTCGCCGCCCGCAGCGACGGCCAGTACGTCGTCGACCGCGAGCGGCTTGAGGAGCACCGCGGTGCCGCCGGTGCGGATGGCCAGTCGCACCGCGGCGTCCGTGTCGTGGTGGACGATGCGTACGGCCTGCTCGTCATCGCGCATGCCCCACACCTTGGGCAGGACGAACTCCGTGAGGACGGAGGTGTTGAGGGAGTTCCAGCGCTCGGAGTGGTCGGGCGGCATGGCGCGGGCGAGCTGCACCGGGTCGGGGTTGGTGAGCAGGTGCGTGCCACCCTCCCCGCCGAGCAGGAAGGCCGGCTCTTGAGCCTCCTCCAGGGCGGCCAGGCCCTGCGCCAAGTCGTCGAAGTCGTGAACGCGCCACGCGCCTCTGGCCTTGGCGACCGCCTCGGCGAGGGGGAGCCCGGGGATCACGCGGTGGATGGCCTGCAGATTGGGCGGGTACGCGGTGGAGTCGACGAGCAGGGCAAGCCCGAAGTCCCACGGCCCGACCACGGGTTCTGATGTCGAGCGGCCGCCGCCTGGGGGCACGGATCCGGCCTTGCCGGCGACACCATCGGTCCCGGAGACCTGGGAGGCCTGGGGGATGTCAGGGATCGACGGCTTCCCATCCAGGTCGAGGTTCCCGCTGGGGGAAGACGTCTGTGATTCCGAAGGGATGGCGGGATGAGGTGGTTGAGCCGCTGGTTCGACGTCAGAGGAAGACGACGGGGCCTCAGACGTGGCGTCGGATCGAGCTGCTGAGGTGGTGGCGTGCTGCTCGGCTTTCGGAGTGGTGGCTGGGCGCGTGGTGGTGCGGAGCGGGTGGGCCTTGGGGACGGCCACCGGCTCTGGCTCTACGGCGCTGGATGACCGCGCCTTTGAGACGCTGGATGGTTCCGTCTCCTGAGCGGTGGGTGGCTGGGTCTTGGAGGTGGTGGATGGTTCTGCGTCCTGAGCGCCGGGTGACTGGGCCTTTGAGACGCTGGATGGTTCTGGCTCCAGAGCAGTGAGCGACTGGGCCTTGTCCTGAGCGCCAGGTGACTCGGTCTTTGAGGCAGTGGATGTTTCTGCCTCCGAGGCGTTGGGTGACTGCGCTTCTGAAGTGGCGGCAGGCCGGGAGAGGTGGGCTTCTGACGTGGCGGTGTGCAGCGGTGGCGGCGTCCGAGGGATGTCGGGTGGTTCCGGTCTCGTGGTGGTGGTGAGCGGCTGCTCGGGCTGGGCCGAGCGGTGGGTGGCGTGCTCCTGGCGTTGGAGGACGCGGTACGTCGCGTACCGGTGGTGGCCGTCGGCGATCAGGGCTTGGCGGTCGTGGAGATCGGCGTTTATCGCGTTGATCTCGGATACGTCCGTGATGGCCCACAGGCGGTGCGTGAGGCCATCCTCGGTGTGGGCGGACACGAGGGGGCGCCGTTCCGAGGCCACCTCGTCCACCAGGCGAGTGGCCGTGCCGTTATCGCCGTTGTAGAGGAGGAAGATGGGTTCGAGGTTGGCCTGCGTGGTGCTCATGAGAGCGAGCCGGTCGGTGATGGGGCCCGGCATGACGTCCTCGTGGGGGAGGATGATGCGCTGCCCCGGATCGGCCAGGCCCACGTCGCCGATCAAGCCGCGTTGCAGCACGTTCGGCCCGCTCTGCTCGTACACGTAGAGCGCTGGAACGTCATCCGGCACCAGGACACCCGTGTCCAGCCAGGCCCTCAGCGTGTCCCGCGCCTTGGCATAGCGGGTTTCAAGCCCGGCGTCGGACGGTGTGGGAGGAACGGACGCCTGCTGCTGCGTGGTGGTCGGCTCGCTGTCGGCCGACGGGCGATGGGGCGCGGTGCTGGGTGTTTGGTTTGGTTCCTGTTGCCGATGGGGGGCTGGTGGTTTGGCGGAGGAATCGCCTCGGGGGGAGCGGGGAAGGATGAGTCGGACGACGTTGTTCGGATGGGAGTCCAGGAGGGCGTCCACGTCGGCGTCGGAGATCAGGTCGTATGGCGGGGAGGTCACCTTGGCGGGATCTTCGACGGCGAAACGTACCCCTCGGAAGGGTCGCAGCACCAGCCCGTCCGGCATCGGCAGTTCAGGAGTCCCCATACCGGGCATGCTCCCATAAATGCTTGTCCCTCCCGGAAGTCGCCCCATGGTTGCAGCCCGTGCCCTTTCCGTAGCAGGGCGAAGCGGGTCCGTCGTTCAGCGATGAAGGAGTCCCCACGCATGGCCCACGATGGAAACGTTCAGAACGAGAACTCAGGTGCTCCCGGGGGCGGTGTTTACGATTGGTATCAGCGTGGGGTGAGATTGCTGAAAGAGGGCAGCCCGGCTGCCGCTGCCGCGTTGCTGGAGCGCGCTGCCGCGGCCGAACCCGCATCGCGCAGCATTCTGGAGGCGTTGGCTCGGGCGCAGTTCAATTCACGGCAGTACGCGGAGGCTGCCGCTAGTTTCCGGCAGATCGTGAATGCTAATCCGGCCGAGGATTATGCCTACTTTGGGTTGGGGTTGTCGCTGTGGCGGACCGGGGATGTGGAGGGGGCCCAGGAGCCTCTGGCCATCGCGGTGGCCATGCGGCCGGATGAGCGGCATTATGTGTCGGCTTTGAAGAGTGTTCGCGCTACCTTGCGAGCTCGTCGCGAAATGTAGTCGGAGGACGTAGGGCGTCGGGTGGGCCGCCCTGGTCTCTTGTGGTCGTGTTCTATGGCTGTCTTGAGCTATGTGGTTCTGGGTGTGGGATGCGTGTTGAGCGATGCCTTGCGTCGTTCCGGCGAGGGGTTCGGTGCCTGGGTCGGCCTGGTGTGTGAGTTGGCGGTAGGCGGCGTTCTTGTTGTCTTCGTGCGGGAGCGAGTGGTCGGTAATGGCGTCGCGCTGTTCGGCGGTTGGCGGGGGCCGTGTCCTGTGGCCCGGCTCGACGACCTCGGCACGCGCGGCTCGCTCGGCGCGATCCTGGTCAGAGCGCGGGCGGGGCGGGGGCGTGAGGTTTGGTATTGAGTGATCTCGGGGCGCACGGGCGCGGGTGAAGATTGCTCCGGTTTGAAAGCTGGGGCTGGTGGGTGTGGGTGCCGCCCGCCCGATTGGCGGTGTGGAGCTCAGGCGTGCCGGGTGCTCTGGTGCCAACAAGGGTGAGGAGACCGGCGATGTAGCCAGGGCGGGTTGTGGAGCCTAGGCGGGCTGTAATGCGTTTGGGGCGCGGGGGAACGGCCGCTGGGTCAGTCGGCTCGACATGGCGTGCGGCGGCGGCTGATGAGGGGCGTTGGTTGGTGTGGGCGTGGGATGTGAAGTTGGGCGCTCTGCGCATGTAGGGGTGGGTGTCTCTGCGTGTGCGCGTGGTGTGGAGGTGGGTGTCCCCGCGCATCGGCGGTGGGCGTGGAAATGGTCGGCCCTTGTGTGGGTGAGGGTTGCGGCGGCGCTAGAGTCGCACGCGGCGTGAGAGTCAAACGGGGAGAGGCACTGTGCTGATCGACGGCTATGACACCCTGCTGCTCGACCTCGACGGTGTGGTCTATCTGGGCAGCCATGCGGTGCCGGGGGCGCCGGCGGCGTTGGAGGAGGCTCAGCGGCGTGGGGTGCGGCTGGCGTACGTCACCAACAACGCCTCTCGTACGCCTGCTGCCATCGCCACTCACCTTCGCGAGCTTGGGGCGCCGGCCTCGGCTGACGACGTGGTGACTTCGGCTCAGGCCGCTGCTCGGTTGGTCGCCGAAAGGGTGCCGCCTGGGTCGAACGTGCTCGTCGTCGGAGGGTCCGGGTTGCGGCTGGCCCTACGGGATCGCGGGCTTCGGCCTGTTTCTACCGCCGCCGAGTCGCCTGTTGCCGTGGTGCAGGGGATCGCCCCCGGGCTGTCGTATGGGCTGCTGTCGGAAGGGGCGCTGGCGGTGCGGCAGGGGGCCTTGTTCGTGGCCTCCAACGGGGACAGCACGATGCCTACCGGGCGAGGGGAGCTGCCGGGGAACGGGGCGATGGTTCGGGTGATCGCGGCGGCTACCGGGGTTGAGCCGATATATGCGGGTAAGCCTGATCCGCCGTTGCATCGGGAGTCCATGATCCGTACGGGGGCGCGGCGGCCGTTGGTTGTGGGGGATCGGCTGGACACCGATATCGAAGGGGCCTCCAACGCGGGGGTTGAGAGCCTGCTGGTGCTGACCGGGGTGGCTACGGCTGTCGATGTGCTGACGGCGGGACCGCGTCATCGGCCCACCTATGTCGGTGAGGATCTGCGTACGTTGCTGGAGTCTTATCCCGAGGTGCGGGATGGGGCTTGCGGGGGGTGGCGGGCCCGGTGGCAGGACGGCGCCCTGCGGCTCGATGGTGACGGGAGCCGAATTGACGGGCTGCGGGCCGCCTGCGACGCGGCGTGGGCCGTGGCTGGGGAGGGGCGGGTCGAGGAGGACGCCGTGAAGCCCGTGCTGGATCGGTTGGGCTGAGGTTCGCGAGGGCTGGGCCACCCTTGAGGGTTCGCCGGTCTCACTGAAGTGTTGCCGGGTAGAGGCAGGTCGGTGAATCTGGCGCAGGGATGTCGGGTGTTGGCGCTGCCTCTCGCTGCCGCCCCTGCTGGCGCCGCTGCCGCTGCTGTGATTCCCGGACCCGCCGTTGCTGTGGTCGCTGCGGTGATCGCCGTCGCCGCTGCCATGGTCGCCGCCGCTGGACGGGTGGGTGGGCTCGGATGCCCCCGCTGCGTGGTGTCGGGATCGGGGTGGCGGCGGTGGGTGTGGGGCTGGTTGGCGTTTGGGGGCGTGTACGGTCTGCTGGGGGTTGCGGGCAAAGAGCCGGTGAATCTGCTCAGGGGCTGGTTGGCGTTGGGGTGTGTGCTGCCTGCTGGGGTTTCGGGCAGGGCGGCGGTGAGTCTGCTCAGGGGCTGGTTGGTGGTGCCTGCCCCTCTGCTGCTGCCTCGCTGCTGCTGGACGGGCCGGTGTTGGCGACCTGATGTCTCGGCTGCGCGGTGTCGCTGGGGTTGGGGCGCGCGGGGTGAGTTTTGCGTGGTTGGCGTCAGGGGTGGGACCGGCAGTAGGTGGTGCCATCGTGGCGACTATTCCGGTCGCCGTCGTCAGAAGGTCTGGCCCGTTCGGAGGGAGGGCGGGCAGACGGAGGGAGGGCGGGCAGGGGGCTCAGGGGTGGTGAGTGGTGAGCCGCCCCTTGGGGCGGCTGGGGAGGGTTGGGGTGGTGTGCGGGCCCGAGGGGCAGGGCGGCGGGTCAGTTGGGCAGGGTGGTGGGTTCGTTGGTTGGGGTGGCGGGTTCGTCGGGGTAAGCCAATGGGTTCATTGGGGTGGAGTGATGGGCTTGTTGAGGTGGGGTGATGGGTTTGTTGGGTGGGGTGGGTTCCGTTAGAGGAGTCTGCGGAGGCGGAGGAGGTCGCCGAAGCTGGCGTCGACCTTCACTCGTCCCCCGAGGAGCGCGCGAGCGAGATCCAGCTCCCCGTCCACCAGGGCGATCAGGTCGTCGCTCGCGATCGTGAGCTTGACGTCCGCCGGCTTGCCGTCCGATGGTGGACGTTCGGTGAACGGGTCGAGCCCTCCGTGGTGCAGTCGGCCGTAGAAGATCACGTCGAGGTCGGGAACCCGGCAGCTGACCGTCCGCTCGACCACGTGCTTGGCACGATCCTGCTCGTCGATCTCGTCGAACTGGGCGACGAGCTTCACCAGTGCCGCCCGGCACTCCTCGACGCTTGCCATGATGCGCATCCTTTCATTTCCCTTTGCGGACGGTAGCGTTCCACATCAGTAGCACCCCCGTATGAGCTTCAACGCGTGACACGCCTGCCAAGGTCCCGGGCGCTCGCGGGAGGCGTTACGGTCGAGTCATGAGTGAGCTGCCGGAGGAGACCGGCAACGAGCGGGTCGATGCCATCGTGGCCGGTCTGGGCCGCCTTGGCGAACTGCCGGTGAGTGAGCACGTTCAGGTCTTCGACGAGGCGTTCTCCGGGCTCGAGTCCACGCTGGCCACCGCAGTGGAAGAGCAGTGAGCCGGCGGATCCGCCTCGACAGCGAGCTGGTACGCCGGGGCCTGGCCAGGTCGCGTGAGCAGGCCGCCCAGCTCATCGAGGCCGGCCGGGTCAGCGTCGGGGGCCAGGCGGCGCGCAAGCCCGCCACCCAGGTCGAGACCGCCTCCGCCATCGTGGTGGCCGAGTCGGAGGACGGGCCCGACTACGTTTCGCGAGGAGCGCACAAACTTCTCGGCGCGCTCGAGGCGTTCGAGAACCTGAGTGTGGAGGGCCGGCGCTGCCTCGACGCGGGCGCCTCCACCGGCGGGTTCACGGACGTGCTGCTGCGCCGCGGCGCCGGTCACGTGCTCGCCGTGGACGTGGGATACGGCCAGCTGGCGTGGTCGCTGCGTACCGATGAGCGGGTGACGGTGATGGAGCGCGTCAATGTACGCGACCTGACCCCCGAGATGGTCGGCGAGCCGCCCACGCTGGTCGTGGGCGACCTGTCGTTCATCTCGCTGCGGCTGGTGCTGCCCGCTCTGGCCTCGGTCGCCGCGCCGCGGGCCGATTTCGTGATGCTGGTCAAACCGCAGTTCGAGGTGGGCAAGGACCTCGTCGGGGCGGGTGGCGTCGTGCGCGATCCCGAGTTGCGCAGGCGTTCGGTGAGCGATGCCGCCGCCAAGGCCCGGGAGCTGGGGCTGACCGTGCGCGGTGTGACCGCCAGCCCCTTGCCGGGACCATCGGGAAATGTCGAATATCTGCTCTGGCTGGGCAAAGGGGAGGGCGAGCCGGCTGTCGCCGACCTCGAAGCCGAGATCCAACGTGCCGTCGCGGAAGGGCCGCAATGAAACGGACCGTGCTGGTCGCCGTACACACCGGGCGTGACGCCGCAGTCGAGAGCGCTCGCCTGGTCATCAACCGGCTGGTGGACGCCGGAATCAACGTCAGGGTGCTCGAGACCGAGTACGCCGAGGTCGGCTGCGGCGGCGTGGAGACGGTGCCCGGAGACCCGGGCGCGGTCAAGGACGCCGAGGTCATGATCGTGCTCGGTGGCGACGGCACGCTGCTGCGTGCGGCCGAGCTGACCAAGCCGGCGGGTACGCCGCTGCTGGGGGTCAATCTCGGACATGTCGGGTTCCTGGCCGAGGCGGAGGTCGCCGACCTGGCTGAGGCGGTCGACAGCGTCGTGGCGGGTCGCTACGACGTCGAGGAGCGCATGACCATCGACGTTCTCGCCAGGCAGAACGGCCGGGTGATCGCCGACACGTGGGCGCTCAACGAGGCGACCGTGGAGAAGCAGGAGCGCATGCTCGAGGTGGTCGCCGAGATCGACGGCCGCCCCCTGTCGCGGTGGGGGTGCGACGGCGTGATCTGCGCCACCCCGACGGGCTCGACGGCCTATGCTTTCTCGGCGGGCGGACCCGTCGTGTGGCCGGAGGTGGAGGCGCTGCTCATGGTGCCCATCAGCGCGCACGCGCTGTTCGCCAGGCCGTTGGTGGTCTCGCCGCGTTCCACGCTGGCCGTCGAGATCCTGCCCGAGACGCCGGGCGGCGTCCTGTGGTGCGACGGGCGGCGCCGCTTCGAGCTGCCGTCGGGCTCGCGGGTCGAGGTGCGCAGAGGCGCCGAGCCCGTACGCCTGGCGCGGCTGCACGGCGTGGAGAACAGCGGCGCGCCGTTCACCGACAGATTGGTCGCCAAGTTCGAGCTTCCTGTTCAGGGCTGGCGCGGAAGGGTGCGACCCTGAGTCAATGGAGGCGGGACCGCGTAGGATCGCCTGGGCACACGTTGGCACACGTGTTCGGAGACGACGCGGGTGACCATCAGACACGGCAGTGAACGGGAGTGGGCAGTGCGACCAAGGGTCGAGGAGGTCCGCATCCAGGGGCTCGGCGTCATCGACGAGGCCGTGCTCGAGCTTTCGCCGGGCTTCAACGTGGTCACCGGCGAGACCGGCGCGGGCAAGACGATGGTCGTGACCGGGCTCGGGCTGCTGTTCGGCGGCCGGGCCGACCCCTCGCGCATCCGTCCGGGGGCTGATCGGGCGCGCGTCGAGGGCACGCTGGTCATCAAGCCGGCCGGACGCGTCTCCCAACAGGTCGAGGACATCGGCGGCGAGGTCGAGGACGGCGAGCTGATCATCTCGCGCACCGTCTCGGCCGAGGGCAGATCCAGAGCCTGGCTCGGCGGGCGCACGGTGCCCGTCGGCACCCTGACCTACCTCGCCGACGACCTGGTGGCCGTGCACGGGCAGATGGACCAGCAGCGGCTGCTCCAGCCGGCCAGGCAGCGCGCGGCGCTCGACCGTTATGCCGGAAACGAGCTGGTCAAGCCGCTGCGGGCGTACTCGCAGGCGTACAAGCGGCACAAGCAGGTCGGCGCGCTGCTCGAGGAGCTGACCACCAGGGCCAGGGAGCGCACGCAGGAGGCCGACCGGCTGCGGTTCGGTCTGGAGGAGATCGAGAAGGTCGAACCCAAGCCGGGCGAGGACACCGAGCTGCGCGGTGAGGAGGAGCGGCTCTCGCACGCCGACGCGCTGCGCAGCGCCGCCACCACCGCGCACACCGCGCTGCTCGGCGACCCCATGGAGGCGGCGGGAAGCCCCCACGACGTGGTCTCGCTGCTCGGCGAGGCGCGTACGGCCGTAGAGGCCGTACGCGACTTCGACCCCCAGCTCGCCTCCGTGGCCGACCGGCTGGCCGAGGCCGGCTACCTGATCTCCGACGTGGCCACCGACCTGGCGGCCTACGCGGAGTCGATCGAGGCGGATCCGGCGCGGCTGGCGGCGGTGCAGGAGCGCCGCTCCGTGCTGTCCGGGCTGATCAGGAAATACGCGGAGGACAGCGCGGGCGTCCTGGCCTGGGCGCAGCAGGCCGCCACGCGGCTGGCCGAGCTGGAGGGCGACGACGAGCGCATCGAGGAGCTGACCCGCGAGCACGAGGAGCTGACCGCGCGGCTCACCGACCTGGCCGCCGAGCTCACCAGGGTGCGCCAGAGCGCCGCCGAGCGGTTCGGTCAGGCCGTGACCGAGGAGCTGACGGCGCTGGCCATGCCCCATGCCAGGGTCGTGGTGCAGCTCAGCCAGAGCGAGGAGTTCGGCCCCGAGGGCCGCGACGAGGTGGAGCTCCGGATGGCGGCCCACCCCGCCGCGCCGCCGCTGCCGCTCAACAAGGGCGCCTCCGGCGGTGAGCTGAGCCGGGTCATGCTCGCGATCGAGGTGGTGTTCGCGGGGGCGGACCCGGTGCCGACGTTCGTGTTCGACGAGGTGGACGCGGGGGTCGGCGGCAAGGCCGCGGTCGAGATCGGGCGCCGGCTGGCCAGGCTCGCCCGCACCGCGCAGGTGATTGTGGTCACCCACCTGCCGCAGGTCGCCGCGTTCGCCGACCAGCATCTGGTGGTCGAGAAGGCGAGCGACGGCAGTGTCGTGCGCAGCGGCGTGGTCACGCTCGACCACGAGGGCAGGGTACGCGAGCTCTCCCGCATGTTGGCGGGCTTGGAGGACTCCGAATTGGGCAGAGCCCACGCGGAAGAACTCCTGGGGCTGGCCGCGGCAGACAGGTGATCCTGGGTGACATAGCGGACACGCCGCGTCATGCGTGGCCTCTGCGCTGTTTCGCTCTGGCAGGATGGTCTTGATGAAGGTTCCGGGAAGCAAGATGCCGGGCCTCCGCGGCCGGAAGGTCGGAGACCTTCCAGGTGTAACGGCAGTGGCGAGAATCGACCGGCGGACCAAGAGGCTGACAAAGCGCCTCCAGCCCGGGGAAATTGCGATTATCGACCACGTTGACGTTGACCGGGTCAGCGCGGAGGCGCTCGTCGCATGCGGTGCCGCGGCGGTGGTGAACGTCGCCTGCGGCATCAGCGGCCGCTACCCCAACCTGGGGCCCCAGATTCTGCTCGAAGCGGGCGTGCCGTTCGTCGACAACGTCAATCAGGAGCTGTTCGAACGCGTCAAGGACGGCGACGTCGTACGCGTCAGCGACGGCGTGGTCTACCTCGACGACGACATCGTCGGCAAGGGCAGTGAGCAGACCGTCGAGGCCGTCGAGTCGGCCATGGCCGAGGCCCGCGCCGGGCTCGCCGTGCAGATCGAGGCCTTCGCCGTCAACACCATGGAGTACGTCCGCGGTGAGGGCAAGCTGCTCATCGACGGAGTCGGCGTACCTGAGATCCGCACCCCGATGGAGGGCAGGCATGTTCTCATCGTGGTGCGCGGGTATCACTACAAAGAAGACATCGCCACCCTTCGCCCCTACATCCGCGAATACCGCCCCGTCCTCGTCGGCGTCGACGGCGGGGCCGACGCGCTCATGGAGGCCGGCTACCTGCCCGACGTGATCGTGGGCGACTTCGACTCCGTCTCCACCAAGGCCCTGACCTGCGGCGCCGAGCTCGTCGTACACGCCTACCGCGACGGCAGGGCGCCGGGCCTTGAGCGCGTCCACCAGCTCGGCCGCGAGGCGGTGATCTTCCCCGCTACGGGCACCAGCGAGGACATCGCGATGCTCCTGGCCGACGACAAGGGCGCCGAGCTGATCGTGGCCGTCGGCACCCACGGGACGCTGGAGGAGTTCCTCGACAAGGGACGCCCCGGCATGGCCAGCACGTTCCTCACCCGGCTGATCATCGGTAGCAAGCTCATCGACGCCAAGGGCGTGAGCAGGCTCTACCGCAGCCGCATCTCCACCCCGCAGCTGCTCCTGCTCGTGATCACGGCGCTCATCGTGATGAGCGTCGCGCTCTTCCTCTCACCGATCGGCCAGACCTGGCTGAACGGTCTGCAAGATGCCTGGAACGCCTTCATCTTCTGGCTGGTCGGACTTTTCTCGTGATCGATTTTCGCTACCACCTCGTCTCCATCGTCGCGATCTTCCTGGCGCTCGCGGTGGGAATCGTGCTGGGCACCACGCTGCTGCAGGAGCCCGCGGTCAAGTCGGCGCAGGAGGTGGCCGCCCAGCTCACCAAGTCGAAGGAGGAGCTGCGGACGCAGCTCGACGCGCTCCAGGGCCGCGAGGCCGGCAACGACGCGCTCATCACCGCCCTGACGCCGGACCTGGTGACGGGTGACCTGACGGGCCAGCGGGTGCTCCTCGTCGAGACGCCCGGCTCCAGCACCACCGTTCGGGAGGCCGCGCAGCAGGTGCTCACGCAGGCGGGCGCGGAGATCTCCGGGCGGGCCTCGCTGACGGAGAAGTTCTTCGACCCCAAGGGCGTCGGCGTGCTGGACGGCCTGGTCAACCAGCTCAAGCCGGCCAACATGATCTTCCCGGCCACGGCCACCTCCTGGGACCGGGCCGCCATGCTGCTGTCGGCCGCCTTCGTCACCCCCGACCAGGCACAGGCCAACACTCCCAACCCGGCCACCGCCGACGTCGTCAGCTCCTTCGAGACGGGCGGGCTGCTCACCACGGACGGCGACCCGGTCAAGCGGGCCACGCTCGCCGTCATGCTCGCGCCGGAGAAGCCGTACGAGGGCGAGAGCGCCGAGGTCCAGGCGGGCGCGCTCGTCTCCGTGGCCGGCGGGCTCGACCTGGCGGGCAAGGGCACGGTCCTGGCCGGGACCGTCGCGACCCCCGCCGCGCCCGGCGACCCGATCGCCGCCCTGCGCGACGACAGCGAGGTCTCCAAGAGGGTCAGCTCGGTCGATACCGCCGACATGCCCGCGGGCCGGGTCGCGATCGTCTACTCTCTCCGGGAGCAGCTCAACGGGCGTGCCGGCCAGTACGGCGTCGGCAAGGGAGCCTCGGCGATGCTGCCCACGGTGACGACCGCCACTCCGTCCCCCACCACCCAGTCAGGGAGCTGACATGCCTGCCACTCAGGCCCGTGGCCTCCTCTACGCGCTCGCCGGTGCCGCGATCGGCGCCGCCGCCGCCCGCGTCGCGTACGCCGCGTTCACCCGCAACAAGCCGGCCGACCTGAGCGGCCGCTGGACGCGCAAGAACCACCGCGGCGAGCCCATCACGCTGCTCGAAGGCCCCGCGTTCGTGGCGGGGGCGAGCACGGCGGCCGCGCTCACACCCGGCCTGCCGGGGCGGTTGCGCCTGGCCGCGCTCGTCGCGGGCGCGGGCAGCGGCGCGCTCGGCGCCTACGACGACCTGTACGGCACCACGTCGTCCAAGGGCTTCAAGGGCCACCTGACCGCGCTCGCCCGGGGCGAGGTCACCAGCGGCGCCGTCAAGATCCTCGGCATCGGCGCCACCGGGCTCGGCGCCGCCGCCCTCGTCTCGCAGGGACCGGTCGACACCGTGGTCAACGGCGCCGCCATCGCCGGCGCCGCCAACCTCGCCAACCTCTTCGACCTGCGCCCCGGCCGGGCCATCAAGGTGGGCCTGCTGACCGGCGGGCCGCTGCTGGCCGCCTCCCTCTTCCGCGACTCGCCCGCCGCCGCGGCGCTGGCCGCCGTGCCGCTGGGGGCCGCCGCGGCGCTGCTGCCGGACGACCTGGGGGAGCGCGCCATGCTCGGCGACGCCGGGGCCAACTCCCTGGGCGCCCTGCTCGGGCTCGCCGCCGTCACCAAGCTGGGCCGTCCGGGACGCTATGTCCTGCTGGGCACCGTGGTGGCGCTGACCGCCGCCGCGGAGAAGGTCAGCTTCACCAAGGTCATCGCCGGCAATCCCGTGCTCAACCGCCTCGACATGCTCGGCCGCCGTCCGGTCGACCCTGTGTGACCGCTCGTTTGTCGGTACGACCTGCCAGGATGTTCTGCGTCGGCGCGATCGGGCGCGGGGCTGGGGAGGCCGGGTGGCAGTGGTGACGGCGCGAGGGGTCGCGGGCGGCGCCATGCTCATCGGGGCCATCACGGTGCTGGCACGCGTCGCCGGGTTCGCCAAGCAGTACGCCTTCGCCCAGACGGTGGGGACCAACTGCCTCTCGACCGCCTACATGACGGCCAACCAGATCCCCAACATCGTGTTCGAGGTGGTCGTCGGCGGGGCCCTGGCCGGGATGGTCGTCCCGGTGCTCGCCGCCCGGGCCTCGGACGACGACCGGGAGACCGGCAAGCGGGTGGGGTGGATCAGCTCGGCGCTGCTGACGTGGGTGGTCGTGGTGCTCGTCCCGCTGGCCGTGCTCACCGCGCTGTTCGCCGGGCCGGTCATCGGGCTGTTCTTCGGCTCCCCGATCAAAGGGTGCGACATGGGCGCGGTGACGGCGGTCGCCACCCGGATGCTCGTCGTCTTCGCGCCCCAGATCCCCCTTTACGGTGTCGCCGTCGTGCTCTACGGCGTGCTGCAGGCGCACAAGCGCTTCGCCGGGCCCGCGGTCGCGCCCCTCGTGTCCAGCATCGTGGTCATCGTGGCCTACCTGCTGTTCGTGCCGCTCAGCGGTGGCGACAGCAACCCTGAGTCACTGTTGGGCCCGGCCGAGCTGGCGCTGTCGCTGGGGACCAGCCTGGGTGTGCTGTCCCTGGTGCTGGCCGTGATCGGGCCCACGGCGCGGCTGGGGCTGAGATGGCGGCCCACCCTGCGATTCCCCGACGGGGTGGCCGGGCAGGTGCGCCGCCTCGCCTTCGCCGGGATCGCCGCGCTCCTCGCCCAGCAGGCCGCCACGATCATGGTGTTGGTGCTGTCCAACCACGCGATCGGCAACGGCGCCATCGTCGTCTACAACTACGCGTGGGCGATCTACCTGGTGCCGTACGCGGTGCTGGCCGTGCCCATCGCCACCAGCGCGTTCCCCCGGCTGTCCGCGCAGGCCGGCGAGCCGCGGGCGTTCGCCGAGCTGGCGGCGCGCACCACGCGGGCCGTGGTGCTGGTGTCCGGGCTGGCCGCCGGGGTGCTGGCCGCCGCGTCGGGGCCGGGAGCGGTGGTGTTCCTCGGGATCAAGACCGAGGTGGACCCGTCCGAGCTGGCGCACGCCATCGCGCTGTTCGCGCCGGGCCTGGTCGGATACGGGCTGATCGCGCACCTGAGCCGGGTCCTCTACGCGGCCGGCCGCGGCCGGGAGGTCGCCACCGGGACCGTGACCGCGTGGGTGGTCGCGACGGTCGCGCAGGCGGTCTTCGCGCTGGCACTGCCCGGGGGGTGGAAGATCGGTGGCCTGGCGCTCGGGATGAGCGTCGGCATGAGCGTGGGCGGGGCGCTGCTGCTCGGCTCAGTGGTCCGCGCCCGGGGGAGCGCGGCGGTGGCGGGCCTGCCCCGGGCGGCGGTCGCGGCGGCCGGGGGCGGTTTCCTGGGTTACCTGGCAGGGACCGGCGTGGTGGGGCTGGTCGGGGCGAGCGGCATCTGGCCCAACGTGTGGGCCACCGTCCTGGCCGCCGCCGTCGCGCTGGTGGTGGGGGCCGTGGTCGTGGCCCTGGTCGATCGAGCCGACGCCGATGCCGTGGCCGGGCTGCTGCGCCGGGGCGGGCGGGGTTGAGAGCGTGCAGGGTCGAGCGGGCTGGGTTGAGCAGACGGGCTTGAGCGGGCTGGGTTGAGCGGGCTGGGTTGAGCAGACGGGCTTGAGCGGGCCGGGTTGAGCGGGCTGGGGTTGAGCGGGCTGGGGTTGAGCGGGCCGCTCCGTGGCCCGGCGGCCGGGAGCGGCGAGGAAGGAGCGGGTTGTGCGGGTGGCATTCGTGCTGGGCACCACGTCCGGCGGCACCGGGCGGTATGTCCGGATGCTGGTCGAAGGGCTGGTGCGGCGCGGGCATCAGGTGGCCGTCATCGGGCCGCGCAGCGTCGAGGAGCAGTTCTCCTACGGTCGTGCCGGGGCGCGGTTCGCGGCGGTGGCCGTCTCGGACCGGCCGCACCCCGCGAACGACCTGCGCACCGCGCTCGCCATCAGGCGGTTGACCCGGGACGCCGACGTCGTGCACGCCCACGGTCTGCGGGCCGGGGCGCTGGCCGCCCTCGGGAAGCGGGGCGGGCCGCGACTGGTGGTCACCCTGCACAACGCGCTGACTGCCGGAGGGTTCGTCGGGCTCGTCTACGGGGTCCTGGAGCGCATCGTGGCGCGGCGGGCCGATCACGTGCTCGTCGTCTCGCCGGACCTCGGCATGGGCATGGCCCGGCTCGGGGCCCGGGACGTGCGGGCCGCCGTCGTGCCCGCGCCCGGGCTCCGGCCGGCGGCACGCACCCCGCGGCAGGTCCGGGACGAGCTGGGCGCGGGCGACCGGCCGGTGCTCCTGACGATCGCCCGGCTGGCCCAGCAGAAGGGGCTCGAGACGCTGCTCGACGTCGCCGCCGGGCCGTGGCCGTCCGAGCAGCCGCTGTTCGTGGTCGCGGGGGACGGGCCGCTGCGCGGGGAGTTGCAGAGCAGGATCCAGGCCGAGAGCCTGCCCGTGATGCTGCTCGGCAACCGGGACGACGTGCCCGACCTGCTCGGGGCCGCCGTCGTGCTGGTGATGCCGAGCCGGTGGGAGGGCCAGCCGCTGACCCTCCGCGAGGCGCTCATGTCGGGAACACCGGCAATCGCATCCGATGTGGGTGGAATTCCAGAAATTTTGGGGGATGCTGGGATCTTGGTTCCACCCGGGGATGTTGAGGCGCTGCGCCGGGCCGTACAGGCGCTCGTAGCTCCCGGAGCTGCGGAAACACTGGCTGCGGCGGCCGCGCGGCGGGGGCTGGAGATGCCCGGGGATGACGACGCCGTCGAGAGCGTGCTGGCCGTTTACGGTGGTCAAGATCCAAAGGATGATTAGGCCGCGCCGAACGGTTCTCATATACTGCCTGGGTTAGGGAGGGGAGTATCCCTTCGCGACAGCCTCGTCATCACGGTGCAGCCCCGCTCCACGGGGCCCCCGGGGCTGCCGGTCCGCGGTTTTCAGCGGGCGGGAGAGACCTCCGGCAATGAGTCGTGCATGCCGGAGGGTCTTGACGTGACTGTACCCGTGTGGGCCTGGATCGCCGTGATCGGCGGTCTCCTTGTCGTCCTCGCCATTGACTTGTGGATAGTCGACCGTGGAGAAGCCCGAGAGTTCTCCATGCGGCAGGCCGGATACTGGGTGACCTTCTATGTCGCTCTCGCCATTGTGTTCGGAGTGCTCCTGTGGGCCACTGTCGGAGGAGACAAGGCCGGTGAGTTCTTCGCCGGCTACATCACCGAATACAGCTTGAGCGTCGACAACCTCTTCATCTTCTTCATCATCATGAGCAGATTCGCCGTGCCACGCCAATACCAGCACAAGGTGCTGCTCGTGGGCATCCTGCTCGCGCTGGTGATGCGCGGTATCTTCATCGCGCTCGGGGCCGCCGCCCTGGAGCGCTTCAGCTGGCTCTTCTACGTGTTCGGCGCCTTCCTCGTCTACACCGCGATCAACCTCATCCGCCAGCACCTCAAGGGCGAGGAAGAGGAGTTCAACGAGAACGTCGTGCTGAGGTGGGTGCGCAGGGCCTTCCCCACCACCGACGGGTACGTCGGCTCCAAGGTCACCGTCAAGATCGACGGCCGGCGCATGGTGACCCCGATGCTCATCGTGATGGTCGCGATCGGAAGCACCGACCTGCTCTTCGCGCTCGACTCGATTCCGGCGATCTTCGGGCTCACCAAGGACCCGTTCATCGTCTTCACGGCCAACGCGTTCGCCCTGATGGGATTGCGTCAGCTCTACTTCCTGCTGGGCGGGCTGCTGCAGCGACTGGTCTACATCAGCTATGGTTTGGCGTTCATCCTGGGGTTCATCGGGGTTAAGCTGATATTGGAGGCGTTGCACGCCAGCCATGTCTCCTGGGCGCCCGAAATTCCCATCTGGGTGTCGCTCTCGGTCATCGGCGCCACCATGGTCATCACCACCGTGGCCAGCCTGATCAAGGCCCGCATCGACGCGCGCAAGGGCGAGGAACCGCACCCGGAGCAGGTCTAGCGAAAAGGGCTTCGAGGCGCTTTGCTTGTGTAGTTGTGCCGTGTAATAGTTGCTAGTTCTGTAACATCACGGCAAAGCGCCCAATCCAGTCACCATCAAAGGTTGTACGTGTCAGACGATTCTGCCAAGTCGAGCCGCGTCAGGCTCGCACGCGGGGTCTCCCCGTGGCTCCTCCCGACGGTGGCCGCGGCGGCCGCCACCGCGCTGCTGACGCGCCGAGACCGGCGCTGGGCGCTCGCGGCGGTGCCGCTGAGCGCACTCACCGGCGGTATGCTCTGGTTCTTCCGCGACCCTGACCGCACTCCCGGCGAGGGACGCGTCCTGTCGCCCGCCGACGGCGTGGTGCAGAGCATCGACCCGTGGCCGGACGGCCGCACCAGGGTCGCGATCTTCATGAGCCCGCTGAACGTACACGTCAATCGGGCCCCTCTTGCGGGAAATGTCACCTCCGTGCAGCATGTGGCAGGTGGGTTTCTGCCGGCGTTCAACAAGGACAGCGACCAGAACGAACGCGTGGTGTGGCATTTCGAGACCACGCTGGGCGACATCGAGATGGTGCAGATCGCGGGCGCGGTGGCGCGCAGGATCGTGCCATACGTGAGCAGCGGTGCGAAGGTGGCGCAGGCCGAGCGGATCGGGCTCATCAGGTTCGGTTCGCGCGTCGACATCTACCTTCCCGAAGGGATCTCTCCCGCGGTGTCCGTGGGTGAGAAGACGGTTGCGGGGGTGACCAGAATTGACCGCGGCTGACGCTGGCAGTTGGCAGGCGGATGAGGAAGAACCTCGTGGTCCCGTCGGCAAGGCGTTCCGCCTGTCCGCCGCGGACTCCCTCTCGCTGGGCAACGCGGTCTGCGGGTTCCTCGCGGTGTGTGTGCTGGCGTACTCCGCGATCCAGCAGCTGACGGTCGCCGGCGGTCATTTCACGCCCGTTCCCAGCTCTTTCGCCACCGCCATCGTGCTGCTGCTCATCGGCGCGACGTGCGACCTGTTCGACGGCCTCGTGGCGCGGCGTTTCCGAGCCTCCGCGATGGGCGCCGAGCTCGACAACCTGGCCGACGTCATCAGCTTTGGGTTCGCGCCCGCGTTCATGGTCGTGATCTGGGGAGGGTTCACCAAAGAGGTGCCGTTCCCGATGGTGGTCGGGGCGGCGGCGGCCGTGCTGGTGGCCGGCGTCGTACGCCTGGCCAGGTTCGCCTGCGTCAAGACCAAGAGCGGCGACTTCATGGGCCTGCCCATCCCCATGGGGGCCATGACCGTGATCTCCATCGTGCTGCTGTTCCAGCCGAGCGTCTGGTCCCTGCTGGCCGTGCTCGCCGTGGCGTGGCTGATGGTCAGCCGGATCGAGTACCCCAAGCCGAAGGGCCAGCTCCTGGCGGGCGTCCTGGGCTGGATCATGGTGAACGTGGCGTTCCTGACCTTCTGGGTGGCCTGGCCCGAGGGCGGCGACATGCCGATCAAGATCGGTGCGAGCATGCAGATCGCGCTCGTGGCGGCGATCCCTCTGCGGGTGCTGGTCTACAAGCGGGAGCAGCGCCGCGAGGCCGAACGTATTAACAACTGACCGGGATTTTTCGTCTTACTTCGGCTTTGATGGAGCCATGTCGGCTACGCCGCGCGAGCACACGCGCACGTACTATCTCGGCAAGCTGGCCACGGAGCTGGAGCAACGCGGCCTGACGGCCACGCTCCGGCCTTACCCGCCCGCGTTGCGGATCAGCGATCCCGACACGGCGCTACTGGCGGAGACCGTCGACTGCGTGCCGATGTCCGACGGATGGTTCTATCGGTGGTCGTGGGGCGAGGTCGTCGGCCTGGCCGACGACCCCGCCCTCGCCGCCGACCGCATCCTCCACGTCCTCTCCACCCACTCGTAGGCCCATCTTTTGCGGCTGCGCACGGTGGACCGCGCGCCGGTCTTCAAGCCCATCCTTTACGGCTGCGCACGGTGGGCCGCACGCTGGTCCTCAGGCCCATCCTTTACGGCTGCGCACGGTGGGCCGCGCGCCGGTCCTCAGGCCCATCCTTTACGGCTGCGCACGGTGGGCCGCGCGCCGGTCCTCAGGCCCATCCTTTACGGCTGCGCACGGTGGGCCGCACGCGCCGACGTGGGTGGCCGTCCGTCATGGCCGGTCGTGAAGGCTCACGGGTTGCTCGCCGTGACGACGCGCGTTCTGGGCCGACTCCGTGGTGAGCCGGACCACGGCGGCATCGAGAGGGCGGCGCCCCTCGCGGAAGAGGCGTTTCTTGCTCTCAGACGGTCGTCCCCAAGTGGCAGGCCGCGCAAGTCTGTCCCCAACAGCGCGGCCTGCCCAAATGGCGCTTAGATCACCAGCCGCGAGACTTCCATTCGGGGAGGGACGGGCGTTCGGTGGCGAGGGTGGTGTCCTTGCCGTGGCCCGGGTAGACCCAGGTCTCGTCGGGGAGGCGGTCGAAGATGCGCTCCACCACGTCGTTGTAGAGCTGGGTGAAGCGCTGCGGGTCCTTCTGGGTGTTGCCGACGCCGCCGGGGAACAGCGAATCGCCCGTGAACAGGTGGTGTCCCGCCTCGCCGCCGTCGTACAGCAGGGCGATCGAGCCCGGCGTGTGGCCGCGCAGGTGGATGACCTCCAGCGTGACGGCGCCGACGGTGATCGTGTCGCCGTGCTCGACCGTGCGGTCCACCGGCACGGGCAGGGCGGGCGCGTCGAGCGGGTGGGCGATCACCTCGGCGCCGGTGACCTTGGTCAGCTGCTCAAGAGCCTGCCAGTGGTCGCCGTGCTGGTGGGTCGTGACGATCTCTCCGACCGGCCGGTCGGAGATCAGGGCGAGCAGCCGATCGGCGTCGGCGGCCGCGTCGATCAGCAGCCCGTCGCCGGTCTCCGAGCAACGCAGCAGGTACGCGTTGTTGTCGAACGGGCCGACGGCGAGCTTGTAGATCGTGAGCGCGGGCAGCTCGCGCACGTCGGCGGGGCCGCCGACCTGGACGTCACCTGTGTAGGTCATGGGTAGTCCTTCGGGGGTGTCGTGGGCAGATCAGCGGGGGCCGGCATCGTCAGCCACGGCGGCGGCTCCGGAAGGCCCTCGCCCGCGGGCGTGAACGACTGCCCCACTGGCACCAGGGTAACGCCCTCACCCCTCGACCGGCCGGTCAGCCAGGCCAGCATGTCGGCCGGCGCGCCCTCGACCGCGGGGCCGGGGCCGAGGCCGGGCCACCTGGCGGTGATCCCGCCCGCCGGGTTCTTGAGCATGATCTCGCTCACCGTGCCGCGGGCGTGCGGCCAGCAGGCGCGGCAGTCGTGGAGTTCGCGCAGGACGAACGGTGCGGGCCAGTCGGCGGGGCCGTACTCGGCGGCCAGGTCCACGTGGTGCAGGCCGATCTCGCGCAGGCGACGTACCAGGAGGTACCAGGCGGGGTGCTCGGGCGGGCGCATGCCCTCCACCCGGGCCGACCAGCGGTCCTGGGGCAGGTCGCGGACGGCGGCGGCCAGGCGGGCCGCGCCTTCCTCGAGGTCGGCCAGGTGCCGGGCGGCTGGGTAGGTGGAAGCGGCCTCGATCGCGGCGGTCCTGGCCTCGTGGGAGGCGTACTGTGGGACTTTGACGCCCGTCTTCGCCCAGGTCAGGAGGTTGAGGTGGGAGTCGGCGTTCTGCGCGACGTGGGCGAGCACGTGTCCTCTGGTCCAGCCGGGCAGGAGGGAGGGCTCGGCGAGATCGGCGTCGGACAGGGACGCGGCTGTGGCCAGCAGCCGGCTGGTGGACGAGGCCAGCTCGGCCTGCAGCGCGAGTAGGACGGTCATGTCTGGATATTTCATCAGTTGGGGGCGTGGGCTGGCGCCCGGCATAAAGCCGCAGGTCAGCTGGTTGAATGTGGAAGGGCTCCTGCCGGGGTGGGAGATGGCCGTAACCTGTGAGGGACGGATTTTCGGGGGCCGGGCAACGGTCCGCCGAAATTGTCGGAGCCTCCGTCTACCATCCCCCGTGGACCTATCCGCCTTTTGACCTCCGGGATCGCCGTGGCAGACCGCCTGATCGTGCGTGGTGCACGAGAACACAACCTCAAGGACGTCTCGCTCGACCTGCCGCGAGACTCGCTGATCGTCTTCACCGGCCTGTCCGGCTCCGGGAAGTCGAGCCTGGCCTTCGACACGATCTTCGCTGAGGGCCAGCGGCGCTACGTCGAGTCGCTGTCGGCGTACGCCCGCCAGTTCCTCGGCCAGATGGACAAGCCCGACGTCGACTTCATCGAGGGCCTGTCGCCCGCGGTGTCGATCGACCAGAAGGCCACCAGTAAGAACCCGCGCTCGACCGTCGGCACGATCACCGAGGTCTACGACTATCTGAGGCTGCTGTGGGCGCGCATCGGCAAGCCGCACTGCCCGGTGTGCGCGCGGCCGATCGCCAGGCAGACGCCCGAGCAGATCGTCGATCGCGTGATGGATCTGGAGGAGGGCACTCGCTTCCAGGTGCTCGCGCCGGTCATCAGGGGCCGCAAGGGCGAATACGCCGAGCTGTTCCGCGAGCTGCAGACCAAGGGTTTCGCCAGGGCCAGGGTCGACGGCACGGTCGTGCGGCTGGAGGAGCCGCCGAAGCTGAAGAAGTACGAGAAGCACGACATCGAGGTCATCGTCGACCGCCTGTCGGTCAAGGAGTCGGCGCGGCGCCGGCTCAACGACTCGGTCGAGACCGCGCTGCAGCTGTCCGGCGGCACGATCACGCTCGAGTTCGTCGACCTGCCGGAGGACGACCCCAACCGGGAGCGGTTCTACTCCGAGCACCTCTACTGCCCCTACGACGACCTGTCGTTCGAGGAGCTGGAGCCGCGCTCGTTCTCGTTCAACTCCCCGTTCGGCGCCTGCCCCGAGTGCACGGGCCTCGGCACGAAGATGGAGGTGGACCCCGACCTGGTGGTGCCCGACCCCGAGCGCACGCTCGGCGACGGCGCGCTCCACCCCTGGTCCGGCGGCCACACGAGCGAATACTTCGTCAGGCTGATCGAGGCGCTCGGCCACACGGTCGGGTTCACCCTCGACACGCCGTGGGAGAAGCTGCCGAAGAAGGCGCAGAAGTCGCTGCTGTACGGCCACGACGAGCAGGTCCACGTCCGCTACAGCAACCGCTACGGCCGCCAGCGCTCCTACTACACCACCTACGACGGCGTCATCCCGTGGGTGCAGCGCCGGCACGCCGAGGCGGAGAGCGACTCGACCCGCGAGCGGTTCGAGGGCTACATGCGGGAGATCCCGTGCCCGGCCTGCAAGGGCGCCAGGCTCAAGCCGGTCACGCTGGCGGTCACCGTCGCCGACAAGTCGATCGCCGAGGTCGCGGCCATGTCGATCGGCGAGTGCGCGAAGTTCCTGGCCGGGCTCAAGCTGTCCGACCGCGACATGCACATCGCCGAGCGGGTGGTCAAGGAGATCAACGCCCGCATGGGCTTCCTGCTCGACGTCGGCCTCGACTACCTGACCATGGACCGCGCCGCCGCCACCCTGGCGGGCGGCGAGGCCCAGCGCATCAGGCTGGCCACGCAGATCGGCTCCGGCCTGGTCGGCGTCCTGTACGTGCTCGACGAGCCGTCCATCGGCCTGCACCAGCGTGACAACATGCGGCTGCTCGACACCCTCGTCCGGCTGCGCGACATGGGCAACACGCTGATCGTGGTCGAGCACGACGAGGACACGATCGCGGCGGCCGACTGGGTGGTCGACATCGGCCCCGGCGCCGGCGAACACGGTGGCCAGGTCGTCGTGTCCGGCACTGTCCAGGACCTCCTGAGCAGCGAGGAGTCGCTGACCGGCCAGTACCTGTCCGGCCGCAAGAGCATCGCGATCCCGGCCAAGCGCCGCAAGCGCGACAGGAAGCGGCAGATCACGGTCAAGGGGGCGCGCGAGCACAACCTCAAGGGTGTCGACATCGACTTCCCGCTGGGCGTGTTCACGGCGGTCACGGGTGTGTCGGGGTCCGGCAAGTCGACGCTGGTCAACGACATCCTCTACAACGCGCTGGCCAAGGAGCTCAACGGCGCCCGCACGGTGCCGGGGCGGCACTCGCGGATCAACGGCATGGACCACGTGGACAAGGTCGTCCACGTCGACCAGTCGCCGATCGGGCGCACGCCGCGTTCCAACCCGGCCACGTACACGGGCGTGTTCGACCACGTCCGCAAGCTGTTCGCGGCCACGGCCGAGGCGAAGGTGCGCGGCTACCAGCCCGGGCGCTTCAGCTTCAACGTCAAGGGCGGGCGCTGCGAGGCGTGCGCGGGCGACGGCACTATCAAGATCGAGATGAACTTCCTGCCGGACGTCTACGTCCCCTGCGAGGTCTGCCACGGCGCCCGCTACAACAGGGAGACGCTGGAGGTCCACTACAAGGGCAAGACGATCTCCGAGGTGCTCGACATGCCGATCGAGGAGGCCCTGGGCTTCTTCGAGGCGATCCCGGCGATCAAGCGCCACCTGCAGACGCTCAACGACGTGGGTCTGGGCTACGTACGGCTCGGGCAGCCCGCGACCACGCTGTCCGGTGGCGAGGCGCAGCGCGTCAAGCTCGCCTCGGAGCTCCAGCGGCGGCAGACGGGGCGGACGATCTACGTCCTGGACGAGCCGACGACCGGGCTGCACTTCGAGGACATCCGGCGACTGCTGGGGGTGCTCGGACGGCTGGTCGACGGCGGTAACACGGTGATCGTGATCGAGCACAACCTCGATGTGATCAAGACCGCTGACTGGATCATCGACATGGGGCCTGAGGGTGGGTCCCGGGGCGGGACGCTGGTCGCCAACGGGACGCCTGAGGAGGTGGCGCTGGTGGACGAGAGCCACACGGGCCGCTTCCTGCGGAAGATTCTCTCCTTCTGAGTCGCGCCCGGGGGTGTCCTCGTGCCTGAATCCCGCACGGGGGTGTCCTCGTGCGGGCGGTAGTTCTGGCGGTGTGGCTGATCGGAGTGCCCGGGTGGCGGGCGGCTCCGGTGCGGACCGCTGCGGCACCCCGGTGCGGGCGCAGCGGTCCGGGGCGCACCGGGACGGCCGGCCAGACGCGGGGTGTCCGCGCGGGCGTTGCTGGTGGGGGACAGCGCCCACGTGGGGTGGTCGTGCTGGATGAGGTTAGGCACGCAGTGCTGGTGCCTGGCGACATTCGTGCTTACGCGCGAAGTGGTGATGCCGGAGAGATGCGGTGTCCACACGAGCGGGTGTTGGGCGGACGTGGGTGCTCATGCGCGGTGGCGTGGGCGGCGTTCGTAGTTGTGCGCGGTGGCGCTGGGCGGTGCCCGTAGTTGTGCGCGGGGTGGTAACGGGGGGACGTTCGTAGTTTGTGCGTGGGGCGATAGAGGGGGCACATTCGTAGTTTGTTCGCGGGGCGGTAGAGGGGGGACGTTCGTAGCTTGTGCGCGGGTAGTAGCGGGGCGACGTTGGTTCTGTGCGCGGGGTGGTAGCGGGGCGAAGTGTGCGTTCAGGCTGCTTGGCGGCTTGCGGCGGCGGCGCGGGCGCGGCGCTTGGCGGCGTCGCCGCGCTCCAGCCACCACTCGGCGAACAGCAGCGGCAGCACCCAGCCCAGCCATGCGCTCAGCGCGCTTACCATGCTCGCCAGCAGCGTCTCGTCGCCGTGGAAGGTTGTCTCCAGTTCGGGCGACAGGGCGATGGTGAACACGACGCCCCAGAGGCGGTTCGTGATGATGGACAGGGTCAGGGCGAAGCTGCGGACCATCCACCGGCGGTGGTCGACGAACCTGCGCTGCCTGGCCATCCGCCAGCCCGCCAGCGTGCAGGCCACCCAGAGGGTGGCGAGAACGACGCCGCTGGCCGCCGTCACCGGGCCGAAGTACGGCGTGGTCACCGACACGATCAGGCCCAGAACGCCGCTGGGCAGGCAGCCGCCGAAGACGTACACGCGGCCGATCCGGCGGTGCGCGCGGGGATAGCGCTGGCGGAACCACGGCCAGATCTGCAGGCAGCACGTGATCATCGCGGTCGAGCCGAAGATCACGTGCAGGGACAGCACCGCGAAGTGAGGTGGGAAGAAGTCGGGGGCGGGCACGCGGGACTGGGCCGGGTTCATGGACAGGTAGGGCGGCAGCGAGAAGGCGACGAACGCGATCGCCACCACCGCCAGAGGGGCCACCCAGGGACGCCGCCACCAGCGGGGTCGGACGGGGGGTGTGGTCGGGCGTTCTGTCGTGAGAGTCATATGGGCAGGGTGGGCGTCGGCGCTGACCGTCGGCCTACCACCCGCTGACAGTCGATCACGCCGGGCGGTAGTCACGGCAGCCGACCGCCGGGATGCCGACGGTTGTGGGGTTTTTGGGCCGTTTCGCTGGTGGGGGTGGTTGTGGGGCTGCGAGGCTGCCTCGCCGGTGTGAGCGGCTGAGGGCTGCTGGGCCGCGTTGCCAGTGTGGATTGGCTGAGGGCTGCTTTGCTGCTCCGCTGGTGGGGAGTGTCGGGTCGCGTCGGCGCTGGAGTGGTTGGGGTGTCGGGTGCCTTGCCGGTGGGGTGGCCGAGGGCTACGGGGGTCGCCTCGCCGGTGTAAGCGGGTGGGGCTGTTTGGCTGCCTTGCTGGCGCTGATGGCTGAAGGCTGCTGGCCGCCTCGCTGGGGTGGGTGGTTGGGGGTTGTTGGGTCGCCTTGCTGGTCGGGTGGTTGGGGGTTGCCGGGCCTTCTCGTCGGTGGGGGTGGGGTGCTACCCGGCGGGGGGACCGAGGGGTGGCGGCAATAAGGTTGGGTGATGGTAACGGCTTGACCTGCAGGGGGTCAGCGGCGACGCGGAGGGTCGGCAGTTCATGACGGTTACGGAGCGGGGCGCAGCCGTGCCTGAAGCGGGGCCTGAAACGGGGCCTGAAACGGGGTTCGGGCGGCGCAAGGTGCTGGGGGCGGCCGGGGTCGCGGCGTGTGCGCTGGCGTTGGCGGGGTGTGGCGGGGGAGATGCCAAGGCCCAGCCGAGTCTCAAGGGCAAGGTCATCGCCAAGGTCGCCGACGTGCCCGTGGGCGGGGGCAAGGTGATCGAGGACCTGCAGGTCGTGGTGACCCAGCCCACGCAGGGGGTCTTCATGGCGTTCAGTTCGATCTGCACGCACAAGGGCTGCGCGGTCAGCACCCCCAAGGAGAACGTCATCAGGTGTGCCTGCCACGGCAGCGAGTTCGCCGCCGACAGTGGCAAGGCCACCAAGGGGCCCGCGAGCGCCCCGTTGACGTCCTACAAGGTCAGGGTCGAGGGTGACGGCATCGTGGTCGCCTGAAGTGGCGCCTGAAGTGGCGGCGTGAAGTGGCCTGCTGAACACGTACTTATGCGTAGAGAACCGGATTGGGCTCGGGCACGCTGAACCGGCGCGAGGGCGCTGGCCGTACCTGAAGTGAAAGCCAATCTGGGAGGAACACACCATGACGGAAACGACTCGCCGGGCGATGATGCTCGGCGCCGGCGGCGCCGGGCTCGCGGCGGTTCTGACGGCGTGTGCGAGCTACGGCTCGCCGACGACGGAGGCGAGTGCGGAGCCGCCGGCGGAGGAGCCCGCCGAGGAGTCGTCGTCGCCGAAGAAGAAAAAGGCCGAGGCGAAGAGCGGCGGCGGCAAGGCGCTGGCTGACACGGCCGATATCCCCGAAGGCGGTGGGAAGGTCTTCGAGAACGAGAAGATCGTGGTCACGCAGCCGACTGCCGGGGAGTTCAAGGCGTTCACGGCGGTCTGCACCCACGCGGGCTGCACGGTCGCCACCGTCGCGAACAAGACGATCAACTGCCCTTGTCACGGCAGCAAGTTCAACATCAGCGACGGCTCCGTCAAGGACGGGCCCGCGAGCGAGCCGCTTGAGGAGAAGAAGATCACCGTGGACGGAGACAAGATCAAGCTCGCGTAGATCGCGTCTCATGAATTTCTCACCTAGGTGCGGTTGGGTGAGCGCATGGGAGATGACCTTCAGAGTCGCCGTGCAGTGTTCGCGAGCGTCGGTGCGGGCGGCCTCGCGCTGGCGCTCACCGCCTGCGGCGGCGGCACCGATACCGCACAGTCCGCCGGCACCGCCTCCGAGTCGAGCGCCCCGCAGTCCGGCGCGCCGCAAGCCGGTGGGACGCTGGCCAAGACCGCCGACATCCCCGTCGGCGGCGGGACGATCTTCAAGGACCAGAAGATCGTGGTGACGCAGCCCACTTCGGGCGAGTTCAAGGCGTTCAGCGCCGTGTGCACGCACAACGGGTGCACGGTCGGCAGCGTCTCGGACGGGGTGATCGTCTGCCCGTGTCACAACAGCAAGTTCGCCATCGCGGACGGCTCGGTCAAGGACGGACCGGCCGACAAGCCGCTGCCCGCGCAGCAGATCAAGGTCGAGGGCGACCAGATCACGCTCGCGTAGGCGGGCCCCTGTTCAGGGAGGGCCCGCCGCGCCTGGTGGGAAGGCGCGGCGGGCAACCTTGTCGGTGGGGGCTACTAGTCTTTGAACGTGGCGAGATCAGCGGGCACCCCCTTGAGTTTCCGGCCCAAGCCGGGTTCGATCCCCGATTCCCCGGGGGTCTACCGGTTCAGGGACGCGCACGGCCGGGTGATCTACGTCGGCAAGGCCAAGAGCCTGCGCCAGCGGCTCAATTCGTACTTCGCCGACTTCTCCGCGCTGCACCCGCGGACCCAGACGATGCTGACCACGGCCGCCGACGTCGACTGGACCGTCGTCGGCACCGAGGTCGAGGCGCTGCAGCTCGAATACTCCTGGATCAAGGAGTTCGACCCGCGCTTCAACGTGAAATACCGCGACGACAAGTCGTACCCCTACCTCGCGGTCACCATGGGCGAGGACTTCCCGCGCGTGCAGGTCATGCGCGGGGCCAAGCGCAAGGGCACGCGCTACTTCGGCCCCTATTCGCACGCATGGGCCATCCGCGAGACCGTCGACCTGCTGCTGCGGGTCTTCCCGGTGCGCACGTGCACCGCGGGGGTGTTCAAGCGGGCCGGCCAGATCGGCCGCCCGTGCCTGCTCGGCTACATCGACAAGTGCTCGGCGCCGTGCGTCGGTCGGGTCACCCCGGAGGAGCACCGCGAGCTGGCCGAGGACTTCTGCGACTTCATGGCGGGCAACACCAGCCGCTTCATCAAGCGTCTCGAGAAGGAGATGCGCGAGGCCGCCGGCGAGCAGGAGTACGAGCGCGCCGCGCGGCTGCGCGACGACATCCAGGCGTTGCAGCGGGCGCTGGAGAAGCAGGCCGTGGTGCTCGGCGAGGGCACCGACGCCGACGTGATCGCGCTGGCCGAGGACCCGCTCGAAGCCGCCGTTCAGGTCTTCTACGTGCGCGGCGGCCGCATCCGCGGCCAGCGCGGCTGGGTGGTCGACAAGGTCGAGGACACCTCCCCCGGCGAGCTGGTCGAGCAGTTCCTGCTCCAGATGTATGCCGAGGCGAGCCCCGACTCGATGCCGCGCGAGGTGCTCGTGCCCGCGCTGCCGCCCGACAACGACGCGGTCGCCGAGCTGCTGACCGAGCAGCGCCGGGCCCGTGTCGAGGTGCGCGTGCCGCAGCGCGGCGACAAGAAGTCGCTGATGGAGACCGTCGAGCGCAACGCCAAGGAGTCGCTGGCGCAGCACAAGATCCGCCGCGCCAGCGATCTGACCACCCGCAGCAAGGCGCTGCAGGAGATCGCCGACGCGCTCGACCTCGACCAGGCGCCGCTGCGCGTCGAGTGCTACGACGTCTCCCACCTGCAGGGCGAGAACGTCGTGGCGTCGATGGTCGTCTTCGAGGACGGGCTGGCGCGCAAGAGCGAATACCGGCGCTTCGCCGTCAAGACGAAGGAGGGCGACGTCGCCTCGATCTACGAGGTGATCATGCGCCGCTTCCGCCGCTACCTGGAGGAACGCTCGGCCACCGGCGAGCTGGTCGCCGACGACGACACCGGCCACGGCCCCATCGACCCTGAGACCGGCAAACCGCGCAAGTTCGCCTATCCGCCCAACCTCGTCGTCGTCGACGGCGCGGGTCCCCAGGCGGCCGCCGCGCAGCGGGCGCTCGACGAGCTCGGCATCGACGACGTGTCCGTGTGCGGGCTGGCCAAGCGGCTGGAGGAGGTGTGGTTGCCCGGCGATGACCAGCCGGTGATCATGCCTCGTTCAAGCGAGGGTCTCTACCTGCTGCAACGCGTGCGGGACGAGGCACACAGGTTCGCCATCACCTACCATCGTTCCAAGAGGTCCAAGACGGTGAAGGAGAGCGCGCTCGACGGCGTGCCCGGCCTCGGGCCGGCGCGCAGGCAGGCGCTGCTCAAACACTTCGGCTCCGTGAAGAAGCTACGCGAGGCCACTGCCGCGGAAATGTGCGAGGTTCCCGGCATCGGCCCGTCCATCGCCGAGGTCATCGTGTCGACACTGAAGGGAGAGTCACCATGATCTCGCCAGGATGCCACGGCGTGTCCGGGTGCCTCCGCCATGGTGGCGCGCCCGGGCAGGGCGTGCGGGACGGAGAGAGGCAATGAGCACCGAGCCGGCGTTCGTCATCGTCACCGGCATGTCCGGGGCGGGACGCAGCACAGCCGCCAAAGCGCTCGAGGACCTGGGCTGGTTCGTCATCGACAACCTGCCGCCCGGGCTGCTGTTCGCGATGGCGGAGGAGGCGGGCAAGGTCAAGCTGGCGGCCGACAAGGTGGCGGCCGTCGTCGACGTGCGCAGCCTGGCCTTCACCACCGACCTCAACGCGGCCATCGAGGAGCTCGAGGGGCGCGGCGTGCGGGTGCGGGTGGTGTTCCTGGAGGCCAGCGACGAGGAGCTGGTGCGCAGGTTCGAGAACGTCCGCAGGCCGCATCCCCTCCAGGGAGAGGGGCGCCTGGTCGACGGGATCACCCGGGAGCGGGGGATCCTGCGGGAGGTCAGGGCCAACGCCGACCTGGTGATCGACACCTCGTCGCACAACGTCCACGACCTGCGCAACAAGATCGTCGCGTACTTCGGCGGTGAGGACCGGCCGGGGCTGCGGCTCAACGTCGTGTCCTTCGGGTTCAAGTACGGGCTGCCGGTGGACGCCGACCTGGTGGTCGACTGCCGGTTCCTGCCCAATCCGCACTGGGTGCCGGACCTGCGGCCGATGAACGGGCTCGACGCGCCCGTGCGCGACTACGTCCTCGGGCAGCCGGGGGCCAAGGAGTTCCTCGACGCGTACGAGGAGGTCCTGCAGGTGGTCGCGGCCGGATACGCGCGCGAGGGCAAGAGTTACGCGACGCTCGCGGTGGGCTGCACGGGCGGCAAGCACCGTAGCGTGGCCATGGCCGAACAGGTCGGCGCCCGCCTGCGCGACCGCGGGATGGAGGTCCAGGTGAGCCATCGGGATGTGGGGCGGGAGTGACCGATGAAGGCTTCGCAGCAGCAGGTTCACCGCGGTCGGCGGACGGTGATCTTCCCGGCGCTGTGACCCGCTCGGACGCGGTGGGTCCAGGCTCCGAAGGGCGTGCTGAGAGTACGGGTTCCGAGGGGGTCGGTGTGGGGCGTGCGGAGAACCCGGACCTGGCCTCGGAGGGTGAGGTGTGCCCGGTGCGGCTCGCGCGGCCGGCCGCGGGCAACCCGGTGCCGGAGCGCGGGACGTACACGCGGACGTTCTCGGGGTTCGGGCCGCACGTCGTGGCTCTGGGCGGCGGGCACGGGCTTTACGCGTCCCTGTCCGCCTTACGGATGGTGACCGACCGGTTGACCGCCGTGGTGACCGTCGCTGACGACGGCGGGTCCAGCGGGCGGCTGAGGCGCGAGCTCGGCGTGCTGCCCCCCGGCGACCTGCGGATGGCGCTGGCCGCGCTGTGCGGCGACGACGAGTGGGGCAGCACCTGGAGCGAGGTGGTGCAGCACCGCTTCCGCAGCGAGGGCGAGCTGCACGGGCACGCTGTCGGCAACCTGCTCATCGTGGCCCTGTGGGAGCTGCTCGGCGACCCCGTGGCCGGGCTCGACTGGGTCGGACGCCTGCTGGGCGCGCACGGCCGGGTGCTGCCGATGGCGTCGGTGCCGCTCGACATCGTGGCCGAGGTGGAGCTCGACGGCGTCAGATCGACCGTGCGCGGGCAGGTGGCGTGCGCGCTGACGCCCGGACGGGTGCAGGCGATCTCGCTCGTGCCCGAGGACCCGCCCGCGCGGCCCGAGGCGGTCGAGGCGGTGCAGGAGGCCGACTGGGTGGTGTTCGGGCCGGGATCGTGGTTCACCAGCGTGCTGCCGCATCTCAAGGTGCCCGAGCTGGCCAGGGCCCTGCACTCGACCAAGGCCAAGCGGCTCGTGACCCTCAACCTGGCGCCCCAGCCGGGTGAGACGGACGATTTCTCCCCCCAGCAACACCTGGAGGTGCTCAGGCAGCACGCTCCCGACCTGTCGATCGACGTCGTGCTCGCCGACACCGGAGTGGTGGACGACCCCGGCGCGCTGGACAAGGCCGCTGCGGCGCTCGGCGCACGCCTCGTGATGGCCGACGTGGCCGCCGCGGACGGCTCGCCGAGGCATGACCCACGACGTCTTGCCTCCGTCCTGGACGAGATTTTCCTCCAGAAGCGTTGATCCTGGTCGGCGTGGCGCGAAGGTGCGAGAGACTGCTGAGAGCCGGTCTGATGGGGGAGAGGACTAACGCATGGCCATGACAGGTGTGGTGAAAGACGAACTGAGCCGCCTGCCGGTGCTGAAGCCGTGCTGCCGCAAGGCGGAGGTTTCCACGCTGCTGCGATTCGCCAGCGGCCTGCACCTGGTGGGCGGACGGATCGTGATCGAGGCCGAGCTCGACACGAACGCCACCGCACGGCGACTGATCAAGGACATCGGCGAGGTGTTCGGGCACAAGGCCGAGGTGCTGGTGCTCGCGCCCGCCGGCCTGCGCAAGGGCTCGCGCTACGTCGTGCGGGTCTACCGCGACGGCGAGGCGCTCGCGCGCCAGACGGGCCTCATCGACAACCACGGCCGCCCGGTGCGCGGCCTGCCCCGCCAGGTGGTGGCGGGGGCCGCCTGCGACGCCGAGGCCGCCTGGCGGGGCGCGTTCCTCGCGCACGGCTCCCTCACCGAGCCGGGGCGTTCGATGTCGCTCGAGGTCACCTGCCCGGGTCCGGAGGCGGCGCTCGCCCTGGTGGGCTCGGCGCGGCGGCTCAAGATCCACGCCAAGGCGCGCGAGGTGCGCGGCGTCGACCGCGTCGTGGTGCGCGACGGCGACGCCATCAGCGCGCTGCTCACCCGCCTGGGGGCGCACGACAGCGTGCTGGCCTGGGAGGAGCGCCGGATGCGCCGCGAGGTCCGGGCCACCGCCAACCGGCTGGCCAACTTCGACGACGCCAACCTGCGGCGGTCGGCGCGGGCGGCGGTGGCGGCGGGGGCGCGGGTGCAGCGCGCTCTGGAGATCCTCGGGGACGAGGCGCCCGATCATCTGGTGGTGGCGGGGCGGCTGCGGGTGGAGCACAAGCAGGCGTCTCTGGAGGAGCTGGGGCAGATCGCCGACCCGCCGCTGACCAAGGACGCCATCGCGGGGCGGATCCGGCGGCTGCTGGCCATGGCCGACAAGCGCGCCTCCGACATGGGCATCCCCAACACCGAGGCCAACCTCACCGTCGACATGCTGGCCCCGTGACTTTCTAGATCTCCAGATGCCGCGGCTGTGCCTGGTGGGGGCCCGGTCACCTGCGGTGTGCGCTTCAAGCTCGTCTCTTACGGCCGCGCACCGGTCCTCAGGCCCATCCTTTACGGCTGCGCACGGTGGGCCGCACGCGCCGACGTGGGTGGCCGTCTGTCATGGCCGGTCGTGAAGGCTCACGGGTTGCTCGCCGTGACGACGCGCATTCTGGGCCGGCTCCGTGGTCGGCTTGGCCGGGGGCCGATGACTGGTGCGTTGCGTGGATGGCTGGGGGCTGGAGTGCCTGGTGGGCGGCCAGTGGCTGCAGCGTTGGTGGTCCGGGTGCCGGTGGCTCGTGAGCCGTGGACTCGCGGTGGCTGTGCGCGGCGCAGGAGGGCCCAGAGGCGACGTGCTGGCTCGTTAGGTGCCGGTGGCCGGGTTGGCGGGTGGTCGGGGTGCGTAGGCCGTCCACCGGCTGGTTGGAGCACTTGGCTGGTTGGCGCCGGGTTGGGCGCTGGCTGGGCACTTGGGTGGGTCGGCGCCTGGTGGGTCGGCGCCCGGTGAGTCGGCGTCCGGTGGGTGGGCCGACGAGCGGTTGGGAGCGTCGGTCGGCGGGGTGCGGAGTGGCTGGGTGTGCCCTGTCGGTGGGCCGGCGGACGGTCGCGGTGGGCCGGCGGACGGTCGCGAGGTGCCTGTCAGTGGGGCGGGGGTGGGGCCCGGGGCTGGTGGGGTGGGGGTGGTCAGTCCTTGGTGGGGTTGCGGGGAGTGAACAGGTCCGTTGTCGGCTTCGGGGTGGGGGCCTGGGCGGGCTCGAACGGGGCGCGGTACTCCGGCTCCGCCGACTCCGACTCCGCCTCGGCCGCCTGGGCCCTCTGGGCGCGGCGGACCCGTACCACGCGCAAGGTCAGCAGGAGCAGCGCGGCGAGGGCGGCCACGGCGATGTAGAGCCAGGCCGCCCACGAGACCGAGAGCGGATCGCGGTAGAGCGCGGGCGCGTAGGGGAGGCCGGCGGAGAAGTTGTCCAGCGTGATGTCGGACAGGTCGGCGGGGCCGCGCTCGGCGGGCGGGGTGTGCAGGGTGGAGCCGATCATGATCGACGAGCCGGCGATCTGACCCGCGGCCATGGCGCCGCCCGCGTACAGCGCGGCCACGGGGATCAGGAGGATGCTGCGGGGCCGTACCGCGCCCATCGCCAGGGCGACGATCAGCGCGACCACGAGAGACGAGGCCAGCGACAGCGGATGGCCGTTGCCGAAGGCGATCACGGCGGCGGGCAGGCGGGTCTGGAACAGCACGGCCGCCCCCAGCACTGCCGCGCTGACCAGCGCAGATAGTACGCCTACAATGAGTCCGGGCAGCAGGCCGGACCGCTTGTGTGACATCTCAGCCCCCAGAGAATGCACGAATTTACATCGATGAGTCGGGCACTTTACTCGAACCTCGCAAAACGTGCCTCCGGAACGCTGATTCACATGCGGGGACCTGCAGTGGTCTAAACCAATTTAGGTCCGATAGGGTTCGTGGTTGAGGTTTCAGCCCGCCACCTGGTTTCGAGGAGATCGGTTCCCGTGAGCATCCGCGTAGGCGTCAACGGCTTCGGCCGCATCGGTCGCAACTTCTGGCGCGCTGTCGCCGCCAGCGGCAAGGACATCGAGATCGTCGCGGTCAACGACCTGACCGACAACGCGACGCTCGCCCACCTGCTGAAGTACGACAGCATCCTGGGCCGCCTGCCTTACGAGGTGAAGGCCACGAGCGACGAGATCGCGGTCGACGGCAAGGCGATCAAGGTCTTCGCCGAGCGCGACCCGGGCAAGCTGCCCTGGGGCGACCTCGGTGTGGACGTGGTCGTGGAGTCGACGGGCCTGTTCACCGACGCCACCAAGGCCAAGGTGCACGCCGAGAACGGCGCGAAGAAGGTCATCATCTCCGCTCCGGCGAAGAACGAGGACGTCACGATCGTGATGGGCGTCAACGAGAAGAGCTACGACCCGTCCAGCCACACGATCATCTCCAACGCCTCCTGCACGACCAACTGCCTGGCGCCGATGGCCAAGGTCCTTCACGACACCTTCACCATCGAGAAGGGTCTGATGACCACCATCCACGCGTACACGCAGGACCAGAACCTCCAGGACGGCCCGCACGGCGACCTGCGCCGCGCCCGCGCCGCCGCGCTCAACGTGGTGCCCACCTCCACCGGCGCCGCCAAGGCCATCGGCCTGGTGCTGCCCGAGCTCAAGGGCAAGCTCGACGGCTTCGCCATGCGCGTGCCGATCCCCACCGGCTCGGCCACCGACCTCACCGTCGACGTCAGCCGCGAGGTCACCGTCGAGGAGGTCAACGCCGCGGTCAAGGCCGCCGCCGAGGGGCCGCTCAAGGGCATCCTCAGCTACACCGAGGACCAGATCGTCTCCTCCGACATCGTCACCGACGCGCACTCCTGCATCTTCGACGCCGGCCTGACCAAGGTCATCGGCAACCAGGTCAAGGTCGTCGGCTGGTACGACAACGAGTGGGGCTACTCCAACCGCCTCGCCGACCTGATCGAGCTGGTCGGCCGCGACCTCTGACCCACCGAGTCCGTGGGGGAACGCCGTTGCCTTGCCCGGTGAGGGAGGGCAACGGCTCAGAGCGAACAAGCCGCCGCCGTGGGGGTGGGGCCCATGTGTTCGCGAGGGAGCGCCGTCGCCTGGACCGAGGAGCGTCGGGAGCGAAGCGACCGGAGCGACGAGGGAAGGCGACGGCTCGAAGCGACCGAGCCCGCCTCCGCGGAGCGGAGGCAATGAACAGGAGCATGAGCATGCGCACGCTCGACGAGCTCGACGTGAAGGGGCGGCGCGTGCTTGTGCGCGTCGACCTCAACGTCCCCCTCGACGGGGAGACGATCACCGACGACGGCCGCATCCGGGCGTCGGTGCCGACGATCAAGGCGCTGGTGGAACGGGGCGCCAAGGTCGTCGTCTGTGCCCATCTGGGCAGGCCCAAGGGCAAGGCCGACCCGAAATACTCGCTCAGGCCGGTGGCCAGGCGGCTGGGCGAGCTGCTGGGCCAGGAGGTGGCGTTCGCGACCGACGTGGTCGGCGACAGCGCCCATGGCACGGTTGAAACGCTCCAGGGCGGCGAGGTCGCGCTGCTGGAGAACCTGCGCTACGAGCCGGGCGAGGAGTCCAAGGACGACGCCGAGCGGGCCGCGTTCGCCGGGAAGCTGGCGGGGCTGGCCGAGCTCTACGTGGGCGACGGGTTCGGCGCGGTGCACCGCAAGCACGCCAGCGTCTACGACGTGCCCAAGCTGCTGCCGCACGCGGCGGGCGGGCTGGTCGTGGCCGAGGTCGAGGTGCTGAAGAAGCTGACCGAGAGCCCCGAGCGGCCCTATGTGGTGGTGCTGGGCGGCGCCAAGGTCTCCGACAAGCTCGGTGTCATCGCCAACCTGCTGACCAAGGTCGACCGGCTGCTGATCGGCGGCGGGATGGCGTACACGTTCCTCAAGGCCCAGGGCTACGAGGTCGGCAAGTCGCTGCTCCAGGAGGACCAGCTCGACCAGGTGCGCGGCTTCCTCAACACGGCCGCCGAGCGCGGCGTCGACCTCGTGCTGCCGGTCGACGTGCTGGCGGCGGTCTCGTTCGGGCCGGACGCCGAGCACGACGTGGTCGCGGCCACCGAGATCCCGGCGGACCGGGAGGGGCTCGACATCGGGCCCAGGACGCGCGAGCTGTTCGCCTCGAAGCTGGCCGACGCCAGGACCGTCTTCTGGAACGGCCCCATGGGCGTGTTCGAGTTCGACGCGTTCTCCGGCGGCACCAGGGCGGTGGCCGAGGCGCTGATCGCCCGTACCAGCGCCGAAGGGGCCTTCACCGTGGTGGGCGGCGGCGACTCGGCGGCGGCCGTGCGGAAGCTGGAGCTCCCCGAGGACGGTTTCTCGCACATCTCCACCGGTGGCGGGGCCAGCCTCGAATACCTTGAGGGCAAGGCCCTCCCCGGACTCGAGGCCCTGGAGGACTGAGCAACCTATGAGCACGCGCAAGCCGCTCATCGCCGGCAACTGGAAGATGAACCTCAACCACCTCGAGGCCATCGCGCTGGTCCAGAAGCTGGCCTTCGCACTCAACGACAAGGACTTCGACAAGGCCGAGGTCGCCGTCCTGCCGCCGTACACCGACCTGCGCAGCGTGCAGACGCTGGTCGACGGCGACAAGCTGAGGATCGTGTACGGCGCCCAGGACCTGTCGCAGCACGAGGGCGGCGCCTACACCGGTGAGATCTCGGGCGCCATGCTGGCCAAGCTCGGCTGCACCTACGTGGTGATCGGCCACTCGGAGCGGAGGCAGTACCACCACGAGGACGACGACCTGGTCAACGCCAAGGTGCAGGCCGCCTACCGGCACTCGCTCACCCCGATCCTGTGCGTCGGGGAGGGGCTGTCCGTGCGTCAAGAGGGCGGCCACATCGCGCACAGTCTTGGACAACTCGACGGCGCGCTGCGCAAAATCAGCGCCGAGCAGGCAAAATCGATAGTGGTGGCCTACGAACCGGTGTGGGCGATCGGCACCGGTGAGGTGGCCACCCCGGAGGACGCCCAGGAGGTTTGTGGCGCGCTGCGAGTCAGACTCGCGGAGCTCTACGACTCCGAAGTGGCCGCCGGGATCCGTATCCTTTACGGAGGCTCGGTCAAGTCGGGCAATATCGCGGGGATCATGGCTCAACCCGATGTCGATGGCGCGCTCGTGGGCGGTGCCAGCATCGACGCCGGGGAGTTCGCGAAGATCTGCCGTTTCTCCGATATGCCAGGCTAACTGAGTCGTTCTGGGGGTGCGACTTGACAACAGGCCGTACCCTCAGAAGGCAAGTCTGAATCGTCACGCGTAACAAAGCATTGAAGGAACAGGCATACCGTGGAAATCGGAATCTCCATCGCCCTCATCCTGGCGAGCGGTCTCATGATCCTGCTCGTGCTGCTCCACAAGGGCAAGGGTGGCGGCTTGTCTGACATGTTCGGCGGCGGTTTCTCGTCGAACTTCGGTGGTTCCTCGGTGGTGGAGCGCAACCTCGACCGGCTGACGATCATCACCGGCACGATCTGGTTCGTCTGCATCATCGCTCTCGGCCTTCTCATGAAGCCCTGAGCAAACAAGTTAACGCGTGACAGTGATTCTCCCCCCGTGCCTGCGCGCGGGGCGATCGAGCGAGGAGTTCATCCGTGGGTAGTGGCAACGCGATCCGTGGCAGCCGAGTCGGCGCCGGCCCTATGGGGGAGGCCGAGCGCGGCGAGGCAGCTCCGAGAGTGCGGGTCTCGTTCTGGTGCGCCAACATGCACGAGACGCGCCCCAGTTTCGCCAGCGACGCGGCGGTTCCCGAGCATTGGGACTGCCCACGTTGCGGCCTCCCTGCCGGACAGGACGAGTCGGCCCCGCCTGCCCCACCGAAGAACGAGCCGTACAAGACGCATCTTGCCTATGTGAAGGAGCGCAGGAGCGACAAGGACGGCAAGGCGATCCTCGAGGAGGCACTGGAGCGCCTGAGGAACAACAAGTCCCCCTGGTAGTGGCTGGGTTCGGCGAAAGGGTCTCGGTTCTCCGAGGCCCTTTCGCCGTTTACATGGCCGCTCAGCGTTCGTGGACGGGGTCGCCGTCCACGAACGTCAGGCGCGCCCGCGCCGTCCAGATCTCGCCCGGCGCGAGCTCGAACGGGTCGCGGTCCAGGACCACCAGGTCGGCCGGGCGGCCCGGCTCGACGGCGCCGGCCGGGGAGCGGTTGATCCAGGCCGAGCCCGCCGTGTACGCGGTCATGGCGGCGGCCAGATCGATGCGCTGGCCGGGCAGGAACGGGGTCTGCGCGGTCGGGTAGTCCGCGTGCACCGAGCCGCCGGGCTCCGTGCGGTTGACCGCGACGTGCATGCCCTGCAGCGGGTCGGCGTTGGAGACCGGCCAGTCGCTGCCCGCGCAGAAGCGGGTGCCGTGCGCCAGCAGGTCCGCGAACGGGTACTGCCACGACGAGCGCGGCTCCCCGAGGTACGGCAGGGTCAGCTCGTCCATCTGGGCGTGGTGAGTGGCCCACAGCGGCTGCAGGTTGGCCGTGACGCCCAGGGCGGCGAAGCGCGGCACGTCCGACGGCTCGATGATCTGCAGGTGGGCGATGTGGTGGCGGTTGCCGGGGTCGGTGCCCTCGAAGCTGTCCAGGGCCTCGCGCACGGCCCGCTCGCCGATGGCGTGGAAGTGCACCTGGAAGCCGAGCCGGTCCAGCTCGGCGACATACTCCTTGAGCTTGTACGGGTCCACGTACGACAGGCCCGTGCCGCCGCAGAGGCAGTACGGCTCCAGGGTGGCCGCCGTGAAATTCTCCGTGATGCCGTCCTGCATGATCTTGACCGAGGTGGCCCTGAACCGGTCGAGGCCCTCGGCGGCGGCACGGCGTTCGACCAGCTCCTCGATCTGGTCCAGGCCGCGCGTCCTGTCCCACCACAGCGCGCCCACCACACGCGCCCTGAGCCTGCCTGAGCGGGCCGCGGACAGGTAGGTGGGCAGTTGGTCCTGGGAGCCCGCGTAGGAGCCCACGATGGCGTCCTGCCAGCCGGTGATGCCCAGCGAGAACAGGTGCCGCTGCGCGTCCTCCAGCGCGTCGTCCAGGTCCTGGGCGGTCGGGCGCGGGGTGAGCAGGCCGACGAGGTCCATCGCGCCCTCGTGCAGCACGCCGGTGGGCTCGCCCGCGGCGTCGCGCTCTATGCGGCCGTCGGCGGGGTCCGGCGTGTCCTTGGTGATGCCGGCCAGCTGGAGGGCCCGGGTGTTGACCCAGGCGGCGTGGTGGTCGCGCTGGATGAGGTACGCGGGACGGTCGAGGAAGTCGAGCTGGTCGCGGTGGGGGAGGCCGCCCGGGAACGCCGACATGTCCCAGCCGCCGCCATCGATCCACTCTTTAGCCGGATTTTTCGCGGCATAGTCGGCTATCACGGCTATGTAGGCGTCAAGGCCGAAATCTTCTGACAAGTCGCACTTTGCCCGCTCGAGGCCCGCCTGGACCGGGTGCATGTGCGCATCCGTGAAGCCGGGCACCAGCAGGCCACCCTCCAGATCCACCGTCTCGTGGGACGGCGCCTGGCGGGCCAGCTCGCCCTCCGGCCCCACCGCGGCGATCACGCCGTCGCTCACCAGCACGGCCTCGTCCCGCACGCCGCCCGGCGTGAAGACGCGGCCCCCTCGGAAGAGGATGTTCATGGGGTTCCTTTCTGTGGTGGATCCGGCTCGCGCGCTCCGAGCCCGCCGTACATCTTCCCGCCCGGCCCGGTGACCTGCGACAAGCGGGGCGGCTCCCGGACTGCTGACGGGCCCAGGACGGCGTCCTCGCCGCGCTCGGGGAGCGGCCGGGTCTCACCGCTCGAACGGGGCGCCCTTCGCGATCGGCGCCCTCACCGTGCGGGACGGCCGGATCTTCGGCCGGTCGACGGCTACGAGCGCGATGGAGCGGTCGGCGTCGGGCCGTGCGGTGGTGCGACCTCCGCCCCCTGACGAGGCCCGGTCCGGGGGCCGCCCAGGTGGCCATGGCGCGTCGTCGCATCGCGGCCGGCGCGCGGAGGCGGGCGCGCGGAGGCCGAGGGTGCGGAGGCCGAGGGTGCGGAGGGGGTGCGGAGGCCGAGGGTGCGGAGGGGGTGCGGAGGTGGGGGTGCGGAGGGGGCGATGGAGGGAAATATGGGGATAAATCGCATCATCTCGCGACGAAATACGCGATGAAACACATCGTTAGCGGTCGTGTAACAGCTGCCAGGCATGCTCAAGCCATGGGATTCTTGCGCATCCGCACCACGGTGGACGAGCGACCCGGCCGGCTGGCCTCACTCGCCGCGGCCCTGGCGGCCAGGGGCGGCAACATCCTCGGCCTGAGCGTGCAGTCCGACGCGGACGGCACCGTCGACGAGTTCGTCGCCGACATCCCCGCCAACCCCGAGACGGTGCGCGAGGCGCTGGAGGCGGCCGGCGGCCGCCGTGTCCAGGTGGTCCCCGCCACCGCCCACGAGCTGACCGACGAGCCCACCAGGGCGCTGCTGCTGGCCTCCAGGCTGCGTTCCATGCCGTGGCGGCTGCCCGAGCTCCTGGCCGAGCTGCTGCGCGCGGACGACGCCAGGTGGATCTATGGTGAAGCGGTGAGTGATCTTCCCGACCCGACCCAGCTCGTCGTCCCCGTGGCCCCCAGGCGGGCGGTCCGGCTGCGCCGCGCGGAGCTGCCGTTCACGCTGACCGAGGCGGCCAGGGCGGCCTCCTTCGCCAGGCTCGCCCAGCCCGCGGAGACGAGCGCCGCCGAGCGCGCGATCAAGCTCTCCGACGGCGTCGAGATCACGGTCCGGCCGCTCACCTCGATCTACCGCGAGGCCGTGCGCGACCTGCACGACAGGTGCTCGCCCGAGTCGCGCCGGTTCCGCTACTTCACCTCGATGCCCGCGCTGCCGGCGCGCACGTTCGACCGGCTGTGCGACAGGAGCAGGGGATTCTCGCTGGTCGCCGGGCACGACGGGCAGGTCGTGGCGATGGCCAACCTCATGTTCACCCCCGACCCGGGCATCGCGGAGATGGCCTTCCTGGTCGAGGACCGCTGGCAGGGGCGCGGCCTGGGCACGGCGATGGCCAGGATGCTCGTGCGGAGCGCCCGCGACCTGGGGTACGCCGAGGTCAAGGCCACCATGCTGTCCGACAACGCCAGGATGCGCAGGCTGCTGATCTCCTTGGGCGCCACGCTCGGCTACACCGAGGACCCCGGGGTGATGGAGGGCAGGCTGCCGGTCGGCACGATGGTCTCAGCCTAGACCCTCTTCGCGCGGCGGCTCTTCCGGCCGCTTGTCGGCCTGCGGCCGGATGCCCAGGTGGCGTTCGATGCGCTCCAGGCTCTCCTCGATGCGGGTGAGCCGCTCGCCCAGCACGGAGCCGCCGGCGAAGAACATCTCGGTGGGTCGCTCCTTGGAGCCGCGGCCCACGCGGTCGAGCAGGCGCTGCCGTACGTCCGCCAGGTCCGCGCCCGCGTCCACCAGCGCCTGGGCCGCCAGCCCCTCTCCCTCCCTGATCAGCCCGAGCAGGATGTGCTCGGTGCCGATGTAGTTGTGGCGCAGCTGCAGGGCCTCGCGCAGTGACAGTTCGAGGACCTTCTTGGCGCGCGGCGTGAAGGGGATGTGCCCGCTGGGCGACTTGGCGCCGTGGCCCACCTCGCGTTCGACGAAGGCGCGTACGTGGTCGAGCTCCACGCCACAGCCGTCGAGCACCAGCGAGGCCAGCCCCTCGCCCTCGTGGATCAGGCCGAGCAGGATGTGCTCCGTGCCGATGTAGTTGTGGCTCATCATCCGCGCCTCCTCCTGGGCGAGGACGACGACCCGTCGCGCACGGTCGGTGAAGCGTTCGAACACGGGGGCCTCCGTTCGACTGCCACTGCCTCCACTATGCGCTACAAACCAGCGGATGTGGGGTATTTGACCTGTGTGGATCTTGACGAGGTGGCCGGCCGGCTCTACGCGCTGCCGCCGTCCGAGTTCACCGCCGCGCGCGAGGCCGAGGCCCGCGCGGCCAAGGACGCGGGTGAGGCGGGGCTCGCCCGCGAGATAGCGAAGCTCCGCAAGCCCACGGTGTCCGCCTGGGCCGTGAACCGGGTCGTCCGCGAGCGCCCCGACGAGCTCGCCGAGCTGCTCGATGTGGGGGAGCGGCTGCGCGCGGCCTGGCAGGAGCAGGACGCCGACGCGCTGGCCGAGCTGACCCGGCGCCGCGCCGGCGTCATGGGCAAGGTGGGCAGGCTCGTCAGACAGGCGGGCGGCCTGTCGCCCGCGGCGGCCGCCGAGGTGGACCAGACGCTGGAGTCCGCCATCGTGGACGCCGACGCGGCCGCGCAGGTGCGCCGGGGCTGCCTGGTCAAGCCGCTCAGCTACAGCGGCTTCGCCCCCGCCCCCGTCCCGCGCGAGCGGCCCGCCAGGCGGCCGTCCCCCGAGGACGAGGCGAAGAAACGCGAGGAGGCCGAGGCCAGGAGGGCCAGGGAACGCGAGGAGGCCGAGGCCGCGCACCGGGAGTGGCAGGCGGCGCTGGAGTCCGCCGTGCGGGAGCACGACGAGCGCGCCGAGCGGGTGGCGCTGCTGGAGCGGAAGCTGGCCAAGGCCCGCAAGAGGCTCACCGAGAGCGAGCAGCGGCTGGAAGTCGCCCGGCGCGAGGAGCGGCACGCGCGGCAGAGATTGGGCTAGGGTGAGGGTGTACGAAACGGTTTCGTACACCAATGAGCCAACGCCCAGACCGAGGAGTGGCGATGACTGGCTGGACCCCCGACTCCATCCCCGACCTGACCGGCAAGACCGCCATCGTGACCGGCGCCAACAGCGGCATCGGCCGCCCCACCGCGCTGGAGCTGGCCAGGCACGGCGCCCGCGTCATCGTCGCCGCGCGCTCGCCCGAGAAGGGCGAGGCGACCGTGGAGGACATCCTGCGGGCGGTTCCCGGCGGCGAGGTCGAGTACGGCCGGCTCGACCTCGCGGACCTGGCCTCGGTCAGGCGGTTCGCCGAGGGCGTCGACCGGCTCGACCTGCTGGTCAACAACGCGGGCATCGGCATGATCGCGCGGCAGGAGACCAAGGACGGCTTCGAGATGCAGTTCGGCACCAACCACCTGGGCCACTTCGCGCTCACGGGCCTGCTGCTGCCGCTCCTGCTGGCCGCTCCCGCCGCCCGCGTGGTGAACGTCTCCAGCGACGCCCACGCCATGGGCAGGATCGACTTCGACAACCTCGGCCTGGAGCGCGGATACAGCCGCTTCGGCGCGTACGGACGCTCCAAGCTCGCCAACCTGCTCTTCACCCTGGAGCTCCAACGGCGCGCTGAGAGGGCCGGCACGGGCCTCATCAGCGTCGCCACCCACCCGGGCACCACCGCCACGAACATCGTCAAGCTCGGGCTGCTACAGCCCCTCATGGGCGTGTTCTTCAAGTCGGCGGCGGCCGGGGCGGTGCCCTCGCTCTACGCCGCGACCTCGCCCGACGTCCGCGGCGGCGAGTTCATCGGCCCCAAGCTCAAGCGCCTCACGCCGTCGGACAGGGCGCGCTCGGAAGCGGACGCCAGGCGGCTCTGGGACGTGTCGACGGAACTGACGGGCGTACGATTCGATGAAATCGCCTACAGCTGAAGGACGTGTGCGTGGCTCCACTAGACCCTGATCGCGACAGGGCCATTCTCGACGCCACGATGGAGCTGTTGTCGGAGGTCGGCTACGACCGGATGTCGGTCGACCAGATCGCCAAACGGGCCAGGGCCAGCAAGGCCACCATCTACCGGCGCTGGTCGGGCAAGCCCGAGCTGGTGGTCGACGTCATCTGCCGGCGCTTCGACATGGACGCGCCCGCGGGCGAGGACACCGGGTCGCTCCGCGGCGACCTGGTCTCCATCTTCCGCGGGCTGTGCCAGACGGTGGAGCGCAAGCACACGCTCGTCATCGGCCTGTCCTCGACGCTGGTGTCCAACCAGGAGCTGGCGCGCACCCTGCGCGCGCACATGCCCACCAAGGACCTCGACGACGTGCAAGCCCTGCTGGAGCGGGCCGCCGAGCGCGGGGAACTGTCCGGGCCCGTCGACGCCGGGCGGCTCTTCACGCTCGCCGAGGCGCTGGTCTGGCATCGGATGATCTTCGCGGGGCCTCCGTTCGGAGCGGAGTTCGTGGCCGAGTCGGTCGACGGGGTGCTGATGCCGCTGGTGACCGCCTGGTCAAAGGCCTGACCGGGCGGCGTGCGCCAGGTAGGCGCACACGGGGAAGCCCTCCCGCTCGTACGGGGCCGCCAGCCGGGTGTAGCAGGCCCTGATCCGCTCGAAGGTCTCCGGCGGCTGCCTGGAGATCATCGCGAAGCGCGGGCCGCCCGCCTGCACGATGTCGTCCCACCAGGTGGCCAGATCGACCCGGTGGTGCCAGCGCACCGGATCGACCGCCGCCGCCTCGAACCCCGCCGCCTCCAGCAGCTCGGTGAAGCGCCGCGGCGTGTCGTTGCCGGTGAACGGCCGGGCCGGCGGCTCGTAGGGGACCCCGGCGGCGGCGATGGCGTCGGCGAAGACGTTGGTGGCGGTCATCTCGTCGGACTTCCACCAGGTCAGCGCGATGGTGCCGCCGGGACGCAGCACGCGGTGGAGCTCCTTGAGGGCCCTGGCCGTGTCGGGCACATGATTGATGACGAACTTTCCGGCTATAGCGTCAAATTCCCCGTCGTCGAAGGGGAGCTCGGGGAGTGCGGCCCGGCGGATCGTCGCGTACGGGTGGCGGCGCGCGGTCAGCTCGAGCATGCCGGGATCGGCGTCCACGGCCGTGACCTCGGCGCCTAACGCGAGCGCCGCGGAGGTGACCACGCCGGTGCCGCAGCCGATGTCGAGCAGCCGGGGCGCGCACGCCCGGTCGAGGAGGGGGCCGACGGTGTGGGAGCTCAGCTGGGCGAAGCCGCGATCGTACGCTTCGGCGTTGGTCACGCCTTCAACCCTATCCCAGCCGCCGATCCTGACAATCTTCTGTGAGATTTCCTCATGAAGGCTATTTTTTCGGGAAATATCGCTCGTATGGTCGTCGCCATGACCATCGACGCCACCATCGACGCCTTCATCGACGCGCTCCCCAAGGTCGAGCTCCACGTGCACCTGATCGGCTCGGCCTCGGTCCCCACCGTGCTCGAACTCGCCCGCCGCCACCCCGGCAGCACGGTCCCCACCAGCGAGGAAGAGCTGCGCCGCTTCTACACCTTCCGCGACTTCCCGCACTTCGCCCAGGTGTACCGGGCCGTCAACGCGCTCGTCAGGGAGCCGGAGGACGTGGCGACCCTCGTCCTCGGCCTGGCCCGCGACCTGGCCCCGCAGGGCGCCCGTTACGTGGAGCTCCAGGTGACGCCGTATGCCCACCACATCGTCGGCATGCCCATGCGCGAGGTGACGGAGGCCCTTGACCTGGCCGCCGCCCGTTCGCTGGCCGATCACGGGGTGGAGATGGCGTACATCTTCGACATCCCCGGCGAGTACGGCGAGGAGGCCGCCAAGGTGACCGTGGAGCACGCGCTCCAGGAACCTCCCGCCGCGCTGGTAGGTTTCGGGATCGGCGGCATCGAGCAGGAGCGCCCGAAATATCGGGACGCGTACCGATCGGCGTTCTCGGCGGCCCGCGCCGCCGGCCTCCACAGCGTCCCGCATGGCGGCGAGATGTCCGGCCCCGAGACGATCTGGGAGGTCATCGAGGGCTACGGCGCCGAACGCATCGGCCACGGCATCAACTGCCTCGCCGATCCGCGCCTGGTCGCCCACCTGCGCGACACCCAGCTCCCGCTGGACGTCTGCCCCACCTCGAACGTCTGCACCGGCCAGGTCGCCGACCTCGCCGGGCACCCGCTGCCGCGGATGCTGGAAGAGGGCCTGTACGTGACGCTGAACAGCGACGACCCGCCCATGTTCGCCACGACGCTGGCCGACGAGTACCGGGCCGCGGCCCGCGCCTTCGGCTTCGGCAAGTCCGAGCTGGCCCAGCTGGCCAGGAACGGCGTGCGGGCGTCGTACCTGGCCGAGGAGCGCAAGCAGGCGCTGATCGAGGAGATCGACCAGCTGGCCGGGTAGGGACGACACAGGGCGGGAACCGCGCGGCCCCCGCCCTGTCCGAAATCAGGGCCCGAAATCAGGGCCCGAAATCAGGGCCCGAAATCAGGGCCCGAAATCAGGGCCCGGAATCCGGGCCTGGAATCAGGGCCCGGAATCACGGCCTCAGGGGGACGAGATGCGCCCGAGCTCCGGCGGGATCTTGCTCGCCGCCGCCCGGTCCAGCAGGAACAGCGTGCGCGCCCGCCCTCTGGCACCCGAAGCGGGCACCTGGACATGCCCCGACTCCGACAGCGCCAGCCGGACGGCGCCCGACTTCTCCTCACCGGCCGCCACCACCCAGACCTCGCGCGAGGACTGGATGGCGGGCAGCGTCAGCGAGATGCGGGTCGGCGGCGGTTTCGGCGCGCCGTGGACGGCCACCACCGGGCGCGTGTCGTACAGCGCGGGCATGCCCGGGAACAGCGACGCCACGTGCGCGTCGGGCCCCATGCCGAGCAGCATCACGTCGAAGCCGGGCACGGGACCGTGGTCCTCCGGCCGGGCCGCCCTGCGCAGCTCGGCCGCGTAGGACTCGGCCGACTCCTCGGCCGTCAGGCCCGAGTCGGGGCCGAGCATGACGTGGACCCGCTCCGGGTTGACGTCCACGTGGTCGAGCAGGGCCTCCCGGGCGCCGGTCTCGTTGCGTTCCTTGTCGCCGGAGGGCACGAAGCGCTCGTCGCCCCACCAGATGTCCAGCCGGCGCCAGTCGACGGCGTCGCGGGCGGGGGTCGCGGCGATCGCCGCCAGCGTGGCGATGCCGACCGTGCCGCCCGTGAGCACGATCGAGGCCGACCCCTTGGCCGACTGCACGTCGACCAGGCGGGTGATGATCCGTGCCGCCACGGCATTGGCCAGGACATCGGCGTCGCGGTGGACGACCACGCTGGGAACGCTCACAGGTACTACTTTCTCAGCCACTGCGGTCCCACGTCATCCCTTGTACGTGCGGGCGAACCGCTTGACCGCGGCCTCGTAGATCTCGTCGGGGTCGAGCCTGCGCAGCTCTTCCGCCATCAGCTCGGCGGTCTGGCGCCGGGCCAGGGCCACGTTCCGGTCGGGCTGGCCCGGCCGCGACAGCGTGGCCAGGCGGGCGTCGTGCCGCACCACGGCCAGGTCGCCGTCGTTGAGCTGCAGGCGGACGGCCGTCAGCCCGGGGCCGGAGGAGTCGACGACCTTGATCGGGGCGCCGAGCCGGTCCGACAGCCAGGCGGCCAGCAGCGGCGCGCTCGGGTTGCCGGGAGAGGCCTCCACCACGCCCTTGCGGACCTTGCCCACCGGCTGGTCGAACGCGGCCGCCAGCAGGCTGCGCCACGGCGTCAGCCGGGCCCAGGACAGGTCGGTGTCGCCGCGGGAGTATCCCTTGGCCCTGGTCACCAGCGACTTGACCCCGCCGTCGTCGAAACCCCTGGCGTCGGTGATCCGGCGCTGCGCGAGGGCGCCGACCGCGTCCTTGGCCGGGACGTCGGGCGCCGCGCCCGGCCACCACACCACGACGGGCGTGTCGGGCAGCAGGAGCGGGCTGACCACGGAGTCGGCGTGCTGGGTCAGCTCGCCGTACAGGCGCAGGACCACGACCTCGCCCGGCGTGGACTCGCCGATGCGCAGCTCCGCGTCCAGCCTGATCGGCTCGTCGGCCTCACGGTTGATCACGACGATGATGCGCGACGGGTGCTCGCGGGCCGCGTCGGTGGCTGCGCGCAGCGCGTCGTACTGGTGGCGCTCCTCGCAGACCACCACGAGCGTCAGCACCATGCCGATGGCGGGCGCGCCCATCTGGTGGCGCAGGTGCGTGAACTGCGCCGAGATCTTCCCAGCCGTCGTGTCCGACAGCATGAAGGTAGTCACTTTAGAGTCTCCTCCACACGCGGCCGTCGCGGGCCATCATCGCGTCCGCCGACGGCGGCCCCCACGAACCGGCCTCGTAGGGCTCGGGCTGGCCCTGCGTGGCCCAGAACTCCTCGATCGGGTCGAGGATCGTCCACGACAGCTCGACCTCCCGCTGGTGCGGGAAGAGCGGCGGGTCGCCGATCATCACGTCGAGCAGCAGCCGCTCGTACGCCTCCGGTGACGACTCCAGGAACGACTCGCCGTAGGCGAAGTCCATGGAGACGTCCCGGACCTCCATGGCGGTCCCCGGCACCTTCGAGCCGAACCGCACGGTGATGCCCTCGTCCGGCTGGACCCGCACCACCAGCGCGTTCTGGCCCAGGATCTCGGTGTCGTCCTTGCTGAACGGCAGGTGTGGCGCCCGCTGGAACACCACGGCCACCTCCGTTACCCGGCGGCCCAGCCGCTTGCCGGTGCGCAGGTAGAACGGCACGCCCGCCCAGCGGCGGTTGGCGATCTCCAGCTTGACGGCCGCGTACGTCTCGGTCGTGGACTCGGGCGAGATGCCCTCCTCCTGCAGGTAGCCGACGACCTTCTCGCCTCCCTGCCAGCCGGCGGAGTACTGGCCCCGCGCCGTGTTCAGCGCCAGGTTGGCCGGCAGCCGCACGGCCTTGAGCACCTTCTCCTTCTCCCGCCGCAGCGCCGAGGCATCGAACGAGGTCGGGTCCTCCATGGCGACCAGCGCGAGGAGCTGGAGCAGGTGGTTCTGGATCACGTCGCGGGCCGCGCCGATGCCGTCGTAGTAGCCCGCGCGCCCGCCGATGCCGATGTCCTCGGCCATGGTGATCTGCACGTGGTCGACGAAGCCGCGGTTCCAGATGGGCTCGTAGAGGTTGTTGGCGAACCGCAGCGCCATGATGTTCTGGACGGTCTCCTTGCCCAGGTAGTGGTCGATCCGGAAGATCGAGCTCTCCGGGAAGGCCGAGTTGGTGATCTCGTTCAGCTCGTGGGCCGACTTGAGGTCGTGCCCGAACGGCTTCTCGATGACCACGCGGCGCCACGACCCGTCGGGCGCGTCGGCCAGCCCGGTCCGCTTGAGCTGCTCCACCACCACGGGGAAGAACTTCGGCGGCACCGACAGGTAGAACGCGTAGTTTCCGCCCGTGCCCCGGGTCTCGTCGATCTCCGCCAGCGCCATGGCCAGCGCGTCGAACGCCCCGTCGTCGGAGAACTCGCCTGGCACGAAGTGGATGCCCTCGCGGATCTGCTTCCAGACCTCCTCGCGGAAGGGCGTCCTGGCGTGCGCCTTGACGGCGTCGTGCGTCAACTGGGCGAAATCCTGGTCTTTCCAATCGCGCCGGGCGAAGCCGACCAGCGAGAAGCCGGGCGGCAGCAGCCCCCGGTTGCCCAGGTCGTAAATCGCCGGCAACAGCTTGCGTTTGGCCAGGTCGCCCGTCACGCCGAACAACACCATCACGCACGGTCCCGCAACCCGCGGCAGCCGCTTGTCGCGCGGATCGCGCAGCGGGTTGGCGGCGGCCACCTCCTCGGTGGTGGCGGTGCCCGCGACGGCGGCCGCGACGGCCTCCTCCACGGGTGCTGCCGGGTCAGTCATGTCAAGCCTCCTGTGCTGCTGCGAGCAAACGCGCGACGCCCGCCGCGCGATCGGTCAAATGCAGTCGTACGGCGGGCCGTCCGCGGGTCTCGAGCGCCCCCAGGTCGCCGAGCGCCTGGGCCAGCTGGAGCCGCCCCAGCGTGTACGGCCGGCCGGGGACCGTCACGTCCTCGGCCACCGCCCCGGTGATCTGCAGGAACACCCCGTTCTGCGGCCCGCCCTTGTGGTACTGCCCCGTCGAGTGCAGCAGGCGCGGGCCCCACCCGAACGTCACCGGCCGGTTCGTGCGCAGCGCGAGCAGCGCCCGCAGCGTCGCCGGGTCGGCCATCATCCAGGCGTCGGTCATCTGCTCGAAGTCGGCCCCGTCGGGCACCGGGGCGTCGAAGGCCGCCATCCGGTCCAGAAAGGCCATGATCGACAGATAGCCGTCCGCCGGTATCGCGTTCAGCAACTCGGCGAACAGCCCGGGCAGGTCCCGGGCCGTGGCCGCGCCGTACACCTCGACGGGCCCGTCCACGAACGACGGCGCGCCGGTCGGCAGGTCGGGCAGGGCCAGCAGCGCCGCGGTGTTCGCCTTCGACTCGGCCACGTTCGGCTGGTCGAACGGGTTGATCTCCAGGAGCAGCCCCGCGAGGGCGGTGGCGTACTCCCAGACCAGGAACTGCGCGCCCAGCGGCCCGTCCACGCGCACGTCCCCGACGTCGGTCTCGATGGCGACGACCAGCTCGTCGCCGCTCTCGTTGGGGTCGGCGCCCACGACGGGCAGCAGCCCCCTGCCCTGCTTGCCGGTGGACTCGGCCACGAGCTGCTCGATCCAGTCGGGCAGCCCGGTGATGGCCGAGAGCTGGTCCTCCAGCAGCAGCTTGTCGCGCCCGGCCAGCGCCGCGCCGCCGAGCGCGGCGCCCAGGTCGAGCCCGGGGTTGCCGGTGTCGCGCGACAGCAGCGGCAGCACCTCCCCGGCCTCGTCGAGCAGCCGCGCCACGTCGGCGCCCGCCAGCGCGCTGGGCACCAGCCCGAACGCCGACAGCGCCGAGAAACGGCCGCCGACGTCCGGCTGGGCGAGCACCAGCTCGTAACCGGCCTCCACGGCCCGCTTCTCCAGCGGCGAGCCCGGGTCGGTGACGACCACGACGCGGCCGGAGGGGGCCAGGCCCGCGTCGGTGAACAGCCGCTCGTAGATCCGCAGCAGGGAGTCGGTCTCCACGGTCGAGCCGCTCTTGCCGGCCACGACCACCACCGTGGCGTCGAGCTGCTCGCTCAGCGCGCGCCGCACCTGCCCCGGGTCGGTCGTGTCCAGCACGGTGAGCGGCACGTCGGCGGTCGCGCAGATGACCTCCGCCGCCAGCGACGAGCCGCCCATCCCGGCCAGCACCACGTTGGTCAGGCCCGCGGCGCGGGCCCGCTCGACGAGCCCGCCCAGCACGGGCAGCAGCTCGCGAGAGTAGCGGGGCAGGGTCAGCCAGCCGAGCCTGACCGCCGCCTCCCGCTCGGCGTCCTCACCCCACAGCGTGGGGTCGCCGGCGGCGAGCCGCGCGGGCACGCCGTCGGCGACGAGGCGCCCCGCGACGGAGGAAGCGGCCGAGGCCACCCCCTCCTCGCGGTAGAGCACCTCCATCACGGAACCAGGTTCTTGGTGACGCTCTCGAGCAGCTCGTTCCAGGACGCCTCGAACTTCTCGACGCCCTCGTCCTCCAGCACCTTCACCACGTCGTCGTAGTCGATGCCGGCCTCCTTGAGCGCGGCCATGGTGTTCCAGGCCTGCTCGTAGAAGGGCCGGACCGTGTCGCCGGTGACGTTGGCGTGGTCGGCCGTGGCGTCGAGCGTCTTCTCCGGCATCGTGTTGACGGTGCCGGGCGCGACGAGCTGGTCGACGTACATGGTGTCGGAGTAGTCGGGGTTCTTGACGCCGGTCGAGGCCCACAGCGGCCGCTGCGGACGGGCGCCCGCCGAGCGCAGGCGCTGCCAGCGCTCGGAGTTCATCACGTCCTCGTACGCCGCGTAGGCCAGGCGCGCGTTGGCGATGCCCGCCTTGCCCTTCAGCTCCGGCTTGCCCAGCTTGTCGAGCCGCTTGTCGATCTCGGTGTCGACGCGGCTGACGAAGAACGAGGCCACCGACTCGATCGTGGCGAGGTTGAGGCCCTTGGCCTGCGCCGCCTCGAGGCCGGCGAGCCAGGCGTCCATGACCGCGCGGTAGCGCTCGAGGGAGAAGATCAGCGTGACGTTGACGCTGATGCCCTCCGAGAGCGCCTGCGTGATCGCGGGCAGACCCTCGACCGTGGCCGGGATCTTGATGAACAGGTTGGGCCTGTCGACCATCCACCACAGCGCCCGGGCCTCGGCGACCGTCTTCTCGGTCTCGCGGGCCAGGCGCGGGTCCACCTCCAGCGACACGCGGCCGTCCACGCCGCCCGTGGCGTCGAAGACGGGGCGCAGCACGTCGGCGGCCCAGCGGATGTCGTAGGTGGTGATGGCGCGCACGGCCTCGCCCACGTCCACGCCGCGTACGGCGAGGTCGTGGAGCTGGGAGGCGTAGGCGTCGCCCTTGCTGAGCGCGTTGGCGAAGATCGTCGGGTTGGAGGTCACCCCGACGACGCTCTTCTCGCGGATCAGCTGCTCCAGGTTGCCCGTGCGCAGTCGCTCACGGCTGATGTCGTCGAGCCAGATGGCAACGCCCTGGCCGGACAGGTTCTTGAGGATCTCGCTCATCTCTTCTTCAGTTTCCCGTCGTCTCGCCCTTTTCCTGACCAAGCTTGGCCAGGCTCGCATGTGCCGCCGCCGCCACGCGCTCCGCCGTCAGCCCGAAAAGCTCGTACAAAGTCTTGTACGGGGCGGAGGCACCGAAGTGTTCGAGACCGACCACTTCGCCGCATTCGCCGACGAACTCGTGCCAGCCGAGCGCGATGCCGGCCTCGACCGCGACGCGAGCCCGGATCGACGAAGGCAGAACCGTCTGCCTATATGCGATGTCCTGCCCCTTGAACCATTCGACACACGGCATCGACACGACCCGCGTCGGGATGCCCTTGCCCTCCAGCAGTTCGCGGCCCGCCAGTGCGATCTCCACCTCGCTGCCGGTGGCGATGAGGATGACCTTGGGCTGGCCGTCGGAGGCCTCGCGCAGGATGTAACCGCCGTGGGCCACGCCCTCGGCGCTGGTGCCCTCGACGACCGGCAGGTTCTGCCTGGTCAGAGCCAGGGCGGCGGGCCGGTCGGTGTGCTTGAGCACGGTCTTCCAGGCGTACGCCGTCTCGTTGGCGTCGGCCGGGCGCACCACGTCGAGGCCGGGGATCGCGCGCAGCGACCACAGGTGCTCGATCGGCTGGTGGGTGGGGCCGTCCTCGCCGAGGCCGATGGAGTCGTGCGTCCACACGTACGTGACCGGCAGCTTCATCAGCGCGGCCAGGCGCACCGAGGGCCGCATGTAGTCGGAGAAGACCAGGAAGGTGCCGCCGTACGGGCGGGTGCCGCCGTGCAGGGCGATGCCGTTGAGGATGGCGCCCATGGCGTGCTCGCGGATGCCGAAGTGCAGCGTGCGGCCGTAGCGGTTGCCGGGGAACTCCTTGGTCTGGAACTCCTCGGGGATGAAGGACGGCTCACCCTTCATCGTGGTGTTGTTCGACTCCGCCAGGTCGGCCGAGCCGCCCCACAGCTCCGGCAGCACCGGCGCCAGCGCGCTGAGCACGTCGCCGGAGGCCTTGCGGGTCGAGATCGACGCGCCCGTCTCGAACGACGGCAGCGCCCTGGCCCAGCCGTTGGGCAGCTCGCGCTGGGAGATGCGGTCGAACTCCTCGGCGCGCTCGGGGTTGGCCAGCCGCCACTCGGCGTAGCCCTTCTCCCACTCGGCGTGCTCGGCGCGGCCGCGCTGGGCGACGCCGCGGGCGTGCTCCAGCACCGCGGCCGGGACGTCGAACGTCTTGGCCGGGTCCATGCCGAGGACTTCCTTGGTGGCGGCGACCTCCGCCTCGCCCAGGGCCGAGCCGTGGATCTTGCCGGTGTTCTTCTTGTTGGGGGCCGGCCAGCCGATGATCGTGCGCAGCCGGATGAACGACGGCCGGTCGGTCTCCGCCTTGGCCGCCTGCAGCGCGTCGTAGAGCGCCTGGACGTCCTCGGCGTACTCGCCGGTCTCGGTCCAGTCGACGCTCTGGGTGTGCCAGCCGTAGGCCTCGTAACGCTTGACCACGTCCTCGGACTTGGCGATCAGCGTGTCGTCCTCGATGGAGATCTGGTTGTCGTCCCACACGACGATGAGGTTGCCGAGCTTCTGGTGGCCGGCGAGGGAGCTGGCCTCGTGGCTGATGCCCTCCTCGATGTCGCCGTCGCTGACCACGCACCAGATGTGGTGGTCGAACGGCGAGCCGCCGGCCTCGGTGTCGGGGTCGAACAGACCGCGCTCGCGGCGGGCCGCCATCGCCATGCCGACCGCGTTGCCCAGGCCCTGGCCGAGCGGGCCCGTGGTGGTCTCGACGCCCGCCGTGTGGCCGTACTCGGGGTGACCGGGCGTCAGGCTGTCCCACTGGCGCAGCCGGCGCAGGTCGTCGAGCGTGAGGCCGTAGCCGGACAGGTAGAGCTGGATGTAGAGCGTCAGGCTCGAGTGGCCGCACGACAGCACGAAACGGTCGCGCCCGGCCCACTTGGGATCGGTCGGGTCGTGACGCATCACACGCTGGAACAGCAGGTATGCGGCGGGAGCCAGGCTCATGGCGGTGCCGGGGTGACCCGAGCCCGCCTTCTCCACTGCGTCCATCGCCAGGGCTCGAACGACGTCGACCGCCTGCTTGTCCAGGTCGGTCCATTCGAGGGCTGGCACGAGTTCGGTGCTCAAGTGCTCGATCTCCGGAATCTAGTAGTCATTGATTGGCTATCCCGCCCACACGGGACCCTAACCGAGTGGAGCTGGCGAACGATTCCCATCCCACCCGCACGTGTCCATGTGCGGCGCAAGCCCCCCATTGGCCGGACCGGCCGCCCCTGCGACTACAGTTTGTTTGTTCGCAGGGGCGTCACGGCGCCCACCCATGGATCCGCTCTAATCAGAGGTTACGCGTTGACTCCGCACAGGCTGGAAGCGCCTTGACGGTGCTGACCAACAGGCAGGCGACGGCCCGATCTCCGCAGGTGGAGGGGCCGCGCTCGATCGGCATGATCGTCAAGGCCTACATCGCGCTCACCAAGCCGCGGATCATCGAGCTGCTGCTGATCACGACGCTGCCGGTGATGTTCCTGGCGGCGGGTGGCCTGCCGCCGCTGTGGACGTCGATCTCGGTCATGGTGTTCGGCACCCTATCGGCGGGCAGTGCCAACGCGCTCAACTGCTATGTGGATCGCGACATCGACCAGAAGATGCGCCGCACCCGCCGCAGGCCGCTGGCCAGGCACCAGGTGTCGCCGCGGGGCGCGCTGGTCTTCGGGATCGTGCTCGGCGTGCTGTCCCTGGTGGGCCTCTGGGTGACCACCAACTGGCTGGCCGCGATGCTGTCCACCGGGGCGATCCTGTTCTACGTGCTGGTCTACTCGATGATCCTGAAGCGCCGCACGGCCCAGAACATCGTGTGGGGCGGCATCGCGGGGTGCATGCCGGTGATGATCGGCTGGGCCGGCATCACCGAGCGGCTCGACTGGGCGCCGCTGGTGCTGTTCGGGGTGGTGTTCTTCTGGACGCCGCCGCACACCTGGACGCTGGCCATGCGCTACAAGGAGGACTACGCGGCGGCCAAGGTGCCCATGCTGCCCGTCGTGGCCACCGAGCGGCGCGTGATCCTGGAGTCGATCGCCTACACGTGGGCGACCGTGCTGTGCTCGCTGGCGCTGTGGCCGGTGGCCGGCACCACGCTGTTCTACCCGATCGTGGCCGCCGTCCTCGGCGCCATGTGCCTGTGGGAGGTCCACCGCCTGCTGGCCCGGCTCAACGCCGGCGAGACCGGCGTCGACCTGCGCCCCATGCGCTTCTTCCACTGGTCCAACGCCTACCTGGCGCTGCTGTTCCTGGCCGTGGCCATCGACCCGCTGCTGCCCTGACGGCGTGCGGCCGCGTGTCCGGACGGTGACGCTGTCTTGACCGGCACGGACCCCGGCCCTCTGATCCGTTAAAGTCACCGTATGGCGACCCGTGATCCACGCTGGGTGTTGAAGGACCGCCCGTCGTTCGCGTTGATCATCGGGCTCGTCCTCACCGGAGTCTGCGCTCTGGTCTCGTTCTCCTTCGACGTGCTCAACGGCGCTCCGGTGCAGTTCTTCATCGCGCTCGCGCTGGCGCTCGCGCCGGTGCCGCTGCTGCTGGCGGCCGTGCTGGCGCTCGACCGGATGGAGCCGGAGCCGCGCAGCAACCTGATCTTCGCCTTCGCGTGGGGCGCGGGCGTCGCGGTGCTGGTCGCCGGCCTGATCAACTACCTCAACCTGCACTACATCATCGACACCGCCAAGCTGTCGGAGGCCGGCGCCCGCAACGTCGCGGCCACCTTCGGCGCGCCCGTGGTGGAGGAGACGATGAAGGGGCTGGTGCTGCTCGGGCTGCTCAGGTTCCGCAGGGCCGAGCTCGACGGCCCCACCGACGGCATCATCTACGCCAGCATGGTCGGGCTCGGCTTCGCCATGAGCGAGAACGTCAGCTACTACCTCGCCGCGCTGTCCAACTCCGGCGTCAAGGGGCTGGCGGTCACCGTGGTGCTGCGCGGCATCCTGTCGCCGCTGGCCCACCCGCTGTTCAGCTCCATGATCGGCGTCGCCGTCGCCTACGCCGCCCGGCGCGAAGGCCCCGAGCGGGTCTTCTACATCCTGGCGGGCTGGTCGGGCGCGATGATCCTGCACGGCCTGTGGAACGGCCTGGCCTCCTACGGCGGCTTCCCCGGGCTCGTGGTGGCCTACCTGGCGCTGCTGGCCGTGCTGATCGTGCTCATCGGCGTGGTGTTCAAGGACCGGCGGCGCATCGTGGCCCTCATCCAGCGTTACCTGCCGCCGTACGAGCCGACCAAGCTGGTCACCCAGGCCGACATCTACATGCTGTCGACGTTCCCCCGGCGGCGCCAGGCCAGGCAGTGGGCCAAGGCCCACGGCGGCAAGCGCGGGCTGCGCGCCATGCGCGACTACCAGCTGGCCGCCACCGAGCTGGGCCTGCTGCACGAGCGGGCGGCCCGCCACATGGTCGACGAGCAGGGCTTCCACGAGGAGCAGCGGGCGCTGCTGGAGTGCATGAGCACGGCCCGGGCGGACTTCCCGGTGCCGACGGCGCACGCCAGGTCGGCCGCGCGGGGCACCCCGCCGCCCGGCTACGCCCCCGGCGCGCCGGGCTGAGCCAGGATGTTCGTCAGGGAGACCTCGCGCGGGCCCGGATAGACCGGGTCGGAGTGGAGCACCATCGCGTCGGCGAACGCCTTGGCGGTGGCGAGCAGCTCGCGGGTGGCGTAGGCGTACGTGGGCGCGGCGAACTCCCTGGTCGAGTCGTCACCCACCCCGAACGCCTCCAGCCCGGCAGTCCGGCACAGCGTCACGGCCCTGGGCAGGTGGAACTCCTGCGTCACGACCGTCACCTGCCGCGCCCCGAACACCTTGCGCGCCCGCACGCACGAGTCCCACGTGTCGAACCCCGCGTAGTCCAGCACCATCACCCGTTCCGGCACGCCCCTGCGGAGCAGGTAGTCGCGCATGGCCGTCGGCTCGTCGTACTCCTTGCGGCTGTTGTCGCCGGACAGCAGCAGGGCCCGTACCTTGCCGGTCCGGTAGAGCTCGGCGGCGATGTCGAGCCGGTGGGCCAGCATCGGGGTGGGCTGCGTGCCGTACAGGCCCGCGCCCAGCACCAGCGCGGCCTGCGCCACCGGCACCCGCCCGAGCCAGGCGTCGCCCACGGCTGTCACCCGGTGCGTCGAGCTGCCGAGCCAGGCCCACGTCATGGGCGCCAGGGAGAGCACGCTGACCAGCACCAGACCCTGGTACGCGCGCCGCAGGGCCTTCCGAGTGGGGCGGACTTTCAGTAACAAATCTCACCCTCCAGGGGGTGGGGGAGTGGCGGACCGATCCCCACATACCCTGGCATATCCACTCAGACGGCGGCGGGTGCTCCGGCGGCTTCGGTGGGGGAGTGGTCGGCGGGGGCGGTCTGCGGGGAGCGGGTGCGCAGCGAGGTGACCACCCTGAGCGCGGCGATCCAGACCAGCGTGGAGCCGAGCACGTGCAGCAGCACCAGCGCGGCGGGCACGGCCAGGAAGTACTGCGTGTAGCCGATCACACCCTGGCCCAGCTCCACGGCCAGCAGCGCCAGCGCCGCCCGCCGGGCGGGCCGCGGCGCCTTGCTCACGTGCAGGGCGAACAGCACCGCGAACGTCAGCCCCACCACGATGTACGCGACGTCGGCGTGCAGCCGGGCCACCGCCTCGATGTCGAGGTCGAAGCGGGAGGCCATCTCGTCGCCCGAGTGCGGGCCCGTGCCGCTCACCCCGACCCCGACCGCCAGCAGCGCGAACACGGCCGCGAGCAGCGCGTAGCCGAGCCTGCGGATGTCGCGGTGGGTCACCCGTAGCGCCGGGCCGTCGCCCTCGCCCGCCCGGGCGTACAGCATCCAGCAGGCGGCGATCAGGCCGATGGAGATGAGGAAGTGCATGCCCACCGTGAACGGGTTGAGCATCGTGCTGACCACCAGGCCGCCCCACAGCGCCTGGGCCAGGACGCCCGCCGGCTGCAGCAGCGCCAGCGTCATCAGCGAGCGCCTGCGCGGCGCCAGCCGGAACGCCGACAGCACGCACGCCACGCCCACCGCCAGCACCAGGAACGTCAGCAGCCGGTTGCCGAACTCGACGAGCATGTTGAGCATCGACACCTCGGGGTGCGCGACCGGGATGAAGCTGTCCGGCGTGCACTTGGGCCAGGTCGGGCAGCCCAGCCCGGAACCGGTGACGCGCACGCCCGCGCCCGTCACCGCGATGCCCGCGTTGACCACCACGGACGCCATCGCCCAGGCCCGCATCGACTGCGTCGTGGGCGCCCAGAAGGAGAACAGGCGGCGCACGTGGCGGTTGGGGTGGTCCGTGGGTAGCTTCACGCCATCGATGGTACGGGCCCACCCACCCGGTCCCCCCACCGGTCACCCCACCCCTGACCACGCACGCCCCCTCGGCTCGACCGCCCACGCTCCTCCCACTGGCCTCACTCGAAGCGCATCAGCGCGGGTGGTGGGCGGGCGGCGGCGCGCGTGGGCCACCCCTCCGCGAAGGGAGCTTGGCCGGGTGCGGTGAGGTGGTGATATGCCGTCGGTGGGTAGCGGCGGGGGCAGGGGACTGCGGTGTCGTCCGTCCGGTGGAAAGGGCCTTCTCAAGAGAGCGGGGTATGTGACATATTACAGACCTGGGAGGTGATGGATGTCCGACGTCATCGTGGTCGGCGCCGGAGTCGTGGGCGCCGCATGCGCCTACTACGCCGCGCGCGCCGGTCTCGACGTGACCGTGGTCGATCGTGGCCCCGTGGCGGGCGGCACGACCGGCTCCGGCGAGGGCAACGTGCTGGTGTCCGACAAGGAGCCGGGCCCCGAGCTGGAGCTCGCTCTGCTGTCCAACCGGCTCTGGCGCTCGCTCGCGGACCTCGGCGGCTTCGAGTTCGAGCCCAAGGGCGGCCTGGTGGTCGCCGAGAACCCCGAGGTTCGGCGGCAGCTCGCCGAGCTGGCCGCCAAGCAGGACGTGGAGCACACCCTGGTGCCCGGCGAATCCCTGCGCGACTACGAGCCGCACCTGGCCGAGGGCCTGGCCGGCGGGGTGTACTACCCCGAGGACGCCCAGGTGCAGCCCATGCTGGCCGCCGCGCGCCTGCTCAGGCGCGGCGCGGAGAGCTTCGGCCACGGAACGCTGCGGCTGCGCCTCGGGGCGGCGGTGACCGGGTTCGTGCGGAAGGGGGACCGCATCGCGGGTGTGCGCACCTCCCAGGGTGACGTGCTCGGCGACGCGGTGATCAACGCGGCGGGCACCTGGGGCGGCGAGGTGGCCGCGCTGGCGGGGGTCGATCTGCCGATCCTGCCCAGGCGCGGGTTCATCCTCGTCACCGAGCCGCTGCCGGAGCCGCTGATCAGGCACAAGGTCTACACCGCCGCCTACGTCACGAACGTGGCCAGCGACTCGGAGGCCCTGGAGACGTCGGCGGTCGTGGAGGGCACGCCCGCGGGCACCGTGCTCATCGGGGCCAGCAGGGAAAGGGTCGGGTTCGACCGGACGACGTCGGTGCCGGTGCTCGCCCGCCTGGCCGAGCAGGCCGTGGCGCTGTTCCCCGCGCTGCGCGAGGTGCGGGCCATCAGGTCGTACTGCGGGTTCCGGCCGTACTGCCCCGACCACCTGCCCGTCATCGGCGCCGACCCGCGTGTTCCCGGGCTCTATCACGCCTGCGGGCACGAGGGGGCGGGCATCGGGCTCGCCCCGGCGACCGGCCACCTGCTCGCGCAGGTGCTCACCGGCTCCCCGACCGACCTGGACCTGCGGCCCTTCCGGCCGGATCGCTTCGTGGAGGAGTCCTCTTGACGTTCCACATCACGATCGACGGGCGTCCGGTACCCGTCGTGCCCGGGCAGACGATCGGGGCGGCGCTGCACGCGGCCGGGGTGCGGTCGTGGCGCAGCACCCGCTTCGGCGGGCGGCCCCGCGGGCTGTTCTGCGGGATCGGGGTCTGCTTCGACTGCCTGATCTCGGTCAACGGGCGGGCCCCTGAGCGGGCCTGTCTGGTGGAGGCCGCGCCCGGTGACGAGGTGACGACGTCATGACGTACGACCTGGTGGTGATCGGCGGCGGGCCCGCGGGGGTGGCCGGCGCGCTCACGGCGGCGCTGCCCGGACTGCGGGTGGCGCTCCTGGACTCCTCCGTACGGCTCGGCGGCCAGTACTTCCGCCACGCCGCCGACCCCAAGGCCGCGCCCGGCCTGGACCGGTTCCTGCGGCAGGCGCGGGCCCTGGACGCCCGCGCCGAGGTGCTGCCGCGCCACCAGGTGTGGAGCGTCACCCGCGAGCCGGACGGGGACCTGGTCGTGCACTGCGTCACCCGTGGCGCCGACTCCACGGAGCGGCAGGTCGTCCTGCGGGCGCGGCGGCTGCTGATCGCGACCGGCGCGCACGACCGGCCGCTGCCGTTCCCCGGGTGGGACCTGCCCGGCGTCCTGACCGCCGGCGGCGCGCAGGCGCTGCTCAAGGGCAACGGCGTCGTGGCGGGCAGGCGGATCGTCGTCTCCGGCACCGGCCCGTTCCTGCTGCCCGTGGCCACCGGGCTGGCCGCGGCGGGGGCGCGGGTGCTCGGGGTGCTGGAGGCGAACGGCGGGCTCGGGCTGGCCAGGCATCCGCTGCTGGCCCTGGGCAAGGCCGGGGAGGCCGCCGGGTACGCCGCGAGCCTGGCCAGGCACCGCGTGCCGTACCGGACGCGCCAGGCGGTGGTCGCGGCGCACGGGGAGCGCGAGGTGGAGGCCGTCACCGTGGCCCGCCTCGACCAGGAGTGGAACGTTCTCTCCACCCGCGTCGTCGCGTGCGACACGGTGGCCGTCGGGTACGGGTTCGTGCCGCAGATCGAACTGGCCACCCAGTTCGGCTGCGCCACCCGGAACGACGTGGACGGCAGCCCCGTGCTCGACGTGGACGCCGCCCAGCGCACCTCCGTCCCCGGGGTCTGGGCCGCCGGGGAGCCCACGGGCGTGGGCGGCTGGCTCCTGTCCGAGACGGAGGGCCGCATCGCCGGCCGCGCCGTGGTGGCCGACGCGCGCTCCCCCCGGTCGGCCTCAGGGGCCGATTCGGGGCTGCTGCTGCGGCGCCGGGAGCGCGGGCGGGCCTTCGGGGAGGCGCTGCAGCGGGCGTACCCCGTCAAACCCGGCTGGCAGGGCTGGCTGCGCGACGACACGCTGGTGTGCCGCTGCGAGGAGGTGCCGCTGGCCCGCGTACGCGAGGCGCAGGACCTCGGCGCCACCGACGCGCGCTCGATCAAGCTGCTGGCCAGGCCCGGGATGGGCTGGTGCCAGGGCCGCATCTGCGGCTACGCCGTCTCCTGCCTGGCCGGGGAGCCGCAGCGGCCGCCCCGCCGCCCCATCGCCCAGCCCGTCACCCTCGGCGCCCTCGCCGAGCTTCCCGACGATTCCGATCTTCCCGACGTTCCCCCCACCCACTGACCCTGACATGGAGGACTTTCCGATGGACAACCGCACCAAAGCCTGGCACGGCATCATGGTGGCCACCGCGCTGCCCCTGCGCGACGACCTCTCCGTCGACTACGACGGTTACGCCGACCACTGCCGCTGGCTGGTCGAGAACGACTGCGACGGCGTGGCGGTCAACGGTTCGCTGGGCGAGTACCAGACGCTCACCGCGGAGGAGCGGGCCAAGGTGGTCGAGACCGCCGTCCAGGCCGTGGGCGGGCGCCGGGTGATGGCCGGAGTGGGCGCGTACGGCGCCGCGGAGTCGCGCCGGTGGGCCGAGCAGGCGGCCGAGGCCGGCTGCGGTTCGCTGCTCCTGCTGCCGCCCAACTCCTACCGCGCCGACGAACGGGCCGTCATCGAGCACTACCGCGAGGTCGCCAAGGTGGGCCTGCCCGTCGTGGCCTACAACAACCCGTACGACACCAAGGTGGACCTGACTCCCGCGCTGCTGGCCAAGCTGCACGAGGAGGGGCTGATCGTGGCGATCAAGGAGTTCAGCGGCGACGTGCGGCGTGCGTACGAGCTGGCCGAGCTGGCCCCCGAGCTGGACCTGCTGATCGGCTCCGACGACGTGCTGCTCGAGCTCGCCGTGGCCGGGGCCGTCGGCTGGATCGCCGGCTACCCCAACGCGCTGCCCGTCTCCAACGCCGCGCTCTACCGCGCCGCCGTCGCCGGCGACCTGGAGACCGCGCTGCCTCTTTACAGGACCCTGCACCCCCTGCTGCGCTGGGACTCCAAGACGGAGTTCGTCCAGGCCATCAAGCTGTCCATGGACCTCGCGGGCCGCCACGGCGGTCCGTGCAGGCAGCCCAGGCAGCCGCTGACGGACGAGCAGGCCGCTATCGTGCGAGCGGCGACCGAGAAGGCACTGGCAGAAGGGCTGCGATGAGGACAAAACGCGTTTTCCACGCCGTCGACTCCCACACCGAGGGCATGCCCACCCGCGTCATCACCGGCGGGATAGGCGTGATCCCGGGCGCGAGCATGGCCGAGCGGCGCGTCTACTTCCGTGACAACCTCGACCACATCCGCACCCTGCTGATGACCGAGCCGCGCGGCCACTCCGCCATGAGCGGCGCCATCCTGCAGCCGCCCACCAGGCCGGACGCGGACTACGGCGTGCTGTTCATCGAGGTGTCGGGGCTGCTGCCGATGTGCGGGCACGGCACCATCGGCGTGGCCACCGTGCTCGTCGAGACGGGCATGGTCGAGGTCGTGGAGCCGGTCACCACCGTGCGCCTGGAGGTGCCCGCCGGGCTCGTCGAGGTGGACGTGGCCGTCGAGGACGGCCAGGCCATGGCGGTGACGCTGCGCAACGTGCCCTCCTACAGCGACCGGCTGGACGCCGTCGTGAAGGTGCCCGGGTTCGGGGAGATCCCGTACGACCTCGCGTACGGCGGCAACTTCTACGCCGTCGTCGACCTCGACTCCTACGGCCTGCCCTTCGACCGCAGGGCCAAGAACGAGATCATCGCCGCCGGCCTGGCCACCATGGAGGCGATCAACGCGGTCGACGAGCCCGTCCACCGCGAGGACGACCGCATCCGCGGCTGTCACCACGTCTACTTCGCCGCCCCTGGCTCGGACGCCCACCACTCGCGGCACGCCATGGCCATCCACCCGGGCTGGTTCGACCGCTCGCCGTGCGGCACCGGCACCAGCGCGCGGATGGCGCAACTGCACGCCAGAGGGGAGCTGCCGCTCGGCCGGGACTTCGTGAACGAGTCGTTCATCGGGACCCGGTTCATCGGGCGGCTGCTGGAGGAGACCACCGTGGGCGGCGAGCCGGCCGTCGTGCCCTCGATCACCGGCCGCGCCTGGGTCACCGGCACCGCCCAATACTTCCTGGACCCGCGCGACCCGTTCCCCGCCGGGTTCGAGCTGTGAGCGAGCGTGACGATCGCGGTTCCGGCCTGGCCGGGACCACGATCACGACGACCGACTACCACACGGGCGGGGAGCCGTTCCGGATCGTGACCGGCGGCGTGCCCGAGGTCCCCGGGGCGGACGTGCTCTCGCGCCGCTCCACCGCCGCCGCCGACCCCCGCTTCGACGACGTGCGGCGGCTGCTGTGCCAGGAGCCGCGCGGCCACGCCGACATGTACGGCTGCTTCCTCGTCCCGCCGGACGACCCGGGGGCCGCGTTCGGGGCGCTGTTCTGGCACAAGGACGGGTTCTCCACCGCCTGCGGCCACGGCACCATCGCGCTCGGCGCCTACGCCGTGCACGAGGGGCTGGTGGCCGCCGACCCCGACGGGGAGACCGACGTGGTCGTCGACGTGCCATCGGGGCGCGTCACGGCGCGGGTGCGCTGCTCCGGGGGCAAGGTGACCGGGGTGACGTTCGTCAGCGTGCCGTCGTTCGTGGTGGCGCGGGACGTGGCCGCCGCCAGGACCAAGGTCGACGTCTCGTACGGCGGCGCGATCTACGCGTCGCTGCCCGCCGCGGCGGTGGGCCTGTCCGTGGAGCCCGCGAACCTGACGGCGCTCATCGGCCACGCCCGCCGCATCAAGGCGGACCTGGCGGACCATCCGGCCGCCCGGCACCCGTCCGACGACCGGCTGTCCGGCGTCTACGGCGTGATCTTCTACGACGAGCTGCCGGACCGGGACGGGGCCGCGCACCAGCGGAACGTGACGGTGTTCGCCGACGGGGAGGTGGACCGCTCGCCCTGCGGGTCGGGCACGGCGGCGCGGATGGCGCTGCTGCACGACTCGGGGCTGCGCGCGCCCCTGATCCATGACAGCGTCGTCGGGAGCACCTTCCTGGCGCGCGTGGCCGAGGTACGCGACGAGGGGGTCGTCCCGGAGATCGAAGGCATGGCCTACCGGACCGGGCGGCACGTCTTCGAGCTCGATTCCGACGATCCGATGGGTGTGGGGTTCACGCTGCGATGACCGGACTGCCATATCTCGACGCCGCCACGGTGGAGCGGCTGGTGCCGATGGGGCGCGCCGTACGGATCCTGGAGGACGCCCTGCGCGCCGGCCTCGACCCCGAGGCCACGCCGCAGCGGCCGATCGTGGACCTGCCGGCCGGGCAGCTCCTGCTCATGCCCGCCGCGGCCGGACGGTACGCGGGGGTGAAGGCCGTCACCATCGCGCCCGGCAACCCCGATCGCGAGCTGCCCCGGATCCAGGGGACGTACCTGCTGTTCGACGGCGACACCCTGACCCCGCTCGCGGCCCTGGACGGGATCGCGCTCACCTCCCTGCGCACCCCCGCCGTCTCGGCGCTCGCCGTCAGCCACCTGGCGGACGGGGACGCCCGGCGGCTGGTGGTGTTCGGGAGCGGCCCGCAGGCGTGGGGTCACGTGCTCGCCCTGCGGGAGGTGCGGCCCATCGAGGACGTGACCGTGGTCGGGCGCGACCAGGACCGCGCGGAGGCGCTCGCCGGCCGCTGCCGCGCGGTCGGCCTGACCGCCCGCGCCCTGCGGCGGTCCGACGCGGCGGAGGCACTGGCCGGGGCCGACGTCGTCGCGTGCTGCACGACAGCGAGAGAACCGCTGTTCCCGGGTAAGCTCGCCCGCGACGGCGGCACCGTCGTCGCGGTCGGGTCGCACGAGCCCGGCGCCCGCGAGCTCGACGGCGACCTCATCGCCCGCGCCACCGTGGTCGTCGAGGCCAGGGCGGCCGCCCTGGAGGAGGCGGGCGATCTGCTCATCCCGATCCGCGAGGGCACGATCACCGCTGGTCATCTCGCGGGCAACCTCGCCGACCTCGTCGCGGGTCGGGTGGTCGCCGGCACGGGGCCGCGCGTGTTCAAGAGCACGGGCATGGCCTGGGAGGACCTCGTGGTCGCGGCCGCCGCGTACGAGGCGTGGAAGTCTCATGAGAAATCTGCGAAGCGGCCTGCCGCTGCGGCATCGCCCGAGGTGCCACAGTAGGGCGGCAGGCTGATGAGCAGATTTCTTGTGAGCAAGAAAGGAGATTGGATGGCTGCCGAGGACCGGCTCGACCTGCCGATGGTGGGGGAGCGGCAGAGCCTGCGCGAGCAGGTCGCGCACGCGCTGCGTGCCGCGCTGATCACCGGCGAGATGCGGCCGGGAGTGGTCTACTCCGCGCCGGTGCTGGCCGCCCAGTTCGGCGTGTCGGCCACGCCGGTGCGCGAGGCCATGCTCGACCTCGCCAAGGAGGGCCTGGTCGAGGCGGTGCGCAACAAGGGCTTCCGGGTGACCGAGCTGTCCGACCGCGACCTCGACGAGCTCACCGAGATCCGCCAGCTGATCGAGGTGCCCACCGTCGCCCGGCTGGCCGGCGGCGCGCGGGAGGCGGAGCTCGAGCGGCTCAGGCCCGTCGCCGAGGAGATCGTCTCGGCCGCCGAACGCGGTGACCTGCTCGCGTACGTGGACGCCGACCTGCGCTTCCACGTCGAGCTGCTGACCCTGGCGGGCAACGCCCACCTGGTCGAGGTGGTGCGCGACCTGCGCAACAGGGCCAGGCTCTACGGCCTGTCCCAGCTGCGGGAGCGCGACGTGCTGGGCGAGTCGGCCAGGGAGCACCTGGCGCTGCTCGACGCCCTCAAGAGCGGCGACCGCCAGGCCGTCGAACACCTCATGAAGGAGCACATCGGCCACGTGCGGGGGATCTGGGCCGAGCACTGAGGAGCCGCCCACGGGTGGACTCGTCCGTTTTTCGCCCACTAAGTTCTGACATTCGGGGATCGCGCGGACCGGGATGGCGGTACTCTCATCTCGGGTCGAAAGAGCGACGCCCCAAGCGTCCGCCGGCGGCCCCGTCGTCCAGGTCCCAAGCGGACCGGCCACCACCGATTCCGGTGGGTGGCGCATGCCTGGTCACGCGGACACCCGCACTCCGCTGACCTTCCATGGGCTCGGCCTACCCCGCCCACCAAAGCCGAGCCCTCCGCCGCGCGCCCGAGACCCCATCCCACGGGCGCGCGGCGGCCCGCCACAGCTCCCGCGTCAGACCTTGCGCCGCCGGGTCGATCCCAGACTGGCGGCCACGATGCAGACGATCGCCCCCCACTGCTGCGCGTGCAGGACCTCGTTCAGCAGCATCACGCCGATCAGCGCCGCCACGGCCGGCTCCAGGCTCATGAGGATGCCGAACACGTGCTTGGGCATCCGCCGCAGCGCCTGGAGTTCGAGCGAGTACGGGATCACCGACGACAGCAGCCCCACGCCGAGCCCGATCAGCAGCAACTCCGGCTGCAACAGCTCCGCCCCGCCCGTCGCGATGCCGACGGGGGCGACCACCAGGGCCGACACGATCATCGCGAACGACAGCCCGCTCGTCCCGGGAAATCGCTGCCCGGCCGCCGCCGACAGCAGGATGTACCCGGCCCAGCCGACGGCCGCCAGCATCGCGAACCCGATGCCGAGCCAGCTCACCGACGCCGACTGCCCCCATGGCGCCAGCAGCACCACACCCGCGCCCGCCAGGCCGATCCACAGCAGGTCGATCCTGCGCCGCGAGGCCGCCACGGCCACCCCCAGCGGCCCCAGGAACTCGATGGCCACCGCGATCCCCATCGGCAGCCGCGACAAAGCCTCGTAGAACGTCAGGTTCATGAGGGCGAGCGTCACCCCGAACCCGATCCCCACCGCCCAGTCGCGCCAGGACAGGCCCTTCAGCCGGGGCCGGACGAGCGCCCCCATGATCAGCGCCCCGGCCGTGATCCGGAGGAACACCACCGCGCTCGGCGGCAGCGCCGCGAACAGCTCCTTCGCGAACCCGGCGCCCAGCTGCACCGAGACGATGGCCAGCAGCACGAGCCCGGACGGCGGGATCGAGTCGGCGGCCGTGCGCAGCAGGTTTCCCGGCCTGGGCAGGCCGGAGCCGCGATCGAAGGGATCGTCGAGGGCGAACGCGGTCACAGGACTCCTCACGGGCTTCAGGGGATGACGGTCAGAGCGTACTCGTGGCCTGCGACATGACCCGACATAGGGTGTTCTGGATGGCTCTTGGATCATTGATCGTATGAAGTCCCCCACGAGTCTCGCCCGGCCGCCGCTGGCCCTGTCCGCGGCCTCGTTCGTCAGCAGCTTCGACCGCTTCGCCGTGAGCCCCATGCTCGTGCTGATCGCGGTGGACCTGAAGGTCCCGCTGTCCGCCGCCGTCGCGGCCGCCAGCGGCTACTACCTCGCCTACGGGCTCACCCAGCCGCTGTGGGGGCTGCTGTCCGACCGGTTCGGCCGGGTGCGGGTGATGCGCGGGACGCTGTTCGGCGCGGCGCTGGCGGGGCTGGCCTCGGCGCTGATGCCGGTCCTGGGGGCGCTGGTGGTGGCCAGGATCGTGACGGGCGCCTGCTTCGGCGCGGTGATCCCGACCGGGCTGACGTACGTGGGCGACACCGTGGAGCCGTCGACCCGGCAACGCGCGCTGACCGATCTGATGGGCGCCGCCGCCCTCGGCACGGCCCTGGCCACCGGGCTGAGCGGGGTGCTCGCGGGCCTGGTGGACTGGCGGGTGGCGTTCACCGTGCCCGCCGCCTGCGCCCTGGCCTGCGCGCTCGCGCTGCGCTCGCTGCCGGAGCCGTCCCGCTCACTCCCGCACGGCCGGGGGTTCGGTGTCGGCCGGTACCTGGGCGCGGTGCTCGGGCACGGCTGGGCGCTGCTGGTGTTCGGGCTCGCGTTCGTCGAGGGCGCGATCATGCTCGGCGCCATGCCGTTCCTGGCCACCGCCCTGGAGCACGCGGGGTACGCCGCCGCCGTGGCCGGGCTCGCCATCACCGCGTACGGGCTGGGCCTGTGGTTGTTCACGAAGCTCGTCAGGCGGCTGTCGGGGCGCTGGCCCACTCCCGCGTTGATGACGGTGGGCGGGGCGCAGCTCTGCGCCGGGTTCGCGATCGTCGCCGTGCACGTGGACATGGCCACCGTGGCGGTCACGGCGCTGCTGCTCGGCGGCGGCTGGTCCTTCCTGCACTCCTCGCTGCAGACGTGGGCGACGTCAGTGGTGCCCGAGGCCAGGGGGACGACGATCGCCTTCTTCGCCTGCGCGCTCTTCGTGGGCAGCGCGGTCGCGTCGTGGGCGGCCGGCCCGCTGGCCGAGCACGGCCGCTACGCCCTGCTGTTCGGCCTGGCGGCCGCCGCCGCGATCCCGCTGACGGCCGCGGCCGCGCTCACCAGGCGTCGTTACGGCACCCTGCACGGCGAGCTGCCCCGGACCGGGTGAGCCGAGCTACTCCCAGCGGAACGTACGCGAGACCAGACCCAGCGACAGCACCGCCCACACGGCCAGCACGGCCAGCGGGCCGAGGGGCAGCGCGGCGCCCTGAGAGAGGACCGCGCGCAGGCCGCCGGTCAGGGCGGAGATGGGCAGCAGCTCCAGGACCTGGCGCATGCCCTCGGGGAACTTCGACAGCGGGAAGATCACCCCGCCGGCCCCCAGCAGCAGCAGGTAGACGAGGTTGGCGGCGGCCAGGGTGGCCTCCGCGCGCAGGGTGCCGGCCATGAGCAGCCCCAGCCCGCTGAAGGCCGCCGTGCCCAGCACGATGAGCAGCGCCGCGCTCAGGAACGACCCGTGCGGCCGCCACCCCAGCGCCAGGCCGACGCACACGATCACCACGGCCTGGATGACCTCCACGGCCACCACGGCGGACGTCTTGGCGAGCATGAGCCCGGCCCTGGACAGCGGGGTCGCGCCCAGCCGCTTCAGCACGCCGTAGCGGCGCTCGAAGCCGGTCGCGATGGCCTGGCCGGTGAAGGCCGTGGACATGACGGCCAGCGCCAGCACGCCGGGCGCCAGGAAGTCGATGCGCCTGCCGCCGCCGATGTCGATCAGCGGCGCCAGCGAGAACCCGGTCAGCAGCAGCACCGGGATGATCAGGGTGAGCAGCAGCTGCTCGCCGTTGCGCAGCATCGCCCGGATCTCCGCGCCCGCCTGGGCGAGGACCATCCGCGGGAACGGCGCCGCCCCGGGCGCGGGCGTGAAGTCCAGCGCGATCTGCCCGGCGGGCGCGCGCTCCGATCCGGTCATCGCAGCTCCCTGCCCGTCAGCTCCAGGAAGACGTCCTCCAGCGTGCGGCGCTCGATGCGCAGATCGTCGGCCGTGACGCCCTCGGCCGCGCACCAGGCGGTCACCGTGGCCAGCAGCTCGGGACCCACCTGACCCTCGATGATGTAGTGCCCGGCGGGCGACTCCTTGGCCGCGCTGCCCGTGGGGAGCGCGTTGAGCAGCTCCTCCAGCGCCAGCCCCGGCCGGGCCCGGAAGCGCAGCTGCCGCTCGGCGCCCGTCAGCGAGGCCGGGCTGCCCTCGGCCACCACCCGCCCCTTGTCGATGATCACCACCTGGTCCGCCAGCCGCTCGGCCTCGTCCATGTGGTGCGTGGTCAGCACCACCGACACGCCCGCCCCGCGCAGCTCGCCCACCAGCTCCCAGCAGGCGTGCCGGGCCTGCGGGTCGAGCCCGGCCGTCGGCTCGTCGAGGAAGACCAGCTCGGGCCGCCCGACGACGGCCGCGGCCAGCGAAAGCCGCTGCTGCTGCCCGCCCGACAACCGCCGGTAGGGGGTGCGTACGTGATCGGCCAGCCCCAGCCGCGTCAGCAGGGCTCCCGCGTCGAGGGGACGGGCGTAGAAGCGCGAGACCAGGCGCAGCCATTCGGCGCAGCGCATGGCGGGCGGCACGCCGCCCGACTGCAGCATGACCCCCACCCGCGGCCGCAGCTCGGGCAGCGTGGGCGTCAGGCCGAGCACGCGGACGGTGCCCGCGTCGGCCCTGCGGAACCCCTCGCAGATCTCCACCGTGGACGTCTTGCCCGCGCCGTTGGGCCCGAGCACGGCGGTCACCGCGCCCCGCTCGGCGCGCAGCGTGAGGCCGTCCACGGCCGTGATGCCGCCGTAGCGTTTGACCAGGCCGATGATCTCGACGGCTGGGGACTCCATGGCCACGAGTTTAGGGACTGGGGCAGGCAGTTCGAGCCGCAGGTGGGGTTGGCCGGATTTGGACATGTCTTGACCCGGCCATTTCCCAGAAAGGCGCCAACAGAGGTGAAAGTCTGACGACGAGCTCCATGTAGCAGGAGGGCGCAATGGCGCAACGCAGTGGGTACGACCCGGGGGTCCCGTGCTGGGTGGACCTGTCCAGCACCGACGTCGAAGCTTCCGCCCGGTTTTACGGTGAGGTCTTCGGCTGGCAGTCCGACATGATCGACGACCCCGAGGCCGGTGGCTACGGGATGTTCCTTTACCAGGGCAGGCAGGTCGCGGGGCTGGGGCCGGTCATGGGCGCGGGGTCGCCCTCGTTCTGGAACATGTTCGTCGCCACCGACGACGCCGCCGCGCTCGCCGAGCGCGTCAGGAACGCCGGCGGCGCCGTCACCATGGAGCCGATGGCGGTCTTCGACGAAGGCGTCATGACGGTCTTCCAGGCCCCTGACGGCTCGTACGCGGCCGCCTGGCAGGCGGGCAACCACCACGGCGCGCAATTGGTCAACGAGCCCGTCTCGTTCTGCTGGAACGAGCTGGTCACGCGCGACCCGTCGGCCGCCGAGAGCTTCTACCCGGCCGTCTTCGGCTGGATGCCGCGGCTGCAGGAGATGGACGGGATCAAGTACACCGAGTGGCAGATGGGGGAGCGGGCCGTCGCGGGCATGGTCGAGATGTTCTCCGACTACCCGGCGGCGACGCCGTCGTTCTGGATGACGTACTTCGCGGTCGCCGACGTCGAAGCCACGACGGCCGCGGCCGAGGGAGCCGGCGCGAGCGTGCTGGTGCGGGGGATGGAGGCGCCGCCCGGCCGGTTCTCGATGCTCACCGATCCCCAGGGCGCGACGTTCTCCGTCATCCAGCTTCACGAAATCGCGTGAAATATCTGATGACCGGGAATTCGGAGGACCGGATCCTGGTTTGATCTCTCGGCCCTCGTGGGCCAAAGGCCTGCGAGGGAGAGGGGATCACGCATGTCCGTGGCGGCTGAAGCCACGTCCACGTCCACCATCGGGATCGAGCGGAGGGGGAGCAGCCGCGGGCTGCTGTTGGTGATCCTGGGCGCCTTGTCGGCGATCGGGCCCCTGTCCATCGACATGTACCTCCCGGCGCTGCCCGCCATCACCTCCGAGATGCTCAGCGCGCCGGCGCAGGTCCAGCTCACCCTCACCGCCTGCCTCATCGGCGTGTCCATCGGCCAGGTGATCGCCGGTCCGGTCAGCGACGTGCGCGGCCGCAGGACACCGCTGATCGTGGGCGTGGCCGGCTTCATGGTCGCCTCGCTGCTGTGCGCGTTCGCGCCGTCGGTGCCCATGCTCATCGCCTTCCGCCTGCTGCAGGGCGTGCTGGGCGGCGCGGCCCTGGTGATCGTGCGGGCGGTCGTCCGCGACCTGTACGACGGCGCCGCCATCGCCCGCATCTTCGCCACGCTCATGCTGGTCAGCGGCCTGGCGCCGATCCTGGCGCCCATCGCCGGCGCGCAGCTGCTGGAGTTCACCTCGTGGCGCGGCGTTTTCGTGGCGCTCAGCGTCGCCGGGATCGTGCTGCTGCTGGCCGTCCTGGGGGGCGTGCGCGAGACGCTGCCCGCGGCCGAGCGCGAGAGCGGCGGCCTCAAGCACACGGTCGGCACGTTCGGCAGGCTCCTGCGCGACCGGACGTTCATGGGCACCGCGCTGACCGCGAGCCTGGCGTTCGCGGCCATGTTCGGCTACATCTCCGGCTCGCCGTTCGTGCTCCAGGAGGTGTACGGCGCCACGCCGCAGCAGTACTCGCTCATCTTCGGGCTCAACGCCTTCGGCCTGACCGCCATGGCCCAGCTCGGCGGCCGGCTGTCGGGCCGGGTGCCGCCGGTGACCCTCGTGATCACCGGGCTCGCCGTCGCGCTGACCGGCGCCTCGCTGCTGCTGACCGCCGCGCTCACCGGGCTCGGCCTGTGGGGCATCGTGGGCGGGCTGTTCGTCATCATGCTCGGCCAGGGCCTGGTCATGCCGGCCACCGGCGCGCTGGCCCTGGCCAGCCAGCCCGCGCAGATCGCCGGCAGCGCCTCGGCCCTGCTCGGCGTGCTGCAGTTCGCGCTCGGCGCGGCCGCGGCCCCGCTGGTCGGTCTCGCGGGCGCCACCAGCGCCGTGCCGATGGCCTGCGTGATGCTGGGCCTCATCCTTTGCGCAAGCCTGACCTTCGCCTTCCTGCGGAAGAGTTAGGTAAGGCTACCCTGCGTGAGAAATTCCATTCCCGGGCTGCTCAGATCCGTTTGTGAACCGGGAAGGAATTACGGCACACTGATGTTGTGAAAAACATGCCAGGGATCGAGCCAGGAAGCGAGCGGAGCACGCGTGCCCGCGTCGCCCGGCTGATCCTTGAGCATGGTCCCGTCGCGGCCGCCGCGCTGGGCGAGCGGCTGGGGCTCACGCCCGCCGCCGTCCGCCGTCACCTGGACGCGCTGCTGGCTGACGGAATGATAGAGCCTCGCACGGTCGGGCCGCGCGGGCAGCGCGGGCGCGGACGCCCCGCCAAGCTGTTCGCGATCACCGACGCGGGGCGCAGTGCTTTCGAGCACGCCTATGACGACCTCGCCGGGAGCGCGCTGCGCTTCCTGGCCGAGCGCATGGGAGAGGAAGCGGTGGCCGACTTCGCCCGCCTGCAGGTCTCGAGCCTGCTCAAGCGGCTGGAGCCGGTCATGCGGACGGTGCCGGCGGACCAGCGCGTACAAGTGCTGGCGCAGGCGCTGTCGGCGGAGGGGTATGCCGCCTCGGCCAGCAAGGCCAAGTCGGGCGGCGACCAGCTCTGCCAGCACCACTGCCCGGTGGCCCACGCGGCTGCGGAGTTCCCGCAGCTCTGTGAGGCCGAGACGGAGGCGTTCGCGCAGCTGCTCGGCACCCCGGTGCAGCGCCTGGCCACCATCGCCCACGGCGACGGGGTCTGCACGACACATGTGAGCCCACAGTCGCTGGGTGAATCCGCACATAGAGACAAGAGCAAGGAGACCGGAAGGTGACTGTCACCGACCGCCCGGAGCTGGAAGGCCTCGGGAATTACAAGTTCGGCTGGGCCGACCCGGATGCCGCCGGGGCGGCGGCCAAGCGCGGCCTGTCCGAGGAGGTCGTCCGCAACATCTCCGCTCTGAAGAACGAGCCGGAGTGGATGCTCGACCTTCGCCTGAAGGGCCTCCGCCTGTTCGACCGCAAGCCGCTGCCCACCTGGGGCTCTGACCTCACCGGCATCGACTTCGACAACATCAAGTACTTCGTGCGCTCCACCGAGAAGCAGGCCGCTTCCTGGGACGAGCTGCCCGCCGACATCAAGAACACCTACGACAAGCTCGGCATCCCCGAGGCGGAGAAGCAGCGCCTCATCGCGGGTGTCGCCGCCCAGTACGAGTCCGAGGTCGTCTACCACAAGATCCGTGAGGACCTCGAGGAGAAGGGCGTCATCTTCCTCGACACCGACACGGGCCTGAAGGAGCACCCGGAGATCTTCCAGGAATACTTCGGCTCGGTCATCCCGGTGGGCGACAACAAGTTCGCCGCCCTCAACAGCGCCGTGTGGTCCGGTGGCTCGTTCATCTACGTGCCGCCGAACATCGAGGTCGAGATCCCGCTGCAGGCCTACTTCCGGATCAACACCGAGAACATGGGCCAGTTCGAGCGGACCCTGATCATCGTGGACGAGAACAGCTACGTCCATTACGTCGAGGGCTGCACCGCGCCGATCTACTCCTCCGACTCGCTGCACAGCGCGGTCGTCGAGATCATCGTGAAGAAGAACGCCCGCTGCCGTTACACGACCATCCAGAACTGGTCGAACAACGTCTACAACCTGGTCACCAAGCGCGCCGTGGCCTACGAGGGCGCGACCATGGAGTGGATCGACGGCAACATCGGCTCCAAGGTCACGATGAAGTACCCGGCCGTCTACCTGATGGGCGAGCACGCCAAGGGCGAGACGCTGAGCGTCGCGTTCGCGGGCGAGGGCCAGCACCAGGACGCCGGCTCCAAGATGGTGCACCTGGCGCCCAACACCAGCTCCAGCGTCATCTCCAAGTCGGTGGCGCGCGGCGGCGGCCGCACCTCCTACCGCGGTCTCGTGCAGATCGAGGAGGGCGCCCACGGCAGCGCCAGCACCGTCAAGTGCGACGCCCTGCTGGTCGACCAGATCAGCCGCTCCGACACCTACCCCTACGTCGACGTCCGCGAGGACGACGTCAAGATGGGCCACGAGGCCACGGTCTCCAAGGTCAGCGAGGACCAGCTGTTCTACCTCATGAGCCGCGGGCTCGACGAGGACGAGGCGATGGCGATGATCGTGCGCGGCTTCGTGGAGCCGATCGCGCGTGAGCTGCCCATGGAATACGCGCTCGAGCTCAACCGGCTGATCGAGCTGCAGATGGAAGGAGCCGTCGGCTGATGGGCCTGAACGAGAAGCCCTTGTCGACCTTGCACGAGAAGGCGTCCTACGAGCTGGGCGACTTCGAGGTCCCGACCGGGCGCGAGGAGGCGTGGCGCTTCACGCCGCTCTCCCGCCTCAAGGGCCTGCACAGCGGCAAGGCCGAGGCCGTCGGTCACGTCCGGGTGGACGTCGACGCGGCGCCCGAGGTCACGGTCGAGACGGTCGGCCGCGACGACGCCCGGGTCGGCAAGGCCTTCGTGCCCACCGACCGGGTCAGCGCCCAGGCGTGGAACAGCTTCGAGAAGGCCACCGTCATCACGGTGCCGCGCGAGGCCGTCACCTCCAAGCCGACCGTGCTCACGCTCACCGGCTCCGGTGACGGCGCCGCGTACGGCCACATCGTGGTCAAGGTGGAGCCGCTGGCCGAGGCCGTGGTCGTGCTCGACCACAAGGGCAGCGCGGTCTACGCCGACAACATCGAGTTCGTCGTCGGGGACGGGGCCTCGCTCAGGGTCGTCAGCCTGCAGGACTGGGACGACGACGCGGTCCACGTCTCCCACCACCACGCGCAGCTGGCCAAGGACGCGACGTTCCGCAGCTTCGCGGTGACGCTCGGCGGCGACCTCGTACGCCTGTCGCCCAACGTGTCCTACACCGCTCCCGGCGGCGACGCCGACATGTCGGGCGTCTACTTCGTGGACGCCGGGCAGCACCTGGAGCACCGCCTGCTGGTCGACCACTCGCAGCCCAACTGCAAGAGCAACGTCGACTACCGCGGCGCCCTGCAGGGCGAGGACGCGCACGCCGTCTGGATCGGCGACGTGATCATCAGGGTCGAGGCCGAGGGCACCGACACCTACGAGCTCAACCGCAACCTCATCCTGACCGACGGCGCCCGCGCCGACTCGGTGCCCAACCTGGAGATCCTCACCGGCGAGGTCGCCGGGGCGGGGCACGCCTCCGCCTCCGGCCGGCTCGACGACGAGCACATCTTCTACCTCCAGGCCCGCGGCATCCCCTACGACGAGGCCCGCCGCCTGGTCATCAGGGGCTTCCTCGGCCAGCTCGTCGAGAAGATCGAGGTCGAGGAGATCCGCGAGCGCGTGCTGAGCGCGCTGGAGGCGGAGCTCGCGAGATGAGTTCGTTCGAGAAGGTCTGCAAGCTCGACGACATCCCCGACGGGGGAGTCATCGGGGTGGAGGTCGACGAGACGCCGGTGGCGCTCGTGCGCAAGGGCGGCGAGGTGTTCGCCCTGCGCGACGTCTGCTCCCACGCCGAGGTGAAGCTCAGCGAGGGCGAGGTCTACGACGGCACCCTGGAGTGCTGGCTGCACGGCTCGTGCTTCGACGTGCGCTCCGGCAAGCCCACCGGCCCGCCCGCGACCCAGCCCGTGAACGTCTACACAGTCAAGATCGACGGCGATGACGTGCTCGTCTCGCTCTCGAAGGAGTCATAACAACAATGTCCACCCTTGAGATCCGCGACCTCCACGTCGCCGTCGAGGACAAAGAAATCCTGCGCGGCGTCAACCTGACCGTCAACTCCGGCGAGACCCACGCCATCATGGGCCCCAACGGCTCGGGCAAGTCGACGCTCGCCTACGCGATCGCCGGTCACCCGAAATACACGATCACCGGCGGCCAGGTGCTGCTCGACGGTGTGGACCTGCTGGAGCTGTCGGTCGACGAGCGGGCCCGCGCGGGCCTGTTCCTGGCCATGCAGTACCCGGTCGAGGTCCCCGGCGTGTCGGTCTCGAACTTCCTGCGCTCGGCCGTCACCGCGGTCCGCGGCGAGGCGCCGAAGCTGCGCGAGTTCGCCAAGGACCTCAAGAACGGCATGGACGCGCTGTCCATCGACGCCGCCTTCGCCCAGCGCAACCTCAACGAGGGCTTCTCCGGCGGTGAGAAGAAGCGCCACGAGATCCTCCAGCTCGAGCTGCTCAAGCCGAAGATCGCGGTGCTCGACGAGACCGACTCCGGCCTCGACGTCGACGCGCTGCGCGTGGTGTCGGAGGGCATCAACCGCTTCCGCGCCTCCGGCGAGACCGGCGTGCTGCTGATCACGCACTACACCCGCATCCTGCGCTACGTGAAGCCGGACTTCGTCCACGTCTTCGCGGGCGGCCGGATCGTCGAGGAGGGCGGCCCCGAGCTGGCCGAGAAGCTCGAGGCCGAGGGCTACGAGCAGTACACGAAGGCATCTGCATGACACAGCTCAGCTTTGACGTGGAGAAGATCAGGAAGGATTTCCCGGTCTTCTCCCGCGAGCTGCCCGACGGGCGCCCGCTCGTCTATCTCGACTCGGGCAACTCCTCACAGAAGCCCAACCAGGTCATCGAGACCATGCGTGACCACTTCGCGCTGCACTACAGCAACGTCGGACGGGCCATGCACGTGCTCGGCGCCGAATCGACCGACGCCTACGAGGGCGCCCGCGACAGAGTCGCCGCGTTCGTCGGGGCGCCGTCGCGCGACGAGGTGATCTTCACCAAGAACGCCTCCGAGGCGCTCAACCTCGTCGCGTACGCCTTCGGCAACCCCATCAACACTGATCCGCGCTTCACGCTCGGGGCCGGCGACGAGATCGTCATCTCCGAGATGGAGCACCACTCCAACATCGTGCCGTGGCAGCTGCTCGCGCAGCGCACCGGCGCGACGCTGAAGTGGTTCGGCGTCACCGACGAGGGACGGCTCGACTACGACCCGTCCGTGATCACCGAACGGACGAAGATCGTCTCGATCGCCCACCAGTCCAACGTGCTCGGCACCGTCAACCCGGTCGCCGAGGTGGCCAGGCGGGCGCACGAGGTCGGCGCGCTGATCATGCTGGACGCGTCGCAGTCCGTGCCGCACCACCCGGTCAATGTCACCGAGCTGGGCGCCGACTTCGTGGCCTTCACCGGCCACAAGATGGTCGGCCCGTCGGGCATCGGCGTCCTGTGGGGCAAGGCCGAGCTGCTCGACGCCATGCCCCCGTTCCTGGGCGGCGGCGAGATGATCGAGGCGGTCTGGATGGACCACTCGACGTACGCGCCGGTGCCGCACAAGTTCGAGGCCGGCACGCCGCCGATCGTCGAGGCCATCGGGCTGGGCGCGGCCGTCGACTACCTCACCGAGGTCGGCATGGAGGCCATCGAGGCGCACGAGCGCACGCTGACGGCCTACGCGCTCGACGCCCTGCGCGAGGTGCCCACCCTGCGCCTCATCGGGCCCGACTCGCTGGAGCAGCGGGGCGGCACGGTGTCGTTCACGCTGGCGGGCATCCACCCGCACGACGTCGGCCAGATCCTCGACGACCAGTTCGGCGTCGCCGTACGCGTCGGTCACCACTGCGCGCGTCCCCTGCACCTACGCTTTGGAATACCGGCGACCACGCGGGCGTCGTTCTACCTGTACAACACCACGGGCGAGATCGACGCTCTGGTCCGCGGCCTCCATCACGTTCAGAAGGTGTTCGCATAGCCATGATCGGCGAGTCGATGTACCAGGAGCTGATCCTGGAGCACTACAAACACCCGCAGGGGCGGGGGCTGCGTGAGCCGTACGACGCCGAGGTTCACCACGTGAACCCCACGTGCGGCGACGAGATCACGCTCAGGGTGAAGGTGGGCGACGGCGGCAAGGTCCTGGACGTCTCCTACGACGGACAGGGCTGTTCGATCAGCCAGGCCGCCGCCTCGGTGCTGCACGAGCTCACCACCGGCTCGACGGTCGAGGAGACGCTCTCCGTGGTCGACGAGTTCACCAGGCTGATGCAGGGCAGGGGACAGGTCGAGGCGGACGAAGAGGTGCTCGGCGACGCGGTCGCGTTCGCGGGCGTGGCCAAGTTCCCGGCGCGTGTCAAATGCGCGCTGCTTTCGTGGATGGCCTACAAGGATGCGGTAGTGAGGAGTGCCCGATGAGTAAGCCGGTGGAGACTCCGACCGACTTCGACGGCGAGACCACCGTCGAAGAGGTCATGGAGGCGCTCAAGGACGTCGTGGACCCCGAGCTCGGCATCAACGTGGTCGACCTGGGCCTCATTTACGGGCTCAACCTCGACCCCGCCGACGGCGCGCGGCCCGTGGCCACCATCGACATGACGCTGACCAGCGCGGCCTGCCCGCTGACCGACGTCATCGAGGACCAGGCCCACTCGGCGCTCGACGGCATGGTGTCCGACGTCAAGATCAACTGGGTCTGGCTGCCGCCGTGGGGCCCGGACAAGATCACCGACGAAGGGCGCGATCAGCTCCGTATGCTAGGATTCAATGTCTGATCTTTTCTGTTGAAACGGCTGATGTTGACTCGTCAGCCGTTTCAGCGTGCCATAGAGGGTTGCGGAAGGTCCGGGCCCGTCCGGGGAATTTCAGATAGCATCCCGGCGTTGGTACCAAACGCACCTGACGTCTCATCGCGCGTCTGCATCGCCTGCGGCCGGTGCCCGGTGTGTTCCCCCCTTAAATGATTTGACCCGCCCGTACGGCGGGTGACCAGAACCCCTGTGCGGCGTGCGCCGCACGTCCCGGCTCGTCCTTTCGCAGAAGTGACGTGCCACTTCGACTGAAAGGCACGACTTTCGTGACCATGCTTGACGCTGTCATGCCCGCGTTCGACGAGACCGCCGGTGCGGCGGGCTCCGACTCGCCGGCCCCTTCCGGCCAGACGGCCTCGGCCTCTGGCAGAGACGCCGACCCGAGGCCGTCGGAGTTCGAGCTGCTCGGCCTGCCCAAGCCGCTCATCACCGGGCTGGCCAAGCAGGGCATCGACAGCCCGTTCCCCATCCAGAGCGCGACCATTCCCGACGTGCTCGCCGGCAACGACGTGCTCGGCCGCGGCCAGACCGGCTCCGGCAAGACGCTCGCGTTCGGTCTGCCCACCATGGCCCGCCTCGCGGGCGTGCGGCCGGCCCCCGGCCACCCCCGCGCGATGATCCTCGTGCCCACCCGTGAGCTCGCGCTCCAGGTGCACGACGCGCTGGAGCCGCTCGGCCGCGGCCTGGGCCTGCGCATGAAGGTCGTCGTGGGCGGCATGTCCATGGGCAAGCAGATCGAGGCGCTGCGGCGCGGCGTCGACATCGTCATCGCCACGCCCGGCCGGCTCGGCGACCTCATCCGGCAGGGTGAGTGCTCGCTCGCCGACGTCGAGGTCAGCGTCCTGGACGAGGCCGACCACATGTGCGACCTCGGCTTCTTCCCCGTCGTCACCGACCTGCTCGCGCAGACCCCGGCCGACGGGCAGCGGCTGCTGTTCTCCGCCACGCTCGACGGCGACGTCGACAAGCTGGTGCAGCGCTTCCTCAAGAACCCGATCACCCACTCCGTGGCCCCCGCGACCTCGCCGGTCGACACCATGGAGCACCACGTGATGCAGGTCACGCGCGACGAGAAGTTCGACGTCATCGCCGAGATCGCCAACCGTGAGGGCCGTACGATCATCTTCGTCCGCACCCAGCACGGCGTCGACCGGCTCTGCAAGCAGCTGGCCAGGGTCGGCGTCAAGTCGGGCGGCCTGCACGGCGGCAAGCGCCAGAACCAGCGCACCCGCATCCTCGCCGAGTTCCGCGAGGGCGCCATCAACGTGCTCGTCTGCACCGACGTCGCGGCGCGCGGCATCCACGTCGACAACATCAGCCTGGTGCTGCACGTGGACCCGCCCCAGGACCACAAGAGCTACCTGCACCGGGGCGGCCGCACCGCCCGCGCCGGTGAGAAGGGCACCGTGGTCACGCTGGTGCTGCCCAGCGAGCGCCGCTCCACCGACGCGCTCACCCGGCGGGCCGGCATCCACCCGTTCCGCCTGAAGGCCACGCCCGGTCACCCGCGGGTGGCCGAGGTGACCGGCGCCCGCATGCCGAGCGGCGAGGCCATCCCGGTCTGGGAGCCGGACGTGCGCAAGCCCCTGCGTCCCCGCCGTGAGGGCGGCGGCGGTCAGGGCGAGCGCCGCAACGGCCGCCGCCCCCGCCGCGACTTCGACGGCGACCGCCGCCCCCGGCGTCACGAGGACGGCGAGCGCTCGTTCGGGTCGGGCGAGGACCGTCGTCCGCGCCGTCACCAGGACGGCGAGCGTTCCTTCAACTCCGGTGAGGACCGTCGTCCGCGCCGTCACCAGGACGGCGAGCGTTCCTTCAACTCCGGCGAGGACCGTCGTTCCCGGCCGCACGCCGAGGGTGAGCGGCCGTTCGGGCGCTCGCAGGAGCCGCGCACCTTCGGGGACGACCGGCGCCGTGACAGCGGGCCGCGCGGCGGCTACCGCTCGGACGACCGGCCGTTCCGCCAGGACGACCGCGGCCAGCGCGGTGGCGGCGGCTACCGTTCGGACGACCGCGGCGGACGCTACGCCTCCGACCGCAGCCGCCCGTTCTCGGCCGACCGCGATCGTGGCCCCCGCTCCGACGAGCGCGGCCCGCGCGACGGTTACCGCTCCGGTGGTGGCCGTTCGGACGAGCGCGGCCCGCGCGACGGCTACCGCTCGGGCGGCGGCCGTTCGGACGAGCGCGGCAACGGCGGCGGCTACAGCCGCAACTCGGGCCGTCGCTTCGAGCGCTGACCCGCCGCTTCATCTCCCACCCGCCCGCCGGACCCCGCAAGGGGTGCGGCGGGCGGTGTCATTTGCCGTAGAGTCGCGCTTGGCGACATATATGAACCGGTAAATCCAAGGGGCGGTCGATGAAGCGACCCACGATCGACGACATCGCGCGCAGGGCCGGCGTCTCGAAAGGGGCCGTGTCGTTCGCGCTGAACGGCCGTCCCGGCGTCTCCAGCGAGACGCGCCGCCGCATCCAGGCCATCGCCGCCGAGCTGGGCTGGCAGCCCAACAGCCTGGCGCGGGCCCTGTTCGACGGCCGGCCGGACGTGCTGGGCCTGGTCGTGGACCGCCCGGCGCGCACGCTGGGGCTGGAGCCGTTCTTCATGCAGCTGATCTCCGGCATCGAGGCCACGCTGTCGGCCGCGTCCGTGGGGCTGCTGCTGCAGATGACCGAGGACCACGAGGCCGAGATCGCGATCTACCGCAAGTGGTGGGCGCAGCACCGGGTCGCCGGGGTGTTCGTCGTGGACCTGCGGGTCGAGGACGCCAGGATCGCCGTGCTGGAGGAGCTGCGGCTGCCCGCCGTGGTCATCGGCGGCCCCGGCGGGACCGGGCGGCTGCCCGCCGTGTGGATCGACGACGGCGGTGCGCTCGCCGCCGTGATCGAGCACCTGGCCGGGCTGGGGCACCGCAGGATCGCCAGGGTCGCCGGCCCCGAGGAGCTCATGCACACCGGCGTCAGGACCGCCGCCATGCGGGCCGCCGCCGCCCGGCTGGGCGTCGAGAGCGTCACCGTGTACGCCGACTACGGCGGCGAGAGCGGCGAGCGCGCCACGCTCGACCTCCTGCGCGGGCCGGACCGGCCCACCGCCATCGTGTACGACAACGACGTGATGGCGGTCGCGGGCACCGCCGCCGCCCGCGAGGCCGGGATCTCGGTGCCCGGCGAGCTGTCCGTCGTGGCCTGGGACGACTCCGCCCTGTGCCTGCTGGCCCGGCCGCACCTGACGGCGGTCAGCCGGGACATCGCCGCCTGCGGCGCCCACGCCGCCCGCGCCCTGCTCGATCTGGTGCGGGGCCGCGAGGTGACCGACGCGCGGCAGGCCAACCCGCGCATGGTCAGCAGGGGCAGCACCGCGCCCGTACGTGAACCCGTTCAGTTAATGGTCGGAAACATTGAAACTAAACGGGTTTAGTGATGCGATTGCCATTCCCGCTGCTCGAGCCCGGAGGGTTGATGAGCCCGTTCCGCCCCCTTCATGAAGCCTGGACCGTCCGCTCCGCGAGCGGCGACGTGCGGGCCCCGGCCACCGTCCCAGGTTGCGTGCACACCGACCTGCTCGCCGCGGGGCTGATCCCCGACCCCTACCTCGACGACAACGAGACCCACCTGGCCTGGATCGGGCGCACCGAGTGGCGTTACGAGACGGAGTTCTCGTGGGACGGCACCGGGCACGAGCACGTCGACCTCGTGTGCCAGGGGCTCGACACCGTGGCGGCCGTCGAGCTCAACGGCGTGCGGGTGGGCGAGTCCGCGAACATGCACCGCTCGTACCGGTTCGACGTCCGCCACGCGCTGCGGACCGGGAGCAACCGGCTGACGGTCACGTTCGGATCGGCGCTCGAATACGCCGAGCGGCTGCGGGAGGAGCTCGGCCACCGGCCGGGCGCCTACACCCAGCCCTACAACTTCATCAGGAAGATGGCCTGCAACTTCGGCTGGGACTGGGGCCCGACGCTGATCACGGCGGGCATCTGGCGGCCGATCGGGCTGCACGAGTGGAGCGGGGCCAGGATCGCCGAGGTCCGGCCGCTGGTGACCGTCGAGGACGGGACGGCCAGGGTGGACGTGCACGTCCGGGTGGAGAAGACGGGCGCCGCCGAGGTGAGCGCGGCGATCAAGGGGGTGACGGCCCGCGCCGTGATCCCCGAGGACGGCGACGAGGCCGTGCTCACGCTGGAGGTGCCCGACCCGGAGCTGTGGTGGCCGCGAGGGTACGGCGAGCAGCCGCTCTACGAGCTCGAGGTGACGGCCGGCGAGGACGTGTGGCGCCGCGAGATCGGGCTGCGCGAGGTGCGGCTGCGTACCGAGGACGGCGCGTTCACCCTGGCCGTCAACGGGGTCGAGGTGTTCGTCAGAGGGGTCAACTGGATCCCCGACGACTGCTTCCCCACCAGGGTGGGCCGCGACCGCTACGCCGCCCGGCTCGCCCAGGCCTGCGAGACGAACGTCAACCTCGTCCGCGTGTGGGGCGGCGGCCTGTACGAGAGCGAGGACTTCTACGAGCTGTGCGACCGGCTCGGGCTGATGGTCTGGCAGGACTTCCCGTTCGCCTGCGCCGCCTACCCCGAGGAGGACCCGATCGGGGCCGAGGTGGAGGCGGAGGCGCGCGAGCAGGTCGCCAGGCTGAGCGCGCACCCGAGCCTGGTCCTGTGGTGCGGCAACAACGAGAACATCGAGGGCTACGCCGACTGGGGCTGGCAGGAGCCGCTCCAGGGACGTAGCTGGGGAGGCGGCTTCTACCTGGAGACGCTGCCGCGCGTCGTGGCCGAGCTGGACCCGACCCGCCCGTACTGGCCGGGCAGCCCCTACTCGGGCTCCATGGACCTGCCGCCCAACGACCCGGCCCGCGGCACCATGCACATCTGGGACGTGTGGAACGAACGCGACTACACCGTCTACCGCGACTACCGGCCGCGCATGGCCGCCGAGTTCGGCTTCCAGGGGCCCGCCGCGTACGCCACGATCCGGCGGGCGATCAGCGACGAGCCGCTGCTGCCCGACTCCCGGGGCCTGCTGCACCACCAGAAGGCCGTCGACGGCAACCTCAAGCTGGCCGCCGGGCTCAAGCCGCACTTCCCGGTCCCCGGGACCTTCGACGACTGGCACTACCTCACCCAGGTCAACCAGGCGCGTGCCATCCAGCTCGGGGTGGAGCACTTCAGGGCCCTGTGGCCGCACTGCGCGGGCAGCGTGGTGTGGCAGCTCAACGACTGCTGGCCGGTCACGTCGTGGTCGGCCGTGGACGGGGACGGGCGGAGGAAGCCGCTGTTCCACGCGCTGCGCAGGGCGTACGCCGATCGGCTGCTGACGGTGCAGCCGCGCGACGGCGGGATGGCGCTGGTCGCCGTCAACGACAGCGCGCGGCCGTGGCGGGCGTCGGCGCGGGCCGTACGGCACGGCTTCGACGGCAGCGTGCTCGCGGCGCAGGACCTCGCGCTGGACGTGCCGCCCCGGGCGGTCGTCACCCTGCCGCTGGCCGCGCCCGTCGCCGAGCCGGGCGACCCGGCGAGCGAGCTGATCACCGCCGCGATCACCGGGCCGGACGACCCAGCGGGCGAGCCGATCGCCGCCGTGATCACCGAGCTGGACGACCGGGCGGGCGAGCCGATCACCGCCGGGATCACCGCGCCGGGCGGTGGCGACCCTGCGGTGGCGCGGGCGCTGTGGTTCTTCGCGCCCGACCGGGACCTGCGCCTGCCCGAGCCGCGTTACGACACCGCGGCCGAGGCCGTCCCCGGCGGGCTCCGGCTGACGGTCACCGCGCGCACGCTCCTGCGCGACCTGGCCGTCTTCCCCGACCGGCTGGACCCGGCCGCCGAGGCCGACGACCAGCTCGTCACGCTGCTGCCGGGCGAGCGGGCCGAGTTCCTGATCGACACGGCGGGCCTGGACGAGCAGGCCCTCGTCCGCGTGCCGGTGCTGCGCTGCGTCAACGATGTGGTGGTGGAAGCATGAGGCGGTACGGGTTCAACCTGCAGTGGATGTTCTGGAAGGACCCCGGCGTGAAGCCCGCGCCCGTCGATGAGCGGGTGCTGGACGCGATCGCCGCGTGGGGCTTCGACTTCGTCCGCATGCCGTGCGACTACCGCTTCTGGACCGACGGGCTCGACTACGCCCACCCCGACGAGCGCGTGCTCGAGGTGCTGGACGCCTACCTCGGCGCCTGCCGCGAGCGCGGCCTGCACCTCTCGCTCAACCTCCACCGCGCCCCCGGCTACGTGATCACCGGGTGGGAGAGCGAGCACCACAACCTCTGGGCCGACCGCGAGGCGCAGGATGGCTTCGCCGCCATCTGGACCGGTTTCGCCCGCCGCTACCGGGGCGTGCCCGGCGACGAGCTCTCGTTCGACCTCGTCAACGAGCCGCCCTCGGTGGGGGAGCGGGGCTTCACCAGGGCGGCGCACGAGACGGTGATCCGCCGCGTGGTGGCGGAGATCCGGCGGGCCGACCCGGACCGGCCGATCGTGATCGACGGGCTGGGCGGCGGCCACCTGGCAGTGCCGGAGCTGGCCGACCTCGGCGTGGTCCACAGCACCCGCGGCTACGCGCCGATGAGCGTCAGCCACTACCGGGCCGAGTGGTGGCCCGGCTCACAGGGCCTGGCCGAGCCCACCTACCCCTGCGACTACCAGGGACGACGCTGGGACCGGGCCGCGCTGCGCGACTTCTATGCCCCGTGGCGCGAGGTGGCGGGGCAGGGTGTGCCCGTCCACGTGGGCGAGTTCGGCTGCTACGACCACACGCCGAACGACGTCGCGCTGCGCTGGCTGTCCGACGTGCTCGGCGTGTTCGCCTCGTTCGGCTGGGGATACGCGTTGTGGGAGTTCCAGGGGCCGTTCGGGGTGATCGGGCACCGGCGGCCCGGTGCGCGCTTCGAGCAACTCGACGGGTTCCCGGTGGACCGGGACCTCCTGGAGCTGCTCCAGGCGCACCGGATCAGCCCTTGAGGCCGCTGAGGGCGATGCCGCGGGTGAAGTACTTCTGGAAGATCACGAAGAAGACGATCGTCGGGACCGACGCGAGCAGCCCGCCCGCCATGATCGCGCCTTGGTGATCGGGTCCCACGTAGTAGGAGTTGAGCCTGGCCAGAGCGACGGGTATGTTCGCCATCTCGTCGCTCTGGACGATGATGAGCGGCCAGAGGAAGTTGTTCCACTCCGCGAGCACGATGAAGATCGACATCGCGGCGAGCGCCGGCCGCAGCAGCGGCAGCACGATCTTCCACCAGATCCGCCACTCCCCGGCGCCGTCCACCCTGGCCGCCTGGATCAGCTCGTTCGGCAGCGACTGCAGGAACTGCACCAGGAAGAACAGCACGAACGCCTTGGCCAGCGCCGGCACGATGTAGGCGGCGTAGTTGTCCAGCCAGCCCAGGTTCCGCATGATCACGTAGTTGGGGATCAGCGTCGTCTGCCAGGGCACCATCATCGACGCGATGATCAGCAGGAAGATCGTCCGCCGGCCCTTGATGTCGTGCTTGGAGATCACGTACGCGGCCAGCGAGCAGATCAGCAGCGACCCGGCGGTGATGGCGGTGGTGATGACGAGGCTGTTGAGCATGAACCGCCAGAACCCCATGTCCACCTGGTATCGCTGGAAGATGCCCGCCAGGTGGCCCGGGTTGATCCCGTTGGGGCTCCACTCCGTGTCGTAGAAGTTGGCGACCGTGGGGGACTGCGGCACGAACGACGGCGGCGTCCTGGCCAGCTCCCTCGGCGGCTTGAACACCGTGATGAGCAGCCAGTAGAACGGCGCGATCATCGTCAGCGCCAGCAGGTAGAACGGCAGGCGCAGCAGATGCCCGTTGATCTTCGCGCGCCGGCTGCCGCCCGCCGGGGCCGCGTGCCGGGACGGCTGCGGCGCGGGGGCGATCGTGTCCATCGGGGCGACGGCCATCACAGCTCCTTCATGGCGCGGCCCACGCGCAGGTTGACGAGGCTCAGCACGAAGATGATCAGGAAGAGGACCCAGGCGATCGCCGAGGCGTAGCCCAGCCTGAAGTGGGTGAATCCCTGGTCGTAGAGGTAGGGGACGATCATCAGGCCCGAGTCGAGCACGCCGCCGATGGTGTTGGCGCCCGACGAGAAGACGATGTAGACGGCCTCGAACACCTGGAAGGCGCCGATCAGGCCGGTCACCACCACGTACGTGGTGACGGGACGCAGCAGCGGCAGGGTGATGTGGCGGAAGCGGTGCCAGGTCGAGGCGCCGTCGATCTTGGCGGCCTCGTAGTACTCCTCGGGGATCGAGCCGAGGCCGGCCACGTACAGCACCATGCCGTAGCCCATGCCGCCCCACACCGACATCACCACCAGGATGGGGATCGTCAGCCCCGGCGTGGCCAGCCAGGCCACGGCCTTGCCGCCGAACCAGCCCACGATGGTGTTGGCCAGGCCCACGTCGCTGGGGTAGAGGACCCACTTCCACATCAGCATGAGCGCGATGGAGGAGGTCACCGACGGCAGGAAGAACACCGTGCGCATGATCCGGTGCAGCCAGCTCGTGCCGCTGAAGGCCAGCGCGAGGCCCAGCGACAGCAGCGTGCCGAGCACGACCGACGCGACCACGTACAGGGCCGTGTTGCCCAGCGCGTGGCGGAACCTGGCGTCCGAGGCCAGCTGCTGGAAGTTCTCCAGGCCGGTGAACGCGGCGGGGTTGATCCCGTCGAACTTCGTGAAGCTCAGATAGAGAGAGTTGGCCAGCGGCCAGATCAGAAAGCCCGCGAACAGCGCGAGGAAGGGCAGCAGCATCGCGTACGAGGTGCCGTAGCGGCGCAGCCTGCTGCGCAGGGGGATGGGGGAGGCCATGTCAGACTCCTAGGTCATCGGGGGGCCGGACCGGGACATGCCGGTCCCGGCGAGCGGCTAACCGGCGTTGCGCTCCATGACCTTGGCGGCCTCCGCCAGCGCGGTCTTGGCATCCGACTTGCCCAGGATGACCGACTGGAGCTGCTTGGTCACGTCCGGCGCGCTCTCGTCCCAGCCCGGGCAGCCCGGCGCGGCCTTGCCCGTCTTGATCGACGCCTCGAACACCTGAGCCTGCTCGGGCGCGAACACCGAGCCGTTCACGATCTTGTCGGCCCGCGGTGAGATGTAGGAGATGTTCCGCTTCCTGGCCTCGTCCGAGATCGCGGCGATGGCCTCGTCGCTGTACATGAACTTGACGAAGTCCGCGCCCGTCTCGACGTACTTGCTGAAGGAGGTCACGCCGATCGCCCGGCCGCCGATGAACGCGGTCGGCCCGGCGGGCCCCGCGGGGATCGTGGACATCGCCCACTTGCCCTTCAGCTTCGGCTTGTTGATGTCGATGCCCTTGGCGATCCAGTTGCCCGCCACCACCATCGCGGTGCCGGTGTCCAGCGCGTCGGAGCCCTCCACGGTGGCGGTCGGCGCGCCGTGCTTCTTGTACAGGTCGGCCCAGTACGTCAGCGCCTTCTCGGCCTCCGGGGTGTTGAGCGAGGGCTTGCAGTCGGCGGTGTAGAACGAGCCGCCCGCCTGGTAGAGGTAGTTGAAGTAGCCGATCCAGTCCAGGTTGCCCCAGTCCTGGCTGTAGGGCTTCTTCACGCCGGCGGCCTTGAGCTTGTCGATGGCCGCGGTCAGCTCCTCCCAGGTCTTGGGCGGCTCGACCTTGGCCTTCTCCAGCAGATCGGTGCGGTAGTAGAGGGCCAGGGTCGACATGTCCAGCGGCACGCCGTACACCGAGCCGTCAGGGGAGATGGCCGACTCCCACTGGGCGGGCAGCGCCTGCGCCTTGAGCGAGTCGGCGCCGTACTTGCGCAGGTCCACCATGGCGCCCCTGGTGCCGAACTGGATGGTCCAGGTCATGCCGCCGGAGATGACGTCGGGCCCGTTGCGACTGGTGGCCGCGGCCAGCAACTTGGCGTACGCGTCGCTCCACGACAGGGTCTGCACCTTGACCGTCACGTTCGGATGCTTCTGGTGGTAGAGGTCGGCCGCCTTCTGGAAGGTCGCGGTCTCGTCGTCTCCGCCCGTGGACCAGAAGGACAGGGTCGCGGGGGCGTTCTGGTCTGCCTGCTTGGTCTGCGTCTGGCCGCTCGTGGCGCAGGCCGCGCTCAGGACCGTCAGCAGGACCGCGCTGCACGCTGCCATCGTTCGTCGCATGGGGCTGTCCGATCTATCGGTCGGATGGGCGCCGGGACTCCCCTGCGAAGGGCGTGCGGATGTGCGAGGGCATCCCCACGACTGGCGCCCAAATTCAATGGTGTAGGGATCTCACCACTTAAACGGGTAAGTTACAATAGCCAGCCTTGGAGATTGCTGAAATGTTTCCCCTTATGGAGCCGCTGACCTGTGGCTACATCGCCCGTGAAACGGTTCGGTCACGGCCCGCGGGGGCGGTGCTGCCCCGGGGCAGCAGGCGCGCCGGCGGCCCCTCCGGGCTCCCCGTCTCCCCGCTGCCGATCAGCCGGAGCAGGGTCTGGGCGGCGTGCGCGCCGCAGGCGGGGATGTCCCTGGTCACCGCGGTCAGCGACGGCCGCACCACCTGGGAGAGCGGCGAGTCGTCCCAGCCCACGATCGACAGCTCGGCGGGGACGTCCAGGCGCATCTCCTGGGCGACCGACAGCCCCGCCACCGCCATGATGTCGTTGTCGTAGACGATCGCGGTGGGCCTGGCCCGGGAGCTGAGCAGCCGCCTGGTCGCGCGGGCGCCCTGCTCGCCCGTGTAGTCGGTGTGGACGACCGGATGCTCGCCGACGCCCGACTCGGCGCAGAGCTCCGCGAACGCCTCGTCCCTGATCCTGGTGTGCAGCAGCTCCGGCAGCCCGGCCACCCTGGCGATGTGCCGGTGGCCGAGCGCCGCGAGATATTCGACCACCTCGCGCAGCACGGCCACCTCGTCCGACCACACCGAGGGCAGCGAGCCGGTGCCCGACGGGTGGCCGGTCACCACCGCCGGCATGCCCAGCCGCTCGACCACCGGGATCCGGGGGTCGTCGGTGTGCAGGTCGACCAGGATCGCGCCGTCCACCCGGCCCTCGCCCCACCAGCGCCGGTAGACCGCGATCTCGGCCTCGTGGTCGGCCACCACCTGCAGCATCAGCGCGCACGAGCTGGCCGCCAGCTCGCCCTCGATGCCGCTGATCAGCTCCATGAAGAACGGCTCCACGCCGAGGAAGCGCGCCGGGCGGCACAGGACCAGGCCGATGGCGTCGGCCCTGGCGCCGCTGAGCGAGCGCGCGGCCACGTTGGGCCGCCAGCCGATCTCCTGGGCGATCGCCTGGATGCGCGCCCTGGTCTCGGCGGAGACACCGGGCTGGCCGTTCAGCGCGTAGGAGACAGCCCCCTTGGACACGCCGGCCCGTCTGGCGATGTCGGCGATCGTTGGCCTCTTCACCCCGTGCTCCTCTCTGAAACTTTCACTGAACCGTATCAGCGATAACCGCGGCCCTCCTGGCGCCGAACGCTCGCCCTCCCGCGACCGGATGATCGCGCCGGCGCGATCACCGTTACGGTGAGGGCACCCCGATGTGTCCTCCAGGAGTGCCGATGTTCGTAGACATGCCACTCGCCCGGCTACGCGAGTATCTCCCCGAACGCGCCGAGCCCGCCGACTTCGACGCCTTCTGGGAGCGCACGCTCGCCGAGGCCCGCACCCACGACCTCGCCCCCGAGTTCACCCCCGTGGCCTCCCCGCTGACCACCGCCGAGGTGTTCGACGTCACCTTCGCCGGCTTCGGCGGCCATCCGATCAAGGGCTGGCTGCTCGTCCCGCGCCAGGCCGCCGGGCCGGTGCCGTGCGTGGTCGAGTACCAGGGCTACGGCGGCGGACGCGGGCTGCCGATCGACTGGCTGCTCTGGCCCAGCCTCGGCTACGCCGTCTTCGCCATGGACAGCCGGGGCCAGGGGGCCGGCGGGTGGCGGCGCGGCGACACCGCCGACCCCTATCCCGGCTCCGGCCCCACCACACCCGGCGTCATGACCAGCGGCATCCACGACCCGGACGCCTACTATTACCGGCGGCTCTACACCGACGCGGTGCGCGCGGTCGAGGCCGCCAGGGCCCACCCCCGGGTGGGCACGGTCGCGGTCGGCGGCGCCAGCCAGGGCGGGGCGATCGCGCTGGCCGCTTCGGCGCTGGTGCCCGGCCTCGCCTGCGCCTTCCTGGACGTGCCGTTCATGTGCCACATCCGGCACGCCACGGAGATCACCGGCGAACATCCGTACGCCGAGATCGCCGCCTACTGCCGGGCGTTCAAGGAGAAGGTCGAGCCCGTCTTCGAGACCCTGGCCTACTTCGACGGCGTCAACTTCGCCGCCCGCGCCGCCACGCCCGCCCTCTTCTCGGTCGGGCTGCAGGACGGGATCACGCCGCCGTCCACGGTGTTCGCCGCCTACAACCACTACGCCGGGGAGAAGGACATCAAGGTCTACCCGTACAACGGGCACGAGGGCGGCGAGTCCGCGCACGCCATGGAGCGGATCGCGAGGGCCAGGAAGGCGCTCGGCTGAGAACGCCCCGGCGGCCCATTGGTGAGGCCGTCTCGCGTGGCGGACGCGGGGCGGCGTCACCCTCTCACGCAGACTAGGCTTGACAAGCACGTCAGCCGACCGACGAGAGAGACCATGAAGACCTTCGAAGAGCTGTTCGCCGAGCTGTCCGAGAAGGCCAGGACCCGGCCCGAGGGCTCGGGCACCGTGGCCGCCCTCGACGCCGGCGTCCATGCCATCGGCAAGAAGGTCGTCGAGGAGGCCGCCGAGAGCTGGATGGCCGCCGAGCACGAGTCAGACGACAGGGCCGCCGAGGAGATCTCCCAGCTCCTCTACCACGTGCAGGTGCTCATGATCGCCAAGGGCATCGGCCTCGACCAGGTCTACAAGCATCTCTAGGGCGCCCGGCGCCCGCCACCAAGCCCCTGGAGAAGCAACAGCGAGACAGATCGAGGACCCGAACATGCTGCGTCTGGCAGTACCCAACAAGGGCTCGCTCAGCGAGGCGGCCCAGAACATGCTCAAGGAGGCCGGTTACCGGCCCCGCAGGGACAGCAAGGAGCTCGTCGTCGTCGACGAGGCCAACGGCTGCGAGCTGTTCTTCCTGCGACCCCGCGACATCGCCGTCTACGTCGGCGAAGGCACGCTCGACGTCGGCATCACCGGCCGTGACATGCTGGTCGACTCCGGCGCGCCGGTCGAGGAGATCATGCCGCTCGGCTTCGGCGGCTCCACCTTCCGGCTGGCCGCCGCGGCCGGCACGATGACCTCGGCCGCCGACCTCAACGGCCGCCGCATCGCCACCTCCTACGCGGGCCTGCTCGACAAATACCTCTCCGACGAGGGCGTAGACGCCCGCGTGATCAAGCTCGACGGCGCCGTCGAGACCGCCATCCGGCTCGGCGTGGCCGACGCGGTGGCCGACGTCGTCGAGACGGGCACCACGCTGCGCAACGTCGGCCTGGAGGTGTTCGGCGAGCCGATCATGCGCTCGGAGGCGGTGCTGATCAAGCAGCAGAGCTCGCCCGACACGCCCGCCGCCCAGCAGCTCGTCCGCCGTATCCAGGGAGTCGTGCACGCCCGCGACTTCGTGATGATGGACTACGACATCCGGGCCGAGCGCATCGAGGAGGCCATCGCCCTCACCCCCGGCATGGAGGGCCCCACCGTCTCCCCGCTGCACCGCGAGGGCTGGGTGGCCGTGCGCGTCATGGTCCGCCGCCAGGGCCACCAGCTGGTGATGGACCAGCTCTGGGACATCGGCGCGCGGGCGATCCTGATCACCGACATCTACGCCTGCCGCGTGTGACGTCCGGCCCCGGCGTTGGCCTGACAAATGTCACGGCCAACGCCGGAGGTAACGCACTAACCGGCCGGAAGCCGCGGCCATAGCGTTCTTCTCATGAACGCCATCGTGTTCGACCACGTCAGCAAGCACTACGGGGACGTGCTCGCCGTCGACGACCTCTCCCTCGCGATCGAGCCAGGCAACACCGTGGCCCTGCTCGGCCCCAACGGCGCCGGCAAGTCCACCTCCATCAACCTCCTGCTCGGCCTGCTCAAGCCCACCACGGGCACGGTCGCCGTGCACGGCCGCACCCCCGACGAGGCCGTCCGGGCCGGCCAGATGGGCGCCATGCTCCAGAACGGCGCGCTCATCCCCGAGCTGTCCGTCAAAGAGCTCATCGACCTGGTACGCCGCCTCTACCCGAACCCCCTCGCCCTGGACGAGATCCTCAAGCTGGCCGACCTGACCGAGCTCGCCGGCCGGCGGGCGAACAAGCTGTCCGGCGGCCAGTCGCAGCGCGTCAGGTTCGCCCTGGCCGTCGCGGGGGCGCCCAAGATCCTGCTGCTCGACGAGCCGACCGCGGCCATGGACGTGGAATCGCGACTGCGCTTCTGGGCCAGCATGCACGACTACGCCTCCGACGGCAGGACCGTGCTGTTCGCCACCCACTACCTGGAGGAGGCCGACGAGCACTCCGACCGGGTGATCGTCATCGCCAAGGGCCGGCTGGCCGCCGACGGCACCGCCGCCGAGATCAAGGCCGGGGCCGGCGGCCACACCGTCAGCTTCGCCCTCGGCGAGCAGCCCGCGGCCGGGCTCGACCGGCTGCCCGGGGTGACCGCCGTGGAGGTCGCCGGTGGCGTCGTCACCCTGCACACCTCCGACACCGACGCCACCCTCGCCGCGCTCTACCGGGGCACCACCCTCGACGTGAGCGAGCTGAAGCTCTCCAGCGCCGACCTCGAATCCGCCTTCCTCGCCCTGACCAGGGAGTCCTGATGCTCTACTACGCCAAGACCGAGGCCATGCGGATGCTGCGCAACCGGCGCTACCTGATCTTCGTGGTCGCCTTCCCCGTCCTGCTCTACCTCATCAACGCCAACATCTACGGCAACCAGACCGACGCGGGCGGCGTGAGGTACAGCGTCATCCTGATGGTGTCGATGGCCGCCTACGGGGCGCTGGCCTCGTCCATGATGAGCTCGGCCGTGCCGTGGGCCACCGAGCGGCAGTCCGGCTGGCTGCGCCAGCTCCAGATCACCCCGCTGCCGAGCTGGGCGATCATCGTGACCAAGCTCGGCGCCACCATGGTGCTCGTGCTGCCCTCGCTGGTGCTGGTGAGCCTGGCCGCCGTGGTGCAGCAGCACGTGTCGCTGTCGCTCGGCACCTGGGCGGAGCTGCTGCTCGCGCTCTGGCTCGGCGTGCTGCCGTTCGTCGCGCTGGGTCTGGCCATCGGGTCCGTGCTCTCGGCCGACGCCGCCCAGCCGGCCGCGATGATCTGCATGTTCGCGCTGGCGATCGCCGGCGGGCTGTGGTTCCCGCCCGAGGTGCTCGGCGACACCCTGCGCACGGTCGCGGACGTCACCCCGTCGTTCCACTACGCCAGGCTGGGCCAGAGCATCGTCGCCGGCCAGGGACTAGCCATGACGGACGTGCTGGTCGTCGCCGGGTGGGCGGTCGCGCTGGGGGGCGCGGCCGCCTACCTTTATCATCGGGCTACCGTACGCTCTTGACACCAGCTCCACAGGCGTTTCACCTCTCCGCCGGCCCGGCGGCGAGGATCTTGCGAATCGCGCGGGAGACGGCTTGGCCATCGCCGCCTCCCGCACTGTAGCGGGACACGGGGCGTCGCGCCGCGTCTCCTCGTCCAAGGAGTCTCCATGAGCTTCGCCGAGAGGATCACCTTCGGGGACGCGGATGGCAAGCCGTCACGCAAGCGGCGGCTGATCGGCATCTCCGTGGGCCTGGTCTACCTGGTCTTCCCCGTCAGCGACATCGTGGGTGGCACGTTCACGGGGGCCCGGGCGGTGTGGGCGGCGGTGCTGCTCGTCACGTTCGTCGCCTCCTTCCTCGCGACGGTGCTGGTCAACAAGGGCATGTTCGACCACAGCCGCCTGACCTATCCGCTGCTCCTGGTGACCAGCGTGCTCGGCGTGGTGGGCGCCACCTCCTTCGGCGGCCCCTGGCTGAGCCTGCCGGTCTACACCGTCGTGCTGTACGGGTTCACGCTGCCGCCCCTGTGGGCCGTCGTGGCCGTGGTGGCCCAGCTGGCCGTCGTCGTCGGCGCCGGCCTGATCAACCACGACGACGCCGACACGATCATCGTCCTGGGCCTGCAGGTTCTGACGCTCGGCGTGCTGTTCATCAGCGTGCGCAACACCAGGGCGCTGACCGTCAAGCTGCGCCTGGCCCAGGACGAGGTGGCCCGGCTGGCGGCCACGGAGGAGCGGCTGCGCATCGCCCGCGACCTGCACGACCTGCTCGGGCACAGCCTGTCGCTGATCGTGCTCAAGAGCGAGCTGGCCGGACGGCTGTCCGAGGACTCGCCGCAGGCGCACAGGGAGATCACCGACATCGAGACCGTCGCCAGGAAGGCCCTGACGGAGGTGCGGGAGGCCGTCACCGGCTACCGCCAGCGCAGCCTGCCAGAGGAGCTCGACAACGCCAGGACCGTGTTACGCGCGGCGGGCGTGGCGGCCGAGGTGCGGGTCTCGGGGACGCCGCTGCCCGAGCTGCTCGACGGGCTGTTCGGCTGGTCCGTACGCGAGGGCGTCACCAACGTCGTGCGCCACGCGCGGGCCACCCGGTGCGAGATCAGGGTGACGTTCGAGGCCGGACACGCCACCCTGGAGATCATGGACAACGGAACGGGCGGCGACGGGCCGTACGCGATGGGCAGCGGGCTGAGCGGGCTCAACGAGCGGGTGGCGGGTGCGGGCGGCACGGTGGAGGCGGGCCCCGCCAGGGGCGGCGGCCATCACCTGCGGGTGCTGGTGCCGGTCGGGAAGGAGGCCTGCGCGTGATCCGCGTGATGCTGGCGGAGGACCAGGGCATGGTACGCGGCGCGCTGGCATCCCTGCTGGGCCTGGAGCCCGACATCGAGGTGGCCGGCGAGGCCGCCGACGGGGAGGAGGCGGTCGCGGTCGCCGCCAAGGTCCGGCCCGACATCGCGCTGCTCGACATCGAGATGCCCGGCATGGACGGGCTCGCGGCCTGCGCGAGCATCACGCGGCAGGTGCCCGGGTGCCGGGTGATGATCCTGACCACGTTCGGGCGGCCCGGCTACCTGCGTACCGCCATGGAGGCCGGGGCCTCGGCGTTCCTGGTGAAGGACAGCCCGGCCAGGGAACTGGCCGCGGCCATCCGGCGGGTGCACGCGGGGGAGCGGGTGATCGACCCCGGGCTCGCCGCGGCGGCCCTCAGCGCCGGGCCGAACCCGCTGTCGGCGCGGGAACGGGACGTGCTGGAGGCGGCGGTGGACGGCTCCACGATCGGCGACATCGCCGGCAAGCTGCACCTGTCGGAGGGGACCGTGCGCAACTACCTGTCCTCGGCCATCCAGAAGACGCACGCCCGCAACCGCATCGAGGCGGTGCAGCGCGCCAAGGCCCAGGGCTGGCTCTGACACCCGGGCTCAGCGGAGCCCGGCCACCGCCTTGACCGCCTGGTCCACCTGCTCGGGGGTGGTCACGATGCTGGTGCCGAAGCGCAGCAGCGGCGGGTCGTACGGCGTCACGCTCGCGATCACCTTGCTCGCGTGCAGCCGGTCGACGGCCTCCATCGGCGCCATCCCCTCGATCGAGCAGCACACGAGGCCCGCCGACAGCTCGGGCGCCCGCGGCGTGGCCAGCGTGACCTGCGGGATCGCGGCCAGGCCGTCCTTGAGCCCGGTGGCCAGCTCCTGCGTGCGCCGCCGCACCCGGTCCTTGCCGATCGCCGTCATGAACCCGAACGCCTGCGGCATCGCCCACCGGTGCTCGAACGCCTTGAAACCGCCCGGCGTGACCAGCTCCGCCGTGCTCGCCCCCGGGGAAGCGCCGCCCTGCCACGCCTGGAACGACGCTCCGCTGAAGCTGGCGATGATCGGGGAGACCGCGTCCCAGGCCCTGCCCCACACGATGCCGGTGCCGCGCGGCCCGAACAGCCACTTGTGCGTGCCGCTGGCCAGGAAGTCGCAGCCCAGGTCGCCGGGGCCCTCGGCCATCGCGCCGAACCCGTGCACGCCGTCCACGCACAGCAGCGCCCGGTCGTGCTCGTCGCGGCCCTTGTTCGCCTCGGCGAGCATGTCGGCGATGGCGCGGACGGGCACGCGCACGCCGGTGCTGGAATGCACCCAGGTGACCGCGACCACCCTGGTACGCGGGCCGAGCCCGGCCTTGATCGCCGCCACCATCCGGCCGGCGTCGGCGCGGGCGGGGTCGTCGTACAGCCTGACCTTGCGCACCTTCGCGCCCGTGCGCTCGGCCAGCAGCCGCAGCCCCTCGTGGGTGGCGAGGAAGTCGTGCTCGGTGGTCAGCACGTCCTGGCCGGGGCGCAGCCTGAGGCCGGAGTAGAGCAGGGCCAGGCCCATGGTGGTGCTGTCGGTCAGCGCGACCTCCTCCGCCCTGGCGCCCAGATAGCGGGCCGCGGCCTCGCGTACCGTCCGGTCGGGCGACTGCGCGCCGGGCGGCGTGTACTCGGGGTCGGCGTCCAGCGCGTCGCGGTGCTTGGCGATCGTCTCGCGGACCGGGGCCGGGGCCGGCGCCAGCACGAACGCCGCGAACTGCCCGTAGGCCGGGTCCAGCGCGAACTGGGCCCGCACGGACGCCCAGTCGCCGGGGTCGAACTTAGGCTTCACCGCAGGCGTACCGGTCGTGCACGCGCTCGTCAGCCCCGCCAGCATCCCGGCCCCGAGCAGGGTTCTCCTGTCCATCCGCATGGCTACTTCCTATCCCGGTCGCGCGCCCGCGCCCAGGACCCCCACGCGAGTCGTTCGTCAACTCCTGATCGCGGCGACCTGCCTGATGAGGTCGGAGACGCGGACGATGCCGAGGCAGCGGTTCATCTCGTCGGTGACCACCAGGTCGTCATAGACGCGGGCCGAGTCCCGGCCCGCCGCCTGCATGGCCGCGATCGCCGGGGTCGTCCGCGGCACCGTGCGGGGCGGGTCGGCCAGCCGCTGCGCCGGCTTCGAACCGTGCAGCGCGTGCCCGTACCGGGCCGCGAACGACAGCAGGAACCGGCTGCGGTCGAGGCTGCCCTTGGGCCGCTGGAACTCGTCCACCAGGATCACGCTGGTGATCGTCGGCTCGTGCCCGAACGCCTTCACCGCGTCCTCCGCCTTGGCCTCCGCGGGCAGCGTCACCGCCGGGATGAGCAGTTCCTGGACGCGCGGCCCGAGCATGACGGAGACCGGCTTGTCGGTGACGGGGAGCGGCACCCGTACCTTGCCGTCGGGGCCGGGGGCCAGCAGCGGGCCGTGCGCCAGTCGCACGCCGAGGCCGCGGGCCACCGCGACCTGCGGCTCGCGTTCGACCCCGGGGGCGAGCACGTGGGCGCCGATGCCGCGGGCCAGCGTCACCACCGACCGCGCCACCGCGGTCGCGCGATGGTCCCCCGGGATGCGGGTGACCATCTCGGGGTCGAGGGCCAGCAGGTACGGGCTCGTGTCGGCGACCAGGTCCAGGGCCGCGCCGCTCGTGCCGACGTCGGCGAAGCCGAGCAGGTAGCCGATCGTGCGCAGGCCGTCGAGCCCGACCTTGAGCAGCGGCCGGTCCTGTTCCTGGCACGGTCCAGTGAGCAGCAGGATCGCCTCGCGGGGATGCCTGCCGGCTCTTCGGAGCGACTCGTGCAGAGGCGCCAGGGCACCCGCGCCTGCCAGGACGACCCTGACGGGCAGCTCCAGCACCATGGGCAGGGGGGCCGCCCTGAGCGTGCCCGCGGAGTCGACGACGGCCGGGTGGGCGATTACTGCCCCGGTGTCGAGATCCACCATGGGGCTGGTGAGCAGGGAGGACACGTTCAGATGGTGGTGCAGTCGCGGGCGGGGCTGAAGGCCCAACCCGCAGAATTTACCGACATTTCGTTTTCCCTCCGGGGAGCGGCGGCTTGGCCGTGGGGAATGCCGTTCGGTTAGCCTTCGGGGCATGAGCGCGCGTCCGGCGAGGGGTGGCGGCCGGTGGGTCACGGTGCCGCCGGAGCGCCTGCATCCGTGGATCGACGGGTTCGCGGGGCGTCACGGGCCCTTCACGGCGACCGGCGACGAACGGGTCGTGCGGCTGCTCGCCGACGACGGGGCCCTGGCCGAGCTGCACGTGCCGTTCCCGCCCATGGCGCCGCCGGGGCCGCCGCACGTCACCCGGTTCGTCGCGCACGCCCAGGCCGCGCGGCAGGTGGGGGTGTTCCTGGTGCGGCTCGGGGGCTACGCGGCGGGGGTCTTCTCCGGGGCGTCGCTGGTGGCCTCCAAGGTGGGGTCGCGGCTGGTGCAGGGGCGTACGGCGGCGGGCGGGTGGTCGCAGCAGCGCTTCGCCCGGCGGCGGCGCAACCAGGCGGCGCAGGCGTACGACGACGCGGTGGAGACGGCGGTGCGGGTGCTGACGCCGTACCTGGGGGAGCTGGACGGGGTGGTGCTGGGCGGCGACCGCCGGGCCATGGACGCCCTGCGCGCCGACCGGCGGCTCGCGCCCCTGCTGGCTCTGGAGACCGAGCCGTTCCTGGTGGTGCCCGATCCTCGGCTGGCGGTGCTCCGGGACACCCCGGCGTCCTTCCGCGCCACCCGCATCCGCATCGTCGATCCGTCCTGACCTCATCCCTTCACGCGGCCCCGTGACCGGTTTGAGAGTTTGAGACGATTCAAAAGAATCTTGAATGCCGCTATGATGCGAGAGTTCGCGGAGGACCGTCATCGGCGGTCCATCCGTTGTCCCTGCGCCCACGGCGTACCGCGTCCAGCGGATCGCCGCAGGTAGCGGTAGGGCGCATCCACGGTGGACCGCTTCAAAGCGGCCCGCCGCAGCACCTTCGGTGGGCCGCGTCCAGTGGACCACCGCCAAGTAGTGGATTATGCATTTCAAGCAGCACGGCCTCGTGAGGATCGATGGCGACCAGGAACATCAAGGAGGTCGCGCAGCTGGCGCGCGTCTCGGTGGGCACGGTGAGCAATGTGCTCAACCGCCCGGAGATCGTGTCCCCCGCCACACGCGAACGCGTCTTCGAAGCGATCAAGAAACTGGGCTTCGTCCGCAATGAGGTGGCTCGCCACCTGCGGGTGGGCCGTAGCCGCACGGTCGGCCTCGTCGTGCTCGACGTCTCCAACCCGTTCTTCGTGGACGTGGCCCAGGGCGCCGAGTCGGTGGCCGACGACCACGACTCGATGGTGGTGCTCTGCAACAGCGCCGGCGACCCCGGCCGCGAGCGCCGCCACCTCGACCAGCTCGAACAGCAGCGCGTCATGGGCATACTGATCACCCCGGTGGAGATGGAGAGCCCCTGGCTGGAGGAGCTGGCCGCCCGCGGCACGCCCGTGGTGCTGGTCGACAGCCCCGCGACCGGCCTGCAGTGCTCGGTGGCGGTCGACGACCGGCTCGGCGGCCAGATCGCCGGCGCCCACCTGATCGAGCGGGGGCACCGGCGGATCATGTTCGTCGGCGGGCCGACGTCCATAAGACAGGTGGCCGACCGGCACGCGGGCATCAGCAGCGCCGTGGCCGCGGCCGACGGCGCGGTCGAGCTGCTGACCTCCACCGCTCCCACGCTGACCGTCGCGGAGGGCCGGGCCGTCGGGGAGCGCGTCGCGGCGCTGCCCGCCGACGAGCGGCCGACGGCGGCGTTCTGCGCGAACGACATGATGGCGCTGGGCTTCTTACAGGCGATGGCCACGCACGGACTGCGCGTGCCCGAGGATCTGGCCATCATCGGGTACGACGACATCGACTTCGCCGCGGCCGCCGCGGTGCCCCTCTCCTCGATCCGGCAGCCCCGTGAGCTGCTCGGACGTACGGCGATCGACCTGCTGCTCGAAGAGGTCGCCGACCCGGAGCAGCATCGGCACCGGCAGGTCATCTTCCAGCCCGACCTGGTGATCCGGGAGTCGAGCGCGTTCGATCGGCGCTCCTGACCCCGGCGCGTCCATGAACCGTTTCATCGCCGGCGGCCGCGCGCCCGCCGGCTCCGTTCGGCGTGCGCACGTTCCCGGCGAGCCGAGCGACCCCTTGAAGGAGCCCCCTTGACCGAGCTCTACAGCAACCCGCTGGCCACCCCCGATGACCTGGCAGGATTCCGCCTGGAGGGGGACGGCGCCACCTCCTTCCCTCAGGGACGCCTGCGCCTGGAGAGCCTCAGGCCGCCTTCGGACGGCCAGGCGGCCAACCTGGTGCTCTGGTGTCCCGAGGAGTTCCCCGCCGACGTGCGGATCGAATGGGACTTCTGGCCCGTCCGCGAACCCGGCCTGGCCATCATGTTCTTCCATGCCCGCGGCAGGAACGGCGAGGACCTGTTCGACCCGGGCCTGGCCACCCGCACCGGCCCGTACGACCAGTACCACCATGGCGACATCGACGCCTACCACGTCTCCTATTTCCGCCGGATGTGGGCCTCCGAACGCGCCCTGCACACCTGCAACCTGCGCAAGAGCCACGGGTTCCACCTGGTCGCGCAGGGTCCCGACCCGCTGCCGGCGGTGCTGGACGCCGAGGGCCCGTACGCGATGCGCCTCGAGGTCAGGGCCGGGACGGTCACGTTCTCGGTCAACGATTTGGTCTCGTTCCGCTGGGCGGACGACGGCTCGATCGGCGGTCCCGCCCTGGCCGGAGGCAAGGTCGGGTTCCGGCAGATGGCCCCGCTGATCGGAGAGTACGCAAATCTCCGGGTATCTCGTCATTGACTTTGAGTCGATTCAACACTAATTTCGCACCAACCGCCGTTCACTGGCTTGTAACGGGGCAGGAATCGCGGTGCAACAACCCCACCCCCGAATCCGTGCACATGCCACGAGAGGTGGTGCCGGATGAACCATCCCGCCATGTCTATCAGGCTTCAAGCTGCCTGCTCAGAGCTCATCTGGGCGGTCCAGCTCAACCTGATGTGGATCGTCTTCACGCTCGCTGGAGGCGTGATCGGCGGGCTCGGGCCCGCCACTGTCGCCGCGTACACGCTGGCTCGGCGGCGGACTCGTAATGAATCGTTTCATGGCTGGGCCGAATTCTGGACCGTCTACCGACGGGAGTTCGCCCGGGCCTCGCTGCTGGTCCTGCCCGTGGCGGCGCTGGCCACCGTCCTGGTCGGCAACTATCTTTACCTCTCCGCTCTCGGGCCCAGCATGGGAGCGTTGCGGATCGCGACCTTCGTGGCGCTCATCGCACTCGCCGGTGTGGGGGCGTACGTGGGACCGCTGTACGCGCACTACGATCTGCCGCTACGGGCCTACTGGCCCAAGGCGGCGCAGCTAGCGCTCCTGCGCCCGGCCTCGTCCGTGCTGTTGCTGCTAGCGCTATCAGCCATCGCCTACGCGACCTCGGCGGCGCCCATCCTCGCGCCGGTGATCAGCTTCGGCGCGTGGATCTATCTCAACACGTGGCTCTGCCAGCGCTTCTTCGCGGAGAACGAGGCGCATCTGCATTCGAAAGGGAACTCATGAGCGCATCCCGTCGTCGCCGGCTTCTGGCCGGTGTGTTAACGCTCACGGCTGCACTCACCGCCTCGGCCTGCTCGGGCGGTGACGCGCCCGCCGGCGATCCGAACACGCTGACCATCATGACCAAGCTGTTCGGCGCCGCGCCCGACCCGAAGGGCGAGATGCAGCAGGCGGTCGAGAAGTTCCTCGGCAAGAAGCTCAAGATCAACTGGGTTCCCAACGCCGAGTATGCCGACAAGGTCAACGTCACGCTGGCTTCGGGCAACGTGCCGCAGCTCATCGTCGTGGACCCGCACGGTCCGGCGTTCGTCAAGGCCGCACAGGCCGGGGCGTTCTGGGACTTGACCGACAAGCTGGACAAGTACCCGAACCTGAAGCCGACGGACGAGCGCCGCGTGCTCAACGCCTCCATCAACGGCAAGTCGTACTCCATTCCCCGGATGCGGCCCATGCTGCGTTCGGCGGTCATGATCCGCAAGGACTGGCTGGAGAAGCTCGACCTGAAGCTGCCCGAGACCGTCGACGACCTCTACACCATCGCCAAGGCGTTCACCGAGAAGGACCCCGACGGCAACGGCAAGAAGGACACCTACGGCCTGATCATCCCGAAGTGGCCGGGCAAGTACGCCAGCTCCAGCCCCTATGACACGCTCGAGACCTGGTTCGGCGCCCCGAACGAGTGGGGTGAGCGCGACGGCAAGCTGGTCCCCGGCTTCGACACCCCCGAGTTCCTCGAGGCCAACAAGTTCCTGAAGAAGATGATCGACGAGGGCCTGGTCAACCCGGACTTCGCCAGCTACGACACGGCCAAGTGGGACGATCCGTTCTTCCAGGGCAAGGGCGGCATCATCATCGACGTGAACGTCCGCTCCAGGGCGCTGCTCGACAAGTTCAGGGATGCCGGCGACAAGGACTACGGCGACAAGGTCGCCATGGTCGGCAACCTCAAGCGCGCCGACGGCAAGAAGTTCTCCCTGCCGTTCACCGGCTACAACGACGCCATCGCGATCTCCAAGCAGAGCGTGCGTACCGACCAGGACCTCGACAACGTGCTGAAGGTCCTGGACAAGCTGGGGTCGAAGGAGGGCCAGGTCCTGGTCCAGAACGGCATCGAGGGGCGCAACTTCAAGGCCGACGGTGACACCGCCGCGCTGATCAACGAGACCGACCCCGCGGTCAGGGTCGTCCAGGACAACGTCGACCAGGCCTTCACCCAGCTCGGCTTCAAGGGCGACACGACGTACGGCGGCCTCGCCTACGCGCGCACGCCGTCCGGCCAGCCGTACAAGGACATCATCAAGCTGGGCTTCGACCTGATGAACGAGGACCTCAAGACGGCCGTGTTCAACCCGGCGCTGGCCGTGGTCTCACCCACCAAGGTCGCCAAGGGCGCACAGCTCGACGACATCATCCCCGACGCCCGGATCAAGTACCTCTCCGGTGAGATGACCGAAGAGCAGCTGAAGGGCGAGATCAAGCGCTGGTACGACGCCGGCGGCACGCAGGTCGCCACCGAGATCAACGACCTGGTCTCCAAGCTCGGCACCAACTGATCCGCCTGAGGGGCCCGGGCCGCCGTGCCCGGGCCCCTCACATGAAAGGAGGCCGCTGTGGCCACCGACCTGGCGCCGCCTCCCGCGAGGGCGGCGAGCAAGCCCGGCCGACGCCGGAGGCCGGGATTGGGCGCCGCCCTGGCGCGCTATCGCTGGCTCTACCTGATGCTCCTTCCGGGCGTCGTCTACTTCGCGCTCTTCAAGTACCTGCCGATGTACGGCATCACCATCGCCTTCCAGGACTTCCTGCCGTTCCTCGGCTACTCCGGCAGCCCCTGGGTGGGCTTCCAGCACTTCCAGGATCTGTTCACCGGGCCGGACTTCGGCCGGCTGATGTTCAACACGCTGTTCCTGGCGCTCCTGACCGTGGTCTTCATCTTCCCCGCGCCGATCATCGTCGCGCTGCTGCTGAACGAGCTGCGGATCAACGTGCTCAAGCGTTGGGTCCAGTCGGTGATGTACATCCCGCACTTCCTGTCCTGGACGATCGTCGCGTCGCTGACGTATCTGCTGTTCTCCGCGGATTACGGGGTGCTCTCCGGATGGATCCGCGACATACTCGGCGACACCGCGAAGATCGACTATGTCGCGCAGGAGGAGTGGTTCCGGCCGCTGATCATCCTGCAGCAGATGTGGAAGCTGACCGGCTGGGGCACGATCATCTACCTGGCCGCGCTGGCCGGTGTGGACCCGCAGTTGTACGAGGCGGCACGCATGGACGGCGCCAGCCGCTTCCGCCAGCTCTGGCACGTCACGCTGCCCGCGATCCGCCCGACGATCGTCGTCATGGCCATCCTCACTTCGGGCAACCTGCTCGACACGGGCTTCGAGCAGATCTGGCTCATGACCACCTCGCTGAACCGCTCTGTGGCGGACGTGTTCGACACCTACGTCTACTACACCGGTATCACCCAGGGCGCCATCAGCTACTCCACCGCCGTCGGCCTGTTCAAGGGCGTCGTCGGCTGCATCCTGATCTTCGGCTCCAACTGGCTGGCCAAGCGCCTCGGCCAGCGTGGACTGCTCTAGGGGGCCCTGGATATGAACAGCATGAAGCACAAGAAGCTGAACACCGAGTACAGCACCGTGGCCAGCCGAGTGTTCGACGTGATCAACGTCGCCGTGCTCGTCGGCCTGGCGCTGGTCACGGTGCTGCCGCTGCTGTACGTGCTGGCGGGGTCCTTCGCGAGCGAGTCGGAGATCTCCGCGCGGCCGTTCTTCCTGTGGCCGGAGAAGTTCATCACGGACACGTACACGTTCATCTTCTCCACCCCCACCTTCGTCCGCGCCCTGCTCACGACCATCGTCGTGACGGCGGTCGGCACGGTGGTGCAGCTGGTGCTGACGTTCACCATGGCGTATCCGCTGGCCAAGCGGTACCTGCCGGGCCGGACGCTGGTGCTCAACCTGGTGATCTTCACGCTGGTCTTCTCCGGCGGCATGATCCCCACCTACCTGGTGGTGCGCGACATGGGGCTGCTGGACAGCTACTGGGCGCTGATCCTGCCGCTGGCGATCAACCCGTTCTATCTGATCATCGTGAAGAGCTTCTTCCAGGAGCTGCCGCAGGCGCTGGAGGAGGCGGCGCGCATCGACGGCTGCAACGAGATGGGCGTCTTCTTCAAGATCGTTCTGCCGCTGTCGAAGCCGATCATCGCGACCTTCGCGCTGTTCTACGCGGTGAGCATCTGGAACGACTACATGTCGCCGCTGCTGTACATCAGCGACCCCAGCAAATGGACGCTGCAGATCCTGGTGCGCCAGCTGACCAGCGCCGACCAGGCCGACGCGCTGGCGAACATGGACAGGACGTTCGTGCCGCCGGAGCAGGGCCTGAAGTTCGCGGTCGTGGTGATCGCGACGCTGCCGATCCTGCTCTTCTATCCGTTCCTGCAGAAGCACTTCGCGAAGGGCGTCCTGATCGGGGGCGTCAAGGAGTGAGTCGCGCCATCCTCCTGGCCGGTGACTCGACGGTCGCCTCGTGCCCGGCCTGGGAGGCGCCCATGTCCGGGTGGGGGGCGCAGCTCGGCGCGTACGCGGGTGAGCCCGTGCGCAACTTCGCCAAGGGCGGCGCCACCACGGCCAGCCACCGGGCCGAAGGGCTGTGGGCGGCGCTGCTGCGCGAGGTCGTGCCCGGAGACGTGGTCGTGATCCAGTTCGGGCACAACGACCAGAAGGATCCCGCGATCCCGTACCAGGACAACCTGCGCGCCTTCGTCGAGGAGGCGCGCGGGGCGGGGGCCTCGGCGGTGCTGTGCACGCCGGTGCAGCGGCGCCGGTTCGGCGGGGACCGGCTGGTGCCCACGCACGGCGACCGCCCCGACCGGGTGCGGGCGCTGGCCGCCGCCGAGGACGTGCCGCTGATCGACCTGACCGCCGCCACCACCGAGCTGTACGAACGGCTCGGCCCCGACGGCTCCAGGAGCCTGTTCACGCACTTCAAGCCGGGGGAGCACCCGCTCTACCCCGACGGGGTGGCCGACGACACCCACTTCAGCTTCCGCGGCGCCGACGAGGTGGCCGCGATCGTCGCCGAACGACTGAAGGAGATCCGATGACGGCACTTCGCTGGCTGGACCGACCGGGGGAGCAGGGGGTGACCTGGGGGGTTCCGTGGCCGCGCGGCGCGGTCGAGCGGGATGCGCCGTTCGCGCTGGCCGACCCGGAGGGCCGCGAGGTGCCCGTGCAGAGCTGGGTGACCGCCACCTGGCCCGACGGCTCGGTCAAGTGGTCGGCCCACGCGATCGGCGCGCGGCCCGCGGAGCTGTCGTACCGGATCGAGGCCGGACGCGAGCCCGCCGCGGCCGCCACTCCCGTCACCGTGGCCCGCCGGGACGGCGTGCTGACCGTGAGCACCGGCGTGGTCACCTGGACGATCGAGGAGTCCGGCGGCACGCTGGCCCGCTCGATCTCGCGCGGGAGCCGCGAGATCGCCAGGGACGTGCGCCTGGTCAGCCTCCGCCAGAGCGAGCCCACGCCGGACGACGGCGGCGCGGTGGCCCGTACGCGGGCCACGGGGCAGGTCGAGACGGTCACGGTCGAGCAGGACGGGCCCGTGCGCGCGGTCGTCCGGCTGGAGGGCCGGCACGGCGACTGGCTGCCGTTCACCGTGCGCCTGTACTTCCACGCGGGCGCCGAGCAGGTGCGGATCATGCACACGTTCGTCTGGGACGGCGACCCCGAGCGCGACTTCCTGGCCGGGCTCGGGCTGAGCGCCGACGTGGTCATGCGGGACGAGCCGCACGACCGGCACGTGCGTCTGGCCGGCAGCGGCGGCTTCCTCACCGAGGCCGTGCGCGGGCTGACCGGCCTGCGCCGCGACCCCGGCGAGTCCGTACGGCGGGCGCAGGTCGAGGGCCGGCCGGTCGGCGAGATCGCCCCCGAGGTCGCCAACCGGTTGCACCTCATCCCCACCTGGAACGACTACACCCTCGACCAGGGCTCCGCCGACGGCTTCACGCTGCGCAAGCGCACCGCCGAGGGCCACTCCTGGGTGACGATCCCCTCCGGCACCCGCTCGGCCGGCTACGGCTACGTCGGCGGCGCCGGCGGCGGCCTCGGCTTCGGGCTGCGCGACTTCTGGCGCCTGCACCCCACTCGCCTCGACGTCAGGAACGCGGCCACCGACCTGGCCACCGTGACCGCCTGGCTGTGGTCGCCGTCCGCGCCCGCCATGGACCTGCGCTTCTACCACGACGGCATGGGCCAGGACACCTTCGCCGAGCAGCTCGAGGGCCTGGAGGTCACCTACGAGGACTACGAGCCCGGCTTCGGCGACGCCCACGGCGTGGCGCGCACGCACGAGCTGACCCTGCGCGCCTACGAGGCCACGCCGTCCGCGCAGGACCTGTCCCGGCACGCGACCGCGATGAACCAGCCGGGGCTGCTGGCCGTGTCCCCCGAGCGGATGCGCGAGGCGGGCGTCTTCGGTGTCTGGGAGCTGCCGGACCGCTCGACGCCGGCCCACGCCGAGATCGAGGACCGGCTGGACTTCCTGTTCGACCTGTACGTGCGCGAGCGCGAGCAGCGCAGGTGGTACGGGTTCTGGGACTACGGCGACGTCATGCACACCTACGACCCGGACCGCCACACCTGGCGCTACGACGTGGGCGGCTACGCCTGGGACAACTCCGAGCTCTCGCCCGACCTGTGGCTGTGGCTGCAGTACCTGCGCACGGGCCGGCCGGACGTCTTCCGCTTCGCCGAGTCGATGACCCGCCACACCGGCGAGGTCGACGTCTATCACGCGGGCCGCTGGAAGGGCCTGGGCAGCAGGCACAACGTGCAGCACTGGGGGTGCAGCTGCAAGCAGCTGCGCATCTCCAACGCCGCCTACCGCCGCTTCTACTTCTACCTGACCGCCGACGAGCGCACGGGCGACCTGATGGACGAGCTGAGCGTCCCCGAGGCGACGTTCACCGTCATCGACCCCCAGCGCAAGGTGCGCGAGGACGTCTACACGCCGGACCCGTCGGCGCTGTCGGTCGGCCTCGGCACCGACTGGGGATCGCTCGCGGCCGCGTGGCTGACCCGGTGGGAGCGCTACGGCGACGAGCGGGCCAGAGACCGGTTGCTGGGCACGATGGCCGACATCGGCGCGCTGCCGAACGGCTTCCTGACCGGCGAGGCCCGGCTGGACCTGGCGACCGGGCGGTTCGACACCTCCCGGGACAAGATCTCCGTCTCGCACCTGTCGTCGCTGTTCGGGCTGCCGGAGATGTGCGCCGAGCTGATCGGGCTGGACCTGGACGTGCCCGGGTTCGAGCAGGCGTGGCTGCAGTACTGCCGCCTCTACCTGGCGCCGCCCGAGCAGCAGGAGGCGGAGGTGGGGGAGCGGCTGAGCGGGATCTCGCTGATCCAGGCGCACAGCAGGCTCACCGCGTACGCGGCCGCCCGCACGGGCGACGCCGGCCTGGCCGCCTGGGCGTGGCGCAAGTTCGCCCTGGACGAGGGGGACCAGCTCAACAGCAACCCGATGCAGCGGGAGAAGGACTGGCGCCTGAACCTGGTGGACGGGCCGCACGTGCTGTCCCCGGTGCACGAGGCGGCCTTCGTCAGCACCAACGGCGCCGCCCAGTACGGACTGGCCGCCATCCACAACCTCGCCCTGATCGGAGCGCAGCTGAAGGGATCATAACCGTACCGTATGACGTACGGTACGCTGTACGGAACCCGGAAATGTCGGGGCGGCGCTGTACGCTGTCCCGGCTTTCCCCTATGGCAACAAATCCCAAGATGGAAGGGTTCCGTGGTTTCCAGCCAGGCCAGCGCCGTTCACCGCGATCACACCGCCGCCGACAGCCACGACCTCATCCAGGTCCGCGGCGCGCGGGAGAACAACCTCAAGGGCGTCTCCCTCGACCTCCCCAAGCGCCGCCTCACCGTCTTCACCGGGGTGTCCGGCTCCGGAAAGTCGTCGCTCGTCTTCGACACGATCGCCGCGGAGTCGCGCCGGCTGATCGACGAGACGTACACGTCGTTCATCCAGTCGTTCATGCCGAGCCTGGCCCGCCCCGACGTGGACGCGCTGCACAACCTGAGCGCGGCCATCATCGTCGACCAGGAGCGGATGGGCGCCAACGCCCGCTCCACCGTGGGCACGGCCACCGACGCGCACACGATGCTGCGGATCATGTTCAGCCGCATCGGCGAGCCCCACGTCGGCGGGGCCGGCGCCTTCAGCTTCAACCTGGCCGAGGGCATGTGCCCCGAGTGCGAAGGGCTGGGCAAGGCGTCCACCATCGACGTCGACGCTCTGGTCGACCGCGAGCTGTCGCTCAACGACGGGGCGATCAAGGTCCCGGGATACCCGGTGGACAGCTGGCAGTGGCAGGTCATCGCGGGGTCCGGGCTGTTCGACCCGGCCGTCAAGCTGAAGGACTTCACGCCCGAGCAGTGGGAGGACTTCCTGCACAAGCCCCCCACCAAGCTCAAGTACGGCACCAACAACTTCACCTACGAGGGCCTGGCCGGCAAGGTCAGGCGGACCCTGCTGGGCAAGGACCGGGAGTCGATGCAGCCCTCGGCGCGGGCGTTCGCCGACCGGGCGCTCAAGCTCACCCTCTGCCCGTCCTGCGGCGGCTCCCGGCTGAACGAGGCCGCCCGGTCCGCCCGGATCGCCGGCCGCAACATCGCCGAGTGCGCGGCCATGCAGATCAACGACCTGGCCGACTTCGTCCGCGGGATCGGCAACCCCGCCGTGGGCCCGGTGCTGGACGGGCTGCGCTCGACACTCGAATCCCTCGTCGAGATCGGCCTGGGCTACCTGAGCCTCGACCGCGAGTCGTCCACGCTGTCCGGCGGCGAGGCGCAGCGGGTCAAGATGGTGCGCCACCTCAACTCCAGCCTGACCGACGTCACGTACGTCTTCGACGAGCCCACGGCCGGGCTGCACCCGCACGACATCCAGCGCATGAACAACCTGCTGCTCCAGCTGCGCGACAAGGGCAACACGGTGCTCGTCGTCGAGCACAAGCCGGAGACGATCGCCATCGCCGACCACGTGGTGGACCTCGGCCCCGGCGCGGGCACGGCGGGCGGGAGCCTGTGCTATGACGGCGACCTCGACGGGCTGCGCGCCTCCGGCACGCTGACCGGCCGCTACCTCGACCACCGGGTACGCCTGCGCGACGACGTCCGCAAGCCGGCCGGCCACCTGTCGATCACGGGCGCCACGCTGCACAACCTCAAGGACGTGAGCGTGGAGGTCCCGCTCGGCGTGCTGACCGTGGTCACCGGCGTGGCCGGGTCGGGCAAGAGCTCCCTCATCCACGGCTACATCGCCGGGCGCGAGGGCGTGGTGGTGGCCGACCAGTCGCCGATCCGCGGCTCGCGCCGGAGCAACCCGGCCACCTACACCGGTCTGCTCGACCCGATCCGCGCCGCGTTCGCCAAGGCCAACGGCGTCAAGCCCGGCCTGTTCAGCGCCAACTCCGAGGGCGCCTGCCCGGCCTGCAAGGGCATCGGCCTGATCTACACCGACCTGGCCATGATGGCCGGCGTGGCGTCGGTGTGCGAGGAGTGCGAGGGCCGGCGGTTCACGCCGGAGGTGCTGACGTACACGCTGCGCGGCAAGAACATCGGCGAGGTGCTCGACATGCCGGTGGCCGAGGCCCGCGACTTCCTGACCGAGCGGCAGGCCCGCACGATCCTCGACCGCCTGGTGGCCGTCGGGCTCGGCTACGTGGGCCTGGGCCAGCCGCTCACCACGCTGTCGGGCGGCGAGCGGCAGCGGCTCAAGCTGGCCATCAACATGGCCAAGAGCGGCACCACGTACGTGCTGGACGAGCCCACCACGGGCCTGCACCTGGCCGACGTGGACCAGCTCCTGGCCCTGCTCGACCGCCTGGTGGAGGACGGCAACACGGTCATCGTGATCGAGCACCACCAGGCCGTCATGGCGCACGCCGACTGGATCATCGACATCGGCCCCGGGGCCGGTCACGACGGCGGCCAGGTCGTCTTCTCCGGCACCCCCGGCGAGCTGGTCGCCGACGGCACCTCGCTCACCGCGATCCACCTGCGCGACTACGTGAGCAGGACCTGACCGTTCCGCGCTCCTGGAGCCCGCCCCAGGCCCTTCAGACGGCCAGGCGGGCCAGGACGCGGGCGAACTCCGGCGGCGGCGCCACCACGAGCCTGGTCTGCCCGTCCTGGGTGACGATGTCGGCCCTGATGAGCGTCAGCCGCTCCTCGTGCCACCAGTAGACCTGCGAGCTCAGCCCGTCCGTGCGCGCCGCGTGCACCCGCAGCCGCTCGATGGCGCGTACCACGCCGATCCCGTCCACCGGGTGCACGAGCAGCGTGTACGGATCGGGCAGCACCACGAGCACCCCGTCGGAGGGCACGGGGAGGTAGTCGCCCAGCCACCGCAGGTGCGTGGCGGCCGCCGGGGTCATGGCGGTCAGCCGCGTCACCGGCGTGCCGGACAGCAGGATCGTCTCCACCTCCAGCCGCTCCTCGCGGCGGACGTTGGAGACGGCCAGGTCGATCGCCTTCGCGGCGGCCACGGGCCAGCACCCGGCCTGCTCGGGCCGCACCGGCCGGGAGCCCGCGAAGAGCAGCTCCACCAGGTCGGCGTTGAGGTGGCGGCCCACCACGCGGGTCAGGTCGGGCACCGCGTCCACGGCGTCCACGCGGGTGCGCAGCAGCGGGCGGGCCTGTTTTAGGTCGCACACGTCCAGCCGCTCGCCCGCGGTGGCCACGGCGTGCGCGAGGTGCTCGGAGACCAGCATGGGCCAGTCCTCCCTGGCCCGGCGGCCCGCCTCGCGGCGCAGTCCGGTGAGCCTGACGACCAGCTCCATGTCGCCTCTGAGCGTCACGGAGCCGCCGTCCTTGGCGAACTCGAAGGAGTATCCGAGGGATTCCGCGACGAGCGAGAGCAGCGAGTCCAGGTCGACATCCTCGACCGGCCGGCGCGAGGGCCGGCGGTCACGCTTGAACAAGCTCACGCGCCGTGTCCCTTTCTGTCGGATTCGTCCCTCCTACCTTGCCTGCCCCTCATCACTGACGATGCCCGCTAGCGAGCACGATTCGGTATCGATAACCCCAAGTCTCCCCAGCCACACACTCATCTGGGGTGACCCGTGCCCCACCGGAAGCCCTGCCAGGACGGGCACTCCGAGCCTCCCGAGCCGGTCCTCGAGCACCGCGTACGGGTCACCGCAGTCGACCCACGAGCCGAGCGCGATCCCGCGCACCCCGTCGAACGCCCCCGCCTGCAGGAGCTGGGTGAGCATGCGGTCGATCCGGTACGGCTCCTCCCCGATGTCCTCCAGGAACGCGATCCTGCCCGCGAACGACGGCTGCCACCGGGTCCCGCACATCGAGGCCAGCAACGACAGGTTGCCCCCGGCCAGCACCCCCTCGGCCCGCCCCGGCACCAGCACCCGCTCGCCCCGGACGCTCTGGGGCGCCCCGAACAGCGCCGCCCGCAGGCTGTCCCACGTGCGCGGCTCGGGCCCCTCCTCGGCGGCCAGCACGTCGCAGGCCGCCATCGGCCCGTGCAGCGTGGGCACGCCCAGCTCGATGGCGAACGCGTTGTGCAGCGCCGTGATGTCGCTCGACCCCAGCAGGACCTTGGGGCCGGCGGCCCGCATGGCGTCCCAGTCGAGCAGGTCGAGGAGCCGGGCGGCGCCGTACCCGCCGCGGCAGCAGAACACCGCGGAGACGGCCGGGTCGCACCAGGCGGACTGCAGGTCGGCGGCCCGGGCGGCGTCGTCGCCCGCCAGGTAGTCGAGCGGCTGACGGTCGAGCGCGTGCGCGCCCACCACCACCTTCAGCCCGAGGCCCTCCAGTCGCTCCACGCCACGCCTCAGCAGCACCGCGCTGGGCGGCCCCGACGGTGAGACGACGGCGACGGTGTCACCGGGTCGCATGGATCAACTCCTCGTTTGGCTCGTACACGTGGCAAACGGTGTCACACTTACCTCTCGTATGCGACTTCCGCCCCACATCCTCGTGGTCAACGGCATCAAGGTCCGCCGGCCGGTCTTCCTGATCGGAGCGCCGCATTCCGGTACGGACCTGCTGGCCCGCGCCCTGAAACGATCCCCCGGCTTCCATGTGACCATGGGCCGCGCGAGTGTGGCGCACGTGGTGTACGCCTTCGCCCGCAAGCCGTCCATCGGCCAGACCTCCGGCGCCGTGCGCGTCATGCGCGACGCGCTCGCAGAGTCGTGGCAGGTGCTGCCCCGGTCGTGCGGCCAGTGCGCCGTGTCGTGCCGCGAGGCGGGCGGTGTCACAGGGACCGGTCCCTGTGTCTCGGCCGGCGACATCACCAGGTTCGGCGACGGCAGCCCCGACCTGCTCTACAGCGCCCCGGTGCTGCTCCAGGCGTTCCCCGACGCGCGGTTCGTGCAGCTCATCCGCGACGGCAGGGACGTGGTCGCCAGCATGCTCGACGACCCCGCGTGCCTGGCCTGGTTCAAGCCGGCCATGCTGACGGAGCAGACCGAGTTCCCCAACCCGTTCCTGGGCGTCAACAAGGACGAGCACCTCGAGCGCTGGAAGGGCATGCCGGCGGCGGGCAAGAGCGCCCTGCGCTGGCGCAGCGCCGTGCGCATGAGCGCCGAGCTGCGCAGGACGCTGCCCGAGGAGCAGCTCCTGACGCTGCGCTACGAGGAGCTGGTGCACAAGCCGGCGCCGTCGGTCGCCACGCTCGCGGAGTTCCTGGAGACGCGGGTGTCCAAGGTCGTCCTGTACGACACCGGCGTCCCCAGGGTCGGCGCCTGGCGCGCCAAGCTCCGGGGGCCCGATCTGGAGCTGGTGGAGAAGGTGGCCAGGGAGGAGCTCAACCGGCTGGGCTACCTGAAGAGGTGAACTGGGTGCGGTAGAGCTCGGCGTAGAGCCCGCCGCGCTCCAGCAGCTCCTCGTGGCGGCCCCGCTCGGCGATGCGGCCCTCGTGGATCACCAGGATCTCGTCGGCCTCCCTGATCGTCGAGAGCCGGTGCGCGATCACCAGCGAGGTGCGGCCCTCCAGCGCGGTCTTCAGCGCCACCTGCACGGCCGCCTCGGACTCCGAGTCGAGGTGGGCGGTGGCCTCGTCGAGCACGACCACGCGCGGCGCCTTGAGCAGCAGCCGGGCCAGCGCGAGGCGCTGCTTCTCGCCGCCCGACAGCCGGTAGCCGCGGTCGCCCACGACGGTGTCGAGCCGCTCGGGCAGGCCCTCCACGAGGTCGCCGATCTGCGCGGCCCTGAGAGCCTCCCAGATCTCCTCGTCGCTCGCCTCCGGCCTGGCATAGCGGAGGTTGGCCCCGATCGTGTCATGGAAGAGATGAGCGTCCTGCATGACCACTCCGACGGTGTCGCGCAGGGAGTCGAGGGTGGCTTCGCGCACGTCGAGCCCGTTGATGCGGACCGCGCCCTCGTTGACGTCGTACAGGCGGGACACCAGTGACGTGATGGTCGTCTTGCCCGCGCCCGAGTGGCCGACCAGGGCGACCAGCCGGCCCGGCGCGGCCGTGAACGAGATGCCCTTGAGCACGGGGTACGACGGGCCGCTGTCCTGCCTGGCGACCGACTCCAGCGAGGCCAGCGAGACCTCCTCGGCGGCCGGGTAGCGGAAGCGCACGTCGTCGAACTCGATCGTGACCGGCCCGCCGGGGATCGGCACGGCGCCGGGCCGCTCGGCCACCATGGGCTTGAGGTCGAGGATCTCGAAGACGCGGTCGAAGCTCACGAGCGCGGTCATCACGTCGACGTGCACGTTCGACAGGGACGTGAGGGGGCCGTACAGGCGCATCAGCAGGGCCGTCAGGGCCACCAGCGTGCCCAGCTCGAAGACGCCGGACACGGACAGGACGCCGCCGATGCCGTACACCAGGGCGGTGGCCAGCGCGGCGACGAGCCCGAGCGCGACCCGGAAGACGGTGCCGTACATGCCGACCGTCACGCCCACGTCGCGCACCCGGGCCGCCCTGCGGCCGAACACCTCCGCGTCGTCCTCCGGGCGGCCGTAGAGCTTGGCCACCATGGCGCCCGCCACGTTGAACCGCTCGGTCGTCACGGAGCTCATCTCGGCGTCGAGCTGCATCTGCTCGCGCGTCAGCGCCGACATGCGCCGCCCGACGAACTTGGCGGGCACGATGAAGATCGGCAGCAGCACCAGCGCGACCAGCGTCACCTGCCACGACAGCGCCAGCATCGCGCCCAGCACCAGGACCAGGCTGACCACGTTGGAGACCACCGACGACAGGGTGCTCGTCAGCGCCCGCTGCGCGCCGATCACGTCGGTGTTGAGCCTGCTGACCAGCGCGCCGGTCTGGGCCCGCATGAAGAACGCCACCGGCATGCGCTGCACGTGGTCGAACACCTCGGTGCGCAGGTCGTAGATCAGCCCTTCGCCGATGCGCGCCGAGAACCACCGCTGCACCAGCGTCAGCCCGGCGTCCACCAGCGCCAGCGCGCCGATCGTCACCGCCAGCCCGACCACGACGCCCGGCCGCCTGGCCAGGATGCCGTCGTCGATGATCGCCTTCATCAGCAGCGGGTTGGCGATCACGATGACCGCGCCCGCCACGACGAGCAGCAGGAACGCGGCAATGTGCGTCCTGTACGGCTTGGCGTAGCGCGCGATGCGCCGCACGGTGCCGGGCCGCAGCCGCTGCTTGGTCACCGAGCCGTCGCGCCGCAGGGACGCCATAACGTTGGGGCCGAAACCCCCTCCCATCATCGCCATCCGGGGGATCCCTCCTTCTCCACGGGAGAGAGCACCGCCGGCGCGCCCGGCGATTCCCCCGTCCGCTCAGCGCGAAAACCCACCGGCGCCGCCGCCCCTCCCAACCTACCGCCCACCCGCGTGACCAGGGCGCTCGCCGCCGTCGCCACGTCCGTCCTTCGGGGAGCATGAGGACGCGAGGCGGCCCTGGGTTCGCCTCGGACGCCCGGATGGGGCAGCGGTGGCGGGCGGCCGTCCGGGGCGAGCCCGTGAGGGCCCCGCGCCCCCGAAGGGCGGCCGTCCGATGGGTCAGGCGAAGAGGGCCTTGATGCGGGCCGCCTGTTCGACCCGCTCGGCCGCACACTGCTCCTCCAGGGAGCGGCCCTGCGCCCCCTGGAGGAGTCGCTTCGTCGCGATCGCCGCGTCCCGGTTGACGGCCAGCAGCTCCGCGACCTTGTCTCGTACGGCTTGATCCAGGTCGCCCCGAGCGACCACTTGCTCCGCGAGGCCGATGCGCATGGCCTCGTCCGCGTGCACGGTCCTGGCGGTCAGGCAGATGTCGATCGCCTTGGCCAGGCCCACCAGCTCGACCAGGGGCTTGGTCCCCGTCAGGTCGGGCACCAGGCCCAGTGCGGGCTCTTTCATGCAGAAGGAAACATCATCGGCCACGATCCGCAGGTCACAGGAGAGCGCGAGTTGGAACCCCGCACCGATCGCGTACCCCTGCACTGCGGCGATGGAAACGATCTCCGGGCGGCGCAGCCACAGGAACCCCGCCTGTGCCTGGCTGATGCGCTGCTCGAAGGTTGCGTCGTCGCTCTTGGCCGCCGAGCTGAACGAGCCCTGTCCGGGCACCCCCTCAGGTGTGAACATCCGCAGGTCGATCCCTGCCGAGAAGGACGGTCCCTCACCTTTCACGACGACTACGCGCACCTGCTCGGGCAGGCTCTCGCCGATCCGAGCCAGCGCCGACCATGTCGCGAACGTCTGCGCGTTCCGCTTTTCCGGCCGGTCCAGCGTGATCGTCGCTATCTCACCGTCCACCTCGAGACGAACTCCGTGCTCCGCCGTGACGGAGACCTCGTCCGCATTCCCCCCGCGCTGTCGCGCCTGTGCTGCCGCCATCGCCCGCTCCCTCCAGTCCTGGTCGCGCAAGGAGTGCGCGCCCAGTGTGCTGACCGTCGCGCCCGAGCCTACAGAACATGGTTCTGGCCCGGGCGCGACGGTATGGCTGACTAGGGACGGGCGGCTGCGGTCGCACGTTCCGAGGCGGCCGTCAGCGCTTGGACTTGCCTCGGGTCGCCCCGCCGCGCCCGCGCAGAGTCACGCCGGACTCGCTCAGGATGCGGTGGATGAACCCGTAAGACCGACCGGTCGAAGCGGCCAGGGCGCGAATGCTCTCGCCCGCGGCGTAGCGCTTCTTGAGATCGCCGGCCAGTTTTTCCCGGTCGGCCCCGGTGACCCGGGTGCCCTTCTTCAGTGTCTCGGCCACGAGTACCTCCTGTAGTGCCGGACTTCCGCAGCGTTACTCCGCCATGATCAGTCATTTCAGCGGGATCGGCTACCTACTCCACGGGAAAAGATCCGTACCCACTCAAATTAAGATCAGGCAAGTGCCACAAGATCGGAAAATTCGTCGCTCCATGCGTCTTCAGTTCCGTCCGGTAGCAAGATCACCCTATCCGGTGACAGGGCGTCAACGGCACCCTCGTCATGTGTGACTAGGACGATTGCTCCTGAATAGGACCTCAGAGCATTGAGAACCTGCTCGCGGCTGACCGGGTCGAGGTTGTTCGTGGGCTCGTCGAGAAGGAGGACATTGGCGCTCGACAGCACGAGGATCGCCAGCGCCAGCCGGGTCTTCTCGCCGCCGGACAGCACCCCGGCGGGCTTGTCGACGTCGTCGCCCGTGAAGAGGAACGAGCCGAGCACCTTGCGCAGCTCGGTGTCGGTGAACTGGCCCCCGGCCGACTGCATGTTCTCCAGCAGGGTGCGGCCGGGGTCGAGGGTCTCGTGCTCCTGGGCGTAGTAGCCGACCTTGAGGCCGTGGCCGGGCCGGATCTCGCCCGTGTCGGGAGTCTCGATGTTGCCGAGAATCCGCAGCAGCGTGGTCTTGCCGGCGCCGTTCAGACCGAGGATGACGACCCTGTGACCTCGGTCGATGGCCACGCTGACGTCGGTGAAGACCTCCAGCGAGCCGTACGACTTGGACAGCCCCTCGGCCGTGAGCGGGGTGCGCCCGCACGGCTGCGGCTCGGGGAAGCGCAACCGCGCCACTTTGTCGCTTTGGCGCTCTTCCTCGGTGCCCGACAGCAACCGGTGCGCACGCCGCATCATGTCCTGCGCGGCCTTGGCCTTGGTGGCCTTGGCGCGCATCTTGTCGGCCTGCGCGAGCAGCGCACCTGCTTGTTTCTCGGCGTTGGCGCGCTCGCGCTTCCTGCGCTTCTCGTCGGTCTCGCGCTGGGCGAGGTAGGCCTTCCAGCCGACGTTGTAGTGATCGATCACCGAGCGGTTGGCGTCCAGGTGCAGGACCTTGTTGACCGTCGCTTCAAGAAGACCGACGTCGTGGCTGATGATCACCAAGCCGCCTTGATGCGAACGCAAAAAATCACGAAGCCACCCGATTGAGTCGGCATCTAGGTGGTTTGTCGGCTCGTCGAGAAGGAGAGTTTCCGCCCCGCTGAAAAGAATTCGCGCCAATTCCACGCGCCTGCGCTGACCGCCGGAAAGCGTTTGCAACGGCTGTGACAGCACGCGATCGGGCAGCCCGAGGCTGGAGGCGATGGACGCGGCCTCGGACTCGGCCGCGTAGCCGCCCAGCACGTGCATCTGGTCCTCGAGCCGGCCGTACTTCCTGACGGCCTTCTCGCGGGTGCGGTCGTCGGCGGAGGACATGCCGAGCTCGGCCTCGCGCAGCTTGCGCATGACCTCGTCGAGGCCGCGCGCCGACAGGATGCGGTCGCGGGCGAGCACCTCCAGGTCGCCGGTGCGCGGGTCTTGGGGGAGGTAGCCGACGCTGCCGCTGGTGGTGACGGTGCCGGTGGCGGGCAGGCCCTCGCCCGCCAGCACCTTGGTGAGGGTCGTCTTGCCCGCGCCGTTGCGCCCGACGAGCCCGATCTTGTCGCCCGGGTTGACCCGGAACGACGCTTTTTCGATAAGCAGCCGCGCGCCCGCGCGCAGCTCTATGTCACTGGCGATGATCATGTTGGCGGAACACTCCCGAGCTAGGAAACGGAGGATTGAGGCGTGCGACGCCAGATCAATCGGGAGTATGCATACGGATCAGTGTAGGCTGTTCGGACCCACGCGTCGGCAGCTTGGCTCCCCGCCGTGGGCAGGGCGCCTGATCGCGAAGGCTTCGTCCCGCGCTCACCTCGCGTACGCCCGGCCGTCCCCGTCATGCCAGATCTTGTCGCGTGTGAACAAGAAGAGATGGCTCGCGGTCCTCGCGACGGCGGCGGTGACCCTGACGGCCACGCCCGAGGCGGCGCTCGCCGACGGGCGGCGTACGTTCGACCTCCAGGCGCACCGGGGCGGGCTCGGGCTCGTGGTGGAGAGCACCCTGCCCGGGTTCGCGAACGCGCTGGAGCTCGGCGTCGGCACGCTGGAGCTCGACGTGCAGATCACCGAGGACGGCCAGGCCGTCGTCACGCATGATAGGCGGATCAGCAACAGGAAGTGCCGAGACACGGCGCCCGCCGTGCCCGGGGACCCCGAGTTCCCGTACGTCGGCAAGTACATCAACACGCTCACCCTCCAGCAGGTCAGGACCATGGACTGCGGGTCGCAGACGCTGGCGGAGTTCCCGGGGCAGCGGGCGGTGCCCGGGGCGCCGATGACGATGCTGCGCGAGGTGTTCGACCTCGTGCGCCGGTACCGGGCGTGGGGCGTGAAGCTCAACGTCGAGACCAAGGTGGAGGCCGGGGCGCCGAGCGAGACGGCGCCCAGGGAGCAGTTCGTCCAGGTGACGCTGGAGGAGATCCGGCGCGCCGGGATGCTGCGGCAGGTCACGATCCAGAGCTTCGACTGGGGCGCCCTGATGCGGATGCGGGAGCTGGAGCCGCGGCTGCCGCTCGTCGCGCTCACCAACCGCGACTTCCTGCAGACCGGACAGCCGGGCGCCTCGCCCTGGCTGGGCGGCATCGACATCGACGACTTCGGCGGCGACCCGCTCAAGGCGGTCAAGTCGTTCGGGGCGGACGCGTTCTCGCCGGTGCACGGGTTCCCGCAGAACGGCAAGGTGACCGACCCCGGCTACCAGGCGTACGTCACCAAGGACATGGTCGACCAGGCGCACGCCCTCGGCCTCAAGGTGATCCCGTGGACGATCGACGACGGGCCGACGCTGAACAAGCTCATCGACGACGGCGTGGACGGCATCATCACCGACTACCCCGACCGGCTGCGGCAGATCATGGCCGAGCGCGGGTTCAAGCTGCCCAAGCGCTACCGGCTCCACCGGCAGTAGCGGGGCCCGCCCGGGCCCCGGCGGAGCGCTGCCGGGGCCCGGGCGGAATCTCAGGCCGACAGCGGGTTGACGTGCCGGTGGTGGACCCCGATGACGGGGATCTCGTGCAGGCTGCCGGAGTACAGGAACTGCGTCATGCCGATGAGCAGCCGCCGCACGTCGTCCTGCGGCCGCACGACCAGGCGGATGAACTGGCTGGTCGTGCCCAGCTTGTTGCCGCACTCGCGCACGTACACGCCGTGCTCGGAGAGCAGATGGTCGCGCAGTCCCACCCCGTCGTAGCCGGGCGGCAGCTTGATCAGCAGGAAGTTGCCCTGCGACGCGAACACCGACAGCCCCGGCATGGTGCTGAGCTGCTGGAACATGGCCCGCCTGTCCGCGCCCACCAGCCTGAGGCTGTTGTGGTACTCGCCCATGAACTGCCGCATCATGAACACGATGACCTCGGCGAACGAGTTGAGGTTCCACTTGGGCAGCGCGTCGCGCACCCGCCCGGCCAGCGCCGGGTTGGCGACCATGTAGCCGAACCGGATGCCGTGCAGGCCGAAGTTCTTGCCCAGGCTGCGCAGCACGATCACGTTCGGCCGGACCGCCGCCTCGGCCGCCAGCCCTGCGTCCGGCTCGCAGTCCACGAAGTCGCCGAACGACTCGTCCACGATCACCAGGTCGAGGTCGATGAGCTCGTCCAGCAGCTGCAGGACCTCGTGCTTGGGCAGGTAGCCGCCGTCGGGGTTGTTCGGGTTGCAGATCACCGCGACCCGGGAGCCGCGCATGCGGATGAACGAGACGTAGTCCTGCACGTCGAGGGTGAAGTTGCGGCTCTCCAGCAGCGGGTACATGTCCACCCGCTTGCCCGTCTCCAGTGGCTGGTCGGTCCAGCGCCCGAAGGTCGGGATGGGCACCGCGAGGCTCTCGCGCACCAGCAGGTGATCGATCCAGGTGATCAACTCGGTCGACCCGTTGCCCATGGCGACCGTCTTCGGGTGGAGGCCGAGCGTGGCGCAGAGCTCCGCGGTGATCGTGCCCGCGTCGCTCGGATAGAACTTGAGAATCGTCTCCAGATTTCTCCCGAGATGCTCGAAGATCTCCGGGGTCGGGAAATATGGGTTGCACGGGATGCAGAAGTCAACCGGCGCACGCTCTCCTGACGAGGCACGCATCAACGAAAAATACGACGGGCTGTGAGCCTGTGCCCGCAAGAGGCTGAGCTCCACGACACCTCCATGGACATGTCCGATGTGTGTAGGTACGCGTGGGTGGAGCGACCGGTTCATGACGGTGCGCGAGCCGGCTCCCGGCAGGTCAGGACTCGGACCGGCGTAGCGTGAGGATCGCGATGTCGTCGCGCGGCGCGGTCCTGGTGAACGCGCGGAGGTCCTCGCCGAGCGCCTGGGCGAGCCGGTCGGGAGGGTCGGGGGCCCAGCCCTCCAGACGCTCCTCCAGCGGATAGAAGGCGCCGCGGGGGTCGCGGGCCTCGGTGACCCCGTCGGTGCACAGCACCAGCGCCGCGCCGGGCGGGAACGCGAACCGCGCGCCGCCGCGCGGCCCGGGAGCGAGCGTGCCCACGCCGAGCGGCACGGACGGCTCCCCGAGGTTGACCTGCCGGGCGTCGCCGCGGTGGATCATGTACGGGGCGATGTGCCCGCAGTTGACCGCCTCGACGTCCAGCCGGCGGCTGATGTCCAGCACCAGCGCGGTGACCAGGCGCTCGGGCTCCCCGGTGGTGGCGGCGAAGGTGTTCTGCCTGGCCACGGCGTTCTCCATCGCCTCGACGACCCCGGCCAGGGTCTCCTCCCGGTAGGCCGCCTCTCTGAACGAGCCCAGCACGGCCAGCGCGGTCCCGATGGCGGGCAGCCCCTTGCCCTGCACGTCGGCGATGAGCACCCGGGTGCCGTGGTGGGAGACGGCGACCTCGTACATGTCGCCGCCCACCATCGTGTCCTCCTCCACCGGCTGGTAGAGGCCGTCGATGACGACGTCGGCGGTGCGCAGCGGAAGCGGGCGCACGATCAGCTGCTGGAGGGCGGCCGCCGCCGAGCGCAGCCGGTGCACCTCCTCCTCGCGCCGCACCCGGTAGGCGCAGCCGAAGACGCTCAGCGCGCCGAACACGGCCGTGAACCCGGCGGCCAGCAGGTTATCGTCCAGCTCGCCGCCCAGGTACGTGGTGACCCCCGCCGCCGCCAGGACCACCCACAGCGACGCGACGATCGTCTGCCGCACGGTGCCCAGCCCGGCCACGATCGCCGGGAGGAAGATCAGCAGCGGGAACAGCCGCACAGCCGTGCCCGAGAGGATGTCGAGCGCGGCCACCACGGCGGTGATGACGACGAGCCCGGCGACGAACGCCGGGGTCGAGAGATTCGGCCCTTCGCGTCGCCCGCCATCCGTCACGAGTTCTTCATCCCCCGTCATGGAACGGCGTAACGGCGGTTTTCTCGAACGTACGGAAGAAAACCGTGAAATGAGCGGCCGAATTCGGGCCGTCGCACCCTGATCTGGCCTCTGTGCAGGGCGGATAAGGGGATGAAAACCAGAAGTAAACGACTCTGCATCTTATGGCGGGATTTGCAGGTGTCGGTGGTCGGGGCGTCATGACTTGCTCATTGATTTCTCATCGACGGTCTCATTGACAAGCAAAGATGATCTTGTAAGCATTTTGAGTTAAGACGTGCCGGGTGTAATTCCGCGCGAGAAGGGGTGGCCGTGTGAGCGAGCAGGACTGGACTTTGCTGCCGGCCGTGACCGTCCGGAGCGCGGGCTTCGCCTGGGAGCTCGTCCGATCCCTGGCCTACCCGCGGGCCGCGGCGGCGGCCGCCGAGGTCGTCCGGCTGGAGCGGCGGGCGCTCGACCTGCTCGCCGAGGCCCCGGCCCACCGAGCCCCAGCCCACCGAGCCCCGGCCGAGGACCCTGCCGAGGCCCCGGCCCGCCGCGCCTCGGCCGAGGACCCCCGTCCGGCCCGCAGCGCCGTAGGCGGGGACGCCCGTTCCGCACGCGGGACGGGCAGCGGGCGGCTGCCGCGTGGTCTGCGCAGCCGCCTGCGTGACCTGCGCCCGCTCCCGGGCGACACGCCCGCGCCCGCCGGCTGGCTCGCCGCCTGGAACGAGGTGACCGGGTCGCTGGAGGACGCCCGGCTCGCCCTGGCGGGCACGACGGCCGCCGACGCGGCGCTCGCCCGCGCGGCCGTGGCAGGGATCGCGGCCGACGAGCGCTTCCTCGACGCCCTCGTGCGTTCGGCGCCCGGCCTCTACCGCGACCTGCGGCGCGGCGTCGCCAAGGGCGGCCGGCTGCGGCGCCTGGTCGGCTCGGTCCTGCAGGGGCTCTGCGCCACGTGCTGCTTCGGGCCGCTCGGCCACGGCCGCGTCGAGCCCGCGGCGGCCGGCGGCCACACCTGGTCGGGCCACCGGGAGCGGCCGCGGCGGGTCGCGTACCCGGCCGACTGGGTGGGCGAGTCGCTCCAGCGGCGCGTCCTGGCCGATCCCGCGCTCGTGGCGGGGCTGGTGCCGCGCCGCCGGACCTGGACGGGCGCCGTGCCGGACGCCGTGCCCGACGCGGCGCCGTTCGTCGCGCTGTGCGACGGGAGCCGGACGCTGGCCGAGATCGCCGCCGAGTCGGGGACGGAGCTGGAGCAGGCCGCCGCGGCCCTGGCGGTGGCGGTGCGCCGCGGGCTGCTCACCCACGACCTCTGCCCGCCGGCCACGGTCGCCGACCCGCTGTCCTGGCTACGCGAACGCCTCCCCGCCGAAACCCCCCGCCCGGACGCCCACCGCCGGGACGTCCCGCGCTCGGACGCCCATCGCCCAGACGCTCCCCGTCCGGATGTCCCGCGCTCGGACGCTCACCGTCCGGACGCCCTCCGCCCGGGTGGTGACCTGTCGGTGGGGCGGTGCGTGCGGGAGATCACCGAGCTGCTCGCCCAGTATCCCGCTGCCTCTCCCGACGTGAAGCTGGCCCTCCAGCGGCGGGTCGAGACGCTGGCCGGCAGCGGGCGCGCGCACGACGACCGGCCCGGGGACGACCGCGTGGTCGTGCACGAGGCCGCGGCCGGCACGCTCCGGGTGACCGTCGGCGAAGGGCTGGCGGCCGACCTGGAAGGCCGCGTGCCCCAGGTGCTCGACCTGCTCGCCGCCGACGCCGAGCTGACCAGGCAGCGCACCAACCGGCTGCTCGCCGGCCGGCTCGGCGCGGGCACGTTCGGGCTGGCCGAGGTGCTGGGGGCGGCCGGCGGCCTGGAGATCCGCCACGGCGACCGCCTCGCCGAGCGGATCGCCGCGATCGTGCGCGCCGCCCCGCCCGGCACCGCCACCGTCGACCTCGCGGGCCTGCTGGACGACCCCGAGCCTCCGGCCGCGCCCGTGCTCTGCTCGGCCGACGTCATGGTGGCCGCGCCGTCGCTGGAGGCGTACGAGCCGGGGCTGACCCCGCTGGTCCTCGGCGACCTCCACGATGTCGCGCTGCTGACGCCGTGGGCCCTGCAGTTCCACCCCGACGGCGCCGCGCTCGTCGCCGAGCGGGACGCGGCGATCGTGCGGGCGCTCGGCGGCCACACCGCGCTCAACGTCATCTCGCGCCGCGCCACCGGCCGGCCGCCGCTGGAGTTCCCCGGGCCGGTGCTGGAGCTGGGCGGCGTGACGGCCGACGGCGGGCGTCGCCGGATCGGGCTCGACGAGCTGTACGTGCACAGCGACGGGCACCGGGCCGTCCTGCGGGCCAAGGGGGTGGACGGGCCGCTGCTGCTGCACAACGGCGAGCACGACGACACGGCGCTGCACACGGCGCTCGCCCTGCCCAGGGTTCGCCGGCCGGACCTGCGGCACCTCTCCCGGGTGCCCCGGCTGACCTGGGACAACGTGGTCATCTCGCGGCGCGCGTGGCGCGTGGGGCGGGCGTCGTTCGAGGCGCTCGGGCAGGCGGTCGGGGATCGCGAGCTGCTGGTCGCGATGGCGCGGCTGCGGGAGACGCACGACCTGCCCGTGACGTTCTTCGCCGCGTCCCCCCGCGAACGCCGGCCGATCCACGTGGACACCCGCTCGCCCGCGCTCGTCGAGGGGCTGGGCCGGCTGGCGACCACGGCCGAGCGGCTCACGCTGACGGAGACCCTGCCGGGGCCGGAGGAGTGCTGGCTGCGCGACGGCGGGCTCCGGTTCGCCGCTGAGCTCCGCTGCGTCTACCTGCGCCCGGCCGGCGGCAGCCCGGCGCCCCGGCCGAAGCCGGAGGCGGCTGACACCTGGCCCTCGGTACCCCGGCCGAAGCCGGAGGCGACCGACACCTGCTCCCCGGCGTCCTGGCCGAAATCGGAGGCGTCCGACACCTGCCCCCCGGCGACGCGTTCGCGGGCGGTCGCCCGCTATCCGGGACCGGCGGACGTGCGCGCGGACTCGTGCTCGCGGGTGGCCGACCCGGTGGCCCCGGGCGCGCGGGCGGCGCATCCGTACCCGTGGCAGGGGGAGTGTCGCTGATGGAGCTGCTCGTCGTCCCGCCGCTCACCGACTTCACCACCGAGGTCGTGCCGCCCCCCGGAGCCGAGGTGCTCGACCTCAATGAACATGTCGTGGAACGCCTCGCCGACCCGTCCCGGCTGCGGGCCGCCGCCGAACGGCTCGACGGCGGGCCGCTCGCGGCGCTGCTCGAGCGGGCGGCGGCGGCCGTCCTGGAACGGCAGGCGTTCGACGACGCCCGCCTCAGAGCGGTGGGCACCGCGCTGCGGCTGGCGGCCGACCCCGCGGTCCGGCTCAGCATCGACGACCTGGAGCTGGCCGAGGGGAGCATGCAGAGCAGCAGGGACGTGCTCGGCGCGGCCGGGCGGTGCGAGGTGTTCCGGCCCGAGGTCGAGCTGGCCGCGGACGTCGCCGGCGGGCGGCGGGCGCACGTCGTGCTGGACGGCGCCCGGCAGCTTCCCGCGGCGTTCGCGCTGGTGGGAGCGCTGGGAGCGGGGCGGGTGACGCTGTGCGGGCGGCTCGTGGCCGAGCACGGCACGGCGCTGCGGCGCGTGCCGGAGCTGGCCGGGGTCGAGTTCTCGGCGTGGTCGCCCGAACGGGTGATCCGCCCCTTGTGGCGCGCGGGCAAAGGGAAGGACACTGACGCCGGGCCCGTCGAGGGGGCACGGTCGCGGGACGCCTCGGACACCCGGCCGGGGAAGCAGGTGCGCTGGGTGACCGGGGCGTGCCGTCCGCCCGCGGGCGGGCCGTGGGCCGGATGGCTCGACGCGGAGCGGGTGGCCGCCTTCCCCAGGGACGTCCTGGCCCGCTGCCGCGGCCTGACGATCGCCGTGACGCGGATCGACTTCCTGGCCGCCGTGACCGGCCTGAACGGGTGGACCGTCAACCTGCGGCGGCTGCTGGCCGCGATCCCGCCGGGCGTGGCGGTGGCGTGCGAGCTGGTGCTGGGCGCGCCCGGAGTGGCCGCGGGCGCCGCGGGGGAGTCCGTCGAGCTGCTGGCGGCGGGCGCCGGCGGGGTCCGGCTGGCCGGGCTGCGGCCGTACCGCATGGCGATCCGCTCGGAGTGGGCCGGGCAGAGCGTGCGCTTCCCGCCGAGGGCCGGGGACGACCTGGTCAGGTGGGTGGAGTTCGACGCGCCCGACACGATGCGGGCCTACGAGGTCACCCGCATGATCAAGGAGTGGCTGGAGCGGCTTCCCGGGCTGCCGCCCGGGCGCCTGGCCGCCTGTTCCGTGGCCGGCGCGGAGCCCGTTCCCGGGTGGGACCCGTGCGCGCAGGTGGTGGCCGGGGGCGCCGGGCCCGACGGGTGCGGGCCCGGGACGTTCGCGGTGAGCCTGCGGTCGGGGCGGTCGTTCCGGCTCAACCCGTACCAGGTCGTGCCCGTCTCCCGGCTGGCCGCCGACGACCCGCACGCCCTCGACTGCCTCCCGGGCCCCGCCCGCGCGCGGCTGACCGACGGGCTGGCGCGGGCCGGGGTGCTGAGGGGGAGCGGGTAAACCGGTTGCCCCGGCCCGCGCGGGGCTGCTGTACTCCCGGGAGCGAGTCCATCGGATCAAGGAGGTCGGCGATGAGGACAACGTTCATGTCCCGCCAGAGCAATGAGACCTCCTATCCAAAGGGCATGACGTTTGTCATCGAGATCATTCGACCAACGGATTCCACCGCATAGCACCTCCGTCCTGCGCCTGCTGCGCCCAGGACCCCGCCGGAGCGCCGCGCTCGTCGCGGCCATAACCGCCGCCACCGCGCTCCCGCTGGCGGCTCCGCAGATCACCCGCCGCTTCGTGGACGACGCGATCGGCGGCGCGAGCATCAGACAGCTGACCCTGATCGCCGTCGGCTACCTGGCGCTGGCCGTCGCCGGCCAGGCCGCCCGGCTCGTCACCGCGTGGCTGGCCGGCCGTCTGGCCTGGGACGGCACCAACCGCCTGCGCGAGCGCCTCGCCCGGCACGCGCTCGGCCTGGACCTGGGCTTCCACGGCCGGCACACGCCCGGCGAGATGATCGAACGCGTGGACGGCGACGTCGTGGCCGTGGCCGACTTCGTCGTCGCGTTCCTCATGGACGTCGTGGCCAGCGTGCTGCTCCTGGCCGGGGTGGTCGTCATCGTGTTCGGCGTCGACTGGCGCCTCGGCTGCGCGCTGCTGGTCTACTGCCTGCTCATCGGGTGGGGCATGGCCCGCGCCCAGCGGCTGGCCGTCCCGGCGGCCGCCCGGTCACGCGCGGCGAGCGCGCGGCTGTTCGGCATGCTGGAGGAGCGGCTGGCCGGAGCCGAGGACCTGCGGGCCAACGGCGCCGGCGAGCACACCGTACGCCGCTTCCACCAGGTCAGCGCCGCCCTCTACCGCGCCGAGGTCAGGGACGCGCGCATCGGGACCACGCTGCTGGCGGGCACGTCGGTGGCGTTCGCCGCGGGCACCGCGATCATGCTCGGGCTCGCCGCCTGGGCGCTGCGGTCGGGGACGCTCACGGTCGGCACCGCCGTGCTGATCTTCCAGTACACGCTGATGGTACGGACGCCGTTCGAGCGGCTCATCGACCAGATCAGGCAGTACCAGGCGGCGCTGGCCGGCCTGGCCCGCATCGCGGACCTGCTGGCCGAGCGGCGCACGCTCCCCGAGGGCACCCGGCCCCTGCCCGCGACCGGCCCGCTCGGCCTGCGCCTGGACGGCGTCGGCTTCGCCTACCCCGGCGACGACGAGCAGGTGCTGTCGGGCGTCACCCTCACGCTGGCCCCCGGCGAGACGCTCGGCCTGGTGGGACGCACCGGCAGCGGCAAGACCACGCTCGCCCGCCTGGCGCTGCGCCTGTACGACCCGACCGAGGGCGCCGTACGGGTCGGCGGGCTGGACCTGCGCGAGGCCGACCAGGCGTCCCTGCGAACGCGGATCGGCGTGGTCACGCAGGACGTGCAGCTCTTCGCGGCGAGCCTGCGCGACAACCTGACGCTCTTCCGGCCGTCCCCGGGGGACGGCCGGCTGCGGGAGGTCCTCCACGGCGTCGGGCTGGGCGACTGGCTGGCCGGACTGCCCGGCGGGCTCGACACCGAGCTGCGCGAGGTGTCGGCGGGGGAGGCGCAGCTCATCGCGTTCGCCCGCGCGTTCCTCGCCGACCCCGGGCTCGTCGTGCTCGACGAGGCGTCCAGCAGGCTCGACCCCGCCACCGAACGCCGCATCGAGCGGAGCATCGACCGCCTGCTCGACGGCCGGACCGGCGTGATCATCGCGCACCGCCTGTCCTCGCTGTCGCGCGTGGACAAGATCGCCGTGCTCGACCACGGCAAGATCGTCGAGTACGGCCGCCGCGCCGACCTCGCCGCCGACCCCGGCAGCAGGTTCGGGCGCCTGCTCGACCTGGCGGGGGTGAGCCGGTGAAGCCGGTCATGCTGGTGGCCACCAGGCTGGCCACGTTCGACTTCCGCCGATACCTCGTCGGCGCGCTGCTCTGGCTGCCCGTCCACGTGATCCCGCTGGCGAGCGGGCTCGTCCTGCAGCGGATCTTCGACGGGCTCGGCGGCGACCTGGGCTGGGCACTGTGGTTGTGCGCGGCGTTCGTGGGCGTGGAGGTCACCCGGGGCCTGATGATCGTGATCGCGTGGACGTACGGGGTCTACTGGTGGGCCGCGGCGGCCACCCTGCTGCGCGCCAACACCCTGCGCTCCGTCCTGACCGCCCGCGGCCCCGCCTCGGCGCGGCTGCCGCACTCGCCCGGCGAGTGCGTCGCCCGCCTGCGGGACGATGTTGCCGACGCGGTCGACTTCACGGACGAGAGCGTCAGCCTGGCCGGGACGACGCTCTTCGCCGTCGCCGCGCTGGCGATCATGGCGTCCGTCGATCCGGTCATCACGCTGGCGCTGGTGCTGCCGATGGTCGCGATCGGCGTGCTGAGCAGGCTCATGCGGCAGACCATCGGGCGGCTGCACCAGCGGGCCAGGACGCTCGGGGCGGCCGTCACGGCGTACGTGGGCGAGATCTTCGGCGGTGTGCTCGCGATCAAGACCGCGGGAGCCGAGGAGGCGGCGCTGGAGCGGCTGCGCGAGCACAACCGGCGGCGGCGCGCGGCCGCCGTCAAGGACCGCCTGGCCACCGACCTGCTGGACGCCACGACCGGCGCGACCGTCGAGCTCAGCATCGGGCTTGTCCTGCTCCTGGCCGCCCCCGCGATGCGCGGCGGCGAGTTCACGGTGGGCGACCTCGCGCTGTTCACCAGCTACGTCGGCTGGCTCACGGCTCTGCCCCGGTCGATCGGTACCGTCCTCTACCGCCTGCCGCAGGCCGCGGTCGCCACCGACCGGCTCACCCGGCTGATGGCGCCGCACGAGAGCGCCGGCGACCTGTCGCGCGGCGCCGACGTCTGGCTGCGCCGCGACCCACCGGCCGTCGCGGCCGTGCCCCCGCACCCGGGCCCGCTCCGGGTGCTGGAGGTTCGCGGGCTGAGCGCGGGCGGGGTGCGGGGGATCGACCTGCGCGTCGAGCGCGGCTCGTTCACGGTCGTGACGGGCGCGGTCGGCTCGGGCAAGACCACCCTGGTACGCGCCCTGCTCGGCCTCCTGCCGCTGGACGAGGGCACGATCTCGTGGAACGGCGTGCCCGTCGGCGACCCGGGCACGTTCCTCGTCCCCGGCCGGGCGGCGTACGCGAGCCAGGTGCCGAGGCTGTTCTCCGAGACCCTGCGCGAGAACCTGCTCCTCGGCCGGCCCGCGACCGACGCCGAGATCGGGCGGGCGCTGGAGCTGGCCGCGTTCGAGCCGGACCTGGCCGCGATGCCCGACGGGCTCGACACGGTGGTGGGGCCGCGCGGGGTGCGGCTGTCCGGCGGGCAGGTGCAGCGGGCCACCGCGGCCCGTGCCCTCGTCCGCGACCCGGACCTGCTGGTCGTGGACGACCTGTCGTCCGCGCTCGACGTCGAGACCGAGCGGCTCCTGTGGGAGCGGATCGCCGGCCACGGCACCCTGCTGGTCGTCTCCCACCGGCAGGCCGCGCTCGAACGCGCCGACCAGATCGTGGTGCTCGACCGCGGCCGGGTCGCGGGGCGCGGGCGGCTCGGCGAGCTGCTGGAGAGCTGCCCGGAGATGCGGCGGCTGTGGAGCGCCGAGCGGATCGCCGAGGCCGAGGAACGCACGGGCGACTGAGCGGCCCGATCTCCGCCGCCCGCCCGTCCTCAGGGCCGGGGGACGGGCGGGAGCGGAGATCGGGCACCATGGAGGGTGTGACAGTGACACGACTGGCCGAGCTGGTCGCGGGCGGAGGCGTGGCGGTGCTCAGCGGAGCGGGCCTGTCGACCGAGTCCGGCATCCCCGACTACCGGGGGCCGACCGGCCGGGCCCGGCGCGCGGAGCCGATGACGTACCAGCGCTTCGTCGGCAGCGCGCAGGCGCGGCAGCGATACTGGGCGCGCAGCCACGTCGGCTGGCGGGAGATCGGCCAGGCCCGGCCCAACGCCGGCCATCAGGCGGTGGCCGAGCTGGAACGGCGCGGGCTGCTCGCCGGCATCGTCACCCAGAACGTCGACGGCCTGCACCAGGCCGCCGGGGCGCGACGGGTGATCGAGCTGCACGGCGGGCTCGACCGGGTGGTGTGCCTGTCGTGCCGCGAGCGCACGCCCCGCGCCGAGCTGGAGCGGCGGCTGCGGGCCGCCAACCCCGCCTGGGAGGCCGCCGCCGCCCGGATCAACCCCGACGGCGACGCCGTGCTCACCGACGCGCAGGTCACCGGGTTTCAGGTGGTCGACTGCGTGGCGTGCGGCGGGGTGCTCAAGCCCGACGTGGTGTTCTTCGGCGAGAACGTTCCCCGGCCCCGCGTGGACGAGTGCTTCGCCCTGGTGGCGGGCGCGAGCCTGCTGCTGGTGCTGGGGTCGTCGTTGACGGTCAGGTCGGGGCTGCGGTTCGTCACCAAGGCCGCCTTGCTCGGCATCCCCATCGCCATCGTCAACCAGGGGGAGACCGGCGGCGACGCCGACGCCTCGCTCACCCTGGACGCCCCGCTCGGCCCCACGCTGACCGAGCTCACGACCCGGCTGCCGGTCCCGGCACAATAGGGGTCATGCCTCGTACATGCCCGTGCGGCCTGCCCGCCTCCTACCAGGACTGCTGCGGCAGGCTCCACCGGGGCGAGGCGGCGGCCGCCACCGCCGAGCAGCTCATGCGGTCCAGATACAGCGCGTTCGGCGTGGGCGACGCCGCCTACCTGCTGCGCACCTGGCATCCGTCCGCCCGCCCGGCCCGGCTCGACCTGGACAGGAAGACGCGGTGGGTGCGGCTGGAGGTGCTGGAGACGACCGGCGGCAGCGTCGTCCACACCGAGGGCACGGTGCGCTTCCGCGCCCACTACGTCGAACGCGGCAATCCGGGGGAGATGGAGGAGAACAGCAGGTTCGTCCGTTTCGAGGGCCGCTGGGTGTACGCGGGCGCGCTGTAATCCCTCATCGGGGCTTGCGCGCGACGGCGCCGGCCAGGGTGTGGCGGGACAGGCCGGGCCAGGCGAGGTCGCCGGAGGCCGGCCGCCATTCCGGCAGCGGCACGAGCCCGGGCTCCAGCAGCTCCAGGCCGTCGAAGCAGGCGAGGATCTCCTCACGGGTGCGCCACCGGCCGGTGCCCAGGGTCTCGTTGAACAGCTTCTCGGCGGCGTACGCCTGGGCGGACGCCTCGGGGTGCTCCGTGCCCGGGTCGTAGAAGTGGGAGACGGCCAGGTGGCTGCCGGCAGGAAGGCGGGCCATCAGGCGGGCGGCGATCCCGGCCGGGTCCTCGTGGTCGGCCAGGTGATGCAGGATGCCGAACATCAGCAGCCCCACCGGCTCGCCGAAGTCGATGAGGCGCCTGGTCTCCGGGTCGTCGAGGACCGCGTCCGGGTCCCTGACATCGGCCTCGACGACCGTGGTGTCGTCGTTCACGGCCAGCAGCGCGCGGCCGTGGACGAGCACGATCGGGTCGTGGTCGACGTAGACGACCCGGCTGCCGGGGGCGGCCGACTGGGCGATCTGGTGGACGTTGTCCCGCGTGGGCAGCCCGGAGCCGAGGTCCAGGAACTGGCGCAGCCCGGCCTGTGCCGCCAGGAACCTGACCACCCGCCCGAGGAACTCCCGGTTCGCCCGCGCCGCCTCCGGCGCGTCCGGGACGATCTCCAGCGTCCGCAGCGCCATCTCGCGGTCGGCCTCGTAGTTGTCCTTGCCGCCGAGCATGAAGTCGTAGACACGGGAGACGTTGGGCCCGGAGGTGTCGATTCCGCGCGGCGCGCGCTCCGGCCGGCGGTCGACCATGGGGCTCCTTCGGGTACGCACCGTGGTGCGGAGGTGGCGTAAAGCGATCATAGTGTCGCGGTAAGCCAGATTTCCGCAATTTCGGTAAATGCCGGTCAGGATTCCGTGTCAGGCCCGGCTCGGCAGCTCCGGGGACGGGTGCGTGCGGGAAGTCAGGCGCGGCCGAGGACGCGCATGGCGGGCAGGGCGCGGTCGGCGTAGTCGAACAGGGCCTGGTTCTCCCAGCCGTTGCCCGACGACGGGTCCGCCGGGTCCCAGCCGTTGCCCTTGACGCCGGTCCAGGTCGCCTCCCAGGTGAACAGGCCGAGGCCCAGCCCGTCCGGGACCTGCCGGACGATGTCGGCGACCTTGGCCAGCATCGCGGCCTGGCCCTGCGGGGTCGCCGGGTAGCCGGGGTACGGCTCCGACGAGACGATGATGTTCGGCCAGCCGTCGTCGTCCTCCGCCGTGAACGGGTACGCCGTCTCCACCACGACCACCGGCCGCCCGTAACGGGTGGCCACGTCGTTGATGTTGGCCTGGAACGTCTCCAGGGTCCCGTGCCAGTACGGGTAGTACGACAGCCCGATCACGTCGTACCGGATGCCGTGGGCGGCGGCGTTGTCGAACCACCACCGGTACAGCCCGTTGTCGCCCCCGTTCGCCAGGTGCAGCACGACCTTGGTCGCGCGCGAGACCCGCTTGACCGCGTCGTACCCGGCGTTCAGCAGGCGGGCGGTGCTCGGCCAGTCGGCGTTGGAGCCGTCCGGCCAGAGCAGGCCGCCGTTGATCTCGTTGCCGACCTGCACCATGTCCGCCGTCGTGCCCTGGCGGCGCAGGGCGGCGAGCACGTCGTACGTGTGGTCGTACACGGCCTGCGCGAGCTGGTCCAGCGTGAGCGACTCCCACGCGGCGGGCTTGAACTGCTTGCCCGGGTCCGCCCAGGTGTCGGAGTAGTGGAAGTCGACCAGGAGCTTCATGCCCCGCGCCTTGGCCCGCTTGGCGACCGGGAGGATCCGCGCCTTGGTGTTGTAGCCGTCGGCAGGGTTCACCCAGACCTTGAGCCGGATGTAGTTGAGCCCGGCGTCCGACAGGATGCGCAGCGCGTCGCCCTCGCGGCCGCGGGAGTCGCGGTAGACGCCGCCGTACGCCTCCGACTTGGCGAGGCTGGAGACGTCCGCGCCCCTGATCCGCAGCACCCCCGCCTGGGCCGGGTGCGCGACGGTCAAGGACGCGAGCACTAACAGGAGCGTGGTCAGGATGCGTTTCATCGAGGTCTCCCTAGGGGGTGGTGGCGACGACCGTGACCGCGCCGGGCGCGACGGTGACCGATCCTTCGTGCCGTACTCCGTCGAACACGCTGGTCCCGGTCACCCCCTCGACCGTCACGGGCTCGTCGCCGTGGTTGATCAGGAAGACGTGGCCGCCCCGGCGGACGAGTTCGAGGGTGTCGGGGAGGCCGCGTGGCCGGGACACGTCCGCGTGGTCGAGCACCTGGCCGAGGAGCTCGCGCAAGCCGGTGACGGGTGCGGTGGCGAGGTACCAGGCGGAGCCCGCGCCCAGGTCGTGGCGGGTGACGGCGGGGTGTCCCGCGTCGGGTCCGGTGGCGAAGTCGCGTACGGCGACCGCGCCCGCCGGGTGGATCCGCTCGGACCAGATCCGGGCCGTGCCGCCGCCCGCCAGCGTCACCGTCTCGTGCTCGCGCAGCGGGTGGAACTCCTCGATCGACAGGCCCAGGAGCTCGCGCAGCGCGCCGGGGTGGGCACCCGGGTGGATGGTGTCGTGCTCGTCGACGATGCCGGAGAAGTAGGAGACGAGGAGGTTGCCGCCCGCCTCCACGTACCGGTGGAGGTTCTTGGCGGACGCCTCGGTCAGCAGGTACGAACTCGGCGCCACCACCACCCGATATCCCGAAATATCGGCGGAAGGGTGGACGAAGTCCACCGTGACGTGCTCCCGCCACAGCGCCTCGTAGAAGGCGTCCATCCGCTCCCTGAACGTCAGGTCCACCGACGGCCGCCAGTCCAGCTCCAGCGCCCAGTACGACTCCCAGTCCCAGACCACCGCCACCTCGGCCCGCACCCGGCTGCCCCGCAGCTCGGACAGCCCGCGCAGGTCGGCGCCCAGCCGGACCACCTCGCGCCACTGCTCGGAGCCGGTCCCCGCGTGCGGCACCATGCCCGAGTGGAACTTCTCGGCCCCGAACCGCGAGGCCCTGAACTGGAAGAACAGCACGCTGTCCGAGCCGCGGGCCACGTGCGCCAGGCTGTTGCGGCGCATCTCGCCGGGGCGCTTGGCGATGTTGCGCGGCTGCCAGTTGACCGCCCCCGCCGAGTGCTCCATGAGCATCCACGGCGCGCCGCCCGCCACCGAGCGGGCCAGGTCGGCGGACATGGCCAGGTCGATGTGGTTGTCCGGCCGCTCGGCCCGCAGGTAGTGGTCGTTGGCGACCACGTCCAGCTCGCGGGCCCACTGCCACAGGTCGGTGGACTTGCAGTTCACGGTGCCGGCGAAGTTCGTGGTCACGGGGATGCCGGGGGTGAGCTCGTGCAGGATGTCGCGCTGGAGCGCGTAGTGCTCGCGGTGCTGGCCGTCGCTGAAGCGGGCGTAGTCGAGGCGCTGGGCCGGGTTGACGACCGTGTGGTTGAACCGGGGGGCGTCGATCTCCGCCCAGTCGGTGTACGTCTGGCCCCAGAACGTGGCGCCCCAGGCCTCGTTCAATGCGGAGACATCCCGGTAGGTGGCTTTGAGCCAGCCGTGCCAGGCCGCCACGCTGTGCTCGCAGTAGCACTCGCCGAGCGGCGCCCCGTACTCGTTGTGCACGTGCCACATGACCACGGCCGGATGCCCGCGGTAGTGCTCGGCCAGCGCGCGCACCAGCCGCGCGGTCGCCTCGCGGAAGGCCGGGGCGCTGGAGCAGGCGCTCTGCCTGCCGCCGAACCCGATCCGCGTCCCCTCCCTGGTCACCGGCAGCACGTCCGGATATTTCCGGATGAACCAGGCGGGCGGGGCGGCGGTCGGCGTGGCCAGGTCGACGGCGACCCCCGCCTCGTGCAGCCGGTCGACGATCTCGTCCAGCCAGCCGAACTCGTAGCGCCCCTCCGCGGGCTCCATCAGCGCCCACGAGAACAGGCCCAGGCTGACCAGGTTGACCCCGGCCTCGCGCATCAGGGCCACGTCCTCCTCCAGGATCTCGCGTGGCCACTGCTCCGGGTTGTAGTCGCCGCCAAAGGCGATGCCGGCAGGACGCTCCGGATACATCCATCCCCCTAGAGAAGCTCTTCTGTGAACGTGCACAGTAGCGCCCACCCGGTCTCGCCGGGAACAGTCGCCCTGACTTATCCCGATAATGGCTGATTAACGAGAGCATAACGACCCCTTGACTGACGTTTCGCGCCTGTTTCACTCTGTGCACGTTCACAGAACTTTCTGGAGGTACGCATGCGCGCCAACCGCCTCGGAGCCGCCCTGGCCGTCGTGCTCACGGCTGCTCTCGCGAGCTGCGGGTCCAGCGAACCCGCCCGAAGCACCGAGGCGGCGCAGAGCCCCACGGCCGCCGCCAAGGGACCGGTCAAGCTGACGTACTGGACCTGGGCCCCCAACATGGACAAGATCGCCGCCGTCTGGAACCAGTCGCACCCGGACATCCAGGTCACGGTCAGCAAGCAGGCGGGCGGTGACGACGCGGCCGCCAAGTTCCTCACCGCGGCCAAGGCCGGCAACCCGCCGGACCTGGTGCAGGCCGAGTACCAGCACCTTCCCTCGTTCGTCGCCGCCGACGCGGTGGCCGACATCAAGGCCGAGACCGCCTCGATCAAGGGCGAGTTCGCCGAGGGCCTGTGGGGCCTGGTCACGCTCGGCACGGAGGGCGTGTACGGGATCCCGCAGGACAGCGGCCCGATGATGCTCTTCTACCGCAAGGACCTGTTCGACAAGTACGGCATCGCGGTCCCCAAGACCTGGCAGGAGTACGCCGACGCCGCGCGCACCGTGCACGGGAAGGACCCGAAGGTGTACCTGGGCACGTTCTCCAGCAAGGATCCGGGAGCGTTCACGGGCCTGGCCCAGCAGGCCGGGGCCCAGTGGTGGTCGATCAGCGGCGAGTCCTGGAAGGTCGGCATCGCCGACGAGCCCACCAAGAAGGTCGCCGACTACTGGGGCGGCCTGGTCAAGGAGGGCGTCATCGACGACATGCCGTTCTTCACCCCCGAGTGGAACAAGGCGCTCAACGACGGCAAGCTGCTCACCTGGCCGTCGGCGGTCTGGGCCCCTGGCGTGCTGGCGAGCAACGCGCCCAAGGCCAAGGGCAAGTGGGCCGCCGCGCCGCTGCCGCAGTGGAACGCGGGCGAGAGCTTCAGCGGTTTCTGGGGCGGCTCGTCCACGGCCGTGTCCGCCAAGACGCCGAACAGGGACGCCGCCGCCCAGTTCGCCACCTGGATGAACACCGACCCCGCAGCCCTGGACCTGCTGGTCAAGGAGGCCGCCATCTACCCGGCCGCCACCAAGGCCCAGTCGTCGCTCGGCCAGGCGCCCGACTACTTCTCCAACCAGCCCGACTTCTGGCAGCAGGCCGCCGCCGTCTCCGCCGTCGCCCGCGGCTTCACCTTCGGCCCGAACGTCGGCGTGACGTACAACGCCTTCAAGGACAACTTCGACAAGGCCGTGCAGAACAAGTCATCGTTCTCCGACGCGGTCCAGGGCATGCAGGACGCGACCGTCGCCGACATGCGCAAGTCCGGATTCCAGATCGCCTCATGAAGAAGTCCGGGAGGGGGGCGTGGCCGTACCTGTTCCTGACCCCCGCGATCGTGCTGTTCACGCTCTTCCTCGCGGTCCCCATCGGGTACACCGTCTGGCTGGCGACGCGCCGTACCAAGGTGTCCGGGCTCGGGCTGGGCAGGGGCGCGCGGAAGGAGATCTTCGTCGGCTTCGACAACTTCTCCGCCGCCCTGTCCGACCCCGAGCTGTGGCACGGCTGGCTGCGCGTGCTCGGCTACGGCGCGCTGGTGCTGGTCGTGATGCTGGGGCTGGCCCTGCTGTTCGCGCTGCTGCTGGACTCGGCGCGGGTGCGGCTGGCCCGGTTCTCGCGGATCGCGATCTTCCTGCCGTACGCGGTGCCGGGCGTGGCCGCCACGCTGCTGTGGGGCTTCCTCTACCTGCCCTCGCTCAGCCCCATCAGGGACGTCCTGGACATCGACTTCCTCGGCGCGAGCACCGTCACGTTCTCCATGGCGAACGTGGCGGTGTGGGGCGGGACCGGCTTCAACATGCTCGTGCTCTACACCACGCTCCGGGCGATCCCGCGCGACCTGTACGAGGCCGCGCGGCTGGACGGCGCGTCCGAGCTCCAGATCGCCCTGCGGGTGAAGATCCCGATCCTCACCCCGGCGATCATCCTGACCACCGTCTTCTCGATCATCGCGACCATCCAGGTGTTCACCGAGCCCACCGCGCTGCGGCCGCTGACCAACACGATCAGCTCCACGTGGAGCCCGCTCATGAAGGTCTACCGCGACGCCTTCGTCACCGGCGACCTGTACTCGGCAGCCGCCACCTCGATCGTCATCGCGGCGATCTCGCTCGTCATGTCGTTCGGGTTCCTGCGCGTGGTCCGCAACCGCGCCTTCGGGGAGGGCTGATGGCCACGACACACCGCGCGACGGTCGCGCGCACGCCGTGGGGGGTGGCCCCGACCGGGCTGCTCCTGCTCGGCGCGATCTACTGCCTGTTCCCGGTGCTCTGGGTGCTGATCGCGGCGACCAAGTCGCCGGGCGAGCTGTTCACCACCTCGACGCTGGCCTTCGGCACCGGGTTCGCCGACAACGTGACCGAGCTGTTCGCCTACCGGGACGGGGTGTTCTGGCTGTGGGCGGCCAACACGCTGCTGTACGCGGGCGGCGGCGCGCTGCTGTCGACCGCGGTCTCGGCGATCTCGGGGTACGCGCTGGCGAAGTTCCGCTTCCCCGGCCGCGACCTCATCTTCAACCTGCTCATCGGCGGCATCCTCGTGCCGGCCGTGGTGCTGGCGATCCCGCAGTACCTGCTGTTCTCCAAGGTCGGGCTGGCCGACACCTACTGGGCCGTCCTGCTGCCGCAGATCCTGCACCCGTACAGCATCTATCTGGCCCGCATCTACGCCACGGCGGCCATCCCCGACTCGCTGCTGGAGGCGGGGCGGATCGACGGGGCCACCGAGTGGCGGCTGATGTACCGGGTGGCCCTGCCGCTGATGGTGCCGGGCATGGTGACGATCTTCCTGTTCCAGTTCGTGGCCATCTGGAACAACTTCCTGCTGCCGTTCATCATGCTCGGCGACGACGGCAAGTTCCCGCTCACGGTGGGCCTGTTCACGCTGCTGGAGTCGGGGGCGAACCAGCCCTCGCTCTACAACCTGATCCTCACCGGGGCCTTCCTGTCGCTCGTCCCCTTGATCGCGCTCTTCCTCACGATGCAGCGATACTGGAAGACCGACCTGTCCTCCGGAGCCGTGAAATGAAGCGCCCTACGATCCATGACGTCGCCGCCGCCGCGGGAGTGTCCCGCGGCACGGTGTCCCGGCTGCTCAACGGCGACAAGTACGTCAGCCCGGCGGCACGCGTGGCCATCGAGCGGGCCATCTCGGAGACCGGCTACGTGGTCAACCGGGCCGCCCGCAGCCTCGTCACCCAGCGCACCGGATCGATCGTGATGGTGCTGTCGGAGCCGCACGAGAAGCTGTTCGAGGACCCCAACTACAGCACGACCATCCGGGTCGCCATCAGGATGCTGGCCGAGCGGGACCTGTCGCTGGTGATGATGCTGGCCGGCGACGAGGGCGACCGCGAGCGGGTGGTCCGCTACGTCCGGGGCGGCCACGCCGACGGGGTGCTGCTGATGTCGACGCACGCCGGCGACCCGTTCATCGACGCGCTGCGTTCGGGTCCGCCCGCGGTCTCCTGCGGCGCCGTCATCGGCAGCGAGGGCGTCATCCCGTACGCCGCCGCCGACGAGCGCCTGGGCGGCCGCCAGATGACCGAATACTTCGTGAACCAGGGCCGCAGGCGCATCGCCATGATCACCGGCCCGATGGACACCCCCGGCGGCATCCAGCGCCTGGAGGGCTTCGCCGACGTGCTGGGCCGCAAGGCGACGAAGAAGCTGATCGCGCACGGGGACTGGACGCAGGCCAGCGGCGAGCGCGCGATGACCGAGCTGCTGGCCCGCACGCCCGACATCGACGCCGTCTTCGTGGCCTCCGACCTGATGGCCGCCGGCGCCCTGGCCGCCCTGCGCGCGGCGGGCCGCCGGGTGCCGGACGACGTGGCGGTGGGCGGCTTCGACGACTCGTCGGTGGCCCTCTCGACGCACCCGCCGCTGACCACGATCCGCCAGCCGCTGGCGGAGGTGGCGCAGGAGACCGTACGCCTGCTGCTCGCGCTCATCGACGGCGCCGAGCACGTGGATCCGGTGATACTGCCCACGGAGCTGGTGATCCGCGAGTCGGCCTGATCCGGTGAGCCGCCGGGCGCGTGCCGGGCAGCCCGGTCAGCCGGCGTTCGCGTTCGCCTTCCTGCGGGCGTACCAGGTGAGCACCCAGAGGACCAGGCCGAGCGCGAGCAGCACGCCCGCGATCTCGTACTGGCCGGAGGGACGTCCGGAGGACCACGGCAGGACCAGGTACACGCACGTGATCGCGCCCACCACGGGCAGGACGCGCCCCGCGCTGAAGTGCCCGGTCGCCGCCCGTTCCCTGCGCAGGACGAGAACGGACACGTTGACCAGCGCGAAGACCGCCAGCAGGAGCAGCGAGGTCGTCCCGCCCAGCAACGACACGACCGGGCTGTCGGGACTCAGCGAGACGAACGTGATCAGCCCGAGGGCGATCACGGTGGTGAACACGATCGCCGCCTGCGGTGTGCGCCGCCCCGGGTGCACCTTGGCCAGGAAGGGCGGCAGCACGCCCTGCTTGCCCATGCCGTAAAGCAGCCGGCTGGCCATCAGCATGTTGATCAACGCGGAGTTCGCCACGGCGAACATCGAGATGAACGGCAGCAGATCGGAGATCGGGAAGCCGGGGGCCGCGGTCTGCACCACCGTCGCGAGCGGGGTCTCGCTCTCGGAGAGCTGTCCGACGGGGACCACGGCGACGGCGCAGATGGACACGAGCACGTAGATCAACCCGGTGATCCCGAGCCCGGTGAACATCATGCGAGGGAAGATCCGGGCCGGATTCTTGGTCTCCTCCGCCATGTTGACCGAGTCCTCGAACCCGACCATGGCGAAGAAGGCCAGCGACGTGGCCGTGCTGACCGCCAGGAACACGCTTTTGTCTGAGGCGGTCTCGAAGGTGACGACGCGGGAGAAGTCGGCGTTCCCGCCGAGGATGAAGTACAGGCTGACCAGGATGACGATCAGCAGACCCGAGAGCTCGACCGCGGTGAGCAGTACGTTGATCTTGACGCTCTCGCCGACGCCGCGGAGGTTGACGGCCAGGACCAGGAGCATGAACGCCAGCGCGATCAGCAGGATGACGCCGTTGCCGACGTCCAGGCCGAAGCCGGTGGCGAGGTTGGCGGCGAAGGCCCGGGACGCCGCCGAGGCAGAGGTGATGCCGGAGCACATCACCGCGAAGCACACCAGGAAGGTCAGGAGGTGCTTGCCGAAGGCCTTGTGCACGTACAGAGCGGCTCCCGCGGCCTGCGGATATTTCGTCACCAGCTCCAGGTAGGAGCACGCGGTGATCAACGCGACGGCGAAGGCGATGGCGAACGGCAGCCAGGCGGCGCCACCCACCTCGCCGGCGATCTCGCCGGTCAGCGCGTAGATCCCGGTGCCGAGAATGTCGCCGACGATGAACAGCAGCAACAGGCCGGGGCCCATCACCTGCTTCAGACTCGGCTCGTCGGCGCCGCTGGTCTCCTCGGCCGGACTGGGGGGTCTGGTTTGGGACATGCGTTAGTCCTTCTCGCTGGGAGCCGCGGGGAAACCGTGATCGCGGGGGGCATGATGGCCGTATGACGATCGAACTGAGCCCGGACGAGCTGCTCACCACCACGCGCAGCGTGCGCAAGCGTCTCGACCTCACCCGGCCCGTCCCCCTGGAGCTCGTGCGCGAGTGCCTCGAGGTCGCGCTCCAGGCGCCCAGCGGCGGCAACCGGCAGGGGTGGCACTGGATGGTCGTGACCGATCCCGAGCTGCGCAAGGCGATCGGCGGCTACTACGAGCGCTCGCACCAGGCGTACTTCGAGTCCGGCTCCTCCGCGCGGGCGCTGTTCCAGGACGACCCGGTCCGGGCGGCGCAGCAGCGGCGGGTGGGCGACAGCTCGCTGTACCTGGCCGAGCACATGGGGGACGTGCCCGTGCTGGTGATCGGGTGCATCACGGTGTCGGGCGACGGGCTGCCCCAGGGGAACCAGGCCGGGCTGTGGGGGTCGCTGCTGCCCGCCGCGTGGAGCTACATGCTGGCAGCCCGCGCCCGCGGGCTGGGCACGGCGTGGACGACGCTGCATCTGGCGTACGAGAGCGAGATCGCCGAGCTGCTCGGCATCCCCGGCGACGTCCGCCAGGGCGTGCTCATCCCGACGGCCTACTTCCTCGGCGAGACGTTCGCCCCGGCGAAGCGGCAGCCGCTCGACGAAGTGCTTCACGTCGATCGCTGGTAGGCGCACAGTAGGAGGATCCGGGAGAAGGAGGCACTCGTGATCCTGCCGACGTCGCTGGTCGGGAGCTACCCGCAGCCGGAGTGGCTGATCGACCGGGCCAGGCTCGCCGGGCGGTTCCCGCCGCGGGTACGGGCCAGGGAGCTGTGGCGGATCCCGCCCGAGCACCTGGCCCAGGCCCAGGACGACGCCACCGAGCTGGCGATCAGGGCCCAGGAACGCGCCGGGCTCGACATCCTCACCGACGGCGAGATGCGCCGCGAGAGCTACTCCAACCACTTCGCCACCGCCCTGGAGGGCGTCGACCTCGACAACCCGGGCACGGCGCTCGACCGCAGCGGCCACCCGAACCCGGTCCCGCGCATCGTCGGCCCGATCCGCCGCCCGGCCCCCGTCCAGGTGGGCGACCTGCGGTTCCTGCGCGCGCGCACCGATCGCCCGGTCAAGATGACGGTGCCGGGGCCGTTCACCATGAGCCAGCAGGCGCAGAACGACCACTACCCGGACGCCGAGGCCGCCGCGATGGACTACGCGGCGGCGGTCAACGCCGAGATCCGCGACCTGTTCGCCGCCGGGGCCGACATCGTGCAGATCGACGAGCCGTACATGCAGGCCAGGCCCGAGGCCGCGCGCGCCTACGGGCTGGCCGCGCTCAACGCCGCCCTCGACGGCGTCGCCGGCACGACGGCGGTGCACATCTGCTTCGGGTACGCCGCCATCATCCACGAGCGGCCGGAGGCGTACTCGTTCCTGCCCGAGCTGGCCGGATGCCCGGTGCGGCAGGTGTCGATCGAGACCGCGCAGTCGGGGCTGGACCTCGGCGTGCTGTCCGACCTCAAGGACAAGACGGTCATCCTCGGGGTGATCGACCTGTCCACGCCGAAGGTCGAGCCGGTCGAGGTGGTGGCCGGGCGGGTGCGCAGGGCGTTCGGCCACGTGCCGCCCGATCGGATCGTCATCGCGACCGACTGCGGGATGAAATATCTGCCGCGCGAGTCGGCCGAGGGCAAGATGCGGGCGATGGCCGAAGCCGCCCGCCTGTTGCGTCACGAAATATCGGCATAAATCGGGGGTTGCCAATTAGGATCATGGCTCCACCCATCCCACCAAGGAGCCGACAGTGCCCGAGAGCGAGCAGGAGCGCGCGCCTCGCGGGATCGACACCAGCAAGCCCAGTGTCTCCCGTGTCTATGACTACATGCTCGGCGGCAAGGACAATTACGAGATCGACCGCCAGGTGGCGGCGGCCGCTCTCCAGGTCGCGCCCGACGCGCCCGAGGCGGCCATGGCCAACCGGGAGTTCCTGCGGCGCACGGTCCACTTCCTGGCGGCCGAGGCGGGCATCCGCCAGTTCCTGGACATCGGCTCCGGCCTGCCGACACAGGGCAACGTCCACGAGATCGCCCAGGCGGTGGCGCCGCAGTCACGGGTCGTCTACGTGGACCACGACCCGATCGTGCTCGTCCACGGCCGCGCCCTGCTCGCCGTGGACGCCAGCACCACGATCGTCGAGGCCGACGCCCGCGAGCCGGGGAAGATCCTCGACGACCCGAAGACGCGCTCGCTGATCGACTTCAGCGAGCCGGTCGGGCTGCTGATGTTCGGGATCCTGCACCACCTGGGCGACGACGAGGACCCGGCCGGCGTCGCGGCCGCGCTCATCGGGCCGCTCGCCCCGGGCAGCCACGTGGTGATCTCGCACTTCCACAACCCGGGCGAGGAGCACCCCGAGGTGTCGAAGCAGGCGTACGAGGCGGAGCGGATCTTCAACGACCACCTCGGCACCGGCCGGTGGCGCACCCGCGAGGAGATCCTCGCCTACTTCGACGGTCTCGAACTGCTGGAGCCCGGCCTGGTGCCGCTGCCCGAGTGGCGCCCGGGCTCCGACGACCGCGCCACGCCGGGCATCACCTACCACACCTTCGTCGGAGGGGTGGCCCGCAAGCCCTAGGCGGGCAGCTTGCCGGTGGCGACCACGTCGCGGTACCAGTGGGCGCTGTCCTTCCAGGTGCGCTCGAGCGTGTCCGGGTCCACCCGCACGATCCCGAACCGCTTGGCGTACCCGTGCGCCCACTCGAAGTTGTCCATCAGCGACCACACGAAGTATCCGCGTACGTCGGCCCCCGCCGAGATCGCCTCGGCCACGGCGGACAGGTGACGGTGCAGGTAGTCGACGCGCCGCTCGTCCCGGATCCGCCCGTCGGGGTCGACGACGTCGGCGAAGGCCGCGCCGTTCTCGGTGATCATCGTGGGCATGGACGGGTAGTCGCGGTTCAGCCGCAGCAGCAGCTCGGTCAGGCCGGTCTCGTCGATGTTCCAGCCCATCTCGGTGTACGGGCCAGGCTGGGGGACGAACTCGACGTCGTCGCAGGCGATCCACGGCGACGCGGCCCCGTCCTGGTGCCCGTCGGCGGTCGCCCGCTCGGAGGATCCGTCCCACTGGCGGACCAGCGTCGGGTTGTAGTAGTTGACCCCGAGCACGTCCAGCGGCTGACATGCGGTGGCCTCGTCGCCGTCGCACACGAACGACCAGTCGGTCACCGAGGCGGTGTCGGCGATGAGGTCGCGCGGGTAGGCGCCCTCCAGCATGGGGCCGAGGAAGGCCCGGTTGGCCAGCGCGTCCGCGCGGCGTACGGCGTCGGCGTCCTGGTCGGACACGCCGCGCACGTGGTGCAGGTTGAGCGTGACCGACATCTGGGCGGCCGGGTCGACGACCGCGCGCAGCGCCTGGACGGCCAGGCCGTGGCCGAGGTTGAGGTGGTGGACGGCGGCCAGGGCGGCGGCGGGCTCGGTCCTGGCGGGGGCGTGCACGCCGGAGGCGTAGCCGAGGTAGGCCGAGCACCACGGCTCGTTCAGGGTGATCCAGGTGCGGACGCGGTCGCCGAGCGTGCGGCCCATGAGGTCGGCGTACTCGGCGAAGCGGTGGGCGGTGTCGCGGTTCGGCCAGCCGCCCGCGTCCTCCAGCTCCTGCGGCAGGTCCCAGTGGTAGAGGGTGGCGACGGGGGCGATGCCACGGGTGAGCAGCCCGTCCACCAGCCGCGAGTAGAAGTCCAGGCCCGGCTGGTTGGCCCGGCCGCCCGGCTGCACGCGCGGCCAGGAGATCGAGAACCGGTACGCGCCCACGCCCAGGCCGACGAGGATGTCCAGATCCTCCTCCAGCCGGTGGTAGTGGTCGCAGGCCACGTCGCCGGTGTCGCCGCCCGTCACCAGTCCCGGGGTGTGGGAGAAGGTGTCCCAGATCGACGGGCCGCGGCCGTCCTCGTTCCAGGCGCCCTCGACCTGGTAGGCGGCGGTGGCGGTGCCCCACAGGAAGTTCTCGGGGAAGGTGGTCATTCAAACTCCTTTTATGGATGCTCGGGCTTTCAAGCCAGAGAGAAAAGGCACACCCGCGTAGCGAGGCAGGAAAGGCGATTCGCCGCCGGGCGGGCCGCCGTCTACTGCAATCGAGCAGTATTTAACTGATCTTCCCGTAGATTGTGAGGCGTGGCGCAGCTCGTGAAGCGGGCCTACAGGTACCGCTTCTACCCGACCTCCGAGCAGGCTTCCGAGCTTGCCCGGACGTTCGGGTGCGTGCGCCTGGTCTACAACAAGGCGCTGGAAGAGCGGACCCGGGCCTACATCCTGGAAGGCAAACGGGTCTCCTACGTGGAGTCCTCCGCCGCGCTGACGGCGTGGAAGAAGACACCCGAGCTGGCGTTCCTGGGCGAGGTGTCGTCGGTGCCGTTGCAGCAGGCACTGCGCCACCTCCAAGCCGCGTTCGCGAACTTCTTCGCGCGCAGGGCGAGGTATCCGACCTTCAAGAGCAAGAAGAAGGCACGCGCGAGCGCGGAGTACACCCGCTCGGCGTTCCGCTGGCGTGAGGGCCAACTCTTTCTGGCGAAGATGGACGCGCCGCTGGACATCGTGTGGTCGCGTCCGCTGCCCGAGGGGGTCGAGCCGTCCACGGTCACGGTGTCGAGGGACGCGGCCGGGCGGTGGTTCGTGTCCATCCTGGTCGAGGAGAAGATCTCGCCGCTGCCGCCGGTGGAGTCGTCGGTGGGCGTGGACGCGGGCATCACGGCGCTGGCCACGCTCTCGACCGGTGAGAAGATCGTCAACCCGCGTCACGAGCGTGCCGACCGGCGCAAGCTGGCCAGGGCTCAGCGATCGCTCGCCCGTAAGGAGAAGGGATCGAACAACCGGGCCAAGGCCCGGCTGCGCGTGGGCAAGGTGTACGCCCGGATCGCCGACCGGCGCCGGGATCATCTGCACAAGGTGACCACACGGCTTGTTCGCGAGAACCAAGTGATCGCCGTGGAGGACCTGACGGTCCGCAATATGGTCAAGAACCGCTCGCTGGCCCGCGCCATCTCGGATGCGGCCTGGCGCGACCTGCGGATGATGCTGGAGTACAAGGCCGCCTGGTACGGGCGCACGCTGGTGGCGGTGGACCGCTGGTTTCCCTCCTCCAAGCTGTGCTCGGCCTGCGGGGCCCTGCAAGGAGCGATGCCGTTGAACATCCGGGAATGGACCTGCGGCTGCGGCGCGGTCCACGACCGGGACGTCAACGGTGCGAAGAATGTGCTCGCCGCCGGGCTGGCGGAGAGCTGAAACGCCTGTGGAGCTGGTGTAAGACCTCAACGAGAGTCCTCTCGGGCGGGCGACCGGCAGTGAAGCAGGAAGGCCAACCGGCGACGGTTGGAATCCCCCTCGTTTGCTAGGGGGAGGAGGTCAATCCGCTCCTTGAACGAGGGCCGCGACGGCCTGGGGAGCCAGCATGATCTGGCCGTCCACGGCGGATCCGGTCAGCCGGTCGGTGGCCGGGTGGGGGAGCGGCACGCGCGCCGCCTCCGAGCCGTGGTTGAGCAGGAACAGCACGTCGCCGCGGCGCACCGCCTCGACCATGGGCGGCAGGTCCGGCAGGACTCCCCGCACGCCCGCGTCGGCCAGCGCCCGCGCGGCCAGCTCGCCGAGCGCGTCCGGTTCGGGCATCGTCGCCACGTACCAGGCGACCCCCTGCCCGGCCCGGTGCCGCAACAGCGCAGGCCCGCCCCCGTCGAATCCCTGGGTGAACTCGGCCACCACCTCTGCCCCCTCCGCGGCGACCAGCTCGGTCCAGGCGTGCGCCGTGAACTCCGCCCCGGTGGCCCACCGGCACCGCACGGGCCCGTCCACGGGCCGCCACTCCTCGCCGGACGCGCCGAGCACCTCGCGCAGCGGCGCGGGGAACCGTCCGGTACGCACGTGCGCCCGCTCGTCCACGATCCCGGAGAACGGGCCGACGACCAGGACCCCGCCGCCGCGTACGTAGGCGGTCAGGGCCACGGCGTCGGCGTCGCGGATCAGGAACAGGTTCGGAATCACGACGAGGGCGTAATCGTCGAGCGCGGCGGAGGGGGGTACCAGGTCCACGGTCACGCCGCGCTCCCAGAACGGCAGGTAGTAGCCGAAGAGCTGGTCGGTCGCGGTGAGGCGGTCGCTCGGCCGGCCGCGCTCCTCCAGCGCCCACCAGCTCGCCCAGTCGAAGACCATCGCCACCCGCGCGGGCACCGGCTGCCCCGCCACGGACGCCAGCTCGCGCAGCTCCCGGCCGTGCGCGCGGACCTCGGCGTGCAGGCGGGTGTCGGGTCCGGCGTGCGGGAGCATCGCGGAGTGGAAGCGCTCGGCGCCGAACCGGGAGGCCCGCCACTGGAAGTAGCACAGCCCGTCCGCGCCGCGGGCGAGCGCCTGCAGCGACTCCAGCCTGAGCCGGCCGGGTGGTTTGGGCGGGTTGTGCGGGCGCCAGTTGACCGCGCCGGCGGCCTGCTCCATCAGCAGCCACGGCCTGCCCTTGGCCAGGCCGCGCATGAGGTCGTGGGTGAGGGCCGTGCGGGCGGGCGCGAGCGGGTCCGACGGGTCGGGGTAGTGGTCGTTGGAGACGATGTCCTCCTCGTCCGCCCACGACCAGTAGTCGACCGGCTTGAACAGGCCCATGAAGTTGGTGGTGACCGGGATGCCGGGGGTCCTGGCGCGCAGGAGGTCGCGTTCGGCGCGGAAGTGGGCGAGCAGCGCGTCGGAGCCGAAACGCCAGAAGTCGAGCTGCTGGGAGGGGTTGATGATGCAGGGGGCGCGGCGCGGGGTGAGGATCTCGGCCCAGTCGCTGTAGCGCTGGCTCCAGAACGTGGTGCCCCACGCCTCGTTGAGCGCGTCCAGGTCGCCGTAGCGCTCCCGCAGCCAGGCACGGAACGCCTCGGCGGAGTCGTCGCAGTGGCAGACCTGGCCGTACTCGTTGCCCACGTGCCACAGCGCCAGGGCCGGGTGGCCCGCGTACCGGTCGGCCAGGTCGCTCACGATCGCCAGCGCCCGCTCCCGGTAGACGGGGGACGACGGGCAGAACTGGTTGCGCGAGCCGTACCAGAGGCGGTGCCCGGCCTCGTCGACCGGCAGGGTCTGCGGCCACCGGTGCCCCAGCCACGGGGGCGGCGAGGCGGTGGGGGTGGCCAGGTCCACCGCGATCCCGGCCTCGCCCATGAGGTCGAGCACCCGGTCCAGCCAGGCGAAGTCCCGCTTGCCCGGCTCCGGCTCGATGCGCGCCCAGCTGAAGACGCCGACCGTGACGAGGTTGACCCCGGCGGCCCGCATCAGCTCGGCGTCCTCGGCCCACACGTGCTCGGGCCACTGCTCGGGGTTGTAGTCGCCGCCGAACAGCAGCCCGCGCCCGGCGGTGAGCGTGTGCGTGCCCAGTCGTCCCGTCACGATCCGGTCCTTTCGCCTTCGCGGGGTGGTGCGGAGCTGTCGCCGACGACGAGGCGGCACGGCAGCAGCCGCTGCGCGGGCGGCCCGTCGCCCTCCAGCCGGTCGATGAGCATGCGGGCGCCGAGGCCGCCCAGCTCGGCGCTCAGCGGCTCCAGCGTGGTGAGCCTGGGGTGGAACATCTCGGCGACCCGCGCCGACGACAGCACCAGCAGCAGCGTCAGGTCCTCGGGGATCCGCCAGCCGCGCGCCGCCACGGCCGCGATCACCCCGACCGCCGCGTGGTCGTCCATCACCGCCAGCGCCGTCGTGTCGGGATGCGCGGCGACCAGCCGCTCGAACGCCTGCCCGCCCTCGTCGGCCGAGCCGGGCCGGAAGTCGTCGACGTAGCCGATCCCGGCCGCGCGGGCGGCCTCGGCGAACTCCGCCCCGGCCCGGATCGCGGGCCCGTACCGCGCCGCGTACCGGTCGGCCGAGAGGTTGAAGAAGGCCAGCTTGCGGTGCCCGAGCCCGGCCACGTGCGTCACGGCGGCCGTGGCCGTGGCCGCGAAGTCGATGTCGGCGTAGTCGATCGAGCCCGGGTCGCGGGTCCGCCCGATCATGCTGAACGGCACGCCCGCCTCCACGAGGAACTCCGTGCGCTCGTCGTCCAGCCCGACCTCCATCAGCAGCACGCCGTCCACCAGCCCCAGCCCCGTGATGTGGCGCAGCTCCTCGACCGGCTCGGCGTGCTCGGGGGAGAGCAGCAGGTGGTAGCCCAGCTCGCGGGCCGCCTCCGCGGCGCCGGTGGCGAACTGCATCTCGGTCAGCCCGAAACCGCTGCGCGGGGTGGGGTACAGCAGGGCCAGGATGCGGGTGCGCTTGCTCTGCAGGCCACGGGCCAGCAGGCTCGGGCGGTATCCCAGCTCGGCCGCCGCCTGCTCGATCCGCCGCCGGGTGTCCGCCGCCACGGGGCGGGTGCCGTTGAGCGCGGCGGACACGGTGCTCACCGCGACCCGCGCCCGCTCCGCCACGTCACGTATCGAAGACATGCCACTGCCGATCCGCTGGGGTCGAAACGTTTCGCACAACGTAGGACGCGGTTTGCGGGGCTGTCAATGGGGTGGAATCGGTCGTCCCAAATCACGGGCCCGCGCGCAGGGCATCGCCCGCCTCCCGGCCGGGCCCGTAGCGGATCTTCGTGACGCCTGACGGCTCAGGGCGGGGGAGCCGTGGACCGGCGCTGGATCAGCTCGATCGGCCCGGCCAGCACCTCCGCCACCGTGTCGTCCGGCTTCAGGCTGGCCAGCAGGGTCACGCCGCGGCGGCCCAGCTCGCCCAGCGGCATCCGCACCGTCGTGAGCGCGGGATTGAGGTAGCTGGCCAGCTCCAGATCGTGCACGGCGACGATCGAGACGTCCCGCGGGATCTCCAGCCCGGCCGCGCGCACGCCCTCCATCGCCCCGATGGCCGAGGCCACGTTGGCGACGAACACCGCCGTCGGCCGCTCGGGGGCGGCCAGCAGCCGGGCCATCGCCGCCGCCCCGCCCGCCGGCGTGTAGTCGGCCGCCACGATCGGCCCCTCCGGCAGCCCGGCCTCGCGCATCGCCGCCGAGTAGCCTGCCGACCTGCGCGTGGCCGTGTCGGCGCGCGCCGGGCCCGCCAGGTGGGCGATGCGTCGGTGGCCCAGGCGTACGAGGTGCTCCACCGCCAGCGCGGCGGCCCGCGCGTCGTCGAGGATGACGTAGCGCTTGACGCTCCTGCTGCGGTTGTTGAGCATCAGCCACGGGATGGCGGACCGGTCGAGCTGCGCGATGAGCCCCGACTCGTCGCCGGTCCCGGCCAGCAGCAGGCCGTCGATGCGGCCCTGCCCGATCCGGTCCATGTAGTCGCCCAGCGCCGCGCCCGACGCGCTGCCGGTGACCAGCACGTAGCCCTGCGAGGCCGCCTCCGCCTCCGCGCCCTTGATGATCTCCGCGTAGACCGGGTTGGCGAAGTCGGGGATGAACAGCCCGAACATGTGCGCCCGTGACGTGCGCAGGCTCCGCGCGGCCACGTTGGGCCGGTAGCCGAGCTCCTCGACCGCCGCCAGCACCCGCTCCCGCGTCTCCGGCCGGATGTTGAGCGTGGGATCCTTGTTGACGACGCGGGAGACGACCGCCCGGTCGACCTTGGCGACGGCGGCGACGTCGGCCAGCGTGACCCGGGAACGCTTCATGACGACGATCCTCCCCTGTCCGCCGGGCGGCAGCGCACGCTCTCGCCGGTGTCCATCGAGCGGTAGAGCGCGTCGAGCAGGCGCAGCGTGCCGAGGTTGTCGGCGCCGGAGGTCTCCGGCTCGCCGCCCTCCGCGACGGCCCGCAGCAGCGAGCCCATCGGCCCGGCCACCGCGTCCGGCAGCCACCGCCCGGTCACCGGGTACGGCAGCCAGCCGTCCGTCGGCAGCGCCCGGCTGTGCACGGCCAGGGTGTCGGGGCGGCCGTGCGGGTAGTCGTACAGCAGGCCGAGCGTGCCCTTGATCGCGCCTTCCGTGCCGTCGACGCGGAAGGACGCCTCCTGGTCGCCGGCGCGGTTCTCGTGCGTGACGTGCACCAGCGCCCGCAGGTCGCCCGGGTACACCAGCGTGCTCATCGTGCGCGTCTCGCCCTTGGCGAGCTGGCCGGGCGTGCGGCTGCCGGTGCAGAAGACCAGCTCGGGGTCGCCCAGGATCGAGCGGATCGCGTCCAGGTAGTGGATGGAGTGGTAGACGATCTCCAGCCGGTCGGTGGTGACCAGCCAGTCCCAGGCGCTCCAGTCGGTGAGGATGTTCACGGTGAACGTCATCGCCGTCGGCTCGCCGATCCAGCCCGCGCGCACCATGGCCCGGGCGGCGGCGATGCCCTCATCGAAGCGGAGTTGCTGGTTGACCGCGACCTTCAGGCCGCTGGCCGCCGCCAGGTCGACGATGCCCCGGCCGGTCGCCACGTCGGGCGCGAACGGCTTCTGGCACATCAGGTGCTTGCCCGCCGCCAGCGCCGCCCGCGCGATGCCGGGCTGCGCGCCGGGCGCGACGGCGATGTCCACCACGGCCACGCGCTCGTCGGCCAGCAGCTCCTCCAGCGAGCCGTACGTCCTGGGCACCCCGTGCCGCCGGGCCACCTCGGCGGCGCGATCGGCGTCGAGGTCGTACAGGCCGGTCACCTCCAGCCCGGCCTGCCGGTAGGCGGGCAGGTGGGCCACGTCCACGATGGCCCCGGCGCCGACGACGGCGACGGGCAGGCGGTGCGCGGCCGGGATGGACAGGTCGGCCGCGGCGGAGATGGGCGCGAACACGTCGATCACGCGGCGGCCTCCCGGGCGAGCAGGCCGGGGATGTGGCGGAGGGTCATGGCGCCTCCTGGAGGCCGTAGAAGCGGGTGGCGGTGCCGCCGAGTACGGCCGCGCGGTCGGCGGGCGGGAGCCCCGACAGCAGGACGTTCGTCTCCCGCCACACCTTCGCGTAGTCGCCGGCGAGCAGCGCCACCGGCCAGTCGCTGCCGAACATCAGCCGCTCGGGGCCGAACGCCTCCAGCGCGTGCTCCACGTAGGGCCGCAGGTCCCCGGCCGTCCACGTGGCGGCGTCGGCCGCCGTGTTCAGGCCGGACACCTTGGCGTACACGCCCGGGCACTCGGCCGCGCGGGCGAGCAGGGACGCCCACGGCTCCCAGCCCTTCTCCTCGATCGGCGGCTTGGCCAGGTGGTCGATCACCATCCGCAGCCCCGGCACCCGCTCGGCCAGCACCGGCACGTGCTTCAGGTGCCGCGGCAGCACCGCCACCACGTCGAACGGCAGCCCGGCCGCGGCCAGCAGCCCGAGCCCCTCGATCACCGGGTCCTGGAGCACCCAGTCGGGGTCGGGTTCGTCGTGGATGAGATGCCGCACCCCCGCGAACCTGGGATGCCGCCGGTACCGCTCCAGCGCTTCGGCCGCCTCGCCGGGCCGGTGCAGCGGCACCCAGCCCACCACCGCGCCGATGAAGTCGTGCGCGTCCGCCTGCGCGAGCATGGCGTCGGTGTCGGCGTAGGAGTCCATCGACTGCACCAGCACCGTGCGGCCGACCCCGGCCGCCGCGAGCTGGGGGATGAGCTCCGCCGGCTCGAACGTGCGGTGGATCGGCCCGTGCTCGGGCGTCAGCCACGGGTACGAGCCCGTCTCCAGGTTCCAGAAGTGCTGGTGGGCGTCGACGACGGTCATCCAGCCTCCTCACGTGATCAATCGTTTGAGCGTGCACATATTAGGGGTTATCCGGCGGTTGTACGAGCTCCAAGGTGATGTCGTCGGGGTCGAGGAAGTAGCAGGCGTAGCCGCCCCGGTTGACCCCCGCGGTGATCGCCTCGGGCGGGTTGACGAAGCGCACCCCGGCCGCCGCCAGCCGGGCGTGCTCGGCGAGGGCGTCCTCGACGGTGAGCGCCAGGTGCGCGGCGCCCGGCAGGTGGCGGGCCGGGTCGCGCGGGGCGCCCTTCGGCCGTACGTACTCGACCAGCTCCAGGTCGTGCGTGGAGACGCCGCGGGGCTGGCCGGGCACGGCGAGCTGGGCCACGCGCAGCACGGCGTCGGGGTAGCCGACGAGCCGGCGGGTGTAGTCGTTGTCCTGCTCCTGCCGGTGCACCAGCGCGAACCCGAGCAGGTCGCGGTAGAACTCCACGGACCTGTCGAGGTCGGAGACCGTGAAGGAGAAGTGCCAGACGCCTCTCACTGGAGCGCCTCCTGTCTGAGGGTCGGTCGCGGTTTCGGGTCGCGTACGCGGCGCACCTGTCTCTGCCTGCCCGCCACGGTGTAGATGGCGGCGGCCACCACCACGACCGTGCCCACGATGACGCCCTGGTAGTTGGCGCCCAGGTTGACCACGTTGAAGCCGTTGTCCAGGGTGAACAGGATCAGCGCCCCCACCACGGACTTCAGCACGCTGCCCAGGCCGCCGAACAGCGAGGTGCCGCCGAGGATGGCCGCCGCGAGCACGGTCAGCTCGGTGCCCTGCAATCCCGTCGGGTTGATGGCCAGCAGTTTGGCGGCGAACAGCACGCCGACGAAGCCGGAGCCGAGCCCGTTCAGGACGAAAGCGCCGATCTTGTAGCGGTTGACGTTGATGCCGGACAGGCGAGCCGCCTCGGCGTTGGCGCCCACCGCGTACAGGCGGCGGCCGATCACGGTGTAGCGCAGCACCGCCCAGGTCACCCCGGCGATCACGATCAGATAGTACGTGGGCTTGCTCAGCCGCAGCTCGAACCCGAGCACCGGGCTGAGCGCGACGGCCACCACGCCCGCGATGACGGTCACCACCCCGGCCCGGCCCGACCGGCGCGCCAGCAGGACCACGCCGGCGAGCACGGCCGCCGCCCCGAGGACCGCCAGGACGTGCGGGACCGTCCAGTAACCGGCTTGCAGCGCGATCAGCGAGCGCTGCGCGTTCGGGTCCTCGGCGGTGATCGTGCGGCCGTCGGTCAGGATGAGCACCAGCCCGCGCACCGCCGTCATGGTGCCCAGCGTCACGATGAACGCGTTGATGCCGACGAGCTGCACGATCAGCCCGTTCACCGCCCCGCACACCAGCCCGGCGCCGAGCGCGATCGCCATCGCGGCGGGCAGGCCGAGCGGGGCGACCAGGCTGAGCACGGTCGCGGCCGAGAACGCGGCCACCGAGGCGACCGACAGGTCGAAGTTCCCGCTGATCAGGACCACCGTGGTGAAGACGGCGAGGATCGCGATGAGGGAGGACTGGTCGAGGACGTTGACGACGTTCGTCGGCGACAGGTAGGACGGGCGGCCCAGCTGGGCGGTCAGCAGCGTCAGGACGGCGACGATCAGCACGAGCGCGTAGACGACGCCCGCGTTGCCCGGCCTGAGGGCCGCCGCCCACCGGGAGCGCCCGGGGGTCTCAGGCGGCATCGTGGGCGCCTCCCTCGCCGAATCCGCCGCCGAATTCGCCACTGAATCCGCCGCTTAATCCGTTCGCCAGCATCAGCAACTCCTCCTCGGATGTCTCGTGTGCCGGTCGTTCGGCGACGATCCGGCCCTCGCGCACGACCAGCACCCGGCTCGCCACCGCGAGGATCTCCTCGAACTCGCTGCTCACGACGATCACCGCGCCGCCGCCGGCGGCGAAGCGGCGGACCAGTTCGAGGAGGTCCGCCTTGGCCCCGACGTCCACCCCGGCGGTGGGCTCGTCGAGCAGGAACACCCGCGCGCCGCCGTACAGCCACTTGCCGAACACGACCTTCTGCGCGTTGCCGCCGGACAGCTCGCCCGGCAGGGCGTCCGGGCCGGGGCAGACGATGCCGAGGTCGGCGATGGCCCGACCGGCCCGCTCGGTCTCGGCGGCCTCGCGCGGGAGCGAGCGGCCCGACGACAGGGCCGCCAGGTCGGGCAGCGAGATGTTCTTCCAGATGGGGAAGGTGCCCACCAGGCCCTGGGCGCCGCGGTCCTCGGGCACGAGCGCCATGCCGGCGGCCACCGCTGCGCGCGGGCCGCGGCGTACCGGACGGCCCTCGACCAGCACCTCGCCGTACGCTCTGGGGTCGGCGCCGTAGAGCGCGTGCAGGATCTCCGAGCGCCCCGAGCCCAGCAGCCCGGCGAGCCCGACCACCTCGCCCGCCCTGACCTCGAACGACACGTCGCGCACGCCCGTCGCCGAGCCGAGCCCGCGGACCGACAGCAGGACGGGGGCGTCCGGCGGCACGGGGGCCGCGCTGCGCCGCTCCACGTCGAGGAGGTCGCGGCCGACGATGACCTGGACGAGCCGGTCCTCGTCGTAGTCCGCGGTCGCGCCCTCGTCCACGACCGTGCCGTCACGCAGCACCGTGACCCGGTCGGTCAGCGACAGCACCTCGTCCAGGAAGTGCGAGACGTACAGGAACGCCGTGCCCTGCGTGGACAGGCGGCGGACCACGTCGAACACCACCTGCCGCTCGCCCTCGGCGAGCGAGGCGGTCGGCTCGTCCATCACGACCAGCTCCGCGCCCGTGGCCAGCGCCTGGAGGACGGCCACCATCTGCCGCTCGCCGATCGCGAGGCCGGCGACCTCCGCGTCCGGGTCGATGGCGTAGCCGACCCGCTCCAGCAGCCGGGCGAACTCCGCGCGCCTCGACCGCGGCAGCCGCCAGGGTCCGGGCGCGCCGAGGAAGACGTTCTCCAGCACGGTGAGCGTGGGGGCGAGCGGCACGTGCTGCATGATCGTCGCCACGCCCGCCTTCCGCGCGGCGCCCGGGGTGCGCCAGACGGCCCGCTCGCCCTTCCAGCGCACGACCCCCGAGGTGGGCGGGTGCGCGCCCGCGATGACCTTGATCATCGTGGACTTCCCCGCGCCGTTGGCCCCGACCAGGCCGTGCACGCTGCCCGCGTGCACGGTGAGGCGGGCGTCCCGCAGCGCGACCGTCCCGTTGGGGAACTCCTTGCCGATGCCCTCCAGCGACAGCAGGCTCACCATTGCGGCGTGCAATCGGCGAGGTTGTCCTTGGTGATGGCCGGGGTGTCGTACGTGACGAAGGCCGCGTCCTGCTTCTTCTCCCCGGTCAGGTGCTTGTAGAGGGTGTCGAGGGCGAGCTTGCCGAGGTCCTCCGGCTTGTAGCAGACGGTGCCGGAGATGGCGCCCGACCGCACGGCGTCGATGCCGAGCTTGCTGCCGCCGATGCCGACGATCTTGGCCTTGGAGCCGGCCGCCGACACCGCCTTGGCGCAGCCCACGGCCATGTCGTCGGACTGGGCGTAGAAGAGCTGGGTGTCGGGGTGGGAGGAGAGCATGTTCTGGCAGGCCGACTGGGCCTTGTCCTGCACCCAGTCGCCCGGCTGGCGGGCCACGACCTCGTACGTGGCGCCCTTGGCCGCGGCCGACGTGGGGAACTCCTGGAAGCGGTTGACCACCTCGGCGAACCCGGCCTGGCCCTCCACGACCGCGAGCTTGCCGCCGCCCGGCACGACGCCGGCCGCGATCTCGCCCGCCTTGCCGCCCGCGGCGTACTCGTCCTGGGTGACCAGCGCCACCAGGCCGGGGTAGACGTCCTTGAGCTTGCGCGCCTTGGGGTCGCCGACCTGGGAGGCCACGGCCACGGTGGGGATGTTCGCGGCCTTGAGCCGGTCGGCCAGCCCCTGGGCGACGCCGGAGTCCACCGGCAGCATGAGCACGCCGTCGGGCTGCTGGGCGATGAGGTCCTGGACGTCGTTGCTCTGCTTGTCGGCCTTGCCCTGCGCGTCCAGCTCGACGATCCGCACGCCGAGCCTGGCGGCCTCCTCCTTGACGCCCTTGCCGATGGCGGCCGGGAAGGGGAAGCTCAGGCCCAGGTTGGAGACGCCGATCGTGTACTGCTTCGTGCCCGTCGCACCGGTGGAACCGCCGCCGCAGGCCGTCGCGCCGGCGATCAGGGCCGCGGCGACGAGGAATGACTTCTTCATGGTGCTCCTGCTTCGGTCAAACGTTTGACTTCCTGAGTGATCCGCGTGGCGTCGGGGACCAGGGCCTGCGCGAGGACCGGCGCCGCGGGCATCCGCACGTCGGGCGCGCCGATCCGGATCGGCGGCGCGGCCAGCGCCACCCCGGCGCCCGCGACCCGGGCGACGATCTCGGCGCCGAAGCCGCCGGTGACGTTCGCCTCGTGGACGACGGCCAGCCTGCGGGTGCGGCGCGCGCTCTCGATCACGGCCCCGGTGTCGAACGGGTTGAGCCACGGCGTCTCCAGCACCTCGGCCTCGACCCCCTCGCCGGCCAGGGCCTCGGCCGCCGCCAGCACCCGGTGCGTCATCGCACCCCAGGTGACGACCGTGACGTCGGAGCCCGCGCGGCGGGTGCGCGCCCCGCCCATCGGCTGGACCGGGCCGTCCGTCCTGACCGGCTCCTTCGGGCCGAAGTACAGCGTGCGGTTCTCGACCACCAGCACCGGGTCGTCGCCGTGCACGGCCGTCACCAGCAGGTCGTAGGCGTCCTGCGGCGTGCTCGGCATGCACACCCGCAGCCCCGGCACGTGCAGGAAGAGCGCCTCCAGGCACTGCGAGTGCTGCGCGCACGCGCCCGGCGCGTTGCCCTGCTGGGTGCGGATGGTCAGCGGGGCCCGCAGCCGCCCGCCCGACACGTAGCGGACGTTGGCCGCCTGGTTGACGATCTGGTCCAGCGCCACGAGGGAGAAGTCGGCCCACATGATCTCGACGATCGGGCGGCGGCCGAACATCGCCGCGCCCACCGCGCTGCCGAGGATCGCCGACTCGCTGATCGGGGTGTCGAACACGCGGTCGCCGTACTGCTTGCGCAGGCCCCTGGTCACGCCGAACACGCCGCCGGGCACGCCGACGTCCTCGCCGTACACCAGCGTCTCCGGCAGCTCCTCCATGAGGCGGTGCAGGGCCGCGTTCACGGCCTCGCCGTAGGACAGGTCAGGCATACAGGTGCTCCCTTGCGGTGGCGGGGTCGGCGAGGGGCGCGGCCAGCGCGCGCTCGGCGGCGGAGGCCATCTCGGCCCGCGCCCCGCGCTCCACGGCGTCCAGGTCGGCGGCCGGTACCCCGTCGGCGAGCAGGCCCTCGCGCAGCCGGGCGATCGGCTCGCGCCTGCCGATCCGCTCCAGCTCGCCGGGCTGCCGGTAGGTCTCCGCGTCGCCGATGTAGTGGCCGACCAGGCGCTCGGTCATGCACTCCAGCAGCGTCGGCCCGCCGCCCTCGCGGGCCACCTCCAGCGCGTCGCGCACGTGGAAGCGCACGGCCTCCACGTCGTTGCCGTCGACGCGGCGACCCGGCATCCCGTACGCGGCGGCGCGGTCGGCCAGGCGCGTGTTGCGCACCATGTCGGCGATCGGGGTCAGCTCGGAGTAGCGGTTGTTCTCGCAGACGAACACCACGGGCAGGGAGAACGCGGCGGCGAAGTTCATCGCCTCGTGCACCGCGCCCTGGTTCATCGCGCCGTCGCCGAAGACGCTCACGGCCACCCGGTTCGAGCCGTCGTGCCGGCCGGCCAGCGCCGCCCCGCACGCGATCGGCGCGCCCGCGCCCACGATCGAGTTCTCGCCGTGGAAGCCGTACTCGGCCGCGGTGAAGTACGCCGAGCCGCCCCGGCCGCCGTTCACGCCCGTCGCCCGGCCCGCCAGCTCGGCGAACAGCGCCTGCGCGGGCACGCCCCTGGCCAGCGCCCAGCCGTGCCCGCGGTAGGTCGCGAACAGCGCGTCGTGCGGCTCCAGCACGTCGCACGCGCCCACCGGGACGGCCTCCTGCCCGATGCACAGGTGCACCGAGCCGACGATCGGCCCTTCCGCTCGCAGGTCGCGCACCTTCTCCTCGAACGCGCGGATCCGCCACATGGCCAGCAAATCCGCGAGCCTGCGTTCACTCATCACATCTCCAGGCTTCGAGCGCCGCGGCGCAGATCGCCTCGGCGTCGCCGATGTAGGACTCGGGCGGGATGGGCAGCGCGCCCAGGCTCGCCAGATCGTCCGGTCCCGCCACGTCGCGCAGCGCGTCGGCCAGCGCCCGCCCGCGCTCGCGGGCCTCGTGCGCCGCCTTGTAGACCAGGTCGTGCGCCCGTTCCCGGCCCAGCGCCGGGGCCAGCCTCATCATGTACGCCTCCGCCATGATCAGCCCGCCCTCGGCGCCCAGGTTGGCCCGCATGGCCTCCGGGTAGACCCGCAGCCCGGCGGCGACCCCGGCGGCGGTGGCCAGCGCGCCCGCGGCCAGCTCGGCCAGGAGCGGCACCACGTACCACTCGACCTGCCACTCGCCGGCGGCCCGCTCGTGGCCGGCCTCCATCGCGCGGAACAGGCCCGAGCTGAGCGCGCCCGCCGTGCCGGACATGCCGATGACGGCCTCGCAGCCGATCGGGTTGGCCTTCTGCGGCATCGTGGAGGACGCGCCGCGGTGGTGCCCGCCCGCCTCGCGCACCTCGCCGACCTCGGTCCTGGACAGGTCCACGACCTCGCGGGCGAAGCGGGCCGCCGTGGCCGCCAGGCTCGCGCAGGTCACGCCGAACTCGGCGACGCCGTCCCTGGCCACGTGCCAGGGCACCTCGGTTGTGCCGAGGCCGAGCACCCCGGCCATGCGCTCGCGCACCAGGCTGGAGCGCTCGCCCATCGCGGCGGACGTCCCGCCCGCGCCGAACAGCGACACGACCCGCACTCGCCGCGCCGCCTCGCCCACCCGGTCGCGCTGGCGCGTCACCTCCGCCAGCAGCACCGCCATTTTCGCCCCGAACGTCGTGGGCACCGCCTGCTGGGCGTGCGTGCGGGCGGCGACGACGGTGCCGGCGTGCGCGGCCACCAGCCGGGCCAGCGCGCCGCCGAACGAGCCGAGCAGCGCCCGCAGGTGGTCGAGGGCCTCGCCCATCTGCAGGGCCAGGCCGGTGTCCATGATGTCCTGCGTGGTCGCGCCGTAGTGGACGCGGCCGTTGGGCCCCTCGGGGAGCGCGGCGGAGATCATCCGTACGAGGGGCAGGATCGGGTAGCCCACGTTGACCGCCTCCGACCAGAGGCGCCGGACGTCGATGTTGGCCGGCACACAGGCCGCCTCGATGGCCCGCGCGTCGGCCTCGGAGATCACACCCTCCTCGGCCTGGGCGCGGGCCAGCGCGGCCTCCGTGCGCAGCCAGGCGAGCACGGTCCGCTCGGCGGAGAAGATCTCGGTCATCGCGCCGTCGCCGAACAGCTCGGGCAGCAGCTTGAACGTCTGGCGCACGGTCAGTTCATCTCCAGTCCGCCGTCGACGTTGAGAGCCTGGCCCGTCACGAACGACGCCAGGTCGCTGGCCAGGAAGAGCACCGCGGAGGCGACCTCCTCGGGACGTCCGGGGCGGCGCAGCGGGGAGCGCTCGCTGACCTCCTTCAGGTAGCCGGCGCCCGCGTCGGGGCCGAACCGCCGGTCGCGGTCGGCGATGATCTCGTCCCACATGGGGGTGAGGAAGACGCCGGGGCACACGGCGTTCACCCGCACGGGGGCCAGCGCCTCGGCCGCCGACTTCGTCAAGGAGAGCAGGGCCGTCTTGGTGGCGGAGTAGTGGGCGGCGTTGGGGCGGCCCGAGCGGGCGGCCACCGAGGCCAGCGTCACGATCGAGCCGCCGCCCCGCAGGGCCATCCCGCGCCCGACGGCCTGGGTGAGCCAGAATGTGGCGTTGAGGTTGACGTCCACGATCCGCAGCCACTCGCCGGGCTCGATGTCGAGCAGCGGGGTGGTGCGCATGATCCCGGCGCAGTTCACCAGCACGTCGATCCGGTCGCGGGCGCCCGCCAGCGCCGCCGCCTGCGCCGGGTCGGTGAGGTCGGCCGGCCGGGCCTCGGCGCCTAGCTCGGCCGCCGCCTCGCTCAGCCGCGGGCCCTCCAGGTCGGAGAGCACGACGTCCGCTCCCGCGTCGGCCAGCGCGCGGGCGCACGCGAACCCGAGCCCTCCCGAGCCGCCCGTGACGAGCGCCGTCCGCCCGTCCAGGTCGATCGTGACAGCCATCCCCGATGGTCTCCCGTCTCTCGTTCAAACGATTGACCAGACCATAACGCGAACCGCGCAAACCGGACAAGAGCGTTTTTCGGGAAATCAGCCCCAGCCGAGCTCCTCGTAGAAGGCGGCCCGGGCGAGCTCGAACGAGGCGCGGTCCAGCACCGCGCCCTCGTGGGGCCCCGCAGCGACGGGCTCCTCGTGCATCCGGGGCGGCAGCTCGTCGGGACCGCCGCCCTCACGGGTCGCGTAGGCGCGCATCGCGTCGAGCCGCGCCTGACCGGCCGCCAGCAGGTCGTCCAGGGTGAACTCCCGCCCGAGGACGGCGGTGACCAGGGCGCTCAGGTGGTCGAGGGTCAGCGGGCGGGTGGGGGAGGAGGCGAAGACGCACAGGTTGAGCGCGTCGAGCCCGCTCCACAGCCGCAGCAGCCGGGCGGTGCGCCGGCCCCGCTCGGCGTCGAGCCCGGCGACCGGCGCGGGCTCCGCCCCGATCCGCCGGGCCTCGCCGAAGCTGTAGGCCAGCCCGGCCACGGGGTCGAAGTCGAGGTCGTGCTCCAGCGCGTCGTAGCGCGGCCCGCCGGGGGCGATCGCGTACCCGAGGCCGATGCCCGGCTGGACGCGGGGGTCGAAGCAGGGCAGTTCGGCGCCCTTGACGGTCATGGCGTACGGGGCCGCGGCCGGACCGAGCTTCGCGGCCGCCCGCGCCGCGCCCTCGGCCAGCAGGTCGCCCATCTCGCCCGTACGCCCCGCCACGTCGTCGATCAGCCCGGGCAACGCCTCGGGGTCGCCGAACGCGGGCCCGCCGGGGAGCAGCCCGCGCTCGGCGCACTCCATGGCGAACGCCAGCGTGCCGCCGAGGGAGACCGGGTCCAGCCCGAGGTCGTTGCAGCGGGCGTTGGCGGCCAGCACGGTGTCGAGGTCGTCGATCCCGAGGTTCCAGCCGAGCGACAGGAACGCCTCCTGCCCCAGCCCGCCGGTCCGCCGCTCGGCGAGCCCAGGGGGCGCGTACACCTTGAGGCAGTCGTTGGGGCAGCCGGGGCAGGCCCCGGTGGTCGCCACCGCGCGCCCGTCGTAGTCGGCCGCGGACGGGACCCGCAGCCCGTGCGCGCCGGTCACCGAGAAGTTGCGCACCGCGGCGTACCCGGGGGCGGGCGGATCGCCCACCCATCCGGCGAAGCCGGGCATCCCTGCCTGGATCGCCGCCAGCGGGTTCGTGGCCATTGAGTCGCGGTAGTAGGCGGCCAGCCCGGCGATCGCCCCGGGGTCGGCGACCTCCGCCGCGCTCTCCGTCGTGCTCTCCGCCGCGCTCTCCGTCGTGCTCTCCGCCGCGCTCTCCGTTGGGGCCTCGCCGACGCACACGACGGCCTTGAGGTTCTTGGCCCCGAAGACCGCGCCGAGCCCGTAGCGCCCGGCGGCGTAGGCGTAGTCGGTCACCACGCTCGCGTACCGCACGAGGTTCTCCCCGGCCGGCCCGATCGCGGCCACGTGCGCGCCCTGGCCGTGCCGCGCCCGCAGCGCGTCCGTCGTCGCGGCCGTGCCCAGCCCGCGCAGCTCGGAGGCGTCGTGCAGGGACACCTGTCCGTCCTGGACGAGCAGGTAGGACAGCCGCGCGGCCCGCCCCGTGACGGCCAGCGCCTTGGCGCCCGCCCCGCGCAGGCCCGCCGCGAACGGCCCCAGCGCGTGGGACTCCCCGGCCACCCCCGTCAGCGGCGACTTCGCCAGGAACACCGCCTTGGCCAGCCCCGGCGCCGCCGTCCCGCCCAGCACCCCGGCCGCCACGTACAGCAGCGCCCGCGGATCGTACGGATCGAGCCCGGCGGGCGTGCGCCCGGCCATCAGCCGCAGCCCGAGCACGGACCCGCCGATCTCGCCCGGGTGCTGCTCCTTCTCCACGTTCCCGCTGGTCAGATCCACAATGAACGGCACGGTCAAGCCTCCAGAGCGAAAGAGGAAAGCGAGCCGCACCACATCACACAACACCCGCGAAAGGCAACCCCGTCAGGGCCGCCCCGGGTGCGACTGCAGCCAGCGCGACAGCCCGCGGGCGGCGCCGACGACGGCCGGCACGAGCGTGCCCGGCTGCTGCTGGCCCACCCGCACCACGACCGACAGCGCGGCGATCACCTCGTCCGCCGCGTCCCGCACGGGGGCCGCCACCGACACCGCGTCCAGCGTGACCTGCCGGTCGCTGATGACGTACCCGTGTCGCCGCACCTCGGCCAGCACCCCCCGCAGCCGGCCGGGGTTCGCGATGGTCCGGTCGGTGAAGGCCGCCAGCGGCCCGGCCAGGTACGCCTCCTGCGTCGCGGGCGGCGTGTGGGCCAGCAGCGCCAGCCCGACTCCGGTGGCGTGCGCCGGGAAGCGCCCGCCCACCCGGCTGCGCACGCCGACCGCGTCCCGGCCGGAGATCCGCTCCAGATAGAGCACGTCGGGCGCGTCCAGGACGGCGAGCTGGGCGTGCTGGTGGGTGACCTCGTACAGGTCCTCCAGGAACGGCATGGCGGCCTCGCGCAGGCCCAGCCCGCGCGGAGCCAGCGCGCCCACCTCCCACAGGTGCAGCCCGATCTGGTACCGGCCGTCGCGGTCGCGTTCCAGCGCGCCCCACGACATCAGCTCGCTGACCAGCCGGTGCGCCGTCGTCAACGGCATCGAGGCGCGGCGGCTGATGTCGGACAGGCTCAGCCTGGGGCACTCGCCGGAGAACGCGCTGAGCACGCTGAGGACCCGGCTCGTCACGGTCCGGCCGGCGGGCCGCCGCGCACTTCCGGAAGCCGTCCGGCCCGCCGGCTGCTTGGCCGGCTGTTTGACACTGCCGGGCGCGTGCACGCCGCGGCGCATCGTGGCCGCGGCCGGGCCGTCGTCGGTTGTGGTCATGGTCGCCGCCTCCCGGTTCGGACCTGTCACCCCGCGATGTTCCGGTTTTTATGTTGTTTGCGGCAACGTAAACCCGTGCTGCCTGCGGGTCCAGTCCTCGAAGCCCCAGAGTTTGTTGCGATGGGTAACAATCCAGAAACACACCGAACGACGTTCTGAAAAGTCTTCCGTTCAACGGAGAACGCGGTTACGCAACCTCTCCGCGGCTCATATGTTGCGGGCGCGACCCCAGCCGGTCGGCCCGTTCCTCGAAGGAGCTGTTCACATGGCTGAAGCGCTCAACCCGTCGCTGACCCGCCGCGACGCGGCCCGGCTGCTCGGCGCGGCCGCCCTGGCCGCGGCCGTCGCCCCGCAGTGGACCGCCCCCAGCGCCGTCCGCCGGGTGGACGTCGACGCGCTCCTGCGGCAGCTGACGCTGGAGGAGAAGGTCTCGCTGCTGCACGGCGGCACCGACCCCGCCTCCAAGGGCCAGGCCGGGTACGTGCCCGGCGTGCCCCGCCTCGGCATCCCCGAGATCCGCCTGGCCGACGGGCCCGCCGGCGTGCGCGTCACGGCCAACGCCACCGCCCTGCCCGCGCCGGTGGCGCTCGCCGCGACGTTCGCCCCCGACCTCGCCCGGCGGTTCGGGGCGGTCATCGGCAGGGAGGGCCGCGCGCTGGGCATGGACGTCCTGCTGTCGCCGATGACCAACATCGTCCGGGTGCCGCAGGCCGGCCGGAACTTCGAGACGCTCGGGGAGGACCCGCTGCTGGCCGCCGCGCTCGTCGCCGGCGAGATCCGCGGCATCCAGGGCGAGGGCCTCATCGCCACGGTCAAGCACTACGCGGCCAACAACTTCGAGAACGCCCGCCAGACGATCGACGTCAAGGTGGACGAGCGGACCCTGCGCGAGATCTACCTGCCGGCCTTCGAGGCCGCCGTGCAGGCGGGTGTGGGCGCCGTCATGGCCGCCTACAACCACGTCAACGGCGTGTACGCCGCCGAGCACCCGCACCTGCTGACCGGGATCCTGCGCGACGAATGGCACTTCGCCGGCTGGGTGATGTCCGACTGGTTCGCCACGCACAGCGGCGCGCCCGCGCTCACCGCCGGGATGGACATGGAGATGCCCTTCGGCGTCAACTACGGGGGCCTGGCCGCCGCCGTCGCCTCCGGGCAGCTGGCCGAGTCGGTGGTGGACACCGCGGTGCGCCGCGTCCTCGTCCAGCTCGACCGGTTCGGCCTGCTCGGCGGCGGCCGGCCGCGGCCCTCCCCGGACCCGGCGGGCGGCGCCCGCACCGCGAAGGAGATCGCGCTGGCCGGCGCCGTGCTGCTGCGCAACGAACGGGACCTGCTGCCGCTGGGCCGCGCCGACCTGGCCGACCTGGTCGTCATCGGCCCCACCGCGGCCAGCCCCCTGGTGGGCGGCGGAGGAAGCGCCAGGGTGATCCCCGCGAGCGCCGAGAGCCCGCTGACCGCCCTGCGCCGCCAGGCCGGCCCGGGCAGCCGCATCCGCTGGGCCACGGGCGTGGACCTGGAAGGGGTCCCGGTGCCCGCCTCCGCGCTGGTGCTCCAGCGCGCCCAGCAGGGCGGCACCCCGCAGGCCGCCGCCCAGGTCGACCACACCGGCGCGGACGCCCTGCCCGCCGGCTCGTCGTGGACATGGACGGGCACGCTCACCGCGCCCGCGACCGGCGACTACGACCTGCGCATCCAGGGCGCGGGCGGAGTGCCGTCGTTCAACGGCTCGATCTCGCTGACCCTCGACGGTGTCAGGATCGGCTCGGTCGGCGCCCTCATCGGCGGCAACAGCAGCCTCATCGCGACCTCCGGCGGCCTGACGAACGCCGGCGCGACCGTCCGCCTCGAAGCCGGGGTGGCCAAGCCCGTCACCGTCGCGGCCACCGGCATCGCCGGCACGCCGCTGCAGGTCAGGCTGGCCTGGGTCACCCCGCAGCGCCGCCAGGAGGCGCTGCGCGAGGCCGCCGCGCTGGCCAAGGGGGCGCGGGCGGCGCTCGTGTTCGCCTTCAACGAGGGCACCGAGGGCGCCGACCGGGCCGCCCTCGCCCTCCCGAACGGCCAGGACCCGGTCATCGGGGCCGTCGCCGCCGCCAACGCCCGCAGCGCGGTCGTGCTCAACACCGGCGACCCGGTGCTCATGCCGTGGGTGCGGAACGTGTCCTCGATCCTGCAGATGTGGTACCCGGGCCAGGAGGGCGCCGACGCCACCGCCACGCTCCTGCTCGGCGGGGCCTGCCCGGGCGGCAAGCTGCCGGTGACGTTCCCCGTGCGGGCCGAGGACGTGCCGACCGCGCAGCCCGAGCGCTACCCGGGCGTGGGCGGGGTCGCGGACTACAGCGAGGGCGTGCTCGTCGGCTACCGGCACTACGACGCGCACGGCATTGAGCCGCTGTTCCCCTTCGGGCACGGCCTGTCCTACACCCGCTTCCAGTACGACGGCCTGTCGGTGCGGGCCGCGGGCGGCGGGCTCAGCGTGTCCTTCACGGTCGCCAACACCGGCCGGCGCGCCGGGGTGGAGGTGCCGCAGGTGTATCTCGGCTCGCCGCCCGGCCCGCCGGTCCCGATGCCGCCCCGCGCGCTCGCCGGGTTCGCCCGGGTGCCGCTGTCGCCCGGCGAGCGGCGCCGCGTCACCGTGACGGTGCCGCTGCGCGCACTGCAGTACTGGTCGGACGGCCGATGGACCCTCGCGAGGGGCCGCCGTACCGTCCACGTCGGGTCCTCCTCCAGGGACCTGCGTCTACGTCAGGAGGTCACAGTCCGATGAGACGATTACTGATCGCGCTCGCCGCGGCGGCCCTGGCCGCCGCCTCCCTCCCCGTGCCCGCCGCCGCGTCCGGCGGCGACCGGCCGACGGCGCGTACCGACACCGGCTTCGTACGCGGGGCTCGCGCGGACGGCGTCGACCGCTTCCTCGCCCTCCCGTACGCCGCCCCGCCCACCGGCGAGCTGCGCTGGCGGGCACCCCGGCCGGCGCCCGCCTGGCAGGGCGTGCGCGACGCGTCCCAGTGGGGCAACCGCTGCCCCGCCGCCGCCAGCACCAACGGCCCCCGCTCCGAGACCGAGGACTGCCTCTACCTCAACGTGTTCCGCCCCGCCGGAACGAAGGCCGGGCAGCGGCTGCCCGTGCTGTTCTGGATCCACGGTGGCGGCCTGCAGAACGGCTCGGCCAACCAGCACGACGGCACCCTGATCGCCCAGCTCGAGAACGTCGTCGTGGTGAGCGTCAACTACCGGCTCGGCGTGTTCGGCTACCTGGCCCACCCGCTGCTGGCAGCCGAAGCGGGCACGTCCGGCAACTACGGCCTGGCCGACCAGCAGGCCGCGCTGCGCTGGGTGCACCGCAACATCGCCGCGTTCGGCGGCGACCCCCGCCAGGTCACCATCGACGGCGAGTCGGCCGGCGGCTTCTCCGTCTGCGCCAACCTCGCCTCTCCCGCCTCGGCCGGGCTGTTCGCCCGCGCGATCATCCAGAGCGGGTCCTGCACCAGCCGCCCGTACGCGGACGGCGAGCAGGCCGGCGCCTCCGTCGCCACCGCGCTCGGCTGCACCGACCTGGCCTGCCTGCGCGGGCTGAGCGCGGCCAAGCTGGTCGACGGGCCGCAGTTCGCCTCGTTCCTGTACGGCACGCCCGCCCTGCCGGAGAACCCCGACACCGCCGTGCGGGCGGGCCGCTTCCAGCGGGTCCCCCTGATCGTCGGCGCCAACCGCGACGAGGGCCGCACGTTCCTGCAGGGCGCCCGCGGCTGGACCAAGGAGCAGTACGAGGGCTGGGTCCGCGGCCTCTTCCCCGACCGCGCCGACGCCGTCCTGGCCAGGTATCCGTGGCCGGCGCAGTCCGACCAGTTCACCTCGGCGTACCTGGCGGCGGCCGTCTTCACCGACTCCGGCTTCCTGGCCGGCCTCGGCGGCTGCCCGACGCTGCGCTTCATCGAGGCCCTGTCCACCCACACCCGCGTGTACGGCTACCGCTTCGACCACCGCACCGGCCCCGGCCTGAGCCCCGAGCCGGCCGGCTACGAGTGGGGCGCGGGGCACGCCGCCGAGCTGGCCTACCTGTGGCCGAGCTTCGACAACGGAACCCCGATCGCGCCGACGTTCGACGCCTCGGAGCGGCGGCTGGCCCGCGACATGGTGCACTACTGGGGGTCGTTCACGATCGGCGGGCAGCCGCGGGCCGCGTACTCGGCGCGCTGGCCGGCCTTCAACGGGACCTCCCTCGTCATGTCCCTGAGGGCGGGCGGGAAGTCCACGCCGGTCCCGCTGGCCACGATGCTCGCCGAGCACAACTGCGACCTGTGGGAGGCCGGCTGAGATGATGCGCCGCGAGGGCCGGCCGCGAGATCATGGAGGACCCAGGACTCGCGAAGGGCGGCCCCCGTGACGAGAGTTTCCCTGATCGTGCCGTGCTACAACGCGGCCAGGACCCTGCGCCTGTGCCTGGAGTCGGCGCTGTCCCAGACCCGGCCGCCCGACGAGATCGTCGTGGTGGACGACGCCAGCGGCGACGGCTCCCCGGCCATCGCCGAGGAGCTGGGCTGCCGGGTCGTCCGGCTCCCCGACAACCGCGGCGTCTCGGCGGCCAGGAACGCCGGGGTGGAGAGCACCACCGGCGACGTGATCTTCTTCCTCGACAGCGACGTGGCGTTACGCCCGGACGCGGTCGCGGGCGCCGTCCGGATCCTGGAGGAGGATCCCGGGGTCGGCTGCGTCCACGGCGTCTACGACACCGAGCCGCTCATCGACGACGGCCCGGTCGAGTGGTATCGCCTGCTCCACCAGGTCCACTGGCGGCGCAGGCACCTCGGCGAGGTCAACAGCGTCGTGTTCGCGCTGGCCGCGATCCGCCGCTCGGTGTGGCTGGAGGCGGGCCGGCTCGACGAGGGCCTGCGCGACAGCGAGGACGTGGAGTACAGCAGCCGCCTGGCCGTGCGCACCAGGATCCTGCTGACCGACGAGGTGATGGGCCGCCACGACGAGGGGCACCGGTTCCTGCCGGTGCTCGCCGAGCAGTGGCGGCGCGCGCTGCCGCTGATCCCGCTGGCCCTGGCCACGGCCAGGCGCGGCGCGGCCAAGCCCGAGAACGCCAACAGCCGGGCCGGCATCCTCGCCTGCGCGCTCGCGCTGGCGTCCCTGCCGCTGGGGCTGGTGCATCCCGGCCTGTTCGCGGTGCCGGTCGCGCTGGTGGGGTGGTTCGTGGTGGCCGATCCGCGGCTGCTGCGGTTCGTGCACCGGGAGCGGGGGACGGCCTTCACCGCCTACTTCATGACCGTCCACCTGGCGGTCCACGTGGTGCTCGTCACCGGCCTCGCGGTGGGCTCCCTGCGCGTGCTCAAGGGAGCCCCCGCCTGACCCGGCCGTCTGGCGCACGTGGTCAGCGGAGCTGCCGCCCGGCCTTCACCGCCGTCCGGTAGACCTCGGCGGTCCCGGCGGCGGCGCGCGACCAGCTGAGGCTCTCCCTGACGAACCGCTCGCCCCGCTCGGCCAGCCCCCGGCGCAGCGCCGCGTCGGACATCACCTCGATCACGCCCCGCGCGATGTCGGCGGGCTCGCCCGCCCGCACGACGTACGCCGCGGGCCGGTCCGGGTCCGGGCCGAGGAAGACCCGGGAGAAGCCGTCCCCCAGGATCGTCGCCCGGCCCATCGCCATCGCCTCGGTCGCCACCAGCCCGAACGGCTCGAACAGCGACGGGAACACGCACGCCGCGGCCAGCTCGTAGTACTCCAGCAGCTCCCGCCCCCCGACGAACCGCCCCGGGACCAGCACCCGCCCCCGCAGCCCCGTCGCGGCGACGATCCGCTCGACGCCCTCGACGTCCCCCTCGCCGAGGATCACCAGCCGCAGCCCCGGCACCGCCCCGGCGGCCGCCCGCATCGCCTCCAGCAACTGGTAGACGCCCTTCTGCCGCTCGATCCTGCCCACGAACAGCAGCACCGGGTCCCCTTCCGCCAGCCCCAGCCGCCCGCGCAGGTCCGCCGCCCCGGCCCGCAGCGCGTCGCGGTCCAGCGACGGGAGCACCGCCTCGTACGTCCCGCCCAGCGGCACCACGTCGATGGGCGTCCGGGCCCAGCCGGCGGCCACGAGCTGGTCGCGCACCTCCGGCGTGGCCACCACCACCCGCCGGGCGACCCGGGCCAGCCACCGCTCCAGCGCCGCGAACACCTTCAGCGGGTCGGAGATGCTGCGCTGCGGCGCGACGCCGTACTCCGTGGTGTGCACGTGGAAGACCACCGGCAGCCGCAGCACGTAGTGGCAGAGCAGGCCCGACAGGAAGTTCGTCGAGTCGTGCACGGCGACCAGGTCGGGCCGCTCCCGGCGGCGGCGCAGCCGCAGGAAGTAGCGCCAGTTGCTGACCACGACGTTCAGCGCGAGCAGCAGGAACTCCGAGCGCCTGGTGCGGTTGAGCCGCCTTCCCCCGAGCAGGGAGCCGCGCGGCCGGTGCACGCGGACGCCGTCCACGATCTCGTCCACCGGCAGGCGGCCGTCGTTCGGCGTGTACACGGTCAGCTCGTGGCCGCGGGCCAGGTACGGGGTGATCAGCTCAGCGTACCTGCCCAGCCCGGCGGTGACGTTCGGCGGGAACTGGTTGACGACGCAGGCGATTCTCATGGGGGGCTCCGGTAGACGCGGGCGGCCGCCACGGCCACGACGGCCAGCAGGACGAGGTTGGCCAGCGCGAAGCCGGCGAGCCCGCCCGCCAGCCCCTGCCGGTGGATGCAGGCCGCCAGCACGGCCAGGGCGGGCGGCGTCCCCGCGGCCAGGCAGCCGATGAGCACCCTGGCCCCGCGCACCCCGTCCATGGACAGGGCGACCGAGTACAGGTTGAACGCCGTGTGCGCGCCGATGCCCAGCGCCGACAGCGCCATCAGGCCCGGCGAGTACGGGTACTCGCCGCCCATCACCCGGAAGAACACCGTGCTCGCGGCGAACGAGAACACCGCCGTGACCCCGGCGACCGCCGGGACCAGCCGGGCGATCCGCCGCATCAGCAGCGCTTTGTCCATGGTGGCCATCACCGGCAGCAGCACCAGCCCGACCCCGTCGGTGAACACCACGCCCAGCAGCCGCTTGGGGAAGCCGTTGTAGACCGAGTACACGCCGACCTCGGCCGGGCCCGCCCAGTGGTTCAGGAAGATCACGTCGACGCCGAAGAGCACGCCGGTGAGCGCGGCGATGACGGTCACGTACATGCCGTGCCGGTACAGCGACCGGGCCAGCCGCGCCGACCAGAGCCCCGGCCGCACCCGCACCGCCGCCAGCGCCGCCACGGCGAACGCCACGTTCGTGGCGATCAGCGCGACCAGGTACGGCTCGGCCTCCCTGATCCCCAGCACCAGCAGGCAGGAGGAAGCGGCGCCCAGGTACACGACCGCGATGGCCAGCTTGAGCCCCGCCACGAAGGCGAAGCGCTTCAGCCCGCGCAGGAAGCTCTCGGTGAGCTGGTTCACCGTCATGGACGCCGCCAGCGCCAGCCCGAAGGCGAGCGTGCGCGTGTCCACGTTCAGCGCGGCCGTGAGCAGCGGCGCCGCCAGCAGGCCCAGCGCGGCCAGCCCGGCGCTGACCGCCAGCGTGGCCGGCAGCGCCGTCGCCACCAGCTCGGCCCGCCGCCCCGGCTCGGCCCTGGGCAGCTCCTGCAGCATCACGTAGTGCAGGCTCGTCAGCATCCCGACGGTGACGATCAGCGCGATCGACAGCACCACCGTGAACTGGCCGAACGCGCTCGCCCCCGCGCCCCGCGCGATGACCAGCGTGGTCGCCGCCGCCGTGCCGCTGGCCACCGTGCTCACCAGCGTCGGCCCCGCCACCGGGCGCAGGCGCGCCGTGCGGGACTTCAGGAGCCGCACCGCTGGTACGCCCGCCGCGCGAACTCCAGGTCCTCCGGAGTGTTGATCCCGCGCGCCTCGGCCGCGTCCGCCACCGGCACGACCGTCACCGGCCGCCCTTCGGCCCCCGACAGGTGCGTCAGGAACGGCAGGAAGTTCACCTCGCCGGTGGCCGCGCCCGCCGCCGCCCCGGCCGCGTACCGCTCCCACGCCTGCCGCAGCCCGCCGGTGGCCAGGCAGAACACGCCGACGTCGCTGAGCCCGCCGGGACGGCACACGTCGCCCTCGCGGGACTGCCGCACGCGTACGAGCCCGTCCCCGTCCAGCTCGTACTCCACGTACGGATCGGCCATCGGCACCAGCGGCAGCGTCAGCCCCTCGCCCGGGTGGGCGGCCAGGACGTCGCGCACGGTCGCGGGGGAGAGGTTGGCCTGGTCGCCCCAGACCACCAGGATCGTCTCGTACGCCGCCCAGTGCGCGGCGGAGCCGAAGATCGCGTCCCCCATGCCGGTCGGCCGCTCCTGCACGCTCACCGACACCGCGCCCTCGGCGATCTCCCCGGCGGCGAGCTCCCGGAACGGGCCCTCGCCGTCGGGGGAGACGACGACGTGCACGTGCCGCGTCCACGGCCACAGCCGCCGCAGCAGCAGGTGCCACACGGTGACACCCTCGGCCACCTCGATCATGATCTTCGGAACCCCCTGGCCCAGCCGCGTCCCCCGCCCCGCCGCCGGGATCACCGCGCAAACAGTCACTTGTCCTCCAGCAGGGACACGATGTCCTCCAGCCCGCGCACCGCGACCGCGCCGGGGGCGGGCTCGGTGGTGTGGACGTGCAGCGTCACCAGGCCGGCGCCGACGGCGGAGGCCACCCCGTGGGCGGAGTCCTCCAGCACCACGGCCTCGGCCGGATCGACGCCCCACCGGCGGCAGGCCAGGCCGTAGAACTCCGGGTCCGGCTTGCTCACCGGCACGTCGTCGGCGGTCAGCACGTCGCGGAAGCACGCCCCCAGCGACGAGCCCGCCAGCACCCGCTCCACCGACCCCCGGCTGCCGGCGGTGACCAGGTACGCCACCCGTCCCCGCGCCGCCAGCCGGTCGAGCAGCCGGCGCGCCCCCGGGAACGGCCGGACCCGGCCCGCCGCGACGAACTCCCGGTAGAGCCCCTGCTTGCGCCGCGCCAGCCGGGCCGCCACGTCCCGGTCCCCGGTGAGGAGCGCGGCGACCTCGGCGGTGCTCGCGCCCGCGTGATCGGCGTACCGGAAGGACGGGAGGGCGGCCGGTACGAGCTCGGCGACGGCCTGCCGGAACGCGGCCTCGTGCGCGGGGAAGGAGTCCACGAGCGTCCCGTCGAGATCGCACAACCACACCCGCCGCCCGGCCACCAGCCCCGCGACCGGCCCCGCGACCGGCCCCGCGACCGGCGCACCGGCGCCGACGGCGCTTCCCCGGGCGGCGCCGGGCGAGGGGGCCTTCTGGACGGCGCCGGGTGCGGCGCCCGTGGGGCCGCTCATCCGGCCCGTGCCAGCGGGATCTCGCCGAGCACGGCCCGCAGCGCCTCGGCCGTGCGCGGGCCGTCGTGCGTGCCGGGACGCCCGGCGTCCTCGACGTCCGCGCCGATCCAGCGGGCCCCCGCCCAGCAGCCGCGCTCCACGACCCCGAGCGGCACGGCGGGACCCCCGGACCCGCCCCGGCGGCTGAGCACGTGCGTGATCGTGCGCCGCTCGTTGCCCGGGTCGCCCAGGTACGCCAGCGTGCGGTCCACCAGGTCGGTGGCGGTCAGCCCCTGGATGTCGTGGTCGCCCCCGAGGTTGACGACGAACACCCTGGCCGCGGCCCGGCTCTCCGCGACCGCCCCGGCCAGCCCCGGCGTCAGGTAGCTGGGCAGCAGCGACGAGTGCGGCGTGCCCGGGCCGTACACGATGAGGTCGCTGTCCCGGACGGCCGCCAGCGCCTCGGGGCTGGGCGTGACCGTGGCGGCGCGCCGCGCGAGCAGCTCCGGCGACCCGGAGAGCTCGTCCGGGCCGGGCGGCTCGCGCAGCAGGAACAGCCCGGTGATGGCCACCGCGTCCTGCGGCGCGACGATGTCGGCCTCGTCGGCCAGCACCCGCCCGTCCTCCTTGAGCGCGACCAGGAACGCGTTCTCGCCGCCCGTCACGTTGAGCAGCCGCGCCGGCGACCCGAACGTGTGCGCGCACGCGCGTACCGCCGCGTTGAAGTCCTCGCCCAGGCGCAGGTAGGCCCCCGCGAGCACCAGGTTGCCCAGCGCGCAGCCGGCCAGGTCGAGCCCGTCCGGCTCGGCGCGCAGCCGCCCGGCGAACACCCGCAGCTCCCGCGCGATCCGGTAGTCCAGCGGCCCGTCGGCCAGCCGCGCCAGGTCCGCGGCCGTGGTCCCGGCCGGCAGGCGGCGTTCGAGCAGCTCGCGCCGGGGGTCGCCGGGGTCCAGGTGGAGCAGGAGGTTCTTGCGGAAGTCCGAGGGGCCGAGCATGCCCGGCAGGTAGCGGCGCAGCGCGCCGGTGGACAGCCCGTTGTCGTACCCGTTGATCAGCAGGGACAGCTCCAGCCCCGGCACCCGCAGGAGGGCTCGGGCGATCCCCGCCGCGCCGCGCCCGCCGCTGAACATGGCGACCCTCACCGGACCTCCTCGTGGCCCGCGGGGACCCGCAGCACGCCGCGCCGCAGCAGCCAGTGGCGCAGCCCGAGGTAGCCGACGAACAGGGCCCGGTCGCGCGCCCCCCGCCAGAACCGCCAGCCCCGGCTGCCGCCGCCCCGCTCGCGGTGCTCGATCGGCAGCTCCACCCACGCGTGGCCCAGCTCGGCGACGCGGGCCGTGATCTCGGTCGAGCAGTTCATCCCGGCCGACTCCAGCGGCAGCGCGCGGAACAGCGGCCCGTGCACCACCTTGAAGATCGAGTTGAAGTCGCGGTAGCGGGTGCGGTGCAGCAGGTTGCTGACCGCGCCGCTGGCCGCCGACCCCCATCGGTACGGCAGGCTGTCGGCCTTCCTGATCCGGGCGCCCGAGAACGCGAGCCCCGCCCCGGCGCGGATGCGCTCGATGAAGCGGTCCAGGTTCGCGATCGGGAACTGGCCGTCGGAGTCGAGCAGCACGACCCAGTCCATCCGGGTACGCGCGATCGCGGCCGCGATGGCGGCACCCGCGCCCCGGTTGCGCTCGAACGTGACGACGACGAGCCGCGGGCACTCCGCCCGCAGGCCCTCCAGGATCCGCCCGGTCGCGTCGGCGCTGCCGTCGTCGCACACGACGATCTCCCAGGCGCCGATCGCCGGGTTACGCTCCAGGTAGTCCCGCCATTCCGTCACCGCGGCCGCGATGTTGTCCGCCTCGTTGTACGCGGGCGCCGCCACCGAGATGTCGATGAGCGGCGCCGCGGCAGGCGCGTTCGGCAAGGGTCACCTCCTCCGGGTGGCATCCGCGCCGGCTCCCGTCAGGCGCGCGATCCAGCGGTCAAGGGGAAGCAGGTTGAGGCCCACGATCAGCGGGACGTGCGCCAGCGTGAACCAGATCGCCGCGCCGAACGTGATCGGCCCGCCGGTGAACAGGTTGATGTGCGGGGCGTCGATGCGCTCGGGGATCGGCACCGGGTTGACCACCTGCCACATCACGTCCAGGAATCCCGAGAACACGATCAGCACCCCCGTGGCCATGATCTTCAGGCAGCGGCCGGGGGAGCCGCCGCCGATCCGGTACGCGGCGGCGGCGGTGAGCACGATCCCCGGGTAGAACAGCAGGTAGAGATGGGTGTAGAAGCCGTTGCCGTACGCCCGCGCGCCGTCGCCGTAGTAGAACCAGCTGATCCGCGGGATCAGGTAGCCGGTCAGGAAGACGAACGGGGCGTACAGCAGCCAGTGCAGGCGTGGCGACACCCACGGGAAGAACGCGATCGCGCAGCACAGGAAGGCGAAGGCGAGCAGCTTGGCCACGAGCTGCCAGGCGGCGCCGATCTCCCGGGCGTGCGGGGTGGCCAGCCAGACGAAGGCGAAGCCGGCCGCCCCGATGGCCAGGGCGATCCACCAGATGTGCGCGGCCCATGGGCGCCGGGCGTCGAGAAGGGGGTCGGGATGGTTCACTGCCGGTCCTCGTGGAGGGGGGCCATGGGGGAACGCGCTCGCGGGAGCGCTCCCAAACGCAGTATGGCACCTGCGCCCGCAATGATGGCCTCAATACCAAATATCGGACCCGCCGGAATTGTCTGGCCTATTGACTAACCGTAGTGAAGGGGCAAAAGGCCAGCTCAACCCTCTTGCTTCAAGGTATCTGGAAATCTGGAACGTTTTACTCGCGAATCGGCACGAGCGGGCCTGCCTGGGATGTCAAGCCCTCGCTCTCGACGTGATTGCGCCGGCCGTTAGCCGCCCCTCAATTGGGCAAATCTCAGAATTTATGGGCATGTGTGCAGTTCAAGCGGGGTCTGATAGGCTTGGGAGCGCTCCCGCGCCTAGTCCGCATTCTGGGCCCGAAACACTGGTTTCCGGATCGCCGGAACCAGGCCCTGTGGAGGATCCGGCCGGGTGGCATCCCTGCGGGGCCCGCGTCTCGGCGCGACGGCGGGCGAGGGCCGGACCGAATCCTCCAAGGCGTAGAGCGTTGATCCCGGGCCGGAGCTCGGGAATTGCCGGACGATCTCACGATATGTGGACTGTTGCCCACATATGTCCGACATATTTCGCGACGATAGATCGGGCTTTTCGTTTCTGTCAACATAAGTCGGCCGATCATCGAAGTAAGGTAGTACCCATGACAACGGGATCCAACGGCCAGAGCGCCGGAGCGGGGGCGCTGCTGGCGATCCTCCGGGACGGGCGGGCGCGCACCCGCGGCGAGCTGGCCCAGCTCACCGGCCTGTCCAGGTCCACCGTGTCGCAGCGGCTCGACGTGCTGATCGCCGGGAGCTGGGTGGTGGCCGCCGACGACTCGATCTCCTCCGGGGGCCGCCCGGCGGCCGTGTTCGCGTTCAACGAGGGCGCGCGGGTGGTGCTCGCGGCCGACCTGGGCGCCACCCGCGCCCGCCTGGCCGTGCTCGACCTCGGCATGACCGTCCTCGCCGAACGGGCCGCAGACCTGCCCGTCGACCGGGGGCCCGAGCCCACCCTGGAGTGGGTCGCCACCGCCTTCCGCGAGCTGCTGGCCGACGCCGGGTATGACCTCGACCGGGTGTGCGGGGTCGGCGTCGGGCTGCCCGGGCCGGTGGAGCACGCGTCGGGACGGCCGGTGAACCCGCCGATCATGCCCGGCTGGGACGGCTTCGACGTGCCCGGATGGCTCGGGTCGCGGCTCGGCGCACCGGTGCTGGCCGACAACGACGTGAACATCATGGCGCTCGGCGAGCACTGGGCCGCCGGACCCGAGATCGACCACCTGATCTTCATCAAGATCGGCACCGGGATCGGCTGCGGCATCATCTCCGGCGGCCGGCTGCACCGGGGCGCGCAGGGAGCCGCGGGGGACGTCGGCCACATCCGGGTCCCGGCGTCCGAGGCGCCCTGCAGGTGCGGGAACACCGGCTGCCTGGAGGCGGTCGCGGGCGGCGCGTCCATGGCCGCGCAGCTGCGAGCCGCCGGGGTCGACGCGCACGGCAGCCGGGACGTGGTGGCGCTGATGCGCGCGGGCGACCTGCGCGCCACGCGGCTCGTCAGGCAGGCCGGCCGCGAGGTCGGCGCCGTGATGGCCTCGATCGTGAACTTCTTCAACCCCTCGCTCATCGTCATCGGCGGGGACGTCGCCGAGGCGGGCGAGCAGGTGCTGGCGGGGGTCAGGGAGACGATCTACAGCCGGTCGCTCCCGCTGGCCACCCAGCACCTCGGCATCAGGTCGAGCCGGCTCGGCGACCGGGCGGGCGTCGTCGGAGCCGCCGTCATGGTCGTCGACCACGTGCTCGCGCCGGACGCCATCGATCAGGCTTTCGGGCACCATTGACCGCCTCTGCGCGGCGTAGTAACAATTGATCGTCGCAGGCTCCCCGCGCGGTGGCATGTTCGTGGAGCCGGGCACAGTTACGCCGTGACGTGGTCGGCGCACGCGTCCCTCGAGAAAGGGAAACACGCGTGAGCCAGCTCCATGAGCAGGAAGAGGCGCTCCGCCGCACGTTCGGCCTGAGCCGCCGCCGCCTCCTCGCGGCCACCGCCGGCATCGCCGCCGCGGCCGCCGTCCCCCTCGCCCAGCCCGCCGCCGCCGACCCCGTGCAGGCCCAGAGCGGGTGGAACCGGCCGCTGATCCCGCCGGGCAAGCGCGGCATCATCCTCTACACCGTCCGCGACGCGATCGGCCGCGACCCGGCGTCCACGACCCTGCCGTCCGGCTTCCGCCGCGTGTTCGAGGCACTCGCGCGCATCGGCTACCAGCAGGTCGAGTTCGCCGGGTACCGGCAGCACGCCAACGCCGAGGGCGGCGCGAACCTGGAGACCGTCGAGGGCGCCCGCCTGCTGCGGAGCTGGCTCGACGACAACGGGCTGCGGGCCGAGGGCAACCACGGCTTCATCCCGGCCTCGTGGCCGCTGAGCACCGCCGACCTCGACCGGTTCAAGCAGGTGCTGGAGATCGCGAACATCCTCGGCCTGGACCATGTTGGCACCGGCTCCGACCCGACGGGCAGCGCGTACAAGGCCGACTGGGACGTGGCGGCGGAGAAGTGGAACGCGCTCGGCGAGCTCGCCTGCCGGGCCGGGGTCAAGCTCTACACGCACAACCACGACGCGGCGTACGCGTTCCTGCTCGACAGCGGCCCGCTCGACGACCAGGGCCGGCCCACCCGTTCCTCGGGCATCCGCAAGCTGGAGTACTTCTTCGGGATCAGCGACCCCAGGCGGGTCTACTTCGAGATGGACATCTTCTGGGCGCACGTGGCCCAGTTCAAGCACCGTACGTACACGGCGCCCGACGGCTCGGCGCAGACCGACGTCTTCGACCCGCTCGCCACCGTGCTGGCGCAGGAGAAGCGGTTCCCGCTGTTCCACGCCAAGGACGGCACCGCCAACCCGGGCACCGCCAACGGCTACGACATGGTGCCGTTCGGGGCCGGGGACATCGACTACGCCCGCTTCTTCGGCCGGCTCCGCTCCAGGGGCCTGCACAACCCGATGTACGAGCAGGACAACGCGCCCGGCACGGACCCGGGCCAGTCGCTGCAGTACGCCGAGCTCAGCTACCGCAACATGGCCGCCCTGCGCGGCTGACCCCCACCACGACGCCGGACCGCCACGCGATCCCTGCCGTTGCAGCGGCAGGCGTGGCGGCCCGGATCATGACACTCCTCGTCCTAGGAGCGGCATCACCATGCAGCGTACCCTCGCGGTGCTCGGCGGCTTCTTCCTCGCCGCCACCGCACTCGTCTTACCCGGCCCCGCCCAGGCACACGAACCGGCCACCGAGTGGTCGAGCTACGAGAAGATCACGCTGACCAAGAACGTGGGCGAGCCGATCGACCTGGCCGTCCTGCCCGACCGGCGGGTCCTGCACACCGCGCGCAACGGCGACATCAGGCTGACCGACCCGGCCAGCGGCGTCACGAAGATCGTCAACACCGTCCCCGTCTACAACAACTCCGAGGACGGCCTGCAGACGGTCTCCCTCGACCCCCGCTTCGACGAGAACCACTGGGTCTACCTCTACTACGCGCCCAAGACCATGTCGGCGCCGTACCCGGAGACGACGCCGACCGGTTCGGCGCCCAACTCGCTGCCCGCCGGGGCCGACGAGACGTACTGGAACCAGTGGAAGGGCTACAACCAGCTCTCCCGCTTCAAGTGGACCGGCAACGCGCTCGACCTGTCCACCGAGCAGGTCATCATCAAGGTCGAGACGCAGCGCGGGCAGTGCTGCCACGTGGCCGGCGACGTGGACTGGGACGCCGACGGCAACCTCTACCTCGCCACCGGCGACAACACCCCGGCGGGCGCGCCGGGCGCCAACGGGTACGCGCCCAACAACGACGCGCCCGGCATGAACCCGGGCTTCGACTCACGGCGCGGCGCGGGCAGCAGCGACGACCTGCGCGGCAAGATCCTGCGGATCAAGGTCGCGGACGACGGCACGTACACGATCCCCCAGGGCAACCTGTTCCCGCCGGGTACGGCCAAGACGCGGCCGGAGATCTTCGTGACCGGGGTGCGCAACCCGTTCCGGATGGACGTGGACGGGGAGACGGGCACCCTGTCGTGGGCCGACTACGGCCCCGACGCCGGCACCCCCGACCCGAACCGGGGCCCGCTCGGCTACGTCGAGTGGAACATCACCCCGTTCACCAAGCCCATGAACAGCGGCTGGCCGTACTGCACGGGCGACAACTTCAACTACAACGACTGGGACTTCGAGACCGCCCGGCCGGGGCCGTGGTTCGACTGCGCGGCCGGGCCGCTGAACACCTCGCGCTGGAACACCGGCATCGACCGGCTCCCGCCGGCCGTCCCCGCCGACCTCTACTACGGCGACAACAACACCCACCAGCCGGCCGAGTGGGCCGGGCTCGTGGACTTCGACCCGCAGGGCGGCCAGGGGCCGATGGGCGGGCCGATCTACCACTACGACCCGGACAACCCGGCGCCCGGCAAGCTGCCCGCGTACTGGGACGGCAAGGCGTTCTTCGCCGAGTTCTCGCAGGACTACCTGGCGGCGTTCACCGTGACGTACCCGGACGGGCCGGTCACCAAGCTGGAGCACTTCCTGCCCAACGCCGAGCTGCGGGACGCCGCGCAGCCCATCACCGACAGCCCGATGGACATCGAGTTCGGACCGGACGGGTCCCTGTACGTGCTGGAGTACGGCGACGGGTTCTTCCGCGCGAACCCCGATGCCGGGCTCTACCGGATCGACTACACCCCGGACAACAAGACGCCCCAGGCCAGGATGACCATGGACAGGACGTCCAGCGGCCAGGCGCCGCTCACGGTCGCCTTCGACGCGTCGTCGTCCAGGGACACCGAGCCGGGGACGCTGACGTACGAGTGGGACTTCGACGGGAACGGCACGTTCGACGCCACCGGGGCGACGGCCACGCACACCTACACCGAGCTGGGGCAGTACGTGGCGCGGCTGCGCGTCACCGACTCCGGCGGCCGGGCGGGCCTCACCTCGGCCGAGATCACCGTCGGCAACACCGCGCCCGAGGTCAGCGTCCAGACGCCGCCGGACGGCGGGTTCTTCGACTGGGGGAACGCGGTGCCGTACAAGATCGCCGTGCATGACGCCGAGGACGGCGACAGCCCGGTGTGCACGCGCATGCAGTGGACGTTCGGCCTCGGGCACGACGTGCACGCCCACCCCGAGACCACCGGCACCGGCTGCACCGGCGCCTGGCCGACGCCCGCGAACGCGCCCGAGCACGGCGAGACGGAGAACATCTACGGCGTGGTCGTCGCGAGCTACCGCGACAACGGCGCCAACGGCATCCCCGGCGCGCTCGGCGAGGCCGCGCTCACCCTCAACCCGAAGCTCGCGCAGGCCGAGCACGCCGACCAGAGCAGCGGCGTGACCAGGACCGCCGACGACGGGGCGTCGGGCAAGTTCAAGATCACCTCGTTCGACGCGGGGGACTGGCTCGCCTACGACCCGGTCAACTTCACCGGAATCACCGGGGTCCAGACCAAGGCCTCGGGCGCGGGGACGCTCTCCCTACGCTGGAAGTCGCCCACCGCCGCGCCGTTCGCGACGGTGACGATCCCGCCGGGTGACAGCTGGCAGACGATCACCACCGCGCTCGCCGACCCGCCCGCGGGAACCGGCCGGCTGTACGTCACCTCGACCGGCGGCGTGGACGTGGACGCGTTCACCTTCCAGGGCGGGGGCGTCGCGGACACCAGCCCGCCCACCGTCACGGCCACGCTCAACCCTGCCTCGCCCGACGGCGCGAACGGCTGGTACACCCGCAACGTCACGCTCACCGTCACCGCGACCGACAACGGCACGGTGGCCTCCCGCCAGTACTCGCTCGACGGCGGCACCACCTGGGCGAACGCCGCCAACCCGGTGACGCTCAGCGCGGAGGGCGCCAAGGAGGTCCGCTACCGCGCGACCGACAACGGCGGCAACGTCTCCCAGGTCGGCACGGTCACCGTGAAGATCGACAAATCGGACCCGGCGCTGACGGTCACCGGCGTGGAGGCCAAGCCGTACGGCGACTCGGGCACCGTCACCCCGGTCCTGACGGCGACGGACGCGGTCTCGGGGGTGGAGGGCGCCACGGCCAAGCTCGACGGAACCGCGGTTCCCTCGGGCGCGCCCGTACGCCTCTGGACCCTGCCCCTCGGCGACCACTCCCTCGTCGCCACGGCGACGGACCGGTCGGGGCGGACGGTGACGTCGACCGTCACGTTCTCGACGACGACCTCGTACGGTGACGTGCGCGCGCTGATCGCGCACTTCAAGAAGGCGCGCACGGTGACCGCCGCAGGCGCTCGGGAGCTGCTGGAGCAGCTCGACGCGGCCGAGTGGCACGAGAAGCGCGGCAGGCCGGGGCAGGCGATCGAGGCGCTGAAGCGCTTCATCAAGGCCGCGGGCAAGAACGCCAACGTCCCCGACTCCACGTCTCGCACGATCCTGACCCGCGACGCCCAGGCCCTCATCAACCGCCTCACCAACCCGTAACGCTTCGCACGGGCAGTGCCCGGCCCCGCCGGTGTTCCGGCCTCCGCACCCGCCGGAGGCCGGAAGACCGGTACGGCGGGCGGGCCCGCCGGACGTTCGGGCGCCGGTGCGGCGGGAGGGTGTACGACGGTGTCCCGCGCGCCGGTTTCCGGGTTTCCGGGTTTCCGGCGGGGGCGGGGTGAGGCGGCGGTCAGGCGGGGCCGAGGCTCCAGGCCCGGACGGTACGCTCTCCGCCCGTGTCGGCGACCACCGGGTGGCCGCCCCGTTCGGCCAGTGCCAGCGTGGGGATCGTTCCGCCGGGATCCAGGTCGAGCGCTCCTATGGTGTCGCCGTCGTCCAGGTTCCAGACCCGGGTGACGTACTCGTCGTTCCACGGACCGTGGGCGACGACGGCTATGGGCACGTCCCCCCACCGTCCGGTGACCAGAGCCACGGTGCCCCGGTCGTCCGGGCTCTGGTCGCTGAACTCCCACTTCTTCCTGCGCTTGCCCGTGGCCAGGTCGTACACGCGCAGGGTCGCGTCCAGGTGGGTCGAGACGAGGACGGGCTTGCCCTTGATCTCGCCGCAGGCCAGCCGCTCGATCCCGCCGATCTCCCCGGTGCTGAACGAGTGCGTCATCCGCCCGCTCGACAGCCGCCACACCCGGACCCGCTCCCCGCCGTCGCCCGTGACGAGCACGTCGTCCTTGCCCAGCCGGCCGAACGCCAGCCCTCTGATGCCCTGGAAGTGGTCGGTGATCGTGGGGCCGATCTGCTTGCCGGTGGAGATGTCCCACAGCCTCACGACGCTGCGGAGGTCCTTCATGGAGTCGTACTTCTGCGACACCGCCACCGCCTTGCCCGCGCCCGTGACGGTGACCGCGATGACGGGGTCGCTCACCTTGTGCGAGGCGAGGCTCTCGCCGGTCGGGCTCCACAGCCGCATCCGCCCGTCGGTGTGCCCGGAGGCGATCACCGGCGTGCCACCGACCTCGCCGGCGGCCACCTCCGTCGTCGTGGCCCCGCCGTCGCCGAGCCAGGTGGCCGCCCGGTCCAGGCCCCACGTGAACACCGCCCCCTTGGCGGTCCCGCACACGACGGTGCTCCCCGCGGCGGCGAGTGCCGTGATCGCGCCGTCCGCTTTGGGCAGGGGCGCGGACACCGCGACCTGCGTCCCGAAGGGCTCGGCGGACGGCGTCGGCGTCGGTGTCGGTGTCGGGGTGGGGGACGGGCTTCCGGTGAGCGGCTGCTCCGTACGCCGGTCGTCCGGGTCGAGGGGGTCGTTCCTCGGGCGCAGGACAGTGAAGGCGGACACCGCGAGGGCGGCCGCCGCCGCGGCTCCGCCGAACACGGCCCGCCGGCTGACCGACCGGCTCCGCCCGGTCTCCGTATCCGCGTCCGCCACCGGCCCGGCCCCGGCGCGGGGCCCCGTCTGAACGCCGCTCCGGGCATCGGGCCCCGTCTGAACGCCGCTCCCGGCAGGGGGTTCCGTCCGGACGGCCGAGGAGCCGGAGACGGGCCCAGCGCCGGAAGGAGGCCACGCCCCCGGGGGAGGAGGCGGAGGCCCGGCGTGCGCTGCCCCACCGGGCGAAGGCGCCGCCCCCGAAGGGGCCGAACCGGATGGGACCGCTCCAGCGGGCGGCGCCCAGGCGACACCGGGCTGCCCCGCCCCGGCGGGCGCGGGCTGGGCCGGACCGGTGGGCGGGCCGGCGGGGGGTGTTGCGGGGCCGGGGACGCGGGCCGGCGGGCCGGCCTGGCGGATGAGTTGCTGGAGCAGGGTCGTCGGGTCCGGGCGGGTGGACGGGTCCTTGGACAGGCACGCCGCGATCGCCCCCAGCAGGTGCGGCGGCACCCCCGTGAGGTCCGGGGTACCGCTCAGGACGCTGTTCACCACCGCCGCCAGCGTCTCCCCCGCGAAAGGCGTGTGCCCGGTGGCCGCGAACACCATCGTCCCCGCCCAGCTGAACACGTCCGACGCGGGTCCCACCCGCTCGCCCCTGAACTGCTCCGGCGACATGTACGCGGGCGTCCCCACCGGCACCGACGTCCGGGTCGTCGCGTCGAGGGCCTTGGCGATGCCGAAGTCGATGACGATCGGCCCGTCCGGCCCCATCAGCACGTTGCCCGGCTTGAAGTCCCGGTGCACGATCCCCGCCTGGTGGATGGCCGCCAGGGCGGTCAGCGTGGAGATGGCCAGCCGGTCCAGCGCCCCGCCCGACCGCGGCCCCGACGCCCGGACCAGCGTCTGGAGCGTGTCCCCTGGCACGTACTCGCTCACGATGTACGGCCGCTCGTCCGCCATCCCGGCGTCCAGCACCGCGGCCGTGCAGAAGGCGGCCACCCGCCGCGCCGCCTCCACCTCCCGCAGGAAGCTCTTGGTGACGTCCTCGTGTTCCTCGCGGGGGAGGTGCAGGACCTTGACGGCGACCTCGCGCCCGTCGTCGCCGACGCCCCGGTAGACCACGCCCTGTCCACCGGAGCCGAGCACGCCGACGAGCCGGTACGAGCCGATCCGCTCGGGATCGCTCGGCCGGAGCGGGCGCAGGTCCGGCATCCCGCTCCTTCCTCGGGCCAGATCGAGCGATCACACGATAAGGCCGTACGTCCGGATTTACGACATCTTCTCGAAGAAGAACTCGTGCTTCATGAACGACGTGTCATATTCGTGCCCGGGATACGGCGGGATGAGCTGAGACGCCTGGAACAGCCGCCACCCGTCGCGCAACGCCTCCACCCCCGTCTCGTACGGCGGCTCGTCCCCGTCACCGGCGGTCGGTTCGGTGCGCCCGGTGCCGTCGTAGCGCGACCAGCCCACCACCTCGGCGTCGAGCGCGGAGGTGGCCAGGTAGAGAACGAGCACCTGCTGCTTCATGCGACCCTCCCGGGGCGGTTGTTCACGCGAGTCGTCCAGTATTCGACGTCGAACGACGGATCGTTGGTCAGGGCCCGCCACATCCGCACCCGGTTGTGGACCTCCAGTCGCCCGGTCGCCTGCTCGTACCAGGGGAAACGCCGGCCCAGCTCGGCCAGGACGGCGGGATCGTCCAGGTCGGAGGTGTCCCAGAGCCGCACCTGCGGCACGGTCGGGTTGAAGCGGATCTTGAACATGTACCGGCGCACGTCGCTGTCGTTGCGCCGCCCGCCGTGCCAGATGCCGTGGTGGAGCAGCATCACGGTCCCGGCGGGGCAGGTGAGCCGGGTCTGGCCGCGCAGGTTCTGGTAGCGGCCGGTGTCGCTCTCGTTGATCCGGCGCAGGTGACTGCCCGGCACCACGAGGGTGCCGCCCATGTCGGCCGTCACCTCGCGCGGGTAGTACATGAGCTGCACGTCGAAGGCGTCCATGCGGGTGTCGATGATGGCGTCGGCGTGCAGCGGCTGGGCGTGACCGTTGTGCGGCTCGCGGACGTGCACGGCGTGGTGGTCGACGGTCGGGTCGGGGCCGACGAGCGAGTGCAGCGCGCCGGCGACGGCGGGCAGCTCGATCAGGCGGCGGGCGAACGATCCCTCGGGGTAGGCCTGGGTGACCGGAGTGCCGTACGGCGGGCGCGGGATGCCCGCCTCCAGCACGTCGATCGCCTGGTCGTTGAGCTCGTCCGGGACGATCCCGTCGAGCCGCAGATAGCCGGCGGCCACGAATCCGGCGACCTGCGCGGAGGTCAGCAAAGTGGTTCGCATGCCTCGAAGTTAGAACCGGACACCCGCTATGTCGTGGGTTGTAATCATCAACTACTGGTCCATTTTCCCCCGCTGCGGTAGAACAGATCCCTGTGCGGCAGGTGACGATCACGCTCTCCGGCCCGCCGGCGGTGGCCGGCGCGGGGGCGGCGGTGCACGGCGTGGTCAGCGCCCACGACGTGTTCCGGCTGCCCGACCTGTGGCAGCTCCACCTGTACGGGTACGCCGCCGAGCTGGTGCTCGACGGCACCGTGCACGCGATCAAGCCCGGCCACGTCAGCCTGATCCCGCCGGGCGCCGAGGTCCACTACCACTATCGGGGCAGGTCGGAGCACCTGTACGCGCACTTCAGGCTGCCCGGCGGCGACGAGCGGCGGGTCGTGCCCGTCATGCGGGACGCGGGGGACCAGGCGCCGCTCATCGCCGCCTCCCTGCGGCAGGCCATCGCGGCGGTCCCCGACACCAGGGCCAGGGCGTCGGCCGAGGTGTGGACGGTGCTCTGGCGGATCGCGAACCTGCCCGTCGCCGGCAGCGCGCACGCCGTCGTGGCGGCCGCCATGGAGTACATCGACGCGGACCTGGCCGCGCCGCTGACCGTCCCCCGCGTCGCCCGCGCCGCCGGGGTGTCGCACAACCACCTCACCCGGCTGTTCCGGGCCCAGACGGGGCACACGGTGGTCGCGTACATCCGCCGCAGGAGGTTGTCCCGCGCGCTGCACCTGCTGCGCGAGTCGACCCTGGCGATCCCGGCGATCGCGGCGGCGGTGGGCATCCCGGACCTGCAGGCGTTCAACAAGGCCTGCAGACGCGAGCTGGGCGCCTCACCCCGGGCCCTGCGCGCGAGCGGCCCCGAGCACGGCGCGGGTAAGCCGCCACCTGCGGCGAGTGGACCCGATCAGCGGTGAGGCCGGGCGCGTGTCCGGGCCCGCCTGGCGCCGGGGGCGGGCCGTACCCGGTAGGTTGGCCGACCATGGAGGAACGCCACGATCATCACCGCCGCCCCGCCCGTGCCCTGGCCGCGATGGCGCTCGCCGCCCTCCTCGGCACGGCCGCCTGCGGCGACCCGGCCCCGGCGGCCTCGGCGGCCGGCCGGCAACCCGCGCCGAGCCCGTCCGCGCCGAGCCCGTCCGCGTCCACCCCACCGGCGGGCGGGACGCTGCCCGCGCCCGACCAGAAGATCCCCGGCGACCCCGCCCGGCTGGCCGCCGCGCTCAAGGGGACCAGCGCCGCGCTCAACGCCGCGATCGACGCCTGGCCGAAGACCGGCAAGCCGCCCCGGGACGTCGAGCTGCTGGCCCTTCACCAGCAGCGCGCCTACCGCTACACCGCCCGCCACCCCGAGGTGGCCGCCCGGGCCTTCGCGCGCCTGCCGTCCGGGCTGGCCGCCCAGGCCAAGGACAACACCGCCGCCATCCGCGAGCTGCTCTCCCTGGCCCACCCGATCAAGCCCTCGGCCACGTTCAAGGTCCAGCCCGCCCCGCCCGCCGCCGAGCTGCTCGGCCACTTCAAGAAGGCCGAGCGCAAGTTCGGGGTGGAGTGGGAGGTGCTGGCGGCGGTGATGTTCGCGGAGACGAAGTTCGGCCGGGTGAAGTCGGACAGCAACGTCGGCGCCCAGGGGCCCATGCAGTTCATGCCCGGGACCTGGAAGGCGTACGGCATGGGCGGCGACGTGCAGGACCCGCGCGACGCCGTCATGGGCGCCGCCAACTACCTGCGCGCCTCGGGGGCGCCCCGCGACTACCGGCGGGCGCTGTACGCGTACAACCATTCCCGGGCGTACGTGAACGCCATCCTCCTGCACGCCCGCCAGATGAAGCGGGACCCGAGGAACTACTACGCCTACTACAACTGGCAGGTGTTCGTGATCACCACGGCCGGCGAGCGGCGCCTCACCGGCCCGTAGGCCCCGCTACGACCCCCGCTATGACAGGGCGCGCGCGGCGTGGATCAGGGGGACGTGGCTGAAGGCCTGCGGGAAGTTGCCGACCAGCCGGTTGTAGCGGGGGTCGTACTCCTCGGCCAGCAGCCCCACGTCGTTGCGCAATGCCAGCAGCCGCTCGAACAGCGTCTTCGCCTCCTCCTTGCGGCCCTGCATCGCCATCACCTCCACCAGCCAGAAGCTGCACGCCAGGAAGGCACCTTCCCCGCCGGGCAGGCCGTCCACGTCGTTGTCCGCGGCCAGCGGGTAGCGCAGCACGAACCCGTCCGACATGAGCTCCTTCTCGATGGCCGCCACCGTCCCCACCACCCGGGGGTCGTCGGCCGGCAGGAACCCGACCATGGGGATCATCAGCAGCGACGCGTCCAGCTCCGACGACCCGTACGACTGCGTGAAGGTGTTGCGCCGCGCGTCGTAGCCCTTCGAGAGGATCTCGGCGCGGACGACGTCGCGCAGCGTGCGCCACTTGTCGACCGGGCCGGTGCGGCCGAACCGCTCCACGTACTTGACCGCTCGGTCCAGCGCCGCCCAGCACATCACCTTCGAGTGCACGAAGTGCCGCCGGGGCCCGCGCACCTCCCACAGGCCCTCGTCGGGCTCGTCCCAGTGGTCCTCCACGTAGTCGAGGAGCTCCCGCTGGATGGTCCACGCGCGGTCGTCGGGTGACAGGCCGCGCGTGCGCGAGACGAACAGGCAGTTCATCACCTCGCCGTACACGTCGAGCTGGAGCTGCTTGACGGCCTCGTTCCCGATGCGGACGGGGCGGGAGTCCTCGTAGCCGTCGAGCCAGTCGAGGCGCAGCTCGGGCAGCCGGCGCTCGCCCGCGACGCCGTACATGATCTGCAGGTCCTGGGGCCGGCCCGCGATGGCCCGCAGCAGCCACGCGCGCCAGTCGGCGGCCTCCTCCAGGTAGCCGGAGCTGATCAGCGCGTCGAGCGTCAGCGTCGCGTCGCGCAGCCAGCAGAAGCGGTAGTCCCAGTTGCGCACCCCGCCCACGTCCTCGGGGAGCGACGTGGTGGGCGCGGCGACGATGCCGCCGGTGGGGGCGTAGGTGAGGCCCTTGAGCGTGATCAGCGACCGCACCACGGCGTCCCGGTACGGGCCCTGGTAGGTGCACCGCGCGACCCACTCCGCCCACATGGCCTCGCTCTCGCGCAGCTGGGTGTCGGCCTCGATCTGCGGCGGCATCGGCTCGTGCGAGGGGTGCCAGGTGAAGACGAACGGAAACCGGTCGCCCTCCTTGACCGTGAACGTGGCCCGGTGCGCGTAGTCGCCGCCCTTCAGCGGCACGGGGGAGTGCAGCCACACCGAGTCGGGCCCGCCGATGGCCTGCAGGTGACCGTCGCTCTGGCGCACCCACGGCACGATCCGGCCGTAGTCGAAGCGCACCCGCAGCTGCGTGGACATCTCCACGGTCCCGGAGACGCCCTCCACGATGCGCACGACGTCGGGGTTGCGGTCGCGCGGCGGCATGAAGTCGATCACCCGGACCGTGCCCGTCGGGGTGTCCCACTCGCTCTCCAGAATGAGCGTCTCGGGCCGGTAGCGGCGGCGGGTGGCCGGTCTGCGGCCCGTGGGGCCGAGCCACCAGTGTCCGTTGCGCTCGCTGCCGAGCAGCGACGCGAAACAGGACGGAGAGTCGAACCTGGGCAGGCACAGCCAGTCGATCGAACCGTCGCGGCCCACCAGAGCCGCCGACTGCATGTCCCCGATGAGGGCGTAGTCCTCGATCCGCATGCCTAGACGCTACTCGGAGGAGGGGCGATCCCGTGAGGGGGTCCGATCATGTCGCGTCATGCCCGGATCCCCTCACGGGATCACGTCAGGGGGAACCAGCGGGTGAACAGCTGGGTCAACGGCCCGATGGCCAGCGCGAACACCAGCGTTCCCACGCCCACGGTGCCGCCGAGCAGCCAGCCGGCGGCCAGGACCGTGATTTCGATGAGGAACCGGCCCAGCCGCACCGACAGGCCGAGCCGCATCAGCCCGGTCATGATGCCGTCGCGGGGGCCCGGGCCCATCCCGGCGCCGATGTAGAGCACGGTGGCCAGGGCGATGGCGACGACGCCGAGCACCACGTACAGGCCCTGCAGGACCAGGTGCGACGGGGTGGGCAGCAGGAAGATCGCGCCGTCGGCGAACAGGCCCAGGAAGACGACGTTGCTGACCGTGCCCAGTCCGGGCTTCTGCTTCAGCGGGATCCACAGCAGCAGCACCAGGGCGCCGATGCCGATGATGACGGTCCCGATGGACAGATCGGTCCGCAGGGCCAGGCCCTGGTGGAACACGTCCCACGGGTCGTTGCCCAGCCCGGACTCGACCTGGAGGCCGATGCCGGCGCCGTAGAGCGCGAGCCCGCCGTACAGCCTGACGAGGCGCGCGGGAAGGGACGAACTGAGCCGGGGGACGGTCGCTTCACTCATAGTGGCCACAGATTGGCATCCAACCGACTTGCCAAAACAGGGCCAATCACGAAAAGTGGCCTTATGAGGCATCTGTCGGCGACCCAGGTGGCGCGGCTCATCAAGATCGACCCGGCGGCGCGTCCGTACTACCGCGCGCTCGCCGACGGCGTGCGCGTCCTCATCATGGACGGCCAGATCCCGGTACGCGTCCGCATGCCCGCCGAACGCCACCTGGCCGAGACCCTCAAGGTCAGCCGCACCACCGTGACCTCGGCCTACGACCTGCTGCGCGAACGCGGCTACCTGGAGAGCCGCCAGGGCTCCGGCAGCTGGACCGCCCTGCCCGACCCGGCCACCACGGCCGACAACCCGTGGCTCAGCACCGACGGCGACGGCCTCGTCCAGCTCCAGTGCGCCGCCCCGCCCGCGCCGTCGGCCCTGCGGCAGGCGATGCTGGAGGCGGTGGACGACCTGTCCGTGTACGGCATGGGCAACGGCTACGACCCCATCGGCCTGCCCGTGCTCAGGGAGCGCATCGCCGCCCACTACACCGCCAGGGGCCTGGCCACCCGGCCGGAGCAGATCCTCGTCACGACCGGCTCCCAGCACGCCATCCAGCTCGTGCTCGGCCTGCTCGTCGGCGCCGGCGATCCGGTGCTCGTGGAGTCTCCGACGTACCCGCACGCCATCGACGTGGCCCGGCAGCGTGGCGCCAGGATCGTCCCGGTCGGCATCTCGCACGAGGGCTGGCAGGCCGACCTGGTGACGGGGGCCATGCGCCAGTCGGGGGCGCGCCTGGCGTACCTCATGCCCGACTTCCAGAACCCGACCGGCGCCCTCATGGACGACGCCACCCGCGCCGCCGTCGTGGGCGCGGCCAGGCGTACGGACACGGTGCTGCTGGTGGACGAGACCTGGTCGGAGCTGGCGCTGGACGAGGTGCCCCGGACCTCGCCGGCGGCGGCGTTCGACACCGACAGCAGGGTGATCAGCATCGGCTCGGCCTCCAAGCTGTGGTGGGGCGGGCTGCGCATCGGCTGGGTCCGCACCACCGCCGCGCTGGCCCGGCGGCTGGCGATGTTCCGGGCGGCCGTGGACATCGCCAGCCCGGTGCTGGAACAGCTCGTGGTGGCGCGGCTGTTCGACCGGCTGGAGGAGACGCGCGCCGAGCGCCGCCGCACGCTGCGCGCCTCACGCGACGCGCTGGTGTCGGGGCTGCGCGAGCACCTGCCCGAGTGGACGTTCACGGTGCCGCGCGGAGGCGGCACCCTGTGGGTGCGCCTGAACGGCCCGGGCGCCACGCCCCTCGCGGAGGCGGCCGCCCACCACGGCGTACGCCTCGCGCCCGGCCCGTGGTTCGGCCTGGAGGGCACCCTGGAGGGCTACCTCCGCCTGCCCTACACCCAGCCGCCCCAGGTCCTGACGGAAGCGCTCACCCGCATCCGCGCCGCCCGCGACCACGGCCCCACCGGCCCCCGCCGCCCCGTGGACGCGCTCATCGCGATGGTGTGAGGGGGTAAACCTCGACCTCCGCCCGATGCCCGCACGCGGACCGCAACTTGGCGTCCGTGGTGACCAGCGTGCATCCGAGAGCTTCGGCCAGAGCGATGTACGCGGCGTCGTACACGGTCAAGTTGTCGCGTAGCGCCCAGATCCGATCGGCGAGCTTCTCGATCGGATAGCGGACGAGGGGAAGGTCGGAGAAGTCCATGCGTGCTTCATCGGCCCGGTCGATGGGGAGCTTGCCGCTCATCACCAGCCCGCGCAGGGCGCTCAGGAATTCGATGTCGAGCAGTGTGGGAGCGTGCAGCGACCCCGCCTTCTGGAGCGTGCGCACCAGGTCGGGATCGGGTCGCTCGGCCTGAAGGGCGTGGACGCAGGCCGAGGCGTCGACCACGATCATGCGCCGCGGCCCTGGTGGATCGCCGTGAGGATGTCGTCGTTGGTCGGGCCGTTCTCCCGCGACCGCCGAAGCGCTCGCTCGATGACCTCGGCGGTCGTCGGGCGGGTGATGAGCCGCAGCTGGCGACGGAGATAGTCGGCGACCGTGAGGCCTTCGGCCTCCGCCTGAATGCGGAGCGCCTCATACGTCTCGTCCGGGACGTCGTCAATGCGTATCGTCTTCGCCACGCTCTGTGTCACCTCCCTCACGCTAGTCGCTTCCAGCGTGCGACGTCGTCTGCTTTCCCGCAATTCGAGCGCCTCATTCGCTGGAGCCCCGGGCCAAGGGGGCGCGCCATTTGCGGCGCATCGCCATGATCCGCAGCCCGAACGCCAGCACCGCCGCCGCCAGCGTGGCCGGCCAGCCGTGCAGCCCGTACGCCGACAGCGCCGCCATCACCCCCGACCCCAGCAGCGCGGGCACCGCGTACAGCTGGCGGTCGTACAGCAAGGTCGGGATCTCCCCGGCCAGCACGTCGCGCAGCATGCCGCCGCCGATGCCCGTCACCACCCCCAGCAGCGCCGCGTGCAGCGGGGCGAGGCCGTACTCCAGGGCCTTCTCCGTCCCCACCGCGCAGAACAGCCCGAGCCCCGCCGCGTCCAGCACCAGGATGAGCGGCATCACCCGCGCCACGTGCGGATGCCAGAAGAACACGATCACCGTCGCGGCCACCGGCACCAGCACGTACCCGAGGCTCTGGAAGGCGGCGGGCCGGACGTTGAGGATCAGGTCGCGTACGACGCCGCCGCCCAGGGCGGTCATCTCGGCCAGCACCACCATCCCGACCACGTCGAGCCGTTTGCGCACGCCCATGAGCGCACCCGTCAACGCGAAGACGAAGATGCCGACAAGGTCGAGAATTTCAGACACGTCGGAATATTTACCGTATGACCGGTTCGTGGTGCTCGGCCATCATCACCCGCAACCTCCGCGCGAACATGAACAACGCGATCCCGGCCACGATCGCCATCGCCGCCAGCACCAGGTAGTACATCGGATCCGACAGCACCCGGCCGAGCCGCCCCGTCTGCCCGCCGACCGCGTCGCCCACCGACAGCGAGATGAACCAGACCCCGAGCATCTGCCCCTTGAACGCCTCGGGCGCCAGCTTCGTCGTCACCGACAGCCCGACCGGGCTCAGCGACAGCTCCCCGAACACCTGGATGAGGTAGACGAGCACCAGCCACCACACCGACACCCTGCCGGGCCCCGCCAGCGCCGCCGCGACGGCCATGACCACGAAGCTCAACCCTATGACGATCAGCGCGAACGCGAACTTCTGCGGCGTGCTCACCCGCGTCCCGAGCCGCACCCACAACGCGGCGAAGACCGGCACGAAGATCATGATGAACAGCGGGTTGAAGGACTGCGTCGTGGCCGGCTGGATCGGGATGCCGAACAACGACAGGTCGGTGTGGTCCCTGGCGAAGAACAGCAGCTTGCTCGGCGCCAGGTCGTAGATCATCCAGAAGACGGACGCGGCCACGAACAGCCAGATGTAGGCCTTCATCCGGATCCGCTCGTCCTCGGTCAGGTCGTGACTGCCGAGCAGGAGGTACGAGAAGTACGCCACCGGCACGATGAGGATGACCACGGTGATCGCCACGGTGAGCCGGTCGACCGTGAGCGTGCCGGTCGCCGCCCACGCGCCCAGCGCGATCGCCGCCGCCGCCGCGATCCCCGCCCCCCGCCAGAACAGGCGGTGCTGCACGTGGACCGGCCGCTCGCCGATGCCCCGCAGGTATCGGCCGCCCCGGATGTACTGGGCCAGGCCGAACGCCATCCCGACGGCCGCCGCGCCGAACCCCAGGTGCCACCGGTCGCCGGTGGCCAGCCAGCCGACCACGATGGGCGCGAAGAACGCGCCCAGGTTGATGCTCATGTAGAACAGGGAGAACCCGGCGTCCCTGCGCGCGTCGTCCCCCTCGGGGTAGAGCCGTCCGACCATGACGGACATGTTCGGCTTGAGCAGGCCGGTGCCGGCGATGATCAGCAGCAGGCCCTGCCACACGAAGTACGGCGACGACACCGGGAGGGCCATGCTGATGTGCCCCAGCATGATGACGAACCCGCCCCAGAACACCGACCTGCGCGCCCCCAGGATCCGGTCCGCGATCCACCCGCCGGGCAGCGCCACCAGGTAGATGAGCGCGCCGTAGACGCCGACGACCGCCTGCGCCGTCTCCTGAGACAGGCCCAGGCCCTGCTGCGCCGGTGACGCGGCCAGGAACGTGGCGAGGATCGCCCGCAGCCCGTACCAGCTGAACCGCTCCCACATCTCGGTGCCGAACAGCGTGGCCAGTGCCCAGGGATGCCCGAAGAACGTCCTGCCGCTCATGTGTCGCCCCCTCTGTGCACCCGGTCGATTACTCTACGTGAAGGACGCGGGTCTTTCTCCTCAGGCTCTTGCCGCTACCCCCTTGGTGTGGTGCGATGCAGGCCACTCACGCAAGTGAACACTGACTGGAGGCGCGCGCCATGGCCGAAGACCTCGAAGTCCGGGCCGAGATCGAGCGGCAGATCGCCGGCCGTACCGTCTGCGAACGGCTCAGGCACGCCGCCGAGCAGCACCCCGACGCCCCGGCCTATTCCGACCCCGACGGGGACGGCTGGACCACGCTGACCTACGCGCAGGCGCGGCAGCGGGTCCTGGAGATCGCCGCGGGTTTCGTCGCGCTCGGGCTGGAACCCGGGGAGTCGGTGGCGGTGATGATGGTCAACCGCAGCGAGCACGTGCTCGCCGACCTGGGGGCCGTGCACGCCGGCGGGGTCGGCTGCACGGTGTACTCGACGTTCGCGCCCGAGCAGATCGCGTTCGTGGCCGGGGACGTGGCCGCCAGGTACGCGGTGCTGGGCGGCCCGGCCGAGCTGGCCCGCTGGCAGCCCGTCCTGTCCCAGCTGGACGGGCTCCGCAGGATCATCATGCTGGAGGGGGCGCCCGCGGACGAGCGGTTCATGTCGTGGGAGGACTTCCTGGAGCTGGGCCGCGCGCGCCTGGCCGCGGCCCCGGCCGAGGTCGAGGCCCGCATGAGCGCGGTCACCCCCGGCGACGTGGTCACCGTCCTCTACACCTCGGGCACCACCGGCATGCCCAAGGGCGTCCCCCTCACCCACGCGAACGTCTTCTACGAGGTCGCCGCCACCGACCGCATCACGAACCTGCCCGTCCGGGGCACGCAGATCTCCTACCTCACGTACGCGCACATCGCCGAGCGCATCCTCAGCCTCTACCTGCCCCTGGTCAAGGTCTCCCACGTGCACTTCTGCACCGACCTGGCCAACCTGGGCAAGACGCTGGGGCAGGTCAGGCCGATGATGTTCTTCGGGGTGCCGCGCGTGTGGGAGAAGATGATGGCCCGCCTGCTCGCCGTGCTCGCCACCCAGCCGGAGGAGCAGCAGGCCGCCGTACGCCAGGCGATGCGGGCGGGCGCCGCGTACGTGGAGGCCGGCCAGTACGGGCGCACGATCACCCCCGAGATCCAGGCGGCCTACGAGCAGGCGGACGCGTCCCTGCTGTCGATCATCCGCGGCATGATCGGCTTCGACCGCGCCGAGTGGACCGCCACGGGCGCCGCGCCGCTGCCCGCCGAGGTGCAGCACTTCTACGCCGGGCTCGGGCTCAAGGTCATCGACGTGTACGGCATGACGGAGACGACCGGCGCGTTCACCGGCAACAGCCCCTCCTGCTACCGCCTGGGCACCGTCGGCAGGGCCGAGCCCGGCGTCGAGATCCGCATCGCCGAGGACGGCGAGATCCTCACCCGCAGCCCGCTCAACACCCGCGGCTACGTCAACCGGCCCGAGGCCACCGCCGAGCTCATCGACGACGGCGGCTGGCTGCACACCGGCGACATCGGCACGGTCGACGAGGACGGCTTCTACCGGGTGGTCGACCGGAAGAAGGAGCTGATCATCACGGCGGGCGGCGAGAACATCTCCCCGGCCGAGATCGAGAACCACCTCAAGGAGCACATGCTCGTCGGCCAGGCCCTCGCCTACGGCGACAACCGGCCGCACCCGGTGGCCCTGCTGACGCTCGACGGGGAGGTGGCGCCGGGCTGGGCGCAGGCGCGCGGCATCGCGTTCGCCTCGCTGGCGGAGCTGGCCGAGCACCCGGAGGTGATGAAGGAGGTGGAGACGGCGGTCGAGGCCGCGAACGCCAAGCTGGCCAGGGTGCAGCAGGTGAAGAAGTGGGCGCTGCTGGGCACCGAGTGGACGGCCGAGACCGAGGAGCTCACCCCGAGCCTGAAGCTCAAGCGGCGGATCATCCACGCGAAATACGCCGACGTCATCGAGGGCCTTTACAGCGGGCCGCGTTAGGGCACTTTGGCGGGGTTCGCCTGCTCCGGCTGATCCCGGTTTTGCCATTCGTGGCGTGTGTCGAGGTCCTGGCCATTACCGGGCGGTTCCTACCGTCTCGATCATGACCAGAAGCCTTCTTCTCGTCTCGCTCGCGGCCGGGCCGCTCACCGTGCCCGCCCTCCCGGTCGCGACCGAGCCCGTCATCCGCGCGATCATCGTCCGTCCGGCCGAACCCATCGTGGGGGCGAACGACTCCGTACGCCTGGTGGTCGACGTCGTCGCCAAAGGCGTGCGCGGCCAGGGCGGCGTCACCGTCAAAGTCGAACCCGGCGCCCCACCCGGCCCCGTACTGACCGACAAGCTACCGATCCCGGCACCGGCTCCGGCCCCGGCGCCCGCCCCCGACACCGGCTCGGTGGGCTCCGGTCCCGCCCCCACCAGCGGCTCCGTCGGCACCCGCCCCGCGCCGGGCACCGCACCGGGCACCGCGCCCCGTCCGGCACCGGTGGCCCGTCCCGCACCGGGCACGGCGCCCCGTCCGGCACCGGTGGCCCGGCCCGCACTGCCGAACCAGCCCCGGCCGGGCGTCCGGCCCGCACTACCGAACCAGCCCCGGCCAGGAGCCCGGCCGGCGCCGCCGAACCAGCCCCGACCAGGCGTCCGGCCCGTGGCACCCGCCCCGGCGCCCGCACCCGTTCAGGCCCCTGCACCCGTTCAGGCCCCCGCACCCGCTCCCGTTCAGGCGCCCGCTGTCGCTCCGGCGGCGCAGCCACCGCAGCTGGCCGAGGACGCTCTGGAGGGCACCCCTCCGCAGCTGACCTGGCGCACCTCGGGACCGGGATCCGGCCCGCCGGCCCGCATGGCGAACGGCTGGGAGACCTGGCGTTTCCTCCCCGACAAGCAGCTGAACCGGTACTACCCGACCGGCACCTGGACGATCACCGCCACCGCCAGGGGAGCGGGCGGGACGACGGTCACCGAGTACGCGTCGTTCCAGTTCAGGCGGGACACGAAGCTCTCGTCGGTCCGGGCCGACAAGCTGGAGGGCTCCGACCTGGTACGCCTGCGCGGCTCGCTCAGGCGAGTGGACCCGCGCGGCTACACCGACTACGGCCCGTTCGCCAGGCAGCAGCTGGAGATCCTGTGGCGCGGCGACGAGTCCACGGCCTGGGAGCGAATCGGGCAGACGACGACGGACGCCTCCGGGACCTTCGAGGCGACGGTCGCGGGCCGCGCGGGTGGCCTCTGGCGCGTCCGCTATCCCGGAACGGGACACTACGCCTCAGACGCCTCCAAGTCCCGACAAATTACGCAATAGCCGAAAAGATGCCTATAGCACGGCCTTAAACCGCCGTTGCGGAATTGTGATCAGCTTTACTACAACTTTTCCTTACCCTTACGCGTCATTGGCGTTGACATGGCCCCGACTTGGGGCCGTGTCCGAGACGGGGAAGGAATTCCATTTTGAAGATGCGACGTCTAGCCGCCGGCCTGGCGGCTGCCGCCCTGGGCGCGACAATGGTGGCGACCGCCGCCTCGCCCGCGCTCGCGGACCCGGACCCGGGCCTGGACCCGGATGTCGCGGGCTACACGAGCCTGCAGTTCGACGCGAACCCCGAGCCCGCATGGCGGGGCCGGCCCATCACTCTCGAGGGCAAGCTCTCGGTGCAGTGCGACGAGGACTACATCAGTGGCTTCGTGTCGGTGCACAAAGCCGACTACTGCAAGGACTCGGAGCGCTGGCACCGCCTTGCCTGGAAGCGGATCGTGATCCTCTTCCAGCCTGACGGCAGCGGCCGCTGGGAGTACGTGGACACCATCAGGACCAGCGGCAAGGGCTACTTCTCGACGCGGGTTCCGGCCCGTACGTCGGGTACGTGGCGCGCGGTCTTCGAGGGCTCCCGCTCGCTCTCCCCGGCGGAGGGCAAGGACTGGGTCAAGGTCGTCGGCCGCCGCTGATCCACCCCGAAACGCCCGGCCTTTCCCGGCCGGGCGTTTCCCATTTCGACCCCTTTGACGTCGTTGGCGGCCAGGTAGGCCGGCGCGCCGCCGCGGCCGTAAGTGTGGTTCACGCGCATCGCGCGGGCCCGGCCGGGGGCGAGAGTGGCAGCGGCAGCGGGCCTGGATGGAGGTCTTCTCGTCCGCGCTGATCACGTACTCCTCCTCGCCCGGCGCCTGGCCCTGCCAGGTACGGGCGTACAGGTCCACGCACGCGCTCGGCCTGGCCAGGGGCCTTGACCTGGGCGGTCTGTAGCGGCGTGAAGGCGGGCGGGCGACCAGAGCACCTACGGTCGGACAGCCCGGCCGGTCGCTGCTCGGCGAACCGGCCTCTCCAGCGGCGGACGGTGTCCAGGTGCAGTCCCGTCTCGCGGACGATGCGCGCGTTGGAGCGCCCACGCGCCGCATGCAGCACGATTGTCGCTCGCTGCCGGGCCCTGGTGTGGGGTCTTGTGGCCGTGCGCCATCTTCTTGAGCCGGTGGCGCTCGGAGGCGGTCAAGGTGATGGGCACGGGACGAAGCGGCCGATCCTCCCGGAATGGTCAGCGGCCGGTGCGAACGGCGGTGAGGAACCCTCCGCTCGCAGGACCGGGGACGGGACGGCCGTAGGAGGCGGCGAGTTCGGCAAGATCGTGAGGCTGAGGTTGCCAACCGTGTCGGCTGAGCCAGCCGGGGGCATCTTCGCCCAGTCCGCCCTTCCACAATGATGTGTACTGGTCCATCGTCGGCATGCCACGAGTCTGCGCAAGGAAGGCCGAACCAGCGATGTCGCCGTGTTCAAAGGCTAGTCGGCTGCCCGGCGCGGAGAGTTCACCGACTGCGGTCAGCAGACGCGCCGCCTCATCAGCCATCAGGTAGACCAGCAGTCCTTCCGCGAGCCATGCTGTTGGCGCGGTGGGATCGAACCCGGCCGCGACCAGCTCGCCCGTCCAGCTCTCGCGCAGGTCGACCGGAACGATGCCGCGCTCGCACGTCGGCACCGCGTCGCATGCGGCCAGCACCGCCTCCTTGAACGCGAACAGCTCGGCAAGGTCGAGTTCGAACACGCTCACACCGCCCGGCCACGGCAGCCGCAGAGCACGTGTGTCGAGCCCGGCGGCGAGCAGAACCACCTGTGCGCAACCGGCAGCCGTGGCAGTGAGCAGATAGTCATCGAAGAACCGCGTGCGCAGTACTCCATGGAAGGCGAACACGGCGCCCAAGGAGGCCAGCGGCCCCAGTGCGGCAAGGTCTTCGGCGGAGGTGGGCTCCTCGGGAAACGCCCCGGGCGCGGCGTCCAGGAATCTCTGGGCGTACGGATCGTTGAACAGCCGGTCGTCCCTGAGGCTCTCGCGGGCCCTCACCATCGCCACCCCCAGCGCCGTCTTCGCCACGCCCTTCAGTGAGCCGTCTGGCTCCATCGCCGCCTCCTCGATCGAAACTTATTCATCGCCAACGATACATCTCTAGCGATGCTTCTGTGGCGATGTAACCTTCGCACATGGATGGCGGACAGTTGCACCGGCTTGGCAAGCGCCTCATCGAGCTGTCCTCGCAGGTCACCGGCGAGGCCGGCGACCTGTCGCTCACACCCGGGGAGGCCGCTGTCCTGGAAGACGTGATCAAGCACCCCGCCAGCTCGATCAGCGAGATCCACCAACGGACAGGCTTTGTGCAGAGCCACGTGTCCGCGTCGGTCTCGCGCCTCAAAGCGCGTGGGCTGGTGAAAACCGAACCCGACGCGAGCGACGGGCGGCGCACCCGGGTCCGAGTCGCGGACGGAGCTATGCAGGCGATCGGCCGCCGCGCAGCCCGCAGCATCGACCAGGCGATCGGCCGCACCATCGGCGACCCCGGTCGGGCTCGCCGGACGACCGAGCTGTTGCAGGAGCTGGCCGACATCCTGCTGTGACCCGCGCCGGCAAACCTCAAGGGCCGCCCTACCTCGCCGACGCCCCGCCATCACAACAGTCGCCTTACGTCAACCACCGAAGGATTTCCGGAGCCGACCACCAAGCCCGGCGGGACCCAGCGCCCGACGCCCAGCGTGCGCCGTGTGCCCGAGCGTGTCCTGCATGCCACACGTCCCGCACCTCACGTCCCCGGAACGCTCCATCGCCCGGGCTGCCCCAGGACGCCCCACCACCCGCGCGGTCCGGAAGCGGCGGCGCGGCGAAGACGTCCCGGAAGCACGACAACCCGGCGGAGGCTAGTACGACACGGCAACCTGGACGCGGTGGTGCCGGGGCCGCTCGACCTCGTCCACCACCGCCACCCCCAGGTCGGCGAACGAGAACGCGGGCTCCAACGCCGGCACCTCCCCGCCCCCGATCCGATAACGCCCGGTCCGGGACGCCGACTCGTCGAGGAGCACGGGCGGCGGCGCGAGCACCACCCAGTCCAGCCCAGACTTCTCGAACACCTCCAACTCCGCCGCATGCCCCAGCGAGAACGCCCGCGCCTCGGCCGGGAAGTCCGGCGTGTCCACGAGCCGAACCCCCGGCGAGACCTCCAGCAGGCTCCCGATCCCGACCGCCACCAGCCGGGACACCCCGGCCTGCCCCAGCCCGCCGACCAGCGCCCGGGCCGCCGCCGTGTAGAACTCCTCCGACGACATGTCCAGCCGGGCCGCCACCTGGACGGCCGCGTCGTGCCCCGCCGCGACCTCCGCCACGCCGGCAAGGTCGGTGACATCCCCGGCCACCACCCGCACCCGCGCCCCGGACGAACCCGCCCCGGAAGAACCCCACACACCCGCGTACTTCCCGGGATCCCGGACGACGGCCGTCACCTCGTGCCCCCGCCCGACCGCCTCGGCGACCACCCGCATCCCGGCCCGCCCACCGGCGCCGAACACCACGATCTTGCTCACCTTCACCACACCCCTTCTGCCTGGGCCGGCATCCCCGGCCACTCAGCGGAGACGGTAAAGGGCGAGATATCGCTTTCCGCAACGATAGTTACCTACGATGTCGGGATGGCCGAGCCACTCGATCCGGACATGTTCACCGGATGCCCTCCGGTAGTCGCGCCGATCCGCATCGGCGACAAGTGGACCGCGAAGCTCATCCGCTGCCTGGAATCGGGCCCGCGCCGCTTCAAGGAACTCCAGGTCACGCTGCGCGGCATCACCCCGAAGGTCCTCACCGAGTCCCTGCGCGCCATGGAGCGCGACGGCTTCCTCACCCGCACCGCGTACGACGAGATCCCGCCGCGCGTCGAGTACGAGCTGACCGACCTTGGCCGCAGCCTCATCGAACCCATGAACGCGGGCTGCGAGTGGTCGAGAAACCACCTGGCCGAACTGATGAACGCCCGCGAGGCATGGTACGAGGCGGCGGGATGACCCCGCTGACACCGACCGCGTGCGGCGTTTCTCGCGGTTCTGGGGTGTTCGTGTGGAATCGATCTAGGGCGCAAAGTGTTGTCGTGCGGTGAAGGAGTGATTTTGAGCCTCGCCGGACAGGCGTCGTAGTCTGGCCCTCTGGCGAACGAACAGGAGGTGACGCCCCATGTTGCGAGACTCGTTCGGACGGGTGGCGACGGATCTGCGGGTGTCCCTCACGGACAAGTGCAATCTGCGCTGCACGTACTGCATGCCGCCCGAGGGCCTCGACTGGCTCCCCAACGCGCAGCTCCTCACCGCCGACGAGATCGTCCGCCTCGTGGCCATAGGCGTCGAGCACCTGGGCATCACCGAAGTCCGCTACACCGGTGGCGAGCCGCTCATCAGGCGCGAGCTGGTCGACATCGTCGCCCGTACCACCGCCCTGAGCCCCAGGCCGCAGGTCTCGCTGACGACCAACGGCATCGGGCTGGCCCGGCTGGCCGAGCCGCTGGCCGCCGCCGGGCTGGACCGGGTCAACGTCTCGCTCGACACGCTCGACCGCGACACGTTCAAGCGGCTCGCCCACCGTGACCGGCACGCCGACGTGATCGCCGGCCTCGCCGCCGCCGACGCCGCGGGCCTGCGTCCCGTCAAGGTCAACGCGGTGCTCATGCGCGACCTCAACGACCACGAGGCCGTACCGCTGCTGCGGTGGTGTCTCGACCGGGGCTACGAGCTGCGCTTCATCGAGCAGATGCCCCTCGACGCCCAGCACGGCTGGACCCGCGAGGGCATGGTCACCGCCGACGAGATCCTCGACCGGTTGTCGAGCGGGTTCGACCTCGCGGCGGACGACCTGGAGGAGCGCGGCAGCGCGCCGGCCGAGCGGTTCCTCGTGAACGGGGGTCCCGGCCGGGTCGGGGTGATCGGGTCGGTGACGCGCCCGTTCTGCGGGTCCTGCGACCGGGTACGGCTCACCGCCGACGGCCAGGTGCGCAACTGCCTGTTCGCGAGGGAGGAGTCCGACCTGAAGACGCGCATGCGCGAGGGGGCCTCCGACGAGGAACTGGCCGAACGCTGGGTCGCCGCCGTGGCACGCAAGCGCGCCGGCCACGGCATCGACGACCCGTCCTTCCTCCAGCCGGCCCGGCCCATGTCCGCCATCGGCGGCTGACGGCGTGGCGCCCTCGGCCGGGAGCCCGGGTCAGCCGGCCTTCGACGCGGTGATCCTGGCCGGGGGAGAGGCGCGCCGGCTCGGCGGGGCGGACAAACCCGGCCTCACCGTGGGCGGCAGATCCCTGGTCGAGCACGTGGTGACGGCCGTCGCGGACGCCCGCACGACGATCGTCGTCGGCCCCGAGCGCCCGATCCCCGGCGTGGTGTTCGTCCGCGAGGACCCGCCGAGAAGCGGTCCCGTCCCGGCCCTGGCGGCAGGACTGAACGGGGTCACCGCCCCATGGGTGGTCCTGCTCGCGGGCGACCTGCCGTTCCTCACCGCCCCCCACGTCACGTCCTTGCTGAACGCCGCCACAACCCAGCCGCCCAACACCACGGCCGCCCCGGCCCCGCCGGCCCCCGCAACCCAGCCGCCCGCCGCCCCCGTGCGCTCGACGCTTGGCGAGACGGCGCGGTCGGCGCCCGGTGACGTCGCAGGCCCGACACCCGGCGACGTCCTTGAGGCTGTGCCCGGGAACGCGGCACGGGCAACGTCCGAGCGTGCTGCGCGGTCGTCGATGCCCGGCCGGGCAGCGCGACCGATGTCTCAGGACGTCGCAGGGGCGGCGGCGGGAGGTGCCGTGGCGCCGGTGTCCGGAGATGCCCCGGAACCGGCCCCCGAGGAGGGGCCGGTCGGTGGGGTGGTGATGGTGGATGACGGCGGGCGGGAGCAGTGGCTGGCCGGGGTGTGGCCGACGGCGCGGCTCAAGCGGGCCCTGGCCGCCTACCCGGGCCGCTCGCTCAAGGGCCTGCTCGGCCCCCTCACGGCCGTACGGCTGGCGTTGCCGGGAAGGCCCTGGTTCGACTGCGACACAATGGATGACCTGGAGGAGGCTCGTATGAACGTGCTCAACGAATGGACTGTCCTGGCCTGCGAGGAGCTGGGCATCGACCCGGCCACCGTGGACCGCGACCTGATTCTCGATCTCACCAAGGAGGTCGCCCACGGCGTCGCGAGACCGGCCGCGCCCCTGACGGCGTATCTGCTCGGCCTCGCCCAGGGCGCAGGGACCGCCCCCGACGACGCGGCGGCGAAATTGATCACATTGGCGAAGAACTGGGGACAGGCCACAGCCGAGACGCTGACAGACGGCTGACACTCGAACGAACTCTTGAAGTCAAGCCGCCCTCCCGCCTGAAGATTTCCTGTGAATAACGAGGCGGGAGGGAGTGCAAACGGTTTCGGGAAAGCGGCCCTATCCGACTGCGGCCGACGTCGCCAACTGATCAAAAACTTCCGGGAAAGGGCGACGCCGGGTGGTTACGGGGGCAAACCACCCGGCGTCGCGTCATCGGCGTTCCGACGGGGGCCCGGAACGCCGGCACCAGCACTCCGACGGGGGACCGGAGCGCTTGCCTAAAGCGTACACCTACAACCCGTGGGATGCGTCAAGACTTAGTCACGACCCGATCTCGCGTCGATGCAGCGGTATCTCGGTTTGGTTAGCTTCAGGGGTGCCAAAGGTAGGCGGAGGGGCAGCCTTCCCTCTCTCATTGGCCCCGATTACGGCTATGTATGGCAAAAAGACTGCGGCGGCGATGAACAGCAGCCGGTACGGCCACGGCACCGGCACCACGACCGCCAGGATCAGGCAGATCGTCCGGATGCCCATCTTGATGAGGTAGCCGATCTCGCGCTTGCGGATGTCGTCCGTCAGCGACGGCTTGGCGTCCGTGACCTGGTGAACGTCTGGTCTCCTGCGCCACCCCTTCATATCTTCCACCGTAGGCCTGGAACAGGCCGGGTGCGACAGCGCCCCGGTGCGGGAACAGGGGTCATGCGATCATGGCCTTTGAGTAAGGAGGATGTGGAGATGACGGATCGAACGTACCGGGTGACCGAGATCGTCGGAACGTCGGGGGAGAGCGTCGACGAGGCCATCCGCAACGGCATCAGACGGGCCTCGCAGACGCTCCGTCACCTCGACTGGTTCGAGGTGACGGAGATCCGCGGGTACATCGACGCGGGAGAGGTCGCACACTTCCAGGTCGGCATGAAGGTGGGCTTCCGTCTCGAGGACGCCTGACTCGAAAACACCGCAACGGGCCGCGTACGGCTCTCTGACGGCCGTAGGGGGCCGTGCGGGCCCCGGGGATCGGAGAGTCGTCCCCCCGCCCCTCGCCGGAGGCGAGAGGTTAGATTGGCCGGTGTGAGTGTTGAGTTCCGGATCCTGCTGGTGTGCACGGCGAACATCTGCCGTTCCGCCATGGCGCAGGTGATCGCCGAGGCGATGCTCAACTCCGCGCACCTGCCCGTGGCGACGGGGAGCGCGGGGGTTCGCGCGCTGGTCGGCCGGCCGATGGCCCCCCACGCGATCACGGCCCTCGACCGGCTGGGCCTGGACGGCCGGGCGCACCGTGCCCGGATGCTGGATCACGACCTGGTCAGCTCGGCCGATCTGCTGCTGACGATGGAGGCCGGGCACCGGGCCGTGGCCGTCGAGATCGCCCCCGAGGCGGAGCGCAGGACGTTCACGCTGCCGGAGTTCGCCGAACTGGCGACCGGGGCGGGGCACCGCCGTTATCGCTCGGACACGGCCGAACGGGCGCGGGCGATCGTCGAGTCGGCCGCCGAACGGCGCGACGCGCGGCGGGCGCCCGAGGTGTACGACCCGTACGGCGGCCCGTACGAAGGCTACGAGGCGTGCACCAAGACCCTCGGCGAGGCTCTCAGCCACGCCCTGGGCGCTCTGCTGGGCCCTCGCTGATCACGGGCTGATCATGGGGGCCGCGCCCGGGATTGGGCGCGGCCATCGGGAAGGTCAGCTGGCCTGGCTGACCGTGGACATGTTGAAGTCCGGCACCCGCACCGCCGGCATGATCGTGCGCTGGAAGTAGTCGTTCCACTCCCGGGGCAGCGTGCGCCCGGCGGCGCCCACCTCCGTCAACCGCCCGAGCAGGTCGACCGGGCTCTCGTTGAAGCGGAAGTTGTTCACCTCGCCCACGACCTCCCCGTGCTCGACCAGGTAGACCCCGTCCCGGGTCAACCCGGTCACCAGCAGCGTCTGCGGGTCGACCTCGCGGATGTACCACAGGCAGGTGACGAGGAGCCCGCGCTCCGTGGAGGCGATCATCTCCTCCATGGACCGGCCGCCCTCGGGGCCCGACATGATCAGGTTGGAGATCCCGGGCGTCACCGGCAGGCCGCTCAGCTCCGCCGAGTAGCGGGTCTGCAGCAGGGCCTCCAGGGTCCCGTCCTTGATCCAGCCGGTCGGCCCCAGCGGGAGCCCGTTGTCGAAGACCGAGCTCTCCCGGCTGGAGGCGTGCGCCGTGACGAACGGCGCGCACGCGATGCCCGGCGCCGACGGGTCGCTCGACAGCGTGACGGGCAGCGTGCCCAGCCGCTCGCCCACCCGCGTGCCGCCGCCGGGCTTGGAGAACACCGAGCGCCCGTCGAGCGCGTCCCTGGCCCCCGCCGACCAGAACAGGTAGATCATCAGGTCGGCCACCGCGCTCGGCGGCAGGAGCGTCTCGTAGCGCCCGGCCGGCAGGTCGATCCGGGTCTTGGCCCACTCCAGCCGCTGCGTCAGCGAGGCGTCGAGCGCCGCGACGTCCACGTCCGTGAAGTCCTCGGTGGACACGCCCGTCCACGCCGAGCGCTTCAGGTCGGCCGACTTGGCGTTGAGCTCCAGGCGCCCGGTCGGCTGGTCGTGGCGCAGCCGCAGGCCCGCGGACGTGCCGAGGAACGTCGAGGTCAGCGAGTGCTCCGCGAACCCGTACAGCTTCCTGCCGCCCGCCTCGGCCGCCGCGAACGCGTCGCCGAGCGCGGGCGCGAACCCCTCGAACACCCCGATGTCGGTCGGCTCGACGGCGGAGCCCCAGTGCGGCGACTGCGGCACGCCCTCGACGAGGGCGCGGGCGTCCTCCGCGGGCTGGGCCTCCCGCGCGGCCGCGTCGGCCGCCGCCACCACGTCCGCGAGCTGATCCTCGCGTACGGCGGCCCGCGACACGACCCCGACGCTCTGCCCCGCGATCGAGATCACGGTCAGCCGGGCGGAGCGGGCGACGCCGTTCGTGGTGAGCGTGTTGCCCGCGAACCGCAGGTTGGCCGTGGACTTCTCGTCCACCAGCACCACGCAGTCGTCGTTCGCCGAGAGCTCCAGAGCCTTCTCGACCATCTCCTGCGGCCTCATGCTTTGCCACCCTCCTGAACGGTGTTGAGGATCCGCACGCCCCTGAACAGCGCCGACGGGCAGCCGTGGCTGACCGGCGCAACCTGGCCCGGCTGGCCCTTGCCGCAGTTGAAGGCGCCCCCGAGCACGTATGTCTGCGGCCCGCCGACGGCCTCCATCGACTGCCAGAAGTCCGTCGTGGTCGCCTGGTAGGCGAAGTCCCTGACCTGCCCGGCCAGCTTCCCGTGGGAGATCCGGTACGCCCGCTGCCCGGTGAACTGGAAGTTGTAGCGCTGCATGTCGATCGACCAGCTCTTGTCGCCGACGATGTAGATCCCCCGCTCGACGCCCGAGATCAGCTCGTCGGTGGAGGGGCCGTCCGGTGCGGGCGCCAGCGACACGTTGGCCATGCGCTGGATCGGCATGTGCCCCGGCGAGTCGGCGAACGCGCACCCGTTGGACCGCCCGAGCCCCTTCATCAGGGCCATCCGCCGGTCGAGCTGGTAGCCGACCAGGATGCCGTCCTTGACGATGTCGAAGCTCTGCCCCTGCACGCCCTCGTCGTCGTAGCCGATCGTGGACAGGCCGTGCGTGACCGTGCGGTCGCCGGTCACGTTCATCAGCGGCGAGCCGTAGACCAGCTCGCCCAGCTGGTCGAACGTGGCGAAGCTGGTGCCCGCGTAGGCCGCCTCGTAGCCGAGCGCCCGGTCCAGCTCGGTCGCGTGGCCGATCGACTCGTGGATCGTCAGCCACAGGTTGGACGGGTCGATGACCAGGTCGTAGTCGCCCGCCTCGACGGAGGGCGCCGCCAGCTTCTCGGCCAGCAGCTCGGGCAGCCTGGCCAGCTCGCCCTGCCAGTCCCAGCCCGTGCCCGTCAGGTATTCGTAGCCGCGCCCGACCGGCGGCGCGAGCGTCGACATGTCGTCGAAGCCGCTCTCGTGCGCCTTCATCGCGTTGAGCTTCGGGTGCACCCGCACCCGCTGCTGCGTGGTGACCGTGCCGGCCGTGTCGGCGTAGAACTTCTGCTCCTTGACCTGCAGCAGCCGCGCCGACACGTGATCGGCGCCCTTCAGCAGGCCGGCCGACCAGTCGGCCAGCAGGCTCACCTTGTCGGCCGAGGAGACCTCGAACGGGTCGACGTCGTACTCTGACACCCACACGGCCTCGGCGTGCACCGGCTCGGGCGCCAGCTCGATGGGCTCGCGGTTGATCGGGGCGCTCACCTCCGCCACCCGCACGGCCTGCTCGGCCACGGCCGCGGCGGCCTGCGGCGTCAGGTGGATGCCCGCCGCGAACCCCCACGTGCCGCCCTTGACGACACGCACGGCGTAGCCCAGGTCGTCGGCGTCCATGGCGCCTTCGAGCCGGGCGTCATAAAGGCTGAGCGTCTCGGCTCTGACGCGTTCGAGCCGGAAGTCGGCGTGCTCGGCGCCGAGTTCGCGGGCGCGTTGCAGGGCGGCGTCCGCCAGCTGCCGCAGCGGCAGCTCCAGGAAGTCGGGATCGATCTGGCGCATGTCCACGATCCTAACCCTGTGATCTTGTGCCACCCGGACAACCGCATACCCGCCGGTAGGAGATAGCGTCTGGTGCCATGGCACGCTCTGTACTCGTCACCGGGGGCAATCGCGGCATAGGCCTCGCGATCGCCCGTGAACTCGCCGCGGCCGGCGACGCCGTCGCGGTCACCTACCGATCGGGGGAGCCGCCCGAGGGCCTGTTCGGCGTGCGCTGCGACGTCACCAGCATGGCCGACGTCGAGGCCGCGTTCGACAAGGTCGAGGCGGAGCAGGGCCCGGTCGAGGTCCTCGTCTCCAACGCCGGCATCACCAAGGACACGCTGCTGGCGATGATGAAGGAAGACACCTTCACCGACGTCATCGACGCCAACCTGACGGGCGCCTACCGCGTGGCCAAGCGGGCCATCCGCCCGATGATGAAGCTCAAGCGCGGCCGGATCGTCCTCATCTCCTCGGTGGTCGGCCTGTCCGGCCAGGCCGGCCAGGCCAACTACGCCGCCTCCAAGGCCGGGCTGGTCGGCTTCGCCCGCTCCCTGGCCCGCGAGTACGGCTCGCGCAACATCACGGTCAACGTGGTCGCGCCCGGCTTCGTGGCCACCGACATGACGGCCGACCTCGACCAGGAGGCGATCGTCTCCCGCATCCCCCTCGGCCGCCAGGCGGCGCCCGAGGAGGTGGCACGCGTCGTACGCTTCCTGGCCGGCGACGACGCCTCTTACATCACCGGGGCCGTGATCCCGGTCGACGGCGGACTCGGAATGGGGCACTGACGTGGGAATTCTCGAAGGCAAGCGGATCCTCGTGACGGGCGTGCTCACCGACGCCTCGATCGCCTTCTCGGTGGCCAAGCTGGCCCAGGAGGAGGGCGCCACGGTGGTGCTCACCGGGTTCGGCCGGCTGAGCCTGGTCGAGCGCATCGCCAAGCGGCTGCCGGAGCCGGCGCCGGTGCTGGAGCTCGACGTCCAGAGCAACGAGCAGCTCGACACGCTCGCGGCGCGGGTGGGCGAGCACGTGGACGGCCTCGACGGCGTGGTCCACTCGATCGGCTTCGCTCCGCAGACGGCGTTGGGCGGCAACTTCCTCAACACCACGTGGGAGGACGTCGCCACGGCCCTGCACGTGTCGACCTACTCGTTCAAGTCCCTCGCCGTGGCCTGCCTGCCCCTCATGAAGGAGGGCGGGGCGGTCGTGGGCCTCGACTTCGACGCCACGAAGGCGTGGCCCGTCTACGACTGGATGGGCGTGGCCAAGGCGGGCCTGGAGTCGTGCAGCCGCTATCTCGCCCGCGACCTGGGGCCGCACAACATCCGCGTCAACCTGGTGGCGGCCGGTCCGCTGCGCACCATGGCGGCCAAGTCGATCCCGGGCTTCAAGGAGTTCGAGGACAGCTGGCCGGCGAAGGCCCCGCTGGGCTGGGACCTGTCGGACACGATTCCGGCGGCCAAGGCGTGCGTGGCGCTCATGTCGGACTGGTTCCCGGCGACGACCGGCGACATCGTCCACGTGGACGGCGGCGTCCACGCCGTCGGCTCCTGATCCGAGGCTGTTGCGGGGTCTCGCGGGTCGCGGGGCCCCGCTTTTCGATGCGCGGGGGTTCCACCGGGCGCGGGCCCGCTCCTGGGTGCGCGGCCGCTCAGGCCACGCGGTGATGGCCGTTGCCGGCGCCGGGGCCGCTTCCGGCGCGCGCCGGTTCGAAGGGGATCGACTCCATCGGCTCCGTGCGCTGGCGCCGCTGCTGGACGATCCGCGTGGCCAGCACCGCCGACCCCAGCAGCGCGATCGTCAGCGCCGTCCCCAGCACGTCCGAGGCGGGCGGGCTGGGCCGTACCACCCGCTTGTCCTGCATCGGCAGGGTCAGCTCATGGGCGAACGGATTGGGCCACAGCAGGTCCACCCGCGGCTCGTCCGTGTCGACCTTCGTCTCCTTCTCGATCACCGGCCGCCCCGTGTCCACGGTCTGCGGGCGCTGCTCCGGCGCCGTGGGCCTCTTGCTGGGCAGGGATTCCACGCCCCATTCGCGGGGCCGCGACGAACGCGAGGGAGAGGGGACGGGCGAGGGGGAGAGCTTCTGCATGTCCTCCTCGCCCACGCAGGCCTGCCCCGGCCGGCAGGCGCTGTCCTGAGGGTCGTCCTCCTGCCCCGGCGCGGAGGTGGAGGGCGACGCCGAGGACTTGGTGTCAGGCGTGGCCTTGGCGGTCGGCGCCACCTCTCCGACCCGGCCGAGCACCTCGTCGGTGGTGTCGTTCACGCCGTCCGTCACCTTTTTGGTGGTCCCGCCGGTCAGGGTGTCGACCGTGCCGGTGAGCGTGTTCACCACGTCGCACAGTGTGTTGGTCACCCCTGAGAGCAGGCCCCCGTCGCGCGTACAGTCCTGCGCGTCGGCCGCCGCGGCTGTCGCGGCCCCTGGGACGGCCGCCAGCGCCACCGCGAGAACTCCAGCCGAGATCGCGGCCCTGCTCCCCATCCGTCCCCTCCTGCGTCGCTTCCGGGGGAAATCTTTATGGACATCGGACATGAGACGCAGGCGTTTGGCAGGTAAAGTTGCGATTCGGTATCGAGTAGTGATACGCGAGGGGGTCTCTCGTTCCTGGGGCGAGGGGTCAGTCGAGTGACGACACGTCATCGAGGGCATCTCGGATCTCTATGGGCAGCACCACGTCCTCGGCCGTCAGGGCCCCCGTGAGCTGCGCGTGCGTACGGGCTCCGACGATGGCCGAGGCGACCCCCGGCTGATCGCGGACCCAGGACAGGGCGACCGCCAGCGGTGAGACGCCGAGCCCGTCGGCGGCGGTCATGACCGACTCGACGACGCTGCGGCTGCGCTCATCCAGGTACGGCCGGACGAAGTCGGCGAAGTGCGGGGTGGCGGCCCGGGAGTCGGCCGGGATGCCGGTGCGGTATTTCCCGGTCAGCACCCCGCGGCCCAGCGGCGACCAGGCCAGCACGCCCACGCCCAGCTCGGCGGCGGCGGGCAGCAGCTCGCGCTCGGGCTCGCGGGCCAGCAGCGAGTATTCGGCCTGCGCAGAGGTGATCGGGATGCGGCCGGGGATCATCTTCTGGGTGACCGCCGCGACGGCCAGCTGCCAGCCGGTGTAGTCGCACACGCCCGCGTAGACGGCGCGTCCGGAGGAGACGATCGCGTCGAGCGCGGCCAGTGTCTCCTCCATCGGCACCTCGGCGTCGTACGTGTGCAGCTGCCACAGGTCGACGTAGTCGAGCCCGAGCCGGTTGAGCGAGTCGTCGACCGCGGCGATCAGGTGGCGCCTGGAGGCGTCGCGCGGCCGGCGGCCGGTCGGCGTCACCACGGCCTTGGTGGAGATCACCAGCTCCGAACGCGGCACCGAGTCACGCAGCATCCGGCCCAGCAGCCGCTCCGAGTCGCCACCGGTGTAGACGTCGGCCGTGTCGACGAGATTGCCACCCGCGTCCAGGAACGTCCGGAGCTGGGCGGCCGCCTCGTCGGCGTCGGTGTCACGCCCCCAGGTCATCGTGCCGAGCCCCAGCCGGGACACCGACAGGCCACTGTGGCCGACATAGCGCTGCTGCATGATCCCGCCAGGTTACCAACAAGAAACCTGCTCATCGGGCTGACGCACCACTGTTGTTCGCGGTTGGCGCGGCCGCGGCGGCCCACGGTGAAATGTTGTGATCCACGCCTGAGACACTTGCCGGGTGACCACGCTGCTTTTGGCCCGCCACGGGCTGACGGACCTCACCGGCCCGGTGCTGGCCGGGCGTACGCCGGGGGTGCATCTGAGCGAGGCCGGCCGGGCGCAGGCCGAGGCCCTGGCGGCCCGCGTCGCGGGCGTCAGGCTGGACGCCGTCGTCTCCAGCCCCCTCGAACGCTGCCGGGAGACGGCCCACGCGGTCGCCGACGGGCGCGGGATGGACGTGCTGATCGACGACCGGTTCATCGAGTGCGGCTACGGTGGCTGGACCGGCCGCCCGCTGAAGGAGCTCGCCCAGGAGCCGCTGTGGCAGGTGGTGCAGGCGCATCCCAGTGCCGTGACATTTCCGGAAGGGGAGTCCCTGGCCGGTATGCAACACCGGGCCGTCGCGGCGGTCCGGGAGTGGAATCAACGCCTGGGGGAGAAGGCTGTCTACCTGGTTTGCAGCCACGGCGACGTGATCAAATCGATCGTCGCGGACGCTCTGGGCCTGCACCTCGATCACTTTCAGCGGATAACAGCCGATCCTGCGGCCCTGACCATCATTCGCTATGCCCCCCTGCGCCCCTTTGTTCTCAAGCTCAACGATATGGGGGAATTGCGGCTCCCCGAGGATTCGGAGGAGAAAGACGGGGGAGAAAACATCACCGGGAGCGATGCCGCCGTCGGCGGCGGACCCGGAACCACGTAAGGTCAGCGTATGCCGGTCTTCGACTACGACCCACCAGAGAGGTTCGTCGCCGGTGCCCTGGGGCAGCCGGGCGCGCGCGCCTTTTTTCTGCAGGCCAGGGCCGAGGGCAGACTGACCACGGTGGCGCTGGAGAAGTTGCAGGTCGCCGCCCTCGCGGGCAGGCTGGACGAGCTGCTGGACGAGGTGCTGCGCCTGAGCGGGGGCACCGCGCACGTCCCGGCGCTGGCCCCGGCCGACCTGGCCGACGACGCGCCGCTCGAGGTGCCCGTCGCCGAGGACTTCCGGGTGGGCACCATGGCACTGGCCTGGGACGCGGAGAGGTCGCAAGTGGTGATCGAGGCGCAGGAGGTCGTCGACGAGGAAGACGTCGAGGCCGCCGACCCCGCGGTGCTGCGGGTGCGCATCAGCGCGGGAGCCGCTCGCGCCTTCACCCAGCGGGCCCTCGAGATCGTCTCCGCGGGCAGGCCACCGTGCCCGCTGTGCGGACAGCCGCTCGACGCTTCCGGGCATGTCTGCGTGCGCCTCAACGGATATCGCGGGGGTGAGGCGGCTTCATGACCGCTCCGGAGAGCGAGCCGGTAGTCAAGCCGTCCCGGCAACCGCCGTCCATGCAGGAGGACGAGGCCCTCGTGCTGCTGCGCGACGGCCGGCTGGAGGTGGCCGGCCGCCTCGTCGAGGCCACCAACATGACGCTCTACTGCTCGGTCAAGCTGGGCTCCCGCTCGGCCGCCTGCGTCTACAAGCCGGTACGCGGCGAGCGCCCCCTGTGGGACTTCCCCGACGGCACGCTGGCCGCCCGGGAGGTGGCCGCGTTCGAGGTGTCGCAGGCGACCAGCTGGAACATCGTGCCGCCCACCGTCTACCGCGACGGCCCCTTCGGCCCCGGCATGGTCCAGCTCTGGATCGACACCGAGCGCGAGATCGACCTCCAGCGGCTGGTCAAGAGCCGAAATCCGCTGGTGCGCCGGATGGCGGTGTTCGACGCGATCGTCAACAACGCCGACCGCAAGGGCGGCCACCTGCTGCCGCTGCCCACGGGGCACGTCTACGGGGTCGATCACGGGGTCTGCTTCTCCGTCGAGGACAAGCTGCGCACCGTGCTGTGGCAGTGGCGCGGCAAGCCCCTCGCCCGCGAGGCGGTGGCCGTGCTGGCCAAACTGGAGCGCGACATCGAGTCCGGCGCCCTCGGGCGCAGGCTGCGCGAGCTGCTGAGCCTGGAGGAGGTCGAGGCCACCTGGCAGCGGGTCAGGCGGCTGCTGGACACCGGCGTGCATCCGTACCCCTCCGAAGGCTGGCCCGCCATCCCCTGGCCCCCGATCTAAAGCGTTCCCGGGCCCGTCAGGGCCCGCCCCTCCCGGCGGCGGCCGAAGCCCGTTTATTACCCTTTGCCCCATGTGCACGCTGATCGTGAAACCCGGGCGGACGCTCACCCTCATGGGCGTCAGAGACGAGTTCACCGACCGCCCGTGGGAGGCGCCGGGCGAGCACTGGCCGGAGCATCCGGGCGTGGTCGGCGGGCGCGACCTCAAGGCCGGCGGCACCTGGCTGGCCGTCAACCCGGCGGCCCGCCGCGCCGCCGCGCTGCTCAACGGGCGCGGCCGGCACGCGCCGGAGCCGGACCGGCTCTCGCGCGGCGACCTGGCGCTGCGGGCCGTGTCCACCGGCGAGCCGCCCGGCCCCGACCTGACCCGCTACGACCCCTTCCACCTGGTGCTCGCCGACCTGGCGCGGATCCGCATGTTCAGCTGGGACGGCGACCGGCTGACCACCACCGACCTGCCCGACGGCGTCAGCATGATCGTGAACACGGGCCTGGACCCGGCGAGCGCACGGGTCGTCGTGTACCTGCCCAGGTTCGAGAGCGAGGCCTGGAGCGAGCTCATCAAGGCGGAGCCGTCCGCCGACCCCGGCGCGCTCATCGTCCGGCACGAACTCCCCGGCGGGCGCATCTTCGCCTCCCTGTCGGTGATGGAGGTCTCACTCTCGGCGGAGGACGTGACGTACCAGTTCACTGACCTGACCGCTGATCGGGACAGATAGGCTCAAACACATGAGATCGTGGGCTGCCCAGAACGTTCCAAAGCTCCCAGGTGAGAGCATTCCGCTGAGTCTCTATGACACCTCGGCCAAGCAGGTGAGGCAGACCGATCCGGGGCCGACCGCCAGGATGTACGTCTGCGGCATCACCCCCTACGACGCCACCCACCTCGGCCACGCCAACACCTACCACGCCTTCGATCTCGTCGGCCGGATGTGGCGGGACGCGGGCCACGAGGTCCACTACACCCAGAACGCGACCGACGTGGACGACCCGCTGCTGGAGCGGGCCGAGCAGACCGGTGTCGACTGGCGTGAGCTGGCCGAGCGGGAGATCGAGCTGTTCCGCGGCGACATGGAGGCGCTGCGGATCCTGCCGCCCCGCGAGTACGTGGGCGTCACCGAGGTCGTCGGCAGGGTGGCCGAGCTGATCTCCAAGCTGTCCGCCAAGGGCGTCACGTACGGCCTGGACGGCGACGTCTACTTCAGCGTGGCCGACGCCCCCAAGTTCGGCCAGGTGTCCGGCTACGACGAGGCGGAGATGCTGGCCCTGTTCGCCGAACGCGGAGGCGACCCCGACAGGGCGGGCAAGCGCCACCCTCTCGACTGGCTGCTGTGGCGGGCCGAGCGGTCCGGAGAGCCCGCCTGGGACTCCTCTCTGGGCCGGGGGCGGCCCGGATGGCACATCGAGTGCACGGCGATCGCCCTGGACAGCCTGGGGGGCGGCTACGACGTCGCGGGCGGCGGCTCGGACCTGATCTTCCCGCACCACGAGTGCGGCGCCTCCGAGGGGCACGCCCTCACCGGCGAGTGGCCGTTCGCCAAGTTCTACACGCACGCGGGCATGGTGGCGCTGGACGGCGAGAAGATGTCCAAGTCCAAGGGCAACCTGGTGTTCGTGTCCAGGCTGCGGGTGGCCCACGACCCGATGGCGGTCCGGCTGGTGCTGCTGGCCCACCACTACCGCGCGGACTGGGAGTATGTCCCGTCCCTGATGGCCGACGCCGAGCGGCGGCTGGCGCGGTGGCGGGAGGCGGTGGCGCTGCCGTCGGGGCCGCGCGCCGGCGAACTGCTGTCCACGGTACGCGCCCGGATGGCCGACGACCTCGACTCGCCGGGCGCCCTGGCCGCCGTCGACGCCTGGGTCGACGAGGCCCTCGCCCAGGGCGGCCCCGACGCCACAGCGCCCGCCCTGGTCCGCGATCTCACCGACGCCCTCCTGGGCATCGCTCTCTGACACCGTCCCGCGAGCGCCGGGTCGAACGGCGCTCGGCGGGGCGTCGCAACCTCCGCTAGAGGGACGCCTGGTGCAGGCCGGGTGAATGCCGGGGGAGCGCGTGGCGGCTGGTGAGGGCGGTGTCGTAGCGGTGCCAGATGAGCGCCGCCACGTCCGGGTCCGGGCCGAGCGGGTCGCTCACCAGCCCCGCTCCCGCCGAGGCCAGCCGGTCGTGGAAGTGGCCGGGCGCGAGCACGTACGAGGCGATGGCCACCCGGGCGGCCGGGGTCGAGGCGAGCCGTTCCATGGCCTCCTCCAGGGACGGCGAGCCGGCCGAGGCGAAGGCGGCCGTGACCGGCCGCGCCAGGCGTACGGCGAGCCGGTGGGCGGCGGCGCGGACGTCGGCGAGGGCGGACGGGTCGGAGGAGCCCGCGGCCCCGAGCAGGACCGCGTCCGTGGCGCGCAGGCCCGCGCGCGCCAGCTTGCGGGCCAGCGCGGAGGTCAGCAGCCGGTGCGGCCCCAGCCAGCCGGCGACCACGGCGTCGGGGCGGCGGGAGGCGATGACCTCCGGCAGGTCGATGTGGGCGTGGTAGCCGCCCGCCAGCAGCAGCGGGACGACGACCACGGGTCCGCGGACGGCGGGCAGCACGTCGGACAGCAGAGGCGAGCTGATCTCGAGGTAGCTCAGCTCGACCCGGTGCCCGGGACGGGCCATCCTGACCGTCTCCGCCAGGGCCGACAGGGTCGACTCCCCGGCGGCGCTCCGCGTGCCGTGCGCGGCCAGGACGAGCGTGGCCGTACGTTCGATCACAGCCCCGCCTCGTACTGGCAGGCGAGCCGGTAGCCGCGCTTGACCACCGTCTCCACGATCCCGCTCGGCCCGAGCGCCCGCCGCAGCCGCGTGATCGCCATCTCCACCGCGTGCTCGGCGGAGTCGCGGGCGACGCTGCCGGGCAGCACGGTACGCAGGTCGGCGCGGGACACCACGTGACCCGGCTTGTCGGCCAGGCGCTTGAGCACCGCCATCGGGGCCGGGGGCAGCGGGCGCAGCTCGCCGTCCACCACCACCGCGTGGCCGCGGATCTCCAGCCGGTGCTCGCCCGCCACGAGCCGGGTCACCCCGTGCTCGGGCAGGTGCCGGGCCAGGGCTCGGGCCAGCGCGCCGAGGCGCGAGCGTTCGGGCTGCAGCGTCGGCACGCCGCGCGAGGTCAGCGGTTCGGCGGTGACGGGCCCGACGCAGGCGGCCACGACCGTTCCGCTGAACGCCGACAGCAGCGACTCCTCCAGCCCTTCGGCGCGGGCCGCGCCCAGCATCGCGTGCACGGCGGGCGCGCTGGTGAAGGCCACCGCGTCCACCGAGCCGGAGATGGTCTGGCTGATGAGGCGGCGCAGCGGCGAGATGTCGCGGTACGGCAGCCACCGGTAGACCGGGATCTCGATCACCTCGGCCCCCGCCCGGCGCAGGTCCGCCACGAAGTCGCTGAGCGGCTCGCCGTGCTGCTGCACCGCGATGCGCCGCCCGTGCAGGTCCTGGTCGAGCAGGTACTGCTTGACCTCCTGGCACGATTCGGTGGCGGGCGTCCAGTGGTCGTTGAGGCCGGCGGCGCGCACCGCGCCCCGGGCCTTGGGACCGCGGGTCAGCAGCCGCGCGTTGGCCAGGTGCTCGCCCAGGTCGGACGACAGGCCCCAGCCCTCGGCGGCGGCCATCCACCCGCGGAAGCCGACGCCGGTGGTGACCACCACGTCGTCGAGCGGCTCCGCCAGGCTGAGCCGGGTCGCGGCGAGCAGGTCGGCGTCCTCGGCCAGCGGGACCAGCCGGATCGCGGGGGCGCTGACCACGCGGGCGCCGCGCCGCTCCAGCAGCGCGCCGAACTCCTCGCGCCGCCTCGTCGCGGTCACGCCGACCGTGAAGCCCGACAGGGCGTCGGGGGCCGTCTCCGGGGAAGATCCGCCCTCAAGGGCAAGCACGCTCATGCCGGCACCTCCAGGTAGTCGAAGATGCCTGGCCGGGCCCCGAGCACCCGGCCAGGCATCACAGGCACGTGTGACGCAAGTGAGATCACCCTCCGATACTGCTTTCGGGTGGTTTCGCCCGCGGGTCCCCTCTGTTACCGCTGTGCTACAAGCCAGGCCCTCAGGGATTGGCGAGGCGCGGTCACGGGAAACGTTGACGGTGACGACGTGGCCTATCGGGGAGTTGCGGGTGACGGTCCGGCCTATTCGCACGTTCGACGATCCGGTGCTGCGTTCGGTCGCGGAGCCGGTGCAAGACTTCGACCGGGAGCTGCGGCGCCTGGTCAAGTCGCTGACCGCCACGATGCGCGCCGGCGCCGGCCGCGCGGGCCTGGCGGCGCCGCAGGTGGGCGAGCCGGTACGGGTGGTGGTCTACTCCTACGACGGCAAGTCGGGCCATCTGGTCAACCCCCGCCTGGAGCTGTCGGAGCGGCGGGTCACGGCCGACGAGGCGTGCCTGTCGGCGCCGGGGCTGTGGTGGCCACTGGAACGTTCCTACATGGTCACAGCGCGTGGCCGCGACATGATGGGCAAGCCTGTGACGGTCCGCGCGCTGGGGGTGCTGGCCAGGGTGCTGCAGCACGAGGTCGACCATCTCGACGGCGTGCTGTTCAGCGACCACCTGGAGGCGGCCGAGCGGGAGCGCTTCCTGGCGGCGGCCCTGCCCGGCTGAGCCCCGTTCGGCTGAGGGGCGTCGTTCAGGCTGCCGAGCGCACGGCGAGCTCCCTGCGCTGCTGCGGGTCGGTGCCGCCCCACACGCCGTACGCCTGCCGCGTGGTCAGCGCGTACTCCAGGCAAGGCTCACGTACGGGGCAGCCGGCGCACACATGCTTGGCCCGTTCGGCCTGCGACTGGCTCGGCCCTTCCAGAGAGATCGGGAAGAACAGTTCCGGGTCCAGTTCGAGGCAGGCGGCCCTGCGGGTCCAGTCGAGCATCATCATGTTGCTCGCGTCTACCCAGCCGACCTGCTCTCATACCTCCGCCGGCTCACCAGCGGCTCCAACCAAGGGCGCGGGCCCACGGCGCGCTGATGGCCGGCACCGGCGCCTCCGCGTCGCTGAGCACCAGGTCGACGACGTCGATCAGGTCGTCCGCGACCTCGGCGGCCTGCAGGATCTCCTCCTGGCACGTCTGCGGGGTGGGGACCAGGATGCCCCTGGCCCCGGCGGCCCTGGCCGCCTCCATGTCCCTGCCGATGTCCCCCACGACCACGCAGTCGCGGGGGCTGACGTCGAGCACGGCGGCGGCTCTGATCACGAGCCCGGGGGCCGGTTTGCGGCAGGTGCAGCCGTCGGCGTCGTCGTGCACGCAGATCGCCCACGCGTCGAACGGCCCCAGCAGCTCCTCCACCCGGGCGTTCACCTGATCCATGTCGTCCGGGGACAACAGACCCTTGGCCACGCCGGACTGGTTGGTGACCACGGCCACCGGCACCTCGGCCCGTCTGAGCCTGGCCACCGCCTCCACCGCGCCCGGCATGGGCTCGACGAGGTCCGGGTCGCCGTTGTACGGCACGTCCCTGATCAAGGTCCCGTCCCGGTCGAAGAGCACCGCGCCGGGACGTCGCTTTTCGAACACCTTCCACCTCCGTCGCGTGCCCGCCAGCTACCCGGGGCCTAACCAGGCAAACAACTACTTAGCGTGACCAAGTCCAGGCCGTTTCTCCTGTTTGCGCATCTCATGGGCGTGGGGAAGGTTTGGGCATCGCTCCTCTCGGTAGCGGTTCCCGTCCTCTGAGGGGGAACGATGAGGTTTCTCGGCATCGACGCGATCTTCCACGAGCCGGCCGCCTGGTGCCCGCGCGCGCAGGCGGCGATGAACGGTCGCATGCCGGGAGCGGTGCTGTGCGACCCGGCCCCGCGCCGGAGGATGAGAACGGTCCCGCGCGCGTCGGCCAGGAGACGGGCCGTGCGCGCCGCGAGCCACCGCGGCCCGGGCGACCGGGGCCGGGTGCTGGTGGCGCGGCTGGACGGGGCCGGCGCCGTGCTGCTGGCCGGGCCCGCCGTAAGGGCCGTGCGCACGCTGGCCCGCGAGCTGGTCTTCCTGGCCGGCCCGGACGGCAGGCCGGCGGCCGAGCTGCTGCCCGGCGTGGACCGGGTGATCGAATGGCGGGCCCCGTGGATCGACCACACCCCGCCGCCCGTCACCAAGGGACAGGCGGCCGACCTGGTCGGCCGGCTCGCGGGCGTCGACGAGGCGGTGATCCTCACCTCGTTCCACCAGTCGGCGCTCCCGCTGGCCCTGCTGCTCAGGCTGGCCGGCGTCCCCAGGATCACCGCCATCAGCGACGACTACCCCGGCTCGCTCCTGGACGTCCGGCACGTCGTGGACGAGAGCGTCGACGTGCCCGAGGCGGAGCGGATGCTGGCGGTCGCCAGGGCGGCCGGGTTCGAGTTGCCGACGGGCGATGACGGCAAACTCGCTGTTCAGCGGCCATTGCCGGATATAGGCGGAAATTTGGGGCAACTGCTGGATGCCGGCGCCGATGCCGGCAAAGGCACGTACGTCGTGGTGCACCCAGGGGTATCGGCCCCCGCGCGGACCTGGCCGGCCGAACGGCATAGGCGGACCGTACGGGAGCTGGCGCAGGACGGACACCGGGTCGTCGTGACCGGCAACGAACGTGACCTCACCGCCTACGTGGCCGGCGGCGTCGCCGTCGATCTCGGAGGCATGACCACGTTCGCCGAACTCGCCGCCGTCATCGACGGCGCCGGGGTGCTCGTGGCCGGCAACACCGGTCCCGCGCACCTGGCGGCGGCGGTCGGGACGCCGGTCGTGAGCCTGTTCGCCCCCGTCGTCCCCGCGGCGCGGTGGGCTCCGTACGGGGTGCCCACGGTGCTGCTCGGAGACCAGGAGGCGCCCTGCCGCGCAAGCGGGGCGCGCGCCTGCCCGGTGCCCGGGCACCCGTGCCTGTCCCACGTGACAAGCGAGCAGGTGGTCAAGGCAGTGAGGGAGCTGACGCAGTGAAGGTCGATCTCATCTCCGAGCACGCGGACCCGCTGGCGCAGGTCGGCGACGTCGACTCCGGCGGCCAGAACGTCCACGTCGCCGAACTGGCCCGCGCGCTGGCCGGGCGCGGGCACACGGTCGTCGTCCACACCCGGCGCTCGTCCGGGCGGCAGCCCGGGTCGGTGACCATGGCGCCGGGCGTCACGGTCGAGTACGTCACGGCCGGGCCGCCGGTCCCCGTCCCCAAGGACGAGCTGCCCCCGTACCTGGCCGAGTTCACCGAGCGCCTGGCCGACCGCTGGGCCGCGAGCCCCCCGGACGTCGTCCACGCCCACTTCTGGATGAGCGGGCAGGCGGCGCTGCGGGCGGCCGGCGGGGTGCCGGTGGTGCAGACGTTCCACGCGCTCGGCACCGTCAAGCGGCGCTGGCAGGGCGACGCCGACACCAGCCCCGCCCACCGGATCGACGCCGAGCGCGCGATCGGCAGGCGCGCCGACGCCGTGCTGGCCACCTGCGGCGACGAGGTGGCCGAACTGCGCGCGATGGGCGTCCCCGAACGCCGCATCGCGGTCGTGCCGTGCGGGGTGGACCTGTCGGTGTTCCGCCCCGGCGGGCCGGTGGCGCCGCGCACGGGCGGCAAGCTGATCCTCAGCATCGGCAGGCTGGTGCCGCGCAAGGGCGTGGACACCGTGATCAGGGCGCTGCGCCGGATCCCGGACGCCGACCTGGTGATCGCGGGCGGCCGCCAGGACGACGAGGAGGCGGTCAGGCTGTACGAGCTGGCACGGGCGTACGGGCTCGAACGCCGGGTCCACGTGATCGGCAGCGTGCCCCGCGAGCACGTACCGGCCCTCATGCGCTCGGCCGACGTCCTGGTGACGGTGCCGTGGTACGAGCCGTTCGGCATGGTGGCGATCGAGGCGATGGCCTGCGGCGTGCCCGTCGTGGCCTCGGCGGTCGGGGGACACCTGGACACGGTCGCCGGCTGCGGCATCCTGGTGCCGCCGCGCCGCCCGCGCGCCCTGGCCAGGGCGCTGAGCGACATCCTCGACCACCCGGGCAGGCGGGCGGCGCTCGCCGCCGCCGGGGCTCGCAGGGCCCGCGACAGGTACGGCTGGGCGCGCGTCGCCGAGCTGACCGAGTCCGTGTACATGCAGGCCGTCAACGGTACGGTCGGCCGCCTGGCCGCGCTCGGAGGCTGAGCGCCCGCGCCTAACGCTCGTTCGCGGCGCGCAGCCAGGCCAGGTAGTCGGCGACCGCCCGCTCGGGGTCGTAGGCGGGTTCGTATCCCGTGTCCTCGCGCAGGCGGGTGATGTCGAGCCAGGTGTTCTGCGCGGCGGGGTCGCGGCCCTCCGGGAGGCCGACCCGGGCGCCGGGGACGAGCTTCCTGATCGCCGCAGCGACCTCGCCGTTGGTCGTCGCCCTCCCGGAGGCCACGTTGTACGTGCGGTGCGCCAGCCGGTCCGCGAGCTGGAGCAGCGCGAGAGCGCGGCCGCAGTCCTTCGCGTAGCACAGGTCGATGCCGTCCTCCATGTACGCGCCGGCGCGCAACGTGGACAGGTCGGGCTCGGTGCCGCGCGCGGCGGCGTGCACGAGCTGGGGAGCGGCGAAGAACGGCGACTGGGGATGGCCGAGCGGCCCCCAGATCGCGCCGATGCGGTAGTGGACCACGTCGAGGCCCATGGCCCCGGCCAGATGGTCGCCGAGCAGCTCGCCGATCTTCTTGAACGCCGGGATCGGGTGGGGTGACGTCATCGGCAGGGGGAGGTCCTCCTGGAGCGCGCCCTCGCCGGTGACGCCGCCGTACACGCCGATCGTGCTGGCCAGGCCGAGCCGCGTCACCTGCCACTCGCTCGCGGCGCGGAACACGTTCAGGAGGCTCCGGATGGACTTGTCCGCGCCCTCCAGGGGCTGGTACGCGCCGGGCGGCCACGGGATGGACCCGGCGAGGTGCACGATGCCGGTGATCTTGTGCCGCTCGCCGACGGCCAGGAGGGCCGCCTCGTCGGTGAGGTCGGCCTGCTCGACGACGACGGGCGCGTCCGCGAACCTCTCGGGCAGCACGGCGGGCCTGCGCTGGACGAGCACGCAGGATTCGCCGAGGTCGAGCAGGGCCTGGGTGGTGTGCGTGCCGATGAAGCCCAGCCCGCCGGTGATCAGAATCATGGTCAGCTCTCCAGATCGTCAGTGCGACTGACAATCAGTCTAACCCTAGAAGCGGTAGTGGAGAACCACGTTCCCCTTCCGCGACAACGCCGCGCTGGGCGCGGTCAGGCGGTTCATCAGCCGCAGCCATGCCGGGAACCCGGCCACCTCGGGCTCCCGCGTCATCAGGACCTCCTTGACCAGCTTCAGCTTCGGGTGCCAGCGTTCGGGCTCCCTTGGGTCGTCGAGGCCGGGGAACTTGGAGACGTCGATGATGTTCTTGCCGACGGCGAACCGCTTCTGGGCCCACACGGCGAATTTGCTGTAGCCGTTGAAGGCGATCTCGCCGGTGGGGAAGTGGCCGATGAGGCGGTTCACCAGCGCGATCATCTCCTCCAGGGAGAGGAACGCGATCAGCCCGTCGGCGACGATCACCGCCGGCCGGTCGGAGGGCAGGCCGTCCAGCCACGCGGGGTCGGTGACGTCCGCGGCGAGGTCGTGGGGCCTGGCTTCATCCGGCAGTAGCCGCCGCCGGGCAGCGAGGACCTCGGGGAAGTCGACGTCGTGCCATTCGGCGGTGGGCGGCGGGGCGATGCGCAGCGCCCGGCTGTCGAGGCCGGCCCCCAGATCGAGGCCGATCGCGTCGGGGTGGCGGGCGAGGAAGCGCCGGGCGATCTCGTCCAGCTTCCTGGCCCGGTGCGCGATGTAGAGGGCGCTGGAGGAGGGGATGTGGAGCTTGCCGTAGTCGTAGCCGACCTTGCGGACGATCTCGTCGGCCATCCGGTCGCCCAGGACGGGGCGGGGCAGGCGGTTGTCGAGCGCCCTGCCGCACAGTGTCAGCCACAGGGTGTCCTGGAGCGGGGTCAGAGCGGGAATGGGGGTCGTCATCGGTCATTCGTCCCTGTTCTCTTGAGAGGCCTCCCAGGCGGCCGTGGCCGCCTTCAGCGGCGCGTCGTCCGCGTACAGGCCGTGGGTGAAGAGCTCCAGCGTGGGCAGCGTCATCCGGCGCAGGACCTCGGGGCCGAAGCCTTCGTGCCCGAGCGCGCGCGTCAGGGGTGGCGCCATGGTCAGCATGGCGAGGCTGGTCAGCACGGTGAGCACGGCCATCGCCCGCACGTCCGAGGACGGCCGCACCGAACCCTCGGCGATCCCGGCCCGCAGGATCGACTCCGACTCGGCCACCAGCGTGTCGACGAACCTGCCGCCCGCGGGGGTGTCCTCCTCGATCGCCCGGACCATGTAGCGCACCTTGAGCTGGTACTCCTCCGGGTCCGCCATGAACTCGCCCAGCAGGTTGGGCGTCCCCGCCTGGTGCGCCCGCCGTACCAGCACGCCGAGCACATGGTCGTCGCAGGCGCTCCGCAGCTTCTCCTTGCTGCCGAAGTGGTGGATGACCAGGGCGGCGCTCACGCCCGCGGTGGCGGCGACGGCCCGCAGGTTCGTCTTCTGGAAGCCGTCGCGGGCGAAGTGGGCGATGGCCGCGTCGCGGATCTTCGCCTGCGCGGTCAGGTCCGAATGCGCTGAACACATGTTCGGCATGCTAAACGCGCGTTCAGCCTCGTGGCAAGGTTTTGCGCGCGCGGTTTTGCGCGCGCGAACACCCCGGCCCCGCCCGCGGGGTCGCCGCGGGCGGGGCCGGGGTGTTGCCGCCGTCAGGCGGGGACGGGATCGAGGCGCAGCTCGCGGACGATCTCGCGAGCGCTGGCCTCCAGCGTCGGGCCGGCGTCGGCGCCGACGAACATCTCGAGGTAGGCCCGGTGGAAGCAGCCCGCGATCAGCAGTCGCGCGCTGGCCTCGGGGTCCACCTCCGGCCCTATCCGGCCGAGGTCCTGCTCGGCCGCCAGGTACGCGGCCAGCGGCGCGACCTCGGTGCGCGGCCCCAGCCCCGTGTCGCGGACGGCCTCGCGGAAGCGGACCGTCACGTTCGGCGAGGTGAAAGCGGGAAGTGCCGCACTTTGTACGTCGATGTAGTAATTAATGCCCGCTCGGGCAATGGGGAGAAGGTTGTCCGCTACGCACCCTTTTCCGATGCGATAGGAGAGATTGTGAAGAATGCTCAGCCAGAGCGGAAGGCGGTCCTGCAACAGCGCGAGGAAGTGGTCCACGGAGCCCCCGGAGCGGTCCTCCCGGAGGGAGACGGCCATCTCGAGGATGCGGCGCCTGGTGTCCTGACTTCTTTGGTGCGGGTCAACATGGGAAGTCGCCATGGCGTGCCTAACGTGCGCGGTCAGTTGAGTAGGCATCACGGCGCGAAGCCGAGGGTGTTTTCTGGATTTATCGAGCTTTGTGTCTGGAGCCGCAACTTGGTGCAATCTTGTACGGCCCCGATTATTACCCGAAATCCCGAAAATTTCGCGGTTTTTATCCCTGAGGGTTAGCTGTCAGTGTCCCGGTCGCGGCGGCGCAGGTAGCGCTCGAACTCCGCCGCGATCGCGTCGCCGCTGGCCTCGGGCAACTCGGCGGCGTCCTTGCGCTCCTCCAGCTCCTTGACGTACTCGGCCACCTCGGTGTCCTGCGAGGCCAGCTCGTCGACGCCGCGCTCCCACGCGCGGGCCTCCTCGTCGAGGTCGCCCAGGGGCATGGGGATCTCCAGCACGTCCTCCAGGCGGCGCAGCAGCGCGAGCGTCGCCTTCGGGTTGGGCGGCTGGGCCACGTAGTGCGGCACCGACGCCCACAGCGAGATGGCGTCCAGCCCCGCCTCGCCGAACGCGTGCTGCAGCACCCCGACGATGCCGGTCGGGCCTTCGTAGCGGCTCAGCTCCAGGTTCGTCGAACGGGCCAGCGCCTCGTCCGTCGCGCCGCCGAGAATGGGCACGGGCCGGGTGTGCGGCGAGTCGTTGAGCAGCGCGCCCAGCATGACGGCCAGCTCGATGCCCAGCTCGCGGCAGATCTCGATGATGTCGGCGCAGAACGAGCGCCAGCGCATGTTGGGCTCGATGCCGCGCAGCAGCACGACGTCGCGCTCCAGGCCCGGCGGGCGGGCGCGCAGCAGGCGCGTCGTCGGCCACACGATCGAACGCGTCAGCCCCTCGCCCATCTCCACGACGGGCCGGGTGACCTGGAAGTCGTAGTAGTCGTCCGGGTCGAGCGCGATCAGCGGCTCGGCCTTCCAGGCGGACTCGAGATGGGCGATCACACCGCTGGAGGCCTCGCCCGCGTCGTTCCACCCCTCGAACGCGGCAATGAGCACCGGGTCTACGAGCTCGGGGAGCCTTTCGAGCTCTATCACGTGTCGCCTCCTCTCTCCATCGTCTCGCTAAGCCTATGCGGTCGGGAGTACTCGGCGTCACCGATCTCCCCGCGAATGCGCAACCCGCGTCTCACGTGCGAACGCGCCATCGCCGTCCCCTCAGGCGAACACCTCACCGCGCCTCCCCACCACCCATCCCAGCCCGCCACTGGACCCGTCCGAAACCCCTACGCCGCCCCGCGTCACCCGTACCTCCTGCACCCTTATCCCGCCTCCACCGCCCGCAACCCCTCCAGCCCTCCTGCACCCACTCGCTCTCCCGCTCCCCACCCCTCCCACCGCTCCATCCACACCCTCTCCCGCACGCCCACACCCGCCCCGACCACTCGCACCGCCACGACGCCTCTCCTGCACTCCCGAACCCGCCCCGGACCACTCGCACCGCCACGACGCCTCTCCTGGACTCCCACTCCCGCCCGCAGTTCGCACTCCTGCCCTTCTCCGGCAGCCGCACCCGCTCACGCCGCCGCGCCTCTCCGGCGCTCCCGCACCTGCCCGCCTCGCGCACCGCCGAGTCCCTGCGGTACTCGCACCCCACCGGCGCTCCCGCACTCGACCGCCTCTCGCGCCCCGGCGCCTCTCCACCACCCGCGACCCTCCTGGCTTCCACGCCGCCACGCCTCGCCGGCCCCACGTCCCCTGCGTCGCCGCTCTTCGCCTCCTGCGCTCCAGCACCGTCCGCCTCCCGCACACCCGTGCCTCCTGCGCCCTGTGCAAGCGCTGCGCCGGACGTGTCCGCTGCGGGGCTTGCGTCCCCTGCGGCTGGTGTGCCTCGTGTGCAATGTGCCGTTCTATGCGCCTGATATGCCCCCTGTGGCCACGTATCTACCCGCTGCGGTGCATACGTGATCTCCCCGCGACCTGCGCCACCCGCCACTCAGGCCAGGGGACGCCCGCCGGCCCCTCGCGCGCGCGTGCGCGTAAGACAAGCGGGGAAGGATCAGCGGCCGTCGGTCGTGCGGACGATCAGGACGTCGCAGGCGGCGCGGTGGGAGACCGCGGACGGCACGGAGCCGAGCAGCCGCCCCGCCAGGCTGTTGAGCCCGCGATTACCCACAACCAGCAGGTCGGCGCGGTGCCGGGCGGCCAGCGAGACGAGCACGTCCACGGCGTCCCCCTGCTCGGCGGCCAGGACCACGTCGGAGGCGCCGGCCGCCACGGCGTGCCCGCGCGCCGCCCGCAGGGCGTCGTCGGCCGGGGTGGAGCCGCCCACCTTGTACGCGAGGTCGCCCAGCCGGTCGGCGGCCGCGGCGCGCTCGCTCTCCCGCATCGGCAGGTACGCGCAGGCCAGGACCAGGGTGGCGCCGGTCGCCGCGGCCAGGGACCCCGCCGCGGAGACGGCGCGGAAGGAGGAGGACGAGCCGTCGGTGCCGACGAGTACGGTGCGGTAGGTCACGGAGACCCCCAATTGGACGCGGCGTTCAATTGACAGTCGGTACGATAGCGCCCGGCACCCATCCCAGGGCCGCCCGGGTCCCCCGGACCGGAACGCTCACGCCCCTGGAGGCCCCGATTTCGCGCCCAAAGCGAACAGGCGTACGGGCCGCTTGCGAGTAGGGCTCCAGGCGCACCCGATAAGCTCTACCCCATGAGCATCTCCCCGTCCTTCCGAGAAGTGTTGTCCCAGCGCGTCATCGTGGCCGACGGGGCGATGGGCACGATGCTCCAGGCCCAGGACCCGACGCTCGACGACTTCCACGGTCACGAGGGCTGCAACGAGGTGCTCAACGTCACCAGGCCCGACATCGTGCGCGGCGTCCACGACGCCTACTTCGCCGTCGGCGTCGACTGCGTCGAGACCAACACCTTCGGCGCCAACCTCGCCGCCCTCGGCGAATACGACATCTCCGACCGCGTCTTCGAATACTCCGAGGCGGGGGCCAGGATCGCCCGCGAGGCCGCCGACCACTGGTCCACGCCCGACCAGCCGCGCTTCGTGCTCGGCTCCATGGGCCCCGGCACCAAGCTCCCGACCCTCGGCCACCTGCCGTACGCCTACCTGCGCGACGCCTACCGCGACAACGCCGCGGGCCTGATCGCGGGCGGCGCCGACGCGCTGATCATCGAGACCTGCCAGGACCTGCTCCAGGTCAAGGCCGCCGTCATCGGCGCCAAGCGGGCCGTCGAAGACTCCGGCCGCGACATCCCGATCATCGCCCAGGTCACCATCGAGACCAACGGCGCGATGCTGCTCGGCTCCGAGATCGGCGCCGCGCTGACCGCGATCGAGCCGCTCGGCGTCGACGTCGTGGGCCTCAACTGCGCGACCGGCCCCGCCGAGATGAGCGAGCACCTGCGCTACCTCGCCCGCCACTCGCGGCTCAAGCTCTCCTGCATGCCCAACGCCGGCCTGCCGGTGCTGACGGCCGACGGCGCGTACTACCCGCTGAGCGCGCAGGAGCTGGCCGACGCGCACGGCACCTTCACCCGCGACTACGGCCTGTCGCTGGTCGGCGGCTGCTGCGGCACCACGCCCGAGCACCTGCGCCAGGTCGTCGAGCGCGTCCGCGGCAAGCAGGTCGCGCCGCGCCGGCCGCACCCCGAGCCGGGCGCGTCCTCGCTCTACCAGACGGTCCCGTTCCGCCAGGACACCTCCTACCTGGCCATCGGCGAGCGCTGCAACACCAACGGCTCCAAGGCCTTCCGCGAGGCCATGCTGGCGGGCGCCTGGGACGACTGCGTCGAGACGGCCCGCGACCAGGCCCGCGACGGCGCCCACATGCTCGACCTGTGCGTCGACTACGTCGGCCGCGACGGCGTGGCCGACATGAAGGAGCTGGCGTTCCGGTTCGCCACCGCGTCCACGCTGCCGATCATGCTCGACTCGACCGAGCCCGCGGTGCTGCAGGCCGGTCTCGAGATGCTCGGCGGGCGCGCCGCGGTCAACTCCGTCAACTACGAGGACGGCGACGGCCCCGACTCCCGCTTCCAGAAGATCATGCGCCTCGTACGCGAGCACGGCTCGGCCGTCGTCGCGCTCACCATCGACGAGGAGGGCCAGGCCCGCACCGCCGACTGGAAGGTCCGCGTGGCCAGCCGCCTCGTCGAGGACCTGACCACCAACTGGGGCATGCGGGTCGAGGACATCATCGTCGACTGCCTGACCTTCCCCATCGCCACCGGCCAGGAGGAGACCAGGCGCGACGGCCTGGAGACCATCGAGGCCATCCGCGAGCTCAAGCGCCGCTACCCGAGCGTGCAGACCACGCTGGGCCTGTCCAACATCAGCTTCGGCCTCAACCCGGCCGCCCGCATGGTGCTCAACTCTGTGTTCCTCAACGAGTGCGTCAACGCCGGGCTCGACTCCGCCATCGTGCACGCCTCCAAGATCCTGCCGATGGCCCGCATCCCCGACGAGCAGCGCCAGGTCGCGCTCGACATGGTCTACGACCGCCGCCGCGAGGGCTACGACCCGCTGCAGCGGTTCATGGAGCTGTTCGAGGGTGTCGACGCGGCCGCCCTGCGCGCCGGCAAGGCCGAGGAGCTGGCCGCGCTGCCGCTGTGGGAGCGGCTCAAGCGGCGCATCATCGACGGCGAGCGCAAGGGCCTGGAGACCGACCTCGACACCGCGCTGGAGCAGCGACCCGCCCTCGAGATCATCAACGACGTGCTGCTCGACGGCATGAAGACGGTGGGCGAGCTGTTCGGCTCCGGGCAGATGCAGCTGCCGTTCGTGCTGCAGTCGGCCGAGGTCATGAAGGCCGCCGTCGCCTACCTCGAGCCCCACATGGACCGGCTCGAGGGCGAGTCGAAGGGCCGCATCGTGCTGGCCACCGTCAAGGGCGACGTGCACGACATCGGCAAGAACCTCGTCGACATCATCCTGTCCAACAACGGCTACCAGGTCGTCAACCTCGGCATCAAGCAGCCGGTCTCGGCCATCCTCGAGGCCGCCGACGAGCAGAAGGCCGACGTCATCGGCATGTCGGGGTTGCTGGTGAAGTCGACGGTCATCATGAAGGAAAACCTGGAGGAGATGAACTCCAGGGGCCTGTCCGAGAGATACCCCGTCCTGCTCGGCGGCGCCGCCCTGACCCGCGCCTACGTCGAGCAGGACCTGGCCGAGCTGTTCGAGGGCGAGGTGCGCTACGCGCGCGACGCGTTCGAGGGGCTGCGGCTGATGGACTCGTTCATGGCCGTCAAGCGCGGCGTCGCGGGCGCGACGCTGCCGCCGCTGCGCGAGCGGCGCGTCAAGACCGGCGCGGTGCTGCAGCGCACGCCCGTCGAGGAGCTGCCCGCCCGCTCCGACGTGGCCGCCGACAACCCCGTCCCCGCGGTCCCCTTCTACGGCGACCGCGTGGTCAAGGGCATCTCCCTGACCGAGTACGCCGCCTTCCTCGACGAGCGCGCCCTGTTCCTCGGCCAGTGGGGGCTCAAGCCCACCAGGGGCGGCTCGGGGCCCGACTACGACGAGCTGGTCGAGCTCGAGGGGCGGCCGCGGCTGCGCATGTGGCTCGACCGCATCCAGACCGAGGGGCTGCTGGAGGCGGCCGTCGTCTACGGCCACTTCCCGTGCGTCTCCGACGGCGACTCGCTGATCATCCTCGACGACGACGGCAAGGAGCGCACCCGCTTCACGTTCCCGCGCCAGCGCCGCGACCGCCACCTGTGCCTGTCCGACTTCTTCCGCGCCAAGGACTCCGGCGAGGTCGACGTGGTCGGCTTCCAGGTCGCCACCATGGGCGCCAAGATCGCCGAGGCCACGGCCGAGCTGTTCGCCAAGGACGCCTACCGCGACTACCTCGAGCTCCACGGCCTGTCGGTGCAGCTCACCGAGGCCCTGGCCGAATACTGGCACGCCAGGGTGCGCTCGGAGTGGTCGATCGGCGGCGAGGAGTCCCTCGACGACATGCTCAAGGTCAACATCCAGGGCTGCCGCTACTCCTTCGGCTACCCGGCCTGCCCCAACCTGGAGGACCAGAAGCAGCTGTTCGAGCTGCTCGACCCCGAGCGCATCGGGGTGTCGCTGTCGGAGGAGTTCCAGCTCCACCCGGAGCAGGCCACCTCGGCCCTGGTCGCCCACCACCCCGAGGCCAAATACTTCAACGTCTGACCCCACCCGGTCCTTCACCGGCCACCCCGTCCTTCACCGGCCGTTCGGTCCTTCACCGCCCGTTCAGTCCTTGGCCGGCTGGCCGGTCCTTGGTCGGCCGTTCGGTCCTTCACCGGGCGTTCGGTCCTTCACCGGGCGTTCGGTCCTCCACCGGGCGGCGGGCGGATGGCGGGCCTCCCGGCCCGGGGGAGGACGATCGCTCACTGGTCGGCGGGTGGGGGCGGCCTCCCAGCTCGGGCGGACGGCCGCTCACAGGTCGCCGGACGGAGGGCTTCCCGCTCCGGCACTCCACCGGCGCTCATTGGTGGCGGGGAGGGGGCACTCGGCATCGCGTCGGTACGCCGTTCACCCTGCGGACGGATGACCGGCGCCCGCTCCCCAGACGGCAGTGCCCCACGAGTCACTGGTGCTGGTGCCGGTGACGGGGGGGCGGTGACGGGGGCGGTGACGGGGGGCGGCCTCTCCGCGCGTCGGGCGGGGCAGGGACAATAGCGGGCAAAACACTACCGATCGGGGGCATGCATGGAAGCGGTCTTCTTCGACATGGACGGGCTGCTCGTCGACAGCGAGCGGGTCTGGCTGGAGATCGAGACCGACGTGATGGCCAGGCTCGGCGCTCGGTGGACGCCGGAGCACCAGGTTCACCTGGTGGGCGGATCCATGGAGCGAACGGTCGACTACATGCTGGCCGTCTCGGGGGCCGACGTGCCTGCCGAGATGGTGCGGGAGTGGATGACCGGCGGGATGGTGCGGCGGCTGACGGCGGGCGTGCACGTCATGCCGGGCGCCTTGGAACTGCTGATGGCGCTGCGGGACGAGGGGGTGCCCGTGGGGCTGGTCACCTCGTCGCTGAAGGAGATCGCTGAGGCGGTCCTCAAGAGCGTGGGGCGTGACCGGTTCGACGTCGTGGTCACGGCGGACGACGTCACGCGTACCAAACCTGACCCTGAGCCGTACCTGACGGCTGCGCGGTTGCTCGGGGTGGAGCCGGTGCGGTGCGTGGTGCTGGAGGACTCTCCCAACGGCGTGGCGGCCGCGACGGCGGCGGGCTGCGCGGTGGTGGCCGTCCCGAGCCTGCTGGCCATCGACCCCGCCCCCGGCCGGCTGGTGGTGCCGTCCCTGGAGCAGGTCACCGTCGCCGACCTCCGCGCCCTCATCCCGACCTGACCCCCATCCGCCCGCACCCCATCCGTCTCCGCCCCGTCTCCGCCACCCCCATCCGTCTCCGCCACCCCCATCCGTCCCCGCCTCCCAGCCGGCCGCATGCTGGCTGCGTTACCCCTTCCACGCGTGCTTGCTGGGTGGCTCCGCTGGTTCGCCCTGTGCCCCCTACTCGGCACCGTGCTGGACGTCCTCGCCGATGGTGCCGCCGTCCGGGGCGGGGCGCTGACTGCCCGTGGACTCGGGGCGGCGGCCGCCGTTGCTCGGCATGAGCCAGTCGTCGGTGTCGCATTCGCTCGCCTCGCTGGAACGCGTGGGGCGGGGCGAACTCGTGCACCGCGCCGCTCCCGTACGGTCGACGCCGCTGGGCGACGTGCTGTTGCCGCGCCCGCGCACCCGCGCCACGCCGCGCACCGGTGCCACGCCGCGCACCGGTGCCACGCCGCGCACCGGTGCCACGCCGCGCACCGGTGCCACGCTTGCCACGCCAGGCTCGCCGCGCACCTGCGCCACGTTCGCCGCCGCCCGCCTTCGACGCCGCGGCGGCCCACACGAGCGGCGCCGCTGCCTGATCGATCGGGCTGGCCGTCCAGCCGGCACGTCGCCGGCCGCGGCCCCCGCCACCCGCCCGCCGACATGAGCGCGACCGCCGCGCCCAGGGATGGGGAGCCGGACCCTTAGGGGGCAAGTGGTTCTTGCGGAGGAGCGGCGGGTGGCGTTTCGCGTGCCAGGATGGAGACGTAGTCGATATGAGGGGCGGCGTGATGTTCAATTCGATCGCCTGGCTGCCGCTGTGCGCCGGACTGAGCGCGGTGGGCCTGGTGTTCAGCTTCCTGGCCTTCAGACGCAGGGGGGCGGCCTCGGGCATGCGGATGGCGGCGTGGGCGCTGCTGCCGGTGGCGGCCTATCTGACGGGCGCGCTGCAGGCGTTGTGGACCATCGGCGCCACCGTCGTGGGTTTCGTGACGCAGCTGGTGTTCAACCCCTTGGTGTGGGCGGGCGTCGCCGTCGCGGGGCTGTCGGCGGTGCTGTTCGTCGCGTCCGGCGTCATGCGCGGCCGGAAACTGGCGAGCTTCAGGAAGAAGACCCCCGGAGAGGCCCCCGAGGTTAAGCCCTCAGCGAACAAAACCGCGCCCAAACCTCAGCAGCCCGCCGTCGCTCCCAAGCAAACTGCCAAGGCAGAGGACGACTTCTCCGATATCGAGGCGCTGCTCAAAAAGCGTGGCATCAGCTGAATACAAGGACGAAATCGGCTATGTCACAGTTCCGAGACGTAACCGGGACGGCTCGTAGACATTCTCCTCAAGATCGATACGAATGAGTTTCTGGTCAATCACAGTTGAGCCACATAGAGCTCAGAGGGACTAGTCACACCAGCTCAGGCCATAGATTCTGCCTCCTGGGGCCGCGACACGGCGGACCTCGCTCGCATGGGCGCACTACCCTGACCGGGACCGCGCCGACACGGACGATGTCGTCTGGAATCCAGGGGGCTACTGGCATGACCGCACCGCTCGATGTTCCGGAATCGGCCATCGAAGCAGGGCCGGAGACCGTTCTTGAGGGAGCGGAGACCTCGGTCATCAGGGGACGTTCCCTGGGGCAGATCGCGTGGATGCGCCTCAAGCGCGACCGCATCGCGATGACCGGTGGCATCGTCATCCTGCTGCTCATCCTGGTCGCCGTCTTCGCCCCGCTGCTGGTGTCGTGGTTCGGGCACCCGCCGGGTGAGTGGCACCGGGAGAAGCTCGACCCCTCCATCGGCGCGCCGCTGGGCGCATTCGGCGGCATCAGCAGCGACTTCCTGTTCGGCGTGGAGCCCGACTCGGGCCGCGACCTGTTCAGCCGCGTCCTGTACGGGGCCCGCATCTCGCTGCTGATCGCGTTCTTCGCGACCCTGCTGTGCGTGGTGCTCGGCACCGTCCTCGGGATGATCGCCGGCTTCTTCGGCGGCTGGGTCGACACCGTCATCAGCCGCCTCATGGACATCTTCCTGGCCTTCCCGCTGCTGGTGTTCGCGCTGGCGCTGGCCGGCGTCATCCCCGACAAGGCGTTCGGCCTGTCGGGTGACACGCTGCGGATCAGCCTGCTGGTGTTCATCATCGGGTTCTTCAACTGGCCCTATATCGGACGCATCATCCGAGGTCAGACGCTGTCCCTCCGTGAACGGGAGTTCGTCGACGCCTCCAGGAGCCTGGGCGCGCGCAACCACACCATCCTGTTCAAGGAGATCCTGCCCAACCTCCTGGCGCCGATCCTCGTCTACTCGACGCTGCTGATCCCCTCGAACATCCTGTTCGAGGCCGCGCTGTCGTTCCTCGGCGTGGGTGTGCGGCCGCCGACTCCCACGTGGGGAGGCATGCTGTCGGACGCCGTCCACAACTACCAGGTGGCGCCCAACTTCATGATCTTCCCCGGTCTCGCGATCTTCATCACCGTGCTGGCGTTCAACCTGCTCGGTGACGGCCTCAGGGACGCCTTCGACCCCAAGGCCCGATAGCCCTCGTGAGTTTTCAGCAAGTTCTCAACTCCTAGATACAAGGGGTGTGTCAGGTCGATGAAGACAAGATCAAAGGCGTCGGCAGTGGCGATGACCGCCGCTCTCGCCGTGGTCGTCTCGGCGTGTGGCGGCGGTGGCGGTGCCAAGAGCACCAGCGGCACCGGCAGTGACGAGAAGCCCGCGAGCCAGTACAACGCGGGTGTCACGCAGGTCGTCAACCCGTCGGAGAAGACCGGCGGCACCCTGCACATGGGCATGCCGGGCGACTTCGACTCCGTCGACCCCGGCGACCAGTACTACGGCTACGCGTGGAACTTCTCCCGCTTCTACACGCGCGCGCTGACCATGTTCAAGCCGGTGCCGGGCGAGGAGGGTCTGCAGCTTGTCGGCGACCTGGCCGAGGACCTGGGCAAGCCCAGCGACGGCGGCAAGACGTGGACGTACAAGCTGCGCAAGGGCATCAAGTTCGAGGACGGCAGCCCCGTCACCGCCAAGGACGTCAAGTACGCCGTGGCCCGCTCCCTGGACAAGGACATCCTGCCCAGCGGCCCGACCTACTTCAACGACTGGCTCGACCTGCAGGGCTACACCGGCCCGTACAAGATGAAGGACAAGCTCGACGACTTCAAGGCCGTCGAGACGCCTGATGACTACACCGTCGTCTTCCACCTGAAGAAGGCCTACGGCGGCTTCGACTACTTCGCCATGCTCCCGCAGACGGCCCCGGTGCCCGCGGCCAAGGACACCGGCTCGAAGTACAAGGAGCACCCGGTCTCGACCGGCCCCTACATGTTCAAGTCGCACGAGCTCACCAAGCGCATCGAGCTCGTGAAGAACCCCAACTGGGACCCGGCCACCGACCCCAACCGCAAGCAGCTCAACGACTCCGTCGAGGTGCTGCTCGGCCAGAACGAGGACGACCTCGACCAGCGCCTGCTGTCCGGCAAGATCGACGTCAAGATCAACAGCACCGGCGTGGCGGCCAACGCCCGCAAGACGGTCCTGACCGACCCGAAGGTCAAGCAGTACGCCGACTCGGCCGCGATCGACCGGACCTGGTTCACCAACATCAACGGTGACGTCAAGCCGTTCGACAACATCCACTGCCGCAAGGCCGTGATGTACGCGGCCGACCGCTCCGCGATCCAGGGCGCCTACGGCGGCCCCGACGCCGGCGGCGACGTCGCGCTCAGCCTCATGCCGTCGAAGATGACCGGCTACCAGAAGATCGACCCGTACGGCGTCGAGGCCAACCCGACCGGCGACCTCACCAAGGCGAAGGAGGAGCTGACGGCCTGCGGCCAGCCCAACGGCTTCAGCACCACCATCTCCTACCGCAACGAGCGCGCCGCCGAGAAGCTGACCGCCGAGTCGCTGCAGCAGTCGCTCGGCCGCGTCGGCATCAAGCTGGAGATCAAGGGCTACCCGCAGGGCGACTACTTCAAGCTGTACGCCGGCAAGCCCGACTTCGCCAAGAAGAACAACCTCGGCCTCATGGTCTACGGCTGGGGCGCCGACTACCCCGAGGGCTTCGGCTTCTTCCAGCAGATCGTCGACAGCCGCGTGATCCGCGACGCCGGTAACACCAACCTCGGCGTCAAGGACCCGAAGATCGACGAGCTCATCGACCAGGCCGCCGGGGAGACCGACGCCGCCAAGCGCAACGCCATCTGGGCGCAGGTCGACAAGCAGGTCATGGACTCGGCGTTCATCCTGCCCTACGTCTGGGCGCACGGCCTGTTCTACCGGCCGCCGACGCTGAAGAACGTCTTCGTCAGCCAGAACTGGGGCATGTACGAGTACCTCACGCTGGGCACCCAGTAACCGGTCAGGCGACCCCGCCGGACACGTCCGTCGAAAGCAGGTGAAGGCTCCGGCGGCCGGGCTCACGAGGCCCGGCCGCCATGGCCGAGATCAGTGTTCACATACATTCTCAGACGGTTGATAGCGGCCGTCATGCTGCTCTTCGTGGTGAGCATCACGACGTTCGCCATCTTCTTCCTCGTGCCTCGGCTCGCTGGGATGTCCGCTGACGACCTCGCCTCTCGTTATGTCGGCAAGGCCGCCAACGAGCAGGTCATCCACGATACGGCGATCCGGCTGGGGTTCTACGATCCGCTCCTGGTCCAGTACGGGCGGTTCGTGAAGGGCATCTTCGTCGGCGTGGAGCGCAACTACGGCCCCGGCGTCGAGCTGTGCCCGGCGCCCTGCCTCGGCTACTCGTACGTCACGCAGAACCCGGTCCTGCCCGACCTGCTCGACCGCATACCGATCACGCTGTCGCTGGCGCTCGGCGCGGCCCTGGTGTGGGTGTTCTTCGGCGTGGCCACCGGCGTGGTGTCCGCGCTGCGGCGCGGCAGCTTCTTCGACCGCATCTCCATGGGCGTCGCCCTGGCCGGCGTGTCGCTGCCGATCTTCTTCACCGGCATCGTGTCGCTGGCCATCTTCCGCGACCAGCTCGGCCTCGTCGGCGACGTCGCCGACTGGGTGCCGTTCAGCGAGGACCCGCTCACCTGGGCCAACAACCTGATGCTGCCCTGGATCACGCTCGCCTTCCTGTACGCCGCCGGTTATGCCCGGCTCACCAGGGCGGGCATGCTGGAGACCATGTCCGAGGACTACATACGCACGGCCAGAGCCAAGGGCCTGCCCGAGCGGGCCGTGGTGCTCAAACACGGGCTGAGAGCCACGCTCACCCCGGTGCTGACCATGTTCGGCCTGGACCTGGGCCTGCTGCTCGGCGGCGCGGTGCTGACCGAGAGCACGTTCTCGCTGCCCGGCATCGGCAAGTACGCCAGGGACGCCATCGAACGCAACGACCTGCCCCAGGTGATGGGCGTCACCCTGGTGGCGGCGGCCTTCATCATCGTCGCCAACCTGATCGTCGACCTGCTCTACGCGGTCGTGGACCCGAGGGTGAGGCTGGCATGAGTGCGTTCCTCCAGGTCAAGGACCTCAAGATCCACTTCCCGACCGACGACGGCCTGGTCAGGTCCGTCGACGGGCTGACGTTCGACCTCGAACGCGGCAAGACGCTCGGCATCGTCGGCGAGTCCGGCTCCGGCAAGTCGGTCACCAGCCTCGGCATCCTCGGCCTGCACAAGGGCAAGGGCGCCAACGTCTCCGGGGAGATCTGGCTCGACGGCGAGGAGCTCGTCGGCGCCTCCCAGGAGCACGTGCGCGGGCTGCGCGGCAAGAAGATGGCGATGATCTTCCAGGATCCGCTGTCGTCGATGCACCCCTTCTACACGGTCGGCGACCAGATCATCGAGGCGTACCGCATCCACCACAAGGTCACCAAGGCCGTGGCGAAGAAGCACGCCATCGACATGCTCGGCCGGGTCGGCATCCCCGAGCCGCAGCGCCGTGTCGACTCCTACCCGCACGAGTTCTCCGGCGGCATGCGCCAGCGCGCCATGATCGCCATGGCGCTGTCGTGCGACCCCGAGCTGCTCATCGCCGACGAGCCCACCACCGCGCTCGACGTGACCGTGCAGGCCCAGATCCTCGACCTCATGGTCGACCTGCAGCGCGAGTTCAACTCCGCGCTGATCATCATCACCCACGACCTGGGCGTGGTGGCCGAGCTGTCCGACGACATCCTGGTCATGTACGCGGGCAAGTGCATCGAGTACGGCAGCGCCGACGACATCTTCTACCGTCCCGAGCACCCCTACACATGGGGTCTACTGGGATCGATGCCCCGGCTCGACCGGGAGCCCACCGAACGGCTGCTGCCGATCAAGGGCTCCCCGCCGTCGCTGATCAACGTGCCGCCGGGCTGCGCCTTCAACCCCCGCTGCCCGTACGTCGAGCGGACCGGGGACAAGGCCAAGTCCGAGGTCCCGGAGCTGCTCCAGACCCAGGGCGGCCACCTGGTGCGCTGCCACATGGACCGGACGGAGCGGCGGGAGCTGTGGGAGAACGAGATCAAGCCACTGCTGGAGACCCAGTGACCGAGCCCAAGAACGAGCCGCTCCTTTCCGTACAGGGCCTGGAGAAGCACTTCCCCGTGACGAAGGGCCTGCTCAAGCGGCAGGTCGGCGCCGTCAAGGCGGTCGACGGGATCAGCTTCGACGTGTTCAAGGGCGAGACGCTCGGCCTGGTGGGGGAGTCCGGCTGCGGCAAGTCCACCACCGGCCGGCTGGTCACCCGGCTCCTCGAACCCACCGCCGGCAAGGTGATCTTCGAGGGCGAGGACATCACGCACATGGGGCAGGGCAAGCTGAGGCCGCTCCGCCGCGACATGCAGATGATCTTCCAGGACCCGTACTCGTCGCTCAACCCCCGCCACACGGTCGGCACCATCGTCGGCGCGCCGTTCCGTATCCAGGGCGTCAAGACCGAGCACGGCGTCAAGCGGGCCGTCCAGGACATCCTCGCCCTGGTCGGGCTCAACCCCGAGCACTACAACCGCTACCCGCACGAGTTCTCCGGCGGCCAGCGGCAGCGCATCGGCATCGCCCGCACCCTCGCGCTCAAGCCCAAGCTGATCATCGCCGACGAGCCGGTCTCCGCGCTCGACGTCTCCATCCAGGCCCAGGTCGTCAACCTGCTCGAAGACCTGCAGAACGAGCTGGACCTCACCTACGTCGTGATCGCCCACGACCTGTCGGTGGTGCGGCACATCAGCGACCGGGTGGCCGTCATGTACCTGGGCAAGATCGTGGAGATCGGCGACCGCAAGCAGCTCTACAGCGCGCCGATGCACCCGTACACCAACGCCCTGATGTCGGCCGTGCCTGTGCCCGACCCCAAGGCGCGCAAGGAGCGCGAGCGCATCCGGCTGGCCGGCGACGTGCCCAGCCCGCTCAACCCGCCGCCCGCCTGCCGCTTCCACACCCGCTGCTGGAAGGCGCAGGAGATCTGCAAGACGGTCGAGCCGCCCCTGGAGGAGCTGGCCAGCGGCCACCGCGTCGCCTGCCACTTCCCGGAGAACGCCCCGGCCTCCGCCGAGGCAGCCCCCGCCACCGCGTCCTGACGGTGTCCTGACGGTGTCCTGACCGGGGGTGCGCCCCCGGTCTCAGGAGTACGTGCCCGGCGTGATCAACCCGGTCTCGTAGGCCAGCACCACGGCCTGCACGCGGTCGCGCAGCCCCAGCTTGGTCAGCACGTTGCCGACGTGGGTCTTGACCGTCGTCTCGCTCACCACGAGCTTGGCCGCGATCTCCGCGTTGGACATGCCCTTGGCGATCAGCCGCAGCACCTCCAGCTCCCGCTCCGTCAGCCGGTCCAGCCGCGCCGGAGCGGGCTGCTCGTACGCCGACGGCAGCCGCTTGGCGAACCTGTCGAGCAGCCGCCGCGTCACGCTCGGCGCCACGATCGCGTCGCCCGCCGCCACCACCCGGATCGCCTGCACCAGCTCGTCGGGCGGCACGTCCTTCAGCAGGAACCCGGACGCGCCCGAGCGCAGCGCCTCCACGATGTACTCGTCCAGGTCGAACGTCGTCAGCACCAGCACCTTCGGCACGTGCGCCGTCGGCGCCGCCTCCCGCACGATCCTGCGGGTCGCCTCGATGCCGTCGACGCCCGGCATGCGGATGTCCATCAGCACCACGTCGGGCAGCAGCGCCCGCGTCTGCTCCATGGCGTCCTTGCCGTCGCCCGCCTGCCCCACCACCGTGATGTCGGACTCGGCCTCCAGAATCAGGCGGAATCCCGTACGCAGCAGCGGCTGGTCGTCCACCAGCAGCACTCTGATCGTCATTGGCCGTCCTTCAACGGGAACCTCGCCCGCACTTCGAAACCGCCCCCCGGTAGCGGACCGATGTTGAGGATTCCACCATAGAGTGCGACCCGTTCGCGAATGCCCACCAAACCGTGCCCTGGCGGCGCGGACACCCCGGCCGCGCCCAGCCCGTCGTCCTCCACCCGTACGTCCAGCTCACGGGGGTCGTGGCGGACGGTCACCACGGCCTTCGCGCCCGCCCCGGCGTGCCGCAGGCTGTTCGTCAGCCCCTCCTGGGCCAGCCGGTAGGCGGCCAGGTCGACCCCGGCGGGCAGCGGCCGCGGCTCTCCCTCCACGATCAGCCGGGTCGCCAGCCCCGCCTCGCGCATCTGCTCCACCAGCGCGGGCAGATCGTGCACGCCGGGCTGCGGGCCCAGCTCGGCGCGGGCGTCGGTACGCAGGACGCCGACGATGCTGCGCATCTCCGTCATCGCCATCCGGCCCGTGTGCTCGATCGCCGACAGCGCCTCGCGCGCCAGGTCGGGATCGGAGGCCAGCACCCTGCGCGCCGCGGCCGCCTGCACGGTCATCACGCTGACGTGGTGGGCCACCACGTCGTGCAGCTCGCGGGCGATCCGCGAGCGCTCCTCGGCGCGGGCCGCCCTCGTGTCGGCCGCGCGCGCCCGCTCCAGCCGCTCCGCCCGGTCCTTGAGCTCGTCCAGGTACGCCCGGCGCAGCCGCAGGCTCCGCCCCGCGCCCCACACCGCCACCAGCACCACGGCCACCACGACGTGCTCGCTCCAGCTCGTCGCCCTGACCGGGCCCGCCAGAGCGCCCAGCACGTACGTCACCAGCGAGATCAGCAGCCCCGCCAGCGCCATCGCCAGCCCGCGGTAGGAAGCCACCGAGTACAGCAGCACCAGCCCGGCCAGCCCCGAGATCCCGGTCCCGTAGCCGAGCACGGTCAGCAGCGTCTCGGGCACCAGCTCGGCGCACATCGCCGCCAGCGGCCACCTCCTGCGCGCCGCCACGGGCACGCACGCCAGCACCACCAGGACCCCGCCCAGCGGGTCGGGGGCGCGCATGCCGTCGACCGCCAGGCCCTGCGCCTCCAGGCGGTCGGGACCGTAGAGCACGAACATCGCCACCGACGCCGCGGCCACCACTCCGGCGAGCACGGAGTCGTGGAACGTGGTCCGGTCTATGCGCACCGCTTCACTGTAGGCCCAGGTGAAAACCCGTAACCTCCTCCCTCGGGAGGATTACCACCCACACGCCCCCGAACCCGCGCCGCCCCGGCGCAACGGGTGCGCGGGGTGGGTCAAAGTTCGTCGGTGGCGGCGCGGCGGTGGCTGCGGGTGGTGTCGCCCGGTTGGCGGGCCGGGATCGGTGGGGGTGTGCCGCCGAACTCCGGGCACAGGGCCTGGTGGTCGCACCAGTCGCACAGGCGGCTGCGGCGGGCCCGCCACTCGCCGGACTCCAGCGACCGCTCGATCGCCGTCCACAGCGCCATCACCTTGCGCTCGGTGGCCAGCAGGTCGGCCTCGTCCGGGGCGTAGCGCAGCACCTCGCCCTGCCCGCCCAGATAGACCAGCTGCAGCAGCCGAGGCACCTGGCCGCGCAGCCGCCACAGCACCAGGGCGTAGAACTTCATCTGGAACAGCGCCTTGGCCTCGAAGTCGGGGCCCGGCGCGCTGCCCGTCTTGTAGTCGACCACCCGGACCTCGCCGGTCGGCGCCACGTCGAGCCGGTCGACGTAGCCGCGCAGCATGAGCCCCCCGTCGAGGACCGCCTCCACGTAGAGCTCGCGCTCGGCGGGCTCCAGCCGCGTCGGGTCCTCCAGCGTGAAGTAGCGCTCCAGCATGCCGCGCGCCTGGACCAGCCACTCGGCCTGCTCGGCCTCGTCGGCGAACATCTGCGCGTACTGCGCGTCCTCGTCCAGCAGCCGCTGCCACTGCGGCTCCAGGAGCTCCAGCGCCGCCTGGACCGAGCGCCGCGGCGCCGGGAGGTCGTAGAGGCGCTCCAGGACCGCGTGCACCACCGTGCCGCGCACCGCCGCCTGCGAAGGCTTCTCGGGGAGCTGGTCGATCACCCGGAAGCGGTAGAGCAGCGGACAGGTCATGAAATCGCCCGCCCGGGACGGGGAGAGAGCTCCGATGATCTCCGGTTCGGTCAACGTCATGCACCGCACTCTAGGTCAAGACCCCGACAGAATAGCCCTCGCGCCACGATGATCACCCGATCCGGCGCGTAGCATCAAGGCAGCAACAGCACGTAATGGACGTTCAAGGAGTGCGGTGAGCGAGCAGAGCCCGCGGCAGGAGTTCTCCGGCCTTCGGATGGGGAAGCCGTTCGGCATTCCGGTGTATGTCTCATGGACATGGTTCATCGTGGCGGCGGTCATCACCTGGGTGTTCGGGCGCCGGGTGACCAACATGCTGCCCGAGCTCGACAGCGCGGCCGCCTACGCGGTCGCGTTCGTGTTCGCGGTGCTGCTGTACGTGTCGGTGCTGCTGCACGAGCTGGCCCACAGCGTGCTGGCCAAGTTCTACGGCCTGCCGGTGCGCAGGATCACCCTCTACCTGCTCGGCGGCGTGTCGGAGATCGAGAAGGAGCCGCCCACGCCGGCCAAGGAGTTCCTGGTCGCCGCCGCGGGGCCGGCGCTGTCGCTGGGCCTGGCCGGGCTCGGCCTGGCCGCCGACGTCTACGTGATCAACGGCGGCGGCATCGTCGAGGTGCTCGTCTGGTGGCTGTGGGTCGCCAACCTCATCGTCGGCGTGTTCAACCTGCTGCCCGGCCTGCCCCTGGACGGCGGCCGGATGCTGCGCGCCGGAGTCTGGAAGCTGACCAAGAACCCCAGCTCCGGCACCATCGTCGCCGCCTGGGGCGGCCGCGTGCTGGCCGTGCTGCTCGTCGTGTTCTCGATCGCCACGGCCCTGCAGAGCGGCCAGGTGACCGACCCGCTGGACCTGCTGTGGCCGTTCGTGCTGGCGTCGTTCATCTGGCTCGGCGCGAGCCAGTCGCTGCGCGTGGCCAAGATCCGCGCCAGGATCCCGCAGGTCAACGCCCGCGCGCTGGCGCGCAGGGCGATCCCGGTGACCGCCGAGACGCCGCTGTCGGAGGCGCTGCGGCAGGCCGCCGAGCGCAACGCGGGCGCCCTCGTCGTGATCGGCCACGACGGCGAGCCCCTGGCCATCGTGAACGAGGCCGCCGTCCAGGCCACCCCCGAACACCGCCGCCCCTGGGTGAGCGTCGGCTCGGTCGCCAAGTCCCTGGAGCCCACCATGGTGCTCGCGGCCGACCTGACCGGGGAGCCGCTCATCGACGCCATGCGCGAGGCCCCGGGCAGCGAGTACCTCCTGGTGGAACGGGGCGGCGAGATCTACGGGGTGCTCGCCACGGCCGACGTGAACCGGGTTTTCACGGGCGTCTGATTTGTCCCACTCGTTTAAGCGGCGGGCCATGGATAGGGTCGTGTCCAGCAGTTTCGGGCGGTCCGGAGCCGACTCCGGCCGGTTACTGCGATGTGACGACTGGCCGATAGTGTTCTGTTTGGCCAGACTTGCACAGTTGAGGGGTTTGCCGCAGTCCATCGGTTCACCGAATCGAGACGACGTGGCCGCGGCACGGCCCCTTCGTCTGGGTATGCGTATGGCTGGTGGCCAGCACGGCAGTGCGGGTGCCGTAATTTCGCCGGCTTCCGGGGAGGAGACACGAGTGACCGAGCGCAGCGAGGGCACCGATGAGCAGCGCAGCGCCGTCGTCATGAGGGAGGACGCATGACCGACCAAGGCTTCGGAGTGGTGCGTCCGCTTCCCGGTAACGGGCTTGTCGCCTACGCGGGCGGGCTGCTGCTGGTGTGCGACGCCGGCGAGGCCGCGGCCGACGACCTGCTCGACGCGCTGCGCGAGACGGCCGCGTCCGGTGGCGACGGCAGGGCGCTGGCCCGCCGCGCCGCTCAGGTGCTCGCGGCCAACATGGCCGGCGACCCGGCCACCTGCGCCGTCGCGGGCCGGGTCGGAGAAGGCGTGGCCGTCCTGGTCAGCGGCTCGGCCGCGGCCGTCATCGGCACCCCGGGCGGTGAGACGCGGCTGGCCGGCAGCGACTCGCTGACGTGGGCCGACCGGCTCGTCACCGGGCCCGTCGAGCGGGTCGAGCTGAGCCTGCCCGGCGCCGGCACCCCGCACCCCGCGGTCCGCTTCGACGGCGGCGTGGTGCACGGCGGCGGCCTCGTGGGCGACCTCACCGAGCGGTCCTCGGCGCCCGCCCCGTCCAGGCCGCTCACCAGCGAGATGCCCGCCACGGCCTTCCATCTCGAGGCCGACCTGGTCCAGCAGCCTCCCGCGCCGGTGGAGCGGCCACCGTACCCGCTGGCCGACCAGCCGCCGGTCGTGCCGGGGCCGCCGTCGGGCCCGCAGCCCGCGCCGGTGGAGCAGCCGTCGTACCTCTCGCCCCAGGACCAGCCCCCGTACGTCCCGCCCCAGGACCCGCCGCCCTACCACACGCCGCAGGAGCAGCCGGCCCCCTTCTTCGCGCCGCCGCAGGATCAGCCGCCGCCCCTGCCGGAGCCGCAGCAGTTCCCCTCCTACGACGAGCCGCCCCCCGGCAACGGCGTGGCCGACCAGCCCATGCCGCAGCACCTGGGCCCGTCCGACCACTTCGACCAGCCCGCGCCGCCCCTGCTCGGCCCGCCCGACCACTTCGACCATCCGGGCCAGCCGCCGCAGGATCAGCAGCAGCAGGACCACGGCGACCGCCCCCTGGTCTACGGCGTCGACTGCAAGAACGACCACTTCAACGACCCGCGCTCGCCCTACTGCGCGGTCTGCGGCATCGCGCTGGTGCAGCGCACGCTCGTCCCCTACAAGGGGCCGCGCCCGTCGCTCGGGGTGCTCATCCTCGACGACGGCACCGCGCTGCCGCTGGAGAGCGACTACCTGCTGGGCCGCGACCCCGAGCGGGCGCCCGAGGTGGCCGGCGGCACCGCCAGGCCCGCCAAGGTGACCAGCCCGGACGGCTCGGTGTCGCGCCGCCACCTGCGGGTGGCGCTCGACGGGTGGGACGTCAACCTGGTCGACCTGGGCTCGGTCAACGGCACCCAGATCCAGCCGCCCGGTGACCCCAACTTCTACGACATCCCGCCGAACGAGCCGGTCACCATCGCGCCCGGGACGACGGTCCGGGTCGGCGTCTCCCGCACGCTCCGCTTCGAGGCGCACCGGGGATAACCCGGCCGCCGGAACGCCCGCGTCCCCGTCCCGGGGCCGCGGGCGTTCTCGTACGCCGCTCAGGACGCCAGGAGCTCGGGGGCGGTGAGCTGCCCCGGCTCGTACCGGTGCATCGCGACATACGGCCGCCCCGGGAGAGCGCGGCGTCGCCTGCGACGGGCGAGGGCTACGGCGCCGTCCGCCCTGGACGCGGTCCGTCGAGCATTCTCACGGAGAGCCAAAGCCCCATGATTTATTGATAAATGGTCAAATATCCGCAAAATCTTCGGACAAATGGGGCGGGCGGGAAGCGGCCATTATCCGGCCGATCCGGGCAGGCAACCGGTCGTCCCTTACCCCGGGATCCGGTCGCCTCCAACGGGGAGGTTCGGCGGCTGGGCCGGGCAGAACGCCCGTACCCCGCGCAACAGCCGTACCGCGGCCTCCAGCCCGCTCGCCGCCTCCAGCGCCCGCCCTGCGGCGGTCGAGAAGCGGCTCAGCAGGTGCTCGTCCCCGTCGCCGAACCCCCGCCCGGCGACCCACACGAACGTGTGGTCCCGCGTCGCCAGCGGCAGGGGAGTGGCCAGGAAGCCCGGCTCGCCCACCGCCGCGTCGCGCGCCAGCCGGACCGTCGCCGGCACGGTCGCCAGCTCCTTCAGCACCCCCGACTCGGCCAGCCACCGGCGCACGCGCTGGGGATCGCCGGGAGGGGCGTGCGTGTGGATCGCGTCGGCCTCCAGCCGCAGGGCGTCCACGCGCACGAATCCCGCGTAGGCCGTGCCCGTGACGGCGGCGGCGGTACGCGCCAGCCGGTCGAGCAGGTCGACGGCCTCCAGGCAGGAGAACGAGGCGATGAGTTCACGCATGGCGGCATCGGCATGGTTGTATGACATCGCGGTGGTCCCTCGGGGGGAGGAGAGATCGCGCGGCCCGATCGCGCGAAACTGAAGTGCGGGTGCCCTGACTATCACCCCCGACGCGGCTCCTGACTAGCCCTCAACAGGAAATCGGGATTTCTGCCCCCTCCCGGTCCGCACGCGTCACGTGGGACGCAGCACCGACCACGCCAGGTCGTCCGCCCGCGTCCCGTCCGCCTTGACGAACAGCCCCCGGTGCACGCCCTCCCGGCTGAACCCGGCCCGCTCCAGCACCGCGTGCGAGGCCGCGTTGCCCGGGTCGGTGCCGGCCACGATCCGGTGCAGCGCCGTGTTCGCGAACGCCCAGCCCACCAGCAGCCTGACCGCCCGCGTCATGAACCCCTTGCCCCGGAACCCGGGCACCAGCGAGTAGCCCACCATGGCCTGCCCCAGCGAAGGGACGACGTGTGCCAGCTGGATATGTCCGGCGAACGCCCCCGACGCCGCGTCCCTGACGGCCAGCTCGATCCGCTGCCCCGACACCCACCAGTAGCCGGTGTAGCGGCAGCGCCGCTCGTGCTCCTCCAGCGTGCCCATCGGCCCGAAGTGATAGGCCGCCACGGTCGGGTCGGCCAGCATCCGGTGGAAGTCGCCGGCGTCCTCCACGGCCAGCGGCACCAGCCGCACCACGCCGTCGCACAGCTCCCCGTCCGCGAAGAACGGCAGGTACGGCTCCGTCGTCGCCGCGTCCTCCGCCAGCCGGGCGAAGGTGACCATGTCGACGTAGCGGCCGTCGCGCAGCCGCTTGGCGTCCCGCCGGCGCCCCTCCTCGAGGAAGCCCGCCTTGACGGCCACCCGCAGGCTCGCCACGTTCTCCACCGCGGCCTGCAGCTCGACCCTGCGCACCCCGTGGTCGAACAGCCAGTCGGTGACCGCCCTGGCCGCCGTCGCCGCGACGCTCCTGCCCCGGGCCCACGGCGCCACCATGTAGCCGATCGAGGCCACGCCCCACTGATCGGGCCGCACGATCCCGATGGCGCCCACGTAGCCGCCGTCCTGCGTGATCACGAACTCCGCGCCGCCGTCCGCCCACTTCGCCGCCGCCTTCTCCAGGAAGCCGTGCGCGTCCTCCATCCGGTACGGCGACGGCAACGCCGGCAGGAACCGGGCGGTCACCGGGTCGTTGCACACTTTCACGATCGCCTCGACGTCCTCCTCCGCGGGAGGCCGGAGAATCAGGGGACCGGTGGAGATCACGTCGCGCGGAAGCATCCCCCATAGATACCGTGCGTCCGGACGCACTCGAAAGCCCTATAACCTTGCGGCCATGGGTTTCCGCAGGCATGGGCCTTTCCAGGCGGGGGATCAGGTGCAGCTCACCGACCCCAAGAACAAACGCCACACGATCACGCTCAAGGAGGACGGCGTCTTCCACACCCACAAGGGCGCCATCCCGCACAGCGACCTGATCGGGCAGCCTGAAGGCTCCGTCGTGCGCTCCTCGGGGGGCACCCAGTACCTCGCCTTCCGCCACCTGCTGCAGGACTACACGCTGGCCATGCCGCGCGGCGCGGCCGTCATCTACCCCAAGGACGCCTCGATGATCGTCGGCATGGCCGACATCTTCCCGGGCGCGCGGGTGATCGAGGCCGGCGTCGGCTCCGGCGCGCTGACGTGCTTCCTGCTGCGGGCCGTCGGCCCCGACGGGCATGTCACCTCGTACGAGCGGCGCCAGGAGTTCGCCGACGTGGCGAGTAAGAACGTGGAGAAGTTCTTCGGCGGCCCCATGGACGACAACTGGCGCCTGGTCGTCGGCGACCTGGTCGCCTCCATCGACGAGAGCGACGTCGACCGGGTGATCCTCGACATGCTCGCCCCGTGGGAGTGCGTCGACGCCGCCGCCAAGGCGCTCACCCCGGGTGGCGTGATCTGCTGTTATGTCGCCACGACCACGCAGTTGTCCAAGACGGTCGAGATGATTCGCGATCACGGGTGTTTCACGGAGCCGCATGCGTGGGAGACCCTGGTTCGCGACTGGCACGTCGAAGGGCTCGCGGTGAGACCGGATCATCGGATGATCGGTCACACGGGATTCCTGGTCACCGCCCGCCGCATGGCGGACGGAGTGACGCCCCCGCCGAGACGCCGTCGACCGAAGGGGACCACCGAGGAACTATGACAATTTGGCCACGAGGGTGCGTTGGTGCGTGACACGGGAACAGATTCCCGTGTGCAGGTGCTGGGAGTATTAAACGCACTATTGAGGATTATTCACCGAATACTGAATGTCACTCTACGAACACTGCCCGGCCAGGTTACGGAGGGGCCCGAGATAGGTAAGGTCCTAAGTAGTCGCCCTCGACTGGGAAGGAGGTGACGGGCGTGGCAGCTCGCGATGATGCTGAGGCTCGAGCCGCGCAGCGCGAACGGGAGGTCGCTGATCTTTCAACACAGGTCTCCTTCCTCCAGGAGGAGATCACCGCGCTGAGGCGGAAGCTGGCCGAGTCACCCCGTCAGGCCAGGGTCCTCGAAGAGCGTCTTCATGAGGCGCAGGCGAATCTCGCGGCCGTGACCGGCCAGAACGAACGCCTGGTCGCCACACTGAAGGAGGCCCGGGACCAAATCGTCGCCCTCAAGGAGGAGGTCGACCGGCTGGCGCAGCCGCCATCCGGTTTCGGCACCTTCCTCGAGGCCAGAGAAGACGGCACCATCGAGGTGTTCACCGGCGGCCGCAAGCTCCGGGTGAACGTCAGCCCTGCCGTCGACATCGACTCGCTGCGGCGTGGCCAGGAGGTCATGCTCAACGAAGCGCTCAACGTGGTCGAAGCTCTCGGCTACGAAGAGGTCGGCGAGATCGTCATGCTGAAAGAGCTGCTCGACGAGGGCAAGCGGGCCCTGGTCATCTCGCACGCCGACGAAGAGCGCGTCGTGCGACTGGCCGAGTCGCTGGTCGGCCAGCCCATCAGGGCCGGCGACTCGCTCCTGCTCGAGCCGCGCTCCGGCTACGTCTACGAGCGCATTCCCAAGTCCGAAGTCGAAGAGCTCGTCCTCGAGGAGGTCCCCGACATCTCCTACGAGGAGATCGGCGGCCTCGGCAGGCAGATCGAGCAGATCAGGGACGCCATCGAGCTGCCCTACCTGCACGCCGACCTGTTCCGCGAGCACAAGCTCCGGCCCCCCAAGGGCGTGCTGCTGTACGGGCCGCCCGGATGCGGCAAGACGCTCATCGCCAAGGCGGTCGCCAACTCCCTGGCCAAGCAGGTCGCGGAGAAGACCGGCCAGTCCGGCAAGAGCTTCTTCCTCAACATCAAGGGCCCCGAGCTGCTCAACAAGTACGTCGGCGAGACCGAGCGGCACATCCGCCTGGTCTTCCAGCGGGCCCGTGAGAAGGCCTCCGAGGGCACCCCGGTGATCGTGTTCTTCGACGAGATGGACTCGATCTTCCGCACCCGAGGCTCCGGCGTGTCCTCCGACGTGGAGAACACCATCGTCCCTCAGCTGCTGTCGGAGATCGACGGCGTCGAGGGCCTGGAGAACGTCATCGTCATCGGCGCCTCCAACCGCGAGGACATGATCGACCCGGCGATCCTGCGGCCCGGCCGCCTGGACGTCAAGATCAAGATCGAGCGGCCGGACGCCGAGGCGGCCAAGGACATCTTCTCCAAGTACCTCATCGCCGACCTGCCGCTGCACCCGGACGACCTGACGGAGCACGCCGAGTCCCGCGAGGGCACCATCCAGGGCATGATCCAGAGCGTCGTCGAGCGCATGTACACCGAGAGCGAGGAAAACCGCTTCCTCGAGGTGACCTACGCCAACGGCGACAAGGAAGTCCTCTACTTCAAGGACTTCAACTCCGGCGCGATGATCCAGAACATCGTCGACCGTGGCAAGAAGATGGCCATCAAGCAGTTCCTCGAAACCGGCCAGAAGGGCCTGCGGGTGCAGCACCTGCTCACGGCCTGCGTGGACGAGTTCTCCGAGAACGAGGACCTGCCCAACACCACCAACCCCGACGACTGGGCCCGCATCTCCGGCAAGAAGGGTGAGCGGATCGTCTACATCCGCACGCTCGTCTCCGGCAAGCAGGGCACCGAAGCCGGCCGGTCCATCGACACCGTCGCCAACACCGGCCAGTACCTGTAGAACCCCCGAACGGGAGGGCCCGCCGCGGCCCTCCCGTTCGCATGTCCGCGCCCCGCCGCGGCGACCCCGGCGAGGACGCCGGATGCGACACGGCCGATACGCATGCACGCCGCCCCGATCAGGCGCACACTGGGCTGATGACCACGCTCAAACGAGTAGACGTGCACGTCGAAGGCGTCGTCCAGGGCGTCGGCTTCCGCCCCTTCGTGCACTCGCTCGCCCGCCGGCTGGGTCTGGCCGGGCGGGTGCACAACGACGTCGACGGAGTGCACATCGAGGTCGAAGGCGCCCTGGCCGGCGTCGAGGAGTTCCTGACCGCGCTCGAACGCGACGCGCCCGCCCTGTCCGAGATCGAACGCGTCACCGTCGTCAGCGCCCGCCCCACCGGCCACAACGGCTTCACCATCGCCGCCGGCCTCCCGTCGGGCCCGCTGCGGCCCCTCGTCCGCGCCGACGGCGCCACCTGCGACGACTGCCTGCGCGAGCTGGCCGATCCCGCCGACCGCCGCCACGGCTACCCGTTCATCAACTGCGCCAACTGCGGCCCCCGCTTCACGATCGTGCGCGGCGTCCCGTACGACCGGCCCCTGACCACCATGGCCGGCTTCGGCATGTGCCAGGCGTGCGCGGCCGAGTACCACGACCCCGGCAACCGCCGCCACCACGCCCAGCCCACCTGCTGCCCCGCCTGCGGGCCCCGGCTGCGGCTGCGCGACGCCCGCGGCACCGAGCTGTGCGGCGACCCCATCGCCGGCGCCGTCACCCTGCTGCGCGCCGGGCGCGTCGTCGCCGTCAAGGGCCTCGGCGGCTTCCACCTCGCCGTGCCCGCCGCCGACGAGCGGGCCGCCGCGGCGCTGCGCGGCCGCAAGCACCGGGAGGAGCAGCCGTTCGCCGTCATGACGGCCGACCTGGCGCAGGCGCGGCGGCTGTGCGAGATCGACGAGCACGCCGCCGAGCTGCTCACCGGCCGCGCGCGGCCCATCGTGCTGCTGCCCCGCCTGCCCGGCGCCCCCGTCGCCGCCTCCGTGGCGCCCGCCACCCGCAGCCTCGGCCTCATGCTGCCCTACACGGCCCTGCACCACCTCCTGCTCGCCGAGCTCGCCGAACCCATGGTCCTCACCGGCGGCAACGTCTCCGGCGAGCCCATCGCCTACGAGGACGACGACGCGCTGACCCGCCTGAGCGGCATCGCCGACGCCTTCCTCATCCACGACCGCCCCATCCACGTACGCGCCGACGACTCGGTCGTGCGCCCCATGGCGGGCGAGGTGACCGTGCTGCGCCGGGCCCGCGGCTACGCGCCCGAACCGCTCGCGATGCGCTGGCCCGCGCCCCGGCCCGTGCTCGCCTGCGGCGCCGAGCTGAAGAGCACCTTCTGCCTGGCCGAAGGACGGCGCGCGTTCGTCTCCCAGCACATCGGCACCCTGGAGAACCACGAGACGCTCCGGTCGTTCGTCGAGAGCATCGACCACTTCTGCGGCCTGTTCGGCATCCGGCCCGAGGTCGTGGCGCACGACCTGCACCCCGGCTACCTGTCCACCCGGCACGCCATGGAGATCCACGGCGTCGAACTCCTCGGCGTCCAGCACCACCACGCCCACATCGCCTCCTGCCTGGCCGACAACGGCGACCCCGGGCCCGTGCTCGGCGTGGCCCTCGACGGGCTCGGCCACGGCCCCGACGGCACCCTGTGGGGCGGCGAGTTCCTGCGCGCCGACCTGACCTCCTTCGAACGCCTCGGCCACCTCGCCCAGGTCCCCATGCCGGGCGGGAGCGCCGCCGTGCGGCAGCCCTGGCGCATGACCGCCGCCTACCTCGGCGACGACCACCCCGGCCTCGACGTGGCCCGCCGCAACCCCTGGGCCGACGCCCTCCGGCTCGCCCCCGGCTCCCCGCTGACCTCCAGCGCGGCCCGCCTCTTCGACGCCGTCGCGGCGCTGCTCGGCGTCCGCGACAAGATCACGTACGCGGGGCAGGCCGTCGTCGAGCTCGAACAGCACGCCGACCCCGCCGAGCGCGGCACGTACGAGGCCGGGATCACCCACGGCGACCTGCTCGTCGTGGAGGGCGCCGACCTCGTCCGCGCCGCCGCCGCGGACCTGGCCGCGGGAGCCTGCACCCGCGCGATCGCCGGCCGCTTCCACAACGGCCTCGCCGACGCCGTCACCCGCGCCTGCGACACCCTCCGCCACGCCACCGGGCTGACCGCGGTGGCGCTGTCGGGCGGGATGTTCCAGAACGCGCTGCTGCTGGAGGCCACCGTGGCCCGGCTGTGCGCGGCCGGGTTCCGGGTGCTCAAGCACGTGCGCGTGCCGCCCGGCGACGGCGGCGTCAGCCTCGGCCAGGCCGCCGTCGCCGCCGCCCGCGACCGCGTCTGACCACCCGTAACCGTGCCCTCACGGTGCCCTCACCGTGCTCTCTTCGGGCTCTCTTCGGGCTCTCCTCGCGGCGGAGTGGCGGGCCGGGGGAGAGCGGCCGGTCGCCCTAGCATGGCGATCATGGAGTACCTCAACCCCGCCCGCGCCCCGTACACCGCGCACGACCGCGCGCTCATCGGGACCGAGCACGCCCGCCAGGCCCGCGCCCACTTCGCCCGGCACCCCTCCTACCGGCCCACGCCGGTCCGCACCATCCCGGACCTGGCCGGAACCGAAGCCGTCCACATCAAGGACGAGAGCGGGCGCATGGGGCTGGGCAGCTTCAAGGCGCTCGGGGGCGCGTACGCCGTCCACCTGCTCGCCGAGCACGAGGGCGGCGGCACGCCGTTCGTGTGCGCCAGCGCGGGCAACCACGGCATCTCCGTCGCCTCCGGCGCCGCCGAGGTCGGCGTGGACTGCGTCGTGTACCTCAGCGAAGGCGTCCCCGAGGCGTTCGCGCAGCGGCTGCGCGGACTCGGCGCCGAGGTGCGGCGCAGCGGCGAGGACTACGAGGCCAGCATGGCCGCCGCGATCCAGGCCGCCGAGCGGAACGGCTGGCGGCTCGTCGCCGACAGCTCCTGGAACGGCTACACCGGCATCCCGCTCGACGTCATGCGCGGCTACACCGTCCTGTTCGACGAACTCGCCGACCCGGGCGCCCTGCCCGCCTTCCCCGCGCAGACCGCGCGCACCGGCGGCCCCGCCGCGGCCCCAGGAGCGCGCGCCGGCCTCGAGGCGTACTCGGGCAGGCTCAACGGCTCCTCGGCCGTGACCGGCGGCCACAGCACGCCCCACGGGGCCGCGGGCGCGCCCACCCACGTGTTCCTCCAGGCGGGCGTCGGCGGGCTCGCCGCCGCCGGCGCCGCGTACGTGCGCGACCGCTGGGGCGAGCAGCCCAAGATCGTCGTGGTCGAGCCGGAAGGCGCGCCCTGCCTGCTCGAAAGCGCCCGGGCCGGCGAGCCCGTACGCGTCCAGGGCGGCCGCACCATCCTCGGCCGCCTCGACTGCCCGGAACCCTCCGTCATCGCTTTCCAGCTCCTCCACCACCTCGCCGACCTCTACATGACGATCACCGACGACCAGGCGGCCGACGCCGCCCGCCTCCTGGCCGGCCACGGCGTCCACCTGTCCGAGTGCGGCGCCGCCGGAGCCGCCGGCCTGCTCGCCCTCACGCCCGCGGCCCGCGACGCGCTCGCGCTCGACGACGCCTCCCGCCCGCTGGTCGTGGGAACGGAGGGCCCCGTGGAACCAAAGTGATCCAGGTGACGTCAAAAAGGGCGTGCACGCACCTAACCGGCCCAAGCATGCTCGGGGGGACGGCCGGTTGGCCGAGCTCGACCTCCTGCGCTTCATCGCCGCCCTGGCCGTCGTCGCCTTCCACTACCTGGTGGCGTACGCGTCCGTCTGGGGGGCCAGGCCCGCCGCGCTGTTCCCGCCGCTGGCGCCCTTCGCGGGGTTAGGCATCCTCGGTGTCGAGCTGTTCTTCATCATCAGCGGGTTCGTCATCCTCATGACCGTGTGGGGGCGCGGCCTCGGCGGGTTCGCCCAGTCCAGGTTCGTCCGCCTTTATCCCGCGTACTGGCTCAGTCTCGTCGCCACCGCGGCGCTCTACGGGCTCACCGGCGCCAAGGCACTGGACCCAAAACTTTCACCAGGCGACTACCTGGTGAACGCCACCATGTTCCAGCGGTTGTTCAAGGTCACCGACGCCAGCCAGGTCTACTGGTCGCTGTGGGCGGAGCTCCGCTTCTACCTGCTGATGGTCATCCTCGTGATCATCGGGGTCACGTACGGGCGCGTCCTGATCTTCTCCGGCGTCTGGCTGGTGGCCGCCTTCGGCGCCGACCTGCTCGGCAACGAGATCGTCAACGAGATCGTCATGCCCGACTACGCGCCCTACTTCATCGCCGGCATGTCCCTCTACCTCATCCACAAACACGGCAGCGCCTGGCTCCCATGGCTCTACGTGGCCGGCGCGTACGCCCTGTCGATCGGCTCCGCGCTCGACCGGGTCCACCGGCGCGTCGACAACGTCGGGTTCAAGAACATGCCGGTCACCGACGTCAGCGTGATCATCACCATCACGCTGATCTTCGCCGTGATGGCCGTCGCCGCCCTCGGGCTGATCCGCCTCAAACCGTCCAGGACGCTCACCGCGCTCGGCGGCATCACATACCCGCTTTACCTGTTCCATGGCGTTGTCGCGGTGGCCCTCATCCCAGCGCTCACCGGCCACATGCCCCCCTGGGCCATCGCCACCACGACCGTCCTGACGGCCGTGGTGCTGTCGTATCTCGTGTACTCCTTTGCCGAACGGCCCATCCAGCGGCTACTCAAGCCCCGCAGACCCACGCAAACCCCGTCAGCTCCGGCCGTACAGGTTGAAAAGGCGTCGGTGCCATAACTCTGTGACCCTGGGGCACTGTGAAGGGCATAGGCTCGGGCATATAAACGGCGGATAGGCAGATCCGGACGAACAGAGGGTGTTGCATGACGGTGCGTCGGGTGATGGGCATCGAGACCGAGTACGGCATCTCCGTACCCGGCCAGCCAGGCGCCAACGCGATGGTGACCTCCTCACAGGTCGTGAACGCCTACCTGGCCGCCTCGGCGGCCCGGGCGCGCAGGGCCCGGTGGGACTTCGAAGAGGAGAACCCACTCCGCGACGCGCGCGGCTTCGACCTGGCCAGAGAGGTCGCCGACCCCAGCCAGCTCACCGACGAGGACCTCGGCCTCGCCAACGTCATCCTCACCAACGGCGCCCGGCTCTACGTCGACCACGCCCACCCCGAATACAGCTCGCCCGAGTGCACCAACCCCCGGGCCGCCGTCATCTGGGACAAGGCCGGCGAACGCGTCATGTACGACGCCGCCACCCGGGCCTCCGCCATCCCCTCCAACGCGCCCATCCAGCTCTACAAGAACAACACCGACGCCAAGGGCGCCTCCTACGGCTGCCACGAGAACTACCTCATGCGGCGCGCCACCCCCTTCGCCGACATCGTCCGGCACCTCACCCCCTTCTTCGTCTCCCGCCAGGTCGTCGTCGGCGCCGGCAAGGTCGGCATCGGCCAGGACTCCCGCGGTGAAGGCTTCCAGATCAGCCAGCGCGCCGACTTCTTCGAGGTCGAGGTCGGCCTCGAGACCACGCTCAAGCGGCCCATCATCAACACCCGCGACGAGCCGCACGCCGACCCCGAGAAGTACCGCCGGCTGCACGTGATCATCGGCGACGCCAACATGTCGGAAATTTCGACATATCTCAAGCTGGGCACCACCGCCCTCGTCCTCGCCATGATCGAAGAAGGCTTCCTCACCCGCGACCTCGCCGTCGAAAACCCCGTACAAGCCCTCCGGGCCGTCTCCCACGACCCCACCTGCCGCTACGAGATCGCCATGCGCGACGGCCGCAAGCTCACCGCCATCCAGCTCCAGATGGAATACCTCGAACAAGCGCGCAAATACGTCGAAGAGCGAGGCACCGCCCAAGAGGAGATGAACAAGGACATCCTCGACCGCTGGGAGTCCGTCCTCACCCGGCTCGCCGAAGACCCCATGCAGCTCTCCCGCGAACTCGACTGGGTCGCCAAACTCGAACTCCTCGAGGGCTACCGCACCCGCGACGGCCTGCCCTGGTCCCACCCCAGACTCCAGCTCGTCGACCTGCAATACTCCGACATCCGCCCCGACCGCGGCCTCTACAACCGCCTCGTCGCCCGCGGACGCATGCAACGCCTCGTCACCGAAGACGAAGTCCAGCGCGCCGTCGAACACCCGCCCAACGACACCCGCGCCTACTTCCGCGGCCGCTGCCTGCGCCAATACAGCGAATCCGTCGCCGCCGCCTCCTGGGACTCCGTCATCTTCGACATCCCCGGCCGCGAATCACTCCAGCGCGTACCCACCCTCGAACCACTGCGCGGCACCAAAGCCCACGTCGGCGAACTCTTCGACCGCTGCCGCACCGCCGCCGACCTCGTCGCCGCCCTCACCGGCGGCGACTGAGCCCTTCTGAACGAGACCGGCCCGCACGGGCCGGTCTCCTACAGCAGCCCCACACCCAGCGTCAGCGTGCCCACCGCCAGGCACGCCCCGCCCGCCACCGTCAGCCAGATCAACCTGCTCGGCTTCGTGTCACCCGGACGCACCACCGACAGGAAGAAACCCAGCGGCATCAGGATCGGCGCGGCCACGATCAACACCCGCGTCAGGGCCTTCACACCCTCCGGCAGACTCGCCTGGTCCACATAGAGCATCGCCACCAGCGAGAACAGCACCAGCACGCCCGCATGCGCGTGCCCGGCCCGCCACAGGCCACGCCGGACCGGGTTGTCCAGATAGCCGGGGACGTTACGCATCAGGAACTTCAACAGGGTGACGCCGCCGAAGGCCACCCCGGGGACTGTGATGAGGAGCACACCGGCCGTGCTCAGGGATGCGGGGGACATCGGAACCTCCTCGTGTGTAGGTGGATCCATTGTTGGATAGTTTGGCTATCTAGTCAAGCCGGCAAGATCGCTGGGCGATCGGCGCGAAATGTCGCTCGGTTCGGGGAAGATATGCCTTAGAGGCAGTCCCCCAACCGGAGGTAGGACATGGCAACCAAGGACACCGGAGGCCAGAAGCAGGCCGGTCGGCGCGAGAGCGAAGTCGAGGAGACCGAGGCCTCGGCGACGCCGGACGTTCAGGAGCGCCAGGAGAAGCTCACGGACGATGTCGACGCAATTCTGGACGAAATCGACGAAGTTCTCGAAGAGAACGCAGAGGAATTTGTCAGGTCGTACGTCCAGAAAGGCGGAGAATAGGGGATAAATCGGACATCGGATAGAAGGGGGGATCGGTGGAGACGCCGGATGGGTGTAAGCGGTGCCCGGACTGCGGGGAAGAAAAGGAGGTCTCGGAGTTCGGGCGCAATAAGCGAATGGCAGATGGGCTGGCGCGATATTGCAAGGCCTGTTTCCAGCGGCGTCACACGCAGAGTTACCGCAAGCGCAGGGAAGAGCAAGGCAAGACCGTGCGTGAGCGCGTCGAAGTGCCTGATGGGCAGAAATACTGCCCCCGTTGTGCGGAGATCAAGCCACTGGCCGACTTCGGAAAGAACAGGGCGCAGAAGGACGGGCTCACCGATTACTGCAAGCCGTGTCATAACCACGTGATGCGCGAGAATCGCATCAAGCGCCACGGCAGCACTCGCAACTACCACCTGAAGCGCCGCTACGGCATCACCCAGGACGACTTCGAGCGCATGCTCGCCCACCAGGGCGGGCTCTGCGCCATCTGCCGGGCCGTCCCCGGCACGTTCGTCGACCACAGTCATGAGACCGGCCAGGTCCGGGGCATTCTCTGTTTCAACTGCAACAACGGGCTCGGCCACTTCGGCGACAATCTGGTGTTGCTGGAGTTGGCTGCCCTTTATCTGGACGGGGAGATTCTCTGGCCCGAGTTCGTGGTCCTCCCGCGGCAGCGCGCCTCGGATGAGGTGGCGCGGACGCGGAGTTATCACCTGACGCAGCGTTATCGGGTGCGGCATGAGGATGTCGAGCGGATGATTTCGGCTCAGCATGGTTTGTGTGTGGTGTGCTGGGATCGGCCGCCCGAGCATGTGGACCATTGTCATCGCACGGGGGATGTGCGGTTTGCGTTGTGTCTGCCGTGTAATACGGGGATCGGGCAGTTCAGGGATGATCCCGGTGTGGTGTGGCGGGCGCTTTCTTATGTCGAGGCGACCGTTGAGGAGTTCGACGAGGTCGAGGTTTCGGAGGAGGAGTTTCGGGGGTTGGTCGAGGCTGAGGAGCGGCTTCGGGGCGAGTTCTATTCGACGGTGTCGAGGGTGGGCTGATCGGCTTTGGGGAGGGTGTAGTCGACGGCGACGCCCAGGAGGCGGACCGGGCGGGTGAGGTCGAAGCGGGCGAGGATGGTGAGGGCCGCCTGCTGGATGGTGGCCGGGTCCGTGGTGGGGGCGGGGAGTTTTGACTGGCGGGTTCGGGTGAGGAACGGGGTGAAGCGGACCTTGACCGATACCCGGGTGATGTCGCGGCCGGCTTCGCGGGCGTCGTGGGCGACCTGGGTGGCGAGGGCGGCGACGTGGTGGGTGATGTCGGCTTCGTCGGTGAGGTCGTGCTGGAAGGTGGTTTCGCGGCTGTGGCCGCGGGCGATCCAGGGTGTGGTGACGATTTCGGCTTCGCCTTTGCCGAGGGCGAGGTAGCGGTACCAGGGACCGTTGGTGGGGCCGAAGTGGCGGGCGAGGTGGGCGGGGTCGGCGGCGGCGAGTTGGGCGACGGTGTGGAGGCCCAGGGCGGCGAGTTTTTTGGAGATCTTGGCGCCGATGCCCCAGAGTGCGTCGGTGGGGCGGTCGTTCATGATCTCGGCCCAGTTGTCGCTGGTGAGGCGGTAGATTCCGGCGGGTTTGGCGAGGCCGGAGGCGAGTTTGGCCTGATGTTTGTTGTCGCCGATGCCGATGGAGCAGGACAGCTGGGTGCGTTCGCGTACGGTCTGGCGGATGGTGGCGGCGAGGGTTTCGGGGTCGTCGGTGGTGGCGCCGAGGAAGGCTTCGTCCCAGCCCCAGATTTCGACGCGTACGGGGAATTCGCGGAGTACGGCCATGACGTGGGCGGAGGCGGCTTCGTAGGCGGGTGGGTCGCTGGGCAGGAAGATCGCTTCGGGGCAGCGTTTGAGTGCGGTGCGCAGTGGCATGCCGGAGTGGATGCCGTGTTCGCGGGCTTCGTAGGTGGCGGTGGCGGCCACGGTGCGGGGTTGGGTGGGGTCTCCTGAGCCGCCGACGACGACGGGTTTGCCGCGGAGTTCGGGGTGGCGGAGGATCTCGACGGCGGCGATGAACTGGTCGAGGTCGACGTGGAGGATCCAGTCCCTCATGGTTTTCAGTATGTCGTGAGGCGGTGTGGAGGCGGTCGTCGCGGTGGGGGAGGCGCGGCGGGGGACTGCCCAGGCGGGGTTGCCGATGGGTGGTGTTTCGCCTGCTTGGACGACGGCCTGGATGAGGGTGGCGGGGGTTCCGGGGGCAGTGGGGGTTTCGGGGTCGGCGATGGTGCGCGGCGGCGGCGGCGGGGTCTTGTCGCCGCCGGACGGGCCCAGCGGCGGAGAACTCGCCGTTCTCGACGGTCAGGTGGGCGCGTGTACCCACGCCGGAGAAGACCTTGGTCAGCACCACCGGCAGCGAGTACAGCAGCCCTCGGCGTAGAGGGTGTAGAGGATGACCGAGCCGGTGCCTTCTCGGGGTCGCGCAGCAGGATGAACTGGAACAGGAAGCCGCCCCAGACGCTGGTGCCGGCGCTCACACGGCGATGGTGGACATGATCGGCTCGCCGCTCGTGGCGGATCCGGGCTCAGCCGCCGACGTGGGCCGGGCCGCCGACGAGGTCCTCCAGCTTCGCCTGGTACGCGGCGGCGGCCTCGTCGGGGCTCGTGCCGCTGACGACGGCGGCGGTGGCCTCCTGCAGCGCGGCCGACACCTGCGGGTAGACGGCCAGGCCGGGGCGGTAGGCGGTGAGGGGCAGCACCTCATCGGCGACGAACTTCAGCATCGGGTCGGCGGTGAGCACCTCGTCGTTGACGTCGGCGCGTGAGCTGATGCGCACCTGCCCGGCCAGCTGCGCCTTCGTGGCCGCGGCCGAGTGCATGAAGGCGAGCAGGTCCCAGGCGAGCCTGGGGTTCTTGGAGTACGGGTTGAGCACGCGGACGGCGCCGCCGGACATGCTGACGAAGTCCTGGCCGCGGACGCCGGCGCCGGGCCGCTCGGCGGGGATCTTGGCGTAGCCGACGACCTGGTCGCGGTCCTTCATGGGGGCGACGCCGGCCCGGGGTTCGACGACGGAGCGCCAGAAGTAGTCGCTCTCGGCGAGGATGCCGATCTTGCCGGCGGCGAACTGGGCGAAGGACTTGTCGCGGCCCTTGGCCTCCTGCTGCAGCTTGGGGTCGCCGAGGCCGCTGCCGCCGTAGATCTGCCGGTAGAAGCCGAGCGCGTCCTTGAGCGACCGGGAGGCGCCGGTCCACTTGCCGGCGGCGTAGATCTCGGATCCGGCGCCGGCGAGCAGGGGGAGCACGCCCTGCATGGTCGTGGCCTCGCCCATGGCGGTGCCGGCGTCGATCTGGATGGGGACGGGCACGCCAGCGGCCTTGAGCCTGGTGCCGGCGTCGATGATGTCCTGCCAGCTCTTGGGCTGCCACGGGCCGGGCAGGCCGGCCTTGGCGAACAGGGTCTTGTTGTAGAACAGGACGCGGCCGTCGGTGCCCTGCGGCAGGCCGTACTTCTTGCCGTCGAAGATGCCCAGGCTCTGCACGGCCTGCGGGATCTGCGACCAGCCCTCCCACTGTTCGACGGTGGCGCCGCCGACCTCCGGCAGCGGTTTGATGTAGCCGGCCTGGGCGAACTCGCCGACCCAGATGCCGTCGATGTCGATCACGTCGGCGCCGGTCCTGGACTTGAGGTCGAGCGCGATCTTCGTCTTGTACTGCTCGTCGTCGACGCCGCTGGGCTGGAAGAGGACCTTGACGTCGCGGTGCGTCCTCTCGAACTCGGGGATCACCCACCGCTTGATCCAGTCGGCGGACTCGGAGTTCTTGCCGCCGGAGATGGAGTTGGCGGCGATGGTCAGGGAGACGCTGCCTGCGCCGGGGTCCGCGCCGGTGCCGCAGGACGTGAGGGCGAGGGTGGCCAGGGTGGCGATCACCGCAGGTCGGCTGGGGAATCGCATGTCGGCCTCCTGTTCAGGACATGCAGACATACCGACAGTCGCACGGCCGCCGGGAGCCGTAAAGAAACGATCTGAACACGGAACGGGGCGGCGTGTGATCACGCGGGTTCGCCGTGAGCTGATCGTGGGAAGTGCAGACAACAACGCAACATGAGTAGGGTCGCCCTAGGAACACTGACGTTTGGAGGGAGTCGCGTGGCATCGCACAGGGATCTGCCCGCCGGCTTGGTCAACCAGCTTTTCCGCAACACCGGAAGTTCCTCGTTCACGGAGTTTGTCAGCTCGTATGCGCCTGATTTGCTGCCGCAGCGGAATGAGGTGCTGGCCACCCCGATCGGCGACCAGGTCCCGCACGCGACGACGATCGTGGCCGCCACCTTCGCCGGTGGCGTGATCATGGCGGGCGACCGGCGGGCGACGTCGGGCAACATCATCTCGCAGCGCGATGTGGAGAAGGTCTTCCGCGCCGACGACTACTCGTGCATGGGCATCGCGGGCACGGCCAGCACCGGCATCGAGTTCGCCCGGCTGTTCCGGGTGGAGCTGGAGCACTACGAGAAGCTCGAGGGCCGCACGATGTCGGTGGCGGGCAAGGCCAACCGGCTGGCCACCATGATCAGGGGCAACCTTCCGATGGCGATGCAGGGGCTGGTGGTGGTGCCGCTGTTCGCGGCGTACGACCCTGACAAGGACGAGGGGCGGATCTTCAGCTACGACGTCGCGGGCGGGCCGTACGAGCGGGAGAGGTTCGACGCGATCGGCTCCGGCTCGATCTTCGCGCGCGGGTCGTTGAAGAAGCTCTACCGCGACGGCTCGTCGGCCGACGACATGGTGATGACGCTCATCCAGGCCCTCTACGACGCCGCCGACGACGACTCGGCGACCGGTGGGCCCGACGTCACCAGGAAGATCTGGCCGATCGTGTCGGTGATCGACGCCGACGGCTTCCGCAGGCTGAGCGAGGAGCAGGTCTCCGACTACGTGGAGCAGATGCTCGAAGCCCGCCTGATCTCGCCTGACGGCCCCATCGCCCCGCTGCGCTAGAAAGGACCACCGCACGTGTCCATGCCTTTTGGATATGCGTCCCCTGAGCAGATCATGCGGGACAAGGCCGACTACGCGCGCAAGGGCATCGCGCGGGGCCGCTCCGTCGTCGTGCTGCAGTATGTCGACGGCATCCTGTTCGTCGCGCCCAACCCGTCGCGGGCACTGCACAAGATCAGCGAGATCTACGACCGCATCGGGTTCGCGGCCGTGGGCCGCTACAACGAGTTCGAGGAGCTGCGGCTCGGCGGCATCCGCTACGCCGACATCAACGGCTACACCTACGATCGCTCCGACGTGACCGGGCGCGGCCTGGCCAACCTGTACGCCTCCAACCTGGGCCGCATCTTCACCGAGTCGATCAAGTCGCTGGAGGTGGAGGTCGTGGTCGCCGAGGTCGGCGAGACCAAGGACGGCGACGCGATCTACCGGCTCACCTTCGACGGGTCGGTCTTCGACGAGCACGGCTTCGCGGCCATGGGCGGCCAGGCGGACGCGGTGTCCACCCGGCTCAAGGAGCGCTACCGCGAGTCGATGTCGCTGGCCGACGCGCTGGAGGTGGCGCTGACGGCGCTCACCGAGCCTGGTGGCGAGCGGCCGCCGGTGGCGCAGCTCGAGGTGGCGGTCCTCGACCGCAACCGGGAGCACCGCAAGTTCCTGCGGCTCACGGGCGCCCGCCTGGAGCGCCTCCTGGCCCAGACCACCACCCCGCCCCCGGCCGCCACCCCGCCGCCCGCGGCCAAGCCCTCGTCCGAGGACACCCCGCCTCCCACGGGGCCTGAGGGCGACGTGGACGACGGCTCGTCGCCGCTGTAGCCGTCCTCCACTCTTCTCACACCCGCCAGGGGCCGCTACGGCTGCCCCTGGCGGGTTTTTCGTTGGCCCGGTACGGGTGTGGCGGTTTCCGGGTCCGGTACGGGGACGGCGGCGATTTCACGGGCGCACTCCTGGACGCAACCGTCATTTCGGCAACTCGCTGTCGGCCTGACGGTGCCTCCAGGGCTTCGTCGGACGCCGCGCCCGTCGCCCGAAGGAGTGCGGGCGGTCGCGCGACACGGCAGCGGGCGTGTGAACGTGAGGGGAAGGCGGCGGGGCGCGGTCAGATGGCCCTGCGGTGGCCATGGTGTGAGCCCATTTGTGGCGGGGCGAGGGTGGTGAGGGTGTGGGCCGGTGTATGGGCAGCGGTCCGTTGGGTGCGGTGTGCGGGGGGAGCTGTGAGTGGTGAGGGTGGTTGAGGTGGTGAAGGGGTCGTTGAGGTGATGAAGGGGCCCCTGAGGGGGTGGAGGGGTCTTTGAGGTGGTGTGGAGTGGTGGGGAAGACGGCGTGGGGGAGTGTGACTTGTATCACTGGGGTTGAGGCGAACTTCGGGGGGTGGTATCGGGTCTCAGAATCCGTGAACACTTCCATGCGTGGCCTCCTGGCGGCCGGTGCCGCTGTGGTCGTGGCGCTGAGCTCCGGCGTGGCCGCTCACGCCGCCTCCGCGGCGGCCGGCGCGTCCTCCGGGTACGCCGCCGCGTTCCCCAACTTCAAGGCGCCCAAGCCTTTCGGCACGACCCTCCAGTCCGACCCGAAGCACGACTTCACCAAGGGCATCCACTCCCGTCATGACGGCATCCTGCGCGGCCGGATCACCCTGATCCGTGGTGACGTGGCCGAGTACCAGCCGATCAAGTGGAAGAAGGGCACCGAGACCGAGGGCTACTTCGTGGGCCCGCCCGAGGGCGATGTCATGGCGTACGCCTCGCCCGTCGCCAAGGACGTGGTCTATCTGTCGGCGTTCGGCTGCGGGGAGTCGGAGGGCGGCATGACGATCAACCGGGACACCGGGCTGGGCAGTAAGCGCTGCGCCAGGTCGGTGCTGATGAAGCGGGAGGGGAAACCCGCGCTCATCACCGTCTACAAGGGGAAGATCGTCCAGGTTCAGGAGATCTGGACGCCCTGACACGAGGGCCCTGGAAAACGCGGGAAAAAGGACCCGCGCCCCGTGGGGGCGGGCGCGGGACAAAGGGGATTAAAGAGGGGTCACAGAGGGCCGGGTGGGAAAACACCTGGAAGATCTCTCCCGCTCGCGGATCCATGGGCATAGTGTGAGGTGATGGATCGTCGCATCTTCGGGCTGGAGAACGAGTACGGTGTGACCTGCACGTTCAGGGGACAGCGCAGGCTGTCGCCCGACGAGGTCGCGCGCTACCTGTTCCGGCGGGTCGTGTCCTGGGGCCGATCGAGCAACGTCTTCCTTCGCAACGGCGCGCGTCTCTACCTCGACGTGGGCAGCCATCCTGAATACGCAACACCTGAGTGTGACAACGTCATCGAGCTCGTCACGCACGACAAGGCGGGTGAGCGCATCCTCGAGGGCCTGCTGGTCGACGCCGAGAAACGGCTTCGCGAAGAGGGCATCGCGGGTGACATCTATCTGTTCAAGAACAACACGGACTCGGCCGGCAACTCCTACGGCTGCCACGAGAACTACCTGGTCGGCAGGCACGGGGAGTTCGGGCGGCTGGCGGACGTGCTGATCCCGTTCCTGGTGACGCGGCAGATCATCTGCGGGGCCGGCAAGGTCCTGCAGACGCCACGCGGCGCCGTCTATTGCGTCTCGCAGCGGGCCGAGCACATCTGGGAGGGCGTCTCCAGCGCCACGACCCGGTCCCGGCCCATCATCAACACCCGGGACGAGCCGCACGCCGACGCCGAGCGGTTCCGCCGCCTGCACGTCATCGTCGGCGACTCCAACATGAGCGAGACCACGATGCTGCTCAAGGTCGGCGCCACCGACCTGGTGCTGCGCATGATCGAGTCGGGCACGGTGATGCGAGACCTGTCGCTGGAGAACCCGATCAGGGCCATCCGCGAGGTCTCCCACGACATGACCGGCCGCCGCAGGGTGCGCCTGGCCAACGGCCGGGAGGCCTCCAGCCTGGAGATCCAGCAGGAATACCTGTCCAAGGCGAAGGACTTCGTCGACCGCCGCGGCGGCGACGCCATCGCCCACCGGGTGCTGGAGCTGTGGGAGCGCACGCTGAACGCGGTCGACACCGGCAACCTCGACCTGGTCTCCCGGGAGATCGACTGGGTGACGAAATACCAGCTCATCGAGCGTTACCGGAAGAAGTACGACCTGCCGCTGTCCTCGCCCAGGGTGGCCCAGCTCGACCTGGCCTACCACGACGTGCACCGCAAGCGTGGCCTGTTCTACCTGCTGCAGAAGCGTGGCTCGGTGGAGCGGGTGGCGTCCGACCTGAAGATCTTCGAGGCCAAGTCGGTGCCGCCGCAGACGACCAGGGCGCGGCTGCGCGGCGAGTTCATCCGCAAGGCGCAGGAGAAGCGGCGCGACTTCACCGTCGACTGGGTGCATCTCAAGCTCAACGACCAGGCGCAGCGCACGGTGCTGTGCAAGGACCCGTTCCGGAGCGTGGACGAGAGGGTGGACAAGCTCATAGCCGGGATGTAGCGCGTGGTTTACCTCGGGCCTACCAGGATGTCGGGTAGGGTGACGCGAATCTGCCGTCTTCCCGAGGGAAACCCATGCGCCGCGCTATGGCCGTACTGGCCGCCGTGCCACTGATCCTGTTCGCCGCCGCCTGCGGATCCGACGACGGTGCGAGCACCGGCGCCACCGCCACCGGCGCTGGCGCCGGGGCGGGGGTCAAGGTCACCGGTGACGTGGGCGGCAAGCCCACGGTGACCTTCCCCGCCGGCACGCCCGCCAGCAAGTCGTCGTACGAGGTGATCCAGCCGGGCACCGGCGACGGGATCAAGGCCGGCGACCGCGTGATCGTCAACCTGACCGTCTACAACTGGGACGGCAAGGGCAACGCGGTCCAGGGCTCCTCCTACGACACCAAGAAGCCCGAGACGATCGCGGTCGACCAGCAGATCCCGCAGGTGCTGCAGGAGGGCTTCACCAAGGTCAAGCACGGCGGGCGGCTGCTGGCCGTGCTCGCCAACGACAGCATGGCCCAGCAGCAGGCCACGCAGCCGGCCGAGCCGACCAAGGTGTTCGTGTTCGACATCGTCGGCACCCAGCCGCCGCCGCTGAAGGCCGCCACCGGCAAGGAGACCGGCGAGAGCCTCAAGGGTGTCAAGGTCGTCAGCCCGGGCGGCGACAAGGCGCCGACGCTGACCACGAAGACCGACGAGAAGCCGTCGGACAAGCTCGTCGTCAAGACGCTCATCGAGGGCACCGGGCCGAAGGTGGAGGCGAGCCAGACGCTCACCGTCCACTACACGGGCAAGCTGTGGGGCAGCGACAAGCAGTTCGACTCCAGCTGGGAGCGGGGCCAGCCGGCCGAGTTCCCGCTGTCGGGGGTCATCAAGGGCTGGCAGCAGGGCCTGGCCGGGGTGCCGGTCGGCAGCCGGGTCGTGATGAGCATCCCGCCGGACCTCGGCTACGGGGACCAGGCGCAGCAGGGCATCCCCGCCAAGAGCACCCTCGTGTTCGTGGTGGACATCCTCGGCGCCTCCTGAGCCGACCTCCCGTCCGGCCCGCGGGAGGGCCGGACGAGGGCCGGACGAGGGCCGGACACGGTAGCATCGCCACGCCCAGCCCCGCCGCGTGGGAGGACCGATGCCGCACCGCCGTACCGCCGTGTTGCTGCCGGTCCTCGTCCTGCTGGCCGGCTGCTCGGGCGGTGCCGCGCGCGATCTCGGCATGACGGTGGACGGCCCGTTCGGGGCCAGGCCGACGATCACTTTCGCGGGCGGCGGACCGGCCGCCGGGCTCCGGGTGGAGGAGCTGGCGACCGGCGGCGGCGCCCGGCTCGGCGCGGACGACACGGCGATCGTCCAGTACACCGCGCACGTCTGGGACGGCGGGGACAACCGCCTGGTCGACTCCACCTTCGACCGCGGCGCCCCGGCCGCGTTCCCGCTGGGGGAGCTGCCGCCGGGGCTGGACGGGGCGCTGCGGGGCCGCAGGGTCGGCAGCAGGGTCCTGGCCGCGCTCCCGCCCGATCAACGCCGTGGCGCGCGCCTGCCGCCCGGCGTCGGGCCCGATGACGAGCTGGTCTACGTGGTCGACATCCTCGGCGCCCACCCCAAGGGCGCCTCGGTCGAGGCGGGCGGCGGCTCGCTGGCGGGCGTGCGCGTCACCGCCGGCGCCCCGCCCGGGCTGGAGGTGCCCGCCACCGCCCCGCCGGCCGCGTTCGAGGTCAAGGTGCTGGCCAGGGGCGAGGGGCGCGGCACGCGGGCGGGGCAGCTCGTGGTCGCCCAGTACGAGGGCGCGATCTGGAGCCGCCGCCGCGTCTTCGAGGCCACCTGGACGAGCGGCCGGCCGAAGGCGTTCAGGATCGGCGACGGCGGCGTGCCCAAGGGGTGGGAGGCGGCCCTGGTCGGGGTGCCCGCCGGCAGCCGGGTCCTGATGGTCGTCCCGCCCTCGTACGGGTACGGCCCCGCCGGCGACCCCGCCCACGGCATCACGGGCACCGACACGCTCGTCTACGTCGTGGACGTCATCGCCGCCTATTGAGGCAGGATGAACCTCATGATCCGCACTTTCCTGGTCATCGCATCCGCCTTAGCCGTCCTCCTCGGCGGAGCCACGGCCGCGTCCGCCGCCGATGACCCGCCCTTCTGCAAGGGCGTCAAGAAGCCCTGCGTCGTCGGCGGCGATGCCGGCACGACGTGGGTGAACACCTCCGCCGCCAACAAGGCCCAGGCCAAGGTCGTGGCCGCCCGCGTGCTGAAGAACGCCACGGCCGCCTACCGCCGTTACCACGCGCCCGAGTGGGTCGACATCTGGGTGATCAAGAAGGGGGCGTGCTGGCGCAGGTACGGCAACGTCCCGTCCGACGCCAGCCGCGCGTGCACGTACAAGCACGTGAAGCGGAAGCTTTCATAGACTCCCGTTGTGAGTAGCGACGACCTCGACGCGCTGGCCCTCCTGCACGACCCCGTACGCCGCAGCCTGTACGCGGCCGTCGCGGGCCGCGGCGGCGACGTGGGCAGGGGGGAGGCGGCCGAGGCCGCGGGCGTCTCCAGGACCCTCGCCGGCCACCACCTCGACAAGCTCGTCGAGGCGGGGCTGCTCGAGAGCGGTTTCCGGCAGCAGGAGAAGAAGGGGCCGGGCAGCGGCCGGCCCGCCAAGGTCTACCGCCGGGCCAGGGGCGAGCGGTCGGTGAGCCTGCCGCCGCGCGACTACGGCGCGCTCGCCTCCGTCCTGGCCGAGGTCGTCGACGCGCTCGGCGCCGAGGAGCGGGCCGAGCGGGCGGCGCGGGAGGCCGGCGCCCGGCTGGCCAAGAGGCACGCCGGTGAGCCCGTCGAGCAGGTGCTCAGGGAGCGCGGCTACGAGCCGTACGAGGAGGGCGGCGCGCTGCGGCTGCGCAACTGCCCCTTCCACGTGCTGGCCGAGGAGCAGCCGCTGCTGGTGTGCTCCATGAACCTGGCCCTGTGCCAGGGGCTGCTCGAAGGGCTCGGCGACGAGCCGGGCCGGGCCAGGCTCGACCCGCGGCCGGGGGACTGCTGCGTCTCCCTCTCTAAAACAAATGAGGATTGACATAGAAGGCGGACGGGTGGTGTGCTGAGCGTCATGCATCTCGCTGAGCTGAACATCGCCCATCTGCGCGCGCCCATCGACAGTCAGGAGCTCGCCGAGTTCGTCGCCCTCCTCGAGCCCGTCAACACCATCGCCGACGAGGCCCCCGGGTTCGTGTGGCGGCTGAAGGAGAGCGAGAGCGACCCCACCGCCACCGTCATCCACGACTACGGCGACCACCTGCTGATGAACTTCTCGGTGTGGGAGTCGCTGGACAGCCTGTGGAACTACACCTACCGCAGCGCCCACCTGGGCGTGCTGCGCAGGCGCAGGGAGTGGTTCCTGCGCCTGGCGGAGCCGTACATGGTGATGTGGTGGATCCCCGAGGGTCATATCCCGACGCTGGCCGAGGGCATGGCTCGGCTGGAGCGCCTCAGGGCCGAGGGGCCGAGCCCCGAGGCGTTCACGTTCAAGGACTCCTACGACAGCAGCGAGGCCGCCAGCCTGCCCGCCGCCGCCGAGGCCAGGAAGTAGGGCAGGTCCTCCTCCAGGCCCCTGCCCATCGTCGACAGGCGCACCGGGGACTCCCGCAGCGCCTCGTGCAGGCCCTCCACCGGCACCGGCACCAGGCGGTGCCGGACGGCCAGCAGCTCGGACTGGTCCCTGACCCGCTCGCCGAACTCCCCGGGCAGCTCCGGCACCGGCACGTCGGCGGGCGTCAGGGCGACCCGGCCGTAGGCGGTCAGCGAGTGGTGCGAGACCCCGTAGTGGCGCTCGCGCAGGTCGCCCTCGCTGACCCGCAGCGCGGCCACCGGGCGGCCGCGCAGCACGCCTGCCGCGTTCACCGCCTCGCCCGCCGATACCCCGGAGAAGCCCCACCTGGTGCCCGTGCCCAGGTTGCCGGGGCCCTGCGCGACGATCGCCACGTCGGCCTCCAGCACGTGGCGGGCCGCCAGCAGCCCGGTGTGGACGGTGACCGCCTCCACGTCGCCGCCGAACGACTGCCCGACCGTGACCACGCCCGCCAGCCAGTCGATCTCCCGCAGCCGGGCCGCCGCCATCGAGAACCACACCGGCAGCGCGCCGCCGTCCTGCATCACGTACGCCACCCGCGTGCCGGGCCGGTCGGCGTACAGTCCGCACAGGATCGGCGCCAGCGCCGAGTGCAGGTCGGCCACCACCACCGGCATCCCGTCGAGGGAGTCGGCCTCGCGCAATCTGTCATGATGCGGGGAGTCCTGCTCGTCGGCGCCCAGCACCGTGGCCTGCAGCGGCGTGTAACGGGCCTTCACCAGGTGGCCCGGACCGGCAGGATCTTGCGGCAAACGGTTCGGGACGGCCACCACCATGGCGTAACCTCCCGTACCGAGACCCATCGCGAGTGCCGTCGTGTTGAGCAGCACCTCGTCGCCGGGTTCCGGGCGGCCGACCAACGGCGGATAGGCCAGCGCCCGGCACTCCCCTTCGGGGACGGCGACGTCCAGCTCCACCGCTCCCGGCCACTCGCGTCGGATCCGTACAACCTCGCCCTTGCGCCATCTGATCACGGGGGCAGGGTAGCGTCCATGGAGGAGGAGTGAGGCAGATGTCGCGCCGGAAGACCGAACGGTTGCTCAATCTCGTGATCTGCCTGCTCGCCACCCGGAGGCCACTGTCGGCCGAGCAGATCCGCCAGGCCGTCCCCGGCTACGACCGCGATGGCGACGAGGCGTTCCAGCGCATGTTCGAGCGTGACAAGAACGAGCTGCGCGAGATCGGCATCCCCATCGACGTGGTGCGCGACCCCTGGGAGGACGAGCCGGGCTACCGGATCGAGCGCGAGTCGTACGAGCTGCCGGAGATCACCCTGGAGCCCGACGAGGCCGCCGTGCTCGGCCTGGCCGCGCAGGTGTGGCAGCGGGCCAGCCTGGCCGAGGCCGCCTCGGGGGCGCTGCTGAAGCTGCGCGCCGGCGGCGTGGCCACCGACCGGCCCGTCGGCGCGTCCATGGGCGGGTCCATGGGCGGCGGCGCGCTGGAGCTGCGCGTGGACACCCGCGACCCGGCCTTCCCCGCGCTGTGGGACGCCGTACGCGACCGGCGCGTGGTGCGCTTCGACTACCGCGGCGCCGGCAGCGAGAGCGTGCGCGCCCGCACCGTCGAGCCGTGGGGCGTGGTCAGCCGCAACGGCCGCTGGTACGTGGCCGGGTTCGACCGCGACCGGCAGGCGCCGCGCGTCTTCCGGCTCAGCCGCGTCACCGGCCAGGTCACCGTCATGGGCAGGCCCGGCGCCGTCGAGGTGCCCGAAGGGGTCGATCTCCGGGGTATGGTCGGCTTTCCCGACGACTCGACGGACGAGCGGGTGGCCGTCGTCCGCGTACGCCAGGGGACGTGCGAAGGGCTGCGGCAGCTCGCGGCGGCCGTACGCACGGGGGAGCACGGGTGGGACGAGGCCGAGCTGCCCTTCACCGACCCCGAACGCCTGGCCGGCTGGATGGCCAGCCTCGGCGCCGACGTGGAGGTCGTCGGGCCGCCGGACGCCCGCGAGGCCGTCATCCGCCGACTGAAGGGGGCAATGGCATGACAGAGGAGCTGCGATGAGCGGGTCGGCCGACCGGCTGCCCAGGCTGCTGGCCCTGGTGCCGTACCTGATGTCCCACCCGGGGGCGCAGGTCGACGAGGTGGCCGCGGTGTTCGGGCTGAGCGAGAAGCAGCTCATCGACGACCTGCAGCTCGTGTGGATGTGCGGCCTGCCCGGCCACACCCCCGGCGACCTCATCGACGTCTCCTGGGACGGCGGCGAGATCATCATCGACAACGCCGAGACCATCGCCAGGCCGCTGCGGCTGGGCATCGACGAGGCCAGCGCGCTGCTGGTCGCGCTGCGCATGCTCGCCGCGACCCCCGAGCTCGCCCTGCCTGCCAACGAGGTGCCGGGCGACGCGCTGCCCCGCGTGACAGCCAAGCTGGAGCGGGCCGCCGGCGAGGGCGCCGCCACCCTCAGCAGCCAGCTCGCGGTCGACGTGGACGCCGCCCCCGACGCGCTGCCGCGCGTGCGCGAGGGGCTCACCAGGGGCCGCCGGCTGTCGCTGCGCTACTACGTTCCCGGGCGCGACGAGGTGACGCCGCGCGAGGTCGATCCCACGCGAGTCGTGGTCGTCGACGGCCGCACCTACCTGGAGGGCTGGTGCTACCGGGCCGAGGCGATGCGGCTGTTCAGGCTCGACCGGATGCTCGGCGTCGAGGTGCTCGACGTGCCCGCCGACCCGCCGGCCGAGGCCGAGCCCATCGACGTCACCCGGGGCGTCTTCCGGCCCTCGCCCACCGACGAGCTGGTCGAGCTGGAGCTCAGCGCCGCCGGGCGGTGGGTGGCCGAGTACTACCCGTGCGAGCAGGTCACCGAGCTGGGCGAGGGGCGGCTGCGGGTGGCGCTGCGGGCCCGCGACGAGGACTGGATCCTCAAGCTGGCGCTGCGCCTGGGCGACACCGGCCGGGTCGTCTCACCCCCTGAGATGGCCGAGACCGTGCGCCAGGAGGCCGAGCGGGCCCTGGCCCTGTACGCTCACCAGTCATGATGTGGATCTACGTGGCCGGCGGGCTGTGCGTGGCGGGGCTCGGCGTGGTCGGGGTCGCGGGTGCCCGCGTCGTCGTGGCGGCACGTACCCTGAAAAGGGAAATCGCCGAGGCGACGGCCCAGCTGGAGCCGCGGCGGGCCAGATTGGCGGGCCAGGGGGGTGAGACCACGCCCCAGGCAGCGTACGATCGTGGCTGAAACAGGCACTCGCTAGAAAAGGGCGTTTCATGTCGCAACTCGGAGTCCCCGAACTTCTGATCATCGCGCTGGTGCTCGTCCTGCTTTTCGGTGCGAAGAAGCTGCCCGAGATGGCCCGCGGCGTCGGCCGTTCTCTGCGCATCTTCAAGTCCGAGACGGCCAAGCTCCGTGAGGACGACGACGACAACCACACCGTCCAGGCCCAGGCGCAGGCCCCGGCTCAGCCGCAGCCCCCGGCGGCGCAGCCCCCGCAGATCCAGGCCACGCCCGCCCCCGCGCTCTCCGCGGAGGAGCAGGCCAGGCAGCTCGAGGAGCAGGCCGCCCGGCTGCGCGCCAGCGCCGCCGCCCAGGCCGACAAGCGCGTCTGACCCCATCCCTCCTCCTCACCTGGACTGCTAGATGGCGCTGCTCAAACGGTCGAGCCAGCCGGCACCCGACCACGACCCCGAGGGCCGCATGCCCCTCATGGAGCACCTGCGCGAGCTGCGTAACAGGTTGCTCATCGCGGCCGCCGCCGTCGTCGTGGGCATCATCATCGGCTGGATCGTCTTCGATCCGGTCTGGGCGTTCATCAAGGAGCCCTTCTGCGAGACGCCGCAGGCCCAGCAGTTGCGTGTCGGCGAGTGCACGCTGACCTACGGCGGCATCTTCCAGTCGTTCTTCCTGACGTTGAAGGTCTCGGCGATGGTGGGCGTCGTCGTGTCCTCGCCCGTCTGGCTCTACCAGGTCTGGGCCTTCGTCACCCCGGCCCTCTACCGCAACGAGAAGCGCTACTCGATCGCCTTCCTCGGGCTGGCGATCCCGCTGTTCCTGATCGGCGCCTTCCTGGCGTACGTGATCATGGACACCAGCCTGGCCATCCTGCTCGGGTTCGCGCCGAGCGACACCGTGGCCATCATCCAGATCGACGAGTACGTCAGCTACGTGCTGATCATGCTCGTGATCTTCGGCATCTCGTTCGAGCTGCCGCTCCTGCTCGTGTTCCTCAACATCATCGGTGTGCTGCCGCACGCCACGGTGAAGAAGTACCGCCGCTGGGTGATCTTCTCCATGTTCGTCTTCGGTGCGGTCATCACCCCCGGCGGCGACCCGCTGACGATGATGGCGCTGGCCATGCCGATGATCGTGCTCTACTTCCTGGCCGAGTTCTTCATGTTCATGCGTGAGAGGCGCAGGCCCGCCACCGAGGACTTCTCCCACCTGTCCGACGACGAGGCCTCCCCGCTGGTGGAGGACTCCACTCCGGTCGACGACGATCGCCCCGGGGAGGATTCCGGTTCCACGCGATAGGCGATAAGTTCCGGGCGTGTCCCCTCAAATCGCCCTGCTCGTCAACCCCGCCGCACGCGGCGGCCGTACGCTGCGCCTGATCGAACCCGTGGCGCGCCGGCTGCGCGCCGGCGGGGCAGAGCTGTCGGTGATCGTCGGCGCCGACGCCGCCGACGCCCTCGCACGTGCCTGCACCGCCGTGGCCGAGCGCCCCGACGCGCTCGTGGCCTTCGGCGGCGACGGGCTGGTCCACCTGGCCGTGCAGGCCGTGGCCGGCACCGACGTGCCGCTCGGCATCATCCCCGCGGGCACCGGCAACGACATCGCTGCCGCGCTCGGGGTGCCCTGCGCCGATCCCATGGCCGCGGCCCGCGTCGTGGTGCGCATGAAGTCGCGCCTGGTGGACGTCGCCCGGATCCGGGCCGGGCAGGCCGACGAGCTGTTCGCGGGGGTGATGTGCTGCGGGTTCGACTCGCGGGTCAACGAGCGGGCCAACCGGAAGACGTGGCCGCCGGGGATGGCGCGCTATCTGGTGGCGACGGTGGAGGAGTTGCGCTCGTTCCGGCCGATCCCGTTCCGGATGACCCTCGACGACGGTGAGGTCGTCGAACGCGAGGCCATGCTGGTGGCGGTGGCCAACACGTCCTCGTACGGGGCGGGGATGCGGGTGTGCCCCGACGCCCGGCCCGACGACGGGCTGCTGGACGTGATGATGCTGGACGCGGTGTCCAAGACCGAGTTCCTGCGGGTCTTCCCGAGCGTCTACCGGGGGACGCATGTGGGGCATCCGGCGGTGTCGGTGCGGCGGGTGCGGAGCGTGCGGCTGGAGGCTGCGGACGTCATCGCCTATGCCGACGGCGAACGCGTGGGCCCGGCGCCGGTCCACTGCGAGGTGCGCCCGGGGGCGTTACGGGTCATCGTTTGAAATCTACAATGTAAAGGCGCCCGGCTCGGACGCCGGCTGAGGATCGGCCGGACCACTGGGGGACCGACCGGAAAGGCGATTTCGGTAGGCTGACGGGTATGACAACGCCAGCGGAACGCTATGCGGCATTCCGTCACAAGTATGGGGACGACGGGGCCGCGGTGAGATCGTTCCGAGGTCTCTACGACTTCGAGCTGGACGACTTCCAGCTAGACGCCTGCCGCGCCCTGGAGGCCGGCGACGGCGTGCTGGTGGCGGCGCCCACGGGGTCGGGCAAGACGGTGGTCGGCGAGTTCGCCGTCCACCTGGCCTTGGAGCAGGGCCAGAAATGCTTCTACACCACCCCCATCAAGGCGCTGTCCAACCAGAAGTACAACGACCTGGTCAAGCGCTACGGCACCGCCAAGGTCGGCCTGCTGACCGGCGACAACAGCGTCAACGGCGAGGCCCCCATCGTCGTCATGACCACCGAGGTGCTGCGCAACATGCTCTACGCGGGGTCGGCGACCCTGGCGGGGCTCGGGTTCGTGGTCATGGACGAGGTCCACTACCTCGCCGACCGCTTCCGCGGCGCCGTGTGGGAAGAGGTGATCATCCACCTGCAGGAGTCGGTGCGGCTGGTGGCGCTGTCGGCGACGGTGAGCAACGCCGAGGAGTTCGGCGAGTGGCTGGGCGAGGTGCGCGGCGACACCACGGTGATCGTGGACGAGCACCGTCCGGTGCCGTTGTGGCAGCACATGATGGTCGGCAACCGCCTCTACGACATGTTCGTGAACGACGACCTGACCCCGCGCGTCAACCCCACGCTGATGCGGGTGACGCGCGACGCCGAGCGGCTGACGGCGGGGCGGGGCAGGCGCGGCTACGGCCGGCCGCAGCGTTCGCGCCCGCCGGACCGGGTGCAGGTGATCGAGAAGCTCGACGCCGAGGGGCTGCTGCCGGCGATCACGTTCATCTTCTCCCGTGCCGGGTGCGACGCCGCCGTTCAGAAGTGCCTGTACGCCGGGATCCGGCTCACGACCGACCGCGAGCGGCACGAGATCAGGCAGCTCGTGGACGAGCGCACCGCGCATCTGCCGGACGAGGACCTGGCCGTCCTGGGCTACCTGGAGTGGCGTGACTGCCTGGAGCGCGGGCTGGCCTCGCACCACGCGGGCATGCTGCCGGCGTTCAAGGAGGTCGTGGAGGAGCTGTTCACGCGCGGGCTGGTCAAGGCCGTGTTCGCGACGGAGACGCTCGCGCTGGGCATCAACATGCCGGCGCGCAGCGTGGTGATCGAGAAGCTCGACAAGTGGAACGGTGAGACCCACGCCGACCTCACGCCCGGCGAGTACACGCAGCTGACCGGGCGGGCGGGGCGGCGCGGCATCGACGTCGAGGGCCATGCGGTGGTGCTGTGGCAGCAGGGCATGGATCCGCTGTCGGTGGCGGGGCTGGCCGGCACGCGTACGTATCCGCTGCGGTCGAGCTTCCAGCCGTCGTACAACATGGCGGTCAACCTCGTCGGGCAGTTCGGCCGGGAGCGGGCCAGGACGCTGCTGGAGGAGTCGTTCGCGCAGTTCCAGGCCGACCGGGCGGTGGTCGGGCTGGCCAAGCAGCTGCGCAAGCACGAGGAGGCGCTGGAGGGCTACCAGGAGGCCATGACGTGCCACCTGGGAGACTTCCCCGAATACGCGGCGCTACGCCGCAGGCTCTCCGATCGTGAGGCCGAGCTGGCCAGGCAGCGCGGCGCCGCGCGCCGGGCGGCGGCCGTGCGGTCGCTGGAGGCGTTGCAGCCGGGTGACGTCATCCGGGTGCCGGGCGGGCGCCGGGCGGGGCTGGCGATCGTGCTCGACCCGGGCCGCAACCCGCGCGGTCAGGGGCCGAGCCCGCTGGTGCTGACGATCGGCAAGCAGATCAAGAAGCTCGATCCGGCGGACTTCCCCGTCCCGGTCGAGCCGCTGGAGAAGCTGCGCATCCCGAAGAACTTCAACGGCCGCTCGCCCAAGGAGCGCGCCAACCTCGTCTCCACGCTGCTGGCCAAGCTCGGCGACCGCGACCTGGGCAAGCCGGCCAGGGCGCGTGACCACACGGTGGAGGACGACGAGGTCAACGAGCTGCGCCGGCTCATCCGCCAGCACCCGTGCCACGGCTGTGACGAGCGTGAGGACCATGCCCGCTGGGCCGAGCGCTACTACAAGCTGCTGCGCGAGACCGAGGGGCTGCGCCGCCGGGTGGAGGGGCGCTCGCACGTCATCTCGCGGACGTTCGACCGCATCTGCTCGGTGCTGGAGCAGCTCGGCTACCTCGAAGGTGAGGCCGTCACCGACGAGGGCCGCCGGCTGGGCCGCATCTACACCGAGCTCGACCTGCTGACCGCCGAGTCGCTGCGCCAGGGGTTGTGGGAGGAGCTCGACCCGGCCGAGCTGGCGGCGTGCGTGTCGGCGCTGGTGTTCGAGTCGCGGGCCGCCGATGACGCGCGCCGCCCGAAGGTGCCCGCCGGGCGGACGCAGGAGGCGCTGACGTCGATGATCCGGCTGTGGGGGGAGCTGGAGGGCATCGAGTCCGACCATGGGCTGTCCACGATCAGGGAGCCGGATCTGGCGTTCGCGTGGGCGGCGTTCCGGTGGACGAAGGGGCACGCACTGGACGCCGTCCTGCGGGACGGGGTGAACGGCAACGAGCTGGCGGCCGGTGACTTCGTACGGTGGGTCAAGCAGCTGATGGACCTGCTCGGTCAGCTCGGGAACGCGGCCCCGCCCGGCAGCAAGATCAAGCAGACGGCGGGCAAGGCGGTCGACGCGATGCGGCGCGGCGTGGTGGCGTACTCCTCGCTCACCTGACCTTCTCGGAAAGGTCCTACCCGCCCTCTTCGGAGGGCGGGTCCGGGGGTGTGGCCGTCAGGAGTCCTTGCTGAGCGCGCCGATCGTCAGGAGCAGGCCCGCGACGCCCACCACGGCGCTCACGACGGTCAGGGCGGTGCCGTCGAGCACCAGGTGCAGCAGGCCGAAGTTCTTGCCGAAGAAGTGATCGGCGATGAGGCCGCCGAAGCCCTGGATCATGAGGATGACGCCGGTGAATGCCATGAGCCCATGATCCCCGGCGCAGACGTCCGATCCATCGGACCAAAGTATCGGGTGACCTACACCTTGGAACCAGTTCTGAGCGGCATCCTTTGGGATTACCGTTACCCGAATTAGCGGTTCTTTTTATTTACGGTCGATTTAACGGCGGCAGGCAACAGCCTTTGTCGGGCGGTTTCACTGGTCAAATTCCTTTTAAAAAGGCGATATCTCGTGCTTTGTCGCTTTTCGGGTGCTAACGTGCGATTTGTGCAAGTCAGCAAACGGGGGAGGAATCATGGCTGGCTCTCAGCTCACCAGGATCGACTTCCAGCAGGGTTGCTGCCGTCGCCGTAGGCGCTGGCGTTGCGGTTGGCGCGGTTGGCGCTGCCGCTCCCGGCGCTGGTGGTGGGGGTGGTAAATCGCTCCCGTGAGAGCCGGTGGCCTGGCCGCCGGCTCTCATTGACTGTCTCCGGCCGCGAACTCGCCCCGGCGATTTCCATTCGCCGTACTTTTCGCGAGTTCTGGCCGGACACCCGCGGGTTGCGCCGCCTATTCGCGGCCGGCGTCGTGTTCGCCGTCGTGGCCGCGCTCTGCGAGGTCGCCGCGATCCGCCTGTTCGGCCACATCACCGACGAGGTGCTGACCACCCGGCGGCTGAACGAGTTCTGGGTCCCGGCGTTCGCCTGGCTCGGGCTCGCCGCGATCGCCGGGGTGACGTCCTTCGCGGCGACGTACGCCACCGCGCTGGGCGCCGAACGGTTCCTGCTGGCTCTGCGCGACCGCGTCTACGCGCACCTGCAGACGCTCGCGCCGGACTTCTCGGAGCACCGGCGCCTCGGCGACCTGATGGCACGGCTGACCGACGACATCGAGGCCATCGAGGAGCTCGTGGGGTCCGGGCTGGTCAAGGCGCTCACCACGGCGGCGAGCGTGGTGTTCTTCGCCGGGGCGGCCTTCTTCATCCGCTGGGACCTCGCCCTCGTCACGATGGCGCTGATCCCGCTGTTCCTGGTGGTGTCCAAGGTGTTCGCGGGCAGGTTCAGAACGGCCGCGGCCCGGGAGCGCTACAGCAACGGCGCCATGAACAGCGTCCTGGAGGAGGGGCTGGCCAACCAGCCGCTCGTGCAGGCGTACAACCGGCAGGAGGCCGAGTCGGGCCGCCTGCACCGGGAGGGCGGCATGTGGCTGCGCGCCAACATGTCGCAGGCCTGGCTGTCCGGCCTGTACGGGCCCACCGTCCAGGTCATCGAGACCGTCTGCCTGATCGTCGTCCTGGGGTTCGGCGCGTGGGAGATCGCCGCGGGCCGGCTGACCCTGGGCGGCCTGCTGGCCTTCGCCGCGTACCTGGCACTGCTGTACCCGGCGGTCCAGGCGCTGGGAGAGCTGGCGCTGACGGTGTCGGAGGCGGCGGCCGGGTCCGACCGGGTCATCGAGATCCTCAAGGTCAGGCCCGCCGTCACCGACGCGCAGGACGCCGTGCCCGCCGGGCGGAGCCGGGGCCTGGTCGAGTTCGACCGGGTCGGCTTCACGTACCCGAGGCGCGGGCGGCAGGTGCTGCGGGACGTGACGTTCACCGCCTCGCCCGGCAAGGTCGTCGTCCTCACCGGGCCCAGCGGGGTGGGCAAGTCCACGCTGGCCAAGCTGATGCTGCGCTTCTACGACCCGGAAGCGGGCCGCATCCTGCTGGACGGGGTCGACATCCGGCGCCTGACGCGGCAGTCGCTGCGCGAGAACATCGCGATCGTGCACCAGGAGACGCTGCTGTTCTCGGCGTCCGTACGCGACAACATCGCCTACGGCCGCCCCGACGCCTCGCTGGAGGAGATCGTGCAGGCGGCGGAGGCGGCGGGGGTGCACGAGTTCGCCGAACTCCTGCCGCAGGGCTACGACACGCCGGTGGGGCAGCGGGGGCGGCTCCTGTCCGGCGGTCAGCGGCAGCGGATCGCCATCGCCAGGGCCGTCCTGCGGGACGCGCCGGTGCTGGTGCTCGACGAGCCCATGACGGGGCTGGACGAGGCCACGGCCGCGCAGGTCATGAAGCCGCTCCTGCGGCTCATGGCCGGGCGGACGACGCTCCTCATCACGCACGACCTGCGGTTCGTGCCGGAGGGAGCGCGCATCGTGGAGCTGTCGCCCGTGCACCGGGAGGAGCGCATCCGCCTCAAGCGCTTCGCCCGCGCCCACCCGCGCCCGCTGACCACCCCTCCCTGACCGACCGCCGCACCACACCCCCGGCCCGACACCCGCCTCTTTTCGGGGGCGGGTGTTCCGGTGTCCGGGGTCGGCGGCTGCCCGTCCTTCGAGCGGGGGTACGCACGGCGGCGGCGCGCCGGTCGGGGCGGGGAAAGCATGATCGGGATGGGTGCGGGGGCGAGGGGCCGTCGATAGAATCGGAGAGATCCCTCCGGTTGTTGAAGGCAGGTTCGTTCATGGGCGACGACCACAGCTCGGCCCGGCCGTTGCGGGCCGACGCCCGGCGGAACCGGGAGCGGGTGCTGCAGATCGCGCAGGAGGCCCTGGCCAGTGACGGCCTGACGATCTCCTTCGACGAGATCGCGCGGCGGGCCGGGTTCGGGGTGGGCACCGTCTACCGGCACTTCCCCACCAAGGAGGCGCTGTTCGAGGCGGTGCTGCTGGGGCGGATCGAGCGGTTCGTGGCCGACGCCCGCGCGCTGGCCACGGCGGAGGATCCCGGGAAGGCTTTCTTCGCCTGGTTCGCCAAGGTGGTCGAGCAGGCGTCGGGGAACCAGGCGCTCTGCGACATGCTCGACAGCGGGGCCGGGATGAGGGTCTCGCTGCAGGACGATCTCGGCAGGGCCGTCGCCCGATTACTGGTCCGGGCGCAGCGGGCCGGGGCCGCGCGCGGGGATCTGGCGGGGGAGGACGTGCTGGATCTGCTGCGCGGGTGCCTGGTGGCCGAGCGCCGGGCGCGGGCCAGAGGGGCCTCGGTACGGATGGCGGACGTGATCTGTGACGGGATGCGGGTGAAAGGGGCCTGAGCCTCATGGCGGGAGACTGACCGGCCGGTCAAAGCAGTGTCGTCATTCGTTCACGGAACGTCACCTTCGGGGCAGTTTTTCGGCCGATCGTGCTGGAAATCCCCATGTCAGAGACATCCTCGGACGCACTCGCCGAGGCCCCCTCGGCTGCGTGGCGTCCGGCCGGCCCCGTTCGGAGGTAGCCACCACATGTTCGCCCTTGTCGCCGCACTGCTGTTCGTGCTCGCCCTCGTCTTCGAGATCGCCGGCCTCGCGGTCGGCAGCGTAGTCACGGTCGCCACGCTCGGCACCGCCGGGCTGCTCTGCGTCGCGCTCCACCTCATGGGTGTGGGCGCGGGGTGGAGCCTGCTGAAGAAGTGACGCCCGAGGCGGGGCCGCGCGCGGAACATGCCGTGCGCGGCCCCGCGGGGCGCCCGAGGTTCACGTCGCCAGGGTGAAGCGGACCTCGCGGGTCGCCGGGTCCGCCTGCGTGAGGCGTACCGTGACCTGCTCGCCGAGGGGGAGCGGGCCGTCGCAGCGGGCGATCACGGCCGGGTCGGCGAGCTGCACCTGCCCGCCCCCGCGGCGCTCGTCCACGTCGATCACGACCGCGTCGAACGCCTGCCCGATCCGTTCCCGCAGCAGGAACGCCTCCACCAGGTCCACGCACGCCCGCTCCACCGCCCCGGCGCGCCGCCCGGTCGAGCCCATGACGGCGGGCAGGGCCGCCAGCCCCGCCCGGACGTCGAACGGCACCGGCACGCCCGCCGCGACCGCCAGGCACACCTCCGTCGCGTACCGGTCGACCAGGCGCCGCAGAGGAGCCGTGACGTGCGCGTACGGCGCCGCCACCGCCGCGTGCTCGGCCAGCGCGGGCGGCGCGCCGTCGAAGGCCACGTAGCCCGCGCCGCGCAGCAGCACCTTCGACTCGTGCAGGAACGCCGCCTGCTGCGGGTTCTTGGGGTCCAGGTCGTGCACCACGGCGCCGTAGGCGGCCCCGTCGGGCCAGGGGACGTCCAGCGCCTGGGCGACCCTGCGGACCTTCGCCAGGTCGTCGGCGTGCGGCCGGGGCAGTACGCGCAGGATGCCGATCTCGGCGTCGAGCATCATCGAGGCCGCGGCCATGCCGGTCAGCAGGGAGATCTGCGCGTTCCACGCCTCGGCGGGCAGTGGCAGCCGGAATTCCAGCCGGTAGGCGCCGTCGCCGTCGGAGACCACCTCCTGCTCGGGGGTGGGCAGGGTGACGCCGCCGCGCTCGCGTTCGAGGGCCAGCCGCAGGCGGCCGATCTCGGCCAGCAGCCCCAGGACGCCGTCGGCGGTGCCGGTGTCGACGGCCGCCTGCACGTAGGCGTAGTCGAGGCGCTCGCGGCTGCGGACGAGCGCGCGCTGCACGTCGGCGCCGACCATGCGGCCGTCGGCGTCGAGGTCGATGCGCCAGACCGCGGCCGGCCGCAGCGCGCCGGGCAGCAGGCTGGCCGCGTCCTCCGACAGGACCTTGGGGTGCAGCGGCACCTTGCCCGCGGGAAGGTAGACGGTCTCGCCCCTGGTGCGGGCCTCGGTGTCGATGAGGCCGCCCGGCCGGACGAACGCGCCGACGTCGGCGATCGCGTACCAGACGCGGTAGCCGGCGCGCAGCCGCTCCAGGTGCACGGCCTGGTCGAGGTCCATCGAGCCGGGCGGGTCGATGGTGACGAACGGTACGTCGGACAGGTCTTCGGCGTCGAGCCGCGGCACCCGCGCCACCCACGCGGCCTCGTCGAGCACGGCGCGGGGGAAGCCGTCCGGCAGGTCGAGCTCCCGCCTGACGCGTTCGAACCCGTCCTCCAGCTTCAGGGGTATCTGATCGGGAACCTGAATCACGCCTGACAACCTACAGGTGGCGGGTGTTCAGGTGAGGCGCGCCTCCAGGCCGGTGAGGCGCAGCAGCCGCCGGATGGCGGGCGGGACGCCCGTGAGGCGCAGCGGGGTCTGCTGGGCCCGGGCGTGGTTGTGGGCGCAGACGAGGATGCCGAGCCCGGCGGCGTCGATGAAGGTCAGCCGGCTCATCTCGATGACCAGCGCGACCTGCTCGTGCGGGGCGCGTCCGGCCTCCTGCAGCAGGCCGAGCAGGTGGGCGCGGAGTTGTTCGGTGGTGGCGATGTCGAGCTCGCCGGACACGCTGACGGTCAGGCTCCCGTTGCAGCGGGTGGTGGTCAGCTGTAGTGGCTCCATGAATCGGCTCCGCGCTCTGTCAGGGCCGGGAACCTCCTGCCGGTTGCGCGGGCCAGCCCTTGCGTTGGGCACTTGTTGCCATGAAGGCGTCACTGAGAGCGACAGTGTTGGCTCTGAGTGTACATGTCTGTTCAGGGCTGAACAGAGATGCTGGGGGATAGGACTAATCCTCCAGGACAACAATTCCGGTTACCAGATGTAAAAACATCACACCATCAGCGGACTTCCAGCCCGAGAAGGATGAGATCGCACAAAGCGGTGAAGTCATCCTCGATGCCCGGCCGGCTCCATTCGGCGGAGTGCGCCGGGTTGTGGAAGCGTACCGCCGCGTCGAAAACGGCGCGGGCCGTGGCGGCGGGGTCGGGGGCGGCGAACTCGCCCCGCTCGAGCCCGGCGTCCACGATCTGCCGGATCTGGCCGACCAGGTCGGCGACGTGCCCCTCGACGACCTGGCTGGACTCGGTCACCAGCGCCACGTACGTGGCGAACAGTTCGGGGTCGTCGAGCGCCCGCTTGCGCTTGGAGCGGAACAACGCGCCCAGCCATTCGCGTAGCCGCACGCCGGCCGGAGCGTCGGAGGCCAGCACGGTGGCCAGCTCGGCGTGCGACTGGTCGAGCCAGCGCTGGGTCACGGCCTCGCGCAGGGCCGTCTTGCTGGGGAAGTGCCGGTAGACGCTGCCGTGGCTGACGCCGAGCGCCCGCGCGACGTCGACGACCGTGGCCTTGGCCGGACCGTAGCGGCGCAGGACGTCCTGGGCCGCGGCGAGGATCTGGTCCGGTGTCAGGATGCCATCTGTCACCTTTCCAATTCTGTCAGCCGCCCGGCTATACACGACCCACGGGTGCGGCCAGCCACATTTGCAGAAATTTGTGCATTCATCCGGTCGGAGCACACTACGCTGCTACCGCTGGCAGGTACGAGGGGAAAGCAAACAACATCGTGTGGATCGCAGTCGTGGCGCTGGCCGCCATTGTCGTGGGGGCGATGGTCTGGTGGTTCCGCCGTGACCCGGCCGGCCGTGCCGCCGGTGCCGCCTCCACCACGGTCGAGGCGGACATGGACCTCGGGATCCCGGCGGAGGTCGAGCCCGCGTTCATGGAGGGCCTGCGGGCCTACCCGCTGCGGGTGAGTGGCCGGCGGGGGGTGCTCACGACGTACGAGCCGCCCCGGCTGATCTCGCTGCACCTGCTCGCCGACGCCTTCGCGGTCAGGGGGGACGCCGCGCTGCACGATCCGCAGGGCACGGTCGTGGCCCTGATCGCGCACCTCGGGGCGGTGGAGCGGCCGGGCGTGCTGCACCTGCGCGAGGACTGGCTGGACGGCGAGGTGGACGGCATGGACCGGGCCGCCTTCGCCGAGGCGGTGCGCGAGGCCGTGTCCGGCGAGTGCCCCTGGTCGGCCGAGCCGGCCATTGGAGCGTTGCAGGTCACCGTGCGTGAGGCCAACACGATGATGCTCGACCTGGCCAGGGTGCTCGAGCTGTACCGGGAGGCCCGGGAGAAGCAGCCCGAGGCCGCGGCCGGGGAGCTGCTGCGCGAGGTCGCGCCGCGCCTGATCGCCGCCGGCGGGCCGGGGCTCACCTGGACGAAGCCGCCCACGCAGGCGGACCTGCGCGTCGTGCTCGGCAGCACGCCCGAGCCCGCCTGACGTCCCGCTCCACGGCGGATATCCGCAGGTCAGTACGGTTCCGCACAGCGTGGAATCCCGGCTGTGATGAAAGTTTCAGCTCTCATTGACAGCGGGAAAGCGCTTACCTATGTTGTGGCGTGTTCGGTCACACGTATGGCAGCCACATATGTGAACGGATTCTCGCTGGGGGGACACGTCGCAGGCCGTGAGCGGCCTGCCGGGCCAGCAAGGAGCTGAATCGTGCGACAGAGAATCAACGGCAGAACAGCGGCGGTCATCGCGGGCGTCATCGGCCTGACGGGCACGGCAGTCGTCGCGGTGGCCGCTGCGACGACCACTGCGGCCGCCGCGGCCCCCGCGCCGGGGGCGTACACGGTGGTGAACAACGGCAGCGGCCTGTGCCTCACCGTGCCGGGATCCAGCACCTCAGACGGGGTCCAGCTCACCCAGAGCGGCTGCGGCAGCGCCGCTCAGACCTGGAACCTGACCGCGAGCGGCAGCGGCTACACCCTCAAGGCCGCCCACAGCGGCAAGTGCGCGGGCGTGCAGGACGCCAGCACCTCCGCGGGCAAGGCCGTGCAGCAGGAGAGCTGCTCCGGCGCCTCGTCGCAGACGTGGACGCTGCCCGAGTCGGGCGCCACCGTCAGGATCGTCAACGCCAACGGCGGCAAGTGCCTCAACACCAAGGACAACGCGACCTCCTCCGGCGCCCTGGTGCAGCAGAACTCCTGCGACTCCGTGGCCACCAAGCAGTGGCGGCTCGTCCCCGCCGGCAGCAACCCGACCAACCCGCCCACAGACCCACCGCCGACCACGCCTCCGGGCAACGCGAACGGGCTGGTCGGCTGGGCCACGCAGGGCGGCGGCACGACGGGCGGCGGCAACGCCTCGCCGGTCACCGTCAGCAGCGCCTCGGCCCTGACCAGCGCGCTGTCGGCGAGCGGCGCCTCGGTGATCCGGGTGTCGGGCACGATCTCCTGCTCGGGCATGCTGAAGGTGGTCTCCAACAAGACCGTGCTCGGCAACTCGGGCGCGACGATCGCGGGCTGCGGGTTCAACATCTCCCAGGCCTCGAACGTGATCGTCCGCAACCTCACCTTCCGGGACTGGGGCGACGACGCGATCAACGTCCAGTACTCGACCCGGGTCTGGCTCGACCACAACTCGTTGAGCCACGGCTACGACGGCGCCATCGACATCAAGCGGGCCAGCGACTACGTCACCGTCTCGTGGAACAAGTTCTCCAACCACGACAAGACCATGCTGCTCGGCCACAGCGACGACAACGGCGGCGAGGACCGCGGTCACCTGCGCGTGACGTACCACCACAACTGGTTCGACGGCACCAACCAGCGCCACCCGCGCGTGCGGTTCGGCAACCCGGTGCACGTCTACAACAACTACTACGGCAGCGTCGGCAGCTACGGCGTGGCCTCCACCGAGGGCGCCGGCGTGCTCGTCGAGGGCAACTACTTCGAGAACACCCAGGACCCGTTCCACCTGGGCGAGGGTGACTCCGGCCCCGGCACGCTGGTCGCGCGCAACAACCACTTCGTCAACTCCGGCAGCGGCCAGAGTGGCGGCAATGTCGGCTCGATCCCCTACTCCTACTCGCTCGACACCGCCTCCAACGTCAAGTCCGTCGTCACCGCGGGCGCCGGCGCCGGGCGGATCTCCGTCTGACGCTCACCCCCTCGCGGCCCCTCCGGCTCCCGCCCCGGAGGGGCCGCCCCATGATCGAGGCAAGTGTGCTGTTCATGTAGGTTCGCGTCGTAACGCCGAGCTGAACGAGGAGCCTGACTTGTCACCCCTCATCCTCTCCGCCGCGGGGGCCGCCCTGGTGCTGGACGCCTCGGGCCCCGGCCTGCCGCGCGTGCGCCACTTCGGCGCCGACCTCGGGTCCGCGACCGGCGCCGACCTGACGCCCGCGCTGGCCTCCCTCACCGCCGCGCCGCCGCTGCTGCCCGCCCAGGGAGACAGCTGGTACGGCAGGCCGGGCCTGTCGGGCGGCCGGGACGGCGAACACTGGCCGGTGCGCTGGACGCTGGACCGGCTCGACGCGGACGCGACGCCCGGTCGGGGCGGCACGGTCACCGTCGCGGCCTCCGACGCCCGCGCGGGCCTGGAGCTGCTCAGCGAGCTGGCCATGGACGCCGGCGGCCTGGTGACGATGCGGCACACGCTGACGAACACCGCCGCCGCGCCGTACCGGCTGGAGGGGCTGGTCTGCGCGCTGCCGGTGCCGGCGCGCGCCGGCGAGCTGCTGGACTTCACCGGGCGGTGGGCGCTGGAGAAGGTGCCGCAGCGCACGGCGTTCGGGTACGGCGTGTGGTCCCGGGAGAACCGGCGCGGCCGGACCGGGCACGACGGCACGGGGCTGCTGGTGGCCGGGACCGCGGGGTTCGGGTTCCGGGGCGGCGAGGTGTGGGGGGTACACGCGGGCTGGAGCGGCAACCACCTCCACTATGCCGAGCGGCTGGCCGAGGGCCCGGCGCTGGTGGCGGCGGGCGAGCTGCTGGAGCCCGGCGAGATCGTGCTGGCCGAGGGGGAGAGCTACCGCACGCCGCTGGTGTACTTCACCTGGTCGGGCGGCGGGCTGGACGCGGCGAGCACGCGGCTGCACGACCACCTGCGCGCCGCCCGCCCGCTGGGGGTCCGCCCGGTCACGCTGAACAACTGGGAGGCCACCTACTTCGACCACGGCCTCGACCGGCTGCTGGAGCTGGCCGACAAGGCCGCGGCGGCGGGGATCGAGCGGTTCGTGCTCGACGACGGCTGGTTCCGCCACCGCCGCCACGACCGGGCCGGGCTCGGCGACTGGTACGTCGACGAGGGCGTCTGGCCGGACGGCCTGAACCCCCTCGCCGAGCACGTGCGCAAGCTCGGCATGCAGTTCGGGCTGTGGTTCGAGCCGGAGATGGTCAACCCGGACTCCGACCTGCTGCGCGCGCACCCCGACTGGATCCTCGGGCAGGCCGAGCGCGTGCCGCCGCCGCAGCGCAACCAGCAGGTGCTCGACCTGGCCAGGCCCGAGGCGTACGACTACCTGCTGGAGCGGCTGGACAGCCTGGTGAGCGAGTACGCGCTCGACTACATCAAGTGGGACCACAACCGCGACATCGCCGAGCCGGTGCACGACGGGGTGCCCGGGGTGCACGCGCAGACGCTGGCGGCGTACCGGCTGCTGGACGAGCTGCGGGCCCGCCATCCGGAGCTGGAGATCGAGTCGTGCTCGTCGGGCGGCGCCCGCGTCGACTTCGGCGTCCTGGCCCGTACCGACCGGGTGTGGACGTCCGACTGCAACGACGCGCTCGACCGGCAGGCGATCCAGCGCTGGACCGGGCTGCTCGTGCCGCCGGAGCGGATGGGCAGCCACGTCGGCGCGCCGCAGGACCACAGCACGGGCCGGTCGCTGCCGCTGGCCTTCCGGGCCGCGACCGCGCTGTTCGGGCACATGGGCGTGGAGTGGGATCTGACCTCGGCGAGCCAGGCGGAGCTGGAGGAGCTGGCCGAGTGGATCGCCCTGCACAAGCGGCTGCGGCCGACGCTGCACGCCGGGCGGGTGGTGCGGGCCGACCACCCGGACCCGTCGGCGCTGCTGCACGGGGCGGTGCTGCCGGAGCGCGGGGTGTTCGCGTTCGTCCAGCTCACCTCCAGGGTCGCGATCGGGCCCGCGCCGCTGCGGCTGCCCGGGCTCGACCCGGCGGCGACGTACGAGGTGCGGGTCGCGGGCCCCAGGCCCCGCGCGGCCGGGCTGCCGGAGTGGACCTCGGGTCCGGTGCGGCTGAGCGGCGCGGTCCTGGGCGAGCTGGGGCTGCCCGCTCCCGTGCTGCGGGCCGAGTCGGCGCTGGTCTTCGAGGTCGAGCGGGTGTAAGGGGCCTGTCATGAACGGCCCATGCGGTTAGGGCGGTTTAATGCCGCCGCAACCGCGCCGTTCGTGATCAGGAAACACGTCCCGCGGACACTGGGGTGCATGAGCGATGCACCGAAGGTGTTGAACGGTAATCGGCGCTCCTGGCGGCGAGAGATCGTCGAGCTGGCCGCGCTGTTCCTCGCGGTCGGCCTGGCGCACCTGCTCGCGACCCTGCTCGGCCACCGCGAACCGGGTCCGGTGGTGATGGTCGGGCTGGGGGCGGCGTTGATCGTGGGGGCGGCGGTCCACAAGCGGATGGGCCACCGCCCCGTACGCAAGGTCCCCGCGCTGCCCGTGGGGGAGGGTGCGGGGGCGGCCATGGTGCTGTGGCGCATCCGCATGCGGGTGGTGGAGCGGCCGGGGCGGCTCGCCGCGGTGGCGGGGGCGTTCGGGCGGCTGGGCTGCAACATCCTGGCGCTGCACATCGCGCCGACCGGGAGCAGCGCGATCACGCCCGCGGGGTGTGACGCGCTGGACGAGTTCGTCATCGAGGCGCCGCCGGGGCTGGCGCTGGAGGCGCTTTCCGGGGCGCTGACGGAGGCGGGCGGGCATGACGTCGTGATCGTGCCCGCGCAGGTCAAGGACCTCACCGATCCCGGTGTCCAGGCTCTGGTGCTGGCTCAGCGGGTGAGCGCGGACCCGGATCGGCTGCCCGAGGCGATGGCGGAGCTGCTGCGGGTGCCGGAGGTGGAGTGGCGGCGGCCGGGGGACACGGTGGACGAGGGGGCCGAGCTCAACACCACGATGGTGATCTCGGTCAACCCGGACCGGGCGCTGCTGATCCGGCGTCCCGCGCTGCCGTTCACGCCGACGGAGGCGGCCCGGGCGGCGGCCCTCACCGCCACCGCCCGCCAGGCCCGCTACACCGGCTCACCCTGACCCGGCGGCCCGTCCCCGGGGCGGGGGCGGGTTCTTCCGGTGCCGTGTGGGGTGGTGCCGGGAGAACCCGCGGGGGTCAGGCCGTGGACTCCTTGGCCCAGCGTTCCAGGCCAGAGGCGTCGATGGGCAGGGCGTCCGACAGGATGTCCACGCCGGACGGCGTCACCAGCAGGTCGTCCTCGATCCGCACCCCCACCCCGCGCAGCTCCGGCGGGACCGTGAGGTCGTGGGCGTGGAAGTACAGGCCGGGCTCGACGGTGAGCACCATCCCCGGCGCCATGGCGGCCCCGTGGTAGGCCTCCGGGCGGGACTGGGCACAGTCGTGCACGTCCAGGCCCAGGTGGTGGCCGATGCCGCAGATCAGGTAGCGGCGGTGGTGCTGGCCGGTGTCCGACAGGGCCTCGTCCACCGAGACCGGCAGCAGTCCCCAGTCGTCCAGCCCGCGCGCGATGACCTCCATCGCCGCGTGGTGGAAGTCGGTGAAGCGCCGGCCGGGGCCGACCGCCGCCAGGCCCGCCCGGTGCGCCTTCTCCACCAGGTCGTGCACCTGCCGCTGGGCGGGGGAGAAGGCGCCGGAGGCGGGGAAGGTGCGGGTGACGTCGGCGGTGTAGTGGCTGCGGACCTCCACGCCCATGTCGAGCAGCAGCAGCTGGTCCGGCAGGACGGGCCCGTCGCAGCGCACCCAGTGCAGGGTGGGGGCGTGCGGGCCGCTGCCGACGATGGTGGCGTAGCCGGGGCCGTTGCCGTACGCCCTGGCGTAGCGGTCGAACGTGCCCTGCAGCCACCGCTCGCCCGCTCCCTCGATCGCCGCCGGGACCTCGGCCAGCACGGCCGCGAAGCCCTCGACCGTGCGGTCCACGGATTCGCGCAGCTGGCCGATCTCCCACTCGTCCTTGATCATGCGCAGTTCGGCCAGCACCCGGGGGAGTTCCTCCACCGGTTCGGACGCGTCCGTGAACTCCGACAGCGGCCGCACCGCGACCCCGAGCGCCGCCGACCACTCGGCGAGGGACGGGGACGGGCCCACCCACAGCTCCCCGTACGCCGCGTCGGCGAAGAAGCCGATGTCGCCGGGGCGGGCGGGCGGCGGCAGGTAGAGGGTGGCGGCGCCGTCCGCGATCACGGCGACGGCGTTCTCCACGGCGCAGCCGGTGAGCCAGTAGAAGTCGCTGTCCACGCGGAAGTCGTAGGCGGTGTCGTTGCTGCGTACCGGAGCCCGGCCCGCCTTCACCACCACGGTCCTGCCGGGCAGCGCGGCGGCCAGGCGCTCGCGGTGCGCGGCTGCCGCCTCGGCCGCCCCGGGCACGAGGTCGGGGGTACGGGCGGGGGCGTCCCAGCCCTGGGCGATGAACTCGCGGAACGCGGGGACCTCTGTCAGCTTGGGGGGTTTGCCGTCACTCACTGGTGATTCCTCCTCCTATGTCGCGCACCAGTCCGGTCAGGCGGGCGAAGACGCGCTCCTCGCCGATGCCGTCGTGCTCGTACTCGTTGGTGACCCAGGCCTGCGTGTTGCCCACCCTGGAGGCGGTGTCCAGTTGCAGCCCCGAGTCGACGTACATGTCGTCGAAGTAGACGGCCGCGGCCACCGGCACGTCGTTGGCCGCCAGGCGGTCCAGGTCGTACAGCGCCGGCCACTCGGCCCGCTCGGCGAGCAGGTCGACGGCGGCGCGGAAGGGGCGCAGCGCGCGGATCTCCGCGAACATCCACGGGTAGATCATCTCGCCGGTGAACAGCAGCGGCCGGGCGTCCTCGGCGAAGGCGGGGTGGTTGGCGCGCTCGCGCTGCGCCGCCCAGGCGGTCGCGCCGGGACCGGAGCCGTAGATGCTCTCCTGCAGCGCGGCGAACAGTGGGTTGTCGGCGTAGGAGGAGCGGGCCAGCACCTGGTGCAGGAACGTCTCCGGCAGTTCCCCTCCTTCCAGCAGGGCTTCGTCCAGCAGCCAGTGCATGCGCTCGTACCCCGGCTTCATGCCGAAGTCGATCCCCAGCGACTGCAGCCGCCGCACGGTGAGCGTGTCGCCGTCGGGCAGCAGCACGTCGCCGTAGGCCAGCCGGTCGGCCAGCCGGGCCACCGTCTCGGCGTGGTGCGGGTAGCGGCGGTAGAACTCGGCGTTCTTGGCCGCGACCCGGGGATAGGTGCGCCGGTAGACCTCCGACGCGTCGGGGTCCACGGAGGGCAGCCCGCCCGCCACGTAGCAGGCGCTCAGCCCCTCGGGCGCCTGCGACAGGTACGTCAGCGTCAGGAAGCCGCCGTAGCTCTGCCCGAGCGTCGACCAGCGCCGTCCGCCGAAGACGGTCTTGCGCAGGTGCTCGGCGTCGGCCACGATCGAGTCCGCGCGGAAGCGGGCCAGGTAGTCGGCGCCCTCCTGCGGGTCGAGCGCGCTCATCACCCGCCCGTCGATCCGCGAGCTGCGGCCCGTGCCCCGCTGGTCGAGCAGGATCACCCGGTACTTCTCCAGCGCCTGGCCGAGCCAGCCCGACGTGCCGACCGGACGCGGCCCCTTGCCGCCGGGCCCGCCCTGCAGGTAGAGCAGGCACGGCAGGTCGTGGCCGTCCCGGGTGGGGTCCACGAGCTCCCTGGCGAAGACCCTGATCGTGGCCTCCGGGTCCGACCAGTCGAGCGGCACCTCCACGACGTGGTCGCGTACCCGCATCCCCGGGATCGTGTAGGTCGCGGTGATCACAGCTTCTCCCTCCTGCGGCGGTCCCACTCCGGGTTGATGCGCGGGATGGCCGCCAGCAGCGTACGCGTGTAATCATGCCGGGGCTCGCCGAAGACCTGTTCGGCGTCCCCCAGTTCGACGATCTGCCCCTTGCTCATCACCGCGACCCGCTGCGCGATCTGCCGGACGACGGCCAGATCATGGGCGATGAACACGTAGCTGAAGCCGCTCTCGCGCTGCAGCCGCCGCAGCAGCTCGATCACCTGCGCCTGCACCGACACGTCCAGCGCCGAGACGGCCTCGTCGCAGATCACGAGCTTGGGGTTGACGGCCAGCGCGCGGGCGATGCCGATGCGCTGCGCCTGCCCGCCGGAGAACTGCGCGGGGTAGCGCAGCGAGTGGTCGGGGTTCAGGCCGACCCGCTCCATCAGCTCCTTGGCGTGCGCCCGCCGCCCGCCGTCGGGCGCGATGCCCTGGTAGTCCAGCGGCGCCATCAGGATCCGCTCCACCGTGTGGCGGGGGTTGAGCGAGGAGAACGGGTCCTGGAAGACGACCTGGACGTTGGCGCGGAAGCGGGCCAGCGCGGCCCCCTTGGCGTGGGTGACGTCCTCGCCGTCGAACTCCAGCGTGCCCTCGCTCGGGTCCATCAGCTTGGCGATCATGCGGGCGGTCGTCGACTTGCCGCTGCCGGACTCGCCGACCACGGCCAGCGTCTCGCCGAGCCGCACCTCGAAGCTGACCTGGTCGACCGCCGTGAACTCGGCCTTGGCGCCCAGCGGGCCGCGCGAGACGAACCGCTTGGTCAGGTCCTTGGCCCGCAGCAGCGTCATGCCTTCACCTCGCCGTCTACTGGATCGTCGATACGCGGGATGCTCTCCAGCAGCATCCGGGTGTACTCGTGGCGCGGCTCGGCGAAGACCTGCTCGGCCGTGCCGTACTCGACCTGCTCGCCCTGCCGCATCACCAGCACGCGGGTCGCGATCGAGCTGATCACGGCCAGGTCGTGCGTGATGAACACCATGCCCATGCCGCGCTCCTGCCGCAGCCCGGCCAGCAGCTTCAGGATCTGCGCCTGCACGGTCACGTCCAGGGCCGTGGTCGGCTCGTCGGCGATCAGCAGCGCCGGCGAGCACACCAGGGCCATCGCGATCATGACGCGCTGCCGCTGCCCGCCGGAGAACTGGTGCGGGTAGTAGTCCACCCGCCGCTCCGGTTCCGGCAGGTCCACCTGCCGCAGCGCCTCGATCGCGACCTTCCGCGCCGCCGCGCGCGAGCCGCCGCGGTGGGCGCGGTACATCTCCTCGATCTGCAGGCCGACCGTGTAGTACGGGTTCAGGGACGACAGCGGATCCTGGAAGATCATCGACATCTGGTCGCCGCGCAGCCGCCGCAGTTCCCGGTCCGGGCGGCCGAGGAGCTCCGTGCCGTCCAGCCGGATGCTGCCGCTGGTCCTGGCGCCCTTGGGCAGCAGTCCCATGACCGCCAGGCTGGTCATGGACTTGCCGGATCCGGACTCGCCGACGATGCCGACGGTCTCGTCCCGTCCGACCGTGAAGGACACTCCCTTGACCACGTCCACCGGGCCGCGCGTGGTGGGGAAGGTGACGGTGAGGTCCTCCACGACAAGCAGGTCGCTCATTTCGCCGTGATCCTCACTCTCGGGTCCAGCCTCGTGTAGACGAGGTCGATCACCACGTTCCCGATCACCACGAAGAACGCCGCCAGCAGCGTCACGGCCATGATCACCGGCTGGTCGTTCTTGGTGATGGAGTCGGCGGCCATCTTGCCGACCCCGTTCAGCCCGAACACCGTCTCGGTGATCAGCGCGCCGCCCAGCAGCGCGGCGAAGTCCATGCCGAAGATCGTGGCGATGGGCGTCAACGCCGGGCGCAGGGCGTGCCTGCGCATGGTCAGCGCCGGGCTCAGGCCCTTGGACCGGGCCGTGCGCATGAAGTTCTCGGCGAGGGTGTCGATCACGTTCGCCCGGGTGAGCCGGCTGTAGAGGCAGGCGTAGCCGGTGGCCAGCACGATCCACGGCATCAGGTACGACTGGAACCACACCACCGGATCGTCGGCGAAGGCCACGGCCCGCGGGAACGGCAGCACCTGCAGCTGCACCACCAGCACGTACTGCAGCGCCAGCGCCAGCACGTAGTTGGGGACGCTGGAGCCGCCCAGCGCCAGCCCCATCGCCGTGCGGTCCCACCAGGTGCCCTCCTTGACCGCGCTGAGCAGGCCCGCCGCGATCCCGATGAGCAGCCACAGCACCGCGGCCCCGATCGCGACGGTGGCGCTGACCGGCAGCCGCTCGACCACCATGTCCCACACGGACTGGCCGGTCTGGAAGCTGTAGCCCAGGCACGGGGCGCCGCAGTGCACCAGGTTCGCGCCCTGGCCGTAGTCGCGCCCGGCGAAGATGCCGATGAGGAAGCCGAAGAACTGCTTCAGCAGCGGCTCGTCCAGCCCCAGCACGGCGTGGATCTGGTCGATGCGCTCCTGCGTGCACGTCTTGCCGCAGATCATCACCGCCGGGTCGGGCTGGAGCGTGAAGAAGATGATGAACGTGAACAGGCACACCAGGAAGAGGATCAGCACCACCCCGGCGAGCCGCCCGGCGATGTAACGCGCCATCATGAGGCCTCCCCGGCGTCGAAAGCGGCCCGCAGCCGGTCCCCGAGCACCGTCAGCGACAGCACGGTGAGGAACAGGAACCCGCCGGGGATCGCGAAGTACATGGGATCGACGGAGTACCAGGCGACCGAGCTCGAGATCATCTGCCCCCACGACGGCGTCGGCGGCGTGACGCCGACACCCAGGAACGACAGCCCCGCCTCGGTGCCGACGTAGCCGGGCACGGACAGGGTGGTCATCACGATCAGCGAGCTGCGCAGGTTGGGCAGGATCTCCTTGAACACCAGCGCGCCCGTGGAGGCGCCCGACGCCCGGGCGGCCTCCACGAACTCCCTGTTCACCAGCGTCATCGTCTGCCCGCGCACCACCCGCGCCAGGTACGGCCAGCCGAACACGCTGATCACCAGGACCAGCAGCACCGGCCGGTTCCCCTGCGGCAGCGACGACAGGATCGCGATCATGAAGATGAGCGCGGGGAAGGCCATGAGGAAGTCCATGACCCGGCAGATCACCTGGTCCACCCAGCCCTGGTAGAACCCGGCCAGCATGCCCAGCACCACGCCCAGCAGGGTCGTCAGCGCCGTGGCGGAGACCGCGATCAGCAGCGAGACGCGCGCGCCGTAGGCGATGCGGGCCAGGATGTCGCGGCCGTTCTGCGGCTCGACGCCGAGCAGGTGCTCGGCGCTGATGCCGCCGAGCGACCCGCGCGGCACCCCGCCCAGGTCGGTGTTGACGGCGGCGGTGTCGAAGTCGTTCGGGCCGTGGCCGGTGATCGCGCTGATCAGCGGCGCGCCGATCGCCATCAGCACGATCAGCGACAGGAACGCGGTGCTCAGCACCGCGCCCCTGTCGCGCAGCAGCGCGCTCGTGACCCGTGCCCTCGACGTGCTCGGGGAGTAAGCGACGACGGCCATTTACTTCGTCGGCTTCGCCAGGCCGACGGAGATCAGGTCGATGCCGCCGGAGAAGGAGTTGGACTGGTAGGCGCCCGCGATGTTCGAGCCGACCAGGAGGATGAGCTTCTCGTAGGCCAGCGGGACGATCGGCGCCTCCTTCATGATCTGCTTGTCCAGCTCGCCGTAGGCCGCGTTGGCCGCCTGCACGTCCGTCATCGCGGCGATCTCGTCGATCCGCTGGTTGATGCCCTTGTCGTTGATCTGCGCGAGGTTGGCGTTGCCCTTGTCGGTGATGTTGCGGCCGTCGAACAGCGGGGGCAGGAACGTCGCGCCGGAGGCCCAGTCGGGGCACCAGCCGGTGACGGCGGCGTCGTGCTGCTGCGCCGGCGTGCCGATGACCTCGTAGTACGTCGAGGTGTCGATGTTGTTGATCTTGACGTCGATCTTCACCTGCTTGAGCGCGTCCTGGATCGCCACCGCCACCGCGGCCATCTTCGGGTCCGGCCGGGTGTCGAGCGTCAGCGTGAACCCGTTCGCCTGGCCGGCCTCGGCCAGCAGCTTCTTGGCCTCCTCGGGGTTGTACGGGTACGGGTCGTAGTCGACCCGGCCCGCGACCGTGGGCGGCTGGATCGAGGTGCCCTTGGCGGCCAGGGCGCCGCCGCCCATGCCCGCGACCACGGTGTCCTTGTTGATCGCCAGGTTGATCGCCTGGCGCACGCGCACGTCGTTCAGGGGCTTCTTGGTGGTGTTCAGGCCCATGTACGTGGTGCAGCCGTTGAGCCCGGCCAGCGTGCGCTGCTTGATCTGGGGCGCCTGAACCCGCGCCACGGTCGCCGCCTGGATCGACGGGCCGATGGCGTCGGTGTCGGTGCCCTGCTCGGCCAGCATGCGCTCGTCGATGGTGGCCGCGTCGAGGCCGAACGTCCACTCGAACGCGTCCGGCTTGGCCGCCCGGACGGTGTCGGTCTCACGCTTCCACTGCGGGTTGCGCTCCAGCTTCAGCGACACGCCGCGCTGGTAGCTCGCCACCTTGTACGGCCCGCTCGCGATCGGCTTGGTGTCGAAGGCCGCGCCCGCCCCCGTGCCCTTGGGGAAGGGGGTGAAGTTGGCCAGCGCCAGTGCGCTCGGGAAGTCGGCGTAGGGCTTCTTCAGGTGGAAGACGACCGTCTTGTCGTCGGGCGTCTCGATCGTCTTCAGGTCGCCGTCCAGGTACGGTCCCTTGTAGTCCTTGGGCGCGTCCAGCAGCAGCTTCCCGTACGGGGAGCCGATCCCGGCCTCCGGGTCGAACGTGCGCGAGAAGCCGAACTTCACGGACTCGCTGTTGATCGGCGAGCCGTCCTCGAAGAACAGGTTGTCCTTGAGCTTGAACGTCCACGTCTTGCCGCCGTCCGACGGTGTGCCGGTGTCGGTGGCCAGGTCGGGCACGATCTTCGTGCCCTCGGCGCCCGGACCCGCGCCGAACATCGTCAGCCCCCGGTAGATGAGCCGGTAGAAGTTGTTCACTCCACCGTCGAAGCCGCGCACCGGGTCCAGATGGGAGAAGTCCGCCTTGTTCAGGATGTGCACGGTGCCGCCCGTCGCGGCCGGCGCGCCGGGCCCGCCCGAGGCGCCCGTGCCCGGGCCCGCGCCGGGGGCCGCCGCGCCGCCGCCCCCGCCACAGGCGCTGAGCGCCAGCACGGTGGTCATGGTGACGCTCGCGAGCGCCGCCGATCTCCTCATCATGATGCCTTCTTTCCGTTGGTCCAGGGGGTCCTGACCCAGACCCGCATGGCTTGGGGGCCGCGGTTGCCCCACAGGAAGTAGGGGACGAAGGTCGCCGCGACCCTCGTCTCCGGGAGCGCCTCGTGCAGAGGGAGCTCGGGGTAGAGCTCGGCGGTGGGCGGGGGAGCCGCGTCCGCCTCCACGCGCAGCACGACGGCCGCGTCGCGGCGCTCGGTGTGCGCGTTAACAACGTCGTGGGCGCCGACGAGCAGGTCGTCGACGGGGGCCTGCGGGCTGTCGTGCTGCTCGACGCAGTACACGAGCGGCCCCCGGGCCAGGCTGACCGCGCCCCGGGTGGCGTCCAGGTAGGGGTGCGAGCCGTGCGCCCGGACCGGCATGGGCAGGGTGAGGCGCACCTCGTCGCCCGGCGACCACGCGCGGTGCAGGGTGACCCAGCCGCCGGACTCCGGCGCGTCGCAGGGCTCGCCGTTGACGGTGACGGTCACGTTCCGGGCCCAGCCGGGGACGCGCAGCACCAGCCCGTACGGCCCGGCCGGCGCCCGCTCGACGGCGATGCGCACGTCGCCGTCCCACGGGTAGGCCGTCTCCATCGCCAGCTCCAGCTCGGCCGTCCGGATCGTGGCCTGCGTGTAGGCGGTGATCAGCACGGCGCCGTCCCGCTCGGCCGCCACGTAGTCGGCGAGCTGGGCCATCCACCGCACGATGTTGGGCGGGCAGCACGGGCAGGTGAACCAGGCGCGGCGCAGCGCCTCGCCGCCCGCCTCCGCGCCGCTGCGCTGCGCGTGGTCGGGGCGGCGCTGCAGCGGGTTGTCGTAGAAGAACGCCGTGCCGTCGGCCGACAGGCCCACGGCGTAGGCGTTGTAGAGCACGCGCTCGAACACGTCGAGGTACTTCGCGTCGCCGCCGGCCAGGAACATCCGCCACGCCCACTGCATGACGCCGATGGCCGCGCAGGTCTCGCTGTAGGCGCGCTCGGACGGCAGCTCGTACCGGTCGCCGATCGCCTCGTCGGAGTGGCGGCTGCCCAGGCCGCCTGTGACGTACAGCTTGGTCGCCACCATGTCGTCCCAGAGCCGCTCCAGCGCCTCGAACAGCGACCGGTCGCCGGTCTCCAGGAAGACGTCGGCCGCGCCCGCCGCCAGGTAGGCCATGCGCACCGCGTGGCCGGTCACCGACGGGAGCTCGCGGAGGGGCACGTGGTCCTGGAAGTACTCGCCGGGGAAGATGCGGTGCTCCATCTGCCCGGTGCCGCGGCGGTCGACGAACGCCGCCGCCAGCGTCAGGTAGCGGCGCTCGCCCGTCTCCCTGTAGAGCTCGACCAGCGCCATCTCCACCTCGGGGTGGCCGCAGACGCCCGTCTCGTTGAATCGCTCCACTGCCAGGTCGGCGAAGCGCGTGGCCACGCGCAGCAGCCGGTCGTCGCCCATCCGCCGGTTCGCGGCGACGGCCGCCTGGATGAGGTGGCCCAGGTTGTACAGCTCGTGTCCCCAGGCCAGGTCCTCCCACGGCTTCTTTTCCGAAGAGGGGGACTGGAAGAAGGAGTTGAGGTAGCCGTCGCCCGCCTGGACCCGCTCCAGCAGGCCGACCACCTCGTCGAAGAACTCCCTGGCCGAGGCGTCTCCGTCGCCGAGCTCGTACGCCAGACCTTCGAGGGTCTTGTACAGGTCGGTGTCGAGGAACGGGTACCGGCCCCGGTAGGGGGCGGGGTCGTCCTCCAGGAGGCGGCTCAGGTTGGCGACGTTGCCCGCCGCGCGGAGCTGCTCGACGGTGTGGGGGATTGTGGCCCTGCGGTTGCGGCGCTGCCAGTCATGCAGCAGTCCGCCGGTGATACGTGCTCCGGACAGCGGCCGAACTGCTCCTGCGATGGTGCGTACGGCGCCGGCCAGGGGCCTGACCTGCTTGGACGTCATGAACCTTCCCAGTAATGTGTGGCATTGCACTGAACCTTAGGTGTCTGGGAGGTAAGTTGCCAAGGGTTAGGACCGGATGGAAAAAAGAACGTAACCCGTCCGGAAACCACCGGACGGGTCGGTCTGGCGCTCGGCTCCTATGCGCCGTACGGGGCGGGGCGCCAGGACGCCCAGTCGATGCGCACCCGGTCACGCCGCTGCGGGTCCACCTTGACCGGCACCACCGCGCCGGGCACGACCATGCCCATGGGCAGGCGCGGCAGCGACTGCCGGTGCGTGACCCGGTGCACCTGCCCGTCCTGCGTCCGCACGCCCAGGACGAAGCTGACGAGCGGCTGCCCGTTGATCGTCACGCCGGTGTCGGCCATCGACTCGATCACCGCCTGCGCGGCGATGCCGGTGGCCAGGAGCTGCCGGCCGGTCCAGGAGGCGATCAGGAACGGCAGCGCGACGCACGCCAGGACCAGGATCGCCACCCCTGTGATCACCATCGACATCCACAGCCCCGTGCCCATCGCTCTCCCCGCCCTCTCCTCGCCCGCCGCAGGCGTCTCCCGAGTTGTACGCGGGACGGATTGCACGCCACTTGATCGCCGATTACACGGGGGCGATTGAGTAGCCCGTACTCAGGCGTTCATCGCGCCGCCGGGGCTGTACTGGGTGCCCAGCGGAAAACCGGAGGCGACCATGCACGCGCACCACGACCAGGGCCACGACCAGGGCCACGACCGGGCCCATGACCGGGCCCAGCCCGAGACGTTCGACGTCCACGGAATGCTGCTCTTCGGCGACGACCCGCTCTATTTCTCGCATCTGCCGATGTTCCACGTCCCGGCGCACCGCTTCCAGGTGCTCATGGAGGTCGGCTTCCGCGACGACGTGCGCGAGGCGGTGCGCAAGGTCGACGACCTGCGCACGTTCGTGCCGGACCCGTTCGACATCCTGGAGCTCGACCCCGACGGCGGGCCGGTGCGGACCTCGGTGCGGGGCACCGTCTTCCGCGGGCACTTCGAGCGCGGCGGCACCCCGATCGCCGAGGACGTCACGGCGCGCATCAAGCGCGTCCTCTTCTTCCGGCGGCTCGACCCGGCGGCGCGTCACGACGACGAGGCGCCGCTGAGCTACCTGTGCTTCGGCCGGGCGGGCGGGCTGCACCTCGCGCACGAGATCACCGCCCGCCCCGACTTCGACCAGGTCCTCGCCGTCCGCCTCGTCCCGGGGACCGTGCGCCACGAGCCCGGCGTCACCGGAGAGCCGCCCGCGGACTTCGAGCGTCCGGTGCCGGTGACGTTCGGCCGGGCGGACACGCCCCGGCGGCGGCTCGTGGTGGGCGACACGGCGGAGGGGGACTTCGACCTGGGCGTCTCCCGTACCGGGGAGCACGGTTTCCACGCCCAGGTGGAGGTGGTCGACGAGATCTACATGGAGACGGGGGACCTCAGCATGTGACGAGCCCGTCGAAGCGCTGCGGTCACTCCCACGTGAACGTGCTGCACGTGGAGCGCGGCTCCTTCGGCCGGCCCCGCCCGGCAGTAGATTGTGCCGGGTGAGACGCGTGTCCGTGGTGGGGAACTCCGGGTCGGGGAAGTCGACGCTGGCGGCCGCGCTGGCCGGGCGGCTGGGGGTGCCGTGGCTGGAGCTCGACTCCGTCTTCCACATGGCGGGGTGGACGCCGCGCCCGCCGGAGGAGTTCCGGGCCGAGGTCGACGCGTTCACGGCGGGCGACGGGTGGGTGGTCGACGGCAACTACTCCGCCGTACGCGACCTGGTGTGGTCGCGGGCCGACACCGTGGTCTGGATCGACCTGCCCAGGCCGGCGGTCATGCGCCAGCTCCTGGTCAGGACGCTGCGCCGGATGGCCACCGGCGCCGAGCTGTGGAACGGCAACAGGGAATCCTTCCGCTTCCTCCTCGACAAGGACGAGTCGATCATCCGGTGGGCCTGGACGAAGCACGCCGTCTACCGGGAGCGCTACCGGCGGGCCGCCGCCGATCCCGCCAACGCCCACCTCACCTTCGTCCGTGTGGCCTCCCGGGCCGATGCCGAGCGGTTCGGGGTGGGCTGACAAAAATTGAAATCTGTCAGTCCAATGGGCATACTGGCCGTATGAGAACTCTGGGAACCGGCGGACCTGTCGTGTCCGACCTCGGGCTGGGCTGCATGGGAATGTCCGACTTCTACGGGCCGGCCGACACGTCCGAGTCCATCGCCACCATCCACGCCGCCCTCGACGCCGGCATCACGCTGCTCGACACCGGCGACTTCTACGGCATGGGCCACAACGAGCTCCTCATCCGCCAGGCGCTCGACGGCCGCTCGCGCGACGACGTGCGGATCAGCGTGAAGTTCGGGGCGCAGCGCGACTACGAGGGCAACTGGCTCGGCTTCGACGGCCGGCCCGCGGCCGTCAAGAGCTCGCTCGCCTACACCCTGCGCCGGCTCGGCACCGACCACGTGGACGTCTACCGGATCGCGCGGGTCGACCCGGCCGTGCCGATCGAGGAGACCGTCGGCGCCATCGCCGAGGAGGTCGCCAAGGGGCGCGTGCGGCACGTCGGGCTGTCGGAGGCCGGGGCCGAGACCATCCGGCGGGCCCACGCCGTCCACCCGATCGCCGACGTGCAGCTCGAATACTCGCTGCTGTCCAGGGGCATCGAGCGGGACATCCTGCCGGCCTGCCGCGAGCTGGGCGTCGGCGTGACCGCGTACGGGGTGCTGTCCAGGGGGCTGCTCAGCGGCCACTGGTCCAAGGACCGCGAGGTGGTCGCCGGCGACTTCCGCGCGGCCAGCCCGCGCTTCTCCGGCGACAACCTGGCGCACAACCTCACGCTGGTGGAGGCGCTGCGGAGCCTCGCCGAGGCCAAGGGGGCCACGGTCGCGCAGCTGGCCATCGCCTGGGTGCTGGCCCAGGGCCAGGAGATCGTCCCGCTCGTCGGGGCGCGGCGGCGCGAGCGGCTGGCCGAGGCCCTGGGCGCCCTGGACGTGAGCCTGACCGCCGAGGATCTGGCGGCCGTCGAGGCGGCGGTCCCCGAGGGCGCCGCCGCCGGCTCGCGGTACGCCGAGGCGCAGATGTCCATGCTGGACAGCGAACGCTGACCGTCCGGTGCGGAAGGAAGGTCTCGATCGCGGGTCTTGTGGTGATGTGACGGCGCTAGGGTTGCGCGCGTGCATATCGACGAATGGTTGCAGGCGATCCCGGCCGGCTGGCTTTACGCCATGGTCGCGCTGGTGATCGGGTTCGAGAGCCTCGGCATCCCGCTGCCCGGCGAGATCGTCCTGGTCAGCGCCTCGATCCTGGCCTCCAAGGGCGTGGTGCACCCCTTCTGGGTCGGTGCGTGCGCGAGCGCCGGGGCCATCCTGGGGGATTCCGCGGGCTACGCGATCGGGCGCAGGGGCGGCGCGCCCCTGTTCGAGCGGCTCGGGCGGCGCTTCCCGAAGCACTTCGGGCCCCGGCACATCGCCAAGGCCGAGGGGTATTTCCAGCGCTTCGGGGTGTGGGCGGTCTTCGTCGGGCGCTTCATCGCGCTGCTGCGCATCCTGGCCGGGCCGCTGGCGGGGGCGCTGCGCATGCCGTACTGGAAGTTCGCCGTCGCCAACGTGCTCGGCGGGATCGTGTGGGCGGGCGGCACCACCACGGTGATCTTCTATCTCGGGCTCGTCGCCGAGAAGTGGCTGAAGGGCTTTTCGTGGGTGGGGCTCGTGGTGGCCGTGGTGTTCGGGATCTGCACCACGCTCTACCTGAAGCGGCGGGCCGCCTCAGCGCTCGATGAGAGTGACCTCGAGGGAGTAGTGCGAGGCCCGGTAGACGTGTGAGCCGTGCTCGACGGCCCGGCCCTGGTCGTCGTACGTGGTGCGGATCATGGTCAGCAGCGGCGCGCCGCGGCGCTCGTCCAGGAGCCTGGCCTCGGCCTGGGTGGCGGCCCGCGCGCCGATCCGCTGGTTGGCGACCCGCATCCGCACGCCCGCGGCGCGCAGCAGCTCGTACAGGCCGCGGCTCTCCAAGTCGGCGGCGGTGAGCTGGGCCAGGCCGAGCGGCAGCCAGTTGTGCAGCACCGCCAGGGGCTCCCCGGCCGCGAACCTCAGGCGCTCGAGATAGAGGATCTCCGCGCCCGCCTCCACGCCCAGGATCTGGGCGACCTCCTCCTCGACCGGGCGCGGCTCCAGCGCCAGCACCTGCGTGGCCGGCTCCTGGCCCGCCCTGCGCAGGTCGTCGTAGAGGCTTGTCAGCTCCACCGAGCGCTTGACCTGCCCGTGGACGACCTGGGTGCCGACGCCGCGCTTGCGCACCAGCAGGCCCTTGTCCACGAGATACTGGATGGCCTGGCGGATCGTGGGCCGAGACAGGCCCAGCTTGTCGGCCAGCAGGATCTCGTTGTCCAGCCGGGAGCCGGGCGCCAGGTCCCCTCGCCGGATGGCCTCGGCGATCTGCTCGGCCACCTGGAAGTAGAGCGGCACGGGACTGGATCGGTCCAGGTCGATGGCGAGATTCGCGGTCATGCTGATCAGCTTAACGCAGGTCAGAATGTCCTGACAAACAACCGGGCCGGGCGAAATGGGCATAGAGGGTCATGATGCCCTTTTCCCCTGCTTCGGGAGTGAAGATGGACGTGACGTACCTGCTGGACATCGCCACCGAGGCGGCCAGAGCCGTCGGGCCCCGGCTGCGCAAGGCCTTCAGGTCCCGGCCCGAGGTGTCCACCAAACGCGACTTCCACGACCCGGTGACCGAGCACGACCGCGCCGCCGAGGAGACGATCCGCGCGGTCATCGCCGCCCGGGTGCCCGAGAGCGTGATCGTCGGCGAGGAGGGCGGCACGACCGGCTCCGGCGACCTCGTCTGGTACATCGATCCCATCGACGGCACCGCCAACTTCGCCGCCGGGCTGCCGTTCTTCTGCGTGTCGATCGCCGTCGCCGCGCGCGGCGAGCTGGTCGCCGGCGTCGTGTACGACCCCGTACGCGAGGACGAGTTCGGCGCCTCCACCGAGGGGGCCTGGTGCAACGGCACGCCGTTGAGGAGCGCCGGAGCCACGAGAGACCGGGAGGCGATGCTGCTGTCGAGCTATCCGACGCCCGCGGACCTGGAGGCGGACGGCGAGGAGGCGCTGCGCCGCTACGGCCGGTTCCTGGAGTCCTTCTCGGCCGTGCGCAAGCCGGGCAGCGCCGCGCTCAAGCTCGCGCACGTCGCCGCCGGCTGGTCGGACGCCGCCTACGGCACCCGCGCCCACCCCTGGGACGTGGCCGCGGGGGCGCTGCTGGTGCGCCAGGCGGGCGGCGTCTACCTCGGCGACCCGCTGGCACAGGGGACCTACCTGGCGCATGTGGGCGGCTTCGACCTGGACGGCTCGGTGCTGGCCGAGCTGGCGCCCCGGTGACGCCGCTAGCGAAGCAGCCGGGGGAGCTCGGTCAGTGAGGTGATGCGCGGGAAGCCGGCGGGTGGCGGCTCGACCCCGAGCCGGTCGAGCCAGACCGAGCGCATCCCGGTCGCCGCCGGCCCCGTCACGTCCTTGTCGACGTCGTCGCCCACCAGCAGCACCTGCTCCGGCGCCAGCCCGAGCGCCGCGGCGGCGCCGGTGTAGGAGGCGGGTGACGGCTTGAAGTGGCCGCCCAGCACCTCGCCCGTCAGCACCGGCCCGATCAGGTCGGCCAGCCCGATCGCGCGGACCTTCGCCTCCTGCATCTGCTGCGCCCCGTTCGTCAGCACCCCGAGCGCGAACCCGCCCAGCTCCGCCACCGCCCCCGCCGCGTCCGGGTAGGCGCTCCAGCCCTGCCGGTAGCGATCGCCGAAGTCGGCGTAGGCCGCGTCGAGGTCGCCGGGCACCGGCACGGCCAGCTCCCGGCAGAGCGAGGTCAGGCGGCGGTGCCGCTGCTCCTGATGGGTGCACTCGCCCGCGTGCCACATCGTCAGATACCGCACCTCCAGGACCTCCCAGAGCGCGGCCGCCTCGTCCAGGCGCGGGTGATCGGGGAAGCGCGCCGTCATCCATGCCGTGATCGCGGCGTCGGCGGCGCTGCGGTGGTCGAGCAGGGTGCCGTCCAGGTCGAACAGGACACCTTTCACGCCCGGCATGGGTCTGGCGGTCACGGCGTGGCTCCGGCTCCGGTGGTGGGTGCGGTCACGAGAGGGCCGCGGCGGCGATGCGGGCGGCCGTCTCCCGTGGAGGGTATCCGAGGGTGAGGCCGCGGACCGACAGCGGCGCCCGGGCGAAGCGGGCCTCGCCGTTCTCGCTGAGGATGTAGCGCAGCGCGGGGGAGTGGCCGCCGTGCGCCTCCAGCGCCGCCACCTCCGGCTCGGCCAGGTCGGGCGGCAGCGCGCCGCGATAGTCGGCGATCAGCGCGTCCAGGTCGAACAGCTGCGCGTAGCGCTCGGCCGTGCCCGCCACGACCCTGATCAGCCCGCCGACCGGCTCGGCGTGGTAGACGAGGCCGGTGCCGCCGCTCTTGGCGAACCAGCGCAGCGCCTCGGCCGCGGGCAGCGTGAACGCCCCGTACGGCTTGCGCCCGTACAGCAGGGCGTCGGCGATCCACCGGTCGCACCACAGCTCGTCGTGGTACGGCGAGGGGGAGCCCGGGTCAACGGCCAGCCCCTGGGCCAGCACCGGGTTCCAGGCCGAGACCAGCGGGCTGCTGAACCGCGGCATGCGCGGCCCGCTCCAGTGGCTGAGCGCGTAGCCGTACCAGATGGTGACGACCTCGACCTGCCGGTCGGGAAGGGGCCGCTCGTAGGCGCCGTTCATGATCTGGCCGCCGTCGGGGTGCCGCCAGGGGCCTGGGACGATGCCTGCGGCTGCGGGGACCGGAGGGGTCCGGTAGTCGGGATGCAGTGTCCACGCGTCCGCCACAGTCCCTGCCCCCTCGGGTGCCAGACCACCTGAGTGGCCATCGTGCAACAGGTGTAATCGAGTTGCAATAGAGCAGAGCCGAACGCTGATTTTTGTCATCGGCGGCCGTGACGTACGTATTCGGTCAGTGCTGTTGCCGGTAGTCCCCGGCCCGGCGCACGTGGTCGATCATGATGCGTTCCGCGGCCTCGGCGTCGCCGGCCGCCAGCGCGGCCAGGATGCCCTCGTGCGCGTCGAGCTGGGCCCGCACCTGGGCCTCGTCCAGCCACAGCGACGCGTCGGCGGGCACCGGGACGCTGTTGCGCACCGACCTGGCGTGCGCGCCCAGGAAGGCCGGGCCGCCGATGTCCACGATGCGCAGGTGGAATCGAACGCTCTGCTCCCCGAGCCGGTCGTGCCTGCCGTGCGCGGCGTCCTCGGCCATCGAGGCGTGCAGCTCGCGCAGCCCGGCCAGCTCCTCCGGGGTGATCCGGCCCGCCGCCAGGCGCGCGCCCAGGCCCTCGACCACCGCGCGCAGGCCGTAGTACTCGGCCAGGGCATCGTCGCCCAGGTCCACGACGGTCGCGCCGTGATGCGCCTCGTAGCTGATCAGCCGGTCCTTCTCCAGCCTGCGCAGTGCCTCGCGCACGGGGGTGACCGACACGCCCAGCCGGCGGGCCACCTCCCCGGCCCGCAGCGCCGTGCCGCCCGGGATCCGCGCGGTGCGGATCTCGTCGAGCAGCACGCTGTAGACGTACTCGGCCTTGCTCATCGGCGGCCGCGGCCCAGTAGGCGACATGTCACCATTTTCCGTAGATTGACCTATGACATATTTCTTATAAGTTACATACCTATGACGAGCCTCGCAGACCTTCGGGTCATCGACGCGGCGACCCTGTTCGCCGGTCCTTCCGCCGCGATGATGCTGGGCGACTTCGGCGCCGACGTGATCAAGATCGAGCACCCCCGGCGCGGTGACCCGTCGCGCGGGCACGGCGCGTCCGTGGACGGCGTGGGCCTGTGGTGGAAGACGCTCGCGCGCAACAAGCGCACGGCGGCCGTGGACCTGTCGCACCCCGACGGCCAGGGGATCCTGCGCCGCCTGGCCGAGCGGTCCGACGTGCTGATCGAGAACTTCCGCCCCGGCACCCTCGAACGCTGGAACCTCGCCCCCGAAGACCTGCTCGAGCTCAACCCGCGGCTGATCGTGGCGCGGATGACCGGGTTCGGGCAGTTCGGGCCGATGGCCAGGCAGCCGGGGTTCGGGACGCTGGCCGAGGCGATGAGCGGGTTCGCGGCCATGACCGGGCAGCCCGACGGGCCGCCCACGCTGCCGCCGCTGGCCCTCGCCGACGGCATCGCGGGCCTGGCCATGTCGTACGCGATCATGGTGGCCCTGCGCGCCAGGGAGCAGAGCGGGCGGGGGCAGGTCATCGACCTGGCGATCATCGAGCCGATCCTGGGCATCCTGGGGCCACAGATGACCGCGTACAAGGCGCTGGGCGTCGTGCCGCGCCGCACCGGCAACCGGTCCAGCAGCAACGCGCCGCGCAACACGTACCGGACCCGTGACGGGCGGTGGCTGGCCATCTCCACCAGCGCCCAGCCCGTCGCCGAGCGGGTGATTGCTCTGGTGGGGCGGCCCGACCTGGTGGAGCAGCCGTGGTTCGCCAGCGGCAGCGGGCGCGTGCAGCACGTGGACGAGCTGGACGAGGCCGTCGCGTCGTGGATCGCCGAGCGGGACGCCGACGAGGTCATCGCCCGCTTCGAGGAGGCGCAGGCCGCGATCGCGCCCATCTACGACGTCTCCGACATCGCCGAGGACCCGCAGTACGCGGCGCTGGAGACGTTCGTGGAGGTGCCGGACGAGGAGCTCGGCAAGGTCACCCTGCAGAACGTGCTGTTCCGCCTGTCGGACACGCCCGGAGAGATCCGCTGGCCGGGACGGCGGCTCGGGCGCGACACCGACGAGGTGCTCGCGGAGCTCGACTACACCGGCGAGGCGATCGCCGCCCTGCGCGAAGAGGGCGTGATCGCGTGATCGTCACCTGGCTGTACGTGCCCGGCGACCGGCCCGAGCGCTTCGACAAGGCCGTCGCCTCCGGGGCGGACGTCGTCATCATCGACCTCGAGGACGCGGTCGTGCCCGCCCGCAAGGACGAGGCCCGCGCCAACGCCGTCGCCTACCTGCGCGCCCGCCGCGGCGCCGAGGGGGAGGCGCGGGTGCACGTGCGGGTCAACGACCTGGCCACCGGGCGAGGGCTGGCCGACCTCGAGGCCGTCGGGGAGCTCGCCGACGCCGTGCGGCTGCCCAAGGTCGAGTCCGTGGCCGTGCTCGACGCGGTCACCGGCGCTCCGGCGTACGCGCTGCTGGAGTCGGCGGCCGGGATCGTCGCGGCGCGCGAGATCGCGGCGCACCCGAAGGTCGCCGGCGTGGCGCTCGGCGAGCAGGACCTGTCCGCCGAGCTGGCCATCACCGACGAGCGGGCCATGGACCACCTGCGGCTCCAGGTGGTGCTCGCCGCGGCGGCGGCCGGCCTGCCGCCGGTGCCCATGGCCGTCTACCCGAACGTCAAGGACGAGGCCGGCCTGCTGGCCTCCTGCCTGGCGGGCCGCGGGCTCGGCATGTTCGGCAGGACCGCCATCCACCCCCGCCAGATCCCCGTGATCAGGCGGGCGTTCCGCCCCTCGGAGGAGGAGGCGGCCAGGGCCGCAGAGATCGTCGAGGCGGCCGAGCAGGCCGAGCGCGCGGGCCTCGGCGCGGTCGCGCTACCCGACGGCCGCTTCGTGGACGCCCCCATCGTCGCCCGCGCCCGCCGCACCGTGGCGCTGGCCCGCCGCCTGGCCGACCCGGAGGGCTAGGAGGACGGGTACCAGCGCGTCGACAGCTCCTCGTCCACGGGGGGAGGGCCCGGCAGCTCCCGGTGCGCCGGCGGCATCCGCAGCGAGTCCATCACGAGCGCCAGGTAGCGGTGGCGCAACTGCGCGGTGCGCTCCTCGTCGCCGAGCTTGATCGAGGCCAGCTGCTCGAACAGCAGCGCGATGTCCGCCGTGGTCACGTCCGGCCGCAGCACGCCGGCCTCCACCGCGCGGCGGTGCGCCTCGGTGGCCAGGGACGAGGCCCGGAACGCGGCGCGGCCCAGCTCCTCGGTCGGCGTGAACGTGCCCGCCAGCTTGATCGTCAGGGAGTTGGTGTCGGCGTCCACGATGCCGCGCATGTACGCGGCGAACGCCTCCCACGGGTCGCCTTCCTGGGCCAGCGACCGCTCGGTCACCTCGCTGTACAGCTGGAGACCGTCGCCGCACAGCTTCTGCAGCAGCGCCTCCTTGCTGGGGTAACGGCGGTAGAGCGCGCTGATCCCGACGCCCGCCTTCTCGGCCACGGCCGCGATGGGGGCGCCGGGGTCGGCGGTGAAGACCGCCCGGGCCGCCTGCAGGATCAACTCGTCGTTGCGGGCGGCCTGCGCCTTGCGGCCGCTCATGGGTGCGCTCGTCATACCCGCCAGTATATCGGAACGTACGATTCCGTTCTAGTGTGAACAAGTCCGCATGTCTATACATAGAAATGATATTGAGGTAGAACCAGGGCGAGCCCGTTGGTCTTGGAGGTGTCCTATGAGACGTACCCCGATCGTGCTGGCCCTGCTGGGCGCGCTCGCCGTGAGCGGCTGCTCCTCCTCGGGAGGGCAGAGCGCGCAGAGCGCTTCCGCCGCGAGCTCCGCCGCAGCCCCGGCCGCCGCGAGCGCCAGCTTCGCCGTCATCACCCACGCAGGCGCCGGCGACTCCTTCTGGGACGTGGTCAAGAACGGCGCCGAGGCCGCGGGCAAACAGTACGGAGTGAAGGTCACCTACCAGGGTGACGGCGACCCCGCCAAACAGTCGCAGCTCATCGACCAGGCCGTCTCCGAGAAGGTGGACGGCATCGTGGTCTCCATGGCCAACCCCGACGCGCTCAAGGAGGCCATCGGCAAGGCCGTCGCGGCGAAGATCCCGGTGGTCACCATCAACTCGGGCGCCGACTCCTCCAAGGCGTTCGGCGCGATCACGCACGTCGGGCAGTCGGAGGACGTGGCCGGGCGCGGCGCGGGCGAGCAGCTCAAGGCCGCCGGCGTCACCAAGCTGCTGTGCGTCATCCACGAGGCCGGCAACGTCGGCCTCGACCAGCGCTGCAAGGGCGCCGAGCAGACGCTGGGCGGCACGGTCGAGCGGCTGCAGGTCGACGTGGGCAACCTGGCCGACGTCACCTCCAAGGTCACCGCCAAGCTCCAGTCGGACAAGCAGGTCAACGGCGTGCTCGCGCTCAACCCGGCCGTCGCGATCGCCGCCAGGGACGCCATCAAGGACTCGGGCTCGCCGGCCAAGCTGGCCACGTTCGACCTGTCGGGCGACGTGGTGAGCGCGATCAAGGACGGGGAGATCCTGTTCGCCGTGGACCAGCAGCAGTACCTGCAGGGCTACCTGCCGATCACGTTCCTCAACCTGTACAAGAACAACCTCAACACCGTCGGCGGCGGCCTGCCCGTCAACACCGGGCCGGGCTTCGTGACCAAGGACAACGCCGAGCAGGTGGCCAAGCTGGCCGAGGCGGGCACGCGATGACCCTGGCGGCCGACGAGCGGGTCGCCGACGTCGGTCTGGCCCGCCGGCTGCTGATCCGGCCCGAGCTGGGCGCGGTGGTCGGGCTGGTCGTGGTGTTCGTGTTCTTCGCCTCCCAGTCGCCGGTCTTCCGGTCCCTGGACGGCATCGCGAACTGGCTCGACCCGGCCGCCACGCTCGGCATCATGGCCGTCGCGGTCGCGCTGCTCATGATCGGCGGCGAGTTCGACCTGTCGGCCGGCGTGCTGACCGGCACGAGCGGGCTGATCCTGGTCACGCTGGCCACCCGCTACGGGTTCAGCGTGTGGGCGGCGATGCTCGTCGGGCTGGTCGTGGCGCTGGCCATCGGGTTGGCCAACGGCCTGGTCGTCACCAGGACCAGGCTGCCCAGCTTCATCGTCACGCTGGGCACGTTCCTCATGCTGCAGGGCCTCAACCTCGGCGTCACCAAGGCCATCACCGGGACGGTGCAGGTCAGCGGCCTGCGCCGGGCCCCCGGCTTCGAGGCCGCGAACGCGATCCTCGCCGGGACGATCCAGATCGGCGGGACCTCGTTCCGGGTGGCGATCCTGTGGTGGATCCTGGTGACCGCCGTGGCCACCTGGGTGCTCATGCGTTCCAAGGCCGGAAACTGGATCTTCGCGGTGGGCGGCAACGAGCAGGCCGCCCGCGCGGTCGGCGTGGCCGCCGCCCGTACGAAGATCGCCCTGTTCATGACGACGGCGTTCGCCGCCTGGCTGGTCGGCACGATCCTCGCGCTGCGCTACACCTCCGTGCAGGCCAACATCGGCATCGGGCAGGAGTTCATCTACATCATCGCCGCCGTCATCGGCGGCTGCCTGCTCACCGGCGGGTACGGCTCCGCGATCGGGGCCGCCATCGGCGCGGTCATCTTCGGCATGGCCGACAAGGGCATCGTGTTCCTGGGCTGGAACGCCGACTGGTTCAAGTTCTTCCTGGGAGCGATGCTGCTGCTGGCGACGCTGGCCAACCGCCTGGTCAGGCGGTACGCCGAGGAGGTGAAGCATTGATTCTGGAGACCCGGGGCATCGGCAAGACGTTCGGGTCGGTGCTGGCGCTGCGCGAGGTGTCGATGGGCGTGCGGGCCGGCGAGGTGACCTGCGTGCTCGGCGACAACGGCGCCGGCAAGTCCACGCTCATCAAGATCCTCGCCGGGGTGCACCAGCACGACGCCGGCTCGTTGCTGGTGGACGGCCAGGAGGTGCGCTTCGCCAGCCCCCGCGACGCGCTCGACCGCGGCATCGCGACCGTCTACCAGGACCTGGCGATGATCCCGCTCATGTCGGTCTGGCGGAACTTCTTCCTCGGCTCGGAGCCGAAGAAGGGCCTGGCCTTCGACGTGGCCAAGGCCAGGAAGGTCGCCCGCGAGGAGCTGCGGGCCATGGGCATCGACATCCGCGACGTGGACCAGCCGGTCGGCACGCTGTCCGGCGGCGAGCGGCAGTCGGTCGCCATCGCCAGGGCCGTCTACTTCGGCGCCCGCGTCCTCATCCTCGACGAGCCCACCTCCGCGCTGGGGGTCAAGCAGGCCGGGGTGGTGCTGCGGTACATCGCCAGGGCCCGCGACCGGGGGCTCGGCGTGGTCTTCATCACCCACAACCCCCACCACGCCTACCCGGTGGGCGACCGGTTCCTGCTGCTCAACCGGGGCGCCGGCGTGGGCGAGTACGGCAAGGCCGACATCACCACGCAGGAGCTGACCGCGCTCATGGCGGGCGGGGCGGAGCTGGAGGAGCTGGCGCACGAGCTGCAACGGGAGTGACCATTTTGGGGGGAATTTGACGATTTTGGGCGGTGGTCTGGAGATGCGAATAGGCACAAATCCCTCGGCGTGACATTCACCGGGGGGTCATCGTGACCACAATGATCAAGCGGGTCGTCCTGGAGCCGGCGGCGCAGGAGTTCGCGGACGCCACCGCCCGGCGCCCGTTCATCTACGAGCTGCCGCCCGAGGACGGTCGCGAGGCGCTGGAGCGGCTCCAGTCTGACCCGAACGTGCCCAGGCCGGAGATCGACGAGGAGTGGATCCAGGTCCAGGGCGGCCCGACCGGCCTGGTGCCGGTCCGGATCGTCAGGCCCAAGGGCGCCACGGGGACCATGCCGGTCATCTTCTACATCCACGGCGCGGGCTGGGTGTTCGGCTCCGCCCACACCCACGACCGGCTGGTGCGGGAGCTGTCCGTGCGCTGCGGCGCCGCCGTCGTCTTCCCGGAGTACGACCGCGCTCCCGAGGCGAAGTACCCCACGCAGATCCAGCAGAACTACGTCGCGGCCCGCTGGGTGTCGGAGCACGGCAAGGAGAAGGACCTGGACCCGGCTCGGATGGCGGTGTGCGGGGACTCGGTCGGCGGCAACATGGCGACCGTGCTGGCCATGATGGCCAGGAAGCTCAACTTCGTGCAGCTGCGCGGGCAGTGCCTGTTCTACCCGGTCACGGACGCGAGCTTCGACACCGAGTCCTACCGGCAGTTCGCCTCCGGCTACTACCTCAACCGCGACGGCATGAAGTGGTTCTGGGACCAGTACACCCCCGAGTCCTCCCAGCGGGGCGAGAGTCACGCCTCGCCGCTGCGGGCCCGGTCGGAGGAGCTTCGCGGCCTGCCCCCCGCGCTGATCATCACGGGCGAGGCGGACGTGCTGCGCGACGAGGGCGAGCTGTACGCGGCGCGGCTGCGCGAGCTGGGCAACGACGTGACGGCGGTGCGGATGGCCGGCATCGTGCACGACTTCGTCATGCTCGACAAGCTGCGCGACACGAACGCCTGCAAGGCGGCCATGACCCTGGCCACGACCATGCTGCGGCGGTGGATCGAGTCTTGATCTACGCGCCCGCGGCGGTTCCCCCGGGGCCCTTATTACGCCGCCCGCCCCTGACGCAGGGCGGGCCGCACAGATCGTGCGGCCCGCCAGTGCGGCATGCACAGGGCCGCCGGACGAGGGCGGCTTTATGGTGCGGCCATATTCAGCGCCCCCCTCCGAGGAGCTTCCATGACCGCCGTCGACTCCCGAACGATCCCCATCGGCGCGGCATTCGATCGGATGCCGTTCACCCGCAGGCACGTGCTCATCGCGCTCGCGCTGTTCATCGCGTTCGTCATCGAGTCGTGGGAGCAGCTCGCTCTCGTCTACGTCTCCGGCGACCTCGGCACCGCCTTCGGGATCGACGAGGCCGGGGTCGGCGTCGTGCTGTCGGCGGTCGCCTTCGGCATGATCCCCGGCGTGCTGGTGTGGGGGCCGGTGGCCGACCGCGTCGGTCGCAAGCCGGTCGCGTTCTGGTCGCTGCTGGCGTACGGGGTGATCGCGCTCGCCTCGGCGTTCGCGCCGAACATGACGGTGCTGGTGACGCTCCGGGTGGCCTCGGGGCTGGCGCTGGCCGGCGTCTACACGATCACCTTCCCCTACTTCCTGGAGCTGCTGCCGACCCGCTCGCGCGGGCGGGCGGCGGTCTACCTGTCGATCGGGTGGCCGATCGGCATGCTGGCCGCGATCGGGGCGTCGATGACGCTGGGCGGCCTGGGCTGGCACGTCGTGGTGATCGCCAGCGCGGCGGCGGGACTGTGGGCGTTCGCGATCCGGGCATGGGTGCCGGAGTCGCCGTACTGGCTGGCCGCCCGGGGCCGCCAGGAGGAGGCGCGCGCGGTGCTGCGCGCGCTGAACAGCCCCGACTCCGAAGCCACGTTCACCGTGGCGAGCGAGCGGGTGGGCCGGCCGCTCGACCTGTTCCGCGGCGGGCTCGCCCGGATCACCGTGGTCATGCTGCTGCTGAACTTCGTCTTCAACTGGGGCTACTGGGGCCTGCAGACGTGGCTGCCGACGCTGCTGCAGCAGAAGGGCCTGACGCTGTCGGCCTCGCTCGGCTTCGCGGCGCTGAGCGCGCTGATGATGATCCCCGGGTACGTGAGCGCCTCCCTGCTGACCGGCCGGTTCGGCCGCAAGAAGGTGTTCCTCGTCTACGTCGTGGCGGCGCTGCTGGGCGGCCTCTGGTTCGCCACCGCCTCCTCGACCACCGGCCTGTACCTCGGCAACTTCGTGCTGTCGTTCTTCAGCCTCGGCGCCTGGGGCGTCTGGAACACCTGGAACGGCGAGTTCTACCCGACCGCCCTGCGCGGCACCGGGTACTCGTGGGCCACGGCCGCGCAGCTCGTGGCCACCACGGTCGCGCCGTCGGCGGTGGGGGCGCTGCTGGCCCACGCCACCGGGTTCACCGCCACCATGCTGATCATCAACGCGTTCATGGTGGCCACGGCGCTGCTGGCCGTGCCGCTGCCGGAGACCGAAGGACGCGAGCTGGAGTGATCCTCGGCGTCGCCCTCGTACGGCCCTCGCCGGTGCTGGTGGCCGTCAGGGACGGCGCGCCCGAGTGGCCGGTGAGCCGCGCCGCCGCCCGCGCGGCGGCGCGGGCGTGCGTGGCCGTGGACCTGGGCGACGTGCCCACCGCGGCGGTGGCGGCGATCCGGGTGGGCGGGCCGTGCCCCGAGGCGCTGCGGCCGCGCGTCGGCTCCGGGACGGCCACGATCGTGCGCGGCGGCCACAGCCTCACCGGGCGCGTGCTGGCGCCGCTGGACACCGAGGCGGTCCGGCGCTTCGCCGCCACGTGCGGGCTGACCGACTTCGCGGTGACCGCGACCGGCTCTCCCATGCTGGCCGACCACGAGCTGGCCGTGGCCGCGATCATCGCGGCCGAGGTGCCGCAGGCGCGGATCACGCTGTCGTACGAGTTCGGCCATCCGGGGCTGCGCGAGCGCGAGCAGGTAACGATCCGCAACGCGGCGCTCGGCCCCGAGGCGGGGCGGATCGCCGACGAGGCGGCCCGGGAGCTGCCCGGGGTGCCGGTGTTCTTCGCCAGGTCGGGCGGCGGGCTGGTGTCGGCCCATTATTTCCGGCGCTACCCGCTGGCCTGCGACCTGGGCGGGACGGCGAGCCTGGCGCGCGGGCGGGTGGTGCTCCCCGGCGTCCCCGGCGAGGTGGCGGCGGCGTACGGGGCGGCGATCGGGCGGCCGGAGGCGCAGGTGGAGCGGATCGTGCAGGCGCGGGGGCGGGCGGAGCTGGACCGGGTGCTCCAGGACGCCAGGGACGAGGCGCTCACCCGCGTGGTCAGCGCGGGCGCCCTGCCCGGCTCGGCCAGGATCGCGGAGACGACCGTGAACCCGCTGTCGTACCTGCCGGACGGGCTCTACCGGGTGCGGGTGACGGCCGAGGGGACGATGCCATGAACCCGCCCATGAATCCGCGCGGGGCCGTGGTGATCGACGAGGACGGGCTCGCGCGGCTCTCGGCGGGGGCGAGGATGTTCGCGACCGGGGCGGCGGAGTCGGCGCACACTCTCACCCTCGACTGGGCGGGCTCGCTGATCGGGCCGGGCGTCGAACTGGTGGCGGCCGAGAAGCTGGCGCCGGACACGTTGTGCGTGGCGGTCAGCCTGGTCGGGTCCACGACCGCGCTGGGGGAGCAGCTGCCGACGGGTGACGAGCCCGCCCGTGCCGTGCGGGCGCTGGAGCGCAGGCTGGGGGAGCGGGCCGGGGCCGTGGTCGCGCTCAACCTGGCCGCCGAGAACGCCCTCGTCCCGCTCATCGCGGCGGCCCAGCTGGGGGTGCCGCTGGTGGACGGCGACGGCACGGGGCGGGTGTTCCCGCTGCTGGAGCAGACGACGTACGCGCTGGGCGGGATGAGCCCGGCGCCCCTGGCGCTGGCGGGCGGATCGGGCGAGCTGGTGCTGCTGGAGACGGCCGGTGACCGGGTGGAGGAGCTGATGCGCCCCGTCGTGCTGTCGGCCGGCGGGTGGGCGGTGGCGGCCTGCTACCCGATGGCGGCCGGCGACCTGGCGCGGGTGCTCGTGCCCGGGACGGTGAGCCTGCTGCTGCGGGCGGGCGAGCCCGGCGCGCCCCGCTCGACCGCGGCGCCGTTCGGCGTGCGGACCCTGTGCAGAGGACGGATCCTGACGGTGGAGGGCAGCACCGGGCACGGCGCCGACGTGTCGCTGCCGTCGCTGCCGTCGAGCATCGTGGTGCAGGAGACGGAGGGGCTGCGCCGGCTGGTACGGCTGGAGGCCCACAACGAGATCGTGCTCGCCCTGGCCGACGGGGCCGCGGTGGCGATGACGCCGGACCAGATCTGCATGATCTCCACGGCCGACGGGATGGTCGTGGACGTCGACAAGGCGGTGCCCGGCCTGGAGGTGGACGTCATGGTCGTGAAGGCCGCACCGGTGTGGCACACGGATCGGGGGCAGCGGCTGGGCGGGCTGCAGGCGTTCGGGATCCCGCTGTGACGGGGCCGCGGGCGGGGTGGGAGGCGCCGGTCACGGTGGCCGAGCTGGTAAACGCCGGGCCGCTGGCCGGGGCCAGGATGTACGGCTCGGGCGAGAACCCCGTGCACCAGGTGCGGATCGTGGACGAGCTGTCGGTGTTCGGGACGGTGGCGCCGCACACGGCGGTGGTCCTCATCGGGACGGCGGCCAGCGGCGGGTGGGCCGTCGAGATGGCCACCCGCCGGGCGTGGGAGCAGGCGGCGGCGTGCGTGATCGCGCCGGCGGGCGGGCTGAGCGAGGGTTCCGGCGAGGTGCTGGCGGAACGGCTCGGCGTCACGCTGATCTTCGTGGACGAGGATCCGCTCATCGTCGCGGTCCGGGTCGCCTCGGCCGCCGCCCGCCCGGAGGCGGCCCGCACCCAGCTCGTGGCCCGCTGCGCCACCCGCCTGGCCGAGGCCGGGCCCTCGGCCCGCCGCGTACTGGGCGTCCTGAACGCCGAGCTGCCCGGCACCTCGGTGACCCTCATCGACCGGTACGGCCGCCACCTGGCCGGAGCCCGCGCCGTCGATCGGCCGGGCATCGCTCGACTGAGCACGGAGGCCCAGGGCGCCGACGGCCGAGGGCCGGACCGCGACGGGCCGCCCGAAGGGGGTGCCCGGGTAGGTGGTGGGGTGGGGGCGCGGTGGTCGGCCGAGGTGGAGGTGCCCGATCTGGACGGCGGCGTGCTGGGCACGCTCGTGGCCGGCGGGTCGTCCCGGTCGCCCGGATGGCCCGCGGCCGTCCGTACCGTGCTGAGGCTGGCGGTGGCCCCGCTGACCGCCTGGGCCGCGCAGGAGCGGCTGCGCGCCTCCCGCGACTTCGCCCTGCGGCGCGCCCTCGCCGAACGCCTGCTCGCCGACGCCCAGCAGGAGCCCGGGGAGCCCGGGGAGCCGGAGGAGGGCGGGGCGAGGGCGGAGGCGATCGCGCTGGGCTGGCCCGTCGAGGGCGCGCTGACCGCCTACCAGGTCCGGCCGACGGCGGAGGCAGGCGACGCCGCGCCGGCCGGGACGCTCATCGCCGCGGCCGTGGGCCAGGTGCCCGTGCTGCCCCGCGGCGAGGGATGGGCGGGATGGTCGGCGCTGGACCCCGGCGAGCTGGCCGAACGCCTCAGCCGCTGCCTGCGGACGATGCCCTGGCCGTGCGCCGCCGGGGTCGGCGCGCAGGTGGAGGGCCTGCGGTCGGTCGAGGAGTCGCTGCTGGGAGCCGAGGCGGCGGCGTTCGTGGCGGGACCGGGCACCGTGGCGCGAGCGGATCGGATGGGCCCGGCCGAGCTGCTGGGCGCGCTGCCCACCGGCGTCCTGCGCACCCCGGCCACCGTCGTGCTGCGGCCGCTGCTGGCGGTCGACAAGGACGGCACGCTGCTGGAGACGCTGGCCGCGGTCCTGGACGAGGGCGGCGCCTTGAAGGCGGCAGAGCGGCTGGGCGTGCACCGCAACACGATCACGACCCGTCTGGAGCGCATCAAGGCCGCGGGCTTCGACCTGGACGACGCCGCCACCCGCCTGGCTCTGCAACTCGCCTGCCACGTCCTCCTCCGCTGAGCCCGCCTGCGGCCCTTCCGACGGGCGCGCCGACCGGGCGGGATGCACTGGCGGGGGCCTCCTCCTGTGCGGGCCGCACATGCGGGCGGCGTCCCCGTCGGCGTACGGTGCAGCGCATGAGCTATCGCGTCGCCATGGACATCGGCGGCACCTTCACCGACGTCGTCTGCTACGACGAACGCAGCGGGACGGTCACCGCCTCGAAGGCGCCCACCACTCCGGGAGACCTGGCCGAGGGGGTGTTCGCCGCGCTGGGCCGGGTCGTCGAGGATCCGGCCGAGATCTCGTTCTTCGTGCACGGCACCACGCAGGGGCTCAACGCGCTGCTGGAGCGCAAGGGCGCCCGCGTGCTGCTGCTGTCCGGTCAGGGCGGCCGGGACGTCTACCAGATCGCCAGGGGCAACCGCGACCGCATGTTCGACCTGCGTTACCGCAAGCCCGCGCCGCTGGTCCCGCGCCAGGACGTCATGGAGGCCGGCGGCCGGCTCGACTACCTGGGACGCGAACTCCAGCCGCTCGACGAGGAGTCGGTGCGGGCGGCGGGGCGGCGCGCGCGGGAGGAGGGGTTCGACGCGGTGGCCGTGTGCCTGCTGTTCTCCTACGCGAACCCGGCGCACGAGCTGCGGGCCGGCGAGATCCTGCGCGCGGAGCTGGGCGACGACGTGCTGGTCGTGCTCTCCCATGAGGTGGCGCGGGAATGGCGCGAGTACGAGCGGACCTCGTCGGCGGTGCTGGAGGCGTACACCGGGCCCGTGGTCCGCCGCTACCTGGCCAGGATCGAGCGGCGCTTCGCCGAACGGGGGCTGGCCGTGCCGGTGCACGTGATGCAGTCGTCGGGCGGGCTGGTGAACGCCTCCTACGCGATGCGCAGGCCGTTGCAGACGCTGCTGTCCGGGCCGGTGGGCGGCACGATGGGCGGGGTCGCGGCGGCCCGGTTCATGGACAGGGAGAACGCCATCTGCATCGACATGGGCGGGACGTCGTTCGACGTGTCGCTCGTGGTGAACGGGCGGCCGGATGTCAGCGCGGAGGCCCGCATCGAGGGCTACCCGGTGCTCATGCCCATCGTGAACCTGCACACGATCGGCGCGGGCGGCGGCTCGATCGCGTACGCCGAGGCGGGCGCGCTGCGGGTCGGGCCCGAGTCGGCCGGGGCCCTGCCCGGGCCCGCCTGCTACGGCAGGGGCGGCACCCGGGCCACGGTCACCGACGCGAACGTGGCGCTCGGCCGGGTGGACCCGGCCTGGTTCGCGGGCGGGCTGATGACGCTGGACGTGGAGGCGGCGGGTACGGCGGTGGCCACGCTGGCCGACGAGCTGGACATGGATCCGCTGCTGCTGGCCGAGGGGATCTGCGACGTGGCCAACGCCAAGATGGCGCAGGCGATCCGTACGCTGACCGTGGAGCACGGGATCGAGCCGCGGGAGTTCGCGCTGGTGGCGTTCGGGGGCGCGGGGGCGATGCACGCCGTGTTCATCGCGCGCGAGCTGGGGATCTCCGAGGTGGTGGTGCCGCGCTTCCCGGGGGCGTTCTCGGCGTGGGGGATGCTGGAGGCCGACGTACGCCGGGATCTGACGCATCCGTACTTCCGGTCGCAGGACACGCTCGATGGCCCCGACATGTCCCGAAATTTCGTGACCTTGGAGGAAGATGCGCTGGCGGCGCTCTCCGCCCAGGGCGTTCCCGAGGAGCGGCACCGGGTCGAGCACGCCGTGGACATGCGCTACGAGGGCCAGGACTACACGCTGACCATCCCGCTGCGCGACGCGGCCGAGCCCGCCGAGCCCGGGTTCCTGGAGACGATCGCGGCCCGCTACGCCGAGGCGCACACCGGCCGCTACGGGCACGCCACCCCGGAGGCGCCGGTGGAGTTCGTCATGCTGCGCAGCACCGGGCTCGGCTCGTTCCCGCGCACCGCCGCCGCCGCGCAGGAGGCCCCCGAGGAGCGGGCGGCGTACGTACGGGATGTGATCTTCGACGGGGCCGTGCACAGCACCCCGGTGCTGCGGCGCTCCAGCCTCGACGGCGAGCTGGCCGGGCCCGCGATCGTGGTCGAGGAGACCGCGACGACGGTCATCCCGCCCGGCTGCGTGGCCACCGTGGACCCCAACGGCTTTCTCATCGTGAAGGTGAACTTGTGATCGACCCCGTCACCACGGAGATCATCCGCTGCGCGCTGCTGCAGGCGGCCGAGGACATGAACACCACCCTCATCCGCAGCTCCTACACCCCCGTCATCTACGAGGCCAAGGACTGCGCGGTCGCGCTGCTCGACCGCCACCACAACGTGCTGGGCCAGTCGTCCGGGCTGCCGATCTTCCTGGGCAACCTGGAGGTGTGCACCCGCGAGACCGAGCGCCTGTACGGGCGGGAGGTCTGGCAGGAGGGCGACGTGTGGGTGCTCAACGACTCCTACATCGGCGGCACCCACCTCAACGACGTCACGGTCTACGGGCCGATCTTCGTGGACGGGGAACTGGCCGGTTTCGCGGCGTCGCGGGCGCACTGGCTGGATGTCGGCTCCAAGGACCCGGGCGGCTCCATGGACTCCACGTCGATCTTCCAGGAGGGCCTGCGGATGGGCCCGGTCAAGGTGTACGCGGGCGGCGCGCCCTGCCGCGACCTGCACGAGGTGATCGCCCGCAACGTACGCTTCCCGCACGCCACGCTCGGCGACCTGCGCGCCCAGGTGAGCTGCGCCATGACGGGCCAGCGGCGGCTGAAGGAGATCGTGTCCCGGTGGGGCCTGGACACGGTGCTGGCCGCCCGCGACGAGATCTTCGCCCAGACCGAGCGCATGGAACGCGCGGCCATCGCGGCCATCCCCGACGGCGTCTACGAGGCCTCCGGCTTCCTCGACAACGACGGCATCGACCTCGGCACCCCGCTGCCGGTCAACGTCACGGTCGCGGTGTCGGGCGAGTCGATGCACGTCGACCTGACCGACTGCGCCGACCAGGCGCTCGGCCCGGTCAACTGCGGCGCGGCCCAGGCCGTGGCCGCCGTCCGCGTCGGCTACAAGCTGCTGGTCTCGGGCGACGTGCCGCTGAACGGCGGCTCGTTCCGCCCGCTGTCGGTCGAGACCCGGCCCGGCTCCATGCTGGCCGCCGAGTCGCCCGCCGCCTGCCAGTACTACTACTCGCACCTGGGGCTGCTCATCGACCTGGTGGTCAAGGCGCTGGCGCCGGTGCTGCCGGACAAGGCGGCCGCGGCCTCGTACGGGGACTCGATGATCGTGCAGTTCACCGGCACGGACCCGCGTACCGGCAAGCTGTACGTCTCCCAGGAGGCCACGGTCGGCGGCTGGGGCGCCTGGGACGGCGGCGACGGCGAGACCTGCCTGATCAACAACGTCAACGGCGCGCTGCGGGACATGCCCATCGAGGTGCTGGAGACGTTGTTCCCGGTCCGGGTGCGCCGCTACGAGATCCGCCCCGACACCGGCGGCGCCGGTCAGTGGCGGGGCGGGAACGGGGTGGTGCGCGAGTACGAGTTCTGCGGGGACACCTCGCTGTCGCTCTGGTTCGAGCGCTCGGTCACCCCGGCCTGGGGCCTGGCGGGCGGCGAGCCGGGCGCGCCGCCCCGCGTCACCCTCAACCCGGGCACCCCGGACGCCCGCGAGATGCTCAAGGTGAACGCGCTGCCGGTCACCGCGGGGGACGTGCTGCGCTGCGAGTCGGGCGGTGGCGGCGGTTACGGCCCCGCCGCCCGCCGCTCCCACACCGCCACGGCCACCGACCTGTCCCAGGGCCTGACCACCCGCTGATCACCCGCTGATCACCCGCTGGAACGTCCCGCCGTACCGGCGCTGCCCTCTGGCGCCGGTGCGGCGGGAGGGCCGTGTCCGCGCAGCCGGTCCATCTCGCGCCACTCGGGACGCAGCCCGGTCAGGCTCGTGACGAGCGCGTAGGCGATCCCGCACGCCAGCAGCACCGGCGCCAGCCCGGCCGCCGTCACCGCAGCCCCGCCCAGCAGCCCGCCCAGCGGGATGCCGGCCCACATCACCGCGCCCTGCAGCGCGCCCACCCGGCCCAGGAGGTGCCGGGGCACGCGCTCGTACGAGATCGCGCTCAGGATCGGGTTCAGGAACCCGCCGCTGAACCCGATCACCACGGACGCCGCCACCAGCCCCCACACCGGCATGTCCACGGCGAACATGAGGAACTTCGGCGGCCCGCCGAGCAGGAACGCCACGAAGAACACCGGCCTGCGCCGCATCCGGTGCGCCACCGCGGCGGCCACCAGGCTGCCCCCGACCGAAGCCAGCCCGAGCACGCTGACGCTCAGCCCGAGGACGGCGGGCCCGTGGCCGGACTCCTTGGCCCACACGGGCGCGAGAACCTGGCTCCAGGCCGCGTCCAGCAGGTTCGTGGCGGCGATCATGACGATCACCGCGAGCAGCAGCGGCTCGCCGCGCAGGAACGCGAAGCCCTGGCCGAACCGCCGCCAGTAGCCCTCCTCCTCTTCGTGCGCGGGGGCGTCGGGCGCACGGTGCCCGAGGTCGCGCGGCAGCACCACGGCCACGACCGCCGATCCGAGCGCGAACAGGGCGGCGCTGACGCCCAGGCCGGACAGCGAGCCGAGCAGCGTCACCATCGCGCCGCCCAGCCCCGGCCCCACGGTCACGGCCAGCCGCTCCGTCACGCCCATCAGCCCGGTGGCCCGCTCCAGCGGCACCCGCCCGCGTTCGGCCGCCTCCGGAATCATGATCTCCTTGGCCAGGTCGCCCGGCCCGCGGGCCGCGCCGATCACCGCCACCAGCGCGACGATCACGCCCAGCGGCAGCAGGCCGAGCGCGTGCAGCACGACCATCGCGGCGGCGGCCGAGGCGCTCACGACGTCGGCGACCCACGAGATCCGGCGCGGCCCCGCCCGGTCCACGAGCGGCCCCGTCAGCCCCTTGACCAGCACGTACGGCGCCATCTCCGCGAACGCCACCAGCCCCGTCCACACCGCGCTGCCGGTGCTCGTCAGCACGAACCAGGGCAGCGCGATGGCCGAGACCCGCGTCCCGGTCGTCGACACGGCGATGGCCGCCAGCACCCCGGCCATCGGCCGTAAGGACCCGCGCGGCTCCATCATGCCTCCTCGGGGTCGTCCAGCTCGGGGATGACCTGCGTCATCAGGTAGACCCGGACCGCGTCCGCCGGCGCCTCGTCGCCGTCGCGCCGGTAGCGCGTGAAGAGCTCCGTCAGGTCCGCGCGCAGCCGAAGCGCCTCCTCCGGGGTGAGGCGGAACGGGACGGCGCTGAGGTCGAGCACGCCGCGCCACGGCTGCGGCATGGTCTGCAGCTCGTTGAGCGCCTGCTGGGTGCGCAGGTTGTAGAGGGCGGCGATGGACTGCATGTACGCCAGCACCGCCTCCGGCTCCCGGTCGGCCAGACCGCCCTCGTCGGTGAGCCGGGTCGTCCGGTGGACCGAGCGCCACCAGCGCTCCCGCGCGTTGCCGCGTTCGGTGTCCTCCTCCACGAACCCGGCGGCGCCGAGCCTGCGCAGGTGGTAGCTGGCCGTGCCCGAGTTCACCCCCAGGCGCTCGGCCAGGCGGGTGGCGGTGGACGGGCCGTGCTTGCGCAGCAGGTCGACGAGCTGCACCCGCAGGGGGTGGGCGAGCGCGCGCAGGCCCTTGGCGTCGAGGACGACCACGCTGTCAGGGGATGGCGTCATGATGAGAAGCCTAAACCGCAAACACTTCTTCGCAAACACTTCTTCGCGAAGAAGTGTTTGCGGTTCACGGAAGAGACCGCCGACGGTGCCTGGCCGGGGCGGTGGTCTGCGAGGGTGGGGCCGCTAGGTGACGATCACGTCGCGCAGGAGCTTGCGGCCGCCCGGCCTGCGCCGCCACTCGCGGGGGTAGCCGAGCGACACCTCCTCGAAGCGCACGCCGTCGTACCAGGTGACACGGGGGATGTGGAGGTGGCCGTAGATCATGGCGGCGGTCGGGTGGCGCGTGTGCCAGTCCCTGGTGGCGGTCGTGCCGCACCACTGGGCGAACTCCGGGTAGCGCAGGACGTCGGTCGGCTCGCGTACCAGCGGATAGTGGTTGACGAAGACCAGCGGCACGTCGTCCAGCCCGGCCAGCCGCCGCCCGGTCAGCTCCACCCGGGCCCGGCACCACGCCTCGCGGCTCGGGTACGGGTCGGGGTGCAGGAGATACTCGTCGGTGCAGACCACGCCGGTGCTGTGCGCGTACGCGAGCGCGCTCGCCTTGGTGAGATGGCCGGCCGGCAGGAACGTGTAGTCGTAGAGCAGGAACAGGGGCACGATCCGGACCGGCCCGCCCGCTCCCTCCCACACCGGATAGTCGTCCTCCGGCGTCACCACGCCCAGCTCGCGGCACATGGCGACGAGGTGGTTGTAGCGGGCCACGCCCCGCAGCTCCGGCGGGTCTCCCGGCGGGGTCCACAGCTCGTGGTTGCCCGGCACCCAGACCACCCGCTCGAACCGCGCGGCCAGCAGGCCCAGCGTCCGGGCGATGTCCTCCAGCCGTTCGCCGACGTCGCCCGCGACCAGCAGCCAGTCGCCGGGGTCGTCCGGTTTCAGCTCCTGGACGATGGCCCGGTTCTCCTCGTAGCCGACGTGCAGATCGCTGACGGCCAGCAGCCTGCTCCCGCCTTCGCTGGGCAAGGGACGTCCCTCCTTCGCGTCAGAGGACGGGGGCGTTGTCCTCTGCCACGATCATGTCATCCGTCATCCTGGGCAACATGGCCGCGACCTCGCGGGCCAGGTGCGGGTCGGCGCGGAACGCCTCCATGATCGCCAGTTTCAACGCCGCGCGGCTCGGCTCGTCGTCCGGCTTGGCGCTCGCCATCGTCTCGATCACCTGTCTGGACGCGGCGTCACCGCGGCCGAAGACCCGCTGCAGGATGCGGGTGCCGCGGGCCACGGCCGTGTCGGCGGCCAGCTCGCGGGTCTTGGCCAGCACGCCCACGCCGTAGGCGTCGATCGCCGAGGAGACGAAGGGCATGAGGTTGCTCACAGTGTCCATGAGACCCTCCCGTAGGTCCTGATGGAATGACGAGATGGTAGCTTCCGGAGTTCGTCCGGCAAGGGCATAACCTGTCGAATGTGTCTGCGCCGTACCTGACCCTCACCTCCGTCGTCGAGCACGAGACGGAGGCGAAGCGCTCCCGGTTCATCTGCGCGCTGGCGCCCGCGCGCAGCGTCGAGGAGGCGGTCGCGTTCATCGGCGAGCGGCGGCAGAAGCATCCCGGCGCCACGCACAACTGCACCGCGTACGTCGTCGGGCAGCGCGTCCAGAAGGGCGACGACGACGGCGAGCCGGGCGGCACGGCGGGCACGCCGATGGTGCAGGCCCTGGTGGGCAGGGGGTTCAGCGACGTGGTGGCGGTGGTGACCCGCTATTTCGGCGGCACCCTGCTGGGGGCGGGCGGGCTGGTGCGGGCCTACGGCTCCGCCGTGACCGAGACCCTCGACCGGGCCGAGCCGGTGCGGATGGTGCCGGCCCGCGTCGTGCGGGTCGCGGTGGCCCACGACCAGGCCGGGCGGGTGGAGAACGACCTGCGGGCCTCGCGCCACCCGGTGCGCGAGGTGACGTACGCGGGCGAGGTCACCTTCGCCGTCTCCGTGGGCGAGGACGAGGTGGCGCCGTTCGCGGACTGGGTGGCGACGCTGACGGCCGGGCGGGCCCGCGTGGACGTGGGCGAGGAGATCCACGTCCCCGGCTGATCAGCCCTCCAGCGCGTACTGCATGACCCTGAACTTGGCCTGGGCCTCGGCCAGCTCGGCGGCCGGGTCGGAGTCGCCCATGATGCCGCCGCCCGCGAACAGGCGGGCCCGGCGGCCCTGCACGAGCCCCGAGCGCAGCGCGATGCCCCACTCGCCGTCGCCGTGGGCGTCGATCCACCCGACGGGCCCGGCGTAGCCGGCCCGGTCCATGCCCTCCAGCTCGCGGATGACCTCGATCGCGGTGGGGGTGGGGGTGCCGCCGACGGCGGCCGTCGGGTGCATGGCGGCGACCACGTCGAGGACGGAGGCCCCGTCGGCCAGCCGCCCGGTGACGTGGCTGGCCAGGTGCTGGACGTTGGGCAGCACCAGCAGCTCGGGCTCGTCCGGGGTCTCCAGCGAGGCGCAGAGGGGGGCGAGCGTCTGGCGGACCGAGGCGATGGCGCACTCGTGCTCGTGGCGGTCCTTGGGCGAGGCGAACAGCGCGGCCCCGCGGGCGAGGTCGTCGGCCGGGCCGGTGCCGCGCGGGGTGGTGCCGGCCAGCACGAGCGACTCGATCTCCTGGCCCGTACGCCTGATCAGCAGCTCGGGCGTGGCCCCCACCAGCCCCGCGACCGAGAACGTGTAGCACTCGGGATAGCGCCGGGCCAGCCGGGTGAGCAGCAGGCGCACGTCGATGGGCCGCTCGGCGGTGGCGACCAGGTCGCGCGCCAGCACGACCTTCTCCAGCTCGCCCTCGCGGATGCGCTTGGCGGCCCTGGCCACGACGTGCTCCCACTCGGGGGCGCTCAGGCTGCCGTCGCCGTAGCTGATGCGGCCGGGGTCGCGGATGGGGGAGAACGTCTCCAGCGGCGCGTCGCCGATCGTGGTGAGCCAGGCGTGGCCGTCGCGGCGGGCCAGCACGGCGCGCGGTACGACGAGGACGGAGCCGTGGGCGTCCTCGTCGAAGGTGAAGCTGCCGAAGGCGACCGGGCCGGAGCCGGGGGTGCGCACGGCGTCGTCGACGTGGGCGTCGCCGAACACGGTGGCCAGCCACTGGCGGGCCCAGGCGAACCGGCCCGGGCCCGGGGGCACGGCCACCCGTGCGGCCTGACCCCAGCCGACCAGGCCCTCGCCGTTCCTGACCCAGGCGTACGGGGCGGTCCTGGGCAGGGATGCCAGCAGGTCGCCCGGGTCGCCGACAGGGGTGGTGCGAACCGGTAGCGGGCGGGTTGTTCCGAGCGCGACACTCACCCAAGACACTCTATGCGGGAACTGAACACGTTCGACTCAGACCCCCGTGAATGCGAGGTTACGGTCAACGAACCCGGATAAAACCAGGCGTTGAGCTGCATTTACCCCATCCCGATCGGGTCCGGGCTGTCAAGCGGCGATATGAAGTCGGTCCTGAAATCACAGACGTGGCCCGTACGTCATGGCCGGTCGCTGATCCGCTTCCTACCTTGGGTCCATGATCGGTCGCCTGGGCTCAGTCCTCGCCGCAACGCTGCTCGTCTCCGCCACAGGTCCGGCGCAGGCCGCCGCGGCCCAGCCCGTCCCCGGGATCATGGCCGCGCTCGGAGACTCCATCTCCACCGGCTTCAACGCGTGCGGCTTCTACGTCTCCTGCATCCCGCGCTCATGGTCCTCCGGCGACAACCCCGGGGTGAACAGCCACTACCTGCGCCTGTCGGCCATGTCTGGAACGCTCCAGCAGCACAACCTCACCTTCGCCGCCCCCGGGGCCACCAGCGCCGACCTGCTCGGCCAGGTGCGCAAGGCCGTCGAGGCCAAGGCCGACTACGTCACGATCCTGATCGGGGCCCAGGACGCGTGCGTGCGCACCGAGCAGGCCATGACGCCAGTCGAGACGTACCGGCGGCGGATGGACGCGGCGCTGGCCGAGCTGCGGGCCGGCATGCCCGCGGCCCGGGTGTTCATCGCCAGCATCCCCGACCTGCGGCGGCTCTGGCAGGTGGGCAAGACCGTCCCGCTCGCCCGCACGTTCTGGACGGCCGGCCACATCTGCCAGTCCATGCTCGCCCAGCCCACCTCGACCAAGCGCGCCGACGTCGAGCGCCGCCAGCGGGTGCGGGCGCGGGTCATGGCCTACAACCGCGCGGCGGCCCAGGCGTGCGCCAGGTTCGGGCCCGGCTGCCGCACCGACGGGGGCGCGGTGTTCGCCTTCCCGTTCACGCTCGATCACGTCAGCAAGTGGGACTACTTCCACCCGAACATGGACGGGCAGCGGATCCTGGCCGAGCAGACGTTCGGGCACGGCTTCACGTGGGAGGACCCGCGCTAGCCCGCCCGTCAGCGGCCCGGTCAACGGCACTGGGCCAGCATCATCCTCTTGTCCGCCGCGGTGACGGGCACGTTGTACTTGAGCGCGACCTGCGCGAAGCGGGTGACGTACGCGCAGCGGACGCGCCGCTGCGGCGGTAACCAGGTCGCCGGGCCGGAGGCATCCTTCTGCTCGTTGGCGTAGCCGGCCACGGGCAGCAGGTTCAGCGGGTCGTTGGCGAAGTCGAGCCGCTTGGACATCCGCCAGCGCGGCGCGCCCATGCGCCACGCGTAGTTCAGCGGCACCACGTGGTCGACCTGCACCTCGTCCGGGTTGTCCTTGTGCCAGTGAATGGTCCGGCCGGTGTAGGGGTCGCTCAGCTCCATGGAGACGACCTCGCAGCTGGAGCCCGACCGGTATTTCACGTTCCGCCCGTCGCGGGCCAGCAGGTCGTCGCGGGTGCGGCAGCCGTTGCGCGCGTACGGCACCCCGCTCGCGGTGTCGGCCCAGTTGTCGCCGTACCGGGTGCGCTCGTAGCCGGTGTTGGAACCGAGCCCCTTGACGCGCACCCGTTTGATGAGGTCGCGTGCCTTGCCCTTGTCGGCGTCCGAGATGATGGGTGCCAGACCGGGCCGCGTCCCGCTGGTGTTGCCCAGCGGGCTGGCCGCCGTGGCCGGAGAGGTCTTGGCGCCGCCGACGAAGGAAACGACGATGATGGCTCCCGCTAGAAGGGCGATGGCGTCCTTCGTGCTCAAGCAGGCCTCCGAACATCAAAGGTTGTCTAGAGAAATTCCCGGCATCCGGCGTTTTGACACGGGGAGGGTTATGTGACTGATCGTCCGATCGACCCGGACGTCGATCTCCACATCCCGGAGCAGCGCGCCGAGCTGCACTGGCCCGTGCTCGCCGCGATCGCGGCCGGGGGCGCGCTGGGCGCGCTCGCGCGTTTCGGCCTGCAGTCGGCGCTGCCGTCCGGGCCGGCGGACTTCCCCTGGGCGACGTTCCTCATCAACGTGTCCGGGTGCCTGCTGATCGGCGTGCTCATGGTGATGATCACGGAGGTGCGGCAGGCGCACCGCCTCGTGCGGCCGTTCCTGGGGGTGGGGGTGCTGGGCGGGTACACGACGTTCTCCACGTACGCGGTGGACATCCAGCGGACGGTCGCGGCGGGGGCGCCGCTGACGGGGCTGGTCTACCTGGCGGCCACGCTGGTGGCGGCGGTGGCGGCCGTGGTGGCGGGCATGTGGCTGACCAGGCGGATCGCCGGCATGCTGGCGGGCGTGCGATGACGGTGCTGCTCATCGTCCTCGGGGCGGCGCTCGGCGCGCCGCTGCGCTATCTCGCGGACCGGGCCGTGCAGGCGCGCCACGACACGGTGTTCCCGTGGGGGACGCTGACGGTGAACGTGGCCGGATCGGCGCTGCTGGGCTTCCTGGCCGCGCTGCCCGCCGCCGGCGGGGTGATGGCGTTGCTGGGCACCGGGTTCTGCGGGGCGCTGACCACGTACTCGACGTTCGGGTACGAGACGGTGCGGCTGGTGGAGGAGGGCGCGCGCTTCCACGCGGTGGCCAACGCGGCCGCCAGCGTGGTGGCCGGGCTGGGCGCGGCCTACTGCGGGGTGGCCCTGGCGCAGGCCCTGTAAATAGGCCCTGTAAATGGTTCGCGGGTGCCCCCGCCGCGATGGCAGGATGGCCCGGCAGCCGTCCGCCGACGATCAGGAGCATGAGATGCGGTGCCTCGGAATCTCCCAGCGCCCCATTGGCACGAGAGTTCCCGAGGACTTCCAGCACCGTGCACATCCTGAACATCGGCATCCTCGCGCACGTAGACGCGGGCAAGACCAGCCTCACTGAGCGGCTGCTGTTCGAGACCGGGGTCATCGACCGGCTCGGCAGCGTGGACGAGGGCAGCACACAGACCGACTCCGGCGAGATCGAGCGCCGTCGCGGGATCACCATCCGCACGGCCGTCGCCTCCTTCAGCCTGGGCGACCTGCGGGTCAACCTGGTCGACACACCCGGCCACGCCGACTTCGTGGCCGAGGTGGAGCGCGCGCTCGGCGTGCTCGACGGCGCCGTGCTGGTGCTGTCGGCCGTCGAGGGCGTGCAGCCGCACACCCGGGTCCTGATGAAGACCCTGCGCCGGCTGCGCCTGCCCACACTGATCTTCGTCAACAAGATCGACCGGGCCGGGGCCAGGGAGCGGGAGCTGCTGGCCGACATCCGGCGGCGGCTCTCGCCGTACTGCGTGGCCCTGAACACCGTGCGGCACCTCGGCTCCAAGGCGGCCGTCACCGCCGGCGTCGCCTCGCCCGAGGCGGCGGCCGAGGTGCTGGCCGAGCGGGACGACGGGCTGCTGGAGCTGCTCGTCGAGGGCAAGACGCCCGACGTCGGCCAGGTACGCGCGGCGCTGGCGCGGCAGTGCGCCGCCGGGCAGGCGCATCCGGTGCTGTTCGGCTCGGCGCTGACCGGGCAGGGAGTCGGCGAGCTGCTCGACGCCGTCCACCTGCTGCCCGCCGTGACCCAGCCGGCCGGGGACCCGGAGGAGGCGGCGCGGGCGACGGTGTTCGCGATCGAGCGCGCCCCGTCCGGGGAGAAGGTCGCCTACCTGCGGGTACGCGCGGGCGCGCTGCGAGCGCGCGAGCACCTCACCTTCCATCGGGGGCGGCAGGCCTACGACGGCAGGCTGACCGCGCTGGCCGTCGCCGGCTCCCCCGGGCGGCGGCAGGCGGTGGCCGGGGACATCGTCAAGGTCTGGGGCGTGCCCGAGATCCGCGTTGGCGACCACCTGGGGGAGCCCGGGCCCGCGCACCAGGCCCATTTCACCCCGCCCAGCCTGGAGACCGTGGTACGGCCCCGCGTCCCCGGCCAGGAGCCGCGCCTGCACGCCGCGCTGCTCGCGCTGGCCGAGCAGGACCCGCTGATCGGCACCCGCACCCTGACCGGCGGCGAGACCTCGGTCCTGCTGTACGGGGAGGTGCAGAAAGAGGTCATCGGCGAGACCCTCGCCAGGGACTTCGGCGTCGAGGCGCTCTTCGAGCCGAGCCGGCCCGTCTACTTCGAGCGCCCGTCGGGCACCGCGGAGGTCGTCGAGGAGATCCAGCGCCACGGCCGCAACGAGTTCATGGCCACCGTGGGCCTGCGAATCGATCCGGGGCCGAAGGGCTCCGGCGTCGGCTACCGGCTGGAGGTCGATCTCGGCTCGCTGCCGCTGGCCTACCACCGGGCCATCGAGGAGAGCGTGCGCCAGGCCCTGGGTGAGGGCCCGCACGGCTGGCCGGTCACCGACGTGCTCGTCACGGTGACCAGGACCGGCTACGCCCCGCCCCTCACGGTCGCGGCCGACTTCCGCGGCCGCGCCCGGGCCGTGCTCATGCGGGCGCTGCGCCTGGCGGGCACCACCGTGTACGAGCCGTGCCACCGGTTCGAGCTGGAGGTGCCGCCGGAGACGTTCAGCGCGGTCACCGCCAGGCTCGCCGCACTGGGCGGTGAGCTCCACGACACCGGCAGGCGCGACGACACCTGGGTGCTGGAGGGTGAGATCCCGGCGGCCGCGGTGCACGAGGTCGAGCGGCGGCTGCCGGGGCTGTCGCACGGAGAAGGGGTCTGGTGGTCCGCGCCGGCGGGTGATCGACCGGTCCGGTAGGTGGTATGTCGGGTTTCCGGGCTAGATGGGTATTAAGTGGCACAGTGCACCATTCCGGTGCGCATGTCCGTACAGGGGGGAATCCCATGGCAGACACGAAGAAGAAACCCGCCGCCAAGTCCGGCAAGTCGAAGAAGCAGGCCATCAAGACCAACAGGCAGACCAAGGAGACGAAGCGGGAGACCCGCAAGTCGCCCTCCGGCGAGGAGTGACCCGGACGGGGCAGCGGTGGCCCGGCTGCCCGGGCCGACGACCAGGCGGTCGCGGGGGGAAGTTCTTGGCCGCCGGTCGGGACGACCGGGCAGTTGTGGCGAAATGTCTGACCCGGGTGATGTGATCTGACAGCCGGGGGCGCGCGCCCTCGGCTGTCGGCTCGACCAGGAGTGGCTCTCATGTCCGGCTACCTGCGTTTTCCCGCCGTCTTCCAGGACGTGGTCGTCTTCGCCGCCGAGGACGACCTGTGGATGGTGTCCGCCCAGGGCGGGCGGGCCTTCCGGCTGACCGCGGGGCTCGCCGAGGCGGGCTATCCGCGCATCTCGCCGCGCGGCGATCAGCTCGCGTTCGTCGGCCGCGAGGAGGGCCCGGAAGAGGTGTACGTCATGCCGTCCGACGGCGGCGCCGCCCGCCGGGTCACCTTCCACGGCGCGCGCTGCACGGTCACCGGCTGGGATCCCGAAGGGCGCATCCTGTACGCCAGCGACGCGGCCCAGCCGTTCGAGGCCCGCAAATGGCTGTACCGCGTCGAGCCCGGCGGGGTCCCTGAGCGGCTCCCGTACGGCCCGGCCAACTCGATCGCGTACGGGCCCGAAGGCATGATCGTGCTCGGCCGCAACACCGCCGACCCGGCGCGGTGGAAGCGCTACCGCGGCGGCACCGTCGGCGACCTGTGGATCGACCCGCGCGGCGACGGCGAGTTCCGGCGGCTGATCAGGCTGCCGGGAAACCTGGCCTCGCCCTGCTGGAGCGGCGGCCGGGTGTGCTTCATCTCCGACCACGAGGGCGTCGGCAACGTCTACTCGTGCGCCCCCGACGGCCAGGACCTGCGCAAGCACACCCACCACGACGACTACTACGCGCGCAACCTGTCGGGCGACGGGCACCGGCTGGTCTACCACGCCGGCGCCGACCTCTACCTGCTCGACCCCGGAGAGCCGGCGCACCGGCTGGACGTGCAGCTGGCCAGCTCCAGGACGCAGCGCAACCGCAGGTTCGTCGACCCCGCCGACTACCTCGACGGCGCCACGCTCAGCCCCGACGGCAGCGCGCTGGCCGTCACCGCGCGCGGCAAGGCGTACGCGATGGCCGACTGGGAAGGGCCGGTGACCCAGCACGGCTCGCCCGACGGGGTCCGCTACCGGCTCCTGACCTGGCTCAACGACGGCACCCGGCTGATCGCGGCGGCCAGCGACGACCGCGACGAGGAGCGGCTGGTCGTCCTCGAAGGACACGAGGGCGGCGGCGGCACGGAGGTGGCCAGGCTGGGGCGGATCACCGCGCTCGTCCCCGACCCGGTCCACGACCGGGTGGCCGTCGTCAACCACCGCCACGAGCTGCACCTGCTCGACCTGGCCACCGGGCGGCCTGCGCTGGTGGAGGCCAACCCGCACGGCTCGCCCGAGGACCCGGCCTGGTCGCACGACGGGCGGTGGCTGGCGTACTCGAGCCCGCTCAACGCCCAGTCCAGCGCGATCAAGCTGCACCACCCCGAGACCGGGCGGACGCTGCAGGCGACGGAGCCGGTGCTGCAGGACTCGATGCCGGCGTTCGACCCGCAGGGCCGCTACCTCTACTTCATCGGCCAGCGCACCTTCTCGCCGGTCTACGACCAGCTCCAGTTCGACCTGGGCTTCCCGCTGGGGACGCGCCCGTATGCGGTGGCGCTGCGGGCGGACGCGCCCGACCCGTTCATGCCCCTGCAACGGCCCCTGGGGGAGGACGAGGAGGACGGCGACGAGCCGGAGCCGCTGCGCGTCGACGTCGAGGGGCTGACCCGGCGCGTCACCCAGTTCCCGCTGCCCGAGGGCCGCTACGAGAAGGTGGCCGGGCTCAAGGGCAAGGCGCTGATCCTGACCAGCCCGCTCGAAGGCGAGAGCTCGCTGCACCTGTTCGACTTCGCCAAGGGCAAGAAGGTGCACTTCGCCGACGGCGTCACCGACTTCGAGCTGGGCCGCGACCACAAGACGCTGCTCTACCGCGCGGACTCCAGGCTGCGGGTGGTCAAGGCGAACGAGGCGCCCGAGGACGAGGAGGCGCCGGGGCGGGAGAGCGGGTGGATCGACCTGTCGCGGATCAAGGTGTCGGTCTGCCCGGAGGCGGAGTGGCGGCAGATGTTCCGGGAGGCGTGGCGGCTGCAGCTGGAGAACTTCTGGAGCGAGGACATGGCGGGCATCGACTGGCCGGCCGTCTACGACCGCTACCGGCCGCTGGTGGAGCGGGTCACGACCCGGGGCGAGTTCTCCGACCTGCTGTGGGAGCTGCACGGCGAGCTCGCCACCAGCCACGCCTTCGAGAGCGGCGGCGAATACCGTCCCGGGCCCGACTACACGCAGGGCAAGCTGGGCGTCGACTGGGACTACCGCGACGGCGTCTACCACATCCGCTCCATCGTGACCGGTGACCCGTGGGATCCGGAGGCGACCTCGCCGCTGAACCGGCTCGGTGTCGACGTACGTACGGGCGACGCGGTCCTGGCCATCAACGGCGCGCCCATAGGCGAGGCCGCGACCCCGAACGAGCGCCTGGTCAACCAGGCCGGCGAGGAGGTCGAGCTGACGCTGCGGCGGGAGGACCAGGTGTGCACCGTCACCGTGCGCGCCATCTCCGACGAGCGGCCGGCCCGCTACCGCGACTGGGTCAACCTCAACCGCGCCGAGTGCCACCAGCGCTCCGGCGGCCGGGTGGGCTACCTGCACGTGCCCGACATGGGTCCCGACGGGTTCGGGGAGTTCCACCGCGGGCTCCTGGCCGAGTACGACCGGCAGGCGCTCATCGTGGACGTGCGCTTCAACGGCGGCGGCAGCGTGTCGGCGCTGCTGCTGGAGAAGCTGGCCAGGCGGCGGCTCGGCTACGACTATCCGCGGTGGGGCGACCCGGAGCCGTACCCGCCGGAGTCGCCGCGCGGGCCGCTGGTGGCGATCACCAACGAGTGGGCGGGCTCCGACGGCGACATCTTCAGCCACACCTTCAAGGTGCTGAAGCTGGGGCCGCTGGTCGGCAAGCGCACCTGGGGCGGCGTCATCGGCATCTGGCCGCGCCACCAGCTCGCCGACGGCACGGTGACGACGCAGCCGGAATTCTCCTTCGCCTTCGACGACGTCGGCTGGCAGGTGGAGAACTACGGCACCGATCCCGACATCGAGGTCGACATCACTCCGCAGGACTACGCCAGGGGCGTGGACACGCAGCTCGAGCGGGCCATCGACGTCGCGCTGGAGCTGCTGGCCGAGCGTCCGCCGCACACTCCCGATCTCCGGCATCGGCCGCGCATGCAACCTTAGTGACGTTACAGGCGTCTAAGGATCATAGGTGGGGAAAGCGCATAGGGGATGAACACGTGCACTCCGCCGAAGCGAGACAATAGGCCGGTGGCGAGATTCCTCGTCACCGGCCATGTGTGTTGAGACTTCTTCCGGGTGACAAAGGGGGATCTGTCAGGTGCGCGCATTGGCACGCAAGGGCAAGTCGGCGGTGCGCCGACTGTATCGGGGGTACAACCGGCGCAAGACGCTCAACGCGCCGCCGCCTTCGACGCGGAAGATCCGCATTCTGCTGCTGCACGCGTACGGGATGGGGGGCACGATCCGGACCGTGTTCAACCTGGCCAGCTACCTGGCCAAGGAGCACGACGTCGAGATCGTGAGCATCCTGAAGGAGTCCGAGGAGCCGTTCTTCCCCATCGACCCGCGGGTGAAGTTCCGTTTCCTCGACGATCGGATCAACCCGAGCGCCGACCCGCTGCGCGCGATGCTGTCGAAGATGCCGAGCCGGATCATCCCCAAGGAGGAGTCGGCCTACCACCGCTTCAACCTGTGGACCGACCTCAAGCTCGCCCGCTACATCCGCTCGCTCGACACCGGCGTGCTGATGGCCACCCGCCCCGGTCTCAACCTGGCGGTGGCCCAGTTGGCGCTGCCCAACGTCATCACGATCGGGCAGGAGCACGTGGCGCTCCGCACCCAGGCCGAGCCGATGCAGGAGCTCATCAAGTGGCGCTACCGCCGCCTCGACGCCCTGGTCACGCTCACCAAGGCCGACCTGCGCGACTATCGTGAGACGCTGCCGAAGAAGCCGAAGAAGCTGACCCGCATCCCCAACGCCGTGCCACCGATGACGGGCGGCATCTCCAAACTGGACGCCAAGGTCGCCATCGCGGTCGGCCGGATGACGCGCATCAAGGGCTTCCACCGGCTCATCACCGCCTGGGAGACGGTCGCCGCCGCCCATCCCGACTGGACGCTGCGCATCTTCGGCGCGGGGCCGCAGGAGGAGAACCTCGCCCAGCAGATCGCGGAGGCGGGGCTGCAGGGCAAGGTCGAGCTGCCCGGACCCACGTCCGACGTGGGGGCCGAGCTGGAGAAGGCGTCCGTCTTCGTGCTCAGCTCGCGTCACGAGGGCTTCCCGATGACGATCCTGGAGGCGATGGGCAAGGGGCTGGCGATCGTCAGCTTCAACAGCCCGCACGGCCCCAAGGAGATGATCACTGACGAGGTCGACGGGCTGCTGGTGAAGCCGCGGACCAACGCCAACCTGGCCTCCTCGATCATCCGGGTGATCGAGGACGAGCAGCTGAGACGGGACCTGGCGGCGGGGGCGCTGGAGACGGCGCTCACGTACGACGTGGACGCGGTGGGGGAGAAGTGGGACGCGCTCCTCGACGAACTCCTGGCCCGCCGCAACGGCACCTACGTCCGCCCCCAACCCCCCGCGGCCTCTCACGCCCCGGGGCCGGACGCCCCGGCTTCTGCCTGAGGCGGCGCGGGCTCAGACGCCGGAGCCGGTGAGTTCCACCGGCTCCGCGATGACATCGACCAGCGCGCCGTTCCGATGGACGGTGATCGGTAACGGCTGCCCGATGGCGTCGGCGAACATCAGCCTTTGCAGGCTCTGCGCGTCCCCCACCGGGTTGCGCCCCGCGCTCAGCACCAGGTCGCCGGAGCGCAACCCGGCCCGGTGGGCGGGCGAGCCCGGCACCACCTCCACCACGCGCAGCGCCCCCGTCTGCCCGGTCCGCCGCCGCAGCGCGTCGGGCAGCGGCGCGGGCGAGGTCACCAGCCCCAGGAACGCCCGTCGTACCCGCCCGTCCCTGATCAGGGCGGCGATGATGGATCGGGTCGTGGCGTTCATGGGCACGGCGAGCCCCACTCCCACGCCAGCCACCGCCGTGTTGATCCCGACGACCCGCGCCTGCGAGTCGGCCAGCGCGCCGCCGGAGTTCCCCGGATTGAGCGCGGCGTCGGTCTGGATGACGTCCTCGATGAGCCGGACGGCCGACCCGCTGCGCGCGGGCAACGACCGTCCGAGCCCCGACACCACCCCGGCCGTCACCGATCCGGCCAGGCCGAGCGGATTGCCCACGGCCACGACGAGCTGTCCCACGACCAGCTCGTCGCTGTCGCCGAGCGTGGCCGGCGGGGGCGTGGCCGTCTGCGCCCTGAGCACCGCCAGATCCGACAGCGGATCCCGGCCCACCACGATGAAGTCCCCGGAGCTCCCGTCGGCGAAGGCCACGGTGCCGTCCCGGGAGTTGCCGATCACGTGCGCGTTGGTCAGCAGGAACCCGTCGGCGGTGAACACCACCGCGGACCCGCTACCCTGGCCGGCCCGCACGCTGGCCACCTTCGGCAGCAACTCGGCCGCCACGGACGAGACGACGCGCGAGTAAGCGTCGAGTGGATCCGCCATCGTGCACTCCTTTGCTTACAGGATTACACGTTAACTCCACATTCGCCCGCGCGCATTCCAGGCGCTCAAGCATGCGGAGCTCTATCGGCCGCGGCGGTGCCGCGGCAGCAGCAGGCTGACCACCGCGATGGCCAGGCCGAGCCCGGCCGCCGTGAGGAAGACCAGGTCGTAGCCGGTGGCGAGGGCGTCGACCGGGGAACTCCCGGCGGCCTCCGACGCGGCGGCCCTGGTGCCGGCGGCCGTCGCGAGCACCGCCAGCCCGATCGATCCCCCCGCCTGACTGGCGGTGTTGGCCAGGCCGCCGACGATCCCCGCGTCGCCCTCGGGAACGTCGGCGGTCGCCACCGCCATGAGGGTGGGGAAGGTCAGCCCGATGCCGACCGCGATGAGCAGGGTGGGGCCGAGCACGCCGGTGACGTACGCGCTGTCGGCGTGGCCCAGGGAGAGCCAGCCGAAACCGGCCAGGAAGCAGGCGCTGCCCGCCGTCACGAGGGGGCGCACACCCGTTCGCGGCAGCAGGGCCGCGGCCCATCGCGCGATCACCATGAACGTCACCGCCGCGGGAGTCTGCCCGAGCCCGGCCTGAAGCGCGCTGAAGCCGAGGACGTTCTGCAGGAACAGCGACGAGAAGTACCACATCGCGATGGCGATCCCACCGAACAGCAGCAGCATGCCGTTCCCGACGGCCACCCCCCGGATCCTGAACAGCCGCAGCGGCACCATCGGCTGGCCGGCGAAACGCGCCTCCACCACGACGAAGACGCCGAGCAGGAGCAGACCCGCCACCACCGGCCCGGCGACCGGCGCGGACATCCAGCCATGATCGGCGCTCTGCATGACCCCGTAGATCAGCGCCGCCAGCCCCGCCGTCCCGGTGACCGCGCCGAGGAGGTCGAGCGATCCCCGCCGGCCGGTGCTCGTTCCGGCCAGCGACATCATCGCCACGACGATCAGCACCGCGCCGATCGGCAGGTTGATGAGGAAGACCCACCGCCACGACAGGCCGGTCGTGATGGCACCGCCCGCGAGCGCGCCGACCATGCCGCCCACGCCGCCCGAGGCGGACCACGCGCCGAACGCCCTGGCACGCGCGTTCGGCTCGGTGAAGGAGGTGTTGATCACGGCCAGCGTCGCCGGGGCCATCATGGCGGCCCCGACGCCCTGCGCGACCCGGGCCGCCACCAGGACCTCCGGCGCGGTCGCCAGGCCGCCGGCCAGGCTCGCGACGGAGAACGACAACAGCCCGGCGACCAGCATCCGGCGCGGCCCGAACAGGTCGGCGGCACGGCCCCCCAGCAGCATGAAACCGGCGAAGCTGAGCAGATATCCGTTCACCACCCAGGCCAGTCCGGTCGCAGTGAAACCGAGTTCCTCGCGGACCGAGGGCAGGGCGACGTTCACGATGGACGCGTCCAGGATGACCATGAACTGGCTGGCACAGGCCAGCGCCAGGACCAGCCAGGGGAGGCCGGCGTACGGCCTGGCCCGCTGGGACGCGTTACTGGTATTTGTCATGACTCGCTGCTCACACTCGTCGCGGCCACGCTCTCGCGTACGGCGGCGTGGCCGTCCCCCAGCAGCCGGATCGTGATCCGGGCCAACCGCCGCCCCTGGTACCTGGCCGCTTCCAGCACCGCGGCGTCCGGCCCGGCTCCGTTCGGGCCGGTCACCAATGACGTGCCGTACGGGTTGCCGCCGGCGCCGTACACGACCGGATCGGTGAACCCGGGCGGCACGATCAGCGCTCCCCAGTGGTAGAAGACGTTGCTCAGCGACAAGATCGTGGCCTCGCTGCCGCCGTGCCGGTTGAACGCCGAGGTGAAGGCCGTCACCGGCTTGTCCGCCAGCACGCCTTCGCGCCACAGCCCGCCGGCCTGGTCGATGAACTGCTTGAGCTGCGCGGCCGGCGCCCCGAACCGCGTCGGCGTCCCGAACGCGAACGCATCCGCCCACGCCAGATCCTCCACCGAGGCCTGGGCGATCGACGTTGCGGCGTCGGCGTGCCGTCGCCACCGCGGGTCCTGGTCGATCGCGCTGTCGGGCGCCAACTCGGCCACCCGCCGCAGCCGTACCTCGGCCCCGGCCGAGGCGGCACCCTCGGCGACGGCCTGCGCGAGCGCGTACACACTGCCTGTCGCGCTGTAGTAGATGACGGCGACCTTCACGGTCATGCCCGGCTCCTCGCTGTCGTGTTAAGATTAGTTATGCAGATAACTATTATCTGCATAACTAATCTGTCAAGGAGCGCCCATGGACTTCGAGCAAGCCGACGCCCTCAACCAGGCCATCCGCCTGCTGAGCCTGCGCCACCGGGCCAGGGCCGCGGCGCTGCTCGCCCCGCTCGGCCTGCACCCGGGTCAGGAGGCGCTCCTGCTCGAGCTCGACCGGACCGGCCCGAGGATCCAGGCCGAGCTCAGCGAGGCGCTCGGCTGCGAACCGCCCAGCGTCACCCTCATGACCCGCAAGCTCGAAGCCTCCGGCCACATCCGCCGCAAGCCCGCCCCCTCCGACAGGCGCGCCAGCATCGTCGAACTCACCGACAGCGGCCAAGCTCTGGCCGACCAGGTCAAGCAGCTCTGGTGCGCCCTGGCGGAGGAGACCGTGACCGGCCTGCCCGCCGAGACGGTGGCGGCACTACCCGGCATCCTCAACACCTTGACCGGCAACGTGGACACCAGAGCCCACCGCCACGGCCGACGCCCCGGGCGGTAACCGGCTCAGCCGGCGCCGACACGCCCGCCCAGCGCCCGGGCCACGCCGCCGCAAAGCCTTCGTAGGTCGTCCGGCTCCAGGGAGTCTGTCGCGGTCTCCTCGGCGCCGCATCATCGGCAGGCCGGCTTACCTACCCATGCGGCATCACGAGCTGGGCCAGGTCCACGCGGCGGGTCACCCCCAGCTTCGGGTACGCCTTGTACAGATGGTGACCGACTGTGTGGGGGCTGAGGAACAGCCGGGCCGCGATCTCTCGATTGCTCATGCCCGCCGCCGCCAGCCGTACCACTTGAAGCTCCTGGGGCGTGAGCCGGGCGAGCGGATCGAGGGCCCGGGGGTGGGCCGAAGGCCGCTCGCCCAGGGCGGACAACTCCGCGCGGGCCCGGCTCGCCCACGTCCGGGCGCCGAGCCGCTCGAAGGCGCCGAGCGCGTCGGCCAGCTGGTCCTTCGCCTCGGTGTGGCGGCGATGCCGGTGCAGCCATTCCCCGTACGCCAGCCGGGTCCTGGCTTCGTCGTACCGGCGGGGGTCGCGCTCGTGCAGTTCCAGCGCGGTCGTGAAGTGCCCGGCGGCGGCGTCCTCGTCGGCCAGCAGCGCCGCGCAGCGGCGGGCCAGCGCGATCGCGTGCGGCCGGCCGGTCTGCTCGGCCCAGTCGGACAGGGCGGGCAGATGGCGGGCGGCCTGCTCGGGGAGCCCGGCACGTACGGCCGCCTCGACATGATCGGGTACGGCCCTGATGAGGAAGTCGTGCCGGGCCGGGCCGCCGCACACCTCGTCCAGCCGGGCCGCGGCCTCGTCGAACCGGCCGCCGGCCAGGTGGAGCAGGCCGAGCGCCCACGAGGCCAGCGCGGCGTCGGTGGGGTGCCTGGTGCGGTGCTCCAGTACGCCGGCGGCCAGCGAGCGGCACGAGATCTCGTCGCCGCCGACCGCGGCCAGCCATGCGGCGATCGCGTTCAGCACGACGACCTGCAGGTCCTGGCCGAGGTCGGTGGCCAGGGAGACGGCCTCGGTCACGCCGGCGTCGGCGTCCATGAACCGGCCGCGCAGCAGCTGGACGATCGCCAGGGATTCGAGCGCGTACGTCAGGCGGCCCACCGCGCCCTGCTCCCGTACGTCGGCGACCAGCGACTCCAGCACCTCCGTGGCGATCTCGTCCTCGGCCACCAGCATCCCGGCGAACCCGGCGATGAGCCGCTCCACGAACCCGTCGGCCTTGCCCTGCCTGGCGGCCCCGGCCAGCTCGCGCATGGGTGGCACGCCCGCGTCGGGCCGGCCGTCGTACAGGTGCCGGAACCCGATGAGTCCCGCCACGACCGGCGCCCCGGTTTCGACGGTCTCCAGGAGGGCGGCGCACTGGCGTACCAGGTCGTGGTCGCCGGCGTCGCGGGCGTACCAGACGGCTTCGGTGAGGATCGACACGGCCCGCTCGGGGTCGGTGGCGGCGATGGAGCTGGCACCGTCCAGCGCCAGGGCGGCGGCGACGGCGGGCGAGCCGCGCTCGTACTCGACCTGAGCACGGATCCACGCCGCCTCGGCCGTCAGCGACGGGTCACGAAACGGGCGCGCGGGCTGGTCGGCGGGTTGCGGAGCCCCGCCGGCCGGCCCAGCATTGCGGTTGGTCAGCCCCAGGGCCCGATCGACCGAGCCAGTGGGCCGGTCGGGCATCCCCGCAGCCTGGTCAGCCAGTTCGACGGCGCGATCGGGGAGGCCCGCTTCGTAGGCGGCGCGGGCGGCGGCGATCAGCCGCCACGCCCGGCGCGTCTCGTCGGTGCTGAGCTGGGCGGCGCGTTCGAACGCGCTCATCATCGCGGTCACCCCGCCCCGTCGGCCGGCCCGGCGGGCGGACCGCTCCAACTCGGCGGCGACCTCCTCATCCGGGCCCGGGGTGGCGGCGGCCAGGTGCCAGACGCGGCGGTCGGCATCGTACTGGCCGTCAAGCGCCCGTGCGAACGCCTCGTGGACCTGAACCCGCCCGGCGTGCGGGGCGACCTGGTAGGCGGCGGCCCTGATCAGCGGATGCCGGAAGGTCACGCTGCCGCCCGGCGACAGCCCGTCGGACAGCACAACCAGCCGGGCCCGTTCGGCAGGCTCCAGGTCGGCCGCGGAGACGCTGAGCAGCGTGCCGATCCGCAGGATCGTCTGCAGGCTGCCCGTGCCGTCGGCCGCGGCGATCAGCAACAGCAGCCTCGTCGCCGCAGGCAGGCCGGCGATCTGCGCCTGGAAGGCATCCTGGACGTGGCCCGCGGCGGGCAGCAGCGGCGCGGAACGGTCATTGTCCTGCAGGGCGTTGAGCATGGTGGCCAGCTCGATCACGGCGAGCGGGTTGCCGCGCGACTCGGCGAGCACGCGCTCGCGCAACGGCCCGGCCAGGCCGCGCGCGTGCGCGTCGAGCAGCGACGTGGCGCTCTCCTGGTCCAGGGCGGAGAGCCGGAGCACCTCCAGGCCCGGCACGGGTGTGGCGAACGACACCGACGCCGAGTCACCGGCGAGAGGGACGGGGCGGACGCAGGGCCCCGCCTGGCGTGGCGGAGCGTCCCCGTCCCCGCTCCTGCCCGCGAAGATCATCGCGATGGGGTCGGTGTGCAGCCGCCGGGCGGCGAACAGCAGCGCGTCCAAGGACGCCCGGTCGAACCACTGGGTGTCATCGATCAGGCACACCAGGGGGCGATCGCCGCTCAGCTCCGACAGCAGCGACAGGGTCGCCGCGCCGATCAGGAACCGGTCGCCGACCGTCGCCTCGTCCAGCCCGAACGCCGTCCGCAGCGCCGCCGCCTGCGGGCCGGGCAGCGTCCCGAGCCGGTCGAGGTACGGACACAGCAGCAGGCGCAACCCCGCAAAGGGCAGTTCGGCCTCCGACTCGATGCCGACGCCACGCAGCACCCGCAGATCGGCCGCCGCGGCGGCGGCATAGCCGAGCAGCACGGTCTTGCCGATCCCGGCCTCACCCGTGATCAACAGTGCTCCGCGGCGGCCCGCACGGGCGCTCGCGAGCAGGTCGTCGATCCGGGCCCGCTCGGCGATCCGCCCCAGAACCATGCGGAAACAGTAACCCACGCCACTCTCGGAACGATCTCTCCACGCGGACGTGTCCCTGGAGCGGCACACAGGGGCGAACTTTCCGGCAAGCCCAGTGCCGATCGAGGCCCGCGGATCATGAGTCGGCTCTTAAGTGCCGCTCAGCGTTGTTTGTATCGCTGCGGCTGGGATTCTCCCCGCCGGCAGGCCGTCCCACTCGACCACCACGCGGTTGCGTCCGCGGCCACAGCCATCGCACGCCCGCCTCCAGTGTCCACCATGGCGGGCACGTTGACCATGGTCGGCAGGCCGCCGTAGTTGTGCACTCGCAGCCCGCAATCTTCATTACAGATCCTCGCCGCGCCGGCTGACCGATGACGAGCGCGATCACCTCTATCTGCTGTCCCGCCACCGTCCGCGGCCGGCCTGCCGACCTGCACGAGGTGGCGGTCCGGCGCTCCTGCCGGATGCGGCTCGCCCATTCCGCAGTCGGTCCCATCGACCGGCACTGTGAGACTCTGCTCAGCCCCGCCGAGGACCAGCGGCTCATCATCTTCACTCCCGCACTGGGAACCTCCGCGATCGACCACCTGAGGTTGCTCCGCGTGCTCGGCCACGACGACTTCGGCACTGCTCAGATTCCAGCCTTCGCCTGGAACCGGGAGGCCAACCGATCATGCACGGTGATGGGTCACAGGAGGACTGCGCGTCGCCTGCGGTGCATCCGGACGGCCTTCGGCTGCGTACGCAGGTTGTGGTGCGGCTCCACTCCGTCGCGCTCACGTGACCTGTCGCCACATGGACGCGAGCGGTGCCCACGCATCGAGTTGGGCGAGCATCTGTGACTCTGTCCCGGCCGGCAGTAAGAGCAGGCACCGGTCCAGGCCGGCGTCGGCGAGCGTGTCGAGTAGTCGCCGGTCCGGCGGGGTGTTGAACACCGTGATCGGGATCCGTCCCCGGCCGGTGTCGGCGGCACGCCGGCGTAGTGTCACGGCACGCTCACTCAGTTCGACAGCGTCCGCGAGCCCTTCGCATTGCGGGAACCAGCCGTCGCCGAACGCCAGAACCCGATCCTCGGCGCCCGGCCCGTTACCGCCGACCAAGACCGGTGGATGCGGCCGCTGGAGCGGCTTGGGCCAGGACCAGATCGAGTCGAAGTTGACGTACTTTCCATGGAACTCGGCCTCTTCATCGGTCCAGATCCGGCGCATCGCCTGCACTCGTTCGGCGAGCAGCGCCATCCGGGTGCGGGGGTCGGTGCCGTGGTTGGCCAGCTCCATGCGGTTCCAGCCGGCGCCGACGCCGAAGAGAAGCCGGCCGCCGGACAGCCGGTCAAGGCAGGCGACCTCCTTGGCCGTCACGATCGGGTCCCGTTGGGTCACCAGGCACACCCCGGTGCCGAGCTTGAGAGTGCGGGTGACTGCGGCGACCGCGGACAGCGCCACGAACGGGTCGTAGGTTTCGGCATAGGCCCGGGGGGAGCTCCCGTCGGGCCGCCGACTGTGCACGGGGATGTGGGTGTGTTCCGGAAAGAACAGTGACTCGAAACCGCGTTCTTCAATCGCGCGACCGATCGCGGGCGGCTCCATGCCATACGCGCCGGCGAAAGTGGTGATCCCAATATCCACGCCGTCAATCTAGAGGAGGTTCGCCGCGCCGGAAACACATTTTATGGCCCGCCCGTAGTGATCCCCTGGCGCGCCCGGTGTCTCGCCACACTCGCGACAGGACGCACCCGAATCGGCAGATCTGCGTAGGTGCCCGACGGGAGCCACGCTGATCTGCCTCAATGGAGGGTGACGGGGCGAGGCCCTGCTGGGAGATCTGCTCCGTTGCAGTGATCGACATGTGGCGTCGGTTCTCAGGTACTGGGTTGACTCCTGAGCAATGGCAATTGCCGGCCCAATTCTGCGGTGCCATAAAAGAACTGGACCGGTCCGGATACGGTGGCAAATCGTGGCCTGCGATCAAAGTGCCCAGCAGATTCGGCGGCAGCGGGATGGGGCGGCTCGACGCCCATGCTTGTCCGGCACGACGATCCGACGGGCGCGATGATCTTCGACGCGAACCAGGTTTGCCGCCCAGATGTGGCGGCGCGCCAACTGGTGCCAGCGCCACACTGGCACGCTCGTCCTCGCATCGGGAAGCGGCGTGATCCACGACCACACCCGCGCCCACTCGTGGAGGTTCTACCCGGGTGTGCGGTAGGCGGCGAGGAAAACGTGGGCGGCGGCGTCGGCGTAGTGATCGAGCTCGGACGGTGGGAAGCGGATGTCGTCGCCGCAGAACATGACCTTGTTGACCGGGATCGACGAGACGAGCCAGGTGAAGTGATTGGCGGCGAGCACGGGTTCGTCGATCTTCAGCAGTCCGCGGCCTGTCAGTTGCTCGAAGCACGAGGCCAGGGCGGCGTGCACGCGCTCGGGGCCCGCCTCGAAGTAGGCGTGGCCGAGTTTCGGGAAGCGGCCCGCCTCGGCGATGACGAGGCGGCGCATGCGCAGGTGGGACGGTTGTGTGAGGGTGTGGATGAACCGGCGCGCGACCGCCCGCAGGGTGGTCTCGACGTCGTCCGTGGTGGCCAGCTCGCCCATGGCGTTCCGGAAGATCTGGTCGATGCCGACGAGGCGATCGAGCACGATCTGCTCGAACAGGCTCTCCTTGGGCCCGAAGTGCTTGTAGATCGTCTGCTTCGACGCCCCCGCCGCGGTGGCGATCTCGTCGGTCTTGGCGCCGACGTAGCCGTCACGGAGGAACACCTCCAGCGCCGCATCCATGATCCGGCGTCGAGTCTGCGCATGTGGGGGTGCGGCGTGTGGCATTTCGGCCCTCCTGAGTTCGCGCCGGGCGACCGTTGACATCCTCTCGAAGTGTACCGTACGGTACTGTTCGCTCTATCGGTACAGTACCGTACGGTACGAGGTGAAGGGAACCAAGATGGGCACTGTTCAGTCCAAGGACGGCACCGAGATCGCCTTCGACGTATGGGGCGACGGCCAACCACTGATCATGATTGACGGGGCCACCGCCCATCGCGCGGTCAACCCGATCAACGCCGAGGTAGGGCAGCTGCTACGCGATGAGTTCCGGGTCTACGCCTACGACCGCCGCGGCCGCGGCGAGAGCACCGACACCGCACCCTACGCGGTGGAGCGCGAGTTCGAGGATCTTGCCGCTCTGATCGACCACGCCGGCGGGTCGGCCATCGTGTTCGGCTGGTCCTCCGGGGCCGTGCTGGCCCTGCACGCCGTGGCCGCCGGCCTGCCGATCACCCGGCTGGCGCTGTTCGAGCCGCCGTTCGTCGTCGACGACAGCCGCCCGCCGCTGCCGGCCGACTATGTCGAGCGGCTCGACGCCTGCGTCGCTGACGGCCGCCCGGGCGACGCGGTGGAGGTGTTCATGACCGCGGCGGTCGGCCTCCCGGCCGAGATGGTCACCGGGATGCGGCAAAGCCCGGTCTGGCCTCCCACGGAGGCCGTCGCGCACACGATCGCCTACGACGGACGGATCATGGGCACCACCATGTCGGGCGCCCCGCTGCCCCGCGATCGCTGGGCCGCGGTCACCGTACCCGTCCTGGTCATGCACGGCACCGGCACCATGCCGTGGCTGATCACCGGGGCCCGGGCGCTGTCCGATCTCCTGCCCACCGCGACCCTGCGGGCGATACCCGGCGAGAACCACGGCACCACGGCTGACGTGCTCGCCGCCGCGCTGCGGGAGTTCGCCTACGGCCACTAGACACACCCGAAGGTACGCAGACGCCCTACGAGTCCTTCGCCGGCGCCTGGCCCCACTACCAAGGTCCCTTGGCCGACAAGTACAACAGCATGCCGAAGTACGTGCTCTCCAGCACGTTCACCGACCCCGAGTGGAACAACACCCGCGTGATCAAGGGTGACGTGGTCGAGGAGGTGACCAAGCTGAAGGAGGAGGTGGACGGCGAGATCCAGGTGCCCGGCAGCATCCGGCTCGTGCAGGCGCTGATCGCCGGTGACCTCGCCGACGAGATCCGCCTGATGACCTTCCCGGTCATTCTCGGCACCGGCAGGCGACTGTTCGGGAAGACCACGCGCAAGACGACGTGGAGGCTGACCAAGTCCAAGACGGTCGGCGAAGGCATCCCGATCACGACCTTCCAGCGGGCAGGCGGATAACCCTTGCCGCGTCCGCCGGTGAGGCGCCGTCGGCGGCCGGCTTCCTACGTGTCGCGTGCGAGGGGCGTGACTGTCGCTGGCAAAGCAGAGGCTTTCCATGGCCGGCCGGCAGCGCGAACCTCCGTAGTAGGGCTGACCGGAACCCGGCCTGGGGTGCTGCCGGGAGTGTGTCACCAGGTGGTCGGCGCAAAAGTGAACCACGGGCTTTCTTTCTTTTGCATGTGGCAGGGGGAGCGGTGGATCATCTACGCGCAAGGCCGTGGACATTCAGGAGTCGAGGGCGCGGGACGCTCGCGCGAGCCGGCCGGGGCACTCTGGCGGTTGTGGCCGGGCTCGGTCTGTTATGCGGCCCCGCTGCCGCGTGGGCGGAGAACACGGATGAAGCGGGGCAGGGCGCCGTGGTCACGATCGACAGTGGCCAGGTGCGTGGTGTCGTCGCCGGGGATCAGCGATCGTTCCAGGGCATCCCGTTCGCCGCGCCTCCGGTCGGCGACCTGCGGTGGGTCTCGCCGCAGCCGGTCGTACCGTGGGCGGGGGAGCGCGCGGCCACGAAGCCGGGCCCCGCGTGCGCGCAGACCGCCGGTGTGCTGGGCGAGAAGCAGAGCACGAGTGAGGACTGCCTGTATTTGAACGTGACCACACCGCGCGGGGTGAAGCGCGGCAAGCCGCTTCCCGTGCTCGTTTGGCTGCACGGTGGCGGCTTCCGGAACGGCTCTGGCGCCATGTACGGCGCGAGCCGGCTGGCCACCAGGGGTGACCTCATGGTCGTCACCGTGAACTACCGGCTCGGCATCTTCGGCTACCTGGCCCATCCTGCCCTGGAGGGAGCGAACGCCGAGAACCTGTCGGGCAACTTCGGCATCGAGGACCAGCAGGCGGCGCTCCGGTGGGTCAAGCGGAACGCCGCCGCGTTCGGCGGCGACCCCCGCAACGTGACCGTGGCCGGCGAGTCGGCCGGAGGTGCGAGCGCCTGCGCACACCTGATCTCGCCGAAGTCGGCCGGGCTGTTCCACCGGGCGATCATCCAGAGCGCGCCGTGCCTGATGGCGCGCTGGCCGGCCGGGTGGAGCTGGTTGCCACGGCCGCTCGCGCAGGCGTACCAGCATGGTGAGGCCACGGCCGAGCGGCTCGGCTGCACCGACGCCCGCGCCGGCGCCGTGGCAGCGTGCCTGCGGGCCAGGACCTCGGCGGAGTTGCTGGCTCAAAGCCAGAACGAGTTCGCACCAGTGATCGGCGGGCCGCTGCTACCGCTGGGACCGGCCGAGGCCCTCGCCGAAGGACGGTTCAACCGGGTGCCGGTGATGCACGGCGTCACCCGCGACGAGCATGTCACCTTCAACCAGGAGATGGCGGGCGCGCCACCGCTCACTGACGCGGGGTACGTCCAGCAGATCAACGCCTTCTTCGGCGAACGGGCCGCCAAGGTGCTGGCCCGCTATCCGCTGGACAAGTACGGCGAACCTGGTACGAGCCGTGCGGGCCTCGCCATGCAGTCCGTCATGACCGATCACCTCTGGGCGAGTCCGGCAACCGAGACCAACCGGCTGCTCGCCGCCCGCGTGCCGACATACGCCTACGAGTTCGCGGACCGATGGGCCCCCTGGGTGAGCAGCACTCCGGTCGTGCCGAGCTTCCCCACCGGCGCCTTCCACGCCTCCGAGCTGCAGTACCTTTTCGAGGCCGATTACTTCGCCGGCCGGACGTTGTCACCGGCTCAGTCACGGTTGTCCGGCACGATGATCGACTACTGGAGCCGTTTCGCCCACCACGGCGATCCCAACGGAACCGCGACACCGCCCTGGCCCGCCGTACGCGCCGGGCAGGACGACGTCCAGCGACTCGCCCCCGGCGCGTCCGGGATCCGTCCGGTGAACCTGTGCCGGGAGCATCAGTGCCGCTTCTGGCAGTCCCTGGACAGGTGACTGAGCAACAGCTCCTGAGTTGAGTTCTTGGGAGCTTCCCCGAAGTCCGGTAGTCGGCGTTCTCCGGCCTTGTCTGCTCATCGGCTGCCTGACCCAGACCGGATCACCCTCCAGAAACGCGAGACCCAAGATCGCTAGGGGCGAAAGGCTTTGCGGACGCGTTCGCCGTTGTTCACCGGAATGGCCGCGAGCGCGTGCGCGGCGTCGTACCCATGATCGGCACGCCTAGCAGAGAGCGTGGTCGATCAGGGAGGTCGAGGCCTTGATCTGGGGAAGCGGGTCCTGATCAGGGCGGAGTGCGCTGGAGTACGCCACGGAGGCGACGCGGCGGCCGTCGGCGGTGACGGCGTTGTCGCTGATGGCGTTCCACCCGCCCCCGCCGTGGAACCAGACCCACCCGCCGCACGGCAGCCGCCGCTTCATGATCCCCAGGCCGTACCCGGCATCGCGCCAGAAGGCCCGGAACGGAGTGGCCGGCACGGTCTTCGTCATCTCCGCCAGCTCGGTCGGGCGCAGTATCCTGCCCCCGAGCAGCGCGCTGAAGAACCGGTTGACGTCGTCCGGCGTGCTGACCAGCGAATGATCGGATCCGCCCGGGAAATACGTGGTCACGTCCACCATCGGCCCATCCGCCGTGAACCGCTTGTACGTCGTCATACGCGGCTGCGGCAGGAACGGCGACGTACCCGGCGCGTAGGTGTGCCGCAATCCCAGCGGCTCGATCACGCGCTCCAGGAACTGCTGCTGCCAGGGGGTGCCAGTCACCTTCTCAATGATCATACCCGCCAGCACGTAGTTGGTGTTGGAGTACGCCCAGCCCTTGCCCGGCTCGAACGCCGGTTTGTGCCGCATGGCCATCGCCACGAACTCTTCGGGCCGGTAGACGCGGAACCGCTCGCGCCGGAATGCTGACTCGCTGGTCACTCGCTCCAGCGGGACGTCATCGGCATACTCCGGCAGGCCGCTGGTCTGCCCGAGCAACTGCCGCACCGTGATCTTCGCCCCGTCGTTGCCGTTGCCCTCCACCAGTCCGGGCAGCCATCGCTCGACGGTGTCGTCCAGCCGCAGCTTGCCCTCACCCACGAGCTGCAGCGCGATCGCCGCCACGAACGTCTTGGTGGTGCTGCCGATCCGATAGTACGCATTCCACGGGACGGGCTCGCCGGTCTTCAGGTCGGCCACGCCGCTGCGGGCGGCCGAGGTGCCTCTCGGGGTCGTGGCCGCGGCCAGGACGCCGGTGGCCCCGGTGGCCTTGAGCGCGTCGGCGTCGCGCTGAAGCTGCTTGGGCTGGTCGGCGGCCCAGGCCGGGGTCGCGATGGCGATGCCGGTAAGGGCCGCTGCGGTGACGAACTGCTTGATGTTCATGATCCCCCAGCCTTCCGCCGAGGGGCGGGTTCCGCCATGAGGGATCCCCCGGTCTGATCCCTGGCCCACCCTCGGCCGAACCAGGGGTCGAGCGCATCAAAATCCCACGCCGGCGGCCACGGATCAGCACACGCAAGGTCACGCTATAACGAGCGACTCCCCGATGGTGGTGGTCGGACAGGGCAGCCGGAGGTCCGGGCCATGGCTGAGGTTGATCAAGGGGACGAGTTCACGCGTCGGGGACCTCCGTTGAGCCGGCCCAGTCGCGCCCGTGGGGACTGCGATCTTCTTGCCTGCCGGCATGTTCCTGTCGCGAGGTCACATTCGCGATGTTCGGTCGGTCAGTGCTGTAACACGAACGGACGAACGGGTGTGGCGGATGGACGACAATCAGTGGTTGGCGGAGCGATTTGAGGCGCATCGCGCCCAGCTCAAAGCTGTGGCGTATCGGATGCTCGGATCGGTGAGTGAGGCCGACGATGCCGTCCAGGAGGCGTGGATCCGGCTGAGCCGCTCGGACGCCGGCGAGATCGGTAACCTCGGCGGATGGCTGACGACGGCGGTGGCGCGCGTCTCGCTGAACATGCTGCACGCACGCCGAACGCGACGCGAGGAGTCTCTGGACGCCGTGCACGTGCCGGAGCCGATCGTCGACCGCGTCGATGGCACCGACCCCGAGCATGAGGCGCTGCTGGCCGACTCGATGGGCCTGGCCCTGCTCGTCGTGCTGGAGAAGCTGAGCCCGGCCGAGCGGCTCGCCTTCGTGCTGCACGACATGTTCGCGGTGCCATTCGACCAGATCGCGCCGATCGTCGACCGTTCCCCGGAGGCGGCACGCCAGCTCGCCAGCCGCGCGCGCCGCCGCGTGCGCCTTGAGGAGACGGTCCCCGACAGCGATCCCCGGACTCAATGCGAGGTCGTCGAGGCATTCCTGGTGGCCGCGCGTGAGGGGGACTTCGACCGGCTGGTCTGCGTGCTGCACCCGGACGCGGTGCTCAGAGCCGACGTCGGTCCCGCCCCTGGGTCGGGCGAGGTCCGCGGAGCAGAGGCGATCGCCCGCCAGGCGGTGACCTTCTCCCGGCTCGGCCTGGCCATTGAGCTGGCGCTGATCAACGGCGCGGTCGGGGTGGTCACCAGGCGGGACGGTGAGCCCGAGTCGGTCGCCGGATTCACCGTCAGGGGCGGCAGGATCGCCACGATCGACATTCTCGCCGACCCCGAGCGCCTCCGCCGCCTCGACCTGACTCCGCTCGACTGGTGACCCGGAGGCCGGTGGTCACATTCGCTCGTCGCCATCGGTCATACCGGTAACGACCACGAACCCAGGAGGGACAACGATGCTGAAAGAAATCGCGTACGCGACCGTGTTCGTCAGCGACCAGGACAAGGCGCTCGACTTCTACACCAACGTGCTTGAGTTCGAGCAGCGGTTCGACAACCCGACGCCCGACGGACCACGGTTCCTGACGGTCGGTCTCCCCGGGCAGAAGTTCCAGCTGGTTCTGTGGCCGGGGACACCCGGGCATGCCCAGCCGCTCAAGAGCCACACCCCAGGGGCGTACACCATCGACACCGGAAACTTCCAGAAGGCATACCAGACGCTGAAGTCACGCGGCGTGCAGTTCGATACCGAGGTGCTCGAGTACCCGTGGGGCTGTCTCGCGGTCTTCCAGGATCCCGACGGCAACCGGCTGCAACTGCGCGAGGTGCGAGTAGGCCGCTAGTCACCAGCCCGTCGTCGATCGAAACAGGACACCCGAGCCCAGGCTCGGGTGTCTTTCACATCGGCCGGCCCTCGAGTTCCGTCGCCGGTAAGGCGGCGCTGCCCCGGATTTCCGCCGGCGGTTCGCCAGGGAGGTCGCCGTCGCCCAGCAGGTCGGCGGGGATTGGACGGCCGCCGTGCTGGCCGCCGACCCGGAGGCGGCATTGCCCTGGATCCCCACGGCGTACGTCGCAGGGCCGACGCCGCACCAGGTAGTGGGTGATCGACTTCGGCATCATCCGCCCCTTGAGTTCCACAGGCGAGCGGCCGTGCTCCTGGTGAGGACGGGATCGGGCGGCGGAGCTGGACGACCGAGCTCTCGCTGCGGCGCCGCCGAACTCGATGCCGAACCCGGCCGCTTGGCGATCCATCATCCGAAGCGCACTGCCGAGTTGTTGACGCAGCCCGACGGCGTGGATCTCCTGAGCTGGTTGCGCGAGGTGGTGCCCGATCTGCCCGAGCCTGTGATGTCGGCCGGGCAGCCCGTGGTGTCGGGGTCGGTGGTCGAGCGTTACGGCTACAACGCGACCGGTACGGACCGCTGACTCCGTACAGGTCGCTTCTTCCCGCGCCTCCGCAGGTCACGTCCCCCCGCTTGGGCGGTCAGAGCCGGGAGGTGCGGAACGTGGTGAGTACGGCGGCGTGGTCCGAGGACCAGGCGTTGCCGCGGTGGTTGGGGACGGCCGTCGGCGTGCCCTCGACCAGGGCGCTGGAGCCGGTCACTCGGAGCGGGCCCGCGTAGTAGACGAAGTCGATCCGGTCCTGCGGCTCGGGCTCTCCCTTGTGCGGGTCGTACCCGTAACCGCCGGTGAACACCGGATAGATCGGCGACCAGGTGATGCCCGGCGCGGTCACCGGGTTCGGGTGCGCCACCCGGTAGGAGTCCCGCAGCCCCGCCTGCGCGGGCAGCACCGAGGTCGGCCACGGGACCGTGGTGTACCCGCACCGGCGCGTGTCCTTGGTCCAGTCCAGATGGGACGGGGCGTTGAAGTCGCCCGTCAGCAGCACCGGCGTACGCCGCGCCGCGGCCAGGTCCGGTGCCATCTCGCCCAAGACGGCCTGGATCTGGGGCGTGCGCCCGGAACGCTCCTCGTTGGCCAGCAGCTGTTCCTGCGTCAGCTTGCCGAAGCACGTGTCGTACGGGCCGTACGGGTTGTAGCCGAGGTGGACGTTCCACACCACGACGTCCTGGCGCTCGCCGATCCGCACCCGGACCTTGGTCGCCACCGACAGCGGGCCGCTGTCCACCGGAGCCTTGCGTTCGGTGATCGGGTAACGGCTGATCACGCCGATGTCGGTGCCCGACTGGTGATAGTCCCAGCCCAGCGCTTCGGCCAGCTCGCGGGTGGAGACGGCCGAGGTCTCCTGGAGACCCACGACGTCCACATCGGACTGGAGCAGGAACCGCAGCTCCTTCTCCCGGCCGCCGTCGACCTGGCTGCCGCTGTGCCACAGGTTGAAGCTCATCGCCCTGAGCTCGGGCACCAGGTCCTGGCCCGGCCGCCGGACGTCGATGCCGACCGTCGCCGTGCTGGTCTCGGCGCGCGTGTTGCGGGCCTCGACCCGCAGGGACTCCGGACGCAGCGAGTCGCGCAGGCGCGGCGTCCCGGTGACCTCGCCGTCGGCCGACACGCTGATCCACCGCGGCCCGCTGACCTTGCGGAAGGTGAGCCCGTCGGTGTCCCCCCGTACCAGACCTCCCACCCTCGCCTGGTACGGGGCGAGGGCGCGGGCGTTGCGCAACTTGAAGGCGTCGGTGACGAAGTGCAGCGGCGCGTCGCTCGTGATCCGGACCTTCACCGGCGCGGCGAGCCACTGGTAGCCGTCCTGCGCCAGAGCGAAAACGAGGTAGTTGCCCGGCTCCAGCCCGTCGGTCGGCAGGGTGGCCGCACCGCTTTCCCCGGCGATGTACGTCCAGCGCACCGACGGACCGACGAACTTCTCGTCCACCGGGCCGTCGCCCGGGTCGGTGTAGAGGCCGAGCCAGTTGGTCGGATCGGGGCGGGGCGTGGTGTAGGACGCCTTGATCGGCTCGCCACGGCGCACGGTCGACGAAGCGAGTGTCAGCGCGCCGTCCGGGGCAGCGGACACCGACGCCGACGCCGGGACCGCGCCAGTGGACAGGACGAGCATCGCCACGACGAGCGACTTGAGCCAACGCATTCGCGCCTCCTTGATCTGCACCAAGCAGCGTCGGCCGGGCCGGTGACGATCATGTAAACGGGTAGTGGCAAACCGCTGGCGGCCTGGGGAAACCCTGGGCCGCGATGCCGTTGTGCGCCGATCAAGGTGCCCCGTCTGGCGAGACCTTGATGAACAGGAAGCTCGCGCTCCACACGACGGCGAGAGCCACGAATTACGCACCGACCGACCCGGCACACGCCGTCGAGTCCGCCGACGTCATTTCCTGCGCCGGCCCATGATCGCGTACGGGATCGGCGCGGCGAGGGCCGTGATGGTGTCGCGAGGAGCTCAGAGCAGGCGTAGCTGCTCCGGCTCGTGCGTGACCAGCGCGGGCCGGGGTGGGATACGGCGGGCCATGGCCGCGGTGGCGCGGCCCACGCCGTGGCGTTCGGCCAGCTCCTTGACCAGGCCCGTCACCCGCTCCTGGTACGCCTTGGGCGCGTACGCGCCGCGCCCGTACAGCTCCAGATAGCGCGGCACCAGGCGCGGATGCTCGCGCGACAGCCACCCCAGCCACCACTCCCGCGCCCCCGGCCGCAGGTGGAGCACGATGGGGACGATGTGGGTGGCGCCGGAGGCGGCGATCTCCTTGACGGTGGTCTCCAGCTGGGCGGGGGAGTCGGTGAGGAACGGGAGGATCGGGGCCATCAGGACACCGCACGCGATCCCGTTGTCGTTGAGCGTCGCGCACACCTCGAGGCGCCTGCGCGGGTTGGGGGTGCCCGGCTCCACCGCGCGCCACGCCTCCGGGTCGACGAAGCCGACGGACACGCTGGTGCTCACGTCCGCGACGTCCGCGGCCTCCGTCAGCAGGTCGAGGTCCCGCAGGATCAGCGTGCCCTTGGTGAGGATCGAGAACGGGTTGCGCGCGTCGCGCAACGCGGCCAGGATGCCGCGCATCAGCTTGTAGCGGCCCTCCGCACGCTGGTAGCAGTCGACGTTGGTGCCCATGGCCACGTGGTGGCCGCCCCAGCGTGGCGAGGCCAGCTCCTTGCGGGCCAGCTCGGCGGCGTTGACCTTGACGACGATCTTCGAGTCGAAGTCCGCCCCGGCATCAAAATCTAGATATTCATGCGTTTTTCGGGCAAAACAGTAAATACAGCGATGCGTGCACCCGCGGTAGGGGTTGATCGTGTACTCGAACGGGACCCGGCTGGCCCCCGGAACCCGGTTGATGATGGATCTGGCCCGGATCTCATAGAAGGTCATCCCCCTGAACTCGGGCGTGTCGAAGGTGCGGGTGACCGCGCCGCGAGCGAACAGCGGCACGGCCGGATCGTCCTGGCCGGGCCCGGCCAGGCGCAGGTTGTCCCAGCGCATGCCATGATTAGAACAAGAGTTCGAGCATGATCGCAAACTGAAAAGAGGTTGCAATTACCTGGTCAGGCGGGGGCTAATGATCTTCAGGGTTGGGCAGAAAGACGTCGCAGAGCTTGCGTTCGGGAGGTGCGCCTATGGCCTGGTCGCAGGACGAGGAGCGGATGCTGGCCCAGATTGAGCAGCACCTCGTCGCCGACGATCCGCGACTCGTCGCACGACTGGAGTCGTTCAACGAGCGGGTGCGTCGCAGCGAGGCGAAGGCCAAGGGGCAACCGGGCCGCCGGAGGCGGCCACGCCGCTCGACGGTCATCATCCTGATCAGCTGGCTGCTCATAGCCACGCTGGTCGCCACGCTCCTGATCATGGTGCTTCGCCACGAGGCCGCCGGCGCGCTCGCCTTGGCCGCCGCCACTTTCTAGCCGCCCCTTCACGGATCGGCGCCTTCCGGGCGCCGCATGAACCCCCTCCCACACGCTGCGTCACCGGCCGTTCTCGGCCTGTTCATGCCGCGTTCCCAGGGTCGTCGTCGATCCGTTCCGGGGAGTTGGCCCCTGCGTCCCGTCTGCGGCGCCTGCGCCGGACCCGCGTCGTACGGCAGTCATGCCGGATGCGCGTCGCATGGTGGTCGTGGTCCTCGGCGTCCGTGACCTTTGGGTAGTCGCCGGCGGCGCGACGGCCTCAAGGACTTCCGGCGGCTTGAGGGTGTCGGCCCGAGCGGCGGGTCGATCGACAGCGATCTGAACAGGCAAGGTGACCGAACGACTTGCGGTGCCGGCACAGGTGAACCGGCCGCCGCCACCAAGCCACTCAAGCTGGTGCGGGCCACCCTGACACCACTGGCGAGGGCCAGGCGCCGGCCTCGCCCTGAACGCACGCAAGAGGCCTGCCGGATGTCAGTGGCGGCGTCAGGACGGCGACAGCCCCATATCAGAGCGGTCGGCGATCGTAGGGGCATCGAAAGAACACCGCACAAGGAGCACACGATGCAGAAGTTCGACACCCCCGCCCCGATCGCCGCCGTCCTGCACATCCCCGCGGGACGCGTCCAGCTCATCGCCGCCGACCAGGCCGACACCACGGTCGAGATCCAGCCCACCAACCCCTCCAAGAGCCGTGACGTGAAGGCGGCCGAGGAGACCACGGTCGCCTACGCCGACGGCGTCCTGCGGATCGAGACCTCGGTGAAGGACCGGTACCTCGGCCCGTCCGGATCCATCGACGTGACCGTCAAGCTGCCCACCGGCTCCCGCATCGAGGCGAAGGCGGCCGCCGCCGAACTCCGGACCCTCGGCCGGCTCGGCGACGTCGCCTTCGACGGCGCGTACCGCCAGATCACGCTCGAGGAGATCGCGAGCCTGCGCCTGACCGCGACCGACGGCGACGTCGAGGTCGCCCGCCTGGACGGCCCCGCGCAGATCAGCACCGCACGGGGCGACATCCGCATCGCCGAGGCCGGCGGCGGCAAGGTCGTGCTCCGCACCCAGTCCGGCGACATCGCGATCGCCGCCGCGGCCGGGGTCTCGGCCGCGCTGGACGCCGGCACCACCTACGGCCGCATCACCAACGCCCTCAAGAACAACGGCATCGCCGAACTCGACATCCACGCCACCACCTCCAACGGCGACATCACCGCCCGCAGCCTGTGACCCGCAGCCTCCCAAGGAGAGGCAGACCAAGCCCGCCGACGACGAACGGCCCCGGTCCATCCACGCGGACCGGGGCCGTTCCAGCTCCAAGTGGCCAGGGTGCCCGTCACGCCCCTGCACGAGGACGGCGCGGAGGGCTGACCCGCGGCGGTCAGGTCTCCATCGGGTTCGCCTGCAGTGCGCCCGCACGCTGCAGGGTGGTGAGCCACTGGGCCACGACGGCATCGATGAAGGCGTCGCTGACCTGGCCGCGGTCGAGGAGGAGCCTGGCGAGGACGGGCCCGTACAGCAGGGTGTATTCGTCGTCGCTGATCCGAACGCCCGAAGGCTCCAGCAGCTTGTTCAAGGCGGCGTGGCGGTCTTCGCCGATGCGGACGAGTGCCTGGGCGCTGTCGGGGTCGTGGTCGGCCTGGGCGGTGACGGCCAGCACGGCGGTGCGCATGGCCGGGACGCTGACGCCGGCACGCAGGCTCTTCAGCCAGGCGGTGGCCACGGCGCGCACGTCGCTGCCCGGTTCGGGGTAGGTGCCGAGGTCGGGGCCCTCGAGGATGAGATCGAAGAGCAGCGCGGCTCGGTTCGGCCAGTGCCGGTAGAGGGTCTGGCGGGTGACATCTGCCCGCTCGGCCAGCAGAGCATAGGTCAACCCGGCCGGTCCGACCTCAGGTAGCAGTTCTCGCGCGGTGGTCAGCACATGGTTGCGGGTGCGCTGCACGCGTGGGTTGCTCGGGGTCGGCTGACGGCGGTGGACCGGCTGCTTCATGCCACCACCCTAACAGGCAATCACACATCATGTGTGATTGACGTCACAGCTCAAATCATACGCCGCGTGTGATAAATAGAGAGAGTAATCACACGCACTGGATGATTCTTGCGTGTGCGGTTCCCTCTCCTCAGGAAGTGCCTGATGTCCACTGCGATCACCTTCTCCGAGTACGGCGGGCCGGAGGTCCTCACCCTGTCGGAGGTTCCGCCGCCGGAGCCGGCTCCGGGTCAGATCCGTATCCGCGTACGGGCGGCCGCCGTCAACCCGATCGATGCGCGGATCCGCGCCGGGATCATGCAGGACGCCTTCCCCATCGAGTTCCCGCACCTGCCTGGGTGGGACGTGGCAGGCGTGGTCGACAAGGTCGGCGAAGGCGCGAGCTTCGCGGTCGGCGACGAGGTCTTCGGCGTCGCTTCGGTGGGCGGCTACAGCGAGTACGCACTGCTGGACCGGCCGTTCGCCAAGCCGAACCAGCTGTCGTACGAGACCGCGGCCGGCATGATCACGGTCGGCGAGGCCGCCTACCGGGCCTTGGAGCACCTGGGGATCGACAAGGGCCAGACCTTGCTGATCCACGGCGCGAGCGGCAGCGTCGGCACCATCGCGGTGCAACTGGCCGCCGCCCGCGGCATCGCCGTGATCGGCACAGTCGCCGAGCGGGACATCGAGCGGGTCGATCGCCTCGGCGCGACCGCCGTGCGCTACGGCGAGGGCTGGGCCGAGCGGGTCAAGGGCGCGGCCCCGAGCGGTGTGAACTTTGTCTTCGATGCCTGCGGCGCGGGCGTGCTCGCCGAATCCGTCACCCTGGTCGGCGATGCGGGCAAGGTCATCACCATCGCCGATCCGTCCTTCGCCCGGCACGGCGTGCGGTTCACCGGCATGAGCCCCGAGGATCGCTTCCCCGAGGCCCTGCCGCAGCTGGCCGACCTGATCGCCACCGCCGCGTTCGATCTCCCCGTCTGGCGGGCCTACCCGCTCGGCGAAGCCGCCCAGGCCCACGTCGACATCGAAGCCCGCCGCAACCGGGGCAAGATCGTCCTCCTGCCCTGACCCCTGGCCACCGCCTCACCCGAGCTCAACGAGGCCGCGGCCCCGACGCGCTCCACCGACCGGCCACGAGCACCGGAAACCGATGGAGCCCGCACCACCCTCCCGCCGCTGAGGCGGGCGCGGACCTCGCCGCCGCATTCTAGGTCCGGGGCAGCCACGCGCCCGGCGCCTGCATGCAGCTGCCCGCCCCACCAGCATCAAGATCCTCTGAAAGATGGCTGACCATGTCACCTCGCACCCTGCCCGAACCCACGTTCGCACGCACTCGCCTCGGCTCCGGCCCCGGCCTGCTCCTCGCCCACGGCGCCGGCAGCAGCCTGGCCAACACCTACGGCCCCATCCTGGAAGGTCTCGCCGCCCGCCACACCGTCGTCGGCATCGACTACCCCGGCAGCGGCGACACCCCCCGCTCCACCTCCCAGCTGTCCGTCGACGACCTTGCCGACCAACTCGTTGCCGCCGCCGATGCGGAGGGCCTCGACCGCTTCGCTCTGTCCGGGTTCTCCCTCGGCGGCTCGGTCGCCATCCGCGCTGCCGCCCGTCACCCCGAGCGCGTCACCGCACTCGTCCTGACCGCCACCTTCCCGTACCGCGACAACCGGCTCGCTCTTGCCTCCTCGGTCTGGAGAAAGATCGCCGCGTCCGGCGACCGCGAGACGCTCGCCGAATTCCTGCTCATGATGGCCCTCGGCACCCAGGCGCTGGAGTCGATGTCGTCCGAGCAACTGCAGGAGACCCTCGGCTTCGCCGCCGCCACCGCAGCCGACGGCTCCCCCGAACAAGTCGACCTGGTCGGCCGGGTCGACGTCCGAGACGACCTGGCCGGCATCAAGGTCCCCACCTTGGTCATCTCGACCACCGACGACTGGGTCACCTCCACCGCCCTGCACCGCCGGCTCGCCGAGACCATCCCCGGTGCCCGACTCACCGAAATCGCCGGCGGCCACCTCCCGATGCTGGAGCGAACCGACGAGTGGTTGCAGCTCATCACCGACTTCCTCGGCAAACACTGAAAGCACACCATAGGTGGGGCCACGCAGCGAACATCGGCGCGGTCCCACGACCTGCCTGCGCAACCCCAGCGTCGCACCGAATCAGGCGCCAAGCCACGCGTCCGCATAGCCGCGACGGAGGAGCCTTTCCCTTTTCTATGGCTGTATCGCTTTTGACGTATATGTCGATTACCTGGCGTTGGGTCCCATCTGGCGGATTATGACTAGTTTTGAGACAGGGCCGGTCATGCCACGCCAAAGGCCGGAACCCGAGCCTGAACAGACGAGTGTTGCCGCGGTACGCGCTAGACCGGGCGTCGATTCGGCGGGGCCGGAGGTGTTCCTATGAGGGCTGTCGCCGTCCACTATGGGCTACGGGATCATGCCATGACGGCCGTGAAGATCCTCGCCGTCGCGATCGCCTATCTCGTGGCCGCCAAGCTGGGGCTGCGACTGCAGCTGGTCCGAGGGCAGGTGACGCCGCTGTGGCCCTCGACGGGAATCGGGCTGGCCGCCCTGCTCATCTTCGGCCTCCGGACCTGGCCGGGCATCACCCTCGGCGCATTCCTGACCAACGTGTCGATCGGGCCGACGATGGCCGCCGTCCTGGGCATCTCCGTGGGGAACACGCTCGCGCCGGTATGCGCCTACCTCCTGATCGAGCGCGTGGGCTTCCGCATCGAACTGGACCGGCTGCGTGACGCGCTCGCCCTGGTGTTTCTCGGTGCCTTCGCCGGGATGCTGGTCAGTGCGACCGTCGGCGCCGGCTCGCTGGTGCTCGCCGGCGGGCTGCGGCCCGGCGAGTTCTGGCCCGCGTGGTCGGTGTGGTGGACGGGCGACGCGATGGGCGTGCTCGTGGTCACGCCGCTCCTGCTCGCGAGCCGCACGACCCGGCTGCCGCGGGACGCCCACCCGCTCCGCTGGGTCGAAGGGGCGGCGCTGCTGCTGGGCACCTTCCTCGTCACGCTGGTGGCGACCGCGGGCCCCATCAACCTGCTCTTTCTCGTGTTCCCCTTCCTGATCTGGTCCGCGCTGCGTTTCCAACTCCTCGGGGCCGCGGCGTGCGCGCTGATCACGTCGACGGTGGCGATCGTCTCCGCCGCGCGCCACTCCGGCCCGTTCGCCCAGCACGACCTCCTCCTCAACATGGTCGCCCTCCAGGCCTTCAACGGCTCCGCGGCGCTGACCGCGCTGCTGCTTGCCGCGATCATCGCCGAGCGCAACAAGGCCCACCAGAACATCAAGGACGTCTGCGCCCGGCTCAACGAGGTGGCGCACCGGCTTGCGCGCGACAAGAAGCTGGTCATCCGGCTGCCGCCCCCACGCGCCGGCGAGCGGAGCAGGGATCGGTCGCAGTAGCCGGACGATTCGGCGCCGCCGTCGGTTGCGTCAAGGGGAGGCAGCCATCACAACTCCACGGCGCCGCAGCGCGCCTCCGACTTCGGCCTGGGGGATCAGCGGCATCATTTCACCCAGATCTCCTGCAGGACCCGGTAGTCGAGCACGACGATCCCCTCGCTCCGCAGGATCTCGCGCGCCTCGGGGGAGGTGAGGAACTCGTAGTCGGTCCGCCGCACGCGCCACCCGCCGGGCTCGATCGCCTGAGCGTCCTCGTCCCCGAGCCCCGGATGGACGGCCCATTCGCTCAACCCGACGGGCACCTCGCGCAGCAGCCTGGCGTACGTGGCCGCCTTGCCGTCGAGTTCGAGCCGGAAGCTGTCCAGGAAGTCGTGGTCGACCGCCGGCAGCCCGCGCGCCCGTACCTTCTGGCGGGCCGGGTCGAGCCAGGCCCGCACCGCCAGGCCGTACTCCTGGGCCAGCGCCACCGTCAGGTCGAAAACGTCGGCGCGCCCGCCATCGGCCAGGCAGTGCCAGTCCAGGTGGGTGGGCGCCAGCCCGGCATCGGTAACGGCGGCGATCTGCGCGCGGAACTCGCGCTCCACCTCGTCGAGACGGGCCTGGGCGAGCAGCTCCGGTATGCGATCGGGCGTGAACAGCTCACCCGCCGCATCGAGCAGCGACGGCACCTCCTCCTTGGGCGTCAGCGGCCCCCACCTGCGGCGAGGCGTGTCGCACACCAACGTCAGATGGATCCCGAACGGGATCTCCGGCCGGTCGCGGAGCAGCCGCATGGCGTGCTCCGCCCCCGGGCAGGGCGTCATCAGGCTGCACGAGCCCGAGATCCCCTCCTCGATCGAGCGCACGACCGCGTCGTTGATCGTCCGGTGCATTCCGAAGTCGTCGCTGTTCACGATCAGCAGGCGCGCGTCGGGCTCGAACCCGGGGAGATCGTTCATGCTCCAAGCCTGCCGGGCGTGAAGGGCGACATCCAACCGGTTTCCGGCCCGCTACGGCCGTACGGAGCAGGCACCTGCCCACCCGGGACGAACCTACGGTCACACGGCGCGGATGGTCGGCTCGACGCGTACCGGGAAGTTCACGGAGCTGGCGATGAAGCATGCCTTGTGCGCGTCTTCGTGCAGCTTGGCGGCGGCATCGGCCATCTCGGGCGACGTCACGGTGATCGAGGGGCGCAGCACCACCTCGGTGAAGTGGCCGCCGTCCGCGGTCTCGGCCATGGTTCCGACCGCGTTGTCGACGTACTCGGTGACGACGACGCCTGCCGTGGCGCACTTGTGCAGGTACGACAGCATGTGGCACTGGGACAGCGAGCCGACGAGGAGCTGCTCCGGGTTCCAGCGTGTCGGGTCGCCGCGGAAGGCCGGGTCGGAGCTGGCCGCGATGGCCGGCGGGCCTTCTGCGGTCAGCTCGTGCTCGCGGCCGTAGTCACGGTATCCGCTGGTGCCGGTGCCCTTGTTGCCGGTCCAGGTCACCACGACCGGGTATGTGTGCTCGCGGGTCATGCTTCGTCCTCCTCGCTGTGGGTGATGTTACGGGTGTCGAGTACGTGTGCGCGGGCGACCCTGGCGGCCTCCTCCGGGTGGCCCAGAACGATCGCGGCGACGAGCTCCTCGTGCTGGCCCGACACGTACGCGGGCCGCGACGGCGGCGCCAGCGAGCGCAACGTGGACACCTGGATCTGATCCCAGATGCGTTCCAGCGCGTGCAGTGCCATCGAGTTGGCCGACAGCTCGGCGATCACCCGGTGGAAGCGGCGGTTGAGCCGCACGGCCTCGGCCAACCGCCCCTCGGCGGTGGCCGTGGCGGTTTCGATCGCGATCTCGCGGAGCGAGGCGAGGTCGGCGGGGGCGATGCGGCCCTCGCGCTGGCGGGTCGCGGCCAGTTCGGCGGTGAGCGCCTCCAGCGCCGCCCGCACCTGGTACGCCTCGTTCAGGTCGCCCTGCTCCAACGCCACGACCACCACGCCGCGCCCGGAGGGCTGCACGAGCCCGTCGGCGGCCAGCGCGCGGAGCGCCTCGCGGACGGGGGTGCGGCTCATGTCCAGGGCGGTCGCGACCTCCATCTCGGTCAACCGCGCCCCGGGCGGGTACGTGCCGTCGAGGATCAACTCCCTCAGCCGCCTCCGCGCCACATCGGTCTGCATGCGGATCAGGTTAGCGGATGGCATACATTGCATGCAATGGACACACTGTATGCAACCCCGCCTCTGTTTGACGGACAAGCGCGATCGCTCCCGGTCGTGTACAGACGGGGCAGCCGCACCAGGAGTCGTGGGGTGAGGCGGCGGTGGGGTCGGCGGTGCCGGAGTTGCGGGATCGGCAGGGGCGAGATTGGCGATGGCGGTGGTTGTGAGGTTGCGTTGGCCTGACGTTGAGGGTGTCGAGGGTTGTGGTCTGGCGGTGGAGCGAGGCTGGTGGTGCGGGGGGTTGCGGGGTTGAGGTCGGTTGTGGGGTCGGCGGTGCGGGGGTTGTCGGGTTGGGGGCGGAAGCGAGGTTGGCGGCGTCGAGGGTCGCCTGGCAGGCAGCGGGGCGAGGTCGTCTGCGCAGGGAGCCGTCGGGTTGGCGGCGGTAGTGAGGCTGGCGGTGCCGGGGAGTCGTCGGGTTGGGGGCGGTAGTGAGGTCGGTGGTGCCGGGGGTTCTCGGGTTGGCGGCGGAAGCGAGGTTGGCGGTGCCTCGGGTTGTGGGGTTGGTGGCGGGGGTGAGGTTGGCGCGGCCGGGGGTTGCCTGGTCGGCTCTTTGTACGTTGATCCATGAGATCAAGCTCGATGGCGACCGCGTTCGAGGTGAGAGACGCCGCGAGTTCGGGGACGGCTTTGTCGGTCCGGGTCTGGCCCGAGGGGGACCTGGGAGCTCGTGGCTTCCGGCGCCTGCGGCGAGCCCTCCCATGATCGGCCCGCGACAACGTGATGGCGGCGTGTGACACTCGTCGAGTACGGCCTTCCGATTCATCACAGAACCGTTCTCGCGCAGAAAGGGCTGAGATGCCGCGCTGGCTCAAGGTCGTGATCGCGGCGACGCTGCCGTCGACGGCCGGGGTTCTGGCCTGGTGGATCTGCGTGGCGAACGGGCTCGGACTGGACAGCACGAGCATCGTCGTCGGTCTGGTCGTCCTGCTCCCCGGAACGCCGCTCGCCATCTGGGCCGGTCAGGCGGAACCGGGCGCCGGCCCGCCGTCCGGTTCGAAGCGGGACCTGCGCACGGTCGGTGACGTGCCGCGCGAGCCGAAGGCCTTCCAGCCGCGTTCGGATCTGAGCGAACGCATCGACAAGCTGTTCTCCGCCCGCCGCACGCCGGCGGTGTGTGCGCTGGTCGGGGGACGCGGCGTGGGCAAGACCCACCTGGCGGCCGCCTATGCCCGGCGCTGCATCGAACGCGGCATCCCGGTGGCGTGGCTGCACGCCGAGACCGTCGACCAGCTTCACGGTTCCGTGGATCAGCTGGCCACCGAAGCCGGGTTACGCAGCGACGCGGACGACCCGGCGACCGTGGCCCGCAAGGTCAGAGCCTGGCTTCAGGAGCGGCGCGGGCCGTATCTGGTCGTGTTCGACAACGCGACGGACCCCGATCTGCTCGCGCCGCTGCTCCCGTCGCACGGCCGAGCTCGCGTGCTGATCACCACCAATGATCATTCGTTCGAACGGCTCGCCACGATGGTTGCGGTGGAGCAGTTCACAGAGGCCGAGGCGGTGAAGTACCTCCGCACGCGGGTGGGCGCGGACGACGAGGGCTTCCGGTTGCTCGCCGAGGAACTGGACCGCCTGCCGCTCGCCCTGGGCATCGCCGCAGCCGCCCTGGTCGGCCCGCCGCGCCTGTCGTGCGACTCCTACCTGGGGCGGCTGCACGCCACCCCCATCGAGGTGCTCCTCGCGCGGCCTCGCGGAGAGCAGTACCCCACCGGAGTCGCGCAGGCGATCATGCTGTCGGTCGGGCAGACCGGCCCGGCGGCCGCGCGCCTGCTCGGAGAGTTGTCCGTGCTGTCGACCTCCGGCGTCGGGTTCGAGCTGCTCGGCCCGCAGGCGGAACCGGCTCTGGCCGAGCTGGGCGCACGATCGCTGGTCACCTTCAGCCGGAGCGGCACGACCGCGTTCGTCCACCGCCTCGTCCGGCGTGCGGTACGTGATCAGGCCGGACGCGACCGCACCCTGGCCGAGCTGATCGAGACAGCCGGGCAGCGGCTGTGCGTGGCGGTCGAGGACGTCTCCGACCAGGACACCTGGCGGAAGTTCCCCACGATCATGGCGGTGTCCGAGCACGCGGCGGCCTTGTGGGAGGCCGTCGAGCGGGTCCCCGACGACGAGTTCGCGCACCTGCGCGCGGCGGCCGAGCTCGTGCTGCGGGTCCGCCACGTCGTGGCCTCCCATCTGGTCTATCTCAACGACGGGCTCCGGGCCGTCCCGGTCGCCGAAGCCGTCGTCAGAGGGCGCGAGAGGCTCCTGGGCGCTGAGCACCCGGACACCCTCGCGGCCCTGCACACGCTGGCGCACGCCTTCGAGTACGCCGGCCAGGCGATGAAAGCCGCCGCCCTCTACCAACGCGTCGCGGCCGACCGCTCCCGCGTCCTCGGCGACGATCATCCGGATACGTTGTGGTCACGCGCGTCGGTGGCCTTCTCGTACACGATGGGAGGCAGGGCACCGGAGGCGGTGCCGATGATCGAGCAGGTGGTGGCCGACCAGGAGCGGGCACTCGAACCCGGCCATCCCACCCTGCTCGCGGCGCGCTATTTCCAGGCGTACACCAACGTCGAGGGCGGCCGGCCCGAGCGCGGCATCGAGCTGTTCCAGCGGCTGATAGCCGATCACGAGCGGCTCTTCGATCACGACTATCCCGATACCTGGGTCGTCAAAGGACAGCTCGCGCGCGCTTACAAGGCGGCGGACAGGGCCGATGAGGCCGTCCAGCTGTACGAGCACGTCGCCGGGCAACAGGCGCGGCTGCTGGGCGCAGACCATCCCGACACGCTGATCACCCGGCACGGCCTGGCCACGGCGTACGAGGCAGTGGGACGGATCGCGGACGCGCTCGCCGAGTACGAATGGGTCGTGAACCGGTTCGAGGCCGTCATGGGCCCCGAGCAGACGCTGACCAAGACCGCCAGAGACGACCTGGAGCGCGCCCGCCGGAGTCTCCGGCCGAGGTGATCGGGGTGAGGTGGTCAGTGGGAGTGGGCCTCGTGGAGAGGGGATCCGGCGAGGCGGGCGGCGATGACGCGGGCGAAGGTGGGGCAGTGGAAGATGCCCTCCGGGTGCCCGCAGGCCAGGCCGTGGGCGATGGCGGTGCGCGCGGCCTGCGCCTGGGCGATCCGTTCGTCGAGCTCGGCGAGCTTGCGTTCATGGAGCTCGCGCCAGGCGTCGACGTCTTCGTAACGAGAGGTGATGAGCACCTTCAGCTCGCGCAGCGAGAAGCCCACGTCCTGCAACGAAAGGATCAGGCCGACGATCGCCAACGCCGAGGCGGGGTAGCGCCGTTGGCCCGAGACCCGGGTCGGGGCGGGGAGCAGGCCGAGCTCTTCCCAGTAGCGCAACGCCGAGGTGGCCACGCCGGTGGTCCTGGCCAGCTCGCCGATCGTCAACAGCTCGTCCGGCTCGGCTTCAAGGGCACTTGGAGCCGTTGACTGGCGTCCGTGAGATCGAAGACGCTCAAGCAGCCCGTGATAGCCCAGGTCGTACGTCAGTTCGGCCGGCCGGCCGGATACGTTGTGGCTCACCGCGTCTCCAATCGCCAACGCAACCGCTGGGTGGTGTCCCAGCTCGACGTGCAGCCCACGGACCGGGTGTCGGTCCCGGTCTGGCCATCGCCGAGCCGGCGCGCCACGCCACCCGAGGACGAATCTACGGTATCGACCGTTCCGTGGTTATGGCCCGCCGAGTCGTGGGGTCGGGCGTGAGCGCGCCTGCGCTTCGCGGTGGCCCGCGAGGTCAGGCGTGAGTGCGCCCGCGCTGCCGGGTGATAGGCGAGGTCAGGTGCGCGTGGCGCGGTCGAAGATCTCGACCAGTTCGTCCGCGCACCGATCAGGGTCGAGGCCCTTGACGAGGCGGTCGGCCACCCCGTCGATGGACGCGCGCAGCGTCGTACCCATCAACACCCCGTCGAACTCCCGGAACACCCCCGCCCGCTGCCCCTCCGCGAACAGCGCCGCCAGCCTGGCGACCGCGGCGTCCTGCTCCTCACCGCCCACGGGCACCTGGTTGAACGCGATCTGCTGCACCGCCCGCACGTGCTCGGGATGGGCGGCGATGAAAGCGATGTTCGCCCTGATGAACGCCTCGAGCTGGGCGCGCGCCCCGGAGGCGGCGTCGAGCGCCGGGCGCATGAAGGCGGCCGCGTCCTCGACGACCTGGCGGACGACGGCCTCGAACAGCTGGTCCTTGCTGGAGAAGTGGTAGGAGATCAGCCGCTTGCTGCTGAGCCCCGCCTGCTCGCAGATGGCCTCGAACGTGGTCTCCGCGTAGCCGCGCCGCGCCAGCACGGCGATCGTGGCGGAGGCGATCTGTGCTTTGCGGGCCTCGGTGGCCGCCCGGCGGGGGGCAGAGCTCTGCATTCAGCCCAGCTTGCCACGCTTCGGGAACGCCTGCCGTACGGCACGTCGGTTGACGAGGAGGGCCACGGCGGCGACCAGCACGCCGACCACGGCCTGCTCCGCCTTCATCCAGCCGGGATAGCCGCTGTCCGGGGCGACGAGGATGAGCACGATCCCGATGGGGGCGGCGATGGAGACGAAGCGGATGCGTACGTAGGCCGACCTCTTGCCCCGGGCGGCCTGCCCCGCCAGGGCGACGAGCCAGACGGCGGCCACGGCCACGGCGGCGCCGCGGAGCCACACCACCCAGTTGCCGCCGATGAGGGCGGCCACGCCGAGGGTCGCGACGGAGATGACGAGCACGGCCACGAAGAGGGCCCGGACGGGAGCCCACACTTTGTTATCCATGCGAGTAAATTTACACAGCCGGATAACAAGTCTCAAGGGTCGCGGGTGATGACTTCGGGGCCGGAGTCGGTGACGATGACGTCCTCCTCATGGCTGGCGCCCCCCACGGAGTGCATCGCGATCCTGCGCTCCAGCGCCAGGCACATTCCGGCCTCGATCAGGCCGTCCGAGTCGGGCCCGCCCTCGGTGATCCACGGTGGCTCCAGCGACAGGCCGAGCCCGTGGCCCCAGAGGCCGTCCGTCTCCGACCAGGGCAGTCCGTGGTGGACGGCGAACGCCGACCGTTCGAACACCTGCTGGCACCGCCGCGCCACCTCGCCGAAGCGCCGGCCGGGCCGCAGCAGCTCGATCCCGGCCGAGACGCTCTCCCGCACCGCCTCCAGCAGCCGCCGCTGCTCGGTGGTCGGCTCGCCGCCGACGACCCACGTACGGGCCAGGTCGAACAGGTAGCCGCGCACGGAGCCGTACAGATCGATCCTGATCAGGTCGCCCTCGGCCAGCCGCCGGTCGGCGGAGTAGGGCGTCGGGCCGGAGGCGGCGAAGGTGTAGGACTCGGCGCCGGAGGAGATGCCCATGCCGGAGTAGGCGCCGCCCGCCCGGACGATCTCGGCGATCGCGGCCGCCGCCACGTCGGCCTCGGTGGCGCCCGGTACGGCGGCCTCCCGGGCGGCGGACACCGCGCGCACCCCGAGCGCCCCCGAGGCGCGCAGCAGGTCAAGCTCGGCAGGGCTCTTGATCCGGCGCGCCTCCCAGGCCAGGTCGTCGGCGCACACCAGCTCGTGCCCCGGCAGCACCGAACGCAGCCGGCACCACCACGGCGCGGCCATCGCCTCGTAGCCGATCAACGCGACCCGGCCCGGCCGGATCGACTCCCTGATCTGCTCGGCCAGGGCGTCCACGAGATCGGGCGTCACATGGACCCGCGCCGCCGGCCGGGGCTCCTGGAGGTCCTTGGAGTTGGTCAGCAGGACGGCGGTGTGCTCGCTGAGAGGAGGGTCGTCCACGGTCAGGACGACGGCCGCGTGGCCCCGCGCCCGCCAGTGGCCGGGGAAGTCGGGGATGAACGGCTGGTGCTGGTAGAAGCCCGTCAGGTAGTAGACGTCGGCGTAATGGTCCTGCGCCGAACCGCCTCTCGACCAGGCCACCACCCCGCGGAACCCCGCACGCGCGGCCAGCCGCCCCATGGCCGCCTGCCGCGCCGCGTACTCCTTGCCACCGATCCCCAGCACAACCGAGTTCTGCCCAGGTCAGAGGCCGGTTCACCTGGTCGCGGCCGTCAGAGCCCCTTGAGGAACGACGCCGCCACCGGCGCCGCGACCTTGCCGCCCGCGCCGCCGCCCTCCACGACCACCGCGAACGCCACGTCCTCCTTGAAGCCCATGAACCAGGCGTGGGTGTCCAGGTCGTCGCCGGTGCCGAACTCGGCCGTGCCGGTCTTGCCGTACGTGCCGGCGGGCAGGCCGGCCGCCTTGGCCGTGCCCTTGGACACCACGGCCGCCATCATCGAGTGCAGCTGGTCCTTGACCCCGTCGGGCAGCGGGCGCTCGGCGGCCTTCTGCTTCAACGAGGGCACCAGCGTCGGCGGCCGCCACGTGCCGTCCGCGATGGCGGCGGCCACCGAGGCCATCGTCAGCGGGCTGGCCGTGATCCTGGCCTGCCCGAACGACTCCGCGGCCAGCTCCGCGTCGGACTCGGCCCGGGGGAAACTGGCCTTGGCGGCCGGGACCCCGATGTTCAGGGGCTGGTTGAAGCCCACGTCCTCGGCCGTCTTCAGCAGCTTGTCGGCGCCCAGCTTCTGCTCGGCCAGCGGCGCGAACGTCGTGTTGCACGAGTGGGCGAACGAGTCGAGGAACGACAGCGACCCGAACGCCTCCTTGTCGGAGTTGCGGACCTTAAGTCCGCCGATGGTCGCGTACATCGGGCACGTCACCGTGTCCGACGGCGACATCCCGGCCGCCAGCAGGCCGATCGCCGTGACCGCCTTGAACGTCGAGCCGGGCGGGTAGCGGCCGTCCAGCGCCCGGTTGAAGCCGCCCTGGTTGTTGACCACGGCCAGGATCTCGCCCGTGGACGGCTTGATCGCCACCATCGACGTGGGCTTCTTCATGTCCTTGACCGCGCCCACCGCCGCGGCCTGCGCGCGCGGGTCGAGCGTGGTCTGGACGGGCTCGCCGTCGCTGCCCTCGATGGTCTCCAGCGTCTTGTCGCCGAGCTGGATCTCGGTGGCGGGCGTGCCCGCCAGCCGCTTCTGGAACGTCTCCTGCAGCCCGCCGCGCCCGATCGCCTGGCCGACCTTGTAGGAGGAGCCCAGCTTGGCCACGTCCTTCTTGCCGGCCTTGTCGAGGTAGCCGACGAGCTGCTGCACCGACCCGCCGACCGCGCCCGTGTCGATCCGGTCTCCCTGGGCGTCGGTGATCTCGGCGCGGTCGGGCCAGCGCGTCTTGAGCTTGAACTCGGCCCCGGCTGTCATCGACGGGTAGAGCGTGGCGGGCTTCCAGTCGACCTTCCAGGTGCGGTCGGCCACCATGAGGTCGATCTGGCCCTGGTAGGACCACTTGCCGATGTTCTTGAGGTTCAGGGTCGCGGTGTAGGGGGCGCGGGCCCGGTTGTCGCCGGTCTCGGTGATCTTGCCGAGCTTGATGTCCGTCGACTCGACGGCGAGTGCGCTGCGTTGCTGGTCGTACGCGTTGAGCTGCTGTGGTTTGGCGAGCTCCGCCCCCATGGCGGCCCAGTTGCCGGCCTGCCATGCGGCGGAGAAGCGCTGCGCCGTCTCGGCGGGCGTCCCTCTGGTGTGCAGCAGGTAGTACGCGCCACCGGCCGCGGCCCCCACCGCGAGCACGGTGGCGCCGGACACGATCGCGATGGTACGACCACGCGCCACGCTAGATCCCCCTGATCCTCGACGACATTGTCATGACACGCCGTTGGCCGCCTTGAAGCTGGCGGCGTAGGTCGGCACGTATTCCTGCCCGGACAGCTTCTGGATGGCCGCCATGATCTCGTCGGTCACCCGCCGCCGGTCGCGGGCCTTGGTGTGGTCGCCCTCGAACCGCATGGGCTCGCCGATGGCGATGCCGATCCGCGCGGGCCTGGGCACCTTCGAGCCGACCGGCAGCACCCTCTCGGTGCCGCTGAGCGCCACGGGAAGCACCGGGGCGCCCGTCTTGAGCGTCAGCCAGGCCACGCCGACCTTGCCGCGGTAGAGGCGGCCGTCGGGGGAGCGGGTGCCCTCCGGGTGGATGCCGAACAGCTCGCCGCGCTCCAGCAGGTCCGCGGCGGAGTCGAGCATGGTCTGGGCGGCGTGCGCGCTCTCCCTGTCGATCGGCAGGCTGCCGCCCAGTCGCATGAAGAAGCCGGAGACCGGGTTGCCGTCGAAGTACTCGTTCTTGGCGGTGAAGGTCACGTGCCGCGGCAGCAGCGCGGGCAGCAGGAACGAGTCGAGGATCGACAGGTGGTTGGCGGCCAGGATCGCGGGCCCGCTCCTGGGCACGTGCGCCGCGCCCGAGATGTGCGGCCGGCACATCGCGTTCGCGAGCGGCGCGGCGGCGAACTTGACCACTTCGTACAGCAACGAGCTCTCCTGATCATCGGGCCGGTCGGCCACCCCACCATAAAGCAGGCGCCCCGCCGGTGGGCGGGACGCCTGGAAAAGTCGTTAAGGCCGATGTGGCGGTCGCCTCCTCGGCGAGGTGCACAACACGGCTCCAGCCGAACGGTATTCCGTGAAGGCGGTAATTTGCGGCCCGGGGGACACAGACCACATCGGCAACTCGAGTTAAGCACACGGTCCGGGCATGGGGGTAATCGCGCCCCCCTCATGGGCGACACGTGACCTGAGCTTGGCGATCTTCGACCCCCGGCCGCCCGGTTCGTCCCGGTCACTCACGGTGAGCGCGGCCCCGCTCGCCCTCGACGAGATCGGGAAAATGATTTGAGCCCCCATTGGCATTCCGTGTTGAATCCACAATGTCAGTGAGACTCGGTGAGGGCACGGGTCGAAGTTCGTCGGTTACCACTTTTAATGGGGAGTCGCAGGTTCGAGTCCTGCCCGGGGCCAACGCTCCGGTAGCTCAGTCGGCAGAGCGCCAACGCCGGTGGACACCCCCATATCCGTGCCCTCTCCGAGCCTCGGGGGCGGGTCGAAGCAGGCCGGTCATCGCTTCAGGTGCCGGAAGCGCGGGGTTCGACTCCCCGCCGCGCGGGTGCGCCCGCGCGTCGCGTAGTGGCAGCGCGCCGTAAAAGGCCGGTTGGCATTTCCACATCCGCCCCCATTTTTTCTGCATATCCGCCATTCGGGCGGGTCGAGACGTACGAGGTGAAAACTATGGCGCGAAACCGTGACCCCCTCGCCGGCGTTTCCGCGTTCGCCACGCCGCAGACCCAGCCGCTGCCCGGCCGCACCGACCAGGTGCGCAACGCGGCGGGCGGCTTCGTCTTCGAGAAGGACCTGTGGCAGCGCGTCGAGGACTTCCTGATCCTCGGCACCACGGGCGGCACCTACTACGTGTCGCAGGAGCAGCTGACCGCCGGCAACGCCGCCGCGCTGTTCGAGGCGATCGCCGAGGACGGCCCGCGCGTCGTCGAACTGCTCACCGGTATCTCGACCGCGCGCCCGCCGCGCGCTCCCAAGCAGCGACCGGCGCTGTTCGCGCTGGCCGCCGCCTACGCCCGCGGCGACGCGGCCACCCGGCAGGCGGCCAAGCTCGCCCTGCCCAAGGTGGCCCGCACGACCGACCACCTCGCCTCCTTCTTCGGCTACTACAAGAACCTCGGCGGCAAGCCGACCGCGCGCGGCACCGCGCCGGTCACCGGCCGCTCGCTGCGTACGGCGCTCGCCTCCTGGTTCACCACCGGCAGCCCCGACGACGTCGCGTTCAAGGTGTGCAAGGCCCGCCAGCGCAGGACGCCGCAGGGTGAGACGTTCGACCTGCGCGACGTCCTGCGCATCGCCCACCCCAAGGCGGACGGCCCGCAGCGGGCGCGGCTGTTCGGCTGGATCGCCGGCAACGTCTCCGACGAGCAGGCGCGCGAGACGCTGGAGTCGGTGGACCGGTTCCTGAGCGCCAAGGCCGTCACCACGGCCCGCGAGGCGATCCAGGTGGTGACCGAGCGCAAGGTGCCCTGGGAGTTCCTGCCCGACGCCGTGCTGAGGGATCCGAAGGTGTGGGACGCGCTGGTCGACACGATCGGCATGACCGCGCTGCTGCGCAACCTGGCCCGCATGACGCGGATCGGCACGCTCACCCCGACGGGCGAGGCCACCCGGCGCGCGGTCGCCCGGCTCACCGACCGCGACGCGCTGCTGCGGGCGCGCATCCACCCGATGGACGCGTTCCTGGCGCTGCGCGTGTACGGCTCGGGCCGCGCCCAGCCCAACCCGCGCGCCGACGCGCACACGTGGGCACCGGTCGCGGCGATCCGGGACGCGCTGGAGGAGACGTACGAGCTGGCGTTCGGCACCGTCCGGCCCACGGGCCGGCGGCTGCTGGTCGCGGTCGACTCCTCCGGGTCGATGTCGGGCGGCTGGTACGGCGGCGACGTCGTGGTCGGCGGTTCGAAGATCGGCTCGCCGTACGAGGTGGGCTGCGCGATGGCCGTCATGCTGGCCCGCATCGAGAAGGGGACCGTGCACGTCATCGACGTCGACACCGGCGTCCACGCCTCGAAGGTGACCCCGCGCACCAACCTGCGCGAGATCGGCTCCTGGCGGCCGTCCGGCGGCGGCACCGACCTGTCGCTGCCGTTCCGCTGGGCGCGCGAGCAGCGGATGGCGGTGGACGGCATCGTGGTGTTCACCGACAACGAGACGTGGGCGGGGCGCGCCCACCCCTCGCAGGAGCTCGGCGCCTACCGCCGCACCGTGGCGGCGGAGGCGCGCGTGGTCGTCGCGGCGATGACCGCCGCGGGCTACTCGATCGGCGACCCCGGCGACGAGGGCGTGCTGAACGTGGCGGGCCTGGACGCGTCGCTGCCGATGATCGTCAACGCGTTCGTCCGCGCGCAGGACGCGCAGGACGCGTAGGACGCTTTGGACCTGACCGGGCGCGCCCGGTCAGGTCCTCGTCCAGCGCGGCTGCTTCACGTCGAAGACCCGCTGCTCGCGGCCGCGCAGCGCCACCTCGGCGAACTGCCACAGGATCGCCCCCGTCGGCGCGTGGACCACGATGGACGGCCCCAGCGGCATCTGCAGCATCTTCCCGCGCCAGCGCGGCACCCCCGGCGCCAGGAACCACTCCAGCGGCACGTCGTGCACCGAGGCCACCTCGCGCGGGTCGGCCACCGGCTGCTGGACGCCGCCGAACGCCACCACCGGCGTGATGACGAAGCCGGAGTCGGTGACGAAGTCGTCGAGCATCCCGGCCACCTCGACCCCGGTGACGCCCGTCTCCTCGGCGAGCTCGCGCAGCGCCGCGTCCACGGGGCGTTCCCCGTCGTCCAGGCGCCCGCCGGGCAGCGCCCACTGACCCGGGTTGCGCCCGTGGGCGGCCCGCTTGATCAGGATCGTGTACGGGACCCGTTCGGCGTCCTCCAGGACGCACACGGTGACGGCGGCCCTGCGCACCCCGCCGGTGGGCGGGACCTGCCGGCGGTCGAAGGCGGTCAAATGGGACCTGATCTGCTCCTGCAGCACGTCGATTGGCGACAGCACACTTCAAGGATGTCACGGAGGTCCGGACGGGGACGCCGGGGCCGGGTCTCACGACGGGCCGTGCGGCAGCCGTACGGTGACGCTCAGCCCGCCCTCCGGCCGGGCGGCCGCGGTGACCTGGCCGCCGTGCGCACGCACGATGGCCCGCACGATCGACAGCCCCAGCCCCGCGCCCTTGAACGAGCGCACCCGGTCGCCGTGGAGCCGGCTGAACGGCTCGAACAGGTCGTCCACCTCGTACGGCGGCACCGCCGGCCCGGTGTTGCGCACCGTGACCACCGCGTCGCCGCCCTGCCGCCGCAGCGCGAGCCAGATCTCGCCGTCGCGCACGTTGTGCTTGATCGCGTTCTCCAGCAGGTTGAACACGCACCGCTCCAGGAACAGCGGATCCCCCTCGACCAGCACCGGCCGCAGGTCCTGGTGGAGCGTGACGGGCCGCTTGCGCGACTGCAGGTCGATCTGCTCCAGCGCGGTGCGCACGACCTGCTCCAGATCCACCGGCTTGCGCACGGTGAGCTCCTGCTCCGACTGCGCGAGCAGCAGCAGGCCCTCGATGAGCCGCTCGTAGCGGGCGTTCGTGCCGAGCAACGCCCTGGCCAGCGCCTTGAGATCCTCCGACGCGGCCGGCTCCTCCAGCGACACCTCCAGCACCGTACGGTTGATCGCCAGCGGCGTGCGCAGCTCGTGCGAGGCGTTGGCGATGAACCGCCGCTGCGCGTCGAACACCCGGTGCAGCCGCTCCAGCATCGCGTCGAACGTGTCCGCCAGCCGCCTGACCTCGTCGGGCGGGCCCCGCATCCCGATGCGCTCGTGCAGGGTGCTCTCCGACAGCCGCTGCGCCGCCTCCGTCACCCGGTCGAGCGGGCGCAGCGCCCGGTCGGCCACCACGTAGCCGAGCACGAGCGCGACCACGCCGACCAGGATCATCACGAGCATGGACGAGCGGACCATCTCGCTGAGCACGTTGCCGGCCCGGTTCTCGATGTCGCCCTGGAAGATGACGTCCCCGACCATCGGGCGCGTCGCGGCCACGTCCGCGGGCGGGTTCTGGATCTTCCGGAAGCCGGTGACGAACTGCTGGTTCAGCGCCTGGCCGGTGATGAGGTAGGTGAGCCAGAGCAGGATCGACCCGGCCACGAAGAACAGGCCGCCGTACAGCAGAGTGAGCCGCAGCCGCAGCCGCCTGCTGCTCCACCACGACCGCCCCTGCTCGACGATCAAAGCCGGTATCCTTTGCCGGGCACGTTCAGGATCGCCGACGGCACGCCGAGCTTCTTGCGCAACGACGTGATCGTGACCCGCAGCGCGCCCGTGCCCGCGTCCGCGTGCTCGTCCCAGACGCGCCTGCGCAGCTCGCCGGAGGTGACCAGCTCGCCGCCCGCGCCGAGCAGCACGCGCAGCACGTCGAACTCCTTGCGGTTCAGCGACACGGGCCGCCCGTCCCTGGTGACCGTGCGGCGGGACGGGTTGAGCACGACGCCGCCGCGTTCGAGCAGGGGCGCCGCGGAGCGGGGCGAGCGGCGGGCCAGCGCCCGGACCCGGGCCACCAGCTCGGCGAACGCGAACGGCTTGACCAGGTAGTCGTCCGCGCCCAGCGACAGCCCGTCGATCTTGTCGCGGATCTGGCCGGCCGCGGTCAGCATGAGCACCCGGCCGCCCCCGCCTCCCTCGCGCAGCCGCCGGCACACGTCGTCGCCGTGCACCTCGGGCAGGTCCCGGTCGAGCACCACCACGTCGTAGTCCACGTACGCGGCCCGCTCCAGGGCGTCCTGCCCGTCGTAGGCCACGTCCACGGCGATCGCCTGCAGCCGGAGCCCGCGCGCGACCGCGTCCGCCAGCCGTTCCTCGTCCTCGACGACAAGCACCCGCATCGCCGGCCCCTTTCCTCTGGCACCCGAGCGTGACGGATCACGTGTTAGGGCCGGATAAACGCGCAGGGCGGGCTTATCCGGTTCTAGCACCCCATGGGCTGGAGTGAGGCCGCACCCCGGGCGAAGGACCCCGGGCGCGGAGGAGTGAATGTCATGAATATACGGCTGTTGCTGGTAGCCGTCCCGCTCACGCTGGCGCTGGCCGCGTGCGGAGGCACGGCGCCCAAGGACGACGGCGTGGCCAGCGCCGGCACCTCGTCCGCCGGACCCACGGCCTCCCCGTCGGTGTCAATGGACCCGGAGGAGGCTCAGCTGAAGTTCGCGCAGTGCATGCGCGAGCACGGCATCGACGTCCCCGACCCACAGAACGGCCAGTTGAAGGTAGAGGTCCCCAAGGGTGTGGGCCGCGACAAGATGGACAAGGCACACAAGGCCTGCCAGCCCATCATGGACGCCGTCGTCCGCGACCACACGCCCAGCCAGCAGGACTACGACCAGATGGTCAAGTTCGCGCAGTGCATGCGCCAGCACGGCGTGGACATGCCGGACCCCAAGCCCGGCGAGGGCATGCGCTTCGAGATGAGGAACGGCTCGCAGCAGAAGATCGAGGCCGCGCACAAGGCCTGCGAGCAGTACGCGCCCGGCGGCGGCAAGAAGCCAGGGGAAACGTCATGAGGAAGGGCATCCTGCTGAGCGGCGGCACCGTCCTGGCCGTCGCCGCGACGTGGACCGCGGTGGCCGTCATGAACGACGGCGTCCCCGGCGCCGCCACGCCCGCCAGACCCCCGGTCCCCGCCACCGCGGACATCACCCGGCAGGACCTGGTGGAGACCAAGACCGTGGACGGCGCCCTCACCTACGCGGGGGAGCGCCGGGTCGCCTCGGGCGCCTCCGGCACCGTGACGTGGGTGGCCGCCCAGGGAGCGGTGGTCCGCCGCGGCCGCCCGCTGCTCAAGGTGGACCGCAGGCCGCTCGTGCTCATGTACGGCAGCCTGCCGCTTTACCGGACCCTGCAGCGCGGCGTGTCCGACGGGCCGGACGTCGAGCAGCTGGAGCGCAACCTCAAAGCGCTCGGGTACGGCGACTACCTCACCGTGGACGACCACTTCAGCTACGCCACCGAGCAGGCGGTCAAGGACTGGCAGGAGGACAGGGGACTGGAGGAGAGCGGGCGGGTGGACGCGGCCCAGGTCGTGTTCCAGCCCGCCGCCGTACGCGTGACCGACGCCAAGGCCGAGGTCGGCGCCAGGACCGCGCCTGGACAGCAGGCGCTCACGGTGAGCGGCATCCGCCGCCTGGTGCACGTGGACCTGGACACCGGCGACCAGTCGCTGGCCCGCAAGGGCGCCAAGGTCACGGTGACCCTCCCCGGCGGCGAGCGGGCCGCCGGCCGGATCACGTCGGTCGGGACGGTCGCGGAGTCCTCCGGGTCCGAACGGGACGCGACCACCACCATCGACGTGGACATCACCCTCGCCAGGCCGCCGCGGACGAAGCTGGATCAGGCGCCGGTCGAGGTGGAGATGGCCAGCGCGCGGCACGCGAACGTGCTGGCGGTGCCCGTCGAGGCGCTGCTGGCGCTGCGCGAGGGCGGCTTCGGGGTCGAGGTGGCGGAGGGCGCGGCGAGCCGGATCGTGGCGGTCGAGACCGGGGCCTTCGGCGGCGGCCTGGTCGAGATCAAGGGCGAGGGGCTGGCCGAGGGCATGAAGGTCGGGGTGCCGGTCCAGTGAACGGCCCAGGGAACGGCCCCGTGAACGGCCCAGGGAACGGCCCAGTGAACGGCATCGTCGAGTTGTGCGGGGTGACCAAGACGTACGCCGGAGACGTGCACGCCCTGCGCGGCGTGGACCTGACCATCGACCGGGGAGACCTGCTGGCCATCGTCGGCCCGTCGGGATCGGGCAAGTCCACCATGCTCCACATGATCGGCACCCTCGACCGCCCCACCTCCGGCACCGTGCGCGTCGCCGGTCACGACGTCGCGACCCTGTCGGACCGGGAGCTGTCCGGGCTGCGCTCGCGCACCCTGGGGTTCGTCTTCCAGCAGTTCCACCTCTCGCCCGGGGTCAGCGCGCTCGACAACGTCGCCGACGGCCTGCTCTACACCGGCACGGGCCGCCGCGCCCGCCGCGAACGCGCCGCCGCCGCGCTGGACCGGGTCGGGCTCGGCCACCGGCTCCGGCACCGGCCGTCGGAGCTGTCCGGCGGCGAGCAGCAGCGGGTGGCCGTCGCCCGGGCCGTGGCGGGCGACCCGCCGCTGCTCCTGGCCGACGAGCCGACGGGCAACCTGGACTCCCACGCGGGCGCCGACGTGCTGGCCGTCCTGGCGGACCTGCACGAGGCCGGCACCACCGTGGCCGTCATCACCCACGACGCCGAGATCGCCGGCTGGTGCTCCCGCCAGGTACGCCTGCGCGACGGGCTCGTCGTCGACGGCCACGAGCACGACCACCTGAGCCCCGTGGAGCTGTTGAGAGGAGCCGGGCGTTGACCGACCACCACCACCGAGCCGGGGCGCGGCCCGCGCCCGGCCGGCTCAGCCCCGGGGACGTCCTGCGCGTCGGGGCCGCCGGGCTGCGCGCCCGCCCGACGAGGGTGATCCTGTCGGCCCTCGGCATCGCCATCGGCATCGCGACGATGATCGCCGTGATCGGGATCTCGTCCTCCTCCCGCGAGCAGCTCCTGCGCCAGCTCGACAAGCTCGGCACCAACCTCCTCACGGTGGCTCCGGGGCAGACCATGTTCGGGGAGGAGGCCAAGCTGCCGACCGGCGCGCTGGCCATGGTCCAGCGCATCCGCCCGGTCCGGACGGCCGCGGCGACCGGCGGCGTGGAGGCCACCGTACGCCGCAACAACCACATCCCCGCGTCCGTCACCGGCGGCATCGCCGTCCAGGCGGCCAGCACCACCCTCCTGGCCACTCTGGAGGGCTCGGTGACCAAGGGCACCTGGCTCAACGACGCCACCGCCCGCCAGCCTGCCGTCGTGCTCGGCGCGCAGGCCGCCGAACGGCTCGGGCTGGCCAGGACCGGCGTGCAGGTGTGGATGGGCGGCCGCTGGTTCACGGTCGTCGGGATCCTCGGGCCGATGCCGCTGGCTCCGGAGATCGAACGCTCGGCCCTGGTCGGCTTCCCCGCGGCGCAGGAGCTGTTGGGCTTCGACGGCTACCCCACCACCATCTACGAGCGCTCCTCGGACGAGGCGGTGGAGTCGGTGCGCCAGGTGCTGCCCCGCACCGTCAACCCCGAGAATCCGGAGGAGGTCACGGTCAGCAGGCCGTCGGACGCCCTGGCCGCCAAGGCCGCCGCCGCGGGCGCCTTCACCAACCTGCTGCTCGGGCTCGGCGCGGTGGCCCTGCTCGTGGGCGGGGTCGGGGTGGCCAACACCATGGTCATCTCCGTGCTGGAGCGGCGCAAGGAGATCGGCCTGCGCCGCTCGCTCGGAGCCACCCGCGGCCAGGTACGCATCCAGTTCCTGGCCGAGTCGCTGCTGCTGTCCACCCTGGGCGGGGTGGTGGGCGCGGTCATGGGGGCCCTGGCGACCGCGGGTTACGCCCTGTCGCGGGGCTGGCCGCCGGTGGTCCCGCCGTGGGCGCTGGGCGGGGCGGTCGGGGCGACCCTGCTGATCGGGACGCTCGCCGGGCTCTACCCCGCCATGCGCGCCGCCCGCCTGTCGCCCACGGTCGCCCTCGCCACCACCTGAGGGCCCGCTAGGAGAGGAAATCGCGGATCGCGGCCGCGACCTGCTCAGGGCGTCCGCGCTGGTCGGCGTTGCAGGTGGCGCTGTGGTCGAGGCCCTTCAGGTCCACGCGCCGGACATGGGGCAGGACGCGCTCCAGCCCCGTGAGCACGGACTTCAGGTGGGCGGGGCTCCGGGTGCCGCCGAGCAGGAGCACCTCCGCCCCGATCGGCCGGTAGACGTCCAGGCTGCCGGCCGTCTCCGCCACCACCTGCCCGTCGTAGTGCAGCGTCGGGGCCAGCTCCCGGAACGTCGGCTCCCCGTCAACCGCCGCCTTGTCCTGACTTTTCAGCATCATGCCCGTGAGCAGCTCCAGGACCGCCCGCGGCATGACATTGAAGAACTGCGGCCCCAGCCGCGCCGCCCTCATCCCGGTGACCAGCGCCGCCGGGATCCGGCCGGCCGCGAGCTCCCGGTCGAAGCGCTCCAGCCAGCCGGCCGGGTAGAAGCCGTCGACGTCCAGCGGCGGCTCGAAGATGACGGCCTTGCGCAGCTCGGGCCGTACGAGCGCGGTGCGCAGCGTGACGATGGCGCCCGAGCTCACGCCGACGACGCGGTCCGCCCCGGTCGCGGTGAGCAGCGCGTCGAGGTCCTCGACCTCCCGATCGAGGCGGTAGTCCGGACCGTACGGGCCGCTGCGGCCCCGGCCGCGGCGGTCGGGCACGTAGCACGTGAACTCGTCGGCGAGGGCCTGGGCCAGCTCGATGTTGCTGTGGCCGCTCTGCATGACTCCGTGCAGGAGCACCAGCCCGGGGCCGCGGCCGAGCCGGCGGTAGCTGATCGTGGTGCCGTCCTTCGAGGTCACGGCGTCGAGAGTGGTCGTGGTCATGATGGCTCCCCATGGTTCGGTCCGTGAAGGGGAGCCCGGCTATTGTTGCGAGTGCCATCTCGTGTCCGGGGTCCCGCTTCGCGGGCATTTCGGTACGAAGATCTCCCGGCGGCGGTGTTCCCGCACCGCCGCCGGTCTTGCGATCGGCCACCGGGCTCTTCGCCGGTCGCCGGGGTCAATCCGCTGTGCTGCCCCTCTCCGCGATGTCCGCCACCTCGGGGGGCAGGTCGCCGGTCCGGTGGAAGGCCCGCCATCCGTCCAGGCCGGGGAACGTGCCGGAGGTCAGCTCGGCCACCAGCGCGCTCACCCAGCCCGCCTCGGCCTCCCGCATCGCCAGCGCGTACTCGGACTCGAGGAGGAACAGCCTCGGCACCTCCTCCCGGTCCCGCTCCAGAGCCCGGCGCGCGTCCTGGAGCTGCTGCTCCAGCAGCTCCAGGCGCTGCCGCAGCAGCGGCACCACCTCGTCCGGGCCGAGCCCGGCCAGCACCGACAATCCCGCCTCGAACGCCGACGGCTCCCGCACGGGCGTGGACAGCAGTTCGCGCGTCCAGTCGTCGGCCTCCTCCCGGCCGGCTTCGGTGACGCGGTAGACGGTCCGCTCGGGGCGGGCGCCCTGCCTGCCGCTCTCCACGGCCTCGATCAGGCCGTGCTTCTCCAGGTTGCGGACGACGGTGTAGAGGGATCCCCACTTGATCGGCATGTCCTGGTCCTTGCCGCGCGCCCGTAGCACCGAGGCCATCTCGTACGGGTGCATCGGCCGCTGCCCGGCCACCGTCAGCACGGCCAGAGCCAGCAGGTTCGCGACCCTGCGCCGCTTCGTCATCCGGCTCATCTCCTCGTGGACGAATACTCGTACACGAGCATACGTGCGCGAGTATCCGCTACGCAATGGGGAATCGCTGTGCGTTCTACGTTTGGAGACAGCGTCGGATCCGCGTTCTGCGGTCGGACGCGTCGGGTCGTTGAGCCCGGTGCCTGGCCGGTGTGGCGCGTCGAGAGAGCGGCCCGGTGTGCGCCGCGCGTCCCGTGGTCGGAGGCGGCGGGCGGGCGCTTGGGGAAGGCGGCTCACCGGTGGACGGCGAGCGGGCGCGGGCCGTGCCTGAATGGGGTGGGGCGGGAAAGGCGGCGCCGCCCCGGGAGGGGGTCACGTCAGACGGAGTCGGTGACGCCCGGGGCGGCTCGGGTCAGGACATGCTGCTCACGAGGATCACGCCGAGGGCGATGCCGATGATCATCCCGACGCCGGCGGCGACGGCGGCCCACTTGCCCAGCGGCTCGCCCCGCGTGTGGCCGACGATGCCCAGCACGATGCCGGCCAGGCCGAACAGGATCGGGATGAACAGCACGGCCACCACCGCGCAGACGAACCCGATGATCGACAGGACCTGGTTGCTCGGCGGCTGCTTGTAAGGAGGCTGCGGATACGGGGGCGGCTGCGACCACTGGGTGTTGGGATCGTCGCCCTGGGGCGGATCCTGCGAAGAGGTCACTTGCGGGCTCCTCTCGAGACGTGAACAACATCACACACCGAAGGGCCCAGTCCTGTCGAGCCGAACGAACCAGGACATATACCGATTTCAAACTGCTTTTATGGGATGAGATAGCTGGGGCGGCAGAGGCCTGGCGTGAACGACGTCCAGCCGGGAGACGGCCCGGGTGAGGGCGACGTACAGGCGGTTCAGGCCGCGCCGCTCGGCTTCGGCGACGGCGGCGGGCTCGGCCAGGATCACATGGTCGTACTCCAGCCCCTTGGCCAGCGAGGCGGGCAGCACGGTGAGGCGTTCGTCCACGTCCATGCCCTCGTCCCGGAGCGCGGACGTGATCGCCTCGACGTCGGCGTCCGCCGCGATCACCCCGATCGACCCCTCGAACGCCATCGCCTCGCGCGCCGCCTCCACCACGCCCTTCTCCAGCCCGCTCACGCGGGTGACCCGCAGGCGGCCGTCGGAGCGGTACGAGCGCGTCGCCGGCACCTGCGTGCCGAGCGCCGCCAGCAGCGTGTTGGCCAGCTCCACCACGGCCGCCGGGACCCTGAAGCCGGTGGTCAGGGCGATGACCTGGCCGTCCGGCTTGCCCAGCAGCGCCATGCGCTCCGGCCAGGAGGAGGCCGCCCACGGCGTGGTGCCCTGGGCCAGGTCGCCGAGCACGGTGAGCGAGCCGTGTTCGCTGCGCCTGGCCACGGCCCTGCACTCCATGGGGGACAGGTCCTGGGCCTCGTCCACGATGACGTGGCCGTAGCCGCGCGGGCGCTCGATGAGGGCGGCGATCTCGTCGAGCAGCACGAGGTCGGCCGCCGTCCACTTGGCGCTCTTGACGCTGCGGGGCGGCTTGGCCCAGGTGATCGCCTCCCATTCGGCCCCCGTCAGCGCGCCGTCCCGCCTGCCCTTCGCCGACCCGCCGTCCCGCGTGCCTTCCGCCGGGCCGCTGTCGCGCCTGCCCTTCGCCGACCCGCCGTCCCGCGTGCCTTCCGCCGGGCCGCTGTCGCGCGTGCCCTCGGCCGGGCCGCTGTCGCGCGGGGCCTCGGCCGGGCCGCGCAGGATCTCGTACAGGACCTCTTCGGGTTTGACGGCGGGCCAGACGGCGTCCAGGAACGGGGTGACGGCGCGGGCGATCTTGCGGGTCCAGGCCGCGCCGGCCGTCTGCCCGCGCGCCTCGGCCTGGCGCTGGATTGCGGCGACCGTCCGGGCCCGCACCCGCTCGCGGCCCACTCCGTACGGCAGGGACTCGCGGCGCGTGTCGTCCACGATGCGGCGCAGCTCCTCCTCGGGCACCCGCCACCTGTACGAGCCGTCCGCCACCGTCACCGGCTCGACCGGCTTCGCGATCCGCCGGTACAGCGCTCTGCGCAGCACCTCGGCCATCCGGACGTCGTGCTTGACCAGCGCGGCGGCCTCGCTGTCGGCGGCGGTGACGGGGAGGGTGACAGCGACGGGGGCCAGCAGGCGCTCCAGGGTGGTCTGCTCGACGTCCACCTCGCCGAGTGCGGGCAGCACGGCCGAGATGTAGCCGAGGAAGGCCCGGTTCGGGCCGAGGACGAGGACGCCGGAGCGTTCGAGCCGCTGCCGGTGTGCGTACAGCAGGTATGCGGCCCGGTGCAGGCCGACCGCCGTCTTGCCGGTGCCAGGTGCGCCCTGGACGCAGATCGAGGTGTCCAGCTCGGCCCGTACGAGGTCGTCCTGCTCGGGCTGGATGGTGGCCACGATGTCGCGCATGGGGCCGACGCGGGGGCGCTCGATCTCGGCGGCCAGGATGCGCGACTCGCCTTCCTCGCCCCGTTCGAGCCGTTCGTCCTCGAAGCCCGTCAGCGTCGTGCCCGACCAGCCGAAGCGGCGGCGTACCGCGACACCCTGCGGGTCGCGGGCGCTGGCCCGGTAGAAGGCCCGCGAGACCGGCGCGCGCCAGTCGATCACCACGGGCGGGCCGCCGTGCTCGCCGGTGATGTGCCGCCTGCCGATGTGGTACGCGCGCCCGCGGTGCTCGGCCGAGCTCTGGCCGAAGTCCAGCCGGCCGAAGAACGGCGGGCCCTCGGGCTCCTCGCTCAGCTCCTTGGCCAGGCTCTTGAGATGGCGGCCCAGCCGCTCGGCGCTGTAGCGGTCGCCGGCCACGGTCTCACCGATGATCACGTTGTCGCGCGCGCCTTCGAGCATCCTGCGCAGTCCGGCCTTGCAGCGTTCGACGTACTGCCTCTCGTCGTCGAGCGTGCCCATCGCGTCCCCCAAAAGCGTTAACTCGGTTAAAAACTTAACCAGGTTAACACTTTGATAGACTGGGTGCCATGACGGGACTACGGGAGATCCAGCGGCAGCGGGTCCACGAGGCCATCTCGACGGCGGCCATCTCGCTCTTCCTGGAGCGCGGCTTCGACGAGGTGCCCGTGACGGAGATCGCGGCGGCGGCGGGGGTGTCGAAGCCGACGCTGTTCAAGTACTTCCCGACCAAGGAAGACCTCGTGCTGCACCGGATCGCCGACCACCAGGGTGAGGCCGCCCGCGTCGTACGGGGGCGGGGGTCGGGGGAGCGGCCGCTGGAGGCGCTGCGCCGCCACTTCCTCGACGGGCTCGCCCGGCGCGACCCGGTCACCGGGCTCAACGACCATCCGGAGGTGGTGGCGTACCACCGGATGGTGTTCTCGACGCCGAGCCTGGCGGCGCGGCTGTTCCAGCACATGGCGCAGGACGAGGAGGCCCTGGCCGAGGCGCTCGGGGAGATCACCGACGAGCTGACCGCCGGGCTGGTCGCCGGGCAGGTGCTGGCCGCGCAGCGGGTGCTCGCCCGGCGCAACTGGGCGATGCTGGCCGAAGGCCGGCCGATGGCGGAGGTCGAGCGGGAGGCGATCCGGGCCGCCGATCGGGCGTTCTCGCTGCTGCCGGTGTTCACGCCTCGCGAACAGCCCGTTTAGGCAGGTGGCAAGGGGTGTACTTGATACGGAGAGCCTCTTGACCAATTGCAAAAATATGCAATTTGGTGCATTGCGGGGCGCTCTTTACTCGTAGGGAGTGATGGTGAGAGGACCTTTCACGCACCAAGACGGTTACATTTCCGGACCGGAAGGTAACAGCTCGTGACCGGCGGGCTGACCCTGGCCTGGGGGCGGCTGCGCGCCGTGCTGCCGGAACGCGAGTCGCTGGCCGCCATGTGCCGCCGCCCCCGCCAGGACCTGCTCGCCGGGCTCACGGTGGCGGTCGTCGCGCTGCCGCTGGCACTCGGATTCGGCGTCTCCTCAGGGCTCGGCGCCGCGTCCGGGCTGGCCACGGCCATCGTGGCCGGGGCGCTGGCGGCCCTGCTCGGCGGCTCCGACCTGCAGGTCTCGGGCACGAGCGGCGCCATGACGGTGATGCTCATGCCGATCTTCGACGCCCACGGCCCCACCGGCGTGCTCACGGTCGGTCTGCTGGCCGGGCTGCTGCTGCTCGCGCTGGCGCTGACCGGCGCCGGGCGCTACATGGCCGTGGTCCCCGCCCCGGTCGTGGCGGGGTTCACCGTCGGCATCGCCTGCGTGATCGGCCTGCAACAGGTGCCCCAGGCACTCGGCGTCCCGCCGGAAAACAGCCACAAGGTCATGATCGTGGCCTGGCACGCCGTCCTCGACTTCCTCGCCCACCCGCACTGGTGGGCCACCTCCGTGGCCGTGGCCGTGGCCGCGGTGGTGCTGGTGGCCGCGCGCGTACGGCCGAGCCTGCCGTTCGCGCTGCCCGCCGTGGCCATCGCCACCGTCGCCGCCGAGGTGGCCGCGCTGCCGCTGGCCAGGATCGGCGACCTGCCCGCCGGGCTGCCCGCGCCGTCGCTGGGGTTCCTGGATCCGGGCGCGCTGCCGTCCCTGCTCACCCCGGCCGTCGCGGTGGCCGCCCTGGCCGCGCTGGAGTCGCTGCTGTCGGCCAACGTCGCCGACAGCATGACCACCGGACGTCGCCACGACCCCGACAGGGAGCTGTTCGGGCAGGGCGTGGCCAACCTCGTCACCCCGCTGTTCGGCGGCATGCCCGGCACGGGCGCCATCGTCCGCACCGCGGTCAACGTCCGCTCCGGCGCCCAGTCCCGGCTCGCGGCGCTGGCCCACGCGGGCATCCTGGCCGCGATCATCTACTCCGCCGCCGGGCTCGTCGCCCGGATCCCGCTGGCCGCGCTGGCCGGGGTCCTGCTGGCCACGTCGGTGCGCATGGTCGACACCGACGCCGTCAAGGCCATGTTCAGGTCCACCCGGGCCGACGCCGTGGTCCTGGTGCTGACGGCCGTCGCCACCCTGACGCTCAACACGGTGGTGGCGGTCATCCTGGGCCTGGTGGTGGCGGGGGCGCTGGCCCTGCGTGCCATGGCGCGCAACGCCCGCCTCGACGCCGAGCCGCTCCGCCACGACCTGCAGCCCCATCACACCGAGGACGAGCACGCGCTGCTCGCCGAGCACATCGTCACCTACCGGCTGGCCGGGCCGCTGTTCTTCGCCGCAGCCCACCGCTTCCTGATGGAGCTGTCAGAGGTGACGGACGTGTCCGTGGTGGTGCTGCGCCTGTCCCGCGTCACCACCATCGACGCCAGCGGCGCGCTGGTCCTGGGCGACGCGATCGAACGGCTCGAGGGGCGGGGCATCCTGGTGTACGTCTCGGGCATCCCGGACGGCCACCACCAGCCGCTGGAGGCGCTGGGGGTGCTCGCCCGGCTGGACGAGGCGGGGCAGGTGTTCGCCACCACCGACGAGGCCATCGCGGCCGCCCGCGACCGCCTCCACCACACGGGCGTCCTCCCCCACCTGGCCGGCTGACCCCTCCACCCCACCCGCCTCCCCCAACCCACCGGGGGAGGCACCTCACCCCGCGGGGTGCGCCAGCTGTGGCGACGTCCATTGACCATGCGGCGTCGCTGGGTGGTGCCGGGCCCTCGGGTCGTGGCGCGTGTCCGTCGCCGGAGAGGCCGTCCTGCCTCCCGCCGCCTCCAAAGGACCTCAGCCGAAGCCGGGAGCGGGAGGGCCGCCAACGCCCGAGCGTGCCCTGACCTGTCAGGTTCGTGCGTCACAGAGTTCTTCCGGGTTTTGTCGGTGCCAGCCGATACCGTGGTGTTCTCGTTACCGAATGTGGGAGGTGGGCGTGCGCAGGTCGTTCAAGTTCCTGCTGCGCCCCACCAGCAAGCAGGCCGCTGCGCTCGCGCAGTGCCTGGAAGAGCACCGCACGCTGTACAACGCCGCTCTCGAACACCGCTGTACGGCCTACCGCAAAGCCGGGGTGACGGTGCGCTACGGCGACCAGTCGGCGGAGCTGAAGCACATCCGCGCCGACGACCCCGACGGTCAGGGCCGATGGTCGTTCTCCTCCCAGCAGGCCACCCTCCGCAGGCTGGACAAGGCGTTCCGCGCGTTCTTCGACCGTGTCAAAGCAGGCCGCACGCCAGGGTTTCCACGTTTCAAGGGCGGGGCTGGTTCGACACGGTCGAGTGGCCCAATGACGGCGACGGCTGCCGGTGGGACTCCCAGCCCTGCCACCCGGCCGCGACCTACGTGCGGTTGCAGGGCGTCGGGCATGTCCGGGTCCACCAGCACCGCCGTGTGCTGGGCACCGTCAAGACGATCAGCGTCAAGCGGGAAGGCGCCCGCTGGTTCGTCGTGCTGTCGTGCGATGAGGTGCCCGCGCAGACCCTTCCCGCTACGGGCGCGGTCGCGGGTATTGACTTGGGTGTCGCCTCGCTGGCCACGACCAGCGACGGCGACCACCTCGACAACCAGCGGCACCTTGCCACGTGCGCCGGCCGTCTGGCAGCGGCCCAGCGGGAGCTCGCCGGGAAGAAACGAGGATCCAAGCGGCGCCGTAAGGCCGTCGCACGGGTGGCGACCCTGCACGCCAAGGTGCGGCGGCAACGCCTCGACTCGGCGCACAAGGCCGCGCTCGCGCTGGTCCGCGGCTACGACGTGATCGTGCACGAAGCGCTGAACGTCGCGGGCATGACCCGGCGTGCCGCGCCGAAACCGGACGGCGAAGGCGGCTACCTGGCTAACGGCCAGTCGGCTAAATCCGGGCTGAACAAGAGCATTCTCGACGCGGGCTGGTCCGCGTTCCTGACGATCCTGTCGCACAAGGCTGAAAGCGCCGGTCGAGAGCTGATCGCCGTGAACCCCGCCAACACCTCCCGTACCTGCTCGCGCTGCGGGCACTGCGCGAAGGAGAACCGTGTCACCCAAGCCGTCTTCCGATGTACGGGGTGCGGGTTTTCCGCGCACGCCGACGTGAACGCGGCGATCAACATCTTGAGGGCAGGGCTTGCCCTTCGCGAGGCTGCGCAAGCGGCTTAGCGAGAAGCCGCTCCCTTCAGGGAGCGGAGGAGTCACGGATGGGGACCGGCACACCAAGATTTCGGACCTGGAGCGCCCGAGTCCTGTACCCCCCACCACCGCACCGGCGACACTCGGCTCATGACCCGGACCTCCGAACCTCCCCGCGCGCTCCCGGCTGTCGCGCACCGCTGGCCCACCCTGCTCGGGCTGGGCTTCGCCGTCCTCACCCTCCTGGACTTCGAGGACGGCCGCAGCCTGGGGTTCGTCGTCTTCCTGGCAGCGCTCATCTACCTAGGTACGGCGGTCCTCGGCAAGCCCGGCACCGTCTGGGCCCTGTTCGTCATCAGCACCGTGGCGTGGGTGGTGCTGGACCAGCTCGGGATCGACGGCTGGCCCGCCCTGATCGGCGGCGCGGTCTCCCTCGTCGTCCTCGGCCTGGTGGGCGGGCTGTTGCGCCAGCCGTTGCTGACGGCCGCGCAGGTCCCGGCCATGCTGGTCTGCGGCGGGGCGGCACTGCTGGCGCTGACGCTGTCGCCCCAGGCCGGCGGCTTCCTGGTCGCGGGGGCGCTGATCGCCCACGGTGTGCAGGACCTGCTCGTGTGGCGGGCCAAGCAGGTCGTGGCGCGGTCGATGGCGGAGTTCTGCATGGTTCTCGACCTCCTGCTCGGCGTGGGCATCGTCGTGCTGAGCCTGTGAAGCCGCTGTCGAGCCGAGCTGGTGAAGCCCGCTCGGAAGGGGCGGGTGAAGCCCGCTCAGAAGGGGCCGGTGAGCTCGCCGAGCTTGTCGGTCAGCTCCAGGTTCGCCGAGTAGTCGACCGGCACCGCGATCACCGACACCACGTCGTCCGCCAGCGCCTTGCGCAGCGTCGGCAGTAGTTCGTCCGCGTGAGTGATCCGGTAGCCGCGCGCCCCGAAGCTCTCCGCGTACTTGACGAAATCGGGGTTGCCGAACGTGACGTTGGAGTCGCGCCCCAGCTCCAGGTCCATCTTCCACTCGATCAGCCCGTACGCGCCGTCCTCCCACACCAGCACCACGAACGGGATCCGCTCCCGCACGGCGGTCTCCAGCTCCTGCGAGTTCATCAGGAACGCCCCGTCACCCGTCGCCGCGAGCACCCGGCGGCGGGGGAAGGCCAGCTTGGCCGCCAGCGCCCCCGGCACCGAGAAGCCCATGGACGACAGCCCGTTGGAGACCAGCATCGTGTTCGGCTCGTACGTCGGATACATGCGGGCCATCCACATCTTCACCGCCCCCGTGTCCGCCAGCACGATGTCCTCGCGTCCCATCGCCGCGCGGACGTCGGCCACGATCCGGCGCGGTGACAGCGGGAACCCGTCCTCCGAACGCCCCTGCTCCAGCTCCTCCCGCACCATGCGGCGGATCTTCTCGCCGGTGCCGTTGATCTCGAAGCGCCGGTGCACGGCGTCCGCGAGCGCGTGGAGCGACCGCGAGATGTCCCCCTGGACGCCGACCGCCACCGGATAGTGGTCGTCCACCTCGGCGGGGAACTGGTGAATGTGGATGATCTTCTTGTCGCGATGCGGGTTGATCTTGACGGGGTCGAACTCCTGCAGCTCGTACCCCACGCTGATCAGCACGTCCGCCTCGTCGAACCCGAAGTTCACGTAGTCGTGCCGCATGAACCCCACCGCCCCCAGCGCGTGCCGGTGGTCGTCGGGGAAGACGCCCTTGCCGTTGAACGTGGTCGCCACCGGCAGCCCGAGCCGCTCCGAGAAGCGGATCAGCGCCTGGGAGGCCCTGGCGCGCGTGGCCCCGTGCCCGGCCAGCACGATCGGCCGGCGCGCGGTGGCCAGCACGTCGGCCGCGCGGGCGATCTGCGCGGGGGAGGGGTCCTGGGTGCGTACCACGTTGACGGGGAGCGGGCGCAGGTCGTCGGGCACCGGCGCCGACTCGACGTCCTCGGGGATGGCGAGGTAGACGGCGCCGGGACGCTCGGTCTGGGCGGTCTTGAACGCCTTGCGGATCATCTCGGGCAGCGCCTGCGGCGACGGCGCGAGCTCCGACCACTTGGTGATCGGCCTGAACAGCGACACCAGGTCCACCACCTGGTGCGACTCCTTGTAGATGCGGTCGAGCCCGACTTGTGCGCTGATCGCCACCACCGGGGTGCTGTTGGTGGTGGCGTCGGCCACGCCGAGCTGCAGGTTGATCGCGCCGGGGCCGAGCGTGGCCGAGGCCACCCCCGCCTTGCCGGTCAGCCTGCCGTAGATCTCGGCCATGAACGCCGCGCCCTGCTCGTGCCGTACGAGGACGTAGCGGATGGAGGAGTCCTGGAGCGCGTCGACGAAGTGGATGTTCTCCTCGCCGGGGATGCCGAAGACGTACTCGACGCCTTCCGCCTCCAGCGCCTGCACGATGAGCCGGGCCGCGACGGCCTGCGTGGTCATGGGACAAGCCTTCTTTCTGAACGACTGCGTCCGTGCAAGCGCACGAAGGCCGCCGTTCATTCCGGTGTCCCGGCCCCGCCAGCGGGTATCTACGCAGCGGCTCCCCGGACTGATCTCGCACCAGGAGAGGACCGGGGGCATGGTGGAGCGACCTATCCGTCTCGCGCTTCTGGGCGGTTTCCGGCTGCTGGCCGGCGACGAGCAGCTCGCCGTCTCCAGCGGCTCCGAGCGGCTGCTCGCGTACATCGCCATCAGCCGCAGGACGGTGCACAGGAACGTGATGGCGACCACCCTCTGGCCCGACGCGCCGGAGCGGCGCGCGCACGCCAACCTGCGCTCCGCGCTGAAACGCCTCGACGAGGTCGGGCGGGCGCTGCTGCACGTCGGGACGACCGAGATCGGGCTGGCCCCGGACACCGGCGTGGACTTCGACGACGCCCGGGCGTTGGCGCAGCGCCTCATCGACCCCACCGTCCGGGCCGAGGAGGCCACCGTCTGCGCGGGGTCCGTCGATGCGCTGGCCAACGGCCTGCTGCCCGGCTGGTACGAGGAATGGGTGCTGGCCGCCGCGGACGAATGGCACCAGCTGCGGCTGCACGCCCTGGAGGCCCTGTCGGCGATCTTCGTCAGGCAGCGGCGGTTCGCCGAGGCCGTGACGGCCGCGAGCGTGGCCGCGCATGCGGACCCGCTGCGGGAGAGCGCCTGCGCCGCGCTCATCGAGGCCCATCTCGCGGAGGGCAACCAGGCCGAGGCGATCCGCCATTTCCGGCTCTACGCGGAGGGCCTGCGGGCCGAGCTCGGCATCGAGCCGACCGCCAGATTGCGGGAGCTGGTCGCCAGCTTGCGCGGCCGCTGAGCGATCCCGGTCACGCTCCGGTCACGCTGACATCACGGCGCGGTGACACGACCCCCTCCACGCTGGGTGGTGACAGAAGGGAGACCGGAATGCGCATCAAGAAAAGCCTGATTCTGGCTGGTCCAGCGCTTCTCACCGCTGTCACACTCGGACCCCTCGCCACCCCATCGGCCCAGGCCCTCGCGCAGACCTCCGCGACGAGCGCGCAGACGAGCACCCACGTCGCGAGCAAGCCACCCGAGAAGAGGAAGGCCAAGAAGCAGCAGTACAACATGGGCCGCTCGGCCGGTTACACCGACGGCCGCAGTGCCTGCATGAAGAAGGAGCCCTACAGCCTGAAGTACTCCGGTGGCGGCGCCTACCAGAGGGGCTTCGCCGACGGCTACAACTCGGGCTACCACAGCTGCTAGCGATCCCGGCCACTGAGCTGGACCCCACCCGCGCCCGCGGGGTGGGGTCCACCCCTTTTTCAGCCCAGGCGGGCCACCCCTTCGAGCAGGCGGTCCACGTCGGAACGGTCGTTGTAGTGGACCAGGCCCGCCCGCACGGCCCCGCCCGAGTCGCGGATGCCGAGCGCGCCGGTCAGCTCCCAGGCGTAGTTGTGGCCGTTCCAGACGTTCACGCCCAGTCCGGCCAGGTGCTCGGCCACCTGGCGCGGGGTGTGCCCGGCCACGTTGAAGTAGGCGGTGGCGGTGCGCCTGGCGGGTTTGCCGTACACCGTGACGTGCGGCATCGTCTCCAGCCCCTCGATCAGCACCGCGAACAGCGCCAGTTCGTGCTCCTCCGCCGCGCTCATCGAGGCCAGCAGGCGCTCGCGGCGGGTGCCCGTGCCCGGGACCAGGGCGGCCAGGTGGTCCACGGCCGCCGTCACGCCGGCCAGGTCGGCGAAGGCCGCCGTCCCCGTCTCGAACCGCTCCGGCACCGTGTCGGAGGAGGAGGCCAGCTTGTCCGGCCGCAGCGTCTCCAGCAGCGCCGGGTCGGCCACGACCGCGCCGATGTGCGGGCCCGACCACTTGTACGCGCTCGTGGCGTAGAAGTCGGCGCCCAGGGCGCGCATGTCCACGGGGCCGTGCGGGGTGGCGTGCACGCCGTCCACGTACATGAGCGCGCCCGCCCGGTGCGCCAGCTCGGCGATGGCGGCCACGTCGGGACGGGTGCCGAGAATGTTGCTGGCCGCCGTCACCGCGACCAGCCGGGTGCGTTCGCCGATCAGGTCCGCGTACTGCTCCACCGGCAGTTCCCCGGTGACCGGGTCCACCTCGGCCCAGCGTACGGTGGCGCCGATCTGGGTCCAGGGCCGGACGTTCGCGTCATGGTCGAGCCTGGAGAGCACGACCTCGTCGCCCGGCCCCGCGATGGCCCTGGCCAGGCGGTAGGTCAGCGTGGTCATGTTCGGGCCGAGCACCACGCCGTCCGGATGGCCGCCGACCAGGTCGGCCACGGCGGCGCGGCAGGCCGCCACGATGGCGCCGGAGCGGTCGCTGGCGGGGAAGGCGCCGCCGACGTTGCCGATCCCGGCCCGGTAGGCGGTGGAGATGGCGTCTATCACCGGCCGCGGGGTCTGGGTGCCGGCCGCGCCGTCGAGGTAGGCGAAGCCGTCGGCCAGCGCAGGGTAGGAGGAACGTACCGATTCGATGGGGAATGTCGGATCGAGCATGATAGGTAGATGCTCACCCTCAGAGACCTCAACCGGGCCACTCTGGCCCGTCAGCACCTTCTCGACCGGCACGAGGGTGACGTGGCCGACGTCGTGCACCGGCTGGTCGGCCTGCAGGCGCAGGAGCCGCGGCCGCCGTACCTGGGGGTGTGGTCCCGGCTGGCGGGGTTCGCGCGGGACGACCTGCACGCCGCGCTGCACGCCCGCACGCTGGTGCGGGCCACCATGTGGCGGGCCACGCTGCACCTGGTGACCGCGGCGGACTTCGCCGCGTTCCGTCCGGTGGTGCGGCCCGTGCTGGCCGCCGCCGCGCGCCGCTTCGACGACGTCGATTTCGACGCGGTCGTGGCCGCTGCCGACAGGCTGCTGGCCGCGGGGCCGATGACCTTCAACGAGCTGCGGCCCAGGCTGCAGGAGGAGTTCCCCGGCGGGTACGACCGGGCGCTCGGATACGCCGTGCGCATGCTCACCCCGTTGATCATGGTGCCGACGGAGGACCGGTGGAGCTTCTCGCGCGAGTCCGCGTTCGCGCTGCCCGGCATCGCCCTGGAGCCCGCCGGCGTGGAGGCGCTGATCGAGCGCTACCTGGCCGCGTTCGGCCCGGCGACCCCCGCCGACGTGCAGACCTGGTCCGGGCTGGGCGGCCTCAAGCGCGTCATGTCCGGCATGGAGCTGCAAAGGCTCACGGACTTCACGGGAAGGGAGCTGTATGACCTGCCCGGCGCCCCGCGGCCCGGGGGTGACGTGCCCGCCCCCGTACGGTTCCTGCCCGACTTCGACACGCTGGTCCTGGGCCACGCGGACCGCACCCGGGTGCTGGCCGACGAGTTCAAGGGCCGGGTCGCCACCAAGAACCTCCGGGTGAAGGCGGTCTACCTGGTGGACGGCTTCGCGGCCGGGACGTGGCAGATCAAGCGCACCGCGAAGAAGGCCACGCTGCTCATCAGCCCGTTCACCTCGACCTCTCTCGACGTGCTGGAGGAGGAGGGGCTGCGGCTGCTGGCATTCGCCGAGCCCGACGCGGTCCCGTCCCTTGAAGTGACCGACTCTTGAAGTGACCGGCGGAGTCTGATTGGTTCAGGGCGGAGGTGTCACCTATGGCCCAGTTGACCGCCCTGGACGCGCAGTTCCTCCATTTCGAGACCGCGACGAACATCGCCAACATCGCCGGCCTGGCCATCCTCGACGGCGACCTCAACCGCGCCGACCTCCAGGCCCTGCTCGAGCGGCGGCTGCCGTACGTGCCCGCGCTGCGGCGCAAGCTGGCCCCCGTGCCGTTCGGGCTGGACCACCCGTACTGGATGCAGGAGGACGATCTCGACCTCGACTACCACGTGCGCGAGATCGGCCTGCCACCACCGGGCGACGACCGGCAGCTCGCCGACCAGGTCTCGCGGCTGCACGCCCGCCGGCTGGACCGCGGCCGGCCGCTGTGGGAGATCTACCTGATCCACGGGCTGTACGGCGGGCGGATGGGCCTCTACACCAAGATCCACCACGCGGCCGTGGACGGGGTCGGCGGCGCCGACGTCCTGGCCGCGCTCCTGGACATCAGCCCGACGCCCGCGCCGCCGCCCGCCGAGGAGCCCTCACGGGACGCCCCGCCTCCCGGGGCCCCGGAGATGGTGGCGCGCGGGCTGGCGAGGCTGGCCGGCAACCCCGCGCTCGCCCTGCGTTTCGCCGCCCGGGCCATGCCGCACCTGGACGAGATCCCCGTCGTGTCCTGGATCCCGGGCAGCCAGGTCGTCTCCTCGCTCGCCCGGCGGCTGGCCGGGGCCGGGCAGGCGCCCGAGCTGCCGGCGCTGCCCGCGCCGAGGACGCCGTTCAGCGGCCCCGTGTCGGGACACCGGCGCTTCGCGTTCGTGTCGCTGCCGCTGGAGGAGATCAAACGGGTGCGCAAGGCGTTCGGGGTCACCGTCAACGACGTGGTCATGGCCGTGTGCGCGGGCGCGCTGCGCACGTGGCTGGCCGCGCACGGCGGCGTCCCGCACCAGCCGCTGGTGGCGGGGGTGCCGTTCTCGCTGCGCGCGGCCGGGGTGGAGGGCCCCGGCAACCAGGTGGCGATCATGACGGCGCCGCTTGCCGTGCACGTCGAGGACCCCGTCGCCCGGCTGCACCACGTGCGGCACGCCATGCAGCGGATCAAGGACCGCTTCTCACTGGCGCCCGCGCGCTGGCTGCGCGAGTTCAGCGAGTCGATGCCGGCCGCGCTCATGGGGCTGGCCGCCCGCTCGGCCTTCTCGCTCGTCGGCCAGACCGCGCCGCCGATCAACGTGGGCGTCTCGAACGTGCCCGGACCCCAGTTCCCCCTGTACGTGTGCGGGGCCCGGCTGCTGACCCACTACCCGGTGTCGGTGATCACGGACGTGAGCGGCGGCGTGAACATCACCGCCTTCTCCTACGACGGCTCCCTCGACATCGGGATCGTCACCGACAGAGAGATGGTGCCGGACGCCTGGGAACTGGCCGCCGACCTGCGTGCGGCCCTCGACGAGCTGCTCCACGCGGAAGCGACCCTGCCGCACTAGCCAAGTGCCGGCGGAACTGTCGGTGGCGTGTGGCACCTTGGGAACGGCGAGGAAGGGAGCATCGCATGTCAACCGCCCGGGAGCTCTACGACGACCTGGTCACCGAGCAGCTCGTCCGTCCAGAGGTGAGCCTGGGGCGCATGTTCCACTCCGAGGGCCTCAAGGTCAACGGAAAGGTGTTCGCGTTCTTCTCCAAGGAGCAGCGGGTCGTGCTCAAGCTCCCCGCCGCGCGGGCGGCCGAGCTGGTGGACGAGGGCGCGGCCGACGAGATGATCATGGCGGCCCGGCGGATGCGGGAGTGGGTGTCCCTGCGCACGCCGGACGAGGAGGTCTGGCGCCGCCTGCTGACGGAGGCCGCCACGTACGTGGAGTCCCTGACGCGCTGACACGCCCGCCGGACGGCGGCCGGCTGGGGCCACTCGCGGGCACAGTTGGGTAGCTTGGAAGGAGGCGGCCTGCCAGGTCTCCCGACTTCGCCGTTCCCTCAGACCCCGAGGTGCCGATGGTTTCAGCCCCTACGTCATAGGTCACCACGTTTCAGCGTCGTGCGTCCAAAGCGAGCGAGGAGTGTGTTTTGTCCGAAGCAGCAGAGGTTCTCGAACTCGACGACAACGTCGCCGACGGTGGCGCGGCCGTCGGCGCCGACTCGGTCAAGGCTTATCTGAAGGAGATCGGCCGCGTGCCGCTGCTCACCGCAGAGCAGGAGATCGACCTGGCCAAGCGCATCGAGGCCGGGCTGTTCGCGCAGGAGCGGCTCGAGACCGAGCCGTGCATGCCCGCCGACCTGCGCACCGATCTGGAGTGGATCGCCCGGGACGGCGAGATCGCCAGGCGCCGCATGCTGGAGGCCAACCTGCGGCTGGTCGTCTCCATCGCCAAGCGCTACACCGGCCGCGGCATGCTCTTCCTCGACCTGATCCAGGAGGGCAACCTGGGCCTGATCCGGACGATCGAGAAGTTCGACTACCGGCTGGGCTACAAGTTCTCCACGTACGCGACGTGGTGGATCAAGCAGGCCATCACCCGGGCCATGGCCGACCAGGCCCGGACGATCCGCATCCCCGTGCACATGGTCGAGCTGATCAACAAGGTCGCGCGGACGGAGCGCCGCCTGCAGACCGACCTCGGTCGCGAGCCCACCCCCGAGGAGCTGGCCAAGGAGTGCGAGCTCGAGGTCGACCGCGTCGTCGAGGTTCAGGGATACGGCCGCGAGCCGATCTCCCTGAGCACGCCGCTGGGCGAGGAGGGCGACAGCGAGTTCGGCGACCTCATCGAGGACACCGAGGCGGTCTCCCCGGCCGACGCGGTCTCGTTCACGCTGCTCCAGCAGCAGCTGCACGCGCTGCTCGACCAGCTCTCCGAGCGCGAGGCGGGCGTGATCAGCATGCGCTACGGCCTCAACGACGGCAAGCCGATGACCCTCGACGAGATCGGCCGCATCTACGGCGTCACCCGCGAGCGCATCCGGCAGATCGAGGCCAAGACGATGTCCAAGCTCCGCCACCCCTCCCGATCCCTGGCGCTGCGCGACTACCTGAGCTGACCCGCGACTGAAAGGCTGCGCAAACGAAGACCCAAGACTGTCGCCACGGACCTGTGGGGGCAGGCGGGCTGTCCTAGATTCCCAGGCGTGAAACGCGCCCGATCGAGCCTCGTCCACCAACTCGCCTACGCCGTCAAGAACCCGGACCGGATCGCCCCCCACCTGCGGCGGCTGGCCCGCGACACCTGGTTCCGGCTGCGCACGCGTGATCACGTCGCCTACTACCGGGCCGTCATGAAGTCCGACACCGCGCGGGACCCCGAGGGCGCGGTCGGCTCGCACACGCACAGACGGTGGCTGGCGCTGGGGCGCATGCAGTTCGACTACCTGGTGGAGCACGGGCTCAAGCCGGACTACCGGATGCTGGAGATCGGGTGCGGCAACCTGCGCGCCGGGCGGCTGTTCATCGACTACCTGCACGCCGGAAACTACTACGGCATCGACATCTCGCCCGACATCCTCATGGCGGCCCAGCACACGATCGTCGGGCACGGGCTCAACCACAAGCTGCCCTACCTCACGCCCGTCCGCGACCTGCGCTTCGCCTTCCTGCCCGGCGAGCACTTCGACGTCGTCCACGCGCACAGCGTGTTCTCGCACTCGCCGCTGCACGTCATCGAGGAGTGCTTCGCCCACGTGGGGCGGGTGATGAAGCCGGCCGCCTGGTTCGACTTCACCTTCGACCGCACCGAGGGCAAGGAGCACCAGGTGCTGCGGGAGGACTTCTACTACCGCACCGAGACGCTGGTGGCGCTGGCCGCCGAGTACGGGCTGCGGGCCACGTTCATGGACGACTGGGAGCGCGGCCCGCACAAGCAGTCGAAGATCCGCATCACCAAGGGTTAGCGGGCCGACTCCCAGAACTCCTCCAGCCTGGCCGCGCCGGTCGCCGGATCCTGGAGCAGCCACCAGTGGCCGAGCCCCGGCAGCACGGCCACGGTGGCTCCCGCCCGCGCCGCGCTCTCCTCCGCCACGCTCCGCGCCAGGAACGCGTCGCCCTCGGGAACGATCACCAGCCCGGGCGCGGGGATGTCCGCGAACGCGGGCGACCACTCCTCACCCACCCGCACGGCCGACCGGTAGAGGGCCAGGATGCTGCCGGCCATGACCTGGTCGACGCCGGCCGCGATCTCCAGGGCGTGCTCGAACGGCACGCCGAAGCCCTCGAACCCCTTGGCCCGCTCCTCCAGGGGCGTGGCCAGCAACTGCTCGAAGAACTCCTCGCCGGCCCCGGGCGTCTGCCAGAGCCTGGCCAGGTCGTGCCACTCGAAGGCGGGGTGGCCGAGCCCGGCGGCGTCCGTGGCCCACGTGCGGACGAGGTCGGGGCGGGTGCTGACCAGGCGCACCACCAGGCCGCCGCCCCAGTCGTGGCCGACCAGGTCGATCTCGTCGCCCGCCATCGCCTCCAGCTCGCCGGCCAGCCACGCCACGTACGCCTCCTTCGTGGCGGAGAACCCGTCCGGCCGGGGGCAGCCGAAGCCGGGCATCCGGAGCGCCCGCACGTCCTGGCGGCTCAGGGCCGCGCGGAGGGGGTCCCAGACGGCGGCGGTCTCAGGGACGCCGTGAACCAGCACAAGGGTCATTCCCCGAACGTACGCCGCGAATATCCGGCTGCATACGTTCTGAGCCCTCCTTTAGGGTGAGGGGAGTGAGAGACGTACGTGCGTTGCCCAAGGCCCACCTGCATGTTCACCTGGAGAGCACCGTCCGGCCCGCGACGGTGCGCGACCTGGGCGGGACGCCCGAGCGCAGCGAGCTGTTCGCGAGCTTCAGGGAGTTCGGCGACGAGCGGGCGCGGGTGCGCGACCTGCTGCGCACCCCCGAGCATTTCCGGCGGATCGCGGTGGAGTTCTGCGAGGACGAGGCCGCCCAGGGCACCCGCTACGTCGAGGTGACCTTCACCGCCGCCTCCCACGGGGAGCGGGTGGGTGACCCGGAGATGCCGCTGGAGGCGGTGCTCGAAGGGCTGGAGGAGGGCTCCTCCCGCTACGGGATCGCGTACAACGTGCTGCTCGACCACTCCAGGCGGCGGCCGGTGGAGCGGCTGTGGCGCACGTTCAAGCTGGCCGGCCGGCACGACCGGGTGATCGGCATGGGGCTGGCCGGCGACGAGAGCTACCCGCTGGCGCCGTTCGCGGAGGTGCTCGACGTGGCCAGGGACGCGGGGCTGCGCCTGGTGCACCACGCGGGCGAGGCCGCCGGGGCCGCCAGCATCCGCGAGGCGCTCTCCCTGGGGCACGCCGAGCGCCTCGGGCACGGCATCCGGGTGCTGGACGACGCCGAGCTGGTGGCCGAGGTGCGCGAGCGCGGGATCCCGCTGGAGGTCTGCCCCACTTCCAACGTCCTGCTCGGGTTCGTCCCCTCCCTGCCCGAGCACCCGCTGCCCCGGCTGAGGGAGGCCGGGCTGGCGGTCACGATCAACACCGACGGGGAGACGGCCCTGGCCGACGAGTACGCCCGGCTGCGGGACGTGTTCGGCTACGGTGACGCGGACCTGGCGGACCTGGCCCGGGCCTCGATCGACGCGTCGTTCGCGCCGGAGCCCGTCAAGGCGCGGCTGCGGGCGGAGGTGGAGGCCTGGCTCGCCGCTGAGTGACGCACGGGCGTCCGCACGGTCGCATGAGAGGCTGTCGGCATGGACTTATCGAAGCCGGGCATGCCGTCCGTGGCTCAGCGGCTGCCCGAGCGGGTGGTCTTCGCCGGGGTGGTCGGCGCGATCCTGCCGTTCCTCCATTTCGGATGGGCGCTGCTCGGTGCCGTGCTGGCGGACACCTCTCGATGCGGGCACTTCGGGTGCATCGCGCCGTTCGTCGAGGCGTGGGAAGTGGGGCGCTGGCTGGTGCCGGTGGTGGCCTGGCCGCTGCTCGGCCTCCTGCGCGTCCGGCCGGCGTGGCCCGTCGCGCTCGTGGCCCCGCTGTTCCTGGTGCCGCTCTGGGAGCTCAGCGTCAGCCCCGTGGGCCTGTTCGGCGTGCTGAGCACCGTGCTCGCGTACCCGTTCGCCGCCCTGGTGACCGCGCCGGGCGCCTCCTGGCGGCAGCGCGGCCTGGGCGTGGCGCTGTTCCTCTTGTTCTGCGGCGCCCTCGCCTTCGCCGGTTAGTCCACCCGGCCGTTGCCGGGCCGTACGCGGTGGAGCTCCAGGCCGATGTCCACCACCTCGGCCCGTTCGAGGCCGGCCACCTCGTCGAGAGGCACCCACGCGGCCCGGTCCGTGCTGCCGCCGACCTCGTGGCGCAGGGTGCCGCCGGTGATGCGGCCCTCGTAGACGATGCGCAGGCCGTGGAAGTCCGCCTCGCGGCCCTCGCCCCGGGGGTAGCGGCAGTGCAGGGTGCTCATGCCCAGCAGGGTCTCGATCGCCACCGTGTAGCCGGTCTCCTCCTCCACCTCGCGGATCGCGGCGTCCACCGGGTCCTCGGCGTGCTCGATACCGCCGCCCGGGAGCGTCCAGTGCCGCTCGCCGGAGGGGCCGACCCAGCGCGCGAGGAGGATCCGGCCGTCGTCGACGCAGATCGCGTACGCGGCCACGCGCAGCTCCCTGGTGATGATCACGAGGCGGGAGCGGCGGTGCTGCAGCGGACGACGAGGCTGGTGGCGAGCTCTATGCGCGTCCCGACCGGCCCCCTCGGATGAGTCAGCTCCTCCGAGATGAGGCGGACCGCCTCGTTGGCCATGTCGTCGAGCGGCTGGCGGACCGTGGTGAGCGGCGGCGACATCATCTCGCACCACGTGGAGTCGTCGAAGCCGACCACGGACAGCTGGCCCGGCACCCGGATCCCGCGCTCGGTGGCCGCCTGGTAGACGCCGGCCGCCTGCATGTCGGAGCCGGCGAAGATGGCGGTGGGCCGGTCGGGGCGGTCGAGGAGCTCGGCCCCGAACTCCCTGCCGCCGGAGATCAGGAAGTCGCCGTAACGGGTCAGCCCGGGGTCGGGGTCGATCCCGAACGTACGGTGCGCCGCCAGGTAACCCTCGTACCGGTCGAGCGTGCACTGCGTGTCGAGCGGCCCGCCGATGAAGCCGATCCTGGTGTGCCCCAGCTCCAGCAGGTGGGTCGTGGCCATGACGCCGCCCGACCAGTTGGTCGCGCCGACGGCGGAGACGCGCGGATCGCGCTTGCCCACCGGGTCGAGCAGCACCAGGGGCACGTGCAGGAGCTCCTCGATGGCCGAGATCTCCTCCTGGTTGGCCCGCGACAGCACCAGCACGATGCCGTCGGTGCTGCGCTTGCGCACGATCCCGATCCAGCGCCGCAGGTCGAAGTCGGCCCGCGCGGACGAGGTCACCACGAGCGAGAACCCCCACCGCGCGGCCGCCTGCTCCGCGCCCCTGATGAGCACCTGGGCCCACGGGGAGCCGAGCCCGTCTATGAGCAGGTCGACGAGACCGGCCCGGGGAGTGCTCGGCGGGCGCGGGGCCTCGTATCCGAAGGCCCTGACCGCTTCGAGCACCTTGTCTCTGGTGGCGGTGGAGACGTGCTTCTTCCCGCTCAGGACCTTGGAGACCGTCGGCACGGACACTCCGGCAGCGGCGGCGACGTCCGCCAGCGTTGCTCGAGCCACAGGACCTCCGAGTTGCAACTTTCGGAAAAACCTCAAACCCACAGGTTGCCCGCTGACCTGGAGCAGACTGCTACCCGATCGGCGCGGTTGACATCGCTGCGGGCCCGAGCCTACCGTAACCCTTCGGCAATGTCACGGTAATCTTTCGGAAAGTGTGCCAGAAACTTTCTGATGGCGAGGGGCGTATGAACCGGGCCGTCGGGCGCGGGCGCGCGGCCGCCGGGATCGCGTCGAGGATCCCCCCATCCCTACAGGAGCAGTGAAATGTCTCGCTTGGATGCTTTCAGGAACCGCATCGGGGGCTTCGCCTACGGCGGCGACTACAACCCGGAGCAATGGGACCCAGCCGTGTGGCGGGAGGACGTCCGGCTCATGCGTGAGGCCGGCGTCAACATCGTCTCCCTCGGCGTCTTCGCGTGGGCGTCCCTGGAGCCGGAGCCGGGCAAGTACGAGTTCGGCTGGCTGGACGAGATCATGGACCTCCTCCACGAGAACGGCATCAGCGTCAACCTGGCCACCCCGACGGCGGCCCCGCCCGTCTGGCTGACCCACCTGCACCCCGAGGTGTTCCCGGTGATGGCCGACGGCGAGCGGTTCGGGTTCGGCAACCGGCTGCACTACGACCCGTCTTCACCCATCTACCGTGAGTACGCGGCCAACATCACCACCAAGCTCGCCGAGCGCTACTCCTTCCACCCGGCGCTGGCGATGTGGCACATCTCCAACGAGTACGGGCCCACGGCGTACAACGAGGCCGCCTCGGTCAACTTCCGCCGCTGGCTGCAGCGCCGCTACGGCGACCTGGAGACCCTGAACGAGGCGTGGTACACCCGCTTCTGGAGCCAGCACTACACCGACTGGGACCAGGTCGAGGTGCCGCACATCCCGCGCACCTGGATGAACCCCGCCCGACGGCTCGACTTCAAGCGCTTCACCTCCGACGCCCTCCTCGAGTGCTACATCGCCGAACGGGACATCGTCCGCTCCTTCCGCGACGACATCCCGGTCCTGACGAACTTCATGCGCTTCTTCAAGCACGCCGACTACTGGAAGTGGGCGCCCGAGGAGGACGCGGTCGCGCTCGACATCTATCCCAACCCCGCCGACGCCGACTCGCACGTGTCGGCGGCCTTCCAGTACGACCTGTTCCGCTCGCTCAAGGGCGGTCAGCCGTGGCTGCTCATGGAGCAGGCGGCCAGCGCGGTCAGCCAGTGGCAGCTCAACATCGTCAAGGAGCCCGGCCGGATGCGGCTCGGCTCGCTGCAGGCGGTGTCGCGGGCGGCGGACTCGGTGATGTTCTTCCAGTGGCGGGCCAGTCGCGGCGGGCAGGAGCGCTTCCACTCGGCGATGCTGCCGCACTCCGGGCCGGACTCGCGCACGTTCAGGGAGATCGTGGACCTGGGACGGGAGATGAAGCTGCTCGCTCCCGTGGCGGGGGCGACCTCGCGGGCCGAGATCGCGATCCTGTTCGACTGGGACGGCTGGTGGGGGCTGGAAGAGACCGCGGGACTGCCGCGCCAGGACCTCAGCTACCCGGACACGGTCATGCGGCACTACACGCCGCTGTGGTCGAACAACCACCCGGTGGACGTCGTGTCCGCGTCGTCGTCGCTGGACGGGTACAAGGTGCTGGTGGTGCCGAACGCGTACCTGATCGGTGACGAGGGCGTGCGGCGGATCACCGAGTTCGCCGAGAACGGCGGGACGGTCGTCATGTCGTTCTTCTCCGGCGTGGTCGACGAGTGCAACCGGGTGCGGCCCGACGGCTACCCGGGCGCGTTCCGGCGGCTCATAGGGGCCAAGGTGGACGAGTACTGGCCGGCGCGGCCGCACGAGGTCTTCTCCGTGGAGTTCGCCGACGGGCGGCGGGCGACCTCGACGTGGTGGCGCGACGACCTGCACCTGGAGACCGGCACGGCCCTGGCCGCCTACGGTGACGGGCTGCTGGCCGGCCGGGCCGCCGTGGTGGAGAACCGCTTCGGCGCGGGGCGCGTGGTGTACTTCGCGACCCTCCTGGAGCAGGCCGCCTTCGACGCCGAACTGCTCGCGGCCGTGGCGGCGGCGGGTGTCCGGTCGCCGTTCCCGCAGGCGCCCGCCCACGTGGAGTGCGCCGTGCGGGGGGACGAGGAGCACGAGTACGTGTTCCTGCTCAACCACAGCGGCGAGCTGAGCGCGTCCGTCCCGTTCGAGGGGGAGGGGATCGACCTGCTCACCGGGCAGGCGGTGTCGGGTCCGGTCGAGCTGGCCCCGCTGGGGGCGGCGGTGATCCGGCGCGCCCGCTCGTAATCCCGGCGTATGCCCCGGCGGTCCCCTGCCCGCCGGGGCTTTTGACTTAAGCCTTTACCCCGAACGTAGATCTATATCCGTTTCATGGGGTTATGTTTGCCTTTGTCCGTTTCGGACGGTAGCTTGGTAGTCGTTACCGGCGAGTGACCTGGGCCTTACCAACGTGGAAGGCACCACTCGACCGGACTCCCTCTGGTTGGATTCACGCTCCACGTGCCGCTCTTACGGCGTCATGCCCGGCTACGTGAGTGAAGAGCGTATTGCCCTGTCGCCTCACAAAGGACTGCGCCTACCCATGTCTGCTCGCCTGCACTCTATCGCCATGCTCACCGCCTCCGTGCTGACCGCCATGGCCGTCGGCTCGCCCGCGGCGCACGCTGACGCCGAGGCCGGCAGCACGATCACCCAGACGGCCGTGCTCCAGGGCTCGACCACCGCGTCCTACTTCTGGGACGACTCCTCCGGCCGCGCGGGCGACACCGGTCTGCCCGCCGCCGGCAAGCCCATGCAGAAGGGTCTGGCCGCCAGCCCGAGCTGGCCGCTCATGACCGAGGGTTACGTCATCTACAAGGGCAAGAAGCTCCCGTTCTTCGTCGGTGACCGCGGTCCCGGCAACCCCTCCAACAGCGGTGTGATGCTCGACCTCGACGCCAAGACGTTCGCCGAGCTGACCGGCGGCACGTTCAACCCCGACACCCTGGCCGTGGACGGCGTCGCCGGCGCGGGCCACATCAAGATCGACTACGTCGTGACCAAGTGGGGCGGCGGCGTCGGCAAGAAGAACTTCCCGGTCGCCTACTCCACCGGCGCCTGGGCCGAGAAGGACGCCAGCCCGGTCGTCCGGCCGGTCTCGGTGAAGCTCCCCGCGAACTGAGCCGGCCTTCCCCCAAAGGGCGCCCCTGACCAGGGGTGCCCTTTTCGCGTGCCGGTATCGTTTGCGGACGATCTACCGCACGTCGAAGGGACCAGATGAGCTCCCGGCCGCTTTACCGCGACCCCATGCACGACGGCGCCACCGACCCTACCCTGATCTGGAACCGGGCCGAGCGCGCCTGGTGGCTCGTCTACACCAGCCGCCGCGCGAGCGCCCCTGACCGGGGGGACGTGAGCTGGGTGCACGGCACCGACCTCGGCGTCGCGTCCTCGGCGGACGGCGGCGCGACCTGGCTCTACCGGGGGACGATCGAGGGTCTCGACACCGAATGGGGGCGGCACACGTACTGGGCGCCGGAGATCGTCGACGACGGCGAGACGTACCACATGTACGTCAGCGTCATCCGCGGCGTCCCCGAGGCGTGGCCGGGGCACGAGCGCCACATCCGCCACTACACCAGCCCCGACCTCGTACGGTGGACGTTCCGGTCCACCCTCGGCCTGTCCTCCCCGTACGTGATCGACGCCTGCGTGGCCGCGCTGCCCGGCGGCGGCCACCGGCTCTGGTACAAGGACGAGGCCGACGGCTCGCACACCTGGGCCGCCGACAGCTCCGACCTGCACCACTGGCAGGTCCGCGGACCCGCCGTGACGATCTCCGTGCACGAGGGGGCCAACGTGTTCACGCTCGGGGGCCGCCACTGGATGATCGTCGACGAGTGGCACGGCCAGCGCGTGCTGGTCTCGGACGACCTCGACGTCTGGGAGCCGCGGGGCCTCATCCTCGACCAGCCGGGCACGCGCCCGGACGACGACGGGTTCGGCCACCACGCGGACGTCGTGGTGACGGGGGAGGAGGAGGCCGTGATCTTCTACTTCACCCACCCGGGCGGTGGCCGCCGCTCGTCGGTCCAGGCCGCCCGGCTGCGGGTGCGCGACGGCGAGCTGACCTGCGACCGCGACGAGCCCCTCACCGGCCCCCTCCTGCCCGTCGAGGGCCCCTGACCTGGCCTCACCCGCGGCGTTCCCACCGGTACGACCAGAAGAGCCCCAGTACGGCGGCCGCGCACAACGCGACGGTGAGAAGCTTCGAGAGCGCTATGGCCGCCAGGCACAGCGCTCCCATCGAGGTGCCGGCCGCTATGCCGGATCTGCGGTTCGGGGCCTCAGGGTCACGCTCGGGGCGTGGCGGCGGGGGGAGCGGCTCCCACAGCTGGCCGCAGCCGGAGCACCGCCACGGCCGGACGTCCCCACCGTGGACGCCCGGAGGAACGCACCGGTGCGTGGCCACCTTGCTCACGAACGTCTCCCGCGGCGGTGCTCGCGGGCGAACCACTCGTCGATGGCGGCCGCCGTGTCCGCGTCCAGGGTCATGAGGGAAAGGCTCGGCCATGGCCGCCGGCCGGCGCAAGATCTCTCCGCCCGTTCGATCGCCGTTTCACGCGGCCGCCGGCCGAGCGATCAGCGGAGCGTGACGAGGATCCCGTCGTCGTCGCTGAACAGCTCGGCGCCGGGACGGAAGGTGGCGCCGCCGAAGGTGACGGGGACGTCGCGCTCGCCGCCGCCCACCTTGGCGCTCTTGCGGGGGTTGGAGCCGAGGGCCTTGACGCCCAGGTCCAGCTCGCGCAGGGCGGCGACGTCGCGTACCGCGCCGTTGATGACGACGCCGGCCCAGCCGTTGGCGACAGCCATGCCGGCGATGACGTCGCCCATGACGGCGGTGTGCAGGGAGCCCCCGCCGTCCACCACCAGGACCCGGCCCTCGCCGGGCTCGGACAGGACGGACTTGAGCAGGACGTTGTCCTCGTGGCACCGGACGGTGACGACGGGGCCGCTGAAGGCGCGCCGGCCGCCGTACTGGCGCAGCTGCAGGTCGCAGGAGTCGAGCTGGTCGCCGCGCTCGTCGTACAGGTCTGCGGTGACAACGGTCATGGTGGAACCTTCCTATGGATCGACGGGAAGCCGCCGGGCGGCCACGCCGGCCCAGCCGAGGCTGAGCGCGGTGACGAGGAGCACGCCGCCGGCCCCGAGCCCGGCGGCCACGACCCCGGCCGCGCCGGGGATGATCAGCTGGCCGGTACGGTTGCCGACCAGGCGCAGGGACATGGCCCGGCCGCGCATCCCGGCGGGGGCGGACTCGGCCAGCCACGACATGGTCAGCGGCTGTCCCACCCCCAGCCCGAACCCCGCGACCAGCAGCAGCGCGGCCAGCGCCCACAGCGGCATGGACACGGGCGTGAGCAGCATGGCGACCGCCGCCGCGAGGGTGCTGCCGACCAGCAGCCTGCGCCGGCCGACCAGGCGGGCGAGGTGGCCGAGGAAGAAGCGCGAGGCCATGGACGCGACGCCGCGTACGGTCAGCAGCAGGCCCACGGCGCTCGCGGTCAGGCCGTGCTCGGTGCCGAGCGCGGGCAGGTACGCCAGCGTGATGTCGATCGCGGACAGCACCACGCAGCTGGTCACCAGGGCGTGCGCGAGGCCGGGCAGGCGCAGCAGCGAGCGCAGGTCCCCGCTCTCGGCCCGGGTCCGCGCGGCCGCGCCGCTCCGCGGGAGCAGCGCGGAGAGCGCGAGGAGGAGCACGCCGAGGCCGCAGGACCAGGCGAAGATGCGGCCGGTGTCGGGGATGGAGCCGTCGCCGCCGAGCAGGCTGATCATGAGCGGGCCGGCGGCCTGGCCGAGGGACGCGGCGAAGGTGTAGTGGCCGAAGGCGGTGTCGTGGCGGCCGTGCTCGGTGGTGTTGGCGACCAGGGCCTGCTGGGCGATGACGCTGCCCAGGTGGCCGGTGCCGAGCAGGACCCCGGCCGCGACCAGGCCGGGGACGGTGTGGCCGAACGCGGTGAACGCGACGGCGGAGGCGGTGAGCAGGAGCGCGCCCGCCACGGCCATGCGGCGCTCGCCGTACCGGTCGGCGGCGTGGCCGGCGGGCAGGGCCAGCAGCAGCGGCGCGATGGCGAAGCTGGCGCCGAGCAGGCCGAGCCAGGCCGTGGGCACGTCGAGCTCGATCGCGCGGTACGACATGGTGGGCCGCAGCACGAAGGTGATCACCTGGGTGCCGGTGGAGTGGGCGAGCAGGACCGCGTGCCGATGCCAGGCGTCAGGCATCTACCTCGTCCTGGCCCACGGGGTTCTGGTGCTTGCGCAGCCGCCAGGCGGCCTGGGCGCCGAGGCTGGTGTCGATGTGCTCGCGCATCACGCCGGCGGCCGACTCCGCGTCGCCCGCGATGACGTACTCCAGCAGGGCCTCGTGCTCGGCGGCCTTGCGGTCGCGGGCGGCCTGGCCGCGCTCGACCTCCAGGGCGAGGCGGCGGTAGCGGTCGGCCTTGTCCCACAGGCTGTCGAGGGTCTGGATGAGCAGGTCGTTGTGGGAGGCGGAGTAGAGGGCGGCGTGGAATCTGCGGTGCGCGACGAGCTGCTCGTAGGCGGGGTTGCCGGGCAGGGGTTCGAGGCCCTCGTGGGCGGCGCGCATGGCGGCGATGTCGGCCCTGGTACGGCGTTCGGCGGCCAGCGCGACCGCGAGGGGGTCGAGAGAGCGGCGCAGCTCCAGCAGGTCGCGGGCCTCCTCGGCGGCCAGGGGGGCCACGCGGGCGTCGCGGTGGGCGTCCAGCTCGACCAGCCCCTCGCTCTTGAGCCGGCGCAGCGCCTCGCGCAGGGGAGTGGTGCTGATGCCGATGTCGCGGGCCAGCTGCGCCTGCGCGATGACGGAACCGGGGGCCAGCTGGCCGGACAGGATCAGCTCCTTGACCCGCAGGTAGGCGTAGTCCGCCTTCGTCGTGTAGAGCTCGGCCGCTGATTCGCCCATTGCTGTCCTGTCTCGTGGCTGACGGTTATAACCTACACCGTCAGCCACTCTTGTCGATGAATGCCCCCTTGGATGCTCCGGCGGTGAGCGTTATAGGTTATGCGATCAGTAGGTGCAGCCGAAGAACAGGGTGGGGTTGCAGCCGGGCAGGGTGCAGATGATGAACGTGGTCCCCAGCGTCGGCATCTCCTGGGTGCCGCCGTGCTCGGGGATCATGATCTCGCCCGCCGGATGGGGCACGCCGGCGTCGCGGTGGTAGGGGTCTTTCCAGGATCGGGTGAGGTCGTCGTCGCTCATGAGAGCACGATGCGCCGGGCGGCGACGCTCGCGGCATCCGTCATGTTCCGGAAACGGAAACATCGGGGAAACCACGTAATCCTTGGACGGAACGGCTGAGTGGGATAGAGATGGGGGTGGGATCGACGATCTTCCTGGCGGGGAGGTTATGACGTGCTGGTGACCCGGCGCCCGTTGACGGGTCGTTCCGCCGAGCTCGATCACCTGGTGCGGCTGCTGGATAAGCCGCACGGGACGACGTTCGTGCTGATGACAGGGGACCCGGGGATCGGCAAGAGCCGGCTGCTGACGGCGGTCGCCGAGCTGGCGCGGGAGCGGGGCTTGCCGGCGATGGCGGGGCGGGCCACCGAGTTCGAGCGCAGCGCGCCGTTCGGGATCCTGTTCGACGCGTTGGCCGACGGCGATCGCCACCTCCAGCTGGCCGCCGATCTGGAGCAGATCCGCGCGCTGCTGTCCGCCGAGGCCGGCGCGGACGCCGGGGGAGTGGCCCGCGGGCTGGCGGCGCTGAACCGGCACCGGTTGTTCCGGGCGTCGCACCGCCTCGTGGAGCGCATCTCGGAGCGGGACGGCCTGGTCGTGCTGCTGGACGACGTGCAGTGGGCCGACGACGCCTCCATCGAGGCCCTCGACTACTTCATCCGGCATCCGCCGGACCGGCGCGTGATCGTCCTGCTCGCGGCGCGCACCGGCGGGCTGCCGGCCGGGCTGACGCGCTCGCTGGCCGCGGCCTCCGTGGTGGCGCTGCCCCTCGGCCCGCTGTCGGCGGGCGACGCGGACGCGCTGCTGGGTGAGGAGATGTCCGCGCCCCGCCGGCGCCGCCTGTACGAGCGCAGCGGCGGCAACCCGCTGTTCCTGGAGATCCTGGCCGCGCTGCCGGACGGCGACGATCCCGCCGAGGCCGCGAGCCCCGTCGCGGCGAACGCCCTGGACCGGCTGATCGCCGCCGAGCTGTCGGGCCTCGACCAGGTGCAGGGGCTGGTGGCGCGGGCCGCGGCGGTGGTGGGCGACGAGCTGGACGCGACGCTGGTGGCGGCGGTGTCGGAGCTGGACCTGGCCACGGTGGTGCCCGCCCTGGACGACCTCGTACACCGGAACGTCCTGTCCTCCGGCCCGCGGACCCTGGGCTTCCGGCATCCGCTGGTGCGGGCGGCGGCGTACCGGATGGCGGGGCCCGCGTGGCGGATGGCGGCGCACCGGCGCGCGGCCGAGTACCTGCGCGCGCACGGCGCGCCGGCCGTGCGGTGCGCGGTGCACATGGAGCACGCGATCGTGATCGGTGACGCGGCCGGGGCCGCGCTGCTGGCCGAGGGGGCGGACGCGGTGGCCGCGACCGCCCCGGCGACGGCGGCGCGCTGGTTCCGCGCCGCCCTGCGGGCCCTGCCGGACGACGCGCCCGGCGGGCGGCGCGCCGGCCTGCTGCTGTCACTGGCGGCGGCGCTGGGCGTGTCCGGGCAGCTGGCGGAGAGCCGTACGCTGCTGCGCGAGGTCATGCAGGCGGGCGGCGACCACCGCGACCAGGCGGTGGAGCTGATGTCCATGATGGAGCGCTCGCTGGGCCGCTTCGAGGAGGCCCGGGCGATCCTGACCGCCGAGCTGGGCCACCTGGACCAGGCTCCGGGTGGCGACTCCGGCGGGCGGTGCGCGCTGCTGGTGGAGCTGGCGGCCAACGACCTGCTGGACGGGCGCTGGGACGAGGGCCGGGAGAACGCCTCGCTCGCGCTCGGGCTGGCAGGACCGCGTACCCGGCGAGGGTTGCCGGCCACGGCCGTGACGCTGCTGGCGGTCGCGGCGCTCTACCGGTGCGACTTCGGGGCGGCGTACCGGTATCTCGACCGGGCGGACGCGCTGGTGAACGGGCTGACCGACCGCGAGCTGTGCGACGATCTCGGGCTCGTGGCCGCGCTGGCGTGGGGTGAGTTCCTGGCCGACCGCAACGCCGACGCGCTGCGGCACCTGGCCCGCGGGCTGCGGGTGGCCCGTGACCACGGGCGCAGCCACGTGGTGCCCCTGCTGTACGCCGCCCGCGCCACCGTCCACGCCCGGCTGGGGGACGTCGACCGGGCGCTGGGCGACGCCGAGGAGGCCGAGGAGATCGCGCGCCATCTGGGCAGCGCGGAGATGCTGGCGTTCGTCCACGTCACGAAGTCGCGCCCGCTGCTGTGGCTGAACGGCCCGGACGCGGCGATGCCGCTGATCGAGCCGGCGCGGCGGGGGCAGGTGCTGCGCTCGGCCTGGTGGCGGACCATCTCGGACCAGGCGGTGTCGGAGGTGCTGTTCTCGGTCGGCGAGACGGAGGCGTGCGGGCGGCTGCTGGCGTCGCGGGTGCCCGCCGACCCGGCCGGTCTCGGCCCGGGCGTGGTCGGCAGTTACGCGCTGCGCTCGGAGGTGGAGGTCACCCGGGGCGATCTGACGGCGGGCAGGGAGTGGTACGAGCGAGCCGCCCGCGTCGTGGAGCTCGGCGCCCCTCCCGTGCAGGCGGGTTTCCTGGCGCGGGCCCGTGCCGTCCTCGCGCTCGCGCAGGGCCGGCAGGCCGAGGCGGAGGAGGCGGCGCGCGAGGCCGTGGACCGGTTCGCGGCTGCCGGGCTGCCCATCGGGGAGGCGCTCGGCCGGATGCTGCTGGCGGGCGTGCTGCGCCGCGACGACGACTCGCGGGCCGCCAAGCAGCAGCTCGGGCAGGCGAAGGAGCTGTTCCTGTCGTGCGGCGCGCCGTGGCTGGCGGCCCAGGTGGGCGTCGAGCAGCGCCGGATGGCCGCCGGCCTGGCCCACCGGCCCGGCGCGGGGAGCTCGTTGTCGGAGCGGGAGCGGGAGATCGCCGAGCTGGTCGCGTACGGCATGACGAACCGGGAGATCGGCGAGCGCCTGTTTCTCAGCCCCAGGACGGTGGAGACGCACCTGGCCAGCGTGTTCAGGAAGCTCGGGGTGAAGACCCGGGCCGCCCTGGCGCGCCGGCTCGCCGAGTGACCGGCCGCGGGCACGGATCCGGTGCCGCGCGGCCGGTCACCGGCCTGTCAGAGCAGGGTCAAAGCCAGGCACATGGGGATGGGGTACAGCGCGCTGATCGCGCAGCGCACCTCGGAGGTGTAGCCGCCGCAGCAGCCGATGGTGGACAGGTGCTGGGTGCCGTTCGCCGGCTCCTGCTCCACGCCGCCCGCCAGCCGCGCCGTCTCCAGATCGAGGTCGCCGGCGGGGTGCGGCAGGCCGGCCCCGTAGGCCGCCCGGTTGATGGGGTCCTTCCAGGAACGGATCAGGTCGTCGTTCGTCATGGTGTGTGCTCCTTTGCTCGTGGTCAGCAGCAGCCGAGGCTGGAGAAGCGGCAGGTCCCGACCCACATGGAGCGGTCGCAGCTCTGCCAGCAGCTGAAGAAGTTGGTGTAGTCGTCGAAGCCGGGGAGCTCTTTCTCGCCGCCGCTCAGGGCGCCCAGGTTGATCTCGCCCGCGGGGTGGGCTTCGTCGTGCCCGCGGAGCTCGGGGGTCTTCCAGGATCTGATCTGGTCGTCGGCCGACATTTCTGTCTCCTTTCATGAAGATGGGTAATTTCAGGCGCTCAGCGGATCGGGCACCGGCGGAGCGCCGAACAGGTCGCGGTAGGGTCCTGGGCTGTTCACCAGCCTTTCGTGGGTTCCGCGGCCGACGATGCGGCCCTGATCGATGACGAGGACTTCGTGGGCGTCGCGGATCGCGCTCAGCCGGTGCGAGACGACGATCCGGGTGACCCGCAGCTCCGACAGGGCGGCGTCGACCCGGCGTTCGGTCTGGGGGTCGAGGTGGCTGGTGGCCTCGTCGAGGATGAGCAGGCGCGGCCGGTGCACGATGGCCCTGGCGAGCGCGACCCGCTGCCGCTGCCCGGCCGAGAGCGCGGCGCCGCCCTCGCCGACGTTGGTGTCGTAGCCCATGGGCAGCCGTTCGACGTCGTGGTGCAGCCCCGCGACGAGCGCGGCGGTCACCACGTCGTCGTCCGTGGCGTCCGGGCTGCCGAGCGTGATGTTGTCGCGGATCGAGCCGTTGAACAGCGACAGCTCCTGCAGCACCGCGCCGCATTCACGCCGCAGCGCCGCCACGTCCAGCTCCTGGACGGGTACGCCGTCGTGCCGGATCTCGCCCGTCTCCGGCCGCAGCAGCCCGAGCACCAGCAGGGCGAGCGTGCTCTTGCCTGACCCGGTACGCCCGACGACGCCGAGCTTCGCCCCCGCGGGCACCTCGAACGACAGCTCCCGCAGCACGGGCGGCGAGTCGGGCGCGTACCGGAAGGCGACGCCCTCGGCCCGGATCGCCACCGGCCGTCCGGCGGGCAGCACGCGGGCGCCGTTCGGCTCGGGGGCGGCGTCGAGCACGTCGTAGATGCGCTCGAACTGGCCGCGCAGCATGGAGAACAGCTGCACCGCCCCCACGAACGCCTGCAACGGCGCCAGCACCGACATCGCCAGGGCGTTCACCGCCAGCATGGTGCCCAGCGACATGCGCCCGCCGAGCACCAGCCACGCGCCGCACCACAGCAGCGCGAGCGGCGCGAACACGGCCACCGCTCCCTGCACCGCCTCGAACCAGGAGCTGGAGCGCCCCCGCCGCAGCATGGCCGTCTGGTACGTCCCGAACAGCTCCCGCCAGCGCGCCTGTGCCCGCGACTCCACGCCGTTGGCCTTGAGCGGCAGCATCGCCTGCAACGTCTCGACGAGATACCCCTGCTCGCCCGCGCGGGCGCCCAGCTCGGCCTGGGACAGGGGCCGCAGCCGCCGGTACGAGGCCACCATCAGCCCCGCCTGCCCGGCCGCCAGCGCGCCGACCATGAGCGCGTACCAGGGGACGAGGAGGACGAGCGCGATCCCGTACGCGGACAGCAGGACCATGTCGAGCGCGAGCGTGACGCTCTGCTGCGTGACCGCCTCCCTGGTGGTGGCGATGCTGCCGACGCGCAGGAGCAGGTCGCCCCGGCTGCGCTGGAGGAAGAACCCGATCGGCAGCCGCAGCAGGTGGCCGACGAAACGGCCGGTCAGCCGCTCGTCGGCGCGGGCCCGGAGGGCGAGCAGGAGGCGTGCGCGCAGGAAGGTGAGCGTGCCGTGGAGCGCCGCCGTGCCGAACACCGCCCAGCCGAGCACCGGCAGCAGGTCGCCGCGCCCGGCGGGGACCAGCTCGTCCACCACGGACTTGGTGGCGAGTGGCAGCGCCAGCGCCAGCAGCTGGATGGCCGCCGCCAACGCCAGCACCCCGGCCAGGCGACGCCGGCCGCCCGGCACCGCCGCGAAGTCGCGCAGGTAGCGGGCCGGCGTCGACCGCCACGGCGACGCGCGCCTCCTGACGAACCCGGGACCGGGCGCGCACTCGATCACCACGCCGCCGTAACGCCGCGCGAACTCCTCCCGCGGCATGGTGCGGCGGCCGTTGCCCGGGTCGACGATCCGCACGCCGCCCCTGCCCAGCCCTTCGACGACGACGAAGTGGTGGGCGGAGAAGTAGGCGATGAACGGCGCCCGCCGCGGCTCGCCGAGCGGATCCGCCACCCGTTCCGCCGTGGCCGTCAGCCCGTACTCGCGGGCCGCCGCGACCAGCCGGGCGACGGACACGCCGTCCCTGCCCGGGCCCAGCAGGTCACGGCACTCGGCGACCGAGGCGTGCCTGCCGTGGTGGCTCAGCAGCATGGCCAGGACGGCGGCCCCGCACTCGCTCGTGGTCAGTTGCAGGCGGACGGGGACGCGGCGCCGCATCACGGCAGCCCCTTTCTTTAACGGGTACGTGGCGCTTCAGGCGGCCGGCGGGGCCAGGACCAGGACGGACGGCACCTCGGCGGGGGCGGCCAGCCGCAGGAGACCGTGCCCGATCCCCGCCAAACCGGACATCAGACCCGGCGTCGTCACGCCGCCCGGGGTGCCGCAGAGCGGGCCGTCGGCGAGCTGGGCGAGCAGGACGCCGGCCCGCAGGCGCAGGGTGTCCGCCAGGTCGTGCCTGCCCGCGGCGACGGCGTGGGTGAGGAGCTCCAGGTTCCCGGCCTCGCCGTGGCACAGGCTGTGGCCGACGATGCCGGGCGGGCTGCTCAGGTACGAGCGCAGTGCCACGTCCAGGTCGGCGGCGAGGACATCGGCCGCTTCGGCGTTCAGGCCGGGACGGCGGAGGAGGTCGGCGCGGGCCAGGCCGATGCCGGGCGCGCCGTGGCACCACCCCTGCATGGACGGAGGCAGGCCGGAGGGGTTCGCCGAGGCGCCGGGCAGGTCCCGGAAGTCGGGCCAGTTGCCGATGCGGGCGTCGAAGCGGGAACGCTCATAGGCGAAGGCGGCCAGGCCGGTCTCCGCGTACCGTTCCTCGCCGGTCCGGGCGGCGAAGCGGAGCAGCGCCCAGCCGATCCCCGCGGCCCCGTGGGAGAACCCGGTCAAGGGCGCCGAGGCGGGGATGTGACCATGCCACGCCACCCCGCCGTCCTGCGGTCGCGCCGTCTCGACGAGCCGGTCGGCGCAGGCGCGGGCCACGTCCAGCGCGTTCGGCAGCCCGGTCGCCTCGTGGACGGCGAGCATCGCGGCCAGGCAGCCGGCCGCGCCGCCCACGACGTCGAGTCCCTCGTCCGTGGCGGCGGCGCCGGTCGTCGCGGCGATCAGGGGTTCGACGTGGTCGAGCAGGTCGGGCGCGTCGAGGTCGCGGGCCAGGTGCGTCAGCGCGTACGCCAGCCCGACGGCGCTGTTGAAGGGCCCGCACGGGAACGCCGTGGCATTCCCGGCGATGCCGTCCACGAAGCCGGGGACCCAGGCCAGGGCCCGCATGGCGAGGTCGGCGTGGCGGGTCTCGCCGGTGATCCTGGCGAGCTGGCCGAGGAAGAGGGCGACGCCGGGGGTGCCGCCGTACAGGTCGCTCTTGAGCGTGCCGACCGTCCAGCGGGTCTCGCCCACGAGCTCCATGCCGAGCCAGTTGGCGGCGGAGGCGTCGCGATGGGCGCGTTCGGCGAGCTCGTCCCCGAGCGCCGTGGCCATGGCCACGAGCCGGTCCGCGAGCCCGTCCGCCGGCGGGGTGGGGGCGGCGGGAGCCGCAGGGGCGGTGGAGGTCCAGACGCGGTCGCGGTCGCGGCGGCTGGCCAGGGTGGCGCGGATGATCCACTGCTGCTCGGCCAGATCCCGGGGGCCCATGGCGCGGATCTTGGCGGCGGCGTCCGAGGAGGGCACGCCCGTGAGCGCGCCGGCCAGCGGCTCGTCCCGGCTGGTCCACAGGTCGGGCGTGCCGGGGCGGCCGGCGAAGAGGGGGATGTCGCCGTTCCAGACGTCGGCGATCTCGGCGGGGACCAGCCGGCGGCGGACCGGGTCGTCGGCGCAGGCGGCCCACAGCGCGTCGAGCACGTGGTCGCGGTCCAGGGCGTCACGCATGACATCCGGGTGGGTCGACTCCAGCAGCAGGGTGCCGTACAGCTGCGTGGGCCGCATCACCACGCGGATCTCGTCCCCCTGAAAGGCCGCCAGGACGCCGCCGGGCGAGAGCAGGTCGTCGCGGTGGGCGGCGATGACCTCGTACGCGCCGGTGAAACCCGACAGGAAGTCCTCGACGTGGTCGGCCGGATCGGCGACGGCGTCACCGACGCCCGGTCGGTTGCTGCTGCCGGGGAAGGCCGCCCGCTCCCGGATCAGCCGCATCTCGTCGGTCCCCGCGGCGGACCAGCCGGCCGACTCGAACGGCAGCGTGCTGCCCGCGTCCCCGCCCATGCCTCCCATGTCGAGGGCGCCGCCGTCCTTGCTCCACACGACGGCCGGCAGCAGCCCCACCCGGGCGACCGAGGTGTCCAGCGCCCGTTCGGCCGGGTCGTCGTCGGTACGCCCGCGGGCGCCGCCCCTGGGGATCGCCGGGTGGAACAGCGCCTCCAGGTCGACCAGCACCGGCTGGTCACCGGCGGCGATGAGGTTCTCGAAGTGGAAGTCCACGCCGTCGAGCGCGTACAGCAGGGCCAGCAGGGCGCCCTGCCGCCGGTAGAAGGCACGTACGCCGGCCTCGTCCGCGCAGGGCCCGTGCTCGGCGTACTCCACCCAGCCGTGGCCCGGCCGTTCCAGCACGGTCAGCACGCGCAGGCCGAGGCCGGGCATCCGGTCGTCGAGCCAGCCGAGCGCCCGGTTGAAGTGCGCGTGCACGGCCAGCGACCGCGGCTTGTAGACCACCCGCGCCCCGCTCTCGAACCGCAGCAGCCCGACCGACCGCCCGCCTCGGTGACCGTCGCCCACGCCCATGACCACCTCGGCCAGCCGTCCCGGCTCGGTCCCGCCGAACAGCTCCGCCACGATCGCGGACCGGTCGGCGGCCAGCCGCCGCAGCAGCTCCAGGTAGTTCTCCACGGCGTGGCCGGCGCATTGGGCCATCAGCCGTGCCAGCACGACGTACTCGGACAGCAGCCCCGCCAGCCCCTCCCGGCCGGCCAGCCGTGCCGTGAAGGACCGGAAACGCTCCTCGGCGCTGTCCCCGTGCAGCTCGCCGCGTACCCGGGCCACGTTCAGCTCCAGGACGAGCACGCGCGAGGCGAGCGAGACGAGCTGCCTGCCGAGCTGGTCCGCGAACCCGCGCCGCAGAGCCGCCGGCTTCCCGAGCCCGTCCGGCGCACCGGCCGCGATCCGGTCGACGGCGTCCCGGACGAACGGGGCGACGATCCGCGCGAACCCCGCGTCCCACGTGAACGCCGCCTCGTCGAGCTCCGGCGGCGCGACCTGGATCGAGGCCGCCGCGAGCGCGGCTTCGACGGTGCCGGCCCAGGCGGGCCGGGGTGCGCGCGCCGCCAGCTCCTCGGGCGGCTCGGCCAGGAGCGCGAGCAGCACGTCGGCGTCGATGCCGAGGTCGGCGAGCCTGGCCTCGAACCGGCCGTCCTCGTCCATGCGGTGGGCGGCCCGCCAGCGCGCGAGCCGCCGCTCGGCCAGGTCGCTCTCGCGGGGAGCGGGCCGGGTGGTGAGCGCCAGCCGCTCGGCGAGCGTGAGCGCCCCGGCCCACCAGTGCGGTGCCGGTTCCGCGTCCGTGTCTGTACGTTGTGCCGGCGTCGCGGCGATGTGTGACAAAGGTGGCATCCTCGCTGCTCGCGGTGACCACGCGCTTCGGCGGGCCCCTGGCCGTTGGCTGTCAGCAGGATGAGACGGCACCCGGCCGCCGCGGCATCCGGTGAACGCCGTGAGCCGCCTGCCCCCGTCGCCCGCGGGATACGTGAAACCACTGAGGCGCCGGATTTACGGGTCCGCGGCCATTCACCCAGGGGCCGATCTTGCCCACAATGGGCGCCGGAACCGACACGACCGAGGAGGACCGATGAACGACAACGGCAAGACCGGCATCCGGCGACTGCGGCGCATCGTCGTGGGCGCGGTGGCGCTGGCCGCCTGCGCCATGCTCGCGATCGCGGGACCCGCCGCGGCCGACAGCGATGGCGGCTTCGGCGGTTTCGGCGGCGGCAGCGGCGGCGGAGGCGGCGCCACCGGCAGCTGGTGACCCGCTCCCGGCACCGGATCAGCCGGGCAGAGTGACCGGCTCGGCAGAGGTCTTCGCTGTTGCGAAGTCGGTGATGACCTTGGAGCATCTCCTTACCGACGCGTACGACGTTCCGGGAGTGCCCCTGTGATCACCGATGATCTCTCCGAGCCGGAACTCGTCCTCTGGGAGGCGTTTCCCGTAGCGCGTCCGGTAGAGCTTCCCGGCGTCCCCGTCCGGGCCGCGGTCATCGCGAAGCTGCTGCTCGGCGCCCAGGAACGCCTGCCGGGACAGACGCCCGGCCTGCGGCTGTCCGGAGCCCGGATCACCGGCCGGCTGGACCTGTCCGACGCCGAGGTGCAGCACCCTCTGATCCTGACCGGCTGCGAGTTCGAGGAGGCGCCCGTCCTCACCGGAGCCCGCACGGGCCTGGTCGACCTCGCGGCTTCCCGGTTACCCGGACTGCGGGCCGCGGATGCCGTGATCGCTGGAGGCCTGCGCCTGGAGGGGTGCCTGATGGACGGCCCGATCCGGCTCGGTGGAGCGCACGTGTCCGGGACGATGGATCTCAGCGACACGGCGATCCACGCGGATCCGGCCGTCCACGCCGACGGCCTGACCGTCAACCGGGATCTTCTGTGCGCGAACGCCGTCATCGACGGTGAGATGCGCCTCGCGGGCGCCAGGATCGGCGGGACGATGACGCTCGACGGCGCTCGGGTCGGGCGGCCGGGCGGCCGCGGCCTCACCGCCGAGGGGATCGTCGTCGACGGCGGGTTGTCGGGTCGGCACGGCTTCCTCTCGTACGGCGAGCTGAGCGTGCAGGATGCCCGGGTGGGGCGCCGATGCGAGTTCGGCGGAGCCCGGCTGTCCAACCCCGGCGGCGTCGCCCTGAACGCGGAGAGGCTCACCGTCGAGGGCAGGCTGCACTTCGATGAGGGCTTCGCCGCCGAAGGCGAAGTCCTCCTGCGCGGAGCCCAGGTGGCCGGGCAGCTCTTCTTCCGCCACGCGACGCTGGCCAATCCGGGCGGACGCGCGCTGAACGCACCGCTGATGGAGCTCGGCGGCGGACTGCGGGCCACACCCGGCTTCGTGGCGACCGGAGCGGTCTTCCTGGACTCGACGCAGGTCCGCGGATCGCTCAACGTCGACGGCGGGAGGCTCTCCAACCCGGGCGCGACGGCGCTCTCACTGCGGCGGCTGGGGGTCACCGGCAGGCTCAGCTGCAGCGAGGGCTTCAGCGCCGAAGGCGAGATCGTGCTCATCAACGCCAAGGTCGAGGGCACCGTGGAGTTTCACGGCGCCGCCCTCAGCAATCCCGGCGGGCGCGCTCTGTCCCTGTGGGAAGTGACCGCGGGCGGTGGCGTCGACTGCTGCGAGGGCTTCACGGCCACCGGAGCCCTCTCGATCAGGAACTCCCGGATCGCCTCCACGCTGTGCTTCGCCGAGACCACTCTCGACGGCGACCTTCACCTGCGTGGCGTCGAAGCGGCCTCGCTGAAGATCGGCCCGGAGACCCTGCTGCTGCGCACCGTCGACCTTCGCCACACCCGGGTCGGCCTGCTCGACGACGTTCCAGACCGGTGGCCCGCTCAACTCCTGATGAACGGCTTCACCTACGACAGCCTGGAGGCGCCCCTGCCCGTCCAGGAGCGCCTTGACTGGCTGGCCAAGGAGGCCTACCAGCCGCAACCGTACGAGCAGCTGGCCGCCGTCTACCGCCGGCATGGTCACGACGAGGCCGCTCGGGACGTGCTGCTGGCCAAACAGCGCCGCCGCCGGACGGGGCAGCGGCTCGGGGCGCGGCTCTGGGGTTACCTGCAGGACTGGACCGTCGGGTACGGCTACCGCCCGTTCCGCGCCGCGCTCTGGCTCGCCGCCCTTCTCCTCATAGGCACGGTCGCTTTCGACATCCACCAGCCACCGGCCTTCAAACCCGGTGAGGCACCTCCCTTCAGCCCCTTCCTCTACACCCTGGACCTGCTCCTCCCGATCATCACCTTCGGACAGGAGAGCGCGTTCGGCCCGCGTGACCTGCAACAGTGGCTCGCCGCCGCGCTGATCGCCGCGGGGTGGATCCTCACGACGACCATCCTGGCGGGCCTCACCCGCGTACTCTCCCGCCAATAGCCATCGTCGGCTCCTGGAGCTCCGGACGATCCGGCATGACATCCGGCCTGACAGGGAGATGATCGTCCATGGCAGACTGGTGCTCCAGGAAGGTGATCGGCCGAGGTAGGGGTGCCTTGTTACATGGACGAGCCGCCGAGAAGGCGGAGATCGACCGGCTGCTCCAAGCCCTCCGGGAAGGCGGCAGCGGCGCGCTGGTCATCGCAGGCGACGTGGGCATCGGCAAGTCGGCCCTCGCGGAGTACGCGGCCGAGCAGGCGCGCGGCATGGAGCTGCTGCGCACCACCGGGGTCGAGTCCGAGGCGGAGTTGCCTTTCGCCGGCCTGCATCTCCTGCTCAAGCCGGTGCTCGACCGTGTCGACGCACTGCCGCCCCGCCAGGCGGCCGCCCTGCGCGGTGCCTTCGGACTGGGCGACCCGCCAGGGGAGAACCGGTTCCTGGTCGGCCTCGCCACCTTGACCCTGCTGTCCGATCTCGCCGCCGAGCGGCCCCTGCTGTGCCTGATCGACGACGCGCACTGGCTCGACCGGCCCTCGGCTGAGGCGCTGACGTTCACCGCGCGCAGGCTCGGCTCGGAGGGCCTTGCCCTGATCTTCGCCGTCAGAGACGGCGAGGGGGACCTGCAGACGCTGGGGATGCCCGGGTTGCGTCTCGGCGCCCTGGCACGGCCGGAGTCCGCCGCGCTGCTCGCCGAGCACGCGCCCGACCTGGCGCCGCACGTGCGGGACCGGCTCCTGGACGACGCCGAGGGAAACCCGCTCGCCCTCGTCGAGCTGCCGAGACGGCTGACGCCGGAGCAGCGCGCGGGAAGCCTGTTCCCACTCGACATCGGGCACGGCGTGCTCCCGCCGGCCGGTCGTGTCCGCCTGGCGTTCGAGAGCAGGATCGACCGCCTGCCCGAACCGTCCAAGGCCATCCTGCTCATCGCCTCCGCCGACACCAGTGGCGAGCTGGAGCCGATCCTTCGTGCCGCCGCCATGTTCGGGGCTTCTGTCGCCGACCTGGATCCGGTCCAGGCGGCCGGTCTGGTCACCCTGGACGGCCGGAAGGTGATGTTCCGGCACCCGCTCATCCGGACCGTCACCCTGCAGGCCGCTCCGTTCGGCCGCCGGATCGCGGCGCACCGGGCACTGGCCGCCGCGCTGATCGGCGACCGGGACGGCGACCGGCGCGCGTGGCACCTGGCGGCGGCCGCCACCGGACCGGACGATCAGGCCGCGGCCGAGCTCGAAGACGCGGCGGAACGGGCGCGCGCCGCCAACGGCTACGCGGCGGCCGGCGCCGCCTACGAACGCGCGGCCGAGCTGACAGGCGAGATCCCGGCGCGGGCGCGCCGTCTGGGCGCGGCGGCGGCACTGGCCGTCGCGTCCGGCCGGCTCGATCGCGCCGTCACCCTCGCCGAAGCCGCCGCGGATCTCATGGGAACGCCGTCGGCGCTGGCCGAGCTCGACCGTGTCCGGGCCGTGGCCGAGGCCCAGCGCGGCTCCCCGGAAGAGGCGGGCCACCTGCTCATCACCGGTGCCGAACGCATCACCGGGACGGATCCGGGCAAGGCCGCCGCGATGCTGGTGGAGGCGATCCGGGGCGCGCTGCTCGCCGGCAGCCCAGCCGTGGCCGGGCGGTCGGTCGGTCTGCTCCGCCGCTTGTCCGCTCCCCCCGAATCCTTCGCCTTCCGCTTCGGCACGGCCATGTCGGAGGTGGTGGACTTCTTCATCGGCCGGCAGCCGGAGGACTTCGCGGCCGCCCGCACGGCCATCGCGGAGGCACGCCGCACCCCCGGCGGCGAATGGAGCGACATGCTGAGCGCCGCCTGCCTCGCGCTCGCCATGGGGGACAGCCCGGCCTCCGCCGAACTGGCCGGCCGGCTCGTGGATGAGTACCGCACGCACGGCATGGTAGAGCTGCTGCCCGGGGCGCTGGAGCTACGCGCTCAGGCCCGGCTGTTCCTGGGGGAGTGTCGTGACGCGCTCATCGACGTCTCGGAAGGCTTTCAGGTGGCCGCCGACATCGGGCGCGACCAGGGGTCCGGCCGGCTGACCGCGATCGCCGCGATGCTCGCCGCGCTCAGCGGTGAGGAGGAGCGCTGCCAGGAGCTGGCGGAGCAGGCGGTGCGGTTCGGCGAGTCCCGGGGGCTGCGCATGAGCGCCGCCATGGGGACGTGGGCGCTCGGGCTGCTCGACCTCGGCCTCGGCCGCCACGAGACCGCGCTGGAGCACCTTCGCGGGCTGTCCCGCGGACCGCACCACCACGCCCTGGTGGAAGTCCTTGCCGCGGAGGACGTCATCGAGGCGACGGTGAGGACCGGCAGCGGCGCCGCCGCCGCGGAGAGCCTTGGCCGGCTTCGGGAGTGGGCGTCCCACGTACGGCAACCCTGGGCAGATGCCGTCGTGCTGCGCTGCCGTGCCCTGACCGGCACCACGCGGGAGGCCGAGGAGCTCTTCCAGGCGGCCCTGCGCCTCCACGACAAGGCCGAGCACCCTTTCGCGCAGGCCCGCACGGAGCTGTCGTACGGGGAGTGGTTGCGGCGCGCCCGCAGGCGCGGCGAGGCACAGCACCTGCTCAGGGACGCGATGGACCGGTTCCAGCGGCTCGGAGCCGCCCCCTGGGCGGCCCGGGCGCTCGGCGAGCTGCGTGCCAGTGGTGACGTCACCGTTCCGCGCAGCCGTGCCGCCGACCGGCTCGGCGGTCTCACCCCGCAGGAGCTCCAGGTCGTACGGCTGGCCGCGCAGGGCCGGACGAACCGGGAGATCGCCGAACAGCTGTTCCTGAGCGTGCGGACGGTCGGCTCCCACCTCTACCGCGCGTTCCCCAAGCTCGGGGTGTCCTCGCGCGACGAGCTGGCCGGCATCGTCCGCACCGACTGAGGACCGCCGGGACGGCATACCCAATCGCGGCCGTGAGATGACTCAACCGGCCCGGAATCCACCCCCGCCGATGACTGATTCGCGAACGCGCGGCCGAGCGTACCGTGGGCTCGTTTGCTGATCTTGTGCCCACATCAGTGCTGGTGGCCCGGCGCGTCGCGCCGGTGCCGCAGCGTGCGCGCGAAAGAAGGTGCCGGTGTTCCGAAGGCTGGTCGCCGCCACGGCGGCGGGGATTGTCTGCGCGTCGATGCTCACGGGTTTCGACGTCCAACGAGCGGGGCCGGTGGCACACGCCGCCGAGCCCGAGCCCAAGGCGGGAACCGACGGGCAGGCCCGCGCACTCGCCCGCCGCACCGGCCGCGAGGCGGAGATCCTCGCCAGGCGAGGAGAGTCACGGGAGGTCTTCGCGAACCCGGACGGTTCGTACACGGCCGTCGAGCACCTGCGTCCGGTCCGCGTGCGCCAGGGTGATCACTGGGTGGATCCCGACACCACCATGGTCCGCAGGGCCGACGGATCGATCGGGCCACGCGCGTCCACCGTCGAGCTGGCGGTGTCCGGCGGCGGCGACGCGCCGCTCGTGCGGATGTCCCGCGCCGGCCGGTCCATGGAGCTGACGTGGCCGGGCGGACTTCCCGAGCCTGAGCTGCGGGGAGACTCGGCGGTCTACCACGACGTGTCGAAGGACGTCGACCTGGTCGTGCGTGCCGACACCGACGGCTTCGCCCACACCCTGGTGGTCAAGACCCGCGAGGCGCTGTCCGGTGGCGCGCTCGCCACGCTGCGCCTGGGCATCGCGGGTGCGGGGCTCACCGTCCGGAAGGAGGCGGACGGACGGCTGCGCGCCGTCGAGCAGGCCGCGGGCGGCCCGGTCTTCGAGGCGCCCGGGGCGATCATGTGGGACTCCACCGAGCCCGCGGGGGCGGCGCCGGATCGGGCGTCCCGCGCCGGGGACGACCTGGCGGACGGTCCGTCGCCCACGTCGAAGGTGGCCGACCTCGGGACGGCGGTGGACGGGCAGGGCCTCACGCTCACCCCGGACGCGCGGCTGCTGAACGCCCCCGACACGACGTTCCCCGTCTACATCGACCCCGTGTGGAAGACCGTCAAGGCATCCGCCTGGGCGTACGTGTCACGCAGTTACCCGAGCACCTCGTTCTACAAGTTCGGCGGCAAGCCGGACGCCGGACTCGGCCACTGCGCGGGCGACGCCAAGTGCGCGCCGTCCGACGTCAAGCGCCTCTTCTACCGCATGTCGACCAGCGCGTACGCGGGCAAGCACATCATCTCGGCCGACTTCGTGGCCAAGGAGACCTGGTCCTACTCCTGTGACGGCCGCACGGTGCAACTGTGGCGCACCAAGGCGTTCGTCGACGGGTCGACCTGGAACTCCACCGACGACAACTGGATCGACCATCTGGACACCCGCGACGTGGCCAAGGGGTGGTCCTCCGACTGCCCGGGCGGCGACGTGGAGTTCGACGCCACCAAGGCCGTGAAGGACGCCGCCGCCTTCAGGTGGTCCACGACGACGTTCGGGCTGCGGGCCGGCTACGAGAGCGACCCGTACGGCTGGAAGAGGTTCGCCGACGACGCCTACCTGCGCGTCAACTACAACACCCCGCCGCCCCAGCCGAAGATGAGCGACCTGGCGATGAAACCGGGCGGCAAGTGCGTCCGCAGCCCCGCTCCGGCCGTGCGCGTGCCCCCGACCCTGCTGGCGGTGCTGCGCGACCCGGACTCCGGGGACGCCAAGAAGGTGTACGCGGAGTTCGCCGCCGGCTGGGACGGCGCGCGCCGGTGGACCTCCGCCAAGATCGGGCCGAAGACCAGCGGATCGACCTTCCAGGTCACGTTGCCCGCGTCCATCCCCGAGAAGAAGACGATCGACTGGGCCGTACGGACCTGGGACGGCTACCAGTACAGTCCGTGGAGCTACGCGGGCGACGCGACCTCCTGCTATTTCACCTACGACAAGGGCTGGCCGGCGTCCCCGACGGTGACCTCCACCGTTTATCCGGAGTCCGACCCGGATAACGACGACGACCCCTGGTACGACGGCGTCGGCCGCTACGCGACCTTCACCGCGGACGCCCCGGACGCCGACGTGACGAAGTACTGGTTCGGGATCAACGAGAACGCCACCCAGGCCATCGAGCGCAAGCCGGCCACGCCCGGCGGGCCGGTGACGATCCAGGTCGCCCCCGACCACGCCGGCATCAACTTCGTCACCGTTCAGGCGTTCGACGCGGCGGGCAACGCCAGCGAGCGGGCTTACTACGCGTACCGGGCCAAGGCGGGAGCTCCGGCCCGGGCGGAGTGGGCACTGGACGACCCCGTCGACTCCACGCAGGTCGCCGATGCCACGGGCAGGTTCCCGGCCGCGGTCGAGGGAGGCGTGACGCTGGGGGTGCAGGGCGTCTCCAAGACGGCGATGCAGCTCAACGGCACCACCGGCAACGCGGTGACCGCCGGGCCGGTGGCCGACACCGCCACCAGCTTCGCGGTGTCGGCGTGGGCACGGCTTCCGGAGGACAAACCCGATCACGCGGGCATGATCGCCAGTCAGAACGACTCCGTACGGACGTCGTTCGAGCTCTACTACTCGTCCTCCTACGACCGGTGGATCTTCAACCGGAACACCGGGAACGACGCGAACGCCACGACCGTCCGGGCGCAGTCCGCCACCGCTCCGCAGGGAGGGGAGTGGGCGCACCTCGTCGGCGTGTACGACTCGGTCGCCAAGCAGATCAAGCTGTACGTCAACGGCAAGCTCGCGTCCTCGACGGCGTTCACCACGCCGTGGAAGGCCGCCGGACCGGTGCGGATCGGCGCCGGGTCCTCCAACGGGGCGCTGGCATCCTTCTTCCCCGGCGAGATCGACGACGTGCGGATCTTCGACCGCATCCTCACCCCTGAGGAGATCGGTGACCTGTTCACCCAGCACCCCATCGTGAACGCCCGCTGGAAGCTGAACGACTCGGCCTCGGCGGTCCGCCCGAGCACCGCGTACTGGAAGCTGGACGAGGCGGCGGGCGCCGGCCGCGCCGAGGAGGTCACCGGAACCCATCCGGCGGGCAAGGTCGGCGGCGTCACCTTCGGCACCGCGGGCAAGTACGGCAACGCGGCGCGCGCCGACGGCACGACCGGCTATCTCAAGACCGCCGGGCCCGTGCTGGACACGGGCAAGAGCTTCTCGGTCACGGCCTGGGCGAAGCTGGCGGCCACCAAACCGGCGCACGCCGGGATCATCGCCACGCAGACCGACTCGGTGAAACCGTCGTTCGAGCTCTACTACTCGTCCTCCTACGACCGGTGGATCTTCAACCGGAACACCGGGAACGACGCGAGCGCCACGACCATCCGAGCGCAGTCCACGACGGTCCCGCAGGGTGGCGTGTGGACGCACCTGGCGGGGGTCTACGACGCCGCCGCCAAGCAGATCAAGCTGTACGTCAACGGCAAGCTCGCGTCCACGACGGCGTACACCACGCCGTGGAAGGCCGCCGGACCGGTGCAGATGGGCGCCGGCTCCTACAGCGGCTCGCCCTCGTCGTTCTTCCCAGGGGACATCGACGAGGTTCGGATGTTCGACCAGGTCATCAGCGACTCGGAGATCGCCGCCATGGCCTCCGGCTCACCGCTGACGATCGCGGCGGACGACGCCGGCGCGGGACGGCACGTCACCCTGTACGGCAATGCCCGGATCGACCAGGCCGCGGGCTGGGTGGGCACCCCGCCCGGCGCCCTCGTCCTGGACGGCAACGGCGATTACGCGGCCTCCGCCGGCCCCGTCGTGCGCACCGATGACAGCTTCACCGTCGCCGGCTGGGTGACCACGGCCGGTCGGCCGAGCCGGGCTTCGGCGATCTTCAGCCAGGAGGGCTCCGTGAACAGTGCCTTCACCCTGCGCTACCGGCCCGACTCGACGGACCCGGCCAATGCGGGCGGCTACGAGATCGAGATGCCCGACAAGGACGTGACCGGTCCGAATCGCCCCACCGCCCAGCACTCCGCCTTCCAGTCAGGCCTGGAATGGGACCACGTGGCGATCGTCTACGACGCCTTCCAGGACCAGATGAGGCTCTACGTCAACGGCGAGCCGGAGCAGACCGAGGACCACGTGTCGTGGCGGTACAACGTGCTCGGGTTCAACGCGGGCAAGGGGCTGCAGCTCGGCCGGACCAAGACGGACGGCGCGTACGGCGAGTACTGGCCGGGTGTGATCGACGACGTGTGGGCCTTCCAGGGGATCGCGACCGACGAACAGATCCAGATGCTGGCAGGCGGCACGGAACTCCCCACCGACACCGGCCCCTGAGCGGGCCGGACCACGGCACGCGCCCCCCGGGCGCGACCACTTCACGAACTCTTCTCCGCCGCTGCGGCGAGCACGCCGCGCGGTGATCAGCAGTCCGGAGGATGCAGATGGGCAGGTCCAAGAGCCCCGGCAGGCTCACACGTCACCTCGCCGCGTTGTCGGCGGTGGTGCTCGCCGCCGGCACGCTCGTAGCGGTACCCGAACAGGCGTCGGCGGCTCCCAGGAAGGAGCCGCCCGGCGTCGGGAAAACGGAGCGGGTGGTCGCCGGGCGGCCACTGAAAGCCGTCGCCCGCAAGCCCGATCCCGCGGCTGGCGGAGCGACCACGCCGGCGGCGCAATGGCCTCGGCCCGGCGCCGCCGAGTCCGAGGTGCCGGCCGCGGCGCAGGAGAAGCGCGCGGGTGACCTCCCGGTGTGGGTGCGCGCGCCGCGCGGCACGGAAAGGAGCGTCGCGCCCGCCGCGAGCAAGGTCAAGGTCCAGGTCATGGATCGCGCCGCCGGCGAGCGCGCCGGCGTGGACGGAGTCGTGTTCGGCGTGACGGCGGACGGCTCGGTCGGGGTGGAGCTCGACTACTCGGGCTTCGCGGGCGCGTACGGCGGCTCCTACGGCAGCCGGCTCCGGCTGGTGCGCCTGCCCTCGTGTGCACTGACCACGCCGTCGAACCCCGAGTGCCGGACCACGACCCCGGTGGCCTCGCACAACGACACGGAGCGCAAGAGACTCTCCACCGACGTCGCCTCGCCGCCGGCCTCGCCATCGGCAGCGGCGAGCACGGGCGGTCAGACGGTGCTCGCCGCGGTCGCGGGCGACTCCGGCGACAAGGGCGACTACTCGGCCACCAAGCTCTCCTCCTCGGCGACGTGGTCGGTGTCGGAGCAGTCCGGCGACTTCTCCTGGTCCTACCCGATACGGGTGCCACCCGTGCCCGGCGAGCTGACCCCGAAGGTCGGGATCTCCTACTCCTCCGGCGCCATGGACGGCCGCACCTCCAACACCAACAACCAGCCGTCGTGGGTGGGCGAGGGCTTCGACTACTGGCCCGGCTACATCCAGCGCGGGTACAAGCCCTGCGCCGACGACGGCGCGCCCAAGGACGAATGGGGCACCCCGCCGGGCGACCAGTGCTGGGCGTACGACAACGCCGCCATCAGCTGGAACGGCAACGGCGGAGAGCTCGTCCAGGCCGGTGACGGCACCTGGCGGTTGAAGAACGACGACGGCACCCGCGTCGAGCGGCTGAAGGACACCGGCACCGCCAACGGCGACGGCGACGGCGAGTACTGGAAGCTGACCACCCCGGACGGCGTGCAGTACTTCTTCGGCCTCAACCGGCTGCCCGGCTGGAGCTCCGGCAAGCCCGAGACCGGTTCGGCCTGGACCCAGCCCGTCTTCGGCGACGACGCCGGCGAGCCCTGCCACGGCGACACGTTCGCCAAGTCCTGGTGCCAGCAGGCCTACCGGTGGAACCTCGACTACGTCGTGGACCCGCGCGGCAACGCCATCACCTACTTCTACAAGCAGGAGGACAACCGCTACGGCCGCAACCTCGAGCCGGCCGACGACACCCCGTACGTCAGGGGAGGCTGGCTCGACCGCATCGAGTACGGCCGCCGCGCGGACTCCCTCCTCACCGGCAACGCCCCGGCACTGGTCGTCTTCCGCGTGTCCGAGCGCTGCCTCGGCGACGCCCCCGCGTGCGCCCCGGACAAGATCGACAACACTCCGCTGAACTGGCCCGACGTCCCCTGGGACCTCGACTGCGCGGCCGGTACGGAATGCAAGGGCACCCACGGCGCGCTCACCCCCACGTTCTGGTCGCGCAAGCGGCTCATCGAGGTCAAGACCCAGGTGCAGAAGGCCGACGGCACCTACCGCGACGTCGAGTCGTGGACGCTCGACCACGACTGGGGCGACGCGGACGTCGACCGCGCGCTGCTGCTGAAGTCGATCAAGCACACCGGCCTCGCCTCCGGCACGGCCATCACGCTGCCGCTGGTGACGTTCAACCACGTCCAGCTGCCCAACCGCGTCGACAAGCAGGGCGACGACATCGCGCCGTTCGTCAAGTACCGGCTCGGCGCGATCTACGACGAGTCCGGCGGCCAGATAGACGTCAACTACTCCGACAAGGACTGCACACTCGGCTCGCTGCCGAAACCGGAGACCAACACCCGCCGCTGCTTCCCCGTGAAGTGGACGCCCCCCGGTTACGAGGACCCGATCCAGGACTGGTTCCACAAGTACGTCGTCACCCGGATCGTCCGGTCGGACCGGACCGGCGGCGGGCCCGACATGCTGACGTCGTACGACTATCCCGAGGGAGCGGCCTGGCACTTCGACGACGACGACGGCATCACCAAGGAGAAGTACAAGACCTGGTCGCAGTGGCGAGGTTACGGGCGCGTCCAGGTCACGACAGGCGGGTGGAACGACCCCCGCTCCCTCACCGAGCACCTGTATCTCCGCGGCATGGACGGCGACCGCCTGAACGCCGACGGCGGTGCCAAGAGCGTCAAGATCTCCGACGGCGAAGGCGGCGAGCACGTCGACCATGACGCCCTGGCGGGCTTCGAGCTGAAGAGGACGGAGTTCGCCGGACCAGGCGGCGCGGTGGAGGTCAAGACCGTCAACACCCCGTGGCGGCGGCAGACGGCGAGCCGTACCCGCAGCTGGGGGACGGTCACCTCCAACCTCGTCAACGTCGCCAAGACCCACACGTGGACGGCGCTCGACGGCGGCAAGTGGCGCGAGACGGAGAGCTCGGTCACCTATGAGCCGACTGCCGGACTCGTCACGCAGACCGACGACGAAGGCGACGTGTCCACGAACGCCGACGACCGGTGCGTCCGCGTCAGCTACGCCCAGGACGACAAGCGGTGGATGCTGAACTTCCCCTCCGGGTCGGAGACCGTCTCGGTGAGCTGCTCGGTCACTCCCGACCGTTCGAAGCAACTGCTGGAGGCCGAGCGCTCCTCCTACGACGGCGGAGCCGTCGGCGCGGCCCCGGTCAAGGGCCTGCTCACCAAGAGCGAGGAGATCGCCGCCCACGACGGCACGAAGGCGACGTACGTGGCGGCGGAGACCTCCACGTACGACTCCTACGGGCGCGACCTCACCTCCAAGGACGCGGCGGGCAACGTCACCACCACCGTCTTCACCGACACCGCCGGGCTGACCACCGAAGTGCGGGTGACCGGGCCGTCGGCGAAACCCGGTGACGAGACCACGGCGCACGTCATCCGCGAGGAGCGCGACCCGGCCTTCGGCCTGCCGACCGCCAAGGTGGACGCCGACGACAAGCGCACCGACCTCCAGTACGACGCCCTGGGCCGCCTCGGTGCGGTGTGGCTGCCCGACCGGTCCAAGCAGGCCAAGCAGACGCCCAACCTGGAGTTCAGCTACCGGATCGCCGACGGCCAGATCATCGCGATCGGCACCCGTCGGCTGACCGCCGAGGGCGACCAGACCGCGCCGACGTACGAGCTGTACGACGGGTGGCTGCGACTGCGCCAGGTTCAGGACCCGGGTCCCGGGGGCGGGCGGCTGATCGCCGACACCCTCTACGACTCCCGCGGCAACCTCGCCCGCGAGTACGGCCAGTACTACTCGACCGGCGCTCCTTCGACGACCCTGTTCGGCCCCTACGAGGGCAACGTCGAGTCGCAGACGGCTCACGACTACGACGGCCGCAACCGGGAGACGGTCCGGCGCTTCCTGGTGGGGAACGGGGAGACCCGGGAGAAGTGGCGCACCACGACGGCCTATGCGGGCGACCGGACCTCGGTGACCCCGCCGGCGGGTGCGACGGCGTCGACCTCCGTCTTCGACGCCCGCGGCCGGCTCGTCGAGCTGCGCCAGTACCGCGGCGGCACCCCGGCGGGCGCCTATGACGCGACCTTCTACACCTACACCCCGATGGGCGACCGGGCGACCGTGAAGGACGGCGTCGGCAACACCTGGACCCACCACTACGACCTGCGGCGGCGGGAGATCCAGACCGACGACCCGGACAAGGGAACCACCAAGTACACCTACGACGACCTCGACCGGGTCACCTCGATCGAGGACGCCCGGCACCGGAAGGTCTTCACCACCTACGACGCGCTGAGCCGGAAGACCGAGGTCCGGGAGGGCGCGGCGGACGGGCCCGTCATCACGGCCTGGGTCTACGACACGGTCCGCAAGGGCCAGCTGTCCAGCGCCACCCGCTACACCGACGGGCAGGCGTACACGACCGCGGTCAACGCCTACGACAGCCTCGACCGGGTGATCCGCACCACCGTGACGATCCCCGCGTCCGAGGACAAGCTGGCCGGGAGCTACCAGTTCGACAACCGCTACAAACTGGACGGCACGACGCAGTCGACGAGCTTCCCCGACTCCGGCGGCCTCGCGGCCGAAACCGTCGTCTACGGCTACGACGAGCTGCGCAGGCCGACGACCACCTCGGGCCTCACCCCGTACGTGACCAGGTCCACGCACAGCCTGACCGGCAAACCGGAGCAGTACGAGCTGTCCACCGGCGGCAAGAAGGCGTGGCTCACCTACTCCTACGAGTTCGGCACCCAGCGACTGCACTCCTCCAGGACCGACCGTGAGGAGGTCGCGGGGGTGGACCGCGCGGCCACGTACGGATACGACCCGGCCGGGAACATCACCATGATCTCGGACGTCTCGCGCGACGGCACCGACACCCAGTGCTTCGCCCACGACTACCTGCGCCGGATGACCGAGGCCTGGACCCAGGGCACGCCGTCGTGCGCCGGGACGCCGGCCGCCGGCGTGGTCGGGGGCGTGGCGCCGTACTGGCAGTCGTTCACCTACGACCCGACCGGCAACCGTACGAAGGAGGTCCAGCACGGTGTCGGCGGTGCCGCCGACACCGTCCGCTCCTACACCTACCCCGCGCCGGGGGCGCCCCGGCCGCACGCGCTCTCCTCGCTCACCCAGACCGGCGGCGCCGGGGCGCGGTCCGATACCTACACCTACGACGACATCGGCAACACGCTGAGCCGCCACGACCAGAGCCTGGAGTGGGACGTCGAAGGACGGCTCAGCAAGACCACCGAGGGCGGGAAGGCCACCTCCTACGTCTACGACGCCGACGGCAACCGGCTCATCCGCCGCGACCCAGCCGGGGCCACCCTGTACCTGCCGGGGATGGAGCTGCGCCTGGACAACGTCACGGCCAAGGTCGAGGCCACCCGCTACTACGTCCACGACACGGTCGCCGTCGCGGTCCGCACCCCGAAGGGTGTCACCTTCCTGGCAGCCGACCAGAACGGCACCGGCGAACTCGCGATCGACGCCGCCACGCAGCAGCTGTCGCAACGCCGCTTCACCCCCTTCGGCCAGCGGCGCGGGACCTCGATCGGCACCTGGCCGGGAGAGCGCGGCTTCGTCGGCGGCACCGACGACCCGACCGGCCTCACCCATCTCGGCGCCCGCGAGTACGACCCGGCGACCGGCAGGTTCATCAGCGTCGACCCGATCATCGACTCGCAGGACCCGCAGCAGATGAACGGCTACGCCTACGCCGGCAACAGCCCCGTCACCTTCACCGACCCGGACGGCAAGTTCTACTTCCCGCCGGTCATTCCCGGCGGGGGGATCATCGGCGAGATCGTCGGCTCCATCCTCGACAAGAAAAGCGGCAATAGCGGCCATCATGGTGGTAACGGTCATCGCTCCAATCCGGCCCGCGGCGTGTACTTCGTGGCCAAGGCGTCCGTGGGCGCTGCCTGCGGGCTCAGCATGCCCCTCCAGAACTTCTGCCAGAACGCCGTGGAGGGCGTCGACCCCCGCAAGTTCGACGGGCTGAGCTGGCTCCTGCTCGGCCTGGGCGCCGCGGCGGACGGCTTCGACTCCCGGGCAGGACGGTCGGCGATCATCGGGCTCCGCAATTACGACAGGATCAGGAAGACGGGTTCGGCGTTGATACTGGGCAACCGGAACCGCTGGCTCAACCGCGGTGCGCGCCTCTGGTACAACGGCGATGCCAACCGCGCCCTGGCCCGCGGGATCAAGTGGGGAAGGCGTCTCAGCAAGGCCGGCAAATTTCTGGGCGTAGTCGGCTACGGGCTCGAATTCGGCGTCACGGCTTACGAACAGTACGAGGAAGACGGGGGTTCCGACCTCACCAAGGGGGAGCGGCTGGGCCGCGCCACCCTCCGCGGCGGAACTGTGGCGACCAGCGCGGCCCTCGGAGCGAGCGCGGGGGTCGGATTGTGCCTGCCCGGCGCGGCGATCGCGGTGGCCTGCGGCGCGGCGGGTGGCTATGTCGGCGGCCTGATCGGCGGGCTCGCCGCCGACACCGTGATCAAGACGTACGACAAAGTGAAGTCAGGCTGGTCGAAGGTCAAGAACACATGGAACAAGATTTTCTGAGCGGGCCGGACACCTAGCTCACGTGGAGGCCCGGAGCGCGACCGTCGCACGGTTCCGCTTCGGCCCTCCATGACACCATGCGGCGTTCGGCGCGGTGCCGAGGGCGGCCGTGGGGATCGCGGTGGTGGCGCTCGCGATCCGGGGTGGTCGACATCGGGGCTGGGGGCGCGGGCGAAGTTGAGTAGGGCATACTCAGGCGATCGCGGCGCGAGGGCGCGACGGTGGAGCCATGCTCGCCCTACGCGCCCGCCGTCTCTTCGACGGCCAGGAAATGCGCCACGACCAGGTGGTGATCGTCGAGGACGGCCGCATCACCGGCATCACCACCGAGGTGCCCGCCACGGTCGACCTGGGTGAGGCCACGCTGCTGCCCGGACTCATCGACTGCCACGTCCACCTGGCCTTCGACGCGAGCCGCGACGTCGTGGCGATGCTGGAACCGCCGGGGCTCGCCGACCGGATGCGGCAGGCCGCGCGGCAGCACCTCGCGGCCGGGGTGACGACCGTACGCGACCTGGGGGACCGGGACTACCTGGCGCTCGGGCTGGACCTCGGGCTCGACGGGCCGGAGATCCTCTCCGCCGGGCCGCCGATCACCACTCCCAGGGGGCACTGCTGGTTCCTGGGCGGTGAGGCGGCGGGGGAGCACGGGGTGCGCGAGGCCGTACGGGAACGGGCGGCGCGCGGCGTCCACGTGATCAAGATGATGGTGACGGGCGGCGAGATGACGCCAGGCACGCACTCTCACCTGCTCCAGTACGGCCTCGCCGAGCTGAGGGCGGCGGCCGACGAGGCCCACGCGCACGGCCTGCCGATCACCGGGCACGTTCACTGCGCGGAGGGGATCGCGCATGTCCTGGACGCCGGGTTCGACTCGATCGAGCACTGCTCGTTCTTCACCGAGGACTCCTACGCGGTGGACCACGCGATGATCGCCCGGCTGGCCGCCGCCGACGTCGTGGTGTCCCTCACGGCGGGGGTGGTGCCCGGCCCGGCGCCGCTGCCGCCGCGCATCCAGCAGCGGATGGCGGGCATGGTGGAGGCGCTGCGGGCCGTTCAGGCCGCCGGGGTGGACTTCGTCATCGGGACGGACGCGGGCATCGGGCCGCCCAAGCCCCACGGAGTGCTGCCGTACGGGGCGGAGATGCTGGTCGAGCACGGGTACGCGCCTCTGGACGTGCTGCGGGCGATCACATCGGGCGCGGCCCGCGTCTGCCGGGTGGGGGAGCGCAAGGGCAGGATCGCGCCCGGGTTCGACGCCGATCTGCTGGCCGTGGCGGGTGACCCGCTCTCCGACATCACCGCGCTGCGGCGCCCGCTGGCCGTCTACCGGATGGGGCGCCGCGCCCCGGGCCGATGAGACGTCCGAGGGCGGCATATACGAGGAATATCCAATGAGCTGGAGCTCACCGACACCCAGGCTTATGCGTAGTGGCAGCTCAGCGACGACGAGGAGCCGATGGCCGCGCGCCGCCTCGCTGACCAGCTTGTCGCCGCGCCTTCGCGCTCCTCCGATGTCCGCGCCAAGGCCTTCTCGTAGATGTCGATTGACAGGTCATGTCCGCCGGCCCGCGTCCCTGCTCGAGTCCGCGTCGTCCGTCTGGTTCGTCGCCGGTGCACGGATGCCGACCACGCACGCACCCGCCAGGATCAGCACACAACCAGCCAATTGCGGCATGGTCGGCCTCTCACCCAGCACCGCCGCGCCCAGCGCCACAGCGCCCACCGGGGTGAGCAGCAGCAGGATCGCCCCCAGGTAGCTGGGCAGCCGCGGCGAGCAGATCGCCACCAGCAACCAGCCCAGCACCTGCCCGAACAGGGCCACCCCCGCCAGCCATCCCACCGAGGCCCACCCGGGAGACCATTCGATCCCCTGCCACGCCACCCCAGCCGCCAACGACCCGGCCACGCCTTCACGGTAGGCCGCCGACGCCGCCCCCGCCCGGGTCGTCCACGACCGCACCGCAGCCCTGCCGGGTGTCCGATCTCAGCGCTGTGTGCGGTGACCCTGCGGAAGAGCCGCTCAGTTGAAGCAGTCCTGCTTCTTCAGGGCCATGCCGAACTCCGTGACCTTGCCGTGCAGGACGGTGAAGGAGTAGTAGGCCTTCGTGTTGCCCGGCACCGTGGTCACCCAGAAGCCGTGCGTGTCCTGCTTGAGGTGCGGGTAGACCTTCTTCAGCTGCGACTTGGCCGTCCCGACCGCCACGCCTTCGGGAGTCTTGGCGGCCTTGGGCGCGAAGAAGGCGGCCACACCCAGCTTCGGCGAGATGTACAGGCCGACGTTGTCCTTGCCGGTCGGATACTTCTTCAGGTCCCAGCCCGAGCAGCCGTCGGTGCCGCCGTCGATCTTCTTGGTGATCCCGGCCGCTTTGGCCTGCTTGAGCGACATGCCGAGCTTCAGCCCGCCGAAACCGTTCGGACCGACAACCGGCTTGGTCTGGGCGAGGGCGGGGGTGGCGGCGAGCGTCAGGGTGGCGGCCACGGTGATCAAGAGCTTCATCATGGTTGGTATGACGACCGCGAAGCGCCCAAGGTTCTGAGTAGACCTTACTCATGTGCGTCCCGCGAGGTCACTTCATCCTGGCAGCATGCGCTTACTCACAGTGTTATCCCTGATCGCGCTCAGCCTGGTGGTGGTCGGCACACCCGCCGCCCAGGCCAGTACGGGCGTCACGCTCCGGCTCACGATCAACAAGATCCACCAGATCGAGAGTCCCGACAACGGCACGGGCAACTACTTCCCCGAGATCCGCATCGGGAACGGCGACCTGCAGCGCAGGAGCGCGGTGGAGGACGACGACTTCGATCCCAGCGCGTTCGACCCGCCGTGGATCTTCACCCAGGACGTACAGGTCCCGGACGACACCACCAAGGTGCCGATCCTCATCCGCCTCTGGGACGAGGACGGCGGCCTCAACGGCGGCGACGACAAACTGGACATCAGCCCGCAGAACCAGGACGACGACCTCGAGCTCCAGTACGACATCGGCACCGACACCTGGACCGACCCCGGTGACCTGCTCACGCCGGGCCAGACCTACGTGGAGGGCGACGGCGACCCCAACTTCCCCAACGCGCACGACGGCAAGCGGGCGGGGATCGGCTTCAGGATCGAGCGGACCAGCGGCCCGCTGCCCGACATCGACGGCGACGGCATCCCCGACGTCATCGAGCGCTTCGGCATCCGCAACCCCGACGACTCGATGAGGTTCGACCTGAAGCAGCTGGGCGCCAACCCCTGCCGCAAGACGGTCATCGTGTGGATCGACTGGATGACCGGCGACTCCCAGCACACCCACCGGCCCAAGGACGCCGCGCTCCAGGAGCTCAGGCGCGCCTTCGAGGACGGCCCGGCCACGGCCACCCAGCCCTGCCCCTACGGCGGCGTCCCGCTGGACGACGGGGTGGACTTCATCCCCATCGTCGGCACGGGCATTCCGGAACAGGCCGTGATGACGGAGAAGGACACCGCCTTCGCCAACGCCAGGACGGCCGACCTGCCAGGGCAGCTGGCGCCGTACGCGCACTACACGATCTTCGCCCACGACCTCACCGCCGGCAGCATGGTCTCCGGCCGGTGCTGCGACCCCAGGCGCGGCAACCGCGACTTCATCGTCACGCTCGGCGAGTGGCGCACGTGGTGCGTCGACGGGGGCCCGAACGGCAAGCTGGACTCCACCGTGGTGGGAGACGACTTCCTCAAGGGCAGCCAGATCGGCGTCGGCCCCGACCACGTCTGCAACAGCAAGGTCAAGAAGGGTTCCGACGACATCCAGCTGATGAAGCCAGGCAGCGGTCCGGACGTCGTCTTCTCCGGTACGGCCCGCGACCAGGCCGGCACGCTGATGCACGAGCTGGGACACGCGCTCGGGCTCGCCCACGGCGGCGACACCCGGACCAACTACAAGCCCAACTACCTCAGCATCATGAACTACGCCTACGAGCCGGCCGGAATCCCGACGGGCCTGGACCCGGCGCCCCGCCGCCTGGACTACAGCCAGGGCAGGATGCCCCGGCTCGACCGTGATCACCTCGACGAGAGCAAGGCCATCGGCCCCGGCGACGACTACGCGCGCTGGAAGATCCCCAGCAAGCCGGAGCAGTACGGCCCGGTCGACCCGGCCGTCGACTGGCTGGACTGGAACGTGAACGGGACGGAGGACCCGCCCACGATCGCGGCCGACATCAACTCCGAGGACGACGTGTGCGTCCTGGCGGGCACCAACAACACGATCGACTCCGCCAGGATGGGCGACGACGTCCAGTTCAGCGACGCGATCATCCAGGGGGCCGACAACACGTGCCAGTCGACGCCGCTGGCGGGCAGCGACGACAAGGGCCGCGACCTGATCCTCACCGACTACGACGACTGGGGACACCTGAAGCTCGACGTCTCCAAGCCCGGCGCCGGCGTGGAGTCCGGCCGTGAGATCGACTTCGTGACCGCGGCCAAGATCGAGGCCGGCTTCCAGGACTTCTACACGCCCGACCTGGCCACCACCAAGACCGTCGACAAGGAGTCGGCCGAGCCCGGCGACACCCTCACCTACACGGTCAAGGTGGACAACGTCGGCAAGGGCGGGGCGGAGTCCGTCAAACTCACCGACACGCTGCCCGACGGCACCGCCGTCGCCCGCGACCTGCCCGACCTGGCCGCCGGGGCGAGCCGCAGCGAGACCTTCACCTATGCGATCCCGTGCGCGACCGACGACGCCGCCACGGTCACCAACTCCGCCACCGTCGTGGGCAAGAACGTGGCAGGAGGCGCGGAGGAGGACACTTCCGACAACACCGGCAAGGCCTCGACCACGGTCAAGGCGCCGAAGCTCACCCTGACGGCGAGCGCGACGCCCACCGCCGGCGCGGCCGAGGCCGTGACGACCACGCTGACGGTGAAGAACACCGGAGGCGCGAGCGCCACCGGAGCCAAGCTCACCTACAAGCTGCCGCCCGAGGTGTACTACAGCACGGCCCTCGACAAGGGCGCGGGCCCCAAGCCTGACGCGGTCGACGGCGGCACGCTGACCTGGAATCTGGGCACGCTGGCGGCCGGTTCGACCACGACCGTGGCCTTCAGCAGCCGTTCCAGCCTGCTCGTGGTGGGCGGGACCGTCCTGACCGGGCAGTCGCAGGTCTCCTACGGCAACGCCAAGGGCTGCTCCTACACCCCGGCCACGGCGACCTCCACCAGCACCGTGACCGAGACCGCGCCGAGCAGGGACCCGCGCCCGCAGGGCATCTGGCTGGCCTTCCCCTCGATGCGGACATCGGAGCTGCTGGCCAGGGTCCAGGCCACCGACACCCGCTTCGACGGGATCGACGGCTCGACGCCCGACGGCCAGCTGTCCCAGCACGAGGTGGCGGCCGCGTTCACGCTGCCGCTGCTGCCGCCGCGCAACCTCCGCGCCGAGCTGCTGACCACGTACTTCAACGTGGGCAGCAGGCGGATCAACGCGGCGACGGCCGTCCGCACGATCACGATCGAGCGGCTGCACCTGCACACGGTCGGCGAGGCCGCCAAGCACGCGCAGCAGACCCTCGCCGACCCCGACCTCATCGGCGTCACGGACGCGATGGTGGCCCTCGTCGAGATCAACACGGGGATCGCCGAGCGATACTGACTCCTATGGAGTTTCAAGAGGTGGTACGGCGGCGCCGCATGGTCCGGAACTACGACCCGGACCGTGCGGTGCCCGCCGCCGTGGTCGACCGGATCCTCGGCAACGCGCTGCACGCGCCCTCCGCCGGGTTCAGCCAGGGCTGGGCGTTCCTGGTGCTGGAGGATCCGGCCGACCGCGAGCGGTTCTGGGAGGCGTCCACCGACGACTCCGAGTGGGGGATGGGGCTGCGGCGGGCGCCGCTGCTGATCGTCGCACTGTCGCACAAGCAGGCCTACCTCGACCGGTACGCCGAGGGCGACAAGGGCTGGGAGGACAGGGACGAGGCCCGCTGGCCGGTGCCGTACTGGGACATCGACACCGGGTTCGCCTCGCTGCTGATGCTGCTGACCGCCGTCGACGAGGGGCTGGGCGCCTGCTTCTTCGGGATCCCGCCGGGCGAGCGGACGAAGGCGTTCAAGGAGGCCTTCGGGGTGCCGGAGGCGTACACGCCGATCGGGGTGATCAGCATGGGATACCGGGCGCAGGACAAGCGCTCGCCCTCGCTGAAGCGCGGCAGGAGGCCGCTGGAGGAGGTCGTGCACCGCGGCTCGTGGAGCGATCGACGCTAGATTCGGGTGGGCACGTCGACGGTTCATGAGTCTGCCCGCCGGGCGGCGAGCTCGTCCTTGGCCGCCGCCTCGATGCTGGTCATGCGAGCCTGAACGTCCTCGAACTGTTCGTTCAGGTACTCGCGCAGCTGCACCAGCGTGGTGCTGACGTCGGGGGCCGGGTGGACCTGCACCGTCGGGCGGCGGCGGCCGACGCCGCGGAAGGCGAACACCGACAGCACGCCCCAGTACAGGACGGCGATGCCCGCGGCGAGCAACTGCCCATCGGCCGGGCTGGCGCTGTAGACCATCCCGACCGTGCCGGCGCCGTACAGGACCCAGGCCAGGCGGGCTCCCCAGGACCGCAGCAGCCAGCAGAGCAGCCACAGGCCCGGCCCGGTCAGCGCCCACGCCGACCAGATCGCTTCGGCTCCGGAGGGCAGGCCGGCGGCGTGGGCGGTGATGTAGTCATGGACCGGCTTGGTGATGACCTCGGTGAGGTGCCAGTCGGCCACCCGTTCCAGCGTCCACGTCAGGCCGGTGGCAAGGCCATGGGCCACGCCGTTGACCAGGCCGGCCAGCACCATGACGACCAGCCACAACAGCGTGACCGAGATGAGGGCCACGACCGAGACGCACACCACGATGACCGCGTACTTTGCGATCTCCGCCTCGCGGGGGTTGTCGGCGAACCGCTCGCTCGCCCACCTCTGGAGGCTTTGATACCGGTCAGCGATCCCATCGGCCACTTTCGCCAGCATGCGAGGCTCCTTCGCCGGGACGGGGGGTTCCAGGTACCCCTCGATGTTCTCCCGAATGTGCAGGCGCCGCCACTCAGGGTGACCACTTTGGCATTTACGGCCGAGGCGTAAGCGGTTCGGCCGGTGCGTCGCCTCGCCGGCCCAGGGTCAGGTGGTGGTCGGGTCGCGGTGGTCGATGGGGGCCTCCAGCAGGGCGCTCGCCGATCGGTGGATCTTCCTGAGTGCGCTGAGGAGATGTTCGCGTTCGGTCTCGGTGAGGTCGGCGGTGACCTTTTCCTCGAGTAACCGCCGTTCCTTCTCGATGGGTGCCTGAAGGGCGCGTCCGGCGTCGGTGAGCCACAGCCGGACCAGGCGGTTGTCCCGGTCGTCGCGGCGTCGGGTGAGCAGGCCCGCCGCGGTCATCCGGGTGGCCGCCTTGACCACGTTGGGGGTGGTGACGTTCAGCGCGGCGGCGACCTCGCCCGGGGTGCGGCCGTCCTGTTGCCACAGCACCGCGAGGAGGTGATCTTGCCCCAGGTGCAGCCCGTGGCGTCGCACGGCCGTCTCGGCCGCCGCCCGCAGCGCCTTCGACGTCTTGCTATGCACGTCCAGGAATTCAGGCACGTCGAGGACCTCCGGTGATGTCGCGAGTGCGGCATGGGGCGATTGACAGCAGATCGTGTACCGGTTAACGTTCCCCTCGATCATTAACCGGTACACGATTTAGGAGTTCTCATGATACTGGTCACCGGTGCCACCGGAAACGTCGGCCGCGAGCTCGTCCGCGAGCTGGACGGGACCGGCGTGCCGTTCCGCGTCCTGGTCCGCGACCCGGCCCGCGCCGCCACCTTGCCCGAACGGGTCGAACGGGTCGTGGCGGACCTGAACGACCCGGCGACGCTGCCGCCCGCCTTCGCCGGAGCGGACCGGCTGTTCCTGCTCACCCCGGGCATCGGCCTCGACCACACCCGGCACGCCGTCGCCGCCGCCCGGTCCGCCGGGGTGCGCCACATCGTGCACCTGTCCTCGTTCAACGTGCTCGGCGACCCCATGCCCGCCATGGGCCGCTGGCACCACGAACGCGAGCAGGCCATCCGGGCGTCCGGCATCCCGGCCACCTTTCTGCGGCCCGGCGGCTTCATGACCAACGCCTTCGACTGGCTGCCCACCATCCGTGAGGCGGGATATGTCCTCGATCCGGTCGGCCCCGGCCGGTACGCGCCGATCGACCCCGCCGACATCGCCGCCGTCGCGGCCCTGGCCCTGACCGGTGACGGCCACCAAGGCCAGGAGTACGTCCTCACCGGTGAGGAGCTGTTCACCATCACCGAGCAGGTCAAGATCCTCGCGGCGGCGGCCGGCCGGGAGATCGCGATCCGGGCGGTGACCACGGCGGAGGAGGCCGTCGCCTCCCGATTCCCCAACGGGGCCCCTCCGGCGCTGGCCGAGGCCATCATCGAGGGATTCCACCTCATGCGCGCCGACACCGCCGGCTTCCGCACCGACACCGTGGAACGCCTGCTTCGGCGCAAGCCCCGCACCTTCGCCGCCTGGTGCGCGCGCAACGCCGGCGCGTTCAGAACCCCCTGACCCGCGTCTCGCCCCCTGCCGGCTCGGCATGGCAAAGCAGCACTAGGCCGGAGTCACGATCTGGATCAGGTTCCCGCAGGTGTCGTCGAAGACCGCCATGGTCACCGGCCCCGCCGCCAGCGGCTCCTGCGTGAACGTCACCCCCAGCCCGCGCAGCCGCTCGTACTCCGCCTGCACGTCCGGGACCTGGAACGAGGCGGCCGGAATGCCGTCGGCGACCAGCGCCTTCTTGTACGGCCCGACTGCGGGGTGCCCGTCCGGTTCCAGCAGCAGCTCCGTGCCCTCGGGGTTCTCCGGCGAGACGACCGTCAGCCACCGGGCCCCGCCCAGCGGGATGTCGTGCTTCTTGATGAAGCCGAGCACGTCGGTGTAGAAGGCGAGGGCCTTCTGCTGGTCGTCCACGAACACGCTGGTGATGTAGATCTTCACGGTGTCTGTCCTTTCCTGGTGATCGGCCACCGTTCGAAGATGGCGGCCAGGGGAGTGGTGTCGAGGTGGTGGAATTTGTACCGCCCCTGCTTGCGCGTGGTGATCAGCCCGGCCTCCTCCAGCACCGCCAGATGCTGGGACACGGCCTGCCTGGTCAGGCTCAGCTGATGTCGGCTCGTCAGGCGGACACAGATCTCGAACAGGGTCTGGCCGTCGTGTTCGGTCAGTTCGTCGAGGATGGTCCGCCGGGTGGGGTCGGCCAGGGCCTTGAAGATGTCGCCCATGCGGCGATGATAGGCAAGTCGTCACTTGCCTGTCAACGCGGAGGTGTCGCGCTGCGCACGGTCCGGCATCGCGTCGCCTGACTGGCCGTTGCGCAGGTCAACCTCGTGATCGGGCCCGGATGCGTGGTGATGCGGCCAGTCCCGATCGCTCGCTTCGGGCCTGCCGTCGTAGGTTCGGGCCAGGTGAGGGATGGGCCAGAGCCCACACCGTGCCCGGATGGTCGTCCTGGGGGAGTGGCGTCGCGTTGGGGCGGGCAGGTGAACGCCTTGAGTAGGTCGGGCGGGTCAGCTGCCGCCGCCCCCGCAACCGCCGCCCCCGCAACCGGACCCGCCACCGCAGCCTGAGGAGCCGCTGCCGCAGCCCGAGGACGAGGACCCGCTGCCGCAGCTCGACCCGCTGTAGGTCGATCCGCCGCAACCACCGGAATGGGTGCCGCCGCTGCTGCCGGACGTCGACCGCGGCCTGCGTCGAGATGCGGCCCGGGGGATGTAGGTGTCCAGCGCCCTGCTCAGGTCCGTGTCGCGCAGTGCCCAGTGACCGTACAGCGCGATGTACACCGGTCCGTTTCCCGAGCCCGCGGGGTGCGCCTGGCGTACCCGGCCCAGCTCCGCCGCGCCGTCGGCCGTGAGCCTGCCCCGCCTGAACTTCCTGTCGCCGGCGAGCACGCCCACCGCGCCGATCCCGGTGGCCAGCAGGACGAGTACGGTGACCAGCGGTAACGGCGTCGGGCCTGCGGCGAGCACGACCGCCCCTGCGACGACCCCGGCGACCGCCAGGACGGAGATCACCCGCAGCCCGCGGGCCAGCCGCGTGAGCCGTGCGAGACGGGCATCGGTCACGATCAGGCCCAGCTCGGCGACACGGTGCTCCAGCTCCCTCATGGCCGGGCCACCGCCCACGGCCCGGCTCACCAGGAACCTTGACGGACCGTCGTTCGCCGCGACGGCGGCCAGAGTCTCCCGCTCGACAGGCTCGTCCATGGCGGATCTCTTGGACACGGTGTAGAAGCGCGGCCCCCGTGACACGCGCAGCTCCCCGTTTTCGGCCAGGAGCGTGATGGCCGTGTCGACCACTTTCCCGGATCCGCCCGCCAGATAGGCGAGTTCGTAATGATCGAGGTCGCGCGCGCGGGATCCGGCCGCGGCCGCCCGGGTGGCGGCGTGCTCGCGTTTGATCGCGAAGGCGATGGTGACGGTGATCGCCGCCAGGGCCACCGAGAGAATCAGCAGGACAAGGTCCATTACGGCCTCCCTCTGTGCAGCCGATGAGGCTGGTTATCTGAGAGACGCGTAAGGACCTGGAAGAGGTTTCGTTTTGCTCATTTAGATTCCCGGCGCGCGCGGGCCCCTTCGCGCCGCGTGCGCCCGGGGCCCGCGTGTCCGGCTCGGCTCAGGGGCTCAGCAGCGGGGCGCCACGGCGTCGATCTTGCCGCCGAAGTCGTCCTTGTAAACCCTGCGGTAGTCGCCGTCCCGGACGACGCGTGTCTCCTTGCGGTCGGGGACGTGGATCCAGTTGATGAAACATCCGTCGGCGTGCGCCATGAAGGAGCCCACGTTGTCGTGCAGGGCCGGAGGGACGTCCACGTAGCCGTTCCCCGGGTTCCAGCACCACGACGAGCCGGTGTAGTCCCGCCCGCTGTACAGGCAGATGTCTCCGGCCCGGGCCGAGCCGGAGACGGGTGGGGCCGCCGCCGTGGCGGGGGCGGCGCAAGCCAGGATGGCGAGGGCGACGGTGCCGGTAATCGATGCGATGCGCATGCCGCGTGTGCTCGACTTCATTACGGTTTCTCCTCGTGTCGGTGCAGCCTGGAGGGCTTCCAGGGCAGCTCCATCACAGGGTGTAACAGATCCGATACGCAGCGCGTCTACCTGGCGGATACAAGATCCGGGCCTGCGGTCGGCAAGAAGTGGCGGCCGCGTCATAGCGGGACGTCGAGCGCGGTGCAGTCGCGCGATTCTCGCCACAAAATTGTTGACAATCCAAGCAGATTTATGTGATCAAGGTGTTGTGTGGCAACCCCTTGACGGTTGTCGCCGATATTGTAAACAATCTGTTTCCCAAGATGACCAACGACATTGGGGGACCACGTATGGCGGACCATCCCAAGCCTTCCGCCCGAGCCCGTGAGCTCGTCGCGGGCGCCTACGACATCCACATTCACGTGGCACCCGATGTGATGCGCAGGCGGATAGACGACCTCACCCTGGCGGGGCGCTTCGCGGAGGTGGGGCTGGCCGGGTTCGTGCTCAAGTCGCACTACGTCCCCACGACGGAGCGGGCCGCGGTGGTGCGGGCGGCGGTGCCCGGGTTCGGCGCGGTCGGCGCGATCACCCTGAACGCGTCCGTGGGCGGCATGAACCCCGTCGCCGTCGAGATCGCCGCCCGCGGCGGCGCGCAGGTCGTGTGGCTGCCCACCGTCGACAGCGCCAACCAGCGGGCCTGTACGGCCGGCGACCCCGAGGGGGCCACGCCGCCCATGTGGGCCCGGTTGCAGGCCGAGCTGCGGGAGGCGGGGATGGCGGCCGATCCGGTCGACGTCGTGGAGCCCGGCGGAGCCGTGCTGGAGCGGACCCGGCAGGTGCTGCGGGTGATCGCCGGGCACGACATGACGCTCGCCACCGGTCACCTCAGCGCGGACGAGATCGACGCGGTGGTGGACGCGGCCGCGGAGGAGGGCGTCCGCCGCATCGTGATCACCCATCCGGAGTTCACCTCCCAGCGGGTCGCGATCGACCGGCAGCGGGCGCTCGCGGCCAAGGGCGCGCTGCTCGAACGCTGCTTCACCACGCCGCACTCCGGCAAGGTCACCTGGAAGACGTGGTACGAGCACATCGACGCCGTGGGCCCGGAGCACTCGGTGCTCTCCAGCGACCTCGGCCAGCCGTTCAACCCGCCCGTGGAGGACGGTCTCGCCCTGCTGGCCGACCGGCTGCTCGCCGAGGGCTTCACCGAGGAGGACATCCGGACCATGGCCGTCGGCAACTCCCGTCGGCTGGCGGGTGCGGAATGAGCGGCGCGGGCGCTGAGCGTGCGACGAGCGCGGGCGGCGGGCGCGGGACGGGCGGTCCGGTGATCAAGGTGAGCGGGCTGGCCAAGCAGTTCGTCAAGGGTGACGTCGGCATCGTGGCGCTGCGTGACTTCGACCTGGAGATCGCGGAGGGCGGCTTCGTCAGCGTGCTCGGCCGCAGCGGCTGCGGCAAGTCGACGATGCTCAACCTGATGGCCGGTCTCACCACGCCGACCGCGGGCTCGGTCGCGTACCGGGGCGAGCCGGTCTCCGGCCCGCGTACGCAGCTGGGCTACCTCACCCAGTCCGACACGCTCATGCCGTGGCGGGACGTCCGCCGCAACGTCGAGCTCCCCCTGGAGATCGGCGGCGTGCCCGCGCGGCCGCGCAGGGAACGCGCGGCCGAGCTCATCAAGAAGGTCGGCCTGGAGGGGTTCGAGCGGCACTACCCACGCGAGCTGTCCGGCGGGATGCGCCGCCGGGTCAGCCTGGCCAGGATGCTGGCCGGCGACCCCGAGACGCTGCTCATGGACGAGCCGTTCGGCGCGCTCGACGCCCAATTGCGCGGCGACCTGCAGGCGGAGCTGCTGCGGCTGTGGGAGGAGAGCGGGCAGACGGTGGTGTTCGTGACCCACGACATCGAGGAGGCGCTGTTGCTCGGCGACAGGGTCGTCGTGCTCGGCCGGGCCGGCCGCATCGTGCTCGACCGGCCGATCGACCTGCCCAGACCCAGGGACGCCGACGAGCTGCGCGTTGACCCGGACTTCGTCGCCCTGCACCGCGAGCTGACCGGCGCCCTGCGGGAGGGAGCGCGATGACCGCCGTCCACACCGTGAACCTCGACCGGAGCTGGTGGAGCAGGCACGGCGGCACCGTGACCGTCTGGTCGCTGCGGACGCTGCTGGTGGCGGCGCTGCTGGTCGTGTGGGAGCTGACCGCCGAGCGGTGGTTCGACATCACCTTCACCAGCAGGCCGAGCGACATCTGGACCCGCCTCGTCCAATGGCACCAGGACGGGACGCTGTGGTCCAACACCTGGATCACCGTCCAGGAGATCGTGTACGGCTTCGTGGTCGGCGCGGTCGCCGGCGCGTTGACCGGCTTCCTGCTCGCCTCGGCGCCCGCCGTCTACCGGGTCCTCGATCCGTTCGTCATGGCCCTGTACGCGATCCCCAAGGTCGCGCTGGCCCCGCTGTTCATCGTCTGGTTCGGCATCGGCATGCACATGAAGGTGCTGCTGGCCGCGGCGACGGTGTTCTTCCTCGTCTTCCTCAACACGGCCGCGGGCGTGCGCGAGGTGGACCGCGGCCTGATCGACGCCGTGCGCCTGATGGGCGGCGGCCGGAGAGAGATCATGATCAAGGTGGTCGTGCCGTCGTCCATGACCGGGCTGCTCACCGGGCTCAAGGTGGCCATCCCGTACGCCCTCATCGGCGCCGTGATCGGTGAGCTGGTGGCCTCCAACCGCGGGCTCGGCTATCTGATCAACGACGCGGCCGCGCAGTTCGACACCGCGGGGGTGTTCGCCACGCTGGCGGTCCTGAGCGTGATCGCGGCCCTGCTCAACCTCCTGGTCGGGCTGCTCGACCGCCGGGCCGGCCGCTGGAAGCCGATGGGGGCCGACCGGTGAGGCGCGCCGTCCTGCCGATCCTGGCCGCCCTCGTCCTGGCCGTGACCGGCTGCGCGCAACGCAGCTCGACGACGCCGCCCGGCGTGCTGAACGTCGGCCAGATCAGCAACTCGATCGCGTTCTTCCCGCTCTTCGTGGCCGAACAGAAGGGATATTTCACCCAGGCCGGGGTCACGCTCGGCGAGCGGCCCAGGCTCGGCACCGGCGCCAAGGTCGCGGCAGCGCTCAAATCCGGCAGCATCGACCTGGGCGCGGGCGTGCTGACCGACGCACTCAACCTCGCCAGGATCGACGACAAGGGCAGGCTGGTGGCCAACCTGGTCGACCGCTACTACGTCGACGTCGTGGTCGGCTCCTCCTTCACCGGCGCCGCCGCCACCGACCCGCTCGACCAGCGCATCCGCGCCCTGCGCGGCAAGAAGATCGGCATCACCGGGCCGGGAAGCGGGACCGAGGCGCTGGTCACCTACCTGTTCGCCAAGGTCGGCATGGACTCCGCCACCGACTGCGAGCTGGTCAACCTCGGCAGCACCGCCGCCGCGGCGCTCGGCGCGCTCAAGGCCGGACGGGTGGACGCGCTCGCCTTCTTCCAGCCGATCGCCCAGCAGGCGGCCGCCGCCGGCATCGGCACCCGCTTCATCTCGCCCGCCGCCGGTGACGTGCCCGGCCTGGAACGGACCGCGCACGGCGTCGTGTTCACCACCCAGCGGATCATCGACAAGAAGCCCAAGGAGGTGGCCGCCTTCCAGGCCGGGCTGGAGCGCGCCCAGCGCTTCATCCACGAGGCCGACCCCGCCGAGATCACGCGGCTGCTGACCGTCTACCTCAAGGGCATCGACCCGAAGGCGCTGACCGAGCTGCCGGGTCTCATGCGTACGGAGATGCCGGAGAGCATCGGCTTCACGCGGGCCTCCTTCGACACGGCCATCGCCTTCCACCGCGCGACCGGCCTGGTCAAGCACCTCCCCACGTACGAGAAGATCGTGCCACCCCCACTGCGGACGACGCCCTAGCAGAATGTCCGATCGAAGCTTTGATTTCCCATGTGCACCTGATTATCCAAGTCCGGGCACGACTCGATAGGCGCGTCCAAATTGTCGCCGCGCCCGAGTTACGGGGAGTGGAGATCAGATGATCATTCAGGAAGTGCGGGAGAAGAGCGTCCCTGAGGGCCGCGCCGTCATCGGGACGGCCGTGGCCGACACGACGAAGCTGCTGCTGCAGCCGCCGTTCACCATCGAACCGGCGCCCGTTCAGCGCGCGGCCCCGGCTCCGGTCCCCATCCCGGTCCCGCCGATCGTCGGGCCCCGGATCCTCATCTACAAGCAGGACCCCACCGTCGCCGAACTGGGCGTCAGGCCGATCTTCATCCCCAACCCGGTGCTCAACGGGCCCACCGACGCCCGGATCATCACCCAGCTGCCCGGCACCACGCCCGTGGCGCGCAGCGTCAACGGCGACTTCATCTTCGTCCCCAACTCGCCGGAGTTCGACTGCTCGCACACGTACGCGGTCGTCCGGGAGACGCTGACGATGTACGAGCGCCACAACGGCGGCACGCCCATCCCGTTCGCCTGGAACACCGGCGGGAACCTCGACCGGCTCACCGTCTTCCCGCACGCCGCGGTCGGGGCCAACGCCTTCTACACCAGGACGGCCAAGGCGCTGAAGTTCCTCTTCTTCACCCCGACCGGCACCACGCAGCAGGTCTTCACCTGCCGCTCGCTGGACATCGTCGCGCACGAGACCGGCCACGCGATCCTCGACGGGCTCAAGCCGGGCTGGCTCGCCGCGGACAACCCGCCGCAGACCGGCGGCCTGCACGAGTCGTTCGGCGACCTGACCGCGGTCTTCCTGACGCTGGCGCAGCCGGACCAGGCCGAGGCGCTCGTCGCGCTCACCAAGGCCAACCTGCACGCCAAGTCGTTCCTGTCGGCCCTGGCCGAGCAGTTCGGGCAGGCGCTCGGCCGGCCGTTCGGCCTGCGCAACGCCGACAACGACCTCAAGCTGAGCGAGGTCAGCAACGAGGTGCACGCGATCTCGCAGGTGTTCACCGGCGGCATCTACGACGTGCTGGCCGACATCTACGCGTTCGAACGCACCCGGCAGGGCGCGCTCAAGAGCCCCACCGTGATCCTCATGGAGGTCGCGAACCAGCTGTGCGAGCTGCTGTTCAAGGCGATCGTGAAGGCGCCCGCGACCAAGGCCACCTACACGGACGTCGTCAACCAGATGCTGCAGGTCTCGGCCGCCCAGGGCGATCCCAACATCTACCGGACCTTCATCCGTAACCGGTTCGCCTTCCGCGAGGTGGTGACGTCGCCCACGCCGTTCTCCGAGATGCTCTCCGGCGAGATGGACTTCAGGAACGCCGACTACACCGGCGACGGCAAGACCGCGAAGGACATCACCAACGTCAAGCCCGCCGACGCGTCGTCGGCCAGCCTGCGCGCGGTGCAGGACCGTTCGAGCTGCTGCGGCACCATGCAGCTGCCGGAGTTCCAGGTGATCGGCGCCGACAAGCTGACGACCAAGGGCCAGCTGCACGACGACGACATCCTCGCCTCGGAACTGAGCGCGCTGAAGAAGGCGTTCAAGTAACACCTCGCCGTATCGTGCGGTACGGCAGGGGGAGTCAGACATGCGTGTGAAGATCGAGAGAACCGGCGGCTTCGCCGGCATCGAGGAGGCCGTCGGTGAGTACGACACCGACGACCTCCCCGAGCCTCAGGCCGCCAGGGTGTACGAGGCGCTGTCCGCCATCGACGCCGCCACGGCCGAGGGCGGGTCCGGGGAGGTGGGCGCCGACCTGATGACCTACCGGATCACCGTCGGCAACGGCGCGGGACGGGTCTACACGGTCTCCGACGACCCTTCGTCGAAGGCGGCCGACCCGCTGGCCGTGCTGCTGCGCCCGTCCGCCTGACCGGACGCCGCCATCCAGGCCGCGATCTGCGCCCGCGAGTTGACGCCGAGCTTGTTCAGGATGTTGCGGACGTGGCTGTCGACGGTGTGCTCGGAGATGAACAGGCGGGCCGCGATCCGCTTGTTGCTCAGCCCGTCGGCGACCAGCCGGGCGACCTCCGCCTCCCGCTTCCCGAGCGGCCCCGCGTCGGCGGGGGCGGCCCGGGCGGCGGGAGCCGGCTCGCCGAGCGCCAGCCTGATCGCGGCGTCGCGGCTCAGGCGTGCGCCGGCCTCGTACTCGGCCCTGAACCCGGGCTCGCCGAGCGCCGCCGTCGCCGACTCCTCGGCCCGGGCGACCAGCCGGGTCAGGTACGGCTGGAGGCTCGCGCCGGCGCCCGTGCGCACCGTCTCCGCCGCTCCGAGCAGCCGCGCCGCGACCTGAGCCTGTCCGGAGGCCGCGGCGTGGCAGCCCAGGGCGTCGAGCAGGCAGTACTGCGCCACCCGGTCGTCGATCCGGTGGGCGATCGGCAGGGCCTCCGCGAGCAGCGGCTTCGCCTCGTCGAGCGCGCCGGCCATCAGCATGGCCGAGCCGAGGTTCAGCAGCATCATGCCGAGGCTGTAGAGGTCGCCGATCTCCCGGCTGATCCGCACGCCCTGCGACGCCGCGGCCCTGACGTCGTCGAGGTCGCCGTCGGCCAGGCCGTTCAGCGCTCGCGACTGCAGCGCCATGAGCGTGGCCGGGAGGTCGTCGAGGGCCGCCGCGACAGAGTGGGCCTCCTCGGACAGGCGCCTGCTGGACAGGCGATCGCCGGCCATGTTCGCGGCGAGGGAGAGTGACTGCGACAGCAGACTGCGCAGGTCCGCCTCCCGAGCGGCCGTCACCGCCCGTTCGAGCGCCGGGCGGGCGGCGGCCGGATCCGACTGCAGCACGGCCAGGAAGCCGCGCATGAAGTACCCATGAGCCCGCGTCGGCGGGTCGCCGGGGCCGGAGGCGAGCAGTTCGTCCAGCCATCGGACGCCCTCGCTCGTGGCCCGCGTCATCCAGTACCAGCCGAGGAAGTAGACGAGGTCGACCCCTTCGTGGGCCGGGCAGCGCCTGAGGACCGACCGGATGTTGTCGATCTCCAGGTCCATCCACGCGAGCCACTCGAGGAGCCGGACCCGGGCCTCGGCCGCGGACCGGCGGCACCTCGACCGGTAGTAGCCGGAGCAGCGCCGTTCGACGGCCTCCTCCTCGCCGGCCGCGCGCAGCTTGAGCCCGGCGTACTCGCGCATCGTCTCGTGCAGCCGGTAGCAGGCCAGGCTGCCGGCGTCCTCCTTCATCACCAGGGACTTGTCGACGAGCGACGACAGCAGGTCCAGCGCCCGCTCCGCCGGCACGTCGTCCCACGCGCAGACCGACTCGACGTCTTCCAGGGTGAACCTGCCGGAGAACACGGACAGCCGCCTCAGCAGCGCCTGCTCGCCCGCCGCCAGCAGGTCGTGGCTCCAGTCGATGGCGGTACGCAGGGTCTGATGGCGGGGCATTGCGGCCCGTACTCCGCCGGTGAGCAGGCCGAACCGGTCGGACAGCCGGTCGAGGATCTGCTCGGCGGACAGGACCCGCGTCCTGACGGCCGCCAGCTCGATCGCCAGCGGCAGGCCGTCGAGCCGGCGGCACAGCTCGGCCACGGCCGCCTGGTTCGCGGCGGTCAGCTCGAAGGCGCCCGATCCGGCCGCGGCCCGTTCCACGAAGAGCGTGACCGCCTCGTTCTGCCGGACCCGCGCGAGGGGCCCGGCCACGGGCAGCTGGAGCGGCGGCACCGGCACCACGTGCTCACCCGGCGCCGACAACGGCTCCCGGCTGGTGGCCAGCACGCTCACGCCCGGCGCGGCTTTCATGATCTCCGTCACGAGCCGGGAGGCCGCTTCGAGCAGGTGCTCGCAGTTGTCCAGCACGATCAGCAGCCGCTTGTCGCGCAGGTGGGCCGGCAGCCGGGCCAGGGGATCGGCCGCCGCCTGGTCCCGCAGGTCCAGGGTCGCCAGCACGGTGTCGCCGACCCGCGCCGGATCCCGGACCTCGGCCAGCTCGACCAGCCACGCGCCGCCGGGGAACCCGCGTCCGAGGCCGGACGCCATCCGCACCGCGAGGCGGGTCTTGCCCACGCCGCCCGGCCCGACGAGGCTGACCAGCCGGGCCTCGGTGAGCTTCTTCCTGACTTCTGCCAGCTCGTGGCGGCGGCCGATGAAGCTGGTCGCTTCGGCCGGCAGGTTGCCCGAGCGGCGCGGCGGTCTGGCCATCGTTGATCTGGACACTACTCCCGGCGGCGGATCGATTGGCCCCCTAAATCACGAATTTCCGTGATATCCGCGCTCGGAGGCGGCTGCCTACGCTGACCAGCGACGCGGCCGCGCGGCGCGTCCTGCCGGCAACTCGTCCAAGGGGGCACCATGAAGGCAATCCGCTATGACCGGTACGGCTCGCCCGACGTCCTCGAGCTCCACGACGTCGACCCACCCGCCGTGGGCGACGACGACGTCCTGGTCAGCGTGAAGGCGGCCGCCGTCAACCCGCTCGACTACCACTTCATGAGGGGCACGCCGTACGTGGTCCGCTCGATGAGCGGCCTGTCACGGCCCAAGCCCATCGGCATGGGCGCCGACCTGGCGGGGTGCGTCGAAGCGGTGGGCAGGAACGTCACCAGGCTCCGGCCGGGGGACGAGGTGTTCGGCGGCCGGGCGAAGCCGGAGGCGCGCAGCGCGGCGTTCGCCGAGTACGCCTGCTTCCGCCAGGACGCGATGCTCCTGAAGAAGCCGGTCAACCTGACCTTCGAGGAGGCCGCCGCCATCCCGGTGGCCGCGCTCACCGCCCTGCAGGCGCTGCGGGACAAGGCGCGCGTCCGGGCCGGGCAGCGGGTCCTCGTCAACGGCGCCGGGGGAGGCGTGGGCACGTTCGCGGTCCAGCTCGCCAAGGCGTACGGGGCCGAGGTCACCGGCGTGTGCGGCACCGGGAACGTGGAGATGGTCCGCTCGATCGGCGCCGACCACGTCGTGGACTACACCCGGGACGACGTCACCCGGGCCGGGCGGCGCTACGACGCGATGATCGACATGGTCGGAAACCATTCGCTGTCCGAGATCAGGCGCGTGCTGGCCCCGAAGGGGGTGCTGGTGGCCGTCGGGGGGCCGGTCAAAGGGCTGTGGCTGGCGCCCTTCACCGGTCCGCTCAAGCTGATGGCGCTCTCCATGGTCATGAGCCAGCGGCTGGCGCCCATGCTGTCGCGGACGAGCAGCGAGGATCTCGAACTCCTGCGGGACTTCGCCGAAGCCGGGAAGATCACGCCGGTCATCGACCGGACGTATCCGCTCAAGGAGCTGCCCGAAGCCGTCCGCTACCTCGAGAAGGGCCACGCCCGGGGGAAGGTCGTCATCACCATATAGTTGGAAAAATAGGTAGACCGGTCTATATTTTCCGCATGATAGGAACCAAAGGCGCGCAAACCAGCGCACGGCTGGTGGAATCGATGCTCGAGCTGATCCAGGCCCGCGGCTACAGCGGCACGGGCCTCAACACCGTGGTCGAGCACGCCCGCGCTCCCAAGGGATCGCTGTACTTCCACTTCCCCGAGGGGAAGGAGGCGCTCGGCGAGAAGGCCGTCGCGCTCGCCGCCGAGCGGTTCCGCGCCCTCGTGGTCGAGTCGGCGCTGGAGCCGGGGAGCCCGGGCGACGTGGTCCGGCGCGTGATCGACGTGCTGGCCGGGATGCTCACCGACAGCGACTTCCAGCTCGGCTGCCCGGTCTCGGTGGTCACGCTGGAGATGGGCGCGCAGAGCGAGCGGCTGCGGGAGGCCTGCGCGGACGCGTTCGGCTCCTGGATCGACCCCATGGCCGAGTACCTCGTGGCCCAGGGCCGCCCGGCCGCCGCCGCGCGGACGCTGGCGACGGCCGTGGTCAGCACGGTCGAGGGGGCGATGATCATGTCACGCGCCCGGCGGTCGGTGGAGCCGCTGCGCTGCGCCGCCGACGTCATCGCCGCGCTCCTGGCCGGGGAGAGGCTGTCATGAGCCGGCACGCCCTGGTGTTCGGGGCGACGGGGCTCATCGGCCGCCACCTGATCCTCGCGCTCGGCCAGGCCGGCGTACGGGTGAGCGCGGCCACCCGGAGCCCCGAGTCGTACCGGCGGCTGGTCCGCTGGCTGGAGGAGCACGGGCACGGCGAGGCCCCGGCCGATCTCCGGGTCGACTTCGAGACGCCGTCGCTGATCCGCGGCGACGCGGCGGACGTCACCGAGATCTACAACTGCGCCGGCGCCTACCGGTTCGGGATGCCGGCGGAGGAGGCCCGCCGCGCCAACGTCGACAGCGTCCGCGCCGTCGTCGCCTTCGCGGCGCGGCTGCCCCGGCTGCGCCGCCTCGTGCACGTCTCCGGCTACCGGGTGGGCGGGCAGGACCCCGAGCCCTGGAGCGACGAGCGACGGCGGGAGACGTACGAGGCGCTGGGAGCGTACGAGGCGTCGAAGGTCGAGTCGGACGCGGTGCTCAAGGCCACCGCGGAGCGGCTCGGCGTCCCCTGGTCCGTCGTCAACCCCTCCAGCGTGATCGGCGACAGCGTCACCGGCGAGTCGGACCAGCAACTGGGCCTCGCGTCGAGCGTGAAGGAGATCTGGCAGGGCAGCATGGCGGCACTGCCGGGAGGCGCCACGACGTTCGTGCCGGTGGTCACGGTCGACCATCTGGCCCGGTTCATGACCCTGCTCCCGCTGGACGAGGCCGCCGAGCGGAGCGCGTACTGGGTGCTCGACGACGACACGCCCGCGTTGCCCGACCTGCTCGCCCGCGTCGCGGAGCACTACCAGGTCAGAGCGCCGCGTACGCGGATCCCGGTGTCCCTCCTGAAGCGCCTGCCCCGAGTGCTCACCAAGGCCGACCCGGAGACGCTGACGTTCCTCTCGGACGACCGCTACCCCACAGGTCCGGCGGACGCCTTCGCCGCCCGGCACGGCCTCGCCATGCCGGACGTCACCACGTCCGTCCTGCGCTGGGCCGACCACCTGGCGGCGCACCGGTTCGGAGCCGTCCCCGCAGGTCGGCGGCGCTTCACCGCGCCCGGCGGGGTCCGCACCTTCGAACTCGGCGAACCGGACGCGCCCACCGTGGTCCTGCCGGGCCTGCCGGTGAACGCCGACACCTGGGCCCCGGTCGCCGCGGCGCTGGACCACGCCCGCGTCGTGGACCTGCCCGGGCTGGGGCTGAGCGCGGGGCGGCTCGGGGACTGGCCGCGCTGGCTGACCGCGCTCGTGGACGAGACCGGCGCCCGTCACCTGGTGGGTCACTCCGTGGGGGCGGCGGCCGCCCTGGAGGCGGCACTCGCGCGTCCCGATCTGGTGGACCGGCTCACGCTCGTGTCGCCGTTCTTCCTCCAGGCGCGCGCCGGTCTCGCCGCGCGGTCGGCGTTCCTGAGCCGCCGCTATCTGGGCCGGGTACGCCCTGAGGCGCTGGCGCAGCGGCTCACCGGGGACGTGGCGTACGCGAAGGCGCTGGAGTCCAGCGTCGCCGACCTGCGCCGGGGCCGCGTGGCCGCCGACGTCGCCCGGCTCCTGGCCGGCGTCGGCCGGGAGGACCGGCGCGCGGACCTCCGGGCCAAGCTGCGGCGGTACGCGGGGAGCGTGCACGTCATCGTGGGAGCCGGCGACCCGCTCACCGCCGAGGGACGCATGCTGCTGGACACGCTCCCCCGGGCCACGGTGACGGTCGTCCCCGGCGCCGGCCATCACCCCCAGCTGACGCACCCGGACGAGCTCGCCCACGCCATCCGGATCCCCTCGGCGGAGGTGCGGGAGCCCAGCTCTCCCGCCGTGCCGTCTTAGGGGCCGCCACGTTCGACCTGGGTGACAGCCGGGTTGGTCAGAGGGCCTCCTCGGGCTGCCAGGAGGCGTGGATCATGGCCCGTTCCGTGGCGGCGAGGTGGGTGGCGGCGGCCACCCACGCCCACGCGTACCGGTCCGGCCCCGTGTCCGTCAACCGCCCGAACACGTCACGGCTCCGGCGGTCCGCCTCGGCGGTCAGCCCCGTGACCAGGTCGGCGGCGGCCTGGAACCCGGCGCTGCGCAGCTGGATGTACGACTCGCCGTTGCGGGCCGACTCGGCCACCGCCCGCCTCCCGCCGGACACGGCCAGCTCGACCAGCCTGCGCACCCGCCAGAGCGGCGCGCCGGCCACCGGGTCCACCTCGTCGCCGTCCGGGGGCGGCGGGCAGGCGTCCTGGGGCGGGAGGTGGGCTCCCTGGAGCCGGTCGTACCCGAGGTCGGCGTGCCCCTGCCAGTCGGGGGGCAGGCGCAGCGTCGCCTCGGTGCCGGGAACCGGACCGACCGCCAGCGGGAGCAGCGTCGCCACCCGGTCCGGCTCCACCCGGCCCACCACCCGTACGAGCAGGCCCGGACGGGAGGCGAGGCGCCGCAGGTTGTCGACGTGGGCCAGCTCGGGGTGGTGACTGGCCGGGACGAGCCGGATCAGCGGACCGTGGCCCCGCACGTCACCCCCGGAATCGGGCAGCACCGCGCGGGCCAGTACGTGGTCGCCTGCCGCGCCGACGATGACCAGGTCGCAGCCGACCGGTTCGCGGGCCTGTTCCGCCGTGTCCGACTCGCTCCAGGCGTGACCGGAGAGCCGGGCGCCCGCCGCCTCCGCCAGCGGCCGGGCGAACAGGGCCGCCATCGGCCCCTCCGTCCACGGCATGCCGGAGACGGGGGTGGCCCGTACACCCTTGCCCGCCCCGAGGCGCCCGTCCGGGGAGACGGTGGCGCCGACGATCAGCAGCCCGGCACGGGAGAGCTGGGAGTGGTTCAGCATGGCGGGGCCGATGGCGACCGGCGCGGTGGCGGCTCCACGGGCACGGGCCGATCCGCCCGGCTTGACGTCGGCCACCGAATACCAGCGGCCGTCCTCCGCGACCACGTGCGTCACCACGCCGCCGTACCCGGTGGCGCTGATCACCGGCTCCCTGAACACCCCGTACACCTTCAGGCTCCCGCCCGGCTGGTAGTTGCGCCGTACGGTGCCGGCCAGCGCCGGGTCGGGGTCCGCCCCGGCCAGCCGGCCTGCGGTGAGCAGCAGCTCGCGCAGGGCGGAGACCAGGTCGGCGAGGCGGTGGCCGTCGTGGCGGGCGCGGGCGGCGCGCAGCCCCCGCACCACCCGCAGCGCGGCGGCCTCCGCTCCCGGCAACCCCGCGAGGCGGGCGGTGTGCGCGGCCCTCAGCAACTCGGCCTGGGGCACCGCGCCGGCGGCGGGCACCCCGGCGGACAGCACGGCGGCGGCAGCGGCCCACAGCCCGGTCGCGGCGGCCACCTGCGCCGCCGTGGGCCCCGTCGCCTCGTCTGCCCCCTCAGCCGCACTGTCAGGTGTGCCGCTGACCTCCGGCTCCGCGGCCGTCTGCGCGCCGTCGGATCCGGCGAGCGCGGGTTCGGCGTCGGAGGAGTCGCGGGAGGCGGTCTCCTCTCCGCCGGGGAGCGCGTCCCCGATCGGGCAGGCGCTCAGTACGGCCGCACGATGCAGACAGCGCGGCGCCAGCAGGCAACTGCACGACGCCTGGCCACCATCGGTGATCACCCCGGACGGCCCCGGCGAGAGCGTGACGACCGCGTCCTCGCCGCAGGCGATCCACACGCCCTCCCCGCCGGCCGTGACGGGCAGGGCCGCGTACTGTTCGATCGCCGCGTCCAGCTTCTTGCGCAGCCGCGAGGTCAGGCTCTCGACGGCGGCGGCCACCACCTCCGGGGTCACCGGCGGCAGCGGCCCGCCGCCACCGGGAGAGCCGGACGGGACGGTCTCCGGAGCGGTTTCGGGACTGGTTGACGTGGAGGGGTTCACCGGTGTTCTCCGCGGAGGCGGTCGCCCACCCATCGGGCGAGGGCGAGCGGGCTGAGCGCGGCCACGGGCATCCCGGCCGCGACGAGTTGCTGGGCGACGGGGATCGAGTAGCGGGGTACGCCGTCGTCGTCCAGGGCGGCGCATCCCATCAGGTGCACGCCGGAGCTGGCCAGCGCGCGCACCTCGGCGAGCAGGCCGCCGATCGGGTAGCCCTCCTCGAAGTCGCTGACCACCACGACGAGCGTGCGGCTCGGGACCGTGACCAGCGTACGGGCCTGGGCGAGCCCGGCGGCGATGTGCGTGCCGCCGCCGACCCGTACCTCCAGCAGGAGGGACAGCGGGTCGCTGACCCGGTCGGTCAGGTCGATCACCTGCGTGGAGAACGACAGGAAGTGCGTGGACAGCGTCGGCACCCCCGCCAGCACGGCGGCCGTCAGCGCCGACCAGATCACCGACGCCTCCATGGAGCCGGAGACGTCCACCACCAGGATCAGCCGCCAGTCGGCCTCCCGGCGCGAACGCGTGCTGAACACCGGCCGCTCCGGCACCACCACGAGCCGGCCGTCGTCCAGGCGGCGCGTGTGCGCCAGGTTGGCGCGCAGGGTGCGCGGCAGGTCCAGCTTGCCGCCGGGCCGGCGGGTCGGGCGCGGCGTGGCGACCCCGGTCATGGCGGGCCGCAGGCGGGTGGCAAGCTCGCGGGTCAGCTCGTCCACCAGGCGGCGTACGAGCGGGCGCAGCTTGGCCACCTGCTGCTCCGGCAGGCCACCGGCCAGGGACAGCACGGAGGTCAGCAGGTCCACGGACGGCCGGACGGAGGCGGGGTCGAGTTCGGTCAGCACGTCGTGGCGTCCGGCATCGGCGGCGCGGGCCAGGACCTCCTCGCGTACCTCGGTGCCGAACAGCGCCTCCAGCTCCTCCGACCACTCGCGTGCCGTGGGGAACGGCGCCTCCTTGCCGCCCCCGTCCCCCGGGGCGGGCCCGAAGTCGTTGGCGCCTTCGCCGCGGCCCGACCCGTACAGCTCGTCCAGGGCGCGGGCGTACGAGCGGGCGTTGGGGGGCAGGTTTTCCGACTCCCGGCCGAGCAGCAACCGCCACCGGTCCGCGGGCCTCAGCCTGCGGTGTATGTCGGTCACGGGAACGGCGACCGCCTCCGGCTCCTCCGAGGTCCCGGCCTGCGGTTCATCCGCCGGTGCCGGGGTGCTCTCGATGGGGATGGGGAGCCGGAGCGCGCGCAGGGCCTCCAGGCCGGCCGCGTCGGCAGCGGTCCAGAGGGCCAGCAGCGCCGGCGGAGCGTGCAGGGCCACGTCGAGCCGGTCGCCGAGCCGTTCGGACACGACCCCTAGCAGCCGGGCGCGGCCGGCCGGGCTGAGCGTGTCGAACCCGCCGCGCAACGCCGGCAGCCGGTCCAGGAACTCCTTGTCCGTGAGCCCGTCCACCCGGTTCATGAGCGGGTCGAGCGCGGCGGGGGCCGACTGGAGCAGCGGCCCGGCGGCCGTGAGCACGCCGGTCAGCAGCCGGGCCAGCCGCAGGCGGGCGTCGGGGCCGGTGGCGGTGTCGATCCAGCCGGCCGCCCGGTCTCCGAGCGAGGCCGGGCCGTCCAGGTCCAGCAGCACGCGGGCGGCCAGCGCCGCCCCCTGCATGAGGGGCGAGGCCGTACGCGCGAGCACCGCCAGAGCGTCGTCCATCCGCAGGCCCAGGCGCTCCTCGCCGGCCCGGGAGGCGAGGGCGACCAGGGCGACCGCGTCCTCCGGTTGATCGCTGCCCGCCAGCCCCGGCAGGGCGCGTACCGCCGCCTCCAGGAGGGTGCCGGACAGCTCTCCGGCCTGCTCGCGGCCCTCCGGCGTGGTGCCGGGCAGGTGCCGGCGGCGCAGGGCCTCCAGCAGGTCGAGGGCCTGGAGCAGCTCGGCGAGGCTCGCGGTGGCGGGCAGCGTGACGGCGGCGTCGGCGAGGCGGTCGGCCACCAGGTCGGGCAGGTCGCAGCCGGCCGCGGCGCGCAGGCCGCCGAGGATGAGGGCGCAGGTCGGGCCGCCGTCCGCCGACTCGCGGCGGTACGTCTCCCGCAGCGTCCCGGCCGCGGCCTGGGCGAGGGTCACACCGCGCACGCCCGCCAGGTCCAGCAGGGCCGGGACCGCGGGGGTCCAGGCCAGCCGCCACCTGGTGGTGAGCGCGGCTCCGTCGCCCGTGCCCATCACCTCGATCGGCTCGCCGTAGTTGACGCCGCAGACGAGGAGGCGCTGCAGGGCCACCTCGCGGCGGGCGTCGAGGTCGGAGCGGAGCGGATCGAGACGTACCTCCCGGGGTTCCGGGTTGTCGGGACACGGGAGGCGCAGAGCGGCGAGATCGGCCTCCACGGCGGGGCCGAGCCCGGAACGCGGCGTGCCGGGCGCGGTCCTGCCCCGCTGGGTGCCGACGAACACGGTGTCCAGGGCCCGCGCCAGAGCACGTCCCCGGCCGAGCGGCTCGCCCTGGCCGAGCACGGTCGTCACCGCCTCCAGCAGCTCGCCGCGCCCGGGGGCGGGCAGGCCGCGCAGGCCGGCCAGGTCGCAGGCGAGCCGCAGCGTCTCGACGGCCTCGCCGGTGCCCGCGGTGTGCCCGGCCGAGCGCAGTTCCCGGCACAGGTCCGTGATGGCGCGCGCGGCGCCGTCCCGGACCTTCCCGGGATCGCCTCCGGCCGCGAACACGGCCTGCTGCCAGCGCGGGTCCCGGATGCCGGCCGGGTAGCCGGACCGGGAGTCGAGCAGGTCGAACGCGTACGGCACGAGCGAGGTCACGGGCACCGGCCCGGCCCCGTCAGCCGGCCCCACGGCGGGGCCGGTGGCCTCGTCGGTGGCCTCGTCGGAGGGCAGGCGGAGCGCGGGCGCGTGGAAGGCGCCGATCACCGCCGCGACCCGGCGGCCACCGGCCGCGGCGACCGCGAGGACGCGGCGCATGTGGTCCTCGCGGGCCAGGTCCATCGCGGGCACGCCGCCCGCGGTCTCCGCGTCGCGGCGCAGGGCCCAGCCGACGCCGAGGGCGGCGCGGCGGACGGCCTCGGGTTCGCAACCGGGGGCGAGGACCTCGACGGCGCGGTCCCACATGTCGTCGCCGTCACGCCCGCTGCCGGCCCTGGCCAGCCCCTCGGCGAAGGAGACACCACGCGGGCCCGCCTCCTCGGCGAGGGGAGCCGGCGCGGTGGCGTCCCAGCCGCGGTCGGACAGCGGGAGGTCGCAGCAGACCACCTCCGCCCCGCGCTTCCAGGCCCACCGGATGGCCACCAGCTCGGGCGAGAAGTCGGCGAACGGGTAGAACCCGAGCCCGCCGTCGACCCGGGCCCCCGCGAGCGCCACCGGGGCCTGCGTCCCCGGGTCGGCCAGGTGCGCGAGCCAGGGCTGGAAGTCCGCCGGCAGCTCGACGCAGACCACCTCGGGGTCGGCGGCGTCCAGCAGCGCGGGCAGCACCACGGCCAGGGCGGGGCTGTGGTGCCGCACCCCCAGCAGGTACGGCCGCGACGAGGCCGCCAGCTCGGCGACCGCCTCCCGGGGATCCAGATCCGGGGCGGGCGGATTGAGGCTCTGAGCGGTCAACGGAGGTTCTCCCGCAGGTCCCACAGGCGGCGCCACATCGCCGACCCGTCCTCCGCGCGCCTGCGTACCGGCCCGTCCCAGTAGCCCAGCAGCCGCCCGTGATCCGCGGGGTCGTCCTTGCGCACGACCCCCAGCAGGTGACCGGGCACCAGGTCCAGCACGTCCCCGGTGGGCAGGTACGCTGCCGCCACCCCCAGCGAGGCCGCCACCTGCACGGCCTCGGCCGTGGACATGACGGTGCCGGGGCGTTCGACGTCCCAGCCCTCGGTGGAGCGGCCGGAGCGCAGGTCACGGAAGACGGTGACCAGCGCGTCGAGCACGGCGTCGTCCACCCCGAAGGTCGCGCCGGCGCGCTCGACGACGGCCGTGGCCTGGCGGCGTACCAGGGAGACCTCGGCGTCGGCGTCGGAGATGGGGCCGACGGTCTCGAAGTTGAAGCGCCGCTTGAGGGCGGCCGACATCTCCGAGACGCCGCGGTCGCGCAGGTTGGCCGTGGCGATGACGGTGAACCCGGACGCGGCCGCGACCTGCGCGTCCTCGGTCCCGGCCAGCTCGGGCACGCTGACCCGCCGGTCGGACAGGATCGACACGAGCGCGTCCTGGACCTCGGGCAGGCAGCGGGTGATCTCCTCCACCCGGGCGACGCGGCCGGAGCGCATGGCGGTCAGCACGGGCGAGTCGACGAGCGCCGTCCGGCTGGGGCCCTGGGCGAGGAGCAGGGCGTAGTTCCAGCCGTAGCGGAAGGCGTCCTCGGTCGTGCCGGCGGTGCCCTGGACGGTGAGCGCGCTGGTGCCGCACACGGCGGCGGCCAGCAGCTCCGAGAGCATCGACTTGGCGGTGCCGGGCTCGCCGACCAGGAGCAGGCCGCGCTCGCCGGCGAGGGTGACGACGCAGCGTTCGACGAGGGCCCGTTCGCCGACGAACTTGGGCGCGATCTTCATCCGGCCGTCCAGCGTCTCGTCACCGCTGCCGCAGATGAAGGTGACGACCGCGCGCGGGGTCAGCGCCCAGCCGGGCGGGCGGGGGCCGGAGTCGTGGGCGGCGAGGAAGGCGAGTTCGGCGGCGTGGCGCTCCTCGGCGGGCAGCACCTGCCGGGCCGAGGGGGCGCGATCTTCGGTCAAGGTCATGAGAAGAGAAGTCCTCTGAGTCATCGGTGGATGGAATGGGCGCGCCCCGGAGAAGGGGCGCGCCCCGAGCAGGGTCAGCGGCGGCGTCCGCGCTTCACCTTCAGCTCCTCGAAGCGCGGCGCGTCGCCGTCCCGCACCCGTCCCCAGGCCCTGGCGTACAGGTCGGCGGCGGGTTCGGCGGGCACGAGCGGAATCCCGGTCGACTCCGTCACGTCGAACATCGCGAGCTTCCACTGCTCCAGCGGCAGCCGCGGCGCGCTCTGCGCCGTCCACCCGCCGGGCAGGAACAGCGACCGCCCCGCCCGCTCGCGGGTGGCCCGCACGACCAGGTCGGTGTCGGCCAGCTCGGCGTGGGCCGACTTGAGCCGGGCGGGCTTCCAGCCGGTCCACCGCGCCGCGTTCCGGTCGGCCGGGTCGGGCATGGCCAGCAGCATCAGGTACGCGGTCGCGGCGTCCTCGCCCAGCCCGAACTCCTTGGCCACCTCGACGACCAGGTGGGGCACGGAACGGCTGGGGTCCTGCGGCCACCACGTGCCGTCGGCCCCGCGTTCCCCGGCGAGCGGGTCCCCGGGGTCGGCCAGCAGGGCCTCGAAGCGCGGGCCGCGGACGGTCCGCAGCGCGTCCATGGCCGGGAACGACCCCTCCGAGCCGATGAGGGCCCGCAGGTAGGGGTCGTCGCCGGCCTCGTCCAGGAGCGACACGCGGACGGCGGGCGCGGGCCGGTCGTCGTGGGTGGCCATGAGGACGGCGCCGTACCTTTCGTACCCCTCGCCGGTCTCGGTGGGCGTGCCGGCCGCCTTGCGGAAGGCGGGCAGGTCGACGTACCGGCCGAGGTCGAGCAGCAGGCCGGGGGCGGCCAGCCGGTCGCGTACGGCGGCCAGCGCGCCGGGCAGCGCGGCCCTGATCGGGTCGCCCGCGGGCAGCCGGTGCGCGAGCCAGCGCGACATCACGATGGCCGTGTGCAGGGTGTCGGCCGTGAAGCCGGTGGCGTTCTGGTCGGCGGGGTGGGCGCGGTCGCCCCGGATGGCCCAGGCCAGGTCGCGGCCGAGCTCGGGCTCGCCGGCCGGGTCGATGAGGGCGCGCAGCGCGCGGCCGGTGTCCCACCCGGTCCTGACCGTGCGGGACGCCTCGCCGAGCAGCCATTCGGGCACGGCCATCTGGTGGCCGATCCTGTCGTTCCAGACGGCCGCCGCGGCGGCCACGTCGGGACCGTCGCTCCAGAGCCGGGCGGGCTCCTGAGGCAGCAGCGCGGCGACGACCGCCCGCCGGATCCCCGCGCCGATCTTGCGCAGCTCGTTGCGGGCGATGGCGGCGTCGGCCACCTTCACGCCGATCGTGGTGCGGGTCTCCTTGGCGAGGAAGGAGTGCTCGTACGAGTCGACGGACGGCAGGCCTGCCACGACCAGCCGGGCCATCGTCAGGGAGACGCCGGTGAGCCGGGAGAACTCCTCGGCCGCCTCCGGCCGCCAGGGCGCGGGCCCGCGTTCGGCCAGCTCGGCGCGGAACGCCTCCAGCCACCCCTGCGGCCGATCCACGCCGACCGGGCCGGAGGAGCTCAGCGTGTACGGCTGCGGCACGTCGAACCGCCCGGACGGGTCGTGGAACAGCGCCGTCCACCGGGTCGCGGAGTCGTCGGGCGAGTCGTGGCCGAAGAGCACCAGGAACGCGCCGCCCTCCAGCGGCAGGCCCCCGAACCAGTTGCCCTCGCGCCACTCGCCGTCGGGCTTCTTCAGGTACCGGTTGGGCAGGTGGACGGCGACGCGGCGCCACTGCGAAGGGTCGGCCGCCGTGGGCAGCCCGGCCTCGGCCAGGGCCTGCAGCAGCCGCTCCTGTGTGACGCGGTGCTCCTCGGCGATGGTCGCCGATCCGGTGCGGTAGGCCACCGCGGCCAGGTGGTCGAGCATCGGCTCCCAGTCCAGGCTGGAGTACGGCAGCTCCGGCCGGTCGAGGTGGATGTGACCCACCCCGGCCGGAGCGTCGTCCGCCAGCGCCTGGATCCTCCGGACCTGCTGGAAGGCCCCGTCGGTCTCGTGGCGCCAGTAGTAGGAGGTGGAGATGTCCAGCCCGCTGAGCGCCTCCTGGAGTTCGTAGTCCGTGGGGCCCACGGGAGCCTGCTCGCGGTGTCCGCCGGCCAGTGCCTCGGTGAGCCTGGCGGCGACGGCGTCCAGCGAGGCCTGCTGCGCGCCGGCGAACCGCACGATCCCGGCGATGCCCGCCACCAGCCCGTCGTGGCTGACCTGGGGCAGCAGCTCCCGGATCCGCGCCGGCAGGTCCTCCTCGCGGGCCGCGGCCAGCAGCCGCGAAGCGGTGTCCGGGCCGAGCTCGCGCAGGGCGGCCGACCCCTCGGGGTCCCTCGCCCGCAGGTGGTGCCAGTAGCGCAGCGGCGGCAGGATGATCGTGCCCTCGCCGAACGCGCCGGGAGCGGCGTCGGTCTTGGCGGTGGAGACGCGCACGCCGTCGGCATCGACCAGTTCGACCCGGTAGCTCCCCTTGAGGACGGCCACGGGCCGGTCGGTGCCGGGGAAGGTCAGGATGCGCGCCGGTTTGCCGCCGTCGGGCGGGAGGGTGACCGCGCGGCCGGACAGGTCCTCGCCGCGCAGCGAACCGTCGGGCAGCCGCGTCACCCGCCAGCCGAGCAGCCCGCCCACGGGCACGCTCCCCGGGGTCGCCTCCTCGGACGGGGCGGGCAGCAGCCAGCCCCCGTGCAACGTCGTGCCCGCGGGGATGTCGGTGAGGAAGGCGGGCATGCTCTTCCTGCCGTGCTCCCCGCTGACCGGGTCGTACTCGTGCCAGCCGAGGGTGTCGTGGTCGGACCCGTCCCAGGTCCACACCCAGTAGGAGGTGCCGTCGGTGATCACGGACCGTTCGAGGGGGACGGTGGTGTCGCCGGGGTGCACCACGCCGAGCCCGGTGGTGCGGCCGCCGCCGGGCAGCGCCAGGGTGACCGCGTCGTCGCCGCGGTACCAGTCCATGCGCGTGCCCCGGGTGCTGCCGCTCTGGCTCTCGACGGCATGGACGCGGTCGGCCGAGGTGTGCCAGTAGCCGCGGTAGGCGTAGTCGGCGGTGCGGGACTGCCAGTAGACGAACAGGTCGCCGTCGACGTAGTGGTAGCCGATGTCGTTATACGTGTCGTTGGGCGGGATGCGCAGGTCGTGGGTGAGCACGGCGCCCTCGCGATCGAGCACGCGGACCTGCCGGGAGCCCGCCGCGATCAGGTACGGCCAGGCGTCGGCGACCACGATGTCGTCGACGTCCTTCCTCGGTACGAGGGTCGCGGCGGCCTCCTCCCAGGCCGGCCAGCCCAGCTCATCGAAGATCCCGGTCCGCAGCGTACGGGCGAGCACGGGGGAGACGTCGGCCGCGGCGGCCTGGCGTACCTCGTCCTCGGCCAGGACCAGGGCCTCGCCCGGCAGCCAGGACAGCCGCCGCAGCGCCTCGGGCAGTTCGGGCAGCCCGGCGGACGTCGACCGCGCGCAGACCTTGCGCACCCACTCGGCCAGCATCGGCCGGCTGCCGTCGGAGGCGGCCAGCAGGCGGACGGCGCGCAGCCCGTCGGAGTCGCCCGTGAACGTGTCGGCGGAGCGCTGGAAGGCCGCCGTGAACCGGCCGTCGGCGGCCAGCGCGGCCAGGTCGCGCTGCCCCTCGCCCTTCGCCCAGTGCTCCAGCCGCAGGTAGTCGCCCTCACCGGGGTCGGCCACGGGCAGGCCGAGCGCGAGGAACAGGTCGAGCAGATCGACGTCGTACGGGTCCGTCAGCCGGGTCGTGGTGCCGGCGAGCTCGGCGCGCAGCCGGTCGGTGGCCCGCTCGACGAGCGTGTAGAGGACCGGCAGCCGCGGCGGCAGGCCATAGGTGGCGTTGCGGGTGGTGAGGAAGCGCCGGAGCCAGCCCGACGCGCCGTCCTCCGGCACCTGGCCCGAGACGAGCTCGTCGACGGCGCCCGCCGCCTCGAGGACGTCCAGCCACACACCGGGCACGTCGTTGTCGTGGCTCTGCGGCATGACGGCGAGCAGCGTCGCGCGCACCTCGGGCTCGCGCGCGCCCAGCGCCCCGATCGCCGCGCGGTGCGCCTTCCACCAGCCGGTGGCGGCCCGCAGGGTGGCGGGCAGGGCGAGCAGCTCGCGCAGGTACGACTGCTCGGTCGCGTCGGCGTCCACGCCGGCCGCCCTGGCCAGGCGGCGCAGGTCGGTGGCCATCTGGGCGGAGGGGGGCATCCCGCCCGCCGTGCGCCGCACGCACAGCTGGGAGAAGCGGCGCAGCGCCTCGTCGGCGGACACCCGGGCGGCCAGCTCCTTGGCGTAACCGGACAGCACCTTGACCGGCAGCGCCCCCGCCAGCGCGAACTCCAGGAACACCGAGTCGAGCCGGTCCTCGTCGACCTCCAGCCCGTGCTCGGCCTCCGCCTTGCGGGCGCTGGAGAACATCTGGGAGGCGTAGGTGGCGTTCTCCACGCCGATGAACACCCGCCCGGCCTGCTCGTAGAAGGTGGGCAGGAAGTGCGGCACGGACGCGCCGAGCCGGCGGGCCAGCTCGTGGTAGCCGTCGAGCGCGTTCTTGGGCTTGGACTTGGCCTGGCGGGAGATCCGCTCCAGCTCCGGGACGACGGCGAGCGCGTGCTGCCCGTCGCCGGGGTAGTGCACCAGCACCCACTCGGGGAAGCCGAGCGAACGCCTTAACCCGAGCCCGACCACCGCCGGCTCCCCGTCGGGCTCCAGGCCCAGGAACCCGGCGGCCAGGTCCTCGGCCGCGCCCAGCTCGCCCGCGACCAGGCGCACGACCACGCGGTCGTCGAGCACGGGGTGACGGTAGCGGCGGGCGGTCATCGGCACGGCGCCCTCGACCGCGATCTCGGTGTCCGGCGGCAGGATCGCCCCCGCCTTCAGCAACTGCTCACTCATGCGTCCTTGCCCTCCTCGACCTTGCGCCCCGCGTACAGCGCCGCGGCCATCCGCATCCCCTCCGACCAGGCCACCGGGCCGACCTCACGCAGCGGCAGCGTCCTGCCGTCGAGGTCCTGCCAGGTCAGGCCGCCCGTGCTCACCTCGTCCTCCCAGTACGGCTCGCCGATCCAGACGCTCGCCTCGGTGATGGCCCCGGCGTCGCGGACCCGGCAGGTGGCGTAGCCGCCGGTGACCCGGTAGCCGAGCGTGGTGGCCCGCGCGGCCAGGCCGAAGCGGGAGTCGTACGTGCCGCCGGAGAACTCCGTCACGGTCGTCGCCCTGACGTCCAGGTCGGCGGGCTTGCGCCAGGTGGCGCGGTGGATCTGCTCGACCTTCTGGACCACGCCCAGCTCGGCGGCGAACTCCCGCAGGTCGTCGAGGTCGGGCAGCAGCACCGGGTGGGGCAGCGTCACCGTGCGCGGCGACAGCCGTACGGTCTCGCCGTCGAGGTTGACCACGCGCAGCTCGCCCGTCTCGGTGGCGTCGCGCAGGAAGCCCACCTCGTCGGGGTCGTCGCCGACCACGGCCAGGTCGCGCAGCGCCGACTGCCACGCCTCGTCCGGCCACACCCGGGCCAGCAGCCCGGTCGGCACGGGCAGGGACGACACCATCCACAGGTCCGCCTGCGCCACGCACGCGGCGGCGTGGCGGTCGAGCCACTCGGCGAACCGGCGCAGCCGGTCCACCTCGGGGTGATCACGCAACGCCTTCGGCAGCGATTTCAGCTGCCGTCCCGCCGATCGGCCGGAGGTGGCTCGCGCCGCCACCCGGCCTTCTATCAGGGCAACCTCGTACCCGTCGCCCGCTGCCAGCCAACCCAACGGTCCCCGCCTTCCAGACGCCCGAATCCGGGCATGAAACCTCGAATGAGCAGGGGTTTCCGTGCCCCTGCCGCTGTTGTTGCGCCGAACCTAGCGGCCCTGACCGACAAATGCGTGGATCTCGCGAATTATCGGGCAAGCGGTCTTGTCACGGTGCGGGCCGTGCCCGACGATCGTCGCGACGGGCGAGCGCGCGGGGGTGACGGTTCGTGGGCGGCAGGTCTTCGATCGTGATCGGCGGGCTGGCGGCGGTCCTGTCCCTGACGTCGTGCAGCGGCGACGGACCTGCGGAAACGACCCCCTCCACGGCGAGCTCCCCGTCCGCCGGCACGCCGTCCCCCAGTGCGCCGGTGGCCTGGGCGCAGGGCCTCTGCCTCGACGTCCGGGTGCCCAAACCGGACGCCCAGGTCCCGGTGCCGGTCGACTGCACCCTGGCGACGGCCGGCGTGCGGATCATCCGGCTGGTGGCCCAGGGCGAGGGTGCCGCGAAGTGCCCGCCCGACTCCGACGGCTGGCTGGACGCCCCGGCGGGCTCCCGGACGGCCTGCCTGCGCAACCGCGTCGGCCCGCATCCCGGGGACCCCGGCAAGGGCGGCGGCGTCCTGAAGGCCGGCGACTGCACGCTCATCCAGGACGGCGACGTCCAGGAACGGGCCTGCTTCGACGCCCACGGCCCCGGCAGGATCCGCTCCTTCACAAGGACGAAGAAGGCGTGCGAGCGCAGGATCTGGTCGTACGCCTACAAGTGGAACGGCTCGTACGTCTGCGTCGGCCCCGGCGAGGACGCCACGGACGTCGGCCCCAGGTACGAGCCCGGCAGCTGCCTGACCGCGCCGAAGACCAAGAAGCGCAAGACCGTGTTCGGGACCGAGACGGCCATCGTCGGCGGCCTCCGTCACCTGCGTCCGGCGGTTGTGACCCCCGATAGGCTGGCGGCATGATCTTAGTGACCGGCGCCACCGGTAACGTCGGCTCCGAACTCGTCGCCGCGCTGGCCTCGGCCGGCCGGCCGGTCCGGGCGCTCGTCCGGGACCCGCGCCGCGCCGCCCTCCCGGCCAGCGCCGAGCCCGTGACCGGCGACCTCAACCGGCCGGAGAGCCTGGCCGGAGCGCTCGACGGCGCCCAGGGGCTGTTCCTCATGCCGGGCTACGCGGACATGCCCGGGCTGCTGGCCCTGGCCCGCGACGCCGGCGTGCGGCACGTCGTGCTCCTGTCCGGCGGCTCGGCCGCGCTGGAGGACCTCGGGAACGCCGTCTCCCGCTACATGACGCTCTCGGAGCGGGCCGTGCGCGAGTCGGGTCTGGCCTGGACCTTCCTGCGGCCCAGGTCGTTCATGTCCAACGCGCTGCGCTGGCTCCCGCAGCTCGAGGCCGGCGACGTGGTGCGGGTGCCGTTCGCCGACGTGCCGGTCGCGGCCGTCGACCCGTACGACATCGCGGCCGTCGCGGCCCGCGCGCTGCTGAGCGGCGAGCACGAGGGCCGGATCCACGAGCTGACCGGCTCCCGCGCGCTGCTGCCCGCCGACCAGGTCGCCGTTCTCAGCCGGGTGCTGGGCCGGGACCTGCGGTGCGAAGGGCTGACGAACAGCCAGGCGCGCGCCGAGATGGAGGCGGGCATGCCGGTCGAGTACGTCGACGCCTTCTTCCAGTTCTTCGTGGACGGCACGCTCGACGAGACGACGGTCCACCCGACCGTGGAGGACGTGCTCGGACGGCCGCCGCGCACGTTCGAGCAGTGGGCGCGGGACCACGCGGACGCCTTCCGCAAGAGCTAGCCCGCCAGGTGGGTGGGGGCGAACATGCGCAGGGTCGCGGGCAGCACGACGACGCTCGGCCCCGGGGTCCGCAGCGCCTGCGCGAGGTCGCTCTCCAGGTCCTCCGGAGTGGTGCGCCGGGCCGGCACGCCGAAGGCCGCCGCGAGGGCGGCGAAGTCCGGCCTGGCCAGCTCGGTCCCCGTGGCGGCGCCGAACGCGTCCGTCATGTACTCGCGCAGGATGCCGTAGCCGCCGTCGTCCACGATCAGCCAGGTCACGTCGAGCCGGTGCTGGTGCAGCGTGGCCAGCTCGGCCAGGCCGTACATCGCTCCTCCGTCGCCGCTGACCGCGAGCACCGGCCCGCCGGTGGCGGCGGCCGCGCCGAGCGCGGCGGGCAGCGCGTAGCCGAGCCCGCCCGCGCCCTGCGCCGACTCCATCGGCCGCGGCCAGGCGGACCAGGCCCAGTACGCCAGGATCGTCATGTCCCAGAAGCTCAGGGCCTGTTCCGGTAGCGCGCGGTCGATGGCCGCGAGCAGCGACCGTTCGAGCGCGAGGTCCTGCGCGTCCAGCCGCGCGGCGACGCGCCCGAGCACGTCGCGTACCGCCGACTGGGCCGCCGACCGCACCGCCGGTTGGTCCCCCGGCCGGCCCGCTGCCCCGTCCCGGCCGGTACGCGCGCCCTTCACGGCCCGCGCCAGCTCCTCCAGCGCCGCCCGGGCGTCCGCGTGGACGGCCAGCGCCGGATGGTTGGACTCGAGCTTGCCGAGATCGGCCTCGATCTGCACCACCCGGCCCCGCGGCCGCATCGTGTGGTAGTTGCTGGACAGTTCCCCCAGCCCCGAGCCCACGACCAGCAGCACGTCGGCCTCCTCCAGGAACGCCGTCAGGTGCCGGTCCTCCAGCCACGACTGGAGCGACAGCGGGTGCTCCCAGGGGAAGGCGCCCTTCGCGCCGAACGTGGTGGCGACCGGCGCGTCCAGCTCCTGGGCCAGCTCCAGCAGGGCCGCCTGGGCGCCGGCGCGCACCACCCCGCCGCCGGCCAGGATCACCGGATTGGCCGCCCGTACCAGCAGGTCCGCCGCCGCGGCGACGAGCTCGGCCCGCGGGGCGAGCGGTCTCGGCGCCACCCGGAGCTCGGTCACCGCCGGGATCCCGGTCTCGGCGAGCAGCACGTCCTGCGGGATCTCCACCAGGACCGGGCCCGCGGGGGCGGTCAGCGCGAGCTCCCACGCCTCGGCCAGCGCCGGCGCGATCTGCCCGGCCGTCCGCACCACGTGGGCCGACTTCACGACGTCCCTGAAGGCCGCGGCCTGGTCCGGCAGCTCGTGCAGGTAGCCCTTGCGCCGCCCGCCCAGCCCGTCCGCGGGGATCTGGCTGCTGACGACCAGCACGGGGACGCCGGCCGCGCGGGACTCCATGAGCGCGGGGAGGGTGCCCAGCGCGCCCGGGCCGGTGGAGACCATCAAAGGCGTGACCGAGCCGGTCGCGCGGGCGTGGCCGTCGGCCGCGAAGGCGACGCTCAGCTCGGTACGGCACCCCACGTAGCGCAGGTCAGAGCGGCGCAGCGCGTCGAACAGGCCGAGCGCGTGCTGCCCCGGCTCGCCGAAGACCGTGGTGGCGCCGAGCGCGGCCAGCGACTCGACGACCAGGTCGCCGCCCGTCCGCACGGCTTGTCCCCGTGACATGGTCGGATCCTTTCCTCTACAGGACTTTGGCCAGGAAGGCCCTGGTCCGCTCGTGCCTGGGCCGGGCGATCAGCTCGGCGGCCGGTCCCGCCTCGACGACCAGCCCGTCGTCCATGAAGACGACGTGGTCGGCGACCTCGCGGGCGAACCCGATCTCGTGCGTCACCACGACCATCGTCATCCCCGCTCCGGCCAGGTCCTTCATCACGTCGAGGACCTCGCCGACGAGCTCGGGGTCGAGCGCGCTGGTCGGCTCGTCGAACAGCATCAGCTTGGGCTTCATGGCCAGGGCCCGGGCGATGGCCACGCGCTGCTGCTGGCCCCCGGAGAGCTGAGCGGGGAGGTGGCCGGCCCGCTCCTCCAGGCCGACCCGCCGCAGCAGGTCGAGCGCCTCCTGCCGGACGGCCTCGCGGGGGCGGCCGAGCACGTACACGGGCGCCTCCATGACGTTCTCCAGCGCGGTGCGGTGCGGGAAGAGGTTGAAGCGCTGGAACACCATGCCGATGTCCCGTCGCTGGTCGGCCACCTCGCGCGGGCGCATCTCGTACTTCTTGCCGCCGGAGCGGCGGTAGCCGACCAGGTGGCCGTCGACCCAGATCTCCCCGGCGTCGAGCCGTTCGAGGTGGTTGACGCAGCGCAGGAAGGTCGACTTGCCCGAGCCCGACGGGCCGAGCAGGCACACCACCTGGCCGGCGTGGACCGTCAGGTCGACGCCCTTGAGCACCTCGACCTTCCCGAAGCTCTTGCGCACGCCCCGCGCGCTGAGCAGTTCGTTCACGATCGGCCTCCGAACCGTCGTTCGAGCCGTGACTGGGCCAAGGTCAGCAGCGTGGTCAGGACGAGGTACCAGAGGCTGGCGACGATCAGCAGCGGGATCTGCTGGAAGTTGCGGCCGTAGATCAGCTGGGCGCTGGTCAGCAGGTCAGGGAGGCCGATGACCAGCACCAGGGAGGTGAGCTTGAGCATCGAGATCGCCTCGTTGGCGGTCGGCGGCACGATCACCCGGGCCGCCTGGGGCAGGATGACCCGCCGGTAGACCAGCGCGGGCCGCATGCCCAGCGCCTCGGCGGCCTCCCGCTGCCCGTGGTCGACCGAGCCGATGCCCGCTCTGACGATCTCGGCCATGTACGCCGCCTCGTTCAGCCCGAGGCCGAGGATGGCCGCGGTGAACGGCGTGATCAGCGCGTTGACCGGCGCGGAGAAGAACTCGGGGCCGAAGGGGACGCCCAGGCTGATCCGCGGCATCACGGCGCCCAGGAAGAACCAGAACAGCAGCTGGACCAGGATGGGCGTGCCGCGGAAGAGCCAGACATAGGCGGCGGCGACCCAGCGCAGCAGCGGATTGTCCGACAGCCGCATGATCGCCAGCGCGGTGCCGAGCACGGCGCCCGCCAGCATGGCCAGCGCCGTCAACTCGACCGTGAGCAGCAGCCCGCGCATGATCGAGCGCTCGAAGAGGTAGCCGGCCACCAGGTCGGGCCGGAGCGCCGGGGTGGTCACCACGAAGTTGACCGCCATCGCGGCCAGCACCGCGAGCACCGCGGCGGCCACCCACCGGCCGGGCCGCCGCAGCGGCACGATCGGCTCGGTCATGTGCTCCCGGGCGCTGGTCATGAGCCCGCGTTGATCGCGGCGTCCTTGAACGCCTGCGCCTGGAGGTTCCACTTGGCCAGGAGCTGGTCGTAGGTCCCGTTCGCGATGAGCTTCTTCAGCGCGGCCTGAACGGCGTCACGCAACTGCGGCTTGCCCTTCGGGACCGGGATGCCGACGGGAAGCGGGTCGATCGCGCTCACCGCGACCTCGAACTGCTGCGGAGCCTGCTTCACGCTGTAGGCCAGGGTCAGGTCGAGCGCGGCGACCATGTCGGCCCGCCCGGACTGCAGGGCCTGTACGGCACTCGCCTGGTCGGGGAAGGGGACCTTCTCCACGGCCGGTTTGCCGGCCCCGGCGCACTTCTTCGTGACGTCGTCCACGAGCAGGTCGCCGGTCGCGGCCTTCTCGACCGCGACCTTCCTGCCGCACATGTCGAGGGCCTCCTTGACGCCCTGCGGGTTGCCCTTGGCCACCATGAGCGCCGACCCGGACTTGAGGTAGTCGACGAAGTCCACCTGCTCCTGGCGTTCCTTCTTGTCGAGCATGCTGGTCAGGCCGAGGTCGTAGCGGCCCGCGTTGAGGCCGCCGATGATGCCGTCGAAGCTGACGTTCTCGAAGGCGAACTCCACGCCCAGCACCTCGCCGAGCGCCTTGCCGAGGTCGGCGTCGAACCCGAGCACGGTCTTGTTGTCGGTGTCGAAGAACTCCATGGGCGGGAAGGAGACGCCGGAGGCCACCCGTATCTTGCCGGCCTGCCGGATGTCGGCCGGGAGCAGCTGGGCGGCCGCCTCGTCCTTCGCGCCTGCCGCGATCTCGGTCTTGGGGGCGGCCGCCGTGGTGGTCTCCTCGGGCGCGGCGCAGCCGGTGAGGGCCAATCCGGCGAAGAGGGTGATGGCAAGTGCTCTTCTCATGTGGTGCCGTGCCTTCCCGAACAGGGGCGAATGACTACCGAGTGTGAAGGCCGTACCCCCAACCTTCAATCGGGGCAGCACTCAAGACCCGCCATATCCTTTGTGGGTGACCACAAAGGTGTCCGTGGAGGACCTGCTGCGCTCTCCCGCACTCCAGCTACGGCTCCTGGCCGGTGAGGCGGGGCTGGGGCGGTCGGTGTCGTGGGCGCACGTCAGCGAGCTCGACGACCCCACGCCGTGGCTGCTCGGCGCGGAGGTCATCATGACGACGGGGATCGCGATCCCGCGCCAGGCCGCCAAACAGCGCGCCTACCTGGAGCGGCTCGACGACGCGGGCGTGTCGGCGCTCGCCCTGTCGGCGGCGCTGCACGTGCCGCCGCTGCACGACGCGTTCATCCAGGCCGCCGAGGAGCGGGGGATGCCCGTGCTCGAGGTGCCGCTGGCCGTGCCGTTCATCGCGATCGCCCAGGAGGTGGCCGCGGCCGTGCAGGAGGACGCCAGGCAGCGCCTCGGCGCGCAGCTGCAGGTGTTCGGGGCGCTGCGCTGGCTGGCGGCCGAGGATCTCGACAGCGCGACGCTGTTCAAGCGGCTGGAGCGGCTGTCCGGATACGAGGTCTATCTGTGCACCACGCAGGGGCGGCCACTGCTGCCGGGGGTGCCGGTGCCCGACGTCGCGGTGCTGCCTTCCGAGCCGGAGGCGCCGCCCACCATCCCCGGTGGTTTCGTCCTGCCCGTGCCCGCGCCGGGAGGCCCGGCGGGCTTCCTCGTCGCCTTCGAGCGCCAGGGGGCCAGGCCCGCCGGGCTGGCCGTGGTGCAGCACATCGCCACGGTTGCCGCCCTGCAGGTGGCCATGGCCCGCAACGAGCGCGAGACGCTACGCCGCCAGGGCGCCGAGACCCTGTCCGAGCTGCTCCAGGACGTCCTCGACCCGGCCGCGGCGCGGCGGCGCTTGGTCAGGATGGGCATCCCCGTGGAGGCCGAGCTGGCCCTCCTCGTGATCAGGAACGTGCCCGACGAGGCCATCCACCGGGCGCTCGACGACGCGCCGCACCTGATGCTGCGCCGCGGCGACGACCGCTACGTGCTCGGCTCGCCCGCCCTCGGCCCGGCGATCGCCGCGCTGCCGGGCGTCGCGGCGGGCATGAGCAGGCCGTTCCCGCCGGGGGAGTCCATGCAGATCCCCAAGCGGGAGGCGGTGTGGGCGGCCTCCTCGGCGTCCGAGTCGGGACGCGCGCTGATCCACTACGGCGACGACACCACCGGCCGGTGGCTGCCCGACGACCCGTGGGCGCTCACCGCGCTGGTCGAGAACGTGCTCGGCAAGGCGCTCGCCTACGACTCCGCGCACGGGTCCCAGCTCCTGACGTCCGTGCGGACCTGGATGGAGCGTGACCGGCGCACCGAGGACGCCGCGACCGCGCTGCACATCCATCCCAACACCCTGGCCTACCGCCTGCGCAGGTTCGCCGAGCTGACGGGCCGCGACCTGACGTCCACCGCCGCGTTCGCGGAGGTCTGGCTGGCCCTGCGGGCGGGTCGCCAGCTCGGTCTCATGGACTGACGCCGCGACAGCTCGGGAGGCCCGGCCCCGGGTGGCCCGGGGCCGGGCGGGCGCGGTCAGGGCTCAGGCGTCCTCGTCCACCTGGATGGCGGCCGCCGGGCAGACGGCGGCGGCCTCACGCACGGCGGCATGCCGGTCCGCGGCGGGCTCGGCCTCCAGCAGGATGACGATGCCGTCGTCCTCGTTCTGGTCGAACACCTCCGGCGCGATCAGCACGCACTGGCCCGCGCCGCAGCACTTGGCCTCGTCCACGATGATCTTCATCTGAGTCTCCTCCTCACCAGCGGACCGGGACCTGGCGCAAGCCGCCGACCACGAGGCCCTCCACCCGGTGCAGCTCCTCCACCGGCACGGCCAGCTCCAGGGTGGGCAGCTTGCGCAGCAGCACCTCGAGGACGACCTGCAGCTCGGTGCGGGCCAGGGACTGGCCGAGGCAGGAGTGGGAGCCGGAGCCGAAGGCCAGGTGCGGGTTCGGGGTGCGGGTCAGGTCCATCTCGGCGGCCGCGTCGAAGACGCTCTCGTCGCGGTTGGCGGCGGCCATGCTGCAGATCACGGTCGTGCCGCGGGGCAGCACCGTGCCGCTGACCTCGGTCTCCTCCTTCAGGTAGCGGGGCAGGCCGAAGCCGGAGTTGGCGTCGAAGCGCAGCACCTCCTCCACCGCCGTACGCACCAGCGACGGGTCGGCCAGCAGCCGCTCCCAGCGGGTGCGGTCGGCCAGCAGCATCCCCACCATCTTGCCGATCATGTTGGCGGTGGTCTCGTGCCCGGCCACGAGCAGCCCCATCCCGGTGGCCAGCAGCTCGACGTCCGTCAGGCCCTCGCCCTCGGCGGCGCTGGCCTCGATCAGCTCGCTGAGCAGGTCGTCGCCCGGCGTCACCCGCTTGGCGGCCACGTGCTCGGACATGTACTGGATGAACTCGGCCTGCGAGGCGTCGGTCTCCGCCTGGGTGAACTTGGTCAGGTTGAGCAGGCTGTCCGACCAGTGGGCGAAGCGGTCCCGGTCGGAGGCGGGCACGCCGAGCAGGTCGCAGATCACGTACACGGGCAGGGGGAAGCCCAAGGACGCCTTGAGGTCGCCGGGGGCGCCGTGCTCGACCATGTCGTCGATGAGCTGCTCGGCGATCTGCGCCATGGCGGGCCGCAGGGCGGCCATGCGCTTGGCGGTGAAGTACTTGCCGACCAGGCGCCGCCACCGCTGGTGCGGCTCCCCGCTGTCCGGGATGATCGCCGCCATCTCGCTGCTGAACAGCCCGCCGTCGTCGTTGGCCGACAGCCGGGCCGCGTCGGGCGCGTTCAGCAGGCGGGTGAAGCGCGGGTCGGCCAGCACCTGCTTGACGTCCTCGTACCGGGTGAGCAGCGTGGCCTCGTCGCCGCTGGGCAGCGTGACCCGCGCGACCGGGCACTTCCCCCGCAGGTCCGCCCACTCGGCAGGCGGCTCCAGCGCCGCCTCGCTCGGGATCGGATAGCTCAGGACCTGCTCGCTCTGCGTCATGCGGTATCTCCTCAAAAGGGTACGGAACTGGCGATGTTGCGCTCCAGGAATACCGGACGATGTCGTCCGGTTGCTACCGTACTCCTATGCCCAACACGCGTCGACCCAACAGAGGCCCCAGCGCCGCCGCCGAGAACCGCGCGGCGCTGATCGAGGCGGCCCGCGAGCTGTTCGCCACGGATGGCTTCGACGCGCCGCTCACCTCGATCGCGCGGGCGGCCGGGGTCGGCCAGGGCAGCCTCTACCGGCACTTCCCCGACCGTGTCAGCCTCGCGCTGGCCGTGTTCGACGACGGCATCAAGGCGCTGGAGGCGCTGGCCACCGATCCCGCGGCCACGCTCGACGACGTGCTGGCGCTGACGACCGATCAGGCCATCGCCTCGACAGCGTTCATCGCGATGGTCAGCGCCACGGATCCGCGCATCATGAGCCTGCGTTACCAGGTGGAGGCGCTGCTGGAGGGGCCGCTGGCCAGGGCGCGGGAGGCCGGCCGCGTGCGCGAGCACGTCACCGCCGAGGATCTGGTGACGGCGTTGGGCATGATCGCGGGGCTGCTCGCCAAGATACCGGCGGACCTGCGGCGCGAGACCGCCGACAGGGCGTGGCTGCTGCTCCGCAAGGGCCTGGAGCCCTGATTCCCGGGGCGGCGGGCGCGGGAGGCGCCCGCCGCCTTCCGACCCGGTCGTGTCAACGCGTCCGGGTCGTGTAGGAATGGGCGCCGGCCCCGGCCAGGGCGCCGCCCTCCACGATCAGGTACTCCTCCCGGATCGGCGTGCCCTCCAGCCACGATTCGAGGATCTCGCGGGTGCCGGCGGCGTAACGCGCCTGGGCCGACAGGGAGGAGCCGGAGATGTGCGGGGTCATGCCGTGGTGCGGCATGGTCCGCCAGGGGTGGTCGGCGGGCGCGGGCTGGGGGTACCAGACGTCACCCGCGTAGCCGGCGAGCTGCCCGCTCTCCAGCGCGCGCACGATCGCGTCGCGGTCGGCGATCTTGGCGCGGGCGGTGTTGATCAGGTACGCGCCCCGCTTCATCGAGCCGATCAGCTCGTCGCCGAACAGTCCTTCGGTCTGCGGGTGGAGCGGCGCGTTGACGGTCACCACGTCGCAGTGCGGGACCATGGCGGCGGCGTCGGGGTGGAAGGTGAGCCCGAGCTCCTCCTCGACCTCGCGTGGCAGGCGGTGTTTGTCGGTGTAGTGCAGGTGCACGTCGAACGGCTTGAGCCGGCGCAGCACCGCCGTGCCGATGCGGCCGGCGGCGACGGTGCCGACGTGCATGCCCTCGACGTCGTAGGAGCGGGCGACGCAGTCGGCGATGTTCCAGCCGCCGTCCAGCACCGTCCGGTGGGAGGGCAGGTAGTTGCGCACCAGGGACAGGATCATCATCACGACGTGCTCGGCGACGCTGATGCTGTTGCAGTAGGTGACCTCGGCGACGGTGATGCCGCGGGCGATGGCGGCGTCGAGGTCGACGTGGTCGGAGCCGATGCCGGCGGTGACGGCCAGCTTCAGCTTGGGTGCGCGGGCGATGCGCTCGGCGGTCAGGTACGCGGGCCAGAACGGCTGGGAGATCACCACGTCGGCGTCGGCCAGCTCGCGGTCGAACTCCGAGTCGTCGCCGTCCTTGTCGGAGGTGACCACCAGGGTGTGGCCGCGTTCTTCGAGGAAGCGGCGCAGGCCCAGCTCGCCGGAGACGCTGCCGAGCAGGTGGCCGGGGGTGAAGTCGATCGCCTTGGGGCTGGGCAGCGTCTGGCCGCCCGGGTAGCCGGTCAGCGCGGGCAGGCCGTCCCGCGCGTATGAGGTGGGGTATCCGTCGATCGGGTCGTCGTACAGCACGCACAGCACCTTGGCCATGGCCTCTGCTCCTCGTCGTCGGGGGATGATCTCACTGTCCGCCGCCGTATATCCGCAGGTCAAAGCGTTTGTGCCTATCGGGTGATAGAGGGCTTCTATGCCAGGTGGTCGTGGGTGAGCCGGTCGAACACCTCGCGCAGGTCGAGGTCGCGGGCCAGGTCCAGCAGCGCCCGGGCCATCACCGGCTCCGGGCCCGTGCCGGCCAGGACGAGCCCCACGCGCGGCTCCCGGGCGGGCCGCTCCAGCCGGACGACGCGCATGCCTTCGGGCACCCCGAACATGTGCAGCCAGGCGTGCGCGATGACGCTGGACCAGCGGTGGGTCGCGACGTGCGCGAACAGGGCCGAGACGGTGTCGGTCTCGATCGCGGGCACGGCCACCGCGCCGGCCTGGCGGAAGTTGGCGTCCAGGATGCGGCGGTTGCGCATCTCGGGGGCCAGCAGGCACAGCGGCAGCGCGGCCACCTCCGCCCAGCGCGCCACCCGGCGCTCGGCCAGCTCGCCGTCGGACGGGGTAAGCAGCAGGTAGCGCTCCTCGTAGAGGGGATGCACCTCGCCGAACTCCTCCTCGTCGTCGAGGTACGTCATCGCCATGTCGATCTCGAACTCGGCCAGCCGCCGCGTGATCTCCCGCGACGACAGCGAGGTCAGCAGGACCCGTACGTGCGGGTAGCGCTCGCAGAACGGCGTGGTCAGCAGCGAGGCGGCGGTCAGCGCGGTCGGGATCGCGCCCATCCGCAGCGTGCCCGACAGCCCTTCGCGCATCTTCGACAGGTCCTGGCGCAGGGCGTCGGCGTCGGCGAGGATCCGGTGGGCCCACAGCAGCACCCGCTCGCCCTCCGGGGTCAGCCCGGCGAAGCGCTGGCCGCGCCGGACGAGGGGCACGTCCAGCTCGCGTTCGAGCTTGCGGATGGCCGCCGACAGCGACGGCTGGGAGACGTGACAGGCCGCGGCGGCACGGGCGAAATGCCGCTCCCGGGCCAGGGCCACCAGATACTCCAACTGGCGCAACAGCACGCCACAGGATGCCCCGCCCGCCCGCGCCGCGTCCATCCCCCCGCCGCGCGCCTTCCCGCAGCGGTCAGGGGCGGGGGCGCAGGGCGTCCAGCAGGAGCCCGGTCAGCCGGCCGGCGGGACGGTCGCTGTCGCGGGCGTGGCGTTCCATGGCGAGCGCCCCCGACAGCAGGGCCCGCAGGTCGGAGACGTCGACGTCGGCGCGGACGGCGCCGGCGCGCTGGGCGGCGCCGAGCAGGGCGCCGAAGGCCTCCCACACGTCGCGCTGGACGCCGTCGGACGGCTTGACCGGCGATCCGGCGGCCTCCAGGGCGTCGCACAACGCCTTGTTGAGCATCGCCTGATCGATCACCCGGCCCAGGAACGCGAGGAACTCCTCGCCGGGCCGCTCCGCCGCCGAGAGCGTGTGGGCCTCGTCGGCGAACTGCCCGATCCGGTCGTGGATCACGGCCTCGAACAGCGCCTCCTTGGAGGGGAAGTGCCGGTAGACCGTGCCGGCGCCGACGCCCGCCCGCCGGGCGATCTCGTCCAGTGGCACCGCCATGCCCTCGGCCGAGAACGCGGCCTCGGCGGCTTGCAGCACGCGGTCGCGGTTGCGGCGGGCGTCGGCGCGCAGCGGCTTGTCCGGCGTCATCGGTGGCTCCCTTCTAGACAAACGGGGCGCGCGTTCCGTATCGTCCAATCATGAAACGGGGCGTGCGTTCCGATTCTATTCCGTTCTCTCCGAGGGGATTCACCATGTCCGAGAACCTTCAGGCGGTCGTCGAGCACCTGCGCCAGGCCCTGGCGGGCAGGGACGCCGACGCCTTCACCGCCGTGTTCGCCGACGACGCCGTCTATGAGCTGCGGTTCGGCATGCCCGGGCAGCCGCGCCGATTCGAAGGCGTGCAAACCATCCGAGAGCACATGAAACAGGGCGCCTCTGGCGGGATCGCGCGGCTGCTGAGCTTCGACGACGTCCACGCCACCGTCTACGAGGCCGCCGACCCGGAGGTGGTCGTCGTCGAGTTCGAGCCGGAGGGCAGCGCCGGCGGCACGCCGTTCCGGTTCGCCTCGTCCCTCGGGGTGATCCGCGTCCGCGACGGCGCCGTGGTCTCCTACCTCGACTACCCCAACGCCGTGGGCGCCGCCGAAGCCGTCGGCATGCTGCCCGAGCTGGCGGCCGTGCTCGCGCCCGTGCGGCCCGGGAGCGCCAGGGAGGTCGCCGCGCGGCTGATCGAGGTCTCGGCGACCGGCGACTACGAGGCGATGCTCGCCCTGTACGCGCCGGACGTGGTCATCGAGATCCCGTTCGCCCCGCCGGGCGTGCCCACGCGTTCGGTCGGCAGCGACCTCCTGCGTGCCCGGGTCGAGGCGGTGAAGGGGCTGTGGCGATTCGAGCGCGCGGACGCGGTCAACCTGCTGGAGACCGCGGACCCGGACGTGGTGGTGGCCGAGTTCACCCTGCACGGGTCCGTCACGGCCACGGGCAGGCCGTTCGCCTCCACGTACGTCATGATCGTGACGGTGCGGGACGGGCTCATCGTGCACTCGCGCGACTACGGCAACCCGATGGCCTCGGCCGAGCTGATGCGCGAGGTGGCCGGCGCGTGAGAGCCCCGGTCAGGGGGCGGTGAGCACCTCGATCAGCTGCTTGGCGAACTCGTCGGGGGCGTCGGTGAAGCTGTGCCCGCCGGGGAACTCGACCAGCCCGAGCCCGAGCCGCTCCGCCAGCAGCGCGGCCGGCCGGTACGGCAGGTGCCCCCTGGTCTCGCGCCCGGCGGCCAGGACCAGCCGGTCGGAGACGCGGCCGAGCGCGGCCAGGTCGGGGACGTAGGACGTGAACTGCCGCAACTCATGCTCCATCATGATCGGAGCGTTGTTCATCAGCCGGGTCATCATCTCGGCGGCCCGGGGCGGCAGCGAGGCCGGGTCCGGCAGCGGCCGGAGGGTCCCGCCGATGCCCTCCATGAACCGGGCGGACGCGGCCGCGAGCCCCTGCTCGCGGAAGAGCCGGTGAACCTCCTCGACGAAGGCCCGCTGCGCGGCGGCGTCGGGGAGGACGGCGAAGCACGGCGGCTCGTGGGCGACCAGGCGGCGCACCCGCTCGGGGTGCCGGGCGAGCAGGTCGAGGCCGACGATGGCGCCGCTGCTGCCGCCGAAGACGCAGGCGGGCCGGTCGGGGGTGACGGCGTCGAGCAGCCGGCGGGCGTCCTCGCTCTGCACCTCGACCCGCTGGTCCACGGCCGGGCCGTCGAGGCGGCTGCGCGAGTAGCCGCGCGGGTCGAGGGTGATGAGCGTGAAGTGCTCGGCGAGCGGGCCGGCCAGTGCGTCGAAGACCGCCGCGTCACCGCCGCCGCCGGGCAGCAGCAAGAGTGCGGGTCCGTCGCCGCTGACCTCGTAGTAAAGCCTGGCGCCTGGTACGTCCAGCGTGGCCATGATGATCCCCTTTCGGTCGCTCCTAGGGATGCTAGCCTATTTCCTAGAGTCCCTAGGTTTCGTGGCCGCGCGGAACGCATCACAGCTGCCTGGACGTACCGAGAGGGGCTACTGGGGGGTGAAGGGGAGGTAGACGGTGCGGGCGTCCTTGCGTGCCCGCCGTGCCGCCGGGATGCGGGCGGTGGTGGTGGCGGGGAGCAGCCCGGCCGCCTCGTCCCAGGGGAAGAAGCCGAAGTCGTCGAGCTCCGAGACCTGCAGGACGATCTGGCTCGGATCCGTGACCGTGCCGCCCTCGAACAGGAAGTTGGCCATGCTCTGCGGCCGGTCGCCCACCGGCAGCACCCAGTCCACCACCAGGAGCCGGCTCACCGTCACGCGCAGTCCGAGCTCCTCCTCGACCTCGCGGACCGCGCACTCGTGGGGGTGCTCGTCGGCCTCCATGATGCCGCCGGGGATCGCCCAGTGGGGCCGGTAGTTGGGCTTGACCATGAGGACCCGGTCCTCGGTATCGGTGAGCAGCACGCACGCCGAGGCGTAGAACGCCGGAAGGGTCGCGTACCACTCGGCCGGCTCCAGGAACGACTTGCTCATCCGTCCACGCTACCCGTTCCGCCCCCGGGATCCCGGTAGCGCCGGGCCGTCTCTCAGCGCGCCGGCCCGGCCGCCCCGCCGGCCGCGCGCTCGGGGGGCACCCCCGCCCCGATCAGGATCGCGGTGGCGGCCCCCGGTCCGGAGTCCTCCCACAGGCCGGCGTTGACGCTCTCCAGCAGCGACAGCATCAGGGCGCCGAGGGCGGGCGCGAGCACTTCGGCGGGCAGGTGGTCGTGGAAGACGCCGTCGGCCTGCCCGCGCCGGACGGCGTCGCGCCGCGCCGGGTCCGTCAGGCTCGCAGTCACAGGACGCACTCGACCGCCTCTCCCGCGTCTTCCCCGAGGTCAGCGGCACGTCGGCGCGGATGGTGGTGGTGATGCCGGAGCGCGCCCGCGCCGACGTGCCCGCCGTCGGGAGCGCGGTGGAGGCGGCCGTACGGGACATCGAACGGCTCGACCAGGTCGCGGCGGCCGAACCGCCGCTGCCCACGCACGGCGCGATCATCGCCCTGCGGCCGCTGCTCTGAACGCTTCTTAAAGGGACCCGAGGCCCGCGGGCTCCGGCGGGCCAGGGACCGTCGGGTTCCAAACCTGCGCCGAGATATGGCGGGCAAAAGTTGTGGTGTACGGCTTTTGTGGCTTTTTGGGTGAAATGTAACTCCCGTGTTCTCAATGGCTGCCCACACTGGAGAGGCAGCCGGGGTGCGAGCCCGGGGCTGCGTTCGAGCCGTGGCAGGTCCGCCCGCCGCGGCACTCCGAACTCGGGGGGATCACAGTGAAACAAGTGCTTCTCGCGGCGGCGCTGGCGCTGGCCGCCGGTGCCACTGGTACCGCCGGCGCAGCTGTCCACACGCGTACGCCGGTGCCATCGCCGGAGGAAACGACCGCCGCCCCGGAGATGTCGCCGACTTCGCCAGAGATGTCGCCCACCTCTCCGGAAATGTCACCCACTTCTCCGGAAATGTCGCCCTCGCCGACCGCGACCGCCGCCGCCAGCCCGTCCGGACCCGGCTGCTCCGCGATCGAGGGCAACCTGGCCGAGGTCGCGGACGAGCCCGTCGGCACCGCACTCTCCAAGATCTCCGAGCTGTCCAAGCTGTCGGAGGCGGTGAAGAAGGCCGGGCTCGAGGAGAAACTGGACTCCGCCACGGACATCACGGTCTTCGCGCCGGACAACAAGGCGTTCGACGCGATCCCGAAGGAAGCCCAGGACAAGCTCATGGCCAACAAGGAAGCGCTGACCAAGCTGCTGTCCTACCACGTCGTGATGGGCAAGAAGGCGCCGTCCGACCTGGTCGAGGGCGCCACGCTCAAGACCATGCAGGGCGGGTCCCTGACCGTGAAGGGCTCCGGTGAGAACCTCACCATCAACGATGCCAAGATCGTCTGCGGCGGCGTGACGACGAGCAACGCCACCGTCTACATCGTCGACAAGATCCTGCTGCCCCACTGACGGGATCTGCCCTATCGGGGAGCGCGGTCGCCATCGGCCGCGCTCCCCGCCGGCTCCTGTCCTTCCCATGCCAGGGTTGCCGGCCGCGACTGGGGCGGTTGAGCGATCGCTTAAATCGGTCTATGGTCTTATTAAGCAGTCGCTCAAAAGGATGTCGGGGGTGCGGGTCGTGCCTGCTGCGGTCGTGGTCGGCGGGGGGATCGGAGGGCTGGCGGCGGCGATCGCGCTGCACCGGATCGGGTGGCGGGTGACCGTGCTGGAGCGGGCCGTCGAGTTCGGCGAGATCGGGGCGGGGCTGGCGCTCTGGCCGAACGCCACGCGCGCCCTCGCCGCATTGGGCCTGGCCGACCGGGTGCGGGCGATCGCCGGCGTGGAGACCGTGGGCGGGGTACGGGACCGGGCCGGGCGATGGCTGTCCAGGACCGACAACGCCGACGTGACGAGGCGTCACGGGTGGCCGCTGCTCATGGTGCACCGGGCCGAGCTGGTGCGGGTCCTCGTGGCGGCACTGCCGGCGGACCTCCTGCGGCCCGGCGGCGAGGTGCAAGCCGTGCGGCCGGACGGCGACGGGGTGGTGGTCGAGTATCGGGACGTACGGGCGCGGGTGGACGGCGCGGGGGCGATGGTCGAGCACCGGGGCGGGCGGGTCTGGGCGGGCGGTGAGGAGGAGCCGGCCGAGCACCGAGCCGGGCGGGTGCGGGCGGATGGTGCGGGGGTGGTGGTCGAGCACCGAGGCGGGCAGGTGCGGGCGGACCTGGTGGTGGGGGCCGATGGGATCCGTAGCCGGGTGCGGCGGCAGGGGTGGCCGGAGTCGCGGGCGCCTCGGTATGCCGGGTGTACGGCGTGGCGGGCGGTGACCGAGCCGCTGGGCGGGCGAGGCGCCGAAGGGGCGATTTTCTGGGGGCGCGGAGAGCGCTTCGGGTTCGCCGCGCTGCCGGACGGGCGGTTCTACTGCTTCGCTGCGGCCCGGGCGCCCGAAGGCGGCGAGGAGGACGCGTACGCGGGGCTCGTGAGCAGGTTCGGCGGCTGGCCCGATCCGGTGCCCGAGTTGCTGGCGGCCGTGCCCGAGGACGCCGCGCTGCGCCACGACGTGTACGCGATGCCGCCGCTGGCCACGTACGTGCGGGGGAGGGTGGCGCTGCTGGGGGACGCGGCGCACGCGATGGATCCGGCGCTGGGGCAGGGGGCGGGCACGGCGCTGGAGGACGCGGTCACGCTGGCCGCCGGCCTGCGTTCGGACCGCGGAGTGGACGTGGCGCTCGCACGGTACGACCGGGTGCGGCGGCCTCGTACCCAGGCGATCGTGCGCCGATCGGCCCGGATGGGGGCGGCGTCCCTGATGGCGTGGGGACCGGGGGCGTGGTCACGGAACCTCGCCGCCCGCATGGTGCCGCCCGGGCTGCTGCTGCGGTCGATGGATCCACTCCTCGGGTGGACGCCACCCGAGTCGGCGGAACGGGGCACCGACCCGCTGCCCGAGCTCGATGGAAGGCCGGACGGAGGGCCGGGCGGAGGGTCGGGCGGACCGCCGGGCGGACCGCCGGGTGGAGGGCCGGGTGGAGGGTCGGGCGGACAGCCGGGTGGAGGGCCGGACGGAGGACGGGGTGGAGGGCCGGGGAGCGATGCCTGACTGGACGTACCAGCCGCTGCGGGGGATAGCGGGGGCGCTGCTGGGCGTACGGCGGTCGCGGCGGGTGGCGCTGCGGACGCTGGCCTGGACGGGATCGCTGCCCGGCGGCGGGCGGGCGGTCGCGCGGTTGCTCGGGCATCGGCACCCGCCCGCGCATCTGTCGGGCACCGTGGGCGGAGTGGCGGTGCGCAGCCGGCTGGGCGCGGCGGTGCCGCCGGAGGTGGCCCGGGACGCCGTACGTGCGCTGCCGCCGCTCGGGGCGGGGCTCATCCTGGTGGAGCCGGTCGGGCTCGCGGACGTGCCGCTGGTACGGCAGGCGGCGGCGGGCAGGCGGGTGCCGCTGCTGGTCCGCACGGGGGACCCGGCCGTGACCGCCGCCCTGGCAGCACACGTGGACGCGATCCTGCCGACGGACGACGAGGAGCAGCACCGGCCGGAGTGCGGCGTGGAGGAGTCCCGGGCAGAGCGCGGCGTGCCCCGGGGGGAGCGCGGAGTGGAGGAGGGTGAACTTGAGCGCGGCGTGGGGGTGGGCGGGGCCGAGTGTGGTGTGGGGGTGGGTGAAGGGGGCATCGTGTTGCCCGCTTCCCCGGCCGTTGGAGCGGCGGTCCGCATTCTTGCCGATCCCGCCAAGATCGTGCTCGCCACACCGGCCCTGCTGATCGAGGCAGGCCCCGGGTGGTTCGGTCGGGTGATGGAGGCGGCGACCCCCACCGCGCCCGCCCCCTCGCTGCGGGCCGTCGGCCGTGACCCCCGCCGGTGGCCCGGCTGGTGGTGGGGGCTGGTGACCGGTGCCGTCATCGCGGTCGCCGGGCTCGTCGCCGCGGCGGTCGCGCTCGGGCCGGTGCTGCTCTGGTACGACCGCGCCTTCCTCGACATGGACCAGGAGGCGTTACACGCCGTCAACCACCACCTGGTCCACTTCCTGCGGCACGACCGGATCACGCTGGCGGGCACGATGGTGGCCGTCGGCGTCCTCTACCTCGGACTCGCCGCCGGGGGCATGCGCCGCGGGTGGCCGTGGGCGCGCGAGGCGTACCTGGTCTCGGGGGCGATCGGGTTCGCCGCCGTGCCGTACCTCTTCACCCACGGGTACGTGGAGCCGCTGCACACGGCGCTGGCCGTCGTGCTCCTCCCCATGTTCCTGGCCGCGGCCCGGCGGCCCCGGGAGCGCCCGCGATGGACCTCCCGCCCGGACGGACCCGAACGCGAACGCCGCCGGGCGCTCACCGGCCAGCTCCTCATGGTGGTCACCGGGGTGGGGCTGTTCGTCGGCGGCGTGGCCGTGTCGGCCGTCGGTCTCGGCGGCGTCTTCGTCCCGAGCGACCTGGAGTACCTGGGAACGGGACCGGACGCGCTGCGGGCGGCGGCCGGGACGCGGCTGCTGCCGTTCGTCGCGCACGACAGGGCCGGGTTCGGCGGGGCGCTGCTGGCCGCCGCGGCGGCGATCACCCTGCTGAGCGCCTGGGGATGGCGGCGCGGTGAGTCGTGGGTGTGGTGGACGCTGACGCTCGCGGCCGTCGCCGGGTTCGTGCCCGCCGTCCTCACCCACCTGGCCATCGGGTACGTCGACCTCTGGCACCTCGCGCCGGTCCTGTTCGGGATGGCCCTCACGGCGACCGCCCTGACGCTCTCCCGCCCGTACCTGTGCTCCGCATAGTGCTGGTCGCCCTGGTTCAGCTCAGTGCGGCGGCGGCCCGCTCCCGGAGCAGGGCCTCATGGGCGGGGTCGGTGTTCAGGGTGACGGTCAGCCCGGCTTCGGCGGCGTCGGAGAGGACCGCCAGCAGCGTGGCGAACTGCTCGGGAGGCTCGTCGCCGAGCAGTTCCTCGGCGTGCGCCACGAACAGGGCGACGGCGCCGGTGTCGCGCAGCGAGTCGGTGAGCGCGTCCCAGTTGCGGCCGAAGTAGGCGGGCAGGCGCAGCACCCGCGCCACCTCCTCGAAGAAGGCGGCGCGGGTCCGGCAGGCCCGCCCGTCGACCACCGCCGGCGCCGGGCCGGTGGACACCGTGAGCCAGGACGGCAGCGGACGTTCGGCGGAGGTCATGGGCGTGCGTCCCTACAGGCGGTAGAAGTCGGTGTAGTGGTTGGGCGAGAACCACACCACGCCGGTGCTGCGGTTCACGACGATCCGGTAGGCGTCACGCGCGGCCCCGCGCGCCCGGGAGTACACGTCGTACTCATAGTAGGTGGCGCCGCTGGGCAGCTGGCCCTCGCGGTTGTAGAAGCGCCCGCCGGTGTAGTTGTAGCGGCCGTCCGGCCAGGAGTACCAGCCGCTGGAGGTGGGGTAGCCCTTGGAGGCCCAGGTCGAGCTGGCCGAGCGCGCGTCGGAGCACCGCGAGATGGTGCAGGAGTTGTAGACCGACGCGTTGGCGGGGGTGATGCCGACCAGGCCGATGAGGGACACGAAGGCGGTGAGGACGACGGTGAGCCTCACCGGCCAGGAACGTCCGGAGCGTTGCGGGGTGTGCACGAAGCCTCCTCGTGGGGGGTGCGACGGACACCGCAATGATCCCCGCAGAATGGGGCAAATAACGACAAAGATCACTAAAGGAAAGATGAACACTCGGAATTGGTCCAATCGGTCGGACCGCAAATGGCCCATCTCATAGGGCCGAATGGCCCATAGCCTCCTGGACATGCAATCCAACACCGTCCTGACCCTCCTTCAGGAGCAGCACCCCACGGTCCCCGAAGGGGCCTGCTCGATGACCGCCCTGATCGAGCTGCCACCGGGGGACCCGGGCACCCCGCCGCACCGCCACGCCGGCCCGGTCTTCGGCTACATGCTCGAAGGAGAAATGATCTTCGAGCTGGAGGGCGAGCCCGAGCGGGTCATCCGCGCCGGCGAGGCCTTCTGGGAGCCGGGCGGTGACGTCATCCACTACCAGGCGGCCAACAACCTCCCCGACACGTGGAGCCGTTTCGTCGTCGTGATGCTGTGCGCCCCGGGCGAGCCGATGCTCACCCTGGTCGGCGAGGAAGAGCTCGAACGCCGCCGCGACCGCCGCGCCCCACGCGGCTGACCGCTCATGAGGGGGCGTCGGTGCGGCCCCTGGGGTGGCGTCCGCGCCAGATCAGGAAGACGGCGCAGGACACCAGCGACCACGCCCCCAGCACCAGGAACGGCATCAGGCTCTGGTGGTCGCGGAAGTAGACGGCGGTGTGCTGGGCGTTGACCGACGCCCCCGGCGGCAGCCAGCGGCCGATGACGCCCAGCGGTGACGGCAGCAGCGGCCACGACACCGCCCCGCCGGAGGAGGGGTTGCCCAGCAGCACCATCAGCCCCCAGGTGGGAAGCATCGCCCAGCGTCCGAGGAAGGTGTGGAACATGGTGAACACCATCCCCGTCGCGAACATGGTCAGCGCCAGGATCAACCACGACTCCAGGACCGGCAGCTTCAACGCGCCCAGCAGCCAGTCCACGATCGCCACGATGGCGAACGCCCCGAGCCCGGCGTAGGCGGCGGTGAAGGCGATCCGCTCGCCGGGATTGAGCTGGGCGGCGTTGGCGCTCAGCTGGGCCGCCCCGGTGAACCCGATGATCACGGAGGCGAGCGTGATGTAGAAGATCGCCAGGCCGCGCGGGTCGGCCCGCTGGAGCGGCTTGATGTCCCTCATCGTGAGGCGCACCCCCACCCGGGCGGCGACGCGCGGAGCCTGCTCGACGAGCAGCAGCGCCACCGACGCGCCCGAGGCGCTCGAGACGTCCATCTCGACGTCGTTCCCGCGCACCGCGAATATGGCGAAGGCCCGCTGCTCCTCGATGGCCCTGACGGCGTCGGCGTACGTCCGCTGGAAGCGCAGGACGAGCGAGGACTCCAAAGACTGCTCCAGACCGGCGACGAAGGCCTTCCCGCGTACGGTCTGGGCGCTGACGCCGACGACCGCCACGGGCATGTGGTGCGGCGTCGGGGAGGCCATGGCGTACGTGTACGACCCGGCGAACAGCCCCGCCCCCGCCGAGAGGATCAGCGCCAGGACGGACGCGGGAAAGTACGGCGATCGCTTGAAGGCCGCCCACCAGTCACCCATGCGCCCACGCTAGGCAGGCGCCCGCCGGTCAGGGCCGCTGACATTCCCTCCGTGACGGCTAGCGAAGCCTTTCGTGACGGGCCCGTTCCCAGAACGCGCCGGCCCGCGGTCGAGCACGTGGCGGACCGGCCGTCGCCGTGCGGAGCGGGCGGTTATCCGGCCGCCGCCGTGCGCAGCGCGCGGTAGAGCAGGCGGCTGTCGCCCAGGTGGTGGCGCAGGAGCTTCTCCAGGCCGCCGATGGGGACCAGGTTCTGCGGCGCGCGCGGGTCCTTGTAGTCCACGCCGGCCAGCGGCGGCAGGGCGAGGGTGACCGCGTCGGCCAGCCGTACGACCTGGGCCGGTTCCAGCTCGGCGCTGGCCTCGCAGCGCGCCACGCCCGCCCACGGCGCCGACGACTGGACGGGAAGCCGCAGGTACCAGGCGTGCCGCCGCCAGCTCGTGCCCATCAGGAACACGGGCGTGCGCTGGCCCGGCGCGAGCGCGGCGACCACCGCGGACTGCGGCGGCGGCAGGTAGGCGGTGTGGTGGGTCTTGATGTAGCCGATCGTGCGCGGCAGGTGCGTACGCCCCCGCAGCGGCCCGTCCACCAGCAGCAGGTCGTCGCCGCGGTCGCGGTGCCGCACCGCCAGGTCCACCTCCAGCTGGGTGACCAGCCGCTGCAACGCCAGGGACAGCTCCTCGAAGCTCGCGTCGGCGGCCTTGCTGGGCTCGTACGTGGCGTGCGTGGTCTTGACCTCGGGCGTGTGCGGCGAGGCGGAGATCAGCGACCGGTTGACCTGGATGGCCGCGAGGTCGGCGCCGTCCGGGCCGCAGCGGACGATGCCGGCCGCGTACGACGCCGCGATCCCCGGGACGGGCATGGGCGCGTCGGGATCGTCGACCCACACGCGGGCGTCGATCCTGCGGACCCCGTCGGCCACCAGCAGCGTTTCGGGAGGGGAGGCGTCGGGCCCGGGCGTGACGGGCTTCCAGTCGGCGGCCGGCCGCTCGATGTCGATGACCAGCTCGGCGCTGGTGGCGCCCATCTCGGAGAGGTTCTCGACGGCGAGGGCGGCGGCGTAGCCGGGGTCCCACGGGTCGACGGTGAATCCCGTCATGGAGCGATGGCCGCCTTCCGCACGTGGGAGCCCTTGCCGTCGCGCCTGACCTCGAAGCGCACCGGCACGCGATCGGCCAGCGCGGGCACGTGCGTGACGACGCCGATCAGGCGGTCCTGGCCGGCGGCCAGGCGTTCGAGGGTGCCGGCAACGGTGTCGAGCGTGGCCGGGTCGAGCGTGCCGAACCCCTCGTCCAGGAAGATCGAGTCCAGGCCCCGGGCGACGGCGCCGGACAGCGCCAGGGCCAGCGCGAGGGCGGCCTGGAAGGTCTCGCCGCCGGAGAGGGTACGGGCGCTGCGCCGCAATCCGGCCTCGCCGTAGTCGATGACCTCGATGTCGCCGGTCTTGTCGCCGAGGGCCAGCTCGTACTGGCCGTCGGACAGCTCGCGCAGCGTGTCGGAGGCCGAGGCGACCAGCACGGCCAGGGCCTCGGCGCACAGCCAGCGCTCGAAGGCGTTGGCCCGCAGGCGCAGGGCGAGCTCGTGGGCGACCTTGGCCTCGTGCTCCTTCCCGGAGGCCTGGAGCTCGAGGTCGGCGGCGCGCTTGCGCTCCTCCTTGAGGCGCTCGAGGGCGCTGTCGGCGCGGGCGACGGTCCCGGCGACGGCGGCGCCGAGCTGGTCGGGCGAGGCGTCGCGCGGGGCGACCACGCCGTGCTCGGCCAGCCGCTCGGTCAGCCGGCGGCGGTCGGCCGTGAGCCGGGCGCGGGCCTGCGCGAGCTGCTCCTCGCGTTCGGCCAGCTCGGCGCGGGCGGCCTGCGCGGCCCGGTCCCGCCAGCCGAGCAGCTCGGTCCACGCCCGGTGCAGGTCGCGCCGGTCGAGGAGCGGCGGCGGGTCCTCCTGCCGGCCGGAGACGAGCAGCCGGTCGCGGGCCGCCTCCAGCTCCCGCCAGGCGCTCTCGGCCTGCCGCTCGGTGCGCTCGGCGCCGGCCCGCGCCTCGTCCAGCTTCCCGCGGGCGGCGCGCAGCGCCCTGCGTGCCTGGGTGGCCAGCTCGTCGGCCTTGGCGATCGCGGCCAGCCGGCCTTCGAGCTCGGCCCGGTCCCCGGGGGCGGGCAACGCGGCCAGCTCGGACTCCGCCCGCTCGGCCTGCGTGGTGAGCATCGACGCCGAGGTCTCGGCCCGCGCGTGGGCGGCCCTGGCGCGCTCGGCGCGTTCGCGCGTGCCCGCGAGGACGCGGTCGGCGGCGCGGATGTCGGCGGGCGGCTCGTGTCGGGGCAGCTCGGAGACGGGGTGCCGGCAGACCGGGCACGGCTCGCCCACGGCCAGCCGCGGGACCAGGTGGGCGGCCGCGTGGGCGTCGCGCAGCCGTTCCCGCTGGGTCTCGGCGGCGGTCAGCGCCTCTTCGGCGGCTTCCCGCGCGCCGGCCAGGTCCCGCAGCGACGCGGCGGCCGTCGCGGCCTCGGCGCGGGCGCGGGCGGCGTCGGCGGCCAGGCGCTCGCGAGCGTCCAGCGCGGTCAGCGCCGACCGAGGCGCGCCCCGGTCGCCCAGCGCTGCCAGCGCCTCGTACGCCTCGTGGTCGTCGGCCTCCAGCGTGGCCACCTCGCCGGTCAGCGCCTCGACCGCCTCGGCGGCGGCGCGGCGGGCGGAAGCCAGCGTGGGCACGGCGGCGGGCATGCGCAGCGCCGACAGCATCGACCGGCGCTCGGCCATGGCGGCCAGCTCCTGCTCGGCCCGGCGGATGTCGCCCTCGCGGGCCCGCAGCAGGTCCAGGTCGGCGCCGATGGTCTCGGCCAGCCGCCGCAGCGCCTCCAGCCGCTCCGCCAGCTCCCGCTCGGCCTCCGCGGTCGCGCCGGACAGCTTGGTGAGCTGGTCGCGGGCGAAGGAGGCGGCCTGCTTGGCGGCCTCCTCCTCGCGGGCGGCGCTCTGCCTGATCCGCTCGTAGACGTCGGCGTCGAGCAGCTGCACCAGCAGGTCCTGCCGCTCGCGCGGCGCCGCGTGCAGGAACTCCGCGAAGCGCCCCTGCGGCAGCACCACGCACTGGGTGAAGAACCGATATTCCAGCCCGGTCACCCGCTGCGCCTCCGGGGTGACGTTCTCGCCCTCGGCGAGCGGCTTGACCACCGCGTCGAACGCCTGCTCGAGCGGCGAGGCCGGGTCGAGCTCGTCGAGCCTGGCCTCCTTGGTGCGCACCGCGCCCTTGGCGTCGCGCACCATCGACCGGGCCACGCCGAAGCGCCGCCCGTTGCTGTCGAACACCATCGCCACCTTGCCGGCCGCGACGGACGGGGCCAGGGCGTGGGCGATGGAGTTCTCCCTGCCCCAGCGCGGCACCGTGCCGTACAGGGCAAAGCAGATCGCGTCGATGATCGTGCTCTTGCCGGCGCCGGTCGGGCCCACGAGCGCGAAGTATTCGGTGTCGGAGAAGTCGACGGTCACCGGCTCGCGGAAGCTGCCGAAGTGGTCCAGGTGCAGCAGGAGGGGTCGCATCAGCCGGTCACCTCGTCGTAGAGCCGGTCGAACAGCGTGGCCACCTGCTCGTCGTGGCGGCCGGTGGCGGTCAGGTATTCGCGGAACAGCTCGCGCGGGCTGCGCTCGGCCGAGCCGGTCCTGCGCGTGGCGGGCACCGGCCGGAACCGCTCGTCCAGGACCACGTCAACAGCGCCGTTCAGCAGGCCGCGCACGTCGTCGGCGAGGCCCACGCGGGGTTTCTCCTCCACGATCACCTTGAGCCAGTCGTCGCCCGGCTCGATGGCCTCCAGCTGCTCCAGCGTGCCGCGCACGGTGCGCAGCCGCCGCGCCGAGGTGAAGGCCAGCTCCCGCACCACGGCAGGCTTGCCCGGGGTGACCTCGACCAGCAGCGCCCCCGGGGTGTTGCCCTCCTCGCCGAAGTCGACGGCCAGCGGCGAGCCGCTGTACCAGATCGGGCACGGGCCGGGGATCTGCTGGCGGCGGTGCAGGTGGCCGAGGGCGGCGTACTGGGTGGCGGTCGGGAACGCGGTCGGCTCGAAGTAGTAGGAGAAGATCGACTGCGCCTCCCGCTCGCCGCCGCCGAGCGCCCCGCCGGGCAGGGTGCCGTGGGTGGTGACCAGGTTGACGGTGTCGGCGTGGAAGCCGGCGGTGAGCGCGCCGATCAGCTCGCCGATGCGGGCGGCGTAGTCGCGGTTGTGGTCGGCGGCGGTGCCGGTGAGGACCTCGGCGGCGCGTACGACGTAGCGGTGCGACAGGAACGGCAGCACCGCCAGCCGCACCGGCTCGCCCGAGCGCGCCGTGAAGGCGAGCGTGCCGCCCGCGTCCGGGCGCCGGAACGAGCCGATGACGTGCAGGCCCAGCTTGCCGAGCACCGGCCGGTAGACCTCCAGCAGCTGCGGGTTGTCGTGGTTGCCGGCCAGCACGACCACGTCCCTGCCGTCGCCGCGCAGCGCCATGAGCGCGTTGAGCACCAGCGACTGGGCCTCGGGCGTGGGCGCCGAGGTGTCGAACAGGTCGCCGGCCACGATGACGGCGTCGACGTCGTGGGTGCGGGCGGCGGCGACGAGCTCGCGCAGCACCTCCCGGTGCTCGTCGAAGCGGGGGCGGCCCTTGAGCACCTTGCCCACGTGCCAGTCCGCGGTGTGCAGGATCTTCACGAAACCACCTGTGGTCAGAAGGGCGGGATGTCGTCTTCGACGCCGGGCAGGCCCTGGAACGGATCGGCCGAGACCTTCGCCGGCTCGGTCGCGGCCTCGGACGGCCGGGTCGCCCAGGCCGGGAAGGGGAAGGCGACGGCCAGCGGGACCGGGATCTCCGGCTGGGCGACGAACATGGTGCCGGGCTTGGCGATCGTGGCGCGCTCCCTGACGGCCGGGGGCAGCCAGCCGTACTCGGACCGGGCGGCCTCGGCCGGGTCGAGGCGGCCGGCGACGCGTACGGCGCTGTTGGAGACGATGCGCCGCTCCACCTCCGAGGCGGTCTGCTGGGCGCCGATGAGGATGACGCCCAGCGAGCGGCCCCGCTCGGCCACGTCCAGGAGGATCTCCTTGATCGGGGAGTCGCCCTCGCGCGGGGCGTACTTGTTGAGCTCGTCGAGCACCACGAACAGCAGCGGCCGGGCCGTGCCCGAGGACTCCTTGCGGTGGAACTCGCCGCGCAGCACCACGCCCACCACGAACCGCTGCGCCCGCTCCGGCAGGTTGTGCAGGTCCACGATCGACACCTGCGCGTCGGAGGTGCGGACCGAGTGGTTGCGGTAGAACGGCAGGTCGCCCCGGACGATCGGGGACAGCGGCCGCACGGCGCTGCGGAGCCTGCGCAGGAACGCGTTGACGGTGCCGAGCGGCGTCTGCGCGCCGGTCCACTCGCCGCGCGTGCCCTCGTCCTGGAGCTCGTCGGACAGCAGCTCGACGAGGTCGGTGAACGTACGGCAGGACGTGCCCCGCACCATGATCGCGCCGCCGTCGCCGACCGGCTCGGCCCACGCCTTCAGCCGGGCGGCGACCTGGCCGACCAGCAGGGAGTAGCCGGCCCGCTCGTCGTCGGAGTCGGCGAACACGAAGCGCAGCAGCTCCTCCTGGCAGAACTCGACCAGCGTCCAGTAGAAGGAGCTCACCCCCTGCGTACGCGCGGAGACGTGCGGCACGCCGTTGGGGTCGTTCGGCCGGGGCGGGGCGAAGACGTGGACGCTGCCGAACGCCCTGGCGGGCAGCCCCAGCCGGGCGTAGACGCCTCTGGCGCGCTCGTCGAGCCGCACGTTGTCGTGGTCGAGGAAGAGCAGGTCCTCACCCTTGACGGAGAAGATCAGCGCCTTGGTGTTGGCGGCCTCTCCCTCCAGCACGCCCGAATTGAAGATCGAGTAGAGCAGGAAGGTCGCGAAGGAGGTCTTGGTGGCCACGCCGGAGACGCCGGAGATCGACACGTGGGCGCCGCGGGTGCCGTCGAGGAAGTCGAAGTTGACGTAAAGCGGCTGGCCGTCGCGGCCCATGCCCAGGGGGATGCGGCGGTCCATCACGTCGAAGTAGAGGGCCTGGTCGCGGTCGCCCGAGCCGGCCAGGAAGACCTTGGAGCCGGGCAGCGGCGGCACGAACACCTCCGGCTCGACCCGCGTCACCCGCACCTCCGCCACCTCGACCACGGCGGCCGGCAGCGCGCCGTCGGCGATCAGGAAGACGTCGGAGTCGTACGCGGCGCCCTCGTGCCTGGCCTCCACGGTCGTCACCACGCCCGCCACGAGCACGGTACCGTGGCCGGGCACCTCGCGCCTGGTCACCACCACGTCGTCGAGCTGGACGACCTTGCCCGGCTCCAGGCCGACCCAGAACGACAGCGGCGAGGCCGCCTGCGTGCCGAGCACCCGCCCGACGGCCTCACCCGCTGTGGCCGCCGCTGTGCTCACCTGATGGTTTACCGCCCCGTTGACCGTCACTCATCCCTCCGCCCCCACGAAACGCCCTTCTAAAGGAGCGTAGTGGCCCCGAGGTGTGCGTCCGGCGCATTTCACGTGCGCTATCGCCCTGTGGGATCACATGGTTGACACTTGCCCGGTGAGCAGAAAAGATACGGTCGTCCGTACAACTGGGGCGGAGACGTCATGACCGACTGGGAACGCAGGCTGGCGCTCGACCCGTCAGCCGCGGTGCCGCTCTACTACCAGCTGCGCGAGCGCCTGCGGGCGGTGATCCGCGACTGCGAGCCCGACACGATGATCCCCGCGGAGAAGGACCTGATGGTCTACGCGGGCGTGAGCAGGGCGACGGCCCGGCGGGCGATCGGCGACCTGGTCCAGGAAGGGCTGCTGGTGGCCAGGCAGGGGAGCGGCACCTACACCGCCCCGCAGGCCGTGGCCCCCGAGCTGGGCTCGCGGCCGGTCGGGTTCACCGAGACGATGGCGCGGCTGGGCCGCAAGCCCGCGACGCGGCTGCTCAAGGCCCACCTCCAGCAGGCCGGGTCCGACGCCGCCGCCGCGCTCGGCGTGCGGGAGGACCAGGAGATCGTCTTCGTCGAGCGGCTGCGCCTGCTCGACGGCGTGCCCTGCATGCTCGAAAGCGCCCACCTGCCCGTCGAGCTGGTCCCCGGCATCCTCGACGAGGACCTCACCGGCTCCCTCTACGACCTGCTGCGCACCAAGTACGGCCTCACCCCCGCGAGCGGCCGGGAGACGATCGGCGCGGTCAACGCCGACTACCGGCTCGCCGAGCTGCTGCGCGTGCCCATGGCCGCGGCCCTGCTGGCCACCGCCCGCAGCACGTGTACCGAGAGCGGGATCGCCCTCGAATACACCATCCGCCACGCCCGCGGCGATCTCACCGTGTTCTCCGTGGAGCTCAACGACCCCAACAACGCACTCATGGGCCAGTAAAACCCCCATACCGGGAGGTCGAGCATGACCAGGTTGACCCGCCGTGCCCTGCTCAGAACCGCCACCCTCGCGACGGCGTCCGGCCTGCTCGCCGCCTGCGGCTCGGAACCGGCCGCCACGGTCCCCGCCGACGGGGTGCCGCGCGGGAAACTCTCCGTCTGGCTGCACCAGACCAAGGCGTACGACAAGGTCTTCAACCCGCTGCTGCGCAGCTACATGCAGGAGTTCGGCGGCGTCGACATCACCCCCTTGTACGTGCCGGTCGACAAGCTCGACGCCAAGCTGCTGACCGCGTTCGCCGGCGACGTCCCGCCCGACCTGGTCAAGATCGGCGGCTGGACGATCCCGGGCCACGCCCGCAAGGGCCGCCTCGCCCCGATCATCCCCAAGGCCATGGGCGTGGCCGACGAGAAGGCGCTGGTCCAGGCGTACGACGAGCACGCGATCGGCTCGCTGTCGTACGAGGGCAAGCTGTACGGCGTCCCCATCGACTACACGATCTGCTACCTCTACTACCGCAAGGACAGGTTCGCCGAAGCCGGGCTCGACCCGGACAAGCCGCCCACCACCTGGGAGGAGGTCGCCGAGTACAGCAAGCGGCTGACCTCGGCCGACGGCAAGAAGGTGGGCCTGCAGTGGATCCTGGGCAGCCCGCAGTGGACGCTGATGCAGCTGCTCGCCCTGGTCAAGGGCAAGGGCGGCACGATACTCAGCCCCGACGCCACCAAGGCCACGCTCGCCTCGGACGCCGGGGTCGAGGCCCTGCGCTACTACGGCAGCCTGGGCAACCCCAAGCTGTCGAACCCGCTGTCCGGCTTCGGGCTGTTCGCCACCGGTGAGGCGGCCATGCTGGTGTCCGGGCTGTTCGCGATGGACCTGTTCCCGACGCTGAACCCCAAGCTGACCTTCGGCAAGGGCTTCGACATCGCGCCGATGCCGCGCTGGGAGTCGGGCCGGCCGGTCGCCCCCGCCTACACGTGGGGCTGGGCGGTCGCCCAGAAGTCCAAGCTCCAGTACACCGCCTGGCACTTCATCGACTACCTCCAGCGCGAGGACGTCGCCGCCAGGCAGCTCAAGGACGCCAGCCTGCTCACCCCGGTCAAGGGCTGGGAGAAGCTGCCCGGGGCCGACCAGAAGGCCATCGACATCATGGCCGCCTCCGCCCCGCACGCCGACTTCGGCCCGCAGACGCCCGTCTGGAACGAGATGGCCAAGGCGCTCACCGACGCCGGCGACGCGGTGGCGTTCGGCAAGAAGACGCCCGAGCAGGCTGCGGCCGACTTCGACCAGGCGATGCGGATCGCCCTATGACGCTGTCTCTGGGGCTCGCACCTCGCGTCGCGCGGGTCTCGGGCCAGGGGCAGCGCTGGGCGGAGGCGCGCACCGGCGCCCTGCTCTCCCTCCCCGCCGCCCTGTACTTCCTGGTCTTCTGGGTCGTGCCGTTCGTGTCGGCGGTCTACCTCAGCTTCACCAGCTACGACCTCGCCGGCGCCCCAGAGTGGACGGGCCTGGACAACTACCGCAGGATGCTGGAGGACCCCGGCTTCTGGAACTCGGCCAGGGTCACCGCCGTCTACACCGCCGGCTCCGTGGTTCCGTCGATCGTGCTCGCCCTGGCGATCGCCGTGCCGCTGAGCAAGCCGGGCCGCTACAACGCCTTCCTGCGCGGGCTGATCATGATCCCGGCCGCGATGCCGCTGGTGGCCACCTCGCTGACCTGGTCGGTGATCTTCGCCGAGGACGGCCTGGCCAACGCGCTGATCGGGCTGGCCGGCGCGGAGCCGAAGCCGTGGCTGACCGACGAGGGCCTGGCGCTCTGGGCCCTGGTGATCATGACGACGTGGAAGCACCTCGGCCTGTTCGTGATCATCCTGACGGCGGGCCTCCAGGGGCTGCCGCTGAGCGTCTTCGAGGCCGCCGGGCTCGACGGAGCCGGGCCGGTGCGGATCTTCTTCCGCATCACGCTGCCGCTGCTGCGCCGCACGCTGCTGTTCGTGCTGGTCATCGCGGTGGTCGGGGCGATGCAGTCGTTCGTGCCGGCCTTCCTGCTGACCAAGGGCGGCCCGGCGGGCGCGACCGAGGTGCTGCCGCTGTACATGTGGGCGACCGGCTTCACGTTCGAGCGCATGGGCTACGCGTCGGCCATCGCGATGGTGCTGCTCGCGGCCATGCTGGCGCTGTCGATCGCGCAGTTTCCGCGTGCTGCGGGGAGGCGATGACGGGTGAAGGTCTTACGCGGGACCGTCCTGACGCTGGTCGTGGCCGTCATGCTGCTGCCGGTGTACGCGATGTTCGCGGTCTCCTCGGCTTCGGACGCGAGCGATCTCGGCGGGCTGTCGTTCGACGTCTCCCAGCTGGGCGCGCACGTGGCGCAGCTGTTCGGCCAGGGCGGCTTCCCGCTCTACCTGCGCAACAGCCTGATCCTCTCGCTCGGCATCGCGGTGCTCGAGGTGATCCTGTCCGCCGCCGCCGGGTACGCGCTCGCGCAGCTCCGATTCCCCGGCAGCCGCGCGCTGTTCGCGGTGATCGTGGGGACGCTGTCGCTGTCGCCGATCGTGGTGCTCGTGCCGATGTACCTCATCGTCAAGGCGCTGGGCTGGATCGACACCTTCCAGGGCATGATCGTGCCGTTCATGATGAGCGCCTTCGGGGTGTTCCTGGTCCGCCAGTTCGCCCTGGCGCTGCCGCGCGAGCTGCTGCTGTCCGCGCGGGTGGACGGGGCGAGCGAGCTGCGCATCTTCGCCCGCATCGGCGTGCCCCTGCTGCGGCCCGCGCTGCTGACGCTCTTCCTGCTGCAGTTCCTCGCGCAGTGGGACAACCTGCTCTGGCCGCTCATCGTGGCCAACAACCCGGGCCTGTGGCCGCTGCCGGTGGGGCTGTCGCAGCTCCAGACCGAGTACGACTTCAGCATCGGCCTGGTCAGCACCGCCGCGCTGATCACGGCGGTGCCGCCCCTGGCGCTGATGTTCCTGCTGCAGCGCTACTACGTCGCCGGGCTGACCCTGGGAGGGGTGCGCAAATGAGCTCGTACGGGGAGTGGACGACGGCGTACGGGCTGCCCGCGTTCGCGTACACGCTGGACCAGGAGCGGGACCCGCGCGCCGAGTGGGACCCCGTGCTGGACCCGCCCACGCGGCGGCACTTCGCGCACGTGGGCAACCGGCGGATCACGCTGGTGTCGGACAACTACGGGCTGAGCGACCTGTTCGACGAGCACACCGGCCTGCTGTGGCTCACCCGGGGGACCGGCGTGACCCGCATTGGCGAGCTTTCCACCGATATTTCGGGATCTGAGCGGATCTTCGGGCCGACCTTCGCCGTCGTCCGGGTGGCCGACGAGCGGGTGGCGCTGGAACGCACGGTCCTCTGCCCGGAGGGCGAGCAGCCGTGGGTGCTGATCCGGCTGCGGGTGCGCAACCTGCTCGACGCGCCGGTACGGCTGGAGGCGACCGAGGAGTGGGCGGCCAGGCCGGCCCGGGTCGAGCTCATCACCGGCGCCGCCGACGCCGACGACCCCGGGCTCGAGCTGGAGCTGATCGGCGGAGCGAGGACGCGGTCCGGGCGGCTCGTGCTCCCGCTGGAGCTGGCGGCGGGCGAGGAGCGGGTGCTGGACCTCCGTTACGGCCTGCTCGGCCCCTCGTCCGGGACCGCGACGTTCGAGGAGAGCCTGGAGGCCCTGCGCGCCCGGCTGCCGCGCGCCTCCGCCGCGCGGGCGCCCGAGGCCGAGCGGGAGATCCCGTGGCACGCCGCCCTGCTCACCGGCGCGGCCTGCGCCGACGGCGTGCTCGGCGGCCACACCCTCGACCAGGGATCCTGCTACTCCTTCCGGCACGGCTTCAACGGCGCCGCCCGCGACCCGCTCCAGCACGCGCTCCCGCTCGTCCACATCGAGCCCGACCTGGCGCTGTCCGTGCTGCGCAACACGTGCGCGTGGGGTGGACCCGACGGCGACCTGCCGTATGCGCTCGGACCGGACAAGCGGCCCTGGACCGACCTGTTCCGCCCGTCGGACCAGAACCTGTGGGCCCTGTGGCTGGCCGCCGAGTACCTCAGCGCGACGGGCGACGAGGCCGCCTTCCGCGCGGACGTGCCGTACCACCCGGTCCACGGGACCCCCGGGGTGCCGCTGCTGGAGAACCTGCGCAGGCAGTTCAGGTTCTTCGCCGAGGTGGTCGGACGGGGTGAGCACGGGCACGTCCGCATCCTCAACGCCGACTGGAACGACATGGCCATCACCGAGAGCGGCGTGCCGCGCGAGGTGATGATCGCCCAGGGTGAGTCCGTCCTCAACTCCGCCATGGCCGCCTGGGTCCTGCCGCGCTACGCGACGCTGGCCGAGCGGCTCGGCGACCACGCGACCGCCGCCGAGGCCCGCAAGCTCGGCCAGGAGTTGCGCGACCTGGTCGCGGGGGAGTGGAACGGGCGCTGGTACCGCCGCGCGTACGGCCCGGGAGCGGTCGTCGGCGACGACGATCTGTGGCTTGAGGTGCAGCCCTGGGCCATTTTGTGCGGCGCCGCCCCACCTGAGCGGGCCGTGGAGCTGCTGCGCACGATCGAGCGCACCTCAGCCGCCGATTCCCCTTTGGGCGCCCGGCTGCGCTGGCCCGCCGCCGACGCGTACGGCCCCGGCGGGGTCGGCACGATCTGGTACGCGATCAACATGACGCTCGTCTGGGCCGCCGCCGAACACCTCCCCGACCTGGCCTGGGACTGGTGGCGGCGGATGACGCTGGCCGCGCACACGGCCGCCTACCCGGACGTCTGGGAGGGCACGCTGTCGGGCCCCGACGCCTACCTGGCCCCCGAGACCGGCCGCCCCGGGCGCACCTGGGACCTGGCCGAGGTCGGCGTCGCCATGCAGGCGTACCCGGTCGCCAACCTGCACAGCCACTCCCAGCCGCTGCTGGCCTACCTGCGGCTGCTCGGCGTCGAACCCTTCCGGCGGCCGCGCGGCGGGGCCCGCTTCGCCTCCCGGGCGCTGGAGGTCGGGCCGTGACCGCGCTCGGGGTCGACGTCGGCGGCACGTCCATCAAATGGGTGACGCTGGAAGGCGACGCGGTCTCCGGCTCAGGCACCGTCCCCACGCCGCCCGGCCCCGACGAGGCGGTGAAGCTCGCGGCCTCGCTGGCCCCGCACGCCGGGTCCATCGGGATCGGGCTCCCCGGCCACGTGGACCGCGACACCGGGACCGCCCTGTTCGTCCCGAATCCGCCGGGTGACTGGGACGGCTACCCCGTGGGGGCCCGGCTGCGCGAGCTGACCGGGGTCCCCGTCTCCGTCGTCAACGACGCCCGCGCGTTCGCCCGCGCCGAGCTGGCGCTGGGCGCCGCCCGCGGGCTGGCCGACGTGCTGTTCGCCGTGCTCGGCACCGGCGTGGGCGGGGCCGTGGCGCTGCGCGGGACCGTCCTCGTCGGGCCGCGCGACAACCTCGGCGAGATCGGCCACCTGACCGTCTCCCCCTGGGGGCCGGTCTGCTGCTGCGGCAACCGGGGCTGCGTGGAGACGTTCGCCGGAGGGCCGGGCATCGTGCGGGCCTTCCGCCCGGGGACGGCGTCGGCCACCGCGGCGGAGGTGGCCGAGGCCGCCAGGGCCGGGGACGAGCGCGCGGCCCAGGTGTTCGAGCAGGCCGGATGGGCGCTCGGCGTGGCCCTGGGCGACGCGGCCGCGTTCTTCGGCGTCGGCTCGGTGGTCGTCGGCGGCGGTATCTCCGGCGCGCTCGACCTCATGCGATCCACCCTGCACAACGAACTCGCGCGCAGACGACCGCTGATCGGGGACGTCACGGTGCTGCCCGCCGTACTCGGCCCGATGGCGGGGGCCATCGGCGCCGCACTCTATGGGAGGAGATCTGGATGAAGTGGATAAGCCGCGCCATGGAGCTGCTCGGCGAGATCGAACGGACACAGGAGGACGCCCTCGCCGAAGCCGCTCGCATCGCCTCTGAGGCGATCCTCGGCGGAGGAGTGGTGCACACGTTCGGAACCGGACATTCGCGGATGGGCGTGGAGGAGATGTTCCCCCGCTACGGCTCCTACCCCGGCTTCCACCCCATCGTCGACCTGTCCACGACCTTCTACACCCAGGTGGCCGGCTCGAACGGGATGCGCCAGGCCATGTTCATCGAGCGCGTCGAAGGGCTGGCCGAGGCCATCCTGGGCAACTTCGAGCTGCGGCCGAGCGACGCGGCCATCGTCTTCAGCGTCAGCGGGCTGAACGCCGTGCCCATCGAGATGGCCATGGGCCTGCGCAAGGCGGGCCTGTCCGTCGTGGCCGTGACCTCGATGAACGAGACCATGGCCGTCGAGCCCGGACACCCCAGCGGCACCCGGCTGGCCGACCACGCCGACGTGGTGGTCGACCTGCGCACCCCGGTCGGCGACGCGCTGTGCCACGTCGAAGGGCTGGCCGAGCCGGTCGGCCCCGGCAGCACGCTGGCGGCCGTCTCCGTGGTCAACGAGATCAAGGTGCGCACGGCCGAGCTGCTGGTGGCGGGCGGCTGGACGCCGCCGGTCATCTCCAGCGCCAAGCTCGTCGGCGGACCCCGCTCCGACGAGCTGTTCGAGGCCGCCTACCTCGAACACGCCCGCCGCGCCGCCGCCGTGCTCAGGAAGCCATGAGCGCCGTCCTGGTGGCGGGCTCGGACGGCGGCATCGGCCGCGCCTGCGTGGAGGCGGTCGAGGCGTCCGGCACGAGCGCGTACGGCGTGGACCTCGCCGACGGCATCGACATCACCGAGCCCGGCGGGGTCGAGAAGGCGCTGGCCCAGGCCACGGCCCGGCACGGGCGGCTGGCCGGAGTCGTGCACGCGGTCGGCATGTCCGGCCGCAGGCTCGGCGACGGCGGCGTGACCGAGTGCACCGACGAGGCCTGGCACGAGGTGCACCGGGTCAACCACGAGTCGGTGTTCCGGCTGCTGCGCGCGGCGATCCCCGCGCTGCCCGAGGGCGGGTCGATCGTGGTGATCGGCTCGGCGCTCGGCACGTCGATCGACGACGACTTCCGCACCGTGGCCTACGCCTCGGCCAAGGGCGCGCTGATCCCGCTGATCAGGACCGCCGCCCGCGAGGCCGCGCCGCGCGGGGTGCGGGTCAACCTGGTCTCGGCCGGCCTGGTGGCCACGCCGATGAGCGTCCGCGCCCGCACGTCCGCCGCCGTCCAGGCCAGGATGCCCGCGCTGATGCCCCTCGGCGCGAGCCCCTGCGGGCCGGAGGAGATCGCGCAGGCCGTGCTGTGGCTGCTCTCGCCCGCGTCGGGGCGGACCACGGGCGCGGTCATTCCCGTCGACGGAGGGTGGCATCTGCGGTGAACGTCCTGTGGGAAGGCGACGTGGTCGTCGCCGGCGGCGGCAGCGCCGGGTGCGCGGCGGCCGTGGCGGCGGTCCGCGCCGGCGCGTCGTGCCTGCTGGTGGAGCCGTCGGGCTTCCTCGGCGGCACCGGCGTCGCCGTGCTCGACACCTTTTACGGCTTCTACGCCCCCGGCCCGGTCTCGCGGCGGGTCGTCGGCGGGATCGGCTGGGAGGTGTGCGAACGGCTCTTCTCCGCCGGAGCCGCCTTCGAGCGGCCCAACACGTACGGGGCCGGCACCGGCGTCACGTACGAGCCGGAGGAGCTCAAGCTCGTCTGGGACGAGCTCACCTCCGGCGCCGGCGTGCTGCTGCACGCGCGGGTGTGCGCGTACGTGCCGGGGACCGGGGTCGAGGTGGAGACCGTGGCCGGCCGGTTCCTGGTCAAGGCCCGGGTGGTCGTGGACGCGACGGGCGACGGCGAGGTGGCCTGGCGGGCCGGGGCCACGCTGGAGCGGCCGAGCATGCGCTCGCAGCCGATGACGGCCACGTTCCGGATGGGCGGGGTGGACCTGTCGGCCACCGGCACGGCCGAGCTGCACGCGCTGATGGCCGACGCCGACCTGCCCAGGCGCGAGGGCTCCGTGCACAGGACCGTCAACGACGGGATCGTGCACACCAACCTGACCAGAGTGATCGGGTTCGACCCGACCGACCCGTTCGAGCTGTCGCGCGCCGAACGCGAGGGACGCGCGCAGGTGCGGGAGTACGTCCGCTTCCTGCGGGCCAAGGTGCCCGGGTACGAGTCGGCGGTGCTGCTGAGCACGTCCGTGCGGATCGGGGTGCGGGAGTCGCGGCGGCTCGTCGGACGATATGTCCTGACTTCTGATGATGTGTTGGCCGGGAGGGATTTTCCCGACACGATCGCCCGGTGCGGCGCCCCCATCGAGGACCACGCCGCCGGGGCGGCCACCCGGTGGGAGTACGTGCACGACTACGGCACCTACGGGATCCCGTACCGGTGCCTGCTCCCGGTCGAGGTCGACGGGCTGATCGTCGCGGGGCGGTGCCTGTCGGCCACGCACGACGCGCACGCCTCGGCCCGGTCGATGGGGCAGTGCATGGCGATGGGGCAGGCGGCCGGGACGGCGGCGGCGCTGGCCGTACAGGCCGGGGTGGAGCCCGCGGCGGTGGACGTGGACCTGCTGCGCGCCCGGCTTCGCGAGGAAGGAGCGCTCCTGTGACGGTTCGTACGGTGCTGGGGGACGTCGAGGAGATCGGCCTCACCTATGCGCATGAGCACTTTTTCATGACCGGTGACTGGCCCGTCCGCAACGAGCCCGACTACCGGCTCGACTCCCTGGACGCCGCCGTCGCCGAGGTGACGGCGGCCCGGCGGCTGGGGCTGTCCGCGGTGGTCGAGATGACGCCGCTCGGGTTCGGCCGCAGCCCGTCGCTGATGAAGGCGCTGGCCGAGCGAACCGGGCTGCACGTGATCGCGGTGACCGGCTTCCACAAGAGCACCTACTACAGCGACGCCCACTGGCTGCACCACTACTCGCCCGACGAGATCGCCGAGCTGCTGGTGGCCGAGATCGAGCTCGGCATGGACGAGTACGGGCTGGTCGGGCCGCTGGTGCGGCGGTCGCCGGCGCGGGCGGGGGCCATCAAGATCGCGACCTCGTACCACGCGTTCGGGCGCGGGGTGGAGCGGCTGATCGGCGCGGTGGCCGCGGCCGCCGTGCGCACCGGCGTGCCGGTCGTCAGCCACTGCGACAAGGGCACGATGGGGCACGAGCTGCTGGACGCGCTGTCCTCGCACGGCGTGGAGGCCGATCGGGTGGTGCTCGGGCACATCGACCACAATCCCGACGCCGGATATCTCACGTCATTGGCGGAGAGGGGGGCGTACCTGGCCTTCGACCGCCCCGGGCGGATCAAGTACGGGCCCGACAGCGAGATCGTCGCGCTCGTCGCCGAGCTGGCCGGGCGCGGGCTGGGGCATCGGCTGCTGTTCGGGATGGACCTGGCGCGGCGGTCGTACTGGCCGGGGCTGGGCGGCGGGCCGGGGCTGACGTACCTGCTGGAGCGGTTCGTGCCGCGGCTGGAGGCGGAAGGGCTCGGCGACGCGGCCAAGGCCGCGCTGATCGCCAACCCGCGCGCCGCCTTCGCGCTACGGCCGCGCTGATCGCCAACCCGGCGCCGCCTTCGCGCTACGGCCGCGCTGATCGCCAACCCGGCGCCGCCTTCGTGCTGCGGGCGGGCCGTCAGGCGACTCGCGGGCTCAGGCGGCGTCGCCCGGGGACTCGCTTGGTGGGAGCTCGGCGGCGACGAGGTCGGCGGCGCGCACCGGGTCTCCGCTCACCCGGTCGCGGAGCCGCTCGACCGACCAGATGGAGCCTGACGCCGCCAGGGTGAGCCCGGCCTCGCAGAGCTCGCCGTACACGCCGAAGTCGAGCTCGGGCAGGCGCGCGTGCAGGGCCTCGGCCAGACCGGCGGCGAAGGCGTCGCGCGCCGCGCGCCGCGCCGGATCGCACTCGACCAGCGCATCGGTGATGCCCCGGTCCTCCTCGAAGTCCTCCAGGTACGGCACCAGCGCCGGATCCCCGAGGCAGGCGATCGCCGTCAGCGTGTTGGGGCTGAACCCGCCGTTGTCCAGCAGGCGGGCGGCATGCGGCACGACGCGGCGATCACGACGGCGGGCCAGCCCGGCGATCGCCTCCTCACGCGCCTCGGTGTCCTGATCGCCGACCCGGGCCCACAGCGCCTCCCGGATCGCCCGGCTGTCCGCCTGGCACTGGGTCCCCAGGGCGAACGTCGCCCAGTCCCGCACCTCGTCCTCGGGGTCGGTGGTCAGCCGGATCAGCGCCTCGATCACCGCGTCGTCCGCGCGGCCCAGCGGCAGCGACCACGCGACGTAGAAGCGCACGTCCTCGTCGGGGTGCTCGGCCAGGCGCAGCAGCTCGGGCACGGCCCGTACGTCGCCCGTGCAGCCCAGCGTCCGCGCGATCGAGGCGTTCACGGTGTCTTCGGTCTCGGTCGCGACCAGCTCCAGGGCCGCGAGCAGCACCGGCTCCCGCAGGGACGCCTCGACCTGCGCCACGCTGCCCAGCAGGTCGCAGCCGACCCTGCGCTCGGCGGGATCGGGTGACCGCACCAGAGCGAAACCCCGCCCCGCCGCGGTCTCCCGATCCTGCGTGGCCTTGCCCACGAGTTCCCACGCCTGGTCGTAGTCGCCCGGACAGGTGGCGTTCCTGATCAACTCGACCGCTTCGGCGATGACGTCCATGGGAGGCATGGTCGCGCGCCGAGCGCCGTGCGGCCATCCGTTTTCCTCAAGGCAGGTTCTTCTCGACCTGGTTCTGCCAGTTGGCGTTGGTGTTGATCTCGGGCGAGGTGCCCGCGAAGGCGCCGCGCGCGTACGTGTCGCCCTGGAGCTGGTACATCAGCCACGCCGTCACGTAGCCGAGGAAGCCGCCGCCCGTGCCCTGGATCGTGTTGTGGCCGGCGCCCTTGAGCAGCGCCTTGGCCGCCGCGCCCGGGACCTGGCCGTAGTACGTCTGCAGCGCCGAGTTGGGGGAGATGATCGTGTCGCTGGACCCGCTGACGAACAGCACGGGGCAGGTCAGCTGGTCCACGTGGAACGCGTCGCCCGCGCTCACCCAGATCGGGGCGGGCAGCGCGATGGGGACGACGGTGTCGATGAGCCCGCCGGACTTGGTGGCGGTGTTCACCGAACCGCCCGCGCCCTGGGAGTGGCCGACCGCGCCGACCTTGGTCACGTCGAGCTTGCCGTAGAAGACGCTGGAGCTGTCGGTGTTCCGGTCGATCAAGTACCGGGCCGCGGCGATCATCTCGGACCCGGTGCCCGTCGTGGTGTCGGTGGAGGCGACCACGGCGAACCCCCAGGAGGCCAGCTGGTTGAGCAGCCCCGGATACTGCGTGGGCACCGCGTTGGTCCCGTTGCCCCAGGTGATTATGGGGTGCTTGAAGCCGGCCGCCCCGAGGTCGGCCGGATAGTAGAGCTTGTATCCGGTCGCGTCGGCGGTCGCGACCGTCCACGGGCCCGCGACCTTGTAGTGCGCCTCGATGGTGTCCGCGGCCTGGGCGGGCCTGGCCAGGAGCCCGAGTACGAGCGCGACGGCGGCCACGACGAACTTCATACAGCCTCCATAATTTGTACGGATGACCGAAACTCTCGCTTCACAAGTGGGTCGTGTCAATGGTTGGATCGTGGCCATGGAGCACGTGCCTTCCGCGGCGGAGATGCTGGGCTGGATCGAGACCGTCGTGGGGCAGGGCGTCCGCCGCCCCGGCTACCCGGCGGACGCGTGGACCGAGCGGTGGCTGGCCGAGCGCCTGGCGGAGTTCGGCCTGGAGGTCACGCTCGAGCCGGTCGAGGTGCCGCGCTGGCAGCCGGGCACCGGGCTGCTGCGCCTCGACGACGGCACCTCGTGGACCGGCATGCCGCTGCCCCACACCGCGCCGACCGGCGGCCTGCGGGGCCGGATCGCGCGGCTCGCCGACGCCCGGCCGGGCGACATCGTCGTGGACGAGGTGACCTTCAGCGAGCTGCCGCAGTCGTACGTCAAGACGCTCGCCACCTCGGCGTACGACCCCGAGGGCGTCTTCGACACCCTCGTCCAGACGATCCCGTTCGGCCCCCGGATGATGGAGGTCGTCGAGCCCGCCCTGGCCGCCGGGGCCGCGGGCTTCATCGGCGCGCTGACCGGCCTCCCCTGGGAGACCCGCGACTACTACGTGCCGTACGACGCGGTCGAGCGGCCCATCCCCGCGCTGTGGCTGTCCGGGACGGACGCCCGCCGGCTCCTGGCCCGCCTCCCGTGCGAGGGGGAGCTGATCGCCGAGTCCGCCACCGACACCGTGATCACCCACAACGTGGTCGCCACCCTCCCGGGCAGCTCGCCCCACACGGTCATCGTCGCCTCGCACCACGACGCCCCGTGGGCCTCGGCCGTGGAGGACGCCTCCGGCCTGGCCCTCGTCCTGGCCACCGCCCGCCACTGGGCCCGCGTCCCGGCCGAGGAGCGCCCGCACAACCTGACGTTCCTGCTCACCTCCGGGCACATGGCCCACGCGGCCGGCACCCGCGCCTTCATCGACCGCCACCGGCCGGAGCTGGCCGGCGTCGTGCTCGAACTGCACCTGGAGCACGCCGCGCTCCGCTGCGAGGCGGTGGACGGCACGCTCGTGCCGACCGCCGAGCCCGAGGTCAGATGGTGGTTCACGACACGAGCCCCCCGGCTGGAGAAACTGGTCGCCGCGACGCTGGAGGCGGAGGACCTGCGGCGGTCGTTCGTCCTGCCCCCGGACGTGTTCTCGCCGATGCCGCCGACGGACGGCGCGTTCTTCCACCCCGAGGGGGTGCCGCTGGTGCACTTCCTGTCGGCGCCGATGTACCTGTTCGACTCGGCCGACACGATCGACAAGATCGACGTGGCGGGGCTGGAGCCGCTGGCCCGCGCGGCCGTCCGGATCGTGGCGGGCACCGCCGGGTGGACCCCGGCAGACCTCCGCGGGTAGCGGCGCTCCGCCGGCCATGGTCATGCTGGGGGACAACGCCCCCCAATGCCGCCAGGACGTGATCACGATGTCACAGACTCCCGTTCGGTTCTCCGAAGAGCGTTCCGAGGACGTCGTCGCGGCGTCGTTCGCCGGCGCCCGTGACGCCCGGCTGCGGCAGGTCCTCACCAGCCTCGTCCGCCACCTGCACGCCTTCGCCAAGGACGTCGAGCTCACCCAGGCCGAGCTCGACGCGGCCGTCGGCTTCCTCACCAGGACCGGGCAGACCTGCGACGGCACCCGCCAGGAGTTCGTCCTGCTGTCCGACGTGCTCGGCCTGTCGATGCTCGTCGACACCATGGCCAACCGGGCGCCCGCCGGGGCCACGGACTCCACCGTCCTGGGGCCGTTCCACATGGTCGACTCCCCGCCCCGGCGGCTCGGGGATCCGATCTCCCTGGTGCCCGGCGGCGAGCCGACGCTCGTCACCGGGCAGGTGCTCGCGGCCGGCGGCGACCCCCTCCCCGGCGCGGTCGTGGACGTCTGGCAGGCCGACGAGAAGGGCTTCTACGACGTCCAGCGGGACGACGTCCCCACCGGGCACCTGCGCGGCCTGTTCACCTGCGACGACCAGGGACGGTTCGCGTTCCGCACGATCCTTCCGGCTCCGTACCCGATCCCCGACGACGGGCCGGTCGGGGAGCTCCTGTCGGCGGCGGGTCGCCACCCCTACCGGCCCGCGCACATCCACTTCATCGCCGGCGCCGACGGCCACGCGCCGCTCACCACGCACGTGTTCGTCTCCGAGTCGCCTTACCTCGACTCGGACGCGGTGTTCGGGGTCAAGGACAGCCTGGTGCTGGACTTCGTCCGCGCCGAGGACGCGGACCTGGCGGCGGCGTACGGCGTGCCCGTCCCGTTCCGCCACGCGCATGTGGAGCTGCGGCTGCGCGAGAGCCGGTGACCTATCGGCGGCCGCGGAACGTGCGCCGCAGGTCGTCGACCCACTCCCCGGGGATCTCCCACGGGATGAAGTGGCCGCCGCGGTCGTGCACGGTCAGGTTGACGTGGTTGTACCAGGCGCCGCGGTCGCTGCCGGCGAAGTGCCGCACGCGCTGGTCGGTGGTGACGCCGGGCGGGTTCTCGTAGCCGACGAAGGTGATGCCGGTGGGGGCCTCGACGGGCGGCTGCCGGTCGTGGGAGGGGGTCCAGGGGTAGCGGTTGTTGTTGGCGTACGTGCGGATCGAGGTGCCGATCGAATTGCTCACCCAGAAGATCATGGCGTGGGTGAGCAGGTCGTCCTTGGTGAAGACCGACTCCAGGTCGCCGCCGTTGTCGCTCCAACTGGTCCAGCGCTCCAGGATCCAGGCGAGCATTCCGGCGGGCGAGTCGGTCAGGCCGTAGGCGAGCGTGCTCGGGGCCAGGACGTGAGCGGCGAGGTGGACGGCGAAGCGCCTGTCCAGGGCCACGATCCGGGCGTGGACGTCGGCGGGCAGGCCGTCGGGGATGGGCTGCCCGCCGCTGAGGTCCCAGGCCCGGTCGCCGTTGAACAGCGTGAGCTTCTGCCCGGAGCCGATGTGGATGCCGTGCAGCTCGGCGGCGTACTTGTGCCCGAGCTGCCCCGTGACCATGGCTCCGACGTCGCAGCCGGCGGCGGCGTACCTCTCGTGGCCGAGGACCTGGGTCATGAGGATGTGCCAGAGGTCGGCGACCTTCCAGAAGTTCATGTCCGGGTGGTCCGGCAGCGGCGTGGAGAAGCCGAAGCCGGGGAACGAGGGGACGATGACGTCGAAGGCCTCGGCCGGGTCGCCGCCGTGCGCGCCGGGGTCGGCCAGCGGGTCGATGACCTTGGACCAGTGCCAGAACGTCCACGGCCAGCCGTGGGTGAGGATCAGCGGCGTCGGGCTCGGGCCCACGCCGGGCTTGCGCATGAAGTGCACGGGGACGCCGTCGACCTCGACGCGGTAGTGCTCGTAGGCGTTGATCGCGGCCTCGGCCTTGCGCCAGTCGTAGCCGGTGTGCCAGTAGCCGACGAGTTCCCGCAGGTAGGCGCGGTTGACGCCGTAGCTCCAGTCGTCGTTGCCCGCGTCGTCCGGCCAGCGGGTCAGCTCCAGGCGCCGCCGCAGGTCGGCGAGCACGTCGTCGGGCACGTGGATCGGCTCCGGCGCCAGCGGGCTCCGGGTCTCGTCGCTCATCGTCGCCTCCTGCTCAGGTGCCATCGACGGCAAAATATATCAGAGATTTATTTAATTTCGTGATGTATCAGACGGCGAGGCCGAGGTCGGCGATGAAGCGGGCCAGGCCCACGCGCTTGCGGAACAGCTCGCGCAGGTCGTCGGTGACCGGCTCGCCGAGGCGCTCGGCGGGGATCGCGGTGAAGGCGCTGCGCAGGACCAGCGTGGTGACGTACCCGGCCGCGGCGTCGCCGGCGGGCACGCCTTCGTCGGCCAGCCCTCGCTGGTACGCGGCCAGGATCGCGCGATGGATCACGGGCAGCTCGCCGGGCTCGGTCAGGCCGTCGTGCGCCAGGCCCACGAGCAGCTGGCCGAGGTCGAAGCCGATCGGCACCGGGTCCTGCCAGCCCCAGTCGACGGCCACGAACCGGCCGGGGTCGTCGGCGGGCACGAGGAGGTTCTGCGGCCCGGCGTCGCCGTGCGCCATGGTGTGCGGCAGGCGGTCCGCGGCCGCGAGCAGCGCGGGGATGCGGCGGGCCAGGGTGTCCAGGTCCATCTGCAGGAGCGGGTCGGCGTGCGCGGCGACGAGCGGGTGCCGCCAGAGGGCGGGGTCGCGCAGGATGGGCAGCGAGTGCTGGGTGAGCAACTGGCCGACGTAGGTCCGCAGCGCCGTACGGGGGCGGGAGTCGTCGGCGGGACGCTGCCCGGCGAGCCGGCCCAGCGCGCGGGCCGCGGCGGCGTACCTGGTCAGGTCCCACTCCCCCGGGGCGGTGCGGACGTCCTCCAGCCACAGGTCGAGGCGCTCGTCGCCGAGGTCGTCGACCAGGAACAGGCGGGGCAGCCGCAGCCCGGGCGGGAGGGGCAGGCCGGAGGTGTACACGTCGGCCTCGGTCCGCCACGGGAACCCGGCGACGAACTCCGTGCGGGCGGGCTCGGGGATCACGTCGATGTTCGCCCAGTGCCGGGCGGAATGCAGGGATTTGACGAAGAAGGACCAGGTGCGGCCGCACGCGGTCGTGCCGCTGACCCGGCGCAGGCCGCCGGTGGACGGGGTGCCGGATGTGTGGTCGATCGGCTCCACGCGGATGGACTCCACCTCGGCGCCCTCATCGTCCAGATATTTCCGTACAAGAGGGGTGAGGTGGGCGCGGGATGGCATCGCGGTCATGTGCAGAACCGTCTCCCGCCCCGCGAGGTCCCGCATAGAGCATGGCCTACTCAAACGTTCGCCCGTACCATCCCTCTGTGCGTCATCTGTGGCCCTTCGCCGGTCGGGAATCCCAGCTCGCGGCGATCCGATCGGCGGTGGAGGCCGGCGGCGCCGTCGTGGCCGGGCCGGCGGGCGCGGGCAAGAGCCGCCTGGCGGCCGAGGCGCTGCCCGGCACCGGCGACGTGACCTGGATCCTCGCCACCGCCGCCGCCTCGGACCTCCCGCTGGGCGCCATGGCCCACCTGCTGCCCGCCCAGCCGCCGCACGGCAACGTGATCCGCTGGGCCGCCGACGCCCTGGACCGCGAGCGGCTGGTGCTCATGGTCGACGACGCCCACCTGCTGGACCCCGTCTCGGCCGTACTGGTGCACCACCTGGTGACCGGCGGCCGGGCACGCGTGCTGGTGACGACGCGCAGCGGGGAACGCGCGCCCGACGCCGTGACGGCACTGTGGAAGGACGACCTGCTCCCGCGTCTGGACCTGGCCCCGCTGACGCTCCGGGAGGCGGGCCTGGTCCTGGCCGGAGCGCTGGGCGGGCAGGCCGAGGCGCCCACGGTCCGGCGGCTGTGGCGGGCCAGCGAGGGCAACGCGCTGTTCCTGCGCGAGCTGGTGCTGGCCGGCGAGTCGGGCGGCGCGCTCACCGAGCGGCGCGGGGTGTGGCACTGGTCGGGCGAGATCCCGGTGACGACGCGGCTGCGCGAGCTGATCGAGAGCCGGATCGGCGACGTCGACCCCGGCGAACGGGCCGCGCTGGAGCTCGTCGCCCACGGCGAGCCGCTGTCCGTGGACGCGCTGACCGCGCTCGCCCCGCTGGACACCCTTCGGCGTTTGGAGGATCGCCAGCTCGTCACGATCTCCCCGGAGCGCCTGCCCGCCCGACCCCTCGAACCCTTGCATTTTCCTGAGCCGCTGTCCGTACGGCTCGCGCATCCGCTCTACGGCGAGGTGATCCGGGCCGGGTGCGGCACGCTGCGTACCCGCGAGGTGCTCAGGAGCCTGGCCGACGAGGTGGGCGGCCGCACCGGCGCGGACCCGCTCCGCGTCGCGGTCTGGCGGCTCGACAGCGGGACGGCCGGTGACCCCGCCGCGCTCGTCGAGGCGTGCAACATCGCGCGGAGCGTCCGCGACCTGCGGCTCGCGGCCCGGCTCGGACGGGCCGCGCTGGCGGCCGGGGGTGGGTTCACGGCCGCCCTGGCGCTGGCGTCGGTGCTGTTCTACGACGACCGGTACGACGAGACCGAGACCGTCCTGCCGGCCCTGGCCGACGCTCCGGCGGACGACATGACGCGGGCCGACCTGGTGTCCGTGCACGCGCTCAACCTCTTCTGGGGGCTGGGCCGCGAGGCCGAGGCCCGGGCCATGCTGACGGACGCCTGCGCCACGATGACCGGTACGGAGCCGCGCCAGGGCCTCCTGGTGATGCGCGGCTCCATCGAGTACACGATGGGCATGTTCGACCAGCTCGGGCGGTCGGTCGCGGAGATCCGCCGGATCGCCCCGCTCACCTCCCGGTTCGAGCTCGGGCTGGCCCCGCTGGAGGGAGGCAGGCTCGTCCACGAAGGACGCGCCCGGCAGGCCGTCGCCCGCGTGGACGAGGCGTTCGGCAGCGTCGGAGACCTGGCCGGATGGCTGCCGTCGGTCACGGCCACGCTGGCGGAGACGGGGGTCGGCGCCGCCGTTCTCGCCGGTGACCTGGCCGCGGCTCGCCGGTTCGCCGACGTGGGGTACCGCATCGGCGAGGACTACGTGGGCTGGGACCGTGCGCTGATCATGTTCGGCGCGCTGCGCGGCCGGGTGGCCAGGCTCCAGGGGCGGCCCGCCGAGGCCGTCCGGCTGTGCAGGCAGGCCGCCGTGCGGCTGCGGGGCCGTACGCTGCACGGCGGGCTGTGCCTGGCCGAGCTGGCCCACGCGTACGCGCTCACCGGCGACGTGGCCGCGGTGCGGGCGACCACGGAGCTGGCCGGCGAGCTGGGCCTGCGGGTCGGTCACCAGGTCGAGTTCGCCTTCCGGCTGGCGCGGCCGTGGGCGCTCGCGGCCGACGGCGACCTGGCCGGGGCGGTCGAGGCGGCGCTCGAGACCGCCGACGCGGCCGGGGAGCTCCGGGCGTACGAGCTGTACGCCCTGCACGACGCCGTCCGGCTCGGCGCCTCCGGCCTGGTCGCCGACCGGCTCGCCCGGCTGGCCGCCTCCGTGGAAGGCGACCTGGCCCCGATCCTCGCCCGGCACGCGGCGGCCGAGGACGTTCCCCAGGAGCTCGACGCGGTGTCGCTGGCCTTCGAGTCGCTCGGCATGCTGCTGCACGCGGCGGAGGCCGCCGCCCAGTCCGCGGCCGCGTACCGGAGGCAGGGGCTGCCGCGGCGGCAGCGGGCCGCCGAGACCCGCGCGTGGCGGCTGGCCCGCCGCTGCGAAGGCGCCCGCACCCCGGCGCTGACCGGCCTGGCCGCGCCGCAGCTGACCGCCAGGCAGCGGCAGATCGCGCAGCTGGCCGCCTCGGGCCTGAGCAACCAGGACATCGCCGACCGGCTGGTGCTCTCCCGCCGGACGGTCGCGAACACGCTCGTGCAGGTCTACGAGCGGACCGGACTGAACAGCCGGGCCGAGCTAGCCGACCTGCTCTTCACCTGACCGGGGCGGGCTCACGTAGTGGTACACCAGCGCCGGCTCACCGGCCGCGTTGAGCCAGCGGGCGCGGCCGCTGCCGACCCTGCGCCAGCCGGAGCGTTCGTAGAACGCTATGGCGGCCGTCCCCTCGGAGGAGACCTCCAGCTTGAGGGGGGTTTCGACGGCGGCGCGTACGGTGTCGAGGAGCCGGGCGGCCAGGCCGCGCCCGCGGGCGGCGGGGGTGACGAACAGGCGGGTGACCTCCATGTCCCGGGTGAGCGCCACGTGGCCGAGCACCGCCTCCGCCTCGACGGCTATCCACGCCCCGATCAGGCCGTCCGGCGTCAGCCAGCCGGCCGGGTCGCGCGGCCAGTCCACGGGGTAGCGGTCGCTGGCCTGGACCTCGGCGAGGGCCTTCGTGCAGGCGTCCAGGTCGTCGGGGGTTCTGTCGCGGATCTCCACGCGGGCCAGCCTACGAGGCCCAGGGGCGGACGCCGCGCCGGAACCGCGGTCGTGCGATATCGTTAAACCGCTTTAACAGCGGGGATAAGGGGGATGGATGCCTCGCCGGGCCGTTCCTGAGGATGGTCGGCCTCGTCCCTCGACGATCCGGGACGTGGCCAAGCACGCCGGTGTGTCGGTGGCGACCGTGTCGCGGATCCTGTCGGGCTCGTACCCGAGCGCTCCCGCCACCCGGAGCAAGGTGATGCGGGCGGTCCGGGAGCTCGACTACGTGGCCAACGCGCACGCGCGGGGGCTGGCGGGAGCGCGCCCGAAGAGCGTGGCGATCGTGGTGAACTCGGTGGTGTCCCCGCATTACGCGCACGTGGCGCAGGGCGTGCAGGACCAGGCGGTGCGCGAGGGCCGGCTGTGCATCGTGGGCACCACGGGCGGGGACGCCGAGCGGGAGCTGGCCATGGTGCGGCTGCTGCGGGAGGAGCACGCCGAGGCGGTGATCCTGGTCGGCAACATGCCGATCGACGACGCCTACCGGGAGCGGATGGCGGACTACGCGCGGGCGCTGGCGGTGGCGGGGTCGCGGCTGGTGTTGTGCGGGCGTCCGGCGCTGGGGGAGGAGGTGCCGGCCATCGTGGTGGAGTACGACAACACCGGTGGCGCCCATGCGATCACCAGTCATCTGCTCTCGGCCGGTCACCGGCGGATCCTGTTCCTCGGGCGGCGGGCCGGTTACACGACGCCGGAGAGCCGGATCGCGGGCTATCGGGCGGCGCTGGCCGCGCATCGGGTGGCGCATGACCCCGGGCTCGAGGTGGACAGCGTGGTGATGGACCGGCGCGAGGGCTACCGCATGATGCGGGAGCGGCTGGAGGCGGGGCCGCGTGACTTCACCGCGGTGTTCGCCGGGAACGACCTGCTGGCGGCCGGGGCCCGGGCGGCGTTGCGGGAGCGCGGCCTGCGGGTGCCGGACGACGTGTCGCTGGTCGGTTTCGACGACCTTCCGCCGGCCGACGACATCGATCTGACCACCGTGCACGTGCCGCACGAGGAGCTGGGCCGGACCGCTGTGCGGCTGGCCCTGGACACCGATACGGCCGGGATGAGCCGGCACGTGATGCTCGGCACGCACATCATCGTCCGCGACTCCGTCCGCCCTCTTCTGCACGTCTGAGGCGGAGTTAAACCGTTTACAGGTATGGTGCCACTCTGTCGAAGGTCTGCCCAGGTGGATACCGTAGTATCCGGTTCATGTCCTCCCCCCTGCGCCTCCCGCCTGCCGACCCGCAGCTGTCCGATTTCACCGGATGGACCCGTGCCCACTGGGAGAGCGTGGCGGGCCACCTGCTCGACTCCGTGGCGCCGTACGCCACGGACGGCTTCGCCCAATACCGCCTGCCGGGGCGGGCGAGCCGGTCGGGCACCGTCAGCGACGGGCTCGAAGGGTTCGCCCGCACGTTCCTGCTCGCGGCCTTCCGCATCGCCGGGGCTGGTGGCGACGTGCCGCCCGCCCTGCTGGAGCGCTACGCCGCGGGGCTGGTGGCCGGCACCGATCCCGCGCACCCGTACGCCTGGCCGCCTTTGACGGACATGTCGCAGCCGCTCGTGGAGGCCGCCTCCATCGCGCTCGCGCTGCACGAGACCCGGCCCTGGCTGTTCGACCGGCTGTCGCCGGAGCAGCGGGAGCGGGTGGTGGCCTGGCTGGCCGGGTTCGTCGGGCGGCGCACGCCGGACAACAACTGGGTGCTGTTCCAGGTCGTCGTGGAGCAGTTCCTCGCCGAGGTGGGCGGGCCGCACGACCCCGGCGAGATCGCCGGCGGGCTGGAGCGGATCGAGGAGTGGTACGTCGGCGACGGCTGGTACTCCGACGGCAAGGGCAAGAACTTCGACTACTACTCCGGCTGGGCGATGCACCTGTATCCGTCGCTGTGGGCGCGGATGGCCGGCGACACCGCCCGCGGGCGGCTCTACGCGGACCGCCTGCGCCGGTTCCTGGAGCACTACCAGCACCTGTTCGCCGCCGACGGCGGGCCGGTGCACCAGGGGCGGTCCCTGATCTACCGGTTCGCGACGGTCGCGCCGCTCTGGCTGGGCGCGCTGACCGGCGCCTCGCCCCTGCCCCCTGGGCGGACCAGGAGGATCGCGAGCGGCGTGCTGCGCCACTTCGTCGAGCGCGGCGCCCCCGACGAGCGCGGCCTGCTCACCTGCGGCTGGTACGACGCCTTCCCGCTCGGCACCCAGGACTACTCCGGCCCCGCCTCGCCGTACTGGGCCAGCAAGGCCTTCCTCGGCCTGCTGCTGCCGCCCGGGCACCCGGCCTGGACGGACGCCGAGGCGGCCGCGCCGGTCGACCGCGCGGACCAGGTCGTGGCGATGTCCCCGCCGGGCTGGCTGCTGCACGCCACCCGCGAGGACGGCGTCGTGCGGCTGGTCAACCACGGCAGCGACCGCGACCGCGTCCAGGACCCCGCGGGACCGCCGGACCCGCACTACCTGAGGCTCGCCTACACCAGCCACACCGGCCCCGACATCGGCGAGCAGGCGGTCGACGGGCAGCTCGCCGTCGTCTCACCGCAGGGGACGCCCTCCCGGCGGCGCCGCATCGAACCCCTCGCCGTGGGCGAGCGCTTCGCCGCCTCGGCGTACCAGGACGGGCCCGTCCGCGTGGTGACCGCCTCCGTGGTCGACGGCGCGGCCGAGATCCGGATCCACCAGGTCACGGCGCCCGCCGGACACCAGGTACGCGACGGCGGCCACGCGGTGGCCGGTCCGCGGCCGCCCGAGGCCCGGTCCGGGGACACCTGGGCGCTGGCCCGGCGCGCGGACGGCCTGACCAGCGTGGTACGCGGGCTGCACGGCTACACGGGGGCGGGCGTGGCGAGCGGGCACGGCGTGAACGCCTTCGGAACGCACTCCGCCACGCCGTACCTGATCCGCGACGCCCACCCGGGCGGGACCGCCGTGTACGTCAGCCTGGTCCTGCTCACGGCGGCCGAACGGGAGCCGGCGATGCCGGAGGTGCTGGTGAACGGGGACGAGGTCACCCTGCGGCCGCCCGCCGGGGATCCGATCACGGTCCGCCTGTCCGGGCGGGCCACCCTCGTCGGCCAGGACGGCACGACCCAGTAGGTCGGCCCCGGGAGCACCCTGGTCATGCCCGCGGGCCGGCAGGGGGAGTGGCACCCGAAGGGGTAGTTCGTCCTACGAATTGTCAGGCGTTTGAATGTTACCCTGAACGCGTGGAAAAGCATGATGAGGAGCGGATCGGGGTGGTGGCCGCGCTGGTGCGGTCCACGTTCCTGACGAACGCCGTGTACGCCGAGTCCGCCAGGGAATATGGCCTCACCTCGCAACAGGGGCAGTTGTTGTGCGTGCTGATGGCGCAGCCGTACGGCATGAGCGAGCTGGGCGCGATGCTGGGGCTGGCCAAGTCCAGCCTCACCGGCCTGGTGGACCGCACCGAGCGCAACGGCCTGGTCCAGCGCAGACCGGACCCGCACGACTCGCGCGCGCTGCGGATCGCGCTGACCAGGAAGGGTTCCGAGCTCGCCGCGGAGTTCTACACGGAGACCTGCGCGCGGATCGAGAACCTGACCACGGGCCTCGCCGCCGCCGACCGTGACGCGCTCGCAGACCTGCTCGGCCGGGTCGTGCAGGACAACAAGGTCCCCGTGGTCTTCCTGGAGCCCGGCGAGGGGGCCCACTCGTAAAGCCGCCCCGGAGTTGCAGTTCGTGTAGCGAACTAATATGGTTCGTAGCACGAACTCAACCTATTCCGTTGATCGGGGCGTGCAATCATGAGTCGTAAAGTTGTGGTCGTCGGCGGTGGTTACGGCGGTTCGGCGCTGGCCAAGGCGCTGGACGCCGAGGCCGACGTCGAGGTCGTCCTCGTCGATCCCCGGGACGCGTTCTTCAACACGGCCGGGTCGCTGCGGTCGGTGACCCGGCCGGAGTGGGGGAGCAACATGTTCTTCCCCTACAGCGGGTTCCTGACGCGGGGCACGGTGGTCCGCGACCGTGCGGTCTCCGTGGATCCCGGCGGCGTCACCCTGGCCTCGGGGCGGCGGGTCGAGGCCGACTACCTGGTCCTGGCCACCGGCTCCAGCTACACCTACCCGGCCAAGCCCGTCGCCGACTCCACCGAGCAGGTCCTGGACGACCTTCGCGCGACCCACAAGGAGCTGGCCGGCGCCGAACACGTGCTGATCCTGGGCGCCGGCCCGGTCGGTCTGGAGCTGGCCGGGGAGATCAAGGAGGTCTGGGCGCACAAGCACGTGACCGTCGTCGACCCGGCCGGGCAACTCCTGCCGGCGTTCGAGCCGGAGCTGCGCCATGACCTGCACCGCCAGCTCGATGAGCTCGGCATCCACCTGCGGCTGGGCACCCACCTGACTGCGCCGCCGGCGACCGAGCCCGGCGAGGCCGGGACCTTCACCGTCACCACCGCCGATGGCGAGGAGATCACCGCCGACATCTGGTTCCGCGCCTACGGCGTGCGCGTCAACAGCGACTACCTCGCCGACGGGCGGCTCACCACCCGCACCCCGCAAGGGCAGGTGCGGGTCACCGAGACGCTCAACGTCCACGGGTACGACCACGTCTACGCGATCGGCGACCTCACCGACGTGCCCGAGGCCAAGATGGCCGGGTACGCGATGCAGCACGCCGAGGTGGTCGCGGGCAACATCCTCGCCCAGCTGCGCGGCGAGCGGCCCACCGCCGCCTACCGGCCCCTGCCCCACCCCATGATCCTGCTCCCGCTCGGACCGCGCGGCGGCGTCGGCCAGCTGCCCAGCCCCGACGGCCCGGCCGTCGTCCCGGCCGAGACGGTGTCGGCGTACAAGGGAGCCGACCTGTTCACCGGCCGTTTCACCGAGCAGTTCGGCGCCGCCTGAAGGGCCTCCCGGCCGCGGCAGGTGTGATCATGAAATTCGAAAGGAAAGGCAGAACCTTGTCCGGACACGACGTCGTCTTCGGCTTCGGCGCGCACAGCGGCGTCGACGAGGCGCCGGAGCTGCTGCGCATGGCCCAGCAGGCCGACCGCGACGGTCTCGACCTCCTGTCGCTGTCGGACCACCCCTACATCGGCAGGCGCCTGGACGCGTACGCCGCCCTCGGGTTCATCCTGGGGAGTACGCAGCACGTCGCCGGCCTCGTCAACGTCACCAACCTGCCGACCCGCCCGGCTCCCATGCTGGCCAGGACCGTCACGTCGTTGTCGGCGCTGTCGCAGGGCCGCGTCGTGCTGGGCATGGGCGCGGGCGGGCTGTGGGACCGGATCGCCGACATGGGCGTCCCCCGGCTGTCGCCGGGCGCCGCCGTGGACGCCTTCGAGGAGGCGATCGTCCTGGTCAAGAAGCTGTCGGGCGGCGGCCCGCCGGTCACCTTCGAGGGCCGCCACTACCAGGTGCACCAGATCGAGCCGGCTCCCGTGGCCGCTCCTCCGGTGTGGACGGGATCGAACGGCGCGAAATCCCTGGCCGCCACCGGCCGGGTGGCCGACGGCTGGCTCCCCGGCCACGCGGCGGACTGGCTCAGCGAGCGCTACCGGACCTCGCGGCCGATCATCGACGAGGCGGCGGCGGCCGCGGGCCGGGATCCACGCGAGATCCGTACGATCTACAACTTCCCGGGCCGCATCACCGACCGGCCGCTGCCCGCCACCCGTGACAGCGACGGCCGCTGGATCGGCGGCTCCGTCGGCCAGTGGGTCGAGGAACTGACCGGGGCCGTGCTGGAGCACGACGCCTCGGGTTTCATCCTCTTCTCGGCCGATCACGGCGTCGCCGATCTCGTCACGCTCGGCCGCTGGGCCGGGGAGATCGTCCCGGCCGTGCGCGAGGCGATCCGGGCCTCCTGAGGCGGCGCGTCAGCCGTACGCCCGGGAAGAACGTGAGGGCGTAACCCGCGAAGAGCAGGTCCACCACGAAGAACGCCCCCAGGGCCCAGAGGTCGTGGCTTCCCGGGGCGTGGACCTTGCCGCCGCCGTGGCCCGTGTACAGGGCCGGAGCCTGGTCACCGGCGGACAGCTCGTCCTCGTCGCGGCCGTGGAGCCAGGCGTCGGCAAGGCGCAGGCCGCCGTCGTCCGAGCGGAACGAGCCCTGCCACGAGCAGATGCCGTAGATGGAGCATTCGAGATGTTCGGCCGTGAACGTCCCCGTGGTGCCCTCGCCGCGCGCCGCCCGGATCTCCGGCGCCGCCGCGAGCACGGCGAAGTACGCGCTCACCACGGCCAGCGCCAGCATGCCGAGGCCATAGAGCTCGACGACGCCGAGCCGGAGCCCGCCCCCACGGGCCCCCGCCTTCGCCCTGCGTGTCTTTCCGGCTGATCCGCCGGGCCCCCGTCCTTGCCGCAACGCCCACCTCCCGGTCGGGTGTGTGCTTCCCCCCTTCAGCATGCACCCGCCGGGAGGACGGGGGTGGCTCAGCCGAGCAGCTCGGAGCCGGGACGTCAACTGCCGCACGGTCGACGGTGCGGCGGCATTCGCGCGGCGCTCCCCGCGGAATTCGCTGGACGATATACGGAGAGTGGTCACCTGAACGCGTATCTTTTCCGAGTCGCCCACGGTAATTCCAGGCCGAACTCGAGAAAGAAACGGGCGCGGCGGAGAAGTCAAATTCCGGACATCGGCCCCCGGCATGAGTCGTGACTCAGCGGGGGACAAAATGCTCATGCGAAGCACGCCGGGGCCTCATTTACGCGCATTCCCCACGACGTTATCAGTCGGCCGTAATGCGCGCGCCCACGCCCGTTAACGCCGTTTACCCGGAAGACCCCGACCACGAAATTCCGGGTCCCGAGGGCTGCTCGGTCGCGGAGCAGCTGTTACAGCGCCTGGTGGCGCTGCGCCGATGGTCGGGGCAGCCGTCGCTGCGCAGGCTCCGCATCCTCGGCGGCTCGGTGGAGCTCGCGGACGGCACCTGGGTCGACGTGCTCCCGGAGACGACGGTTTCGGCGGTGCTGCGCGGTCACGGCCCGCGCGGCCTGCCGCGGCTGGCCCTGGTGGAGGCGTTCGTACGGGCCTGCCTGATGTCCTGCGGCCAGCAGCGGCACGCGGCCGAGCAGGTGCGGCGGTGGCGCCGGGCCTGGCGGGCGCTGGCGGCGGGCGAGGAGGGGGCGCTCGGGCAGGCCGAGCGGGATCCGGCGCCGGCGGCGGGCGAGGAGGGGACGCCCGGGCCGGCCGAGCGGGACCCAGCGCCTGGGCCGGCCGAGCGGGATCCGGCGCTGCCGGTGCCGCGCCAGCTGCCGCGCCCGATCCGCGGGTTCGCCGGGCGGGAGCCGCAGCTTGCCCAGCTGGAGGAGTGGTCGCGGCGGCCGTACGGCGACCTGGCGGCTGGCCCGCTCGTCCTCGTGACCGGGCCGCCGGGGATCGGCAAGTCGGCGCTGGTCGTCCAGTGGGCGCACCGGTCGGCGGCGCGGTTCCCCGACGGCCACCTTTACGCGGATTTATCGGGAGATGCTGGGGCGCATCCGGTGATCGTCAGGTTTCTGCGGGCGCTGGGTGTGCGGGTGGCGCCCGACGACGAGGAGGAGGCCTCCTGCCTGTACCGGAGCGTGCTGGCCGGCAAGCTGATGCTGGTCGTGCTGGACAACGCCCGGTCGGTACGGCAGGTGCGCCCGCTGCTGCCCGGCTCGCCCACGTGCACGGTCGTCGTGAGCGCGCGGACGTACCTGAGCGACCTGGTGATCCGGGAGGGCGCGCTGCCGATGGAGCTGAGCGCGCTGAGCGACCACGACGCGTTCCGGGTGCTGTCGGCCGCGCTCAACGTCGAGTTCGCGCACCGGGACCGGGAGGCGTGCCGCCGGTACGTGGTCGAGGCCGGAGGCTCACCGCTCGCCCTGCGGATCCTGGCCGAGAGCCTGATCCGCGAGCGCAACGTACCGAGGCTGAACGCCTGAGAGCGCGAACACCCCGGCGGCCAGCAGCCCGCACAACGCCGCCCCCGTGATCACGGCCGTGGTCGGCGCGAACTCGGCGGCCAGCCCCGCCACGGCGAACCCGAGCCCCTGGAAGAACATCATCCACGAGGCCCGCACGCTCAGCGCCCGCCCCAGCAGCTCCTTCGGCGCGGCGTCCAGGAGCATGCGGTCCAGGCCGAGCTGGAACGACGCGCCCAATCCCGCGACGAACAGCATCCCCGCCGCCACCGGGATCGGCGGCCGGAACGCGAAGGCGAGCAGGGGTGCGAAGCACAGCGCGGCCAGCGCCGCCATCAGCCTGACCTGCCGCCCGGCGGACAGCGTCCAGTTCCCGGCGAACTCGGCGGCCACCGTGCCCAGCGGCAGCGCGGTCAGGAGCAGACCGGCGCCCACGGTGTCGTCCGCCGACAGCTCCGCCGCGTACGGCACCGCCAGCGCCTCCGGCGCGACCGCGAACGCGGGCACCGCCCAGGCGAACACCAGCAGGCGCCGCAGCGGCCGGACCGCCATGAGCCGGCCGATCCCCGACAGCGAGTCGCGCACCAGCGACTGCCCGGAGCCCGCGGCCGCCGGGCGCTCCCGCGTGCCGAACCGCAGCAGCGCGGCGGACAGGCCGAACGACACGGCGTCGGCCAGCAGCAGCGTGCCGGGCGAGACCACGGTCAGCGCGATGCCGCTCACCGCGAAGCCGCCGATCTGCGCGACCTGCGCCACCACCCGCATCAGGCTGCGCCCCGGCACGTACGCGTCGCCCGGCAGCACCTGCGGCATCGTGGCGGCCCGCGCGCCGCCGAACACCGGCCGGATCAGCCCCAGCGCGAACCCCAGCGCCAGCAGCACCGCCGTCGGAGCGCCGGGCACCGCCATCGCCGCCGCCAGCACCGCCGAGATCAGGTTGCAGCCGACCAGCAGCCGCCGGTTCGGCACCCGGTCCACCAGCGCCGACAGCAACGTCCCCGCGACCAGCTGCGGCAGCATCGGCAGCGCGAACGTCACCGCGGCCAGCAGCGGCGAGTCGGACCGCAGGTAGACCAGCACGGTCAGGGCCAGCTGGGCCAGGACGCTCCCGGTCATCGACACAGTGTGCGCGGCGAAGATCGCGCGGAACTCGCCGATGGCCAGGGCGTCCCGGAAGCGACCGGCCTTCGCCGTCATGCCCCCACCACGGTCCGTCCCGCGTGGGTGCGCCTCATCCTGACCCGCAGCGCCAGCGGCTCCAGCACCGGACCGGCGACGGCGTCGGAGTCCTGCAGGTCGAGCCCCTCGATGTCGTAGTGGGCCGCGATGTGCGCGGTCCCCACGATGGCCTGGTAGATGCCCAGGTGCATGCCGAGGCAGACCCGCGGCCCGGCGCCGAAGGGGAAGTAGGTGAACCGGGGCTGCTGCGTGGGTTCGAGCCAGCGCTCGGGTCGGAACTCCTCCGCGTCCGGCCAGAACCGGGGGTCGCGGTGGATGAGGTACGGGCTGAAGCGCACGTCCATGCCGGGCCGCAGGGTGTAGCCGCCGAACGTGCAGGTTTTGCGCACCTTGCGCCCCATGAGCCAGGTCGGCGGATAGAGCCGCATGACCTCCTTCGTCACGGCGTCGGCGTACGGCAGGCTCCGCTCGTTGGCGAGGCCGCCGGAGTCGGCGATGACGGCCAGCGCCTCCTCCCGCAGCCGCTCCCGCACCTCCGGCCGCCGGGCCATCTCCCTGATCACCCACGCCATCGTCGCCCCCGGCGAGCCGAACGACGCGAGAATCATCGACGTCAGGAAGTTGATGGCCTCGTCCTCCGACGGCATGTCGGGATCGTCCGCCAGCAGCAGGTCGATCAGGTCATCCGGTGTTTCGTGCGGCGCGGCCTTGCGCTGCCGGAACTTCTCGGTGATGGCCGCGTTCACCCCGGCCTCGGCCCGCTGCACCCGTTTGATGGACGGCAGCGGCAGCCAGCTCGGGAAGGTCAGGCTCGAGTCCATGAACGGCAGCGCCAGCCCCGAACGCCGCTCCGCGGCATCGAAGACGGCCTCGTTGTCCAGGCCGAAACAGAACATCGCCGAGAGCTTGGCGCTGTAGCTCCGCATGAACGGCACCACGTGGAAGGCCCGGCCGGAGAGCGACGCGAGGCGTTCGTCGAGCAGGTCCGTCACCCGGTGCCCGTGGGATCTGACGACGTTCCTGGTCATGCCGTGCCAGGCGCGGCCCCGGGCCCGCATCCAGCCGTCCAGGTGGTCGCTCACCTCCTGGTCGGAATGCCGGGCCGGGAACAGCGACTCCTCGGTGAGATAGAGCTCGTTCGACTTCTTGAACAGCTCGCCGATCAGCTCGGGGTCCGCCACGAAGATGGTGGCCGGGCTGAAGGTGAAGATGTCGCCGTAATCGGCCTGGCAGCGCCGGAGAAATCCGATCCGGTCCCGGTCGTAGTCGTAGGAGTTGCCGACGGGCCAGCGTCCGCGCGGCCCCGGCGGCATTGTGTCGGCAGGCTTTCTCATCGCTCTGACCCTTTCGGTGGTGGCCGGCAATCGCGAACGCGGCCCACGCCGGCACGCGCCGGGGGGCTCGCACCGGCGCGGAAACCGCGGTCATTCACCTGGGGTATTCGCCCGCCCACCGGGCGGGCACCCGTTCTTTAGAAGTCGGCCCAGGGGTAGCGGCCGCCCATCCGGCCCTTGTTCAGGCCCAGCAGTGTGGCAGCGGTGTGCTTGGCGAATGCCATTCTCCGACACCTCCTTTCTGCGTGAAGACCGACGCGGCTTTATTCGCCCGGTCGCGAACCCCATTTGATTTCCCCGGTTACCGGGGCGCAAGGGCTCGCACGAAATGGCAGGCATCCGCACGGATCAGCACACTTTCATAAAGGAGCGGCATTGTGTGGCTTTGGCACTGGTGGTGGCTTTGCCGGGCGCGGGTTTGGTGACGTCGCCTCAGCCGGCGACCTTGCCGAGGCCGCCGACGTATTGCCCAGTGCTGAGCGAAGCTCTCGCTTCTTCGAGACGGGTCACAGCGTCGGGGGCTTCTCCGGCGAGAAGAAGTCCGCGAGCGCCATAGCCAGTGCCTCTGGAGCCTCCTCCGCCATGTGGTGCCCCGAATCGATGCCGTGTCCCCGCACATCCCTCGCCCATCCTCGCCAGATCGCGAGGGGGTCGCCGTGGAGCTCCTCCAGATCGTCCCGGAGCGACCACAAGACCAGCAAGGGACACGCCACCCGCTTCCCGGCAGCGCGGTCGGCCTCCTCGTCGTGCCGATCCACGGTGAGGCCGGCTCGATAGTCCTCGAGCATGGCCCGCACCACCTCGGGACGGCGGGTGGCTGCGCGCCACTCGTCGTAGTTCTCCCGTCCCATCCTCGCCGGGTCGCCGTGATACCAGCTGTCCGGGTCGGCGTTGATGACACGCTCCGGGATCTCCGGCTGAGCGAAGAAGAACCAATGCCACCAGCTGGTCGCGAACTTGGCGTTCGCTCGCCTGAGGTGCTCACTGATCGGGATGCAGTCGAGCAGGGCAAGGCGTACGACGGCGGCCGGGTGATCGAGCGCGAGCCGCAAGGCCGCATAACTCCCGCGGTCGTGCCCCACCGCGGCGAATCGCTCGTGGCCCAGCGCCTGCATGAGACGCATCATGTCGCCCGCCATGGCGCGTTTGGAGTGGGCGGAGTGATCCGGACTCGGTGCCGGGCCGGACGACCTGCCGTAGCCGCGCAGGTCTGGGCACACCACCGTGAAGCCTTGCCGCACGAGGCGGGGCGCGACCTCGTGCCACGTGGCGGACGTGCGGGGATGCCCGTGTAGCAACAGGACGGGACATCCCTCGCCGCTATGGCGGACGTACAACGACGCGTCGCCCACATCGATGTTCTCGCTCACGAACCCTTCGAACATGCGGCTGGTGCTTCCCCGAAGCCCGGCCGATGAACGCTAGGCAGCCGCTTGATGATCGGCCGTTCGCGCCGTCACGCTGCGCCAGCCGAAGGCGACGGCGCCGGTCAGGAGCGCCACCCCGGACAGCACGCCGCTGACGAGCGGCACCCAGGCGACCGCGCCCGTCGGGGCCAGGAGCAGGCCGGCGACGCCGAGCACGGTGAGGACCACACCGGGTACGGCGATGCCCCGGTCCTTCCAGATCGGCGCCAGGGCGATGAAGTGCACGCCGACCACGAACGCGACCCAGGCCACGTTGGCCTGCCCGGGGAGCCCCCAGGCGGCCAGCACCCGGAGCCCGCCGAAGAGCAGGAGCGCCTCGGCGGCGACGACGATCAGGTAACCACGGCCGAACATGTTCCGCCGCGGTCCCCCGCCGGTGTGCTCTCTCCGGGCCGCGACGAACCACATGGCGATCACACTCGCGGCCGCCAGGCAGGCGGCCGCCCGCAGGACGTTCACGGTCAAGGTGTTCAGCGGGCTCTGCGCGTTGACGACGACGAAGACCGCGCCGAAGACCGCGCCGACCAGCAATCCAGTCATACGTTGCATGACGTTCATTGAAGTGCGCGCCGGATCCCGCCCGCAGGGGGGCTGGGACGAGGACGGGGTAGTCCTGGCCCTACCCCGCCGCCCTACCCCGCGGCACCGCGCAGGTAGGCGAGCACGGCCAGCACCCGCCGGTTGTCGTCGGCGGTCGCGGGCAGTTCGAGCTTGGCGAACACGCTGGCCACGTGCTTGCCGACGGCCGCCTCGGTGATCGACAGGGCGCGGGCGACGGCGCTGTTGGAGCGCCCTTCGGCGATCAGCGCGAGCACCTCGCGCTCCCGCTGGGTCAGCCGGTGCGCAGGCTCGGTGGTCTCCCTGGCCCTGGCCCAGGTCTGCTCGAACAGGTCGATGAGGATGGCGATCAGGCTCTGCTGCCTGATCACGAGAGCCCCCGGAGAGTAGGGGATGGGGGTGATCCGGACGAACGCCACCGCGCGGTCGAAGACGAGCAGTTGCTGGATCGGCTCGTCGATGACCCGGTGCAGGTCGCCGGTGGCGTGCAGCTCCCTGATCCGGGCCGCCTTACGGGGGTCGTCCAGGACGCTCGCGTGGACGATCGTGCGCATCGTCATGCCGCGCCGCAGGGCGTCCAGCACGCGGAGCCGGCTCTTCTGCTCCTCGCGGCCGTGCTCCGTCGAGCCCACCGGGTGCATGGCGCGCAGTTCGCGGGCCGTCGCGGCGGCCTGCGCGATCTGCTCCCGGACGAGCTCGTTCTCCTCCACCCGCTCGACGTCGACGGGGATGCCGCGTAGCTCGCCCACCACCTCCTCCAGCCGATGGGCAAGCTGGGCCAACGCCACGCTCTCGTTCACACGCCCCCTCATCCGTATGGGGACATTCTGACCGATCCCTTGGCGGCACTTGTGGCGGACGTTACAAGAGAGGTCCAAGTGAGTCCCAAGGCGGGCCGGGGAGCATGGTCCCTCTTCTGCGGAAAGAAAGGGACCCCCGATGAGAAGGACAGCGTTGCTGCTGGGTGCCGCGCTGCTCAGCAGCCTGCTGGCCGCCCCTCCGGCGCTCGCCGCCCCCGCCGTCAGTTCGGCCGCCTCCGCGGTCAGGACGGCCGCGCCCGCGGTCAGGACGGCCAAGGTTAAGGCGAGCCCCGCCAAGCAGTCCGGCGCCTGCCCCACCACGGTCGGCTTCTCCGCCGTGGTCGCGGCCAAGGGCCGGGGAACCGTGCGTTACCGCTGGATACGCGGTGACGGCAGCAAGGGCGCCATCAAGAGCTTCCGCGTCAACGGCACGCGCAAGGTGGTCGTGACCGACCGCCAGACGTTCGACCGGAGCACCTCCGGCTGGCAGGCCGTGGAGATCCTCGGCAGGAAGGGGCTGTCGGCCAAGGGCCGCTTCAGCGTCGCGTGCGCAGGCCCCGTCGTGGTGTGGGACGGCGCCCACCCGCTGCCCGCCGAGCCCGGCAGGCCGCTGGTCGCCGCGGCCGACGTCGAGGCGAGCCCGGCGACCTACCGCGGCGCCTGCCCCACGACGGTGGTGTTCACGGGCACCGTCCAGGTGTCGCGCACGCCCGCCAAGGTCGACTACCAGTGGATCGACAGCAGCGCGGGGGAGGGGCGGCCCGAGTCGCTGTACTTCGCGGCGGGCGGGCCCCGTACCCGGCAGGTGACGCTGCCGCTGTCCGTGGGCAGCTCCACCGGCGGCTGGAAGGCCATCCGCATCCTCAACGCCGGCGGCCGCGACTCCGGACGCGCCACCTACCAGGTGACCTGCTCCACCACACCCACGACGCCTCCGCCCACGACGCCTCCGCCGACGACACCTCCGCCGACGTCGCCGCCTCCTACGACGCCTCCGCCCACCTCGCCTCCGCCTACGACGCCGCCTCCCACGACGCCGCCTCCCACGACGCCTCCGCCCGCGCAGAAGCCGGTGCCGCAGATCGTCGACGTCACCCCCGGCAACTACGAGGGCAGCTGCCTGGAGCCCGTCTCGTACCAGGCCACCGGCCGCATCGCGCTCCCGGCCGGCCCGGCGCGCAAGGTCACGTACTGGTGGATCCTCGACGGCGTCAAGTGGACGCCGCAGACCGTCGACTTCCCCGCCGGCGACCAGCCCCGCACCCGTGACGTGTCCGCCACCTGGAGCCTCGACTCCGGCCGGAACGGCACCCACACGCTCGGCCTCGCGACCGAGGGCGGCCCCGGCGAGCCGGCCGAACGCGAGTTCTCCTTCGCCTGCGTCGACGAGGGCGGCGACGCCAAGCTGACCGTCGAGTACATGCTGACCTCCCACTTCACCGGCCAGTGCGACGGCTCGTTCAGCCTGATGGCGGACGCCATGGTCGTGACGGACCGCGAGGCCGACGTCAAGTACCGCCTGGTCGTCGACGGCAAGCCGGGCACGCTCAGGACCGCCAAGCTCAAGCCCGGTGTACGGAGCAGGATCGGCGACTTCTGGTACAGCAACGCCAGGTCCAGCGGCTCCGGCGTGGTCCGCCTGGAAGTCCTGAACCACAACAAGCCCGCCAAGCAGGAGCCCTACACCTGGACCTGCACGCAGCCCGACCCGTCGCCGGGCACGGTGCAGATCACCGAGATCGAGTCGGTCGGGTACTACGGGGACTGCGTCGCCGATCCGTACCTGACGGCCTTCGGCGAGTTCAAGGCGCCGGCGGGCACGGAGGTCAGCTACCACTGGGTCATCGACGGCCAGGCCGGGGAGACCTTCACCCACAAGCTGCCGGAGAGCGGGGTCCTCGGCATCCAGGCGTTCAGCTGGAGCCGGCCGGCCAGGACCGACGGCACGATCAAGATCGAGGTCCTGAACCACAACAAGCCGACGGCGCAGACCACCTACCCCATCCGCTGCGAGAAATGACGGCCCGTGCGTGCCGTCGTCCCGGCGGCGGCACGCACACCGACCGCGCCGACCGGGGCCCGCGAGTCGGTAGCAGGCCGTTTTCGGCCGCCATGAGCCAGTCTGGAAGACGGTAGCCCGCTAACAGAGGTGATCGTCGTGACTGACCTGTCCGGATTTCAGCATCCCCGCCTGGCCCGCGTGTACGTCCAGGCCTCCGCCGCCGCGGACCTGCGCGGCGGGCGGGAGCACCGGCAACGGCTCCTGGACGGGCTCGAGGGCCGGGTGATCGAGATCGGCGCCGGCAACGGCCGCAACTTCGCCCACTATCCCAAGACGGTCAGCGAAGTCGTCGCGGTCGAACCGGAGGACACCCTGCGCCGCTTCGCCGAAGCCGAGGCCGCCTCGGCGCCCGTGCCCGTGCGGGTCGTGGCCGGCCACGCCGAGGCTCTGCCGGGCGAAGCCGAGGCCTTCGACGCCGCGGTGGTCTCGCTCGTGCTGTGCAGCGTGCCCTCACCACCGGCGGCGCTGGCCGAGATCGCCCGGGTGCTCAGGCCGGGCGGTGAGCTGCGCTTCTACGAGCACGTACGATCGTCCAACCCGGCGCTCGGCCTGCTCCAGGACGCGATCACCCCGGTGTGGCGGCGCATGGCCGGAAGGTGCAGTCCCAACCGCGACACGCTCGCCGCGATCGGGCGGGCGGGCTTCGCCGTGGACGAGGTCGAGCGGTTCGCCTTCGCGCCACAGCCGCCCATCCCCGCCCTCGCGCACGTCCTCGGCCGGGCTCACCGGACCACGTAGAGCACCCCCGGTCAGGGGCGGACCGCGCCGAGCAGGCGGGTGCGCCAGTAGTCGTCCAGATCGACGACCTTGATGACGTCCCCGGTCTGCGGCGCGTGCACCATCTTCCCGTTGCCGGCGTACATGCCCATGTGCCCCAGCCCCTTGCTGAAGAGCAGGTCCCCGGGCTGCAACGCGTTCAGGGGGACGCGGCGGGCGGAGCCCCAGCTCCACTGCGTCCAGGTCGTACGGGGCAGCTCGACCCCCGCCTGCCGCCAGGCGGCCTGGGTCAGGCCGGAGCAGTCGTAGGAGCCCGGTCCCGTGCCGCCGAACCGGTACGGCTTGCCCACCTGCGCGAAGGCGAACTGCAGCGCCAGGCGGGCGTTGCCGGAGGCCGGGCCCGTGTACTTGATGCCGGCGCTGTTGGGGTCGCCGGTCTTGAAGGCGCCCAGCCTGCGCAGCAGCTTGGTCTGCTCGGCGATCAGCTTCTCGATCTTGGACTTCTCGTCGCTGACCTTGTCGCGCGCGGCGTCGGACTCGGCCAGGGTGCTCTTGGCGTCGTTGCGCCGGTCGCGCAGCTCCTTGGTGGCCGCCTCGTAGGCGCGGACCTTGGCCGCCCGGGACTCGGCCATCTCCCGGAAGGAGGCCATGCTGTTCAGGATCGCCGTGGGATCGGCCTGGCCTGCGAGCCCCTCCCACCCCCTGATCGGGCCGAACTGGTAGTCGTTGACGGCCAGCCGGACGAGGTCGTCGCGCAGGGAGCCGGCTCGGGCGTCCTTGAGGCGCAGCTCGGTGTTGAGAGTGTCGTACTTCTTCTTGGCCTTCTTGTACGCCTCCGTGGCCTGGTTGTACCGCTCGACCACCTGGTCGGCCTGCTCGTTCAGCTTCACGAGCTTGGCTCTGGCCTTGGCCGGCGACGGCTCGGCCACGGCGGCGCCGGGAGTGACGGCCAGTGCGACCAGGGACAGGGCCGCGGCCGCCGCTGTTCGTCCAAGCCTTGTCGGCAGGGCCACTACGACGCCTCCTCGTAAATCTCCAGAACCTGGGGCGAAATAGTACAGAAGTGAAAGGGCTGTCTGGCCTGTTTGCGGCATCGAGAATCCGGAACGGCGGGTACTACCTGCGCTAGGGGACGATCACGCCGGTCCAAGAGGAGATACGCACGCAGTGCCTCCGGCGTTCAACGGGAGACTCATGCTGTTGGGACGTCTACTACTATGTCTTGTAGTTGTTCTGTTGTCCGGGTGAGCAGTGACGCCGCTGGCTATCCTGGCGCGAATACTAAGGTCGGCAGCTGTGAGGGGGGAGCGCGTGGCACGGCGGTTGCTCCTGCCCGGCCTTCCCTGGCTGCTGCCTCTGCTGATCGCGTTCGGCGTGGCCGGCATGCACACGCTGGGGCATCTCGGCTCTCACCATGGTGGCGCCGTCGCTCAAGGCTCGCACGTTCACGCCTCTCCCGTGGAGTCTTTCGGGATGGACCGGGGTGAGGTCGCGATCTGCTCGCGGGACGCGGCCGGGTTCGATCCGAGCGACGTGTGCCTGGCCGTGCTCACCTCGGTCATCGCGCTTCTGATCGCGGTCGTCTGGGCCGCCACGCTCTACTGGCGTGCGGGGATGGGCGGCTGGGGGTCCCCGGCGCGTACGGCGGCCAGAGCGCCGCCGCGCCGCCTGGCGCCGAACCCCGCGGTGCTCTCGGTGATGCGCATATAGGCCGAAATATCGGCGGACGGGCTGAAAAGCCCGGTTCGCGATGACGGCCTGCGTACCTCCATCACCGAAGGAAAAACACCATGTTCACGAATATGAGGATCCCGGCTGCCACCGCGGCGGCCGGAGCCGTGCTTGCGCTGGTCGCCGGCTGCGGCGGCACCGACAGCGGCTCGATGGGGCCGGACATGGCCGGCATGTCCAGCAGCGCACCCGCCGCGACGACGGCGAGCGCCTCGCCCGCGGCGGCGTTCAACGACGCGGACGTGATGTTCGCGCAGATGATGATCCCGCACCACCAGCAGGCGGTCGAGATGGCCGACCTGGCCGCGACCCGGGCCGCCGACAAGGAGGTCAAGGAGCTGGCCGCGAAGATCAAGGCCGCTCAGGACCCGGAGATCCAGACCATGCAGGGCTGGCTCACGGCGTGGGGCAAGCCGATGCCGTCCGAAGGCATGGACCACGGGATGGGCCATGACATGCCCGGCATGATGTCCGAGGACGACATGAAGAAGCTGGACAAGGCCAAGGGCGGCGCGTTCGACCGGCAGTTCGCCGAGCTGATGATCGCCCATCACGAGGGTGCGATCCAGATGGCGCGTACCGAGCAGACGCAGGGCTCCAACGCCGAGGCCAAGGAGCTGGCCAAGACCATCGAGACCGCCCAGCAGGCCGAGGTCGCCCAGCTGCGGGAGATCCTCGACCGCCTCTAGGAGAGGGCCTTCAGGAGCCGGTGGCCCGCCGCACGGCGCGGCGGGCCCCGGGACCGACCGGCTACCGCCTCTGTGCGACGGCCGCGGCGAGGTTGGCCACCTCCGCGTCGTAGCCGCGGCGCGGGTCGAGCGGCCGGCGGATCTCGGCGAACGGCGGCAGTTCCGCGTCGTCCAGCCGCACCGGGACGAAGCGGCCCGCCGACCCGTTGTAGACCTGGGTCAGCAGCGCCGCATACGCGTCCAGCTCGACGACTCCCGGCCCGACGGACCACTCGGGTCAGGCCGTGCGTCCGCTCCTCGCCCTGCTCCGGCTCCTTGTCCGGCGTCACGTCGCGCAGCACCATCAGCCGCAGCTGGTCCCCGTCGCCCCCGGTCACGATGTCCGGCCCGTCCATGCTGGAGATGGCCTTCGCCGGCTCGATCAGCGTGTGCCGGTCCGGCCGTGTCCGTCGGCGCAGGCGTCGGGGGGCACCGTTCGGAGCTCGTGGGCGTTCGTCACCGGGTTGCCGGCCGTGGCGTCAGATTCATGCGGATCCCGTCCGCGGCCCACAGCACGAACCGTTCGACGGGGACGACGTCGTGTCCGGAGGCCGGCTGGAAGCGGAATCTCCTCAGAAGGATCGCCAGCACCAGTTCGGCCTCCACCATGGCCAGGCTCGCGCCTTCGCAGCTGCGCGGACCGAGGCCGAACGGGATGTAGGCGTAGCGAGGTCGGCCGGCGACCTGGTCGGGGGTGAAACGGCCAGGGTTGAACGTCTCGGGATCGGGCCAGTACCGCGGGTTCATGTGGACGGCCCAGAACGGATAGAAGATGGTCGTCCCGGTGGGGATCTCGTAGCCGCCCAGGACGAGATCCTCGGTGGTCTCGCGGGCCCCGTACGGACCCGGCGGATACAGGCGCATCGATTCCTTGAGCGCCATCTGGAGCCGGGTCAGCCGTTTGAGGTCGGCGTAGTCGGGTGCGACACGATCGGACAGGACCTCGTCGATCTCCGCCGTGACCCGCTCGGCCTCGGCGGGGTGCCGGGAGAGCAGGTAGAGGGTCCACGAGACCGCCACGCCGGTCGTGTGGTGGGCGGCAAGCATGATCATCAACACGGTGTCCCGCACGCGGGCCGGGCTCATCCCCGCCGCGACCAACGCCGCGGCCAGGGCGTTGCCGTCCTGCTGGGCCGAGGCGAGCACGTCGTTCACGGTTGCGCGCAGGTAGGCCAGGGCCTCCTGGGCACGCTTCCGTCTCTGCTCCTCGGTTCCCGGGTCGGCCGGTTGGTACTGACGGCCCAGATACTCCGTGAGCACGACCTCGAAGGCCGTCACGACCTTGTCCGGGTCGTGGACGCCGTTGCCGAGAGCGTACTGGCAGATCATCCGGAGCGACAGCGCGCTCAGGTCCCTCTGCAACTCGACCGGTCCCTCGCCGGCCTGTTTCGCCCACCGGTCCGCCAGCCGGCCGGCGAGCGCGGTCAAGCCGGGGAAGTGGGCCTCGTGGGAGCGGCGACCGGCCAGTACGGACAGGACCGCGCGGCGCCATGGCGTGTGCTCGTCCGCGGGCAGGGTCTGCAGGTTGCCGGCCTCGCACAGCGGGGCCAGGAACCCGAACAGCTCCTCCGGTCGTTTGTTGACCCCGGCGGTGGCCTCGAGCAGCACCGGGTCCGCGATGGAGACCGCTGAGTCCGTGCCGGGCAGCTCGAAACGTACGACCGGCCCGTATTCGGCGTGCAGCCGCAGTTGGTAGGCATGCAGGCCGCCCGCGGTAGCGATGTCATGCAGCCCGCCGTCACCTCGTACGGGCGGTCCGGGGATCACCGACACGTCACCTCCATGGACATACGGATCTCTTCTACGTATCTCCCGTGAGCGGCTGCCTGGCAAGGTGCCGAGCACCCGCGGCAGCCTCCGGCGACCGTCACCGCCTCGGGTCCGACCCGCTCACCCGCAGGTGGTCGTTCAGTGATCAAGGATGAGGGCGGAGGCTCACAGCGGCAGCTCCAGCGTGACGGTCGTTCCGTTGCCGACCGATGAGGCGATGTCGTACCGCCCTCCCAACGCGGCGGCCCGGGCGTGCAGCTTGCTCCGGTCGATGACCTCGTGCGAGCCGAGCCCCGGCCCGTCGTCGCAGACGGTCAGTCTCAACGTGACCCCGGCGGTCAGCGCCATCGAGACGTACGTGGCCTGCTCGACGGCCGAGAACGCGTCGACCAGCACCGCGAAGGCGAGGAGGGCCGCTTCGTGGGGAACCGCACCCTCCGGCAACGCCCACACCTCCACCGGAATCCTCGCCTGCTTGCCCCAATCGGCCACGAACGCCTTCACCGACTCCCGCAGGCCCGTGACAGGCGATGGCCCAATGATCACATCCGGTACCACGGTCATGACACCCCCTCCTTACGGCACCAGGGTCGTGGAGGGGTCTTGGAGCCGCATGGTGATGAGATGAGAGTCCCATGAATCGTGTCAGCGTCCTGCGTCCGGCTGGTTTGCGACGTCCTCTGGCAGGAGTGGGGCCGAAGCCGTCACGCACGTTGCAAAGGCGGGTGGTGGTGGCGTCCAGCCGCGCCAGGAGGCAGGAGAGAACCCCTTCGCGACGGAGCAGCACCACGGGACGCACAGGCGCCTGGCAGGCGCGGACCCATACGTCCCGTGGAGCAAGACTTCCGCGCGGTCAGTCGTTGTCCAGCGGCTCCAGCACGAACACCGGGATCTCCCGGTCCGTCTTCTTTTGATAGTCGGTGTACGGCGGATACGCCGCCACCGCACGCTCCCACCACTCGGCCTTCTCCGCGCCGGTCACCTCACGGGCCTTCATGTCCTGCTTGGCAGGGCCGTCCTGAAGTTCCACCTGGGGGTGGGCCTTGACGTTGAAGTACCAGACGGGGTGCTCGGGAGCGCCGCCCTGCGAGGCGACCACGGCGTATCGGCCTTCGTGCTCCACGCGCATCAGCGGCGTCTTGCGGATCTTGCTGCTCTTGGCACCCAGGGTGGTCAGCAAGATGACGGGCATTCCCGTGTCTCTCAGGGTCGTTCCCTTGGTGCCGCCGGAGCTCTCGTACAGCTCCACTTGCTCGCGCACCCACTGCGTCGGGCTGGGTTCGTACTCACCCGCAAGAGGCATGGCATCCATCCCTTGGTCGGTCAACTCACGTTCAGGACGCTCCAACATCCGGCTCGTGCGTTTTCATCCAAAAACGCAGTCTTGGTTGTCAAGTGCTGGGGTGTGCGCTTGCACGATGGCCGAAGTACGGACACCCATGCGAAACGTGCTGCCGACAATGGGGTATCGCACGGCCGCGTCGCCAAGGCGTGGATCGACCGGTGTCATGATGCCGAATGGCGTCACCCTCAACATCGCCCCCTGGGCACGAGGTCCTTGACCACACCACGACCGACGTGGTGGATACGGTGACCCAGCCGGTCGACCTCTTGCTCAACCTCGCACCGATCGAGCCGTCGCAGCTCGCCGACCAGGCCGCTCTCGTGCGGTCCGGCGGGGCCGTGGTCAACACCACGGTGTGGACGCAGGCGCCGAGCGACGAAGGGCGCCAGGTGCGCGGGCTCAACGTCTTCGTCCGGAGCGACGCCAAGCAGCTCGCCGGCCTCGTGGCGGCGATCGACCGAGGCGAACTTCACATCGACATCAGCCGCCGTATCCAGCTCGAGGACCTCCCGGGGAGTCGCCGCCGGTGCCGTGTCCGGCAAGGTCGTCGTCCTTGCGCCGACCGCCTGACCCCTCTCATCCCTCACTGGACTTGAATACGACGGCGCCCAGATCACGACGCGCTGGTATGGCAAGAACGACACCAACCCCGGCTCGGCCGTGCTGTTCTTCCACGGCGGCGGCACCACTCACCTCGCGCCGCCCCGCCGTACCCACCTGGGGTGAAGGCCGCTGCCCCTTTCAGGCGTACTTGGTCTGCCCCCTTTTAACGCCGCAGCCAGTGGATGTCCGCCATGGCTCGGCATGGCCGTCCCATGGCGGATATCAGGCCACGGCGGACAGCTTTTTGGAGCACCGTTGAGGGACTGGCGCCGATCCAGGCCGCCAGATCGGCTTGGGACAGCGGCGGCGCCAGGGGCGGATTCGGGTGAGCCGCCGCCTGCCGCGCGGCTCAATCGCCGCCCGGATTCGCTGGGCCGTCGCGGAGTACGCCGCGCACCGTGTCAAGCCGTACACCCGGGTCGAACTCCGTCAGCCACCAGGTCGCGCCGGCGGCGGCGTACGGCAGTGGGTCGACGTCGGAGGGCAGGCTGATGGCGATGTCGTACGAGGCCATCTCGCCATGTCGCAGTTCGGTGAGGGTGGCGACGACCTTGGCGAGCTGGTCCGGGTGCTCCAGATTGATCGGAAAGAAGCCGTCGAGCCGGGCGGCCCGGCGGATCGGCTTGACGTTGCCGGGGAATCCGGCGGCCCACACCGGCACGCCGGGCCGCTGAACCGGCCGCGGCAGGAACGTGATGTCGTCGACGGTGTAGTGCTCGCCGCGATGGCGCACCGGCTCGCCGGACCACGCGCCGGCCAGGATCGCCAAGGACTCGTCGAGCATCCGCCCGCGCTGCCGGTCGTCGAGCTGCTCGCCGGTCTTGGACAGCTCGCCGCCGAACCGGTCGCTTCCGAGTCCGACGCCGAGGGTGAGACGGCCGTCGCTCAGCTGATCCAGTGTCGCGGTCTCCCGCGCCACTTTGGCCGGCCGCCGGCGGGCGAGCGTCGACACCATCGGGCCGAGCCGCAGCCGCTCGGTCGCGGTCGCGATCGCCGCCAGCGCGATCCACGAGTCGGCGACCTGCTGGACCGGCGCCCGCCAGGACAGGTGATCCCACACGAAGCAGCCGTCCCACCCGGCTTCCTCCGCTTCGGCGGCCAGGTTCGCCACCGCCCGCGGGTCGGCGAGCTCGTCGAAGAGCGGCAGCCAGAGTGCCGATCGCAGCCGGTTCACGGGCGCTCTCCTTCGGAAACTGAAAGGATCTCTGCAATCGTGATGTCCCAGAGCTCCGGCGGCGGCATCTGGTGCCCCATGCCTTCGAGCGGGACGAGCCGTGCTCCCGGGATCTCCCGTGCCAGCGCCTCGCCGTGCCCGTACGGGAGCAGCGGGTCCGCGGTGCCGTGCAACACCAGCGTGGGCACCGCGATCTCACCGAGGCGGGCGCGGACGGGCTCGCCGCCGGCGAGCTGCCAGTGGTTCTGCGCCGACGCCGGGGACGGGCTGCGATCCCAGACGCGGCCGACGACGCGGCGCAGCCGCTCCTCGTCGACGGGGATGGTGCCCGCGAAGGTGCGCTCGCCGTCGATGTAGTACGCGATGACGGCCTCGCGGTCGGACCAGTCGGGCGCCTCGTCGCCGCCCTCGGCGAACCGTTTCGCCAGCTCGGCGCTCATCGGCGGCAGGTCAGGGCGATCGGGGTCGCCGGGCCCGCCCGGGCTGGTGGCGATGAGCGTCAGGGAGGCGACCCGGCCGGGGTGGTGCACGGCCAGGTGCTGGGCGATGCCGCCGCCCATGGAGACGCCGACGATGTGCGCGGCCGCGATGCCGAGTTCATCGAGCAGGCCGACGGCGTCGTCGAGCAGGGCGTCGCTTCCGTACGGCGGCTCGCCGGGCGGGAAGGTTGTGGAGCGGCCGGTGTCCCGGGTGTCGTACCGGATGACGTGCCGCCCGCCGGCGGCGAGGCGCTCGCAGAACTCATCGTCCCACCACTCCATCGACGCCTCGGCGCCGCCGATGAGCAGCAGGGCGGGTGCGGCAGGGTCGCCGAATGTCTGAGCGCAGAGCTCTACGCCGTTGATTTTGAGGAGTCGTTCGGGGTGATCTTGATGACCGTTCATGTCCGGCACGCTAAGCCTCGCGGCCCCATCGCGAAAAGCCATGATTTCCGATTGAATCAATCGCCTACAGCGATATATTCAGCTGCCGCTGAGCCCTTTCACGCGACGAGAGTCGCGCTCTCCCGCGACTCGTCCGATGTCACATCTGGCCGGCCAGCTCATTGGCGGCTTCGACGGCGATGTCGATGGCTCGGGCCGCGAGGGGCGACTGGGTGCGCCCGGCCGGCCAGTACAGGTACCACGTGCAGGCGGGCGACGGCCGCAGTCGATGGATGCTGAGCCGGTCGTCGGACCAGACGTCGGATCCCTGGAGGGCGAGCCAGGGCAACACCGCTGAGCCCAGGCCCACCCGTACCATCGACACGACGGTGTCGTGGCCGGCCGTTCGGAACACGATCCGCGGCCGGGCGCCCGCGCCGGCGAGCTCCCGTTCCAGCCATCTTTGGTGGACGGTGGGCGGCCAGGCGACCATGGGAGCGTCGTCGAGCAGCTGCACCGGTACCGGACCATCGGGGAACGCACCTGCGCCGGCCACCAGGAGATACGGCTCGTCGAGCAGCTCGACGTGCTCGACGTCGCCGTCGATCCGATCGTAGTGGAACAACAGGTCAAGATCTCCGATCCTCGGATCCTCCGGTCCCACCTCCGACAGCCGGATGTCGCAGCCGGGGTGCTCGCTCAGCAGCCGGCGCACGACGGCCGGCAGGATCAGCTTGGTCGCGCCCTGGAAGGTGCCGATGTCGATCCGGCCGTTACCCGCCTTGAAGCGATCGACGGCGTCGGCCAGCGCCTCCGACTTCGTGAGCAGATCGCGCCCGTGGGCCAGGACCACCTCGCCGAGAGGAGTGGTCCGTACCGGCCTGGGGCCTCCGGGCCGGTCGAAGACGGCGCCACCGACGGCCTTCTCCAGCGCGGCGATCTGCTGGCTCACCGACGACTGGGTGTAGCCGAGGCGAACCGCCGCTCGGCCGAACGTTCCCTCCTCGGCGATAGCGGCCATCGTCCTCAGGTGGCGCAGCTCAACGTCAGCCATAACGTCAGAGTATCGCGAATCGCGATTGATTTGATCGAAATTAATCGCTTTTCTTGATGTACTAGGTGATCTTAGTGTCATCGGCATGACGACCTACGACACACCCGCTCCGACCGCGATACCGCTGGGCCGCCGACTGTCCCGCCTGCGATTGGACCTGCCTGGGCTGGTCTGGTCCCTGGCGGCGACTCATTTCGTGAGCCGCGCTGGCGGAGTCGCACAGTCGTTCCTCGTGCTCTATCTGACGCAGGAGCAAGGGCTGACTCCGACGACCGCGGGCGCGGTGGTGGCGGCGACGGGAGCCGGAGGCATCGGATCCCAGGTGCTCGGCGGCTGGCTGGGCGACCGGATCGGACGACGCCACACCATGCTGGTGGGGTTCCTGGGAACCGCCGTGACGCTTGTTGCGCTCGGCTCGGCCGACACGGTGCCGATGATCTGGGCGGCGGCACTCGGTGTCGGGCTGATGGCGGACCTGTTCCGCCCGGTTGGGTCGGCTGTGGTGGCCGACCTCCATCCGAGCCAGCGGGTCCGGGCCTTCGGGTTGCTGTTCTGGGCGGCCAACTTCGGCTTCTCCATCGCCACGATCACCGCTGGGGTCCTGGCCCAGTATGGGTATGGACTCCTGTTCTGGATCAATGCCACGGCCTCGATCATCGCGGCGCTGATCGTCTGGCGCCGGATTCCCGAGACCCGGCCGGCGACACCGAGTCAGCCCCGCCGAGCGCTGCTGCCGGTGCTCCTGCGCGACCGGCTGATGATCGTCATGGTGTTGATCTACGTCGCCTATTTCACCCTGTTCCTGCAGACGTTCGCGACGCTGCCGCTCGTCATGACGGCAGATGGTCACGGCCCCGCGACCTACGGCGCGGTGCTGGCTCTGAACGGGATCGTCATCGTGGTGGGCCAACCACTGGCGGTACGGCTGCTTGCCGGTCGCGACCCCAGCTCGGTGCTGGCCGTGTCCATGCTCCTGGCCGGTGCCGGCGTCGGTTTGGGCGCCCTCGTGGAGAGTGGTGTCGGCTACGCGGGATCGGTCCTGGTCTGGACCCTCGGCCAGATCGGCATCGCCGTGATGTTCGGCGCCACCTTCGCCGACCTCGCACCGGCGGACCTGCGCGGCAGGTACATGGGCATCGCCTCCGCCACCTGGAGTGTCGGTGCCGTGTTCGGCCCGCTGGCCGGCACCGTACTGCTCGACCATGCCGGACGAACGGCTCTGGCAGCGGCATGCGCGATCGCCGGGATCGCTCTCTTCGCCGCCCAGCAGGCGCTCGGCCCGGCACTCCGCCGCCGAAGCGGAAGCTGACCCATGCCCGTCTGTCCGCTGTGAAAGTCTCGGTTTTCGGTAGGGGTACCACCCTCGCTCCAGCTCAGGAAGAGCTGCTGGACGGCAAGGTCGCCGATGCCGAGATCCGCGCCACCCGCCGACGCCGTGACCAAGCGATCCACTGACGACAAACCGCTCAGGGCCATCGCACCCTCTTGCGCCTTCAACGCCTACGTTCCCGGTCTTCTTGTGCCGGGACTCGGCCATCAGCATCAACAGGCTCACGCCGTTCTCGCCCAGGTGGGTCAGCGCCGAGTGTCGCAGCTCGTCCAGGTCCCAGCCGGTGCCCGGCCCGCCGACGGCGTGTGGGCGTCCAGCAGCGCGCGCACCCGGTGTTGGGACAGCACCTTGCCCGGCCCCGAGCGACGGTGGGTGAGGAACACCGGGCCCCCGGTGCGGTCCTTGAGCAGGCGCGGCAGCAGCCCGGCGGGCGTTCCAGGTGTTGACCGCCGCACCGCCCCACAGCAGCTCCAGCGCCTCGCCGATCTCCTCATCAGCCACCGACGCCAGCGGCCACGCCGCTCCTTTGCCGCAGATAACAGGGTCGCCTCACGTACCGTCCGGCGGGCGTCGCCGCAGGTCTCGATCCACGATGCCGCAGATAACAGGCCGTTATCCACGCCAAGACTTCAAGATTCTTCGGGGCCGGCCCTCCCGGTCTTCTGGCCAGGCACGACCGGGCTTAGCGCAGGAACATCTCGCAGAGATGTTCCTCAATCCCCGTGACCACGCGAACGCGCGAGCGCCCAGCGCCGTGCGACGGGCACCTGCATGGTATGTTGAATAAACGTTTACTCAATGAGGTGAGTATGTCCAGGACGCGAAGTGAGCAGGCGGTATGGCGCCGGGAGCAACTGCTGGACGCGGCCTTGCGCGTGTTCGCCGACAAGGGCGTGGACGGGGCCACGGTCAAGGATGTGGCTGAGGCCGCCGAGGTGACACCCGGCCTGCTCTATCGCTACTTCGACAGCAAAGAGGCGATGGTGGAGACGCTCCTGTCGGAGCGGGGCTTCCTGCCCCGCCTGCGGGAGCTGCGGACGGAGCAGAACGACTCGCGGCCGGCTCCCGAGGTGCTGACCGAGCTGCTGAAGGCGTTCGACCGGCTGCTGGCCGACAACGCCGAGCTGATGGCCGTGTTCTTCAGCGCCGCCCAGGCCCGCGGGCCGCTGGCGGCGCTGGCTGGTGAGGGCCAGCGGCTCATCGGCGACTTCCTGCTCGAACGCATCGACGCCGGCGAGCTGCGCCCGCACGACACGGTCACGGCCGCCAGGACCCTGTTCGCCACCGTCGCCGTCAACCGGCGGCTGGGCACCCCCATCGACATCGCGGCCCTGGTCGGGCTGCTGTTTCCGGAAGAAGGATGAGATGCGCGCACAGTGCTGTGTCGTCGGGGGCGGCCCCGCGGGCATGATGGCCGGGCTGCTGCTGGCCCGTCAGGGCGTGGAGGTGACCGTGCTGGAAAAACACGCGGACTTCCTGCGCGACTTCCGCGGCGACACCGTCCACCCCTCCACCCTCGAACTGATCGCCGAACTGGGCTGGATCGAGGAGTTCCTGAACCTCCCGCACACCAAGATGCCGCAGGTGGCGGTCAACATGGGCGGCCGAGACGTCACCTTCGCCGACTTCAGCCGGCTGAACGTGCGCTGCCCCTACATCGCGTTCATGCCGCAGTGGGATGTGCTGGACTTCCTGGCCGGCAAGGCCACGGCCTACCCCTCCTTCCGCCTCCTGCGTCGCGCCCAGGCCACGGAACTCCTCACCGATCAGGGACGGGTGACCGGCGTTCTGGCCGACACCGCCGACGGGCCCGTGGAGGTGCGGGCCGACCTGGTGATCGGTGCCGACGGCCGCCACTCCACCGTACGGGCCCGCGCCGGCCTCACTCCCGTGAGCGCCTCGCCACCCATGGACGTGCTGTGGTTCCACCTGCCTCGCCGCCCACAGGACCAAGTGCCCTTCTTCCAAGGAGGCAAGGGGGCGCTGATCTCCATCGACCGTGGTGACTACTGGCAGATGGCCTATGCAATCCCGGCGGCCGCCTTCGACGAGCTCAAGACCGCCGGGCTGCCGGCGTTCCGGAACCGGGTGGCGCACCTGGCCCCCGCCCTGCGCGACCGCGTGGACCAGATCCACGACTGGGAGGCGGTGCACCACCTGAGCGTCCGGGTGGACCGGCTGCCACGCTGGCACCGGCCGGGACTGCTGTGTATCGGTGATGCCGCCCACGCCATGTCGCCCGCGGGCGGCGTGGGTATCAACCTGGCCGTGCAGGACGCGGTGGCCACCGCCAACCTGCTGGGCCCGCTTCTCGCCCGAGGCGGCGAACCACAAGACACCGATCTGGCCCGGGTGCAGTCCCGCAGAGAACGCGCCGCGAGGATCACGCAGGCCTTCCAGCTCGGCATCCTGCGCGACCTCTATCCCAAGGACCTGGGCGACGACACGACCCGGCATGTGCCTCCGATCTTCACGGCGTTCCGGACGCTGCCGCCGCTGCGCCACCTCCTGGGTCGTTTCATCGGTATGGGCGTCCGTCCGGAGCACATCGCCGCATGACCGACACCATCCCCTTCCGCGCCCTCGCGTGCACAAGGAGCAGAGGCAGTTCATGTGGTGGAGGGCCGCGCTGTGAAATCGAACGGGATCCGGCGCGGGCCGCGTTCGGAGGCAGGGAAAGGCTCGGCCCGCTGATCTACTTCGTTAACGCCGGATCCCGTTCCAAATCTCCCTGACCCCCGACGATGCCACCACGGCGCACATCCTGCGCCATACACTCGCCACCACGCTGGTCCGCAGCAAGACCGACCTGGTCCTGGTCGCCGAGATTCTTGGCCACGCCCGCCTGGAGACCACCCGGCGTTACAGCTTGCCGTCCGACAAGGACAAGGAAGACGCCCTCAAGCTCGGATCGAACGCCACAAAATACTTGGAGGAGCGATCAACGAGCCCTACAAGATCGCCGCAGAAAGTTCGCGTCGTTTCACTGAGACGAAGCCGGGCAGGGAGGCGCGCTCACCGATCCGTGAAGTTGTGGGTCTTGAACGGCATCGCCCGGCGATTGCGCGAGAAGGCTGATCGCCTCGATCGCGGAGCCGAGTCGCAGCGTTTTTCCAGCAAGCCAATGGATCGGACGCGGTGGCTGATATTCGAGCTTCGCAGGATGCTGCCGCAGATGCCGGCGAACTCGTGCCTCTAACGGCCCTCGTCGAGTCGGGCCCGGCAGGTAACTCGGCACGCCCTCACTTCCGGCCGCCGCGCCCTCGTGGCTGCCGGCATCTGCCGTCACCTGCCGCAGCGATAGTCGATCCAACACCTCTACGCGCAGGTAGAGCGCTCATTCGAGGCATGTTAGGCGCCTGCCGGGTAGGGGATTCGGTCAGCTGCGCCGCAGCTCAGGGGTCTCGAAGGTATCTCCTGTGGCGCTGTCTGCGAGGGGGTGAGATGGCGAGAACCGTCGGTGTGGAAGAGGAATTTCTGCTGCTGGAAGCGGGCTCTGCAGAGCCCGCCCCGCTGGTGGGGAAGGTCCTCAGCAGGGCAGGTGAGCATCCGTGGCGGCGTAACGGCGGCGGCTTGCACAGGGAGCTGTTCCAGACGCAGGTCGAGGCGGCCACCGGGACGTGCACGACGCTCGCCGAACTGCGCACCCACTTGCATGCCGCCCGCGTTCTGCTGGCGGCCGCCGCTCGCGACGAGGGGCTGGAGTTGGTGTCGGTGGGTACGCCGATGCTGGCCGGTGCTGCGCCGGCCTTGTCGGAGGGCGAGCGGTTCACACGGATCGGGGAGATGTACGCAGGTGTGATCGCCGACTACCAGAGCTGCGGGTGCCACGTGCACGTCGGCGTGGCGGATCGTGAGACGGCCGTCGCCGTGATGAACCACCTGCGTCCCTGGCTGCCCACGCTGCTGGCACTGTCGGTCAACTCGCCGTTCGACCGGGGGCGCGACACCGGGTACGCGAGCTGGCGGATGGTGCAGCAATCGCGCTTCCCCGGTTCGGGGGTGCCGCCGTGGTTCGACTCGGCCGCCGCATATGAGCGGCAGGTGGATCGCCTGGTCGACTGCGGCGTACTGGTGGACGAGGGCATGTCGTTCTGGCTGGCCAGGCCGGGCGTCGGGTTGCCGACCGTGGAGGTACGCGCCGCTGACGCGGCCGGTACGACCGACGAGGCGGTGCTGCAAGCGGCGCTGACCAGGGGCCTGGTCAGCACGGCAGAGGCCGCTCTGCGGGCGGGGCGGGAGGCGCCGAGGGTGCACGAGCAGGTGTGCGCCGCGGCGGTGTGGAACGCGGCGCGCTACGGGTTGGACGGGCCGGGGGTCGACGCGCTCGAGGAGCGCGCCGTGCCCGCCGTGCAGCTGCTTGGCCAGCTTGTCGGGTATGTGAGCGGCGCCCTGGCCGACAGCGGCGACCTGGCCGAGGTCGAGGATCTGGTGGTCCGGGTACGGCGGGCGGGCACGGGCGCCGAGCGGCAGCGCCGCGCCGCCGTGAGAGGGCCTGGGGCGGTGCTGGAGATGCTGAGCAGTCAGACCGTGTGGGAGCAGCGGCCGCGGACGTACAGGGAGAGCGCATGAAGGAGCCGAAACTGCCCCGAGCCCGTGGGCCGCTGTCTGCAGGGGTGATTTCGGCGCTGACATTCGGAGAACCGGCGCCGCGCGTGGGCAGGGCCGACCCTCTCGGGGACGACCTGCAGCTCGCGCTGTATCTCTGCTACGAGCTGCACTATCGCGGGTTTGCCGGCGTCAGTGGCGAGCGGGAGTGGGACCCTGAGCTGTTGCGGATGCGTGGCGAGCTGGAGGGGTTGTTCCTGGAGGCGCTCAAGGGCGGGACCGCCGGGGGCGACGACGTGATCGCGGTGCTGGAGGAGCTGCTGGTCGAGCCGATCGACGCGCAGGGGGTTTCGCACCATCTGCGCGACGATGGCGAGTTGTGGCAGGTGCGGGAGTACATCGTCCATCGGTCGATCTACCACCTCAAGGAGGCCGACCCGCACGCCTGGGCCATTCCCCGGCTGCAGGGCAAGGCGAAGGCCTCGCTGGTGGCGGTGGAGTTCGACGAGTTCGGCGGCGGGCGGGCCGAGCGCATGCACGCCCAGTTGTTCGCCGACCTGATGGACGAGCTCGGACTCGACTCCTCCTACGGGGCCTACCTGGAGATGGCGCCCGCCGAGATGCTGGCGGTCGTGAACATGATGTCGCTGTTCGGCCTGCATCGCAGCCTACGCGGAGCACTGGTCGGGCACTTCGCGGCGGCCGAGATCACCACCGCGCCCAGCGCCAGGCGGATGGCGCAGGGCTTGACCCGGCTGGGCGTCGATCCGCTGTTCTTCACCGAGCACATCGAGGCCGACGCCGTCCACGAGCAGGTGCTGCGACGTGACGTCATCGGTGACCTGCTGCATCGGGAGCCCGGGCTGGCAGCCGACGTGGTCTTCGGCGTGCAGGCGACGGACTGGCTGGAGGGGCGGTTCGGCGAGTTGGTGCTGGGCCGTTGGCGGTCCGGCCGCAGTTCGCTGCTGTTTCCGGTATCCGATTTACGGTAGGTGGTGGCGATGTTCCTGCTGAGACCGCCAGGCGTTTACCGGCCACAGGGGGATACGGCGCTGTTGGCCGCCGCGTTCCGGCTGATCCATCTCCCGCGGGGAGCCAGGGTGCTCGACGTGGGCACCGGAACCGGTGTGATCGCCGTGGTCGCCGCGCAGCGGGACGGCGTCCGGGTGACCGCCGTCGACCGGTCGCTGCGCGCGGTGCTGGCCGCCAGGTTCAACACGCTGATCCGGGGGCTCGAGGTACGGGTGGTGCACGGCGACCTGTTCGCGCCGCTGGCTGGGGAGGTGTTCGACCTCATCGTGACGAATCCTCCTTACGTACCGGGTAATGCCGTGCCGCCGCCCGCCCACGGCAGGGCGCGGGCCTGGGACGGAGGGCTGGATGGGCGCGGGATTCTCGACCGCATCTGCTCGCTGGCACCCGCGCACCTGGCGGATGGCGGATCGCTGCTGATGGTGCATTCGGCGCTCAACGGTGTCGAGGCGTCGTTGCGCCGGCTTGGCGAGGCGGGGCTGACCGCGTCGGTGGTGGCCAGGCAACGGGAGCGTTTCGGACCTGTCATGCGGGCGAGGGAGGAGAGCCTCAGGGCCCGGGGGCTGCTGCAACCGGGGGACAACGACGAGGAACTGGTGGTCATCCGTGCAGACAAATCCGAATGCGCCACGGGGCGGTACGCAGCCTGAGGCGCGCAGAGTCACGATGGTGCCCGGCGGGCCCATGCTGGTCGAGGGGCCGGTCGAGGTCCATCTGGAAGACGGCTCGGTGGTCACGTCCGACCGGTTCCTGGTGGCGTTGTGCGTCTGCAGACGCAGCCGCAGGTTTCCGTTCTGCGACACCAGCCATCGACGCCGCACCCTGTGAGTGCCAGAAACTTGGCCAGCGCTGTTGACCTGCGGTTCGGCACTCGAGCGTGCGCTCGGCATCATGGGCTGGCGGCTGACCGACCATCTGCATGCCGACCTGCCGCTGGACGCGCTGGAGATGGCGATCTGGCGCAGGGACCTCAAAGACCATCCGCACCGCACGCTCACGAAGTTCGTCGGGGTATTTCCTGGGGCTGGCATCGCGTGTGAATCTCCCTTCCGCCGGCACGATCATGCTGGCTTCAGGGCCTTCGACCAACCTGGAACGGTTCAGGTCGCTGACCATGCAGCGGCCCTGCATCAGAATGCGGACACGTAGGTCCTCAAGGTCTCGGCAGTGATGAACAGTTTCGCGGCGATCCCGCGGCGGGCAGGGCGATGGCGATCCGTTCGAGGGCCTCCAAGCTCGGTGCCCTTCGCGTGTCGTCTCGGGCTCGTAGGGGATGGCAGCGGTGGCGGTCAGGCCTGGGAGAGTGGCAGGCCTTGATGGTTGAGGTAGGCCACGATGCGGTAGGTGTCGTCTGCGTCCCGGTGGAGCAGGTACGACGATGACAGGTGGACGTGTTCGCCGCCGGCGGTGCGAGGTGCGGTCCATTCGGTGCGGACGAGCACGTACCGGTCGTCGAGATGCTGGTGGGTCAGGGTGTCGAGGGCGGCCGGGCCAATGCCCGCATCGGCGAACATCTGCGCGCGTCTGGGCAGGGCCTGCAGGAACGCGGCGCGGGGCACGGGCCGCGCGCCGCCGGCGTCCCCGGCCAGGAACACTTCGGCGAAGCAGCCCGCCAAAGTGTCCACATCCAGACTGTCGCCTGCCTGGGCGAAGACGTCGAAGAAGCGGCGGAGCTCGTCAGCGTGGGAGGTGGCCTCGGACATGGGATGGATCCTCTCCTGTTGGAGGTTCGGTGTGACACGTAGGTCGAGAAGGGGCGCTGACAGCGTTGTAGGCATGGCGAGGCCGCGGCGGTGTACGGAAGTTCGGCCGGTTCAGGTCGTGCTGGGGACGGTGGCACGGACCAAGCGGCACAGATCGCCGGAGCGCAGCGCGTCCGAACGCCGCCACAGCGCGGGAACGAGGCAATCGGCCTGCCGCAGGTGCTCGACCGCCTCCAGCCCTTGCCGTTCGAGCAGGCCCGAGAGCTCTTCGGGAGTAAAGAGAGACAGCCATGGCTCGCCTCGCTCGGCAGCGGCGGGCAGCAGGAGCCGGGCGTAGGCGTTGCCTCGATCGTCACGCAGAGTGGCCGGCACGGCGTACTCCATCACCAGTTCGCTGCCGGGCGCCATGCGGCCCACGGCGGCCAACGTAGCGGCGATCGCCTCGTGGGTGAGGTACATGGTCACGCCGAGCCAGGTGACCAGGGCGGGCTTGCCGGGGTCGAACCCCGCTCTGTGAAGGGCGTCCATCAGATCGTCGGACTCGAAGTCCACCGGCGCGAAGGCCAGCCCATCGGGCACAGCGATGCCGGCCGCGGCCATCGCGTCGCGTTTGCCCTGCTGGGTGATGGGATGGTCGACCTCGATCACGCGGACCGGCCGGGCAGCCGGGTCACTGCGCCAGGCGAAGGTGTCGAGCCCGGCGCCCAGCACCACGTACTGCTCCAGGCCGTTGCGGAACAGCTCTGTGGCGCGGCGCTCGGCGTAGTGGCCGCGGGCGGTGGCCTGGGCGCGTGCCCCTGCGAGTACGGGGTGATCGCCGTGCGCTTGGTGGTAGCCGATCAGTTCCTCGGCCCGGTCACCGAGCAGGGAGGCGGCCAGGGTGTCGCAGAGGATGAACGGCTCGCTGTCCACGACAAGGTGGGCGGCACGGGCCGCCGCGGCCATGATGGCAGTCTGACTGGGATGCGAGTTACGCATGGAGGGGCGTTCCCTTTCTTCCTCGCCGGGAACACCGATGCTAAATGCACTTCACAAATATGTATAACCATCATAGCAATTGGAAGTTAATTTAAAATAATGAGCCCATAACGATATCGAACCATTCTTCTGGCTGTTCTGTATTGTCGTGGCTGGGATCAGCCCCGTCGTCGTTTCGTTCTGTGCCGACGCGTGCCGTGCTGTATCGCGTACACGCGAGCAACCACCGAGCAGCCATCGCCTGGTCGGTTGCGTCCACAGGCGGGATGGCTCGCAGCGGACCTCGGATGCGATGCATGGTCTGCCTGACGTGCATGGACGTGATTTTGGCAGGCGCAGGGGGCCGCGGCCTGCACGTTCGCCCACGACAAGATCGTGAAGATCGAACGCATCTCCACCCGGGACCGCCTCCGCCGCGTCGAAGCGGAAGGCACGGCCGGTCGATGAACCGGCCGCTTGACATGCCGGTGACGGAGTGGATCAATGGCGGACTTGTGCGCATCATTGCCGGAACGTTAGTCCTCGCCACCATGATCGCCGGGTGCTCGGGCGAGCCCGTGGACACGACCCAGCACGTCGCAGTCGCGCCCCCTTCACCCACGACCGCGCCCCCCTCGCCACGGGCGACCCCCTCGCCACGGGCGACGCCGAGCCGGACGCCGTTGACCAACGATCAGGCGGCTCGGCGTTATCTGGGCATCGTGCGTCCGTACAACATCGCCCTTGAACGACTCGAACAGGCGATCAACGGCGGCCAGTCCGTCACGGTGCTACGCCGCCGGGCGGCGCAGGTCGCCACCACGAACCAGACACAGATCCGGCAGTTGACCGATACCGCCTGGCCCAGGGCACTGCGCGGTCTCATGGGCCGGCTCAAGGCCGAATCGCTGAAGGCGCAACGCCACTGGCTCGGGGCCGCCCGTGCCCGTACCCGCGACGCACTCGTCCAAGAGGTGCTGAACGCCATCCGTTACGACGGAAAACCAGCGGTGGGAAAGATCCGTACCCTGCTGCACCTGGAGCAGTACGACGAGGACGACTATTCATAGGCCGGGCGCCCCGGTAAACCACCTCGGCGGGGCCGCACTCCAGCCGTGGATGGCGCCCGCCGCCTCATCACGCCGGCTCGGGCACGCGGGTACGCCGCCTGCTGATCAGGCGTACCACCATGACGATCCAGGCCACCGCCGCGATCGCGCCCGCCGCGACGAGACCCGTCGTGAGCAGCCAGGTGTATCCGCCCGTCGTGGAGAACACGCCATTACGGGCACCCGTGTCACGCGCGGGCACCGCCTTACCCTCCGCCATTCCGTCGGGCTCGTCATAAAGAATGACGTCGGCCCGCTTGGCGCTGCCCTCCGTGGCGGTGAAGTCGCCGTACCAGGAGCAAGAACGCCGGCCGCAATCCTCGTGGACCGCGGTGAAAGTACCGAGCGTGCCGTTCCCGGCGTTGGCCTGCCATGCGGGAACCACATCGGCCGCACTGAAGACCAGCCCGATAATGGCGATGGCAGGGAGCCCGAGCCAGACGAAGATCTTCGTCCGCCAGCTACTGATCGTTTCTAAACCAACCATGGCCGGTGACCCTAGCACGCAACCGGACGAAGGGCTCTGCGCTGGTAGTGATTCGAGTTATTGAGCCCCACAGCATCCGGCCCGACATGATTGTGATCTTGGAAGGACGGCTGATCACGGAAAGTGGGCCAGACCCAAAGGCAACCCGCATCCTGCCGGAAGATCGGCAACGGCGTGGGGCGGTCCCCACAGTTCAGGAGCACCCTACGGGCTTCGGCAGGGACGACGGCACCTTGAACCCCGACTTGCCGAACCACCTGTGCAGCAGTCGCGTGGCCGTGCCGTCGTGCCACATCGCGGCGATCGCCTGGTTGACGGCCTCGCAGGTGGCGGTGTCGCCCTTCTTGATCCCGACTCCCCAGCCCTCGGTGCTGACGGGGTCGTTCAGCAGCCTGAAACGGCCCGGCTCCTGCTCGGCGAACCCCGCCAGAATCAGGTCCAGGGTGCTGATCGCGTCGAGCCGGCCGTCGGCTAGCTTGCGTACGCAGTCGGAGTAGTTGGCCGCGGGCACCAGTTGCATGGGGAGGTTCAGATTGCCGTTGGGCGGGGGGTCGACGATCCGGCGGTAGGAGTTCGAGCCCTCCGCCAGGCAGAGCCGCTTGCCCCGCAGGTCGGTCACCTTCTTGATGCTGGTGTCGCTCGCGCGGACCATCGTGTCCTGCGGGGTGACGATATAGGGCCCACCGAAGGTCACCATGGGCCGGCGCGAAGGGGCGATGCTGTAGGTGGCGACGATGAGGTCCACGCTGCCGTTCTGGAGCAGGGCCTCGCGGGTGGACGAGGCTGACTCCCGCCACGTGATCTGCACCTGCCGGCCCTTGGCGATGTGGTCGACGATGTACTTGGCCACGTCCGCGTCGAAGCCCTCGGGAGGGCCCTCCCCGGTCTTCAGACCCAGGCTCGGCTGGTCCCACTTGGTGCCGACGACGACCCGGCCGGCGTTCCTGATCTTGCCCACGACGGTTGTGTACGAGCCCGTGCTGCCGCACGCGGCGACCAACGCCGCCACCGTCAATCCCGCGAGCGCCACCCCACGCATGGACACAGTCTGGGGGCTGGGCAAACGATACGGATCGGCCTTGAGGCGGTTTCAACAGAGAAATGGGGCCTTCTTGGAGATTTGCGGACGTACGGGCACCGCAGTACCCGTACGTCCGGTCACTCCACGGGACGGTCGGGGGCCAGCCCGGCGCCCTCAGCGGGCGCGCGAGTTGATGCCCCTTTCGTCCTTTGCCTTGGGGAAGGTGGGCTGGTCAGGGCGTTATCAGCTGGGCTGGGGGCGTGGCTGAGCGGACAATCCTGGCTCGGTCTCGACGAGAATGCCCTGGCTGATCAGGCGCTTGAGCTTGTCGGTTCGCAGCACGTTGACCCTCATGCTCATCGCCTTCATCAGTCCCAGCAGCCGCAGGACATCGATCTCGTTCTCTTCGCCAGCGCCGCCACGACACCGCGCAGCAGGGCTGGGGACGGGTTGGTGGCTGCCGGTGTAGCCGAGTTCTCTTATCTCACGAAACAACTGCTGGACTGGCACGGCGGGGTCGGTGGCCCGCCGCTCTCGCAGGTGATCGCGGTAAGGATCGACGAGGGTGCCCAGTACGAGGAATGTTCGCGTTTACGTTGCCGAAAAAGCGAACGTCACCTGCGCTCCGTCCTGAACGAGTACATCGATCACTACAACGCGCACCGACCCAATCGGGCTCGTGGGCAGCGACCACCCGATCACGATGAACATGTGGTGGTGCCGATGGAAGGCCGGATCGAACGCCACAATGTACTCGGAGGAGCGATCAACGAGTACCGTCGAGCCGCATGGCTCGGACGGAGAAATCCCAGCTCAAACCATGCGCGCGAGTTTGACGCCCGACAGGCTACAGCCTCGCGTCCTGACGATTACATGACCGGTTCTCTAGGGGGAGGCCGGGCCGAGGCTCCATCCGGTGACGTTGCCCTTGACGTCGCCCGCGGCCAGCCAGGACTCCCCGTCGTCCTCGGCGATCACCACCGAGTAGACGCGCCCACCGGGAGACTTCAGCGGGTCGCCGAGTTGCTTGCCGCTGCGCAGGTCCCAGACGCGGATGGTCCCGTCGAACCCGCCGGAGGCGACGACCGCGCGGCCCTTCACCCTGCCCACCGCCAGGCAGGCGACCTCGGCGGTGTGGCCGGAGAAGGAGGTCTGCTCCCGGCCGTTGCGCAGGTCCCAGACGCGGATCTTGCGGTCGGAGCCGCCGCTGATGCCCACCGGCGCGCCGTCCATCACGGTGGTCGCCACAGCGAAGACATCACCGCTGTGGCCGTGGAAGGTGGCGCCCAGGGCGCCGGTCTCCAGGCTCCACACCCGCGCGGTGTCGTCGGCCGACGCAGTCACCGCGAACGGGTGCCCGTCCATCGTGCCGGTCGCGACACCGAACACCGGGTCGCCGCCCGCCGCCTTGGGCTGGGGCCCGGAGTCCTTGCCCGTCTTCGGGTCCCACACGTGGACCTTTCCGGCCTCGTCGCCGCTGACCAGGACCGTCTTGCCCGACACCCGCGCCGGGGCGATCGCGTAGACCATTTTCTGGTGGCCTTTGTAGGTGGGGCCGAGCGGCTCGACGCTCTCCGCGCCGGAGACGATGACGGCGCCATTCCGCAGCCGCCTGAACGTGGCCGCCTGCCCGTCTACTTCGCCCACGTCGATGGCAGCGTCTGTCTCCTCGCCGCCGGCGTTCTTCAGCTCGGCGAGTTCGCTGGGGCGCGTGTCGAACTTCCACACCTTGGCCACCCCCTTGGTGCTGCCGGCCAGCACCGCGCGCTGTCCGGCGTAGATGCTCACCGCCAGGGTGTTCACCTCGTCGCCGAGGGTGACCTCTGCCACCCTCCTGCCGTACGGCCGGGCGGCGACGCTGGTCGTGGCCGACGGTATGTCCGTCGCCGCCAAGGGCGTGGGTGTTGATGGAGAGTCGCTCGCTCCCCACCGCAGGGCCAGCACAATCACGCTCACGAGTACCGCCACGGAGGTGACCGAGCCCACCACCAGGAACTTGGATCGCTTGCGGCGTGAGTCCGTGGTGAGGGCGGTGGGTGGCGTTCCGGGAGCGGGTGTCCCGGCGAGCCCGGCGAGGGGCGGTCCTGCTGACGGCGTGCCGGTAGAAGGCGTCCAGGCGGGTGTCACTCCGGCCGGAGGAGCTTCCGCTGGTGGAGCTGCGGCCGGGTCCCCGCCGACGGGCTTGGTCACGGTCTGGCCCTGACCGAGGAGGAGGTGCAGGACCTCGGCTGCCGTGGGACGTTCCGGCGGCGCCTTGGCCAAGCAGCGGGAGAGAACGGCGCGCAGGGGCTCGGGGACGCCGTCCAGATCCGGCTGGGCGTTGAGGATGCGGTACATTACTGCAGGCAGTGTGTCCTGGCCGAAAAACGGGCGCCCGGTCGCGGCGAAGCCCACGGTCACCGCCCAGCTGAACACGTCGGATGCGGGCTGCGCCGGCTCACCGTGGATCATCTCGGGAGCCATGTACGCCGGGGTGCCCACCGAGCCGCCGGTAGCGGTCATGTCGATCGCGCGCGCGATGCCGAAATCGATCACCCGGGGGCCGTCGGAGCCCAACAGGACGTTCGACGGCTTGAAGTCGCGGTGGACGATCCCGGCCCGGTGGATGGCCGCCAGTGCGGTGGCCGTGCTGACCGCGATGCGATCGAGCGCGCCTCCGGACCTGGGTCCGTGCTCGCGGACGGAATCCTCCAGTGACGGGCCGTCAACGAACTCCGACACGATGTAGGATCTGTCGCCGTCGACCGCCACGTCCAGCACGCGGGCTGTGCAGAACGCTGCCACCCGCATGGCCGCGTCCACCTCGCGTAAGAAACGCCCGCGCGCCTCGCTCCTGCTCGCCAGCCTGGCATGCAGTACCTTGATCGCCACCCGCTCGCCCGAGGCACGCTCGGCCAAGTAGACCACGCCCTGCCCGCCCTCACCGAGGCCCCCAACGATGCGGTAGTCACCCAGCTGGGTCGGCTCGCCAGCTTGCAGGGGGCGGAACATAGTTCCCGACGATACACGTTCAGCAGATCAACGGCGATTCCGCACGTTCGCGCACCTGGGGGTCGTGGACCGCGGGATCCTGCTGGTCAATTCGCGGAGCGTGGGGTGCGGTCCGTGGTTGTTGTGGATCATGAGGAGGGCAATCCAGGCTGCTGGCCGTTCCGGCAGGTCCTGCGGGCGCGCGGGCGGTCCGAGGGCGCTCCGGGTCAGCATGCGGGGCAGGGCGCGGGGCGCGTCGTACCGGAGCTCGGTGACCTGGCGCAGGCGGGAGCGCGCGGTACAAGATCATGTAGAAGAGACGGAATGCCATGAGCCTCGAGCAAGCCCGACTTCGCCCACTGCTCCGGTCAGGAAACCTGGGACAGACCCGCAGCTCACAACGGTGAGCAGACTATTGACACCCTTCAAGGCCAGGTGCACGCGCCGGGCGGGCTGACGAGGTCGGCCCAGGATTTGCCGCATGCAGTTGTAACAACTATCGTTACGACCAGAACCGAGGGGCGGGGGAGGTGGAGTCCGACGTGAGTGCCAACAGCAGACTGACCATCGCGGCGCACGCCCTGACATGGATCGGGCTGTATCAGCGGCGTGGCCACGAGGTCGCAACCTCCGAGCAGATCGCGACGAGCGTCAACACCAACCCGGTGGTGATCCGCCGCCTGCTGGGCGAGCTGCGCAAGGCCGGCCTGGCCGATTCACGGCGGGGTGCGGGGGCGGGCTGGATGCTCGCGCGGGACCTGGCGGCGATCACCCTGCTCGACGTCTACGAGGCGATCGAACCGGGACCGGTCTTCGCCCTGCATCGCGCGGCACCGGACCCCGGGTGCGTCGTGGGCCACGGCATCGGGCCGGCGATGACCGCCGTGTACGACAATGTGGAGGCCGCCCTGCGCAGCGAGCTGGCCAAGACCACGCTGGAGGACGTGCTGCGGGACGTCTTGAAAGCCGCCTGACCTCGGACCGTCGACTTCCCCTGGTCGAGGGGGTCGCATCTTGCGCATCGCTGATGTAACCAACATGGTTACATCAAGAAATTGGAGAGTCTCATGGGACAACTGAACGACAAGACCGCCCTCGTCACGGGCGCCTCCAGCGGCATCGGCCTGGCGATCGCCCGCCGTTTCGCCGCCGAGGGCGCGACCGTCTACCTGACCGGGCGCCGCAAGGCCGCGCTGGACGCCGCCGTCGCGCAGGTCGGCGCCCGAGGCATCGCCATCCAGGGCGACGCCTCGGACCTCGGCGACCTCGACCGGCTCTTCGCCGAGATCGCGAACCGCAGCGGCCGCCTGGACATCGTGGTGGTCAACGCCGGGGTCGGGGACTACGGCCCGCTCGGCGCGATCACCGAGGAGGAGTACGACCGCACTACCTCGATCAATCTCAAGGGCACGGTCTTCACCGTCCAAAAGGCGCTGCCGCTGCTGACGGCCGGCGCCTCGGTGATGCTGCTTTCCTCCAGCTCGGCCCTGCGGGCCGTCCCGGGCCTGGGCGTCTACGCCGCCACCAAGGCCGCGATCCGCAGCCTCGCCCGCACCTGGGCCGCCGAGCTGGCCGGCCGCGGAATCCGCGTCAACGCCCTCACCCCCGGCCCTGTCGAAACCCCGGGCCTGGACGGGCTCCTCGCCGCTTTCCCGCACGGCGATCGGCCCGCCGCGGCCGAGCTCGCCCCACCGACCCCGCTCGGCCGCGCCGGCCATCCCGACGAGGTCGCCGCCACCGCCCTCTACCTGGCCGGCGACCAAAGCACGTTCACCACCGGCGCGGAGCTGTTCGTCGACGGCGGCGCCACACAGCTCTAGGCGCCAAATCGGCGACGCCGGACGCATTCGACGCTCCAGGGCGTCCGAGCCGCGTACTTGCGACCGTCGTCAGGGCAACGGCTTCGAGACAACTTCGACACAACAAGGAGTGAGTCATGAAGAGCGTGGTCCACTACCGGGCGGGCGACGCGGCAGCCCGATCCCCGGCACCAGGACGGCAACCAGGTCGTCTTCCTCGCCGGTGACGACGAGAGCGCCAAGCGCCCTTCACACGGCTGCTGACCGAATTCGGGTTCGCGCCGGTCGACCGCGCTGGGCGAAGGCGGGGCGCTCATGCAGCTCGGCGGGCCGCTGAGCGGCAAGCCCAGGGCTGAGGCCCGACCGGCGCACCTCATACGAAAGAAAGACAAAGGACAAGGACGATGGCAACAGATACTCAGACCTCGCGGACCGTGGCCGAGAAGTTCGTGGAGCGCCTCGGCAGGCAGGACCCCGACGGCATCCAGGAACTGTTCGCCGAGGAGATCGACTGGCACGTCCCCGGCAGTGACGCGCTGCCCTGGACCGGGCGCCGTACCCGCGGGGAGGAGGTCGCGCCGTACTTCACCACGATGTGGCCGCACTTCGCGCACGGCAGGAGCAAGGTCGTGCTGGAGCGCGTCATCGTCGACGGTGGTGACGTGGTGCTGCTGGCGGTCTTCACGCACACCGTCGTGGCCAGCGGGAAGGAGTTCACCACACCGGCGGCCATGCACCTGATGGTCGAGGACAACCGGATCGTCCGCATGCACCTGTACGAGGACACGCTGACCGTCGAGGAGGCGTTCAACGCCGGCTGAGTGGAGAGAGCTCAGGGTCCCGTGGCCCAGGGCACATGGCGGCCAGGGTCTCGCGTTCGCCGAGTTTCGGGCCGGCCGGCGCCCACAGGATCGGCATCCCGGAGGGGGTGCGGACCAGATACAGAGCCCAGTGCCGTGCGGCACCGCCGTATCGGCGACAGGCAGCACGGCCGGCGGAGTTCAGTGCCGGGCGTCACCAGGTGCGACCCGGCCGGTCACCTCGGCGTTGGCCTCCGGCGAGGGCTTGAAGCAGCGGCGGACGTTCTCGGCCTTCTTGTGCTGGGACTTGGCCATCAGCATCAGCTCGAAGTCACCCTGCTCGCCGAGGCGGGTGAGGCCGGAGCGCCGGTCCCCGGGCCCGCGAGGGCGGTGTGCCGGTCGAGCAGGGCAGCGGCCGGGCGGTGCCGGCGTCCCAGAGAACCGTCTCCAGCACGTAGCCGGCGCGGACGGCGCCGCGGTGGCGCACCTTCGGCTGGGCGCCCTTGGACTTCACCGGGCAGCGGCGGCCAGCCAGGTCCAAGTCCTCGACGTCCAGGATCTCCTCGGAGCGGGCGCACGTCCCGTAGAGCATCCGTCACAGCGATCTTCTCCCGCTCGCACCTGACGGCCAACGCGTGGGACACCCGCTACCAGCACAACCTGGTCACCTGGCCGACGACCTCGCCGAGCTGGACGTGGCGCTGCTGGTTTTCCGAGCGACCGGTCGCGCCGGAAATGTCTATCGAAGGTGTGACGCATCCGTAGGCTGGTCCGCGACAGGCTCGGCACATGAACATCACACGCGCTCTGGCCACGGCAGTCACGCTGGTGGTCCTCTGCCAGTCTGCCGCCACAGCCGCTGCCCGGGAAGGCACTCTGAGCTGGGGTGACTGCCCGGGAGGGGACGGCGCCACGGGCATGCGCTGCGCCACAATGCGGGTTCCGGTGGACTGGTCGAAGCCCGGCGGCCGCACGATCGAGCTGAAGCTGGGCCGGCTGGCCGCCACCGGATCCCGCCCGGCCAAGGGGACGGTGCTGGCGAACTTCGGCGCGGGCGCACCGGGGATCGCCTACCTTCGTGACGTGCCAGGCGTGTCGACCGCGTTCACGCAACTCCGGCAGAACATGGACATCGTCACCTGGGACCCGCGCGGCTACACCAACGGCTACAGTACGCACCTGCCCTGCCAGATCAAGAGCAAGACCGATCCCGAGCTGCCTGACGATCAGGCGGGATTCGACAGAATCGCGGCCGGCAACCGGGCGGACGCCGCCCCTTGCCACGATCCCGATCCCCAGCTGTTCGACAGCATCGGCTCGGTCACGCACGCCCGCGACATGGAGGCGATCAGACGCGCCCTCGGCGAGTCACAGATCAATCTCTTCATGGGCTCGTACGGCGGCACCTTCGGGCAGGCGTACGCTCACCTGTTCCCGAAGCGCATCCGGACCATGGTCCTGGACGGGACAGGCAACATGAGCGATCCGGAAAAGGAGAATGCGGCCCGGGCGCGCGACAGCGAGCGGCGGCTGCGGCGATTCATCGCGTGGTGCGCGGACGAGCCCTCCTGCGTGCTGCGGGGCAAGGACGTACCGCGCCTGTGGCAGGATCTGGTGGCGCAGGCGGACCGCGTACCGCTCCAGCCCGGCGGCTTCGACGGCGTCAAACTGCAGGACCACCTCGGACAAGCGCTGATCTCCCAAGGACCCGAGCGGTGGCCGGCCATCGCCGAGGCCATCGCCGCCGCCGGACGTGGCGACGCGTCCAAGTTCGCCGCCTTCCCCGCGCTCGGTGGACCGAACCCGGACGTCATCGCGTGTCAGGACATGCCGCGACCTGCCAGTTATGCCGCGCTGAAGGCTGCCATGAAGCGGCTGCGCGCCGTCGCGCCCAACACCGGGACGGGTGGCACGACGGTGACCAGGCTTCGCTGCCTCGGCTATCCATCGCCGGTGACCTTCCCTACCGGGCCGCTGCCCAAGACCGTGCCGCCGCTGCTCGGCGTGGGCACCTGGGCCGACTTCCCGGGCACCGAGCGGGTCGTCCACCAGGTACGGGGAAGCCGGACGATCTACCATGACGGGCCGGGCCACGAGATCTACCTCTCGGGCAACGCCTGCGTCACGGAGAAGGTGAACGCGTACTTCGTCGACAAGATCCTCCCTGCTCCCGGGACCGAATGCTGATGCCCGGATTTGCCCTGGCAGGCGGGTGTGGCCCAGGGTGAGCCGCATGCCACCTGAGCACAGAGGCCGGCTCCGGACGTTCCCCATGCCGGCAGGCACCCGTCGCCTGCCGCAGCCCATCCGCCGGCCGGCGGACGGGAGCCGCCGCCCGCGAAGGTCGCGGCTTCTGCCGGCGATCCCGGGCATCCGGCCGATGGCTGCGGATGCCCTGCTGGCGCTCGCCGCCGCGATCGCCGTCTACGCGGCGGCGACCTGGGAGCGGGCACTGTGGGACCTGAGTGGAGCGAGTGGAGGAGTCACTGCGCCGCCCGCGCCAGGTGGGCCGGGCGTGGGCATTCCACTGGTGCTGGCCGCCTTCAGCGTGGGCGTGGCCGCGCCACTGGCGCTGCGACGCCGGTTCCCGGTGAGCGTGGCGCTCGTCTCGGTAGCGGTGGCACTGCTCGGCACGGGGGTGCCGGGATGGTCGGGGCGGCTGGTGGCGGCCGTCGCGCTCTGCTCGGCCACCTATCATCGGCCACGGCAAGCCCCTGTCCTGCTTCTCCTGTCCGTGGCATCGACACTGACGCCGATCTTGTTCGCCACCCCGCTCCCGGGCGGCGCCTGGCCACCCGGGTTCCCGGCCCGGGTCAGCCCCACGCCCCTGGCACAGGGCGTGCTGATCGCCGTCGCGCCGATCGCCGTCGGATACGCGTTGCACCTGCACCGGGAACGTGCCGAGCAACAGGTCCTGCTGCACCATGCCCAGGCTGCCCGGGTCGTGGCCGAGGAACGGGCCTGGATCGCCAGGGAGATCCACGACGCCGTCGGCCACCACCTGACCGCGATCCGCATGCAGGCGAACGCCGCCCGCCACGTCCTGCCCGACGCGCCTCCACCGGCCGCACGCGCCCTCGGCACCGTGGCGGATCTGTCCGCCTCCGCGTTGCGCGACGTACGCCTCCTCCTGACGGCGTTGCGCGACGAACACCGGCCCACCCGCGTCACCCTCGCCGACGTACCCGCACTCGCCGACCGGCTGTCGGCCCCCGGCTGCCGCGTTCACGTCACGATCGACCGGCACGCCGCGGCCGGCCCCCTACCCGCCCTGGTCGACCACGCCGGCTACCGCCTCGCCCAGGAAGCCCTGACCAACGCGGTACGGCACGCCGCCGCGACCCGCGTGGACGTGCGGATCCACCAGGACCTGGACACCGTGACCATCCTCGTCGAAGACGACGGCCAGGACCACCCACCGGCCGGCCACCTGCTGGCCGGGAGCGGCCTGCGCGGCATGCGGGAACGCGCCCACCTGCTCGGCGGACGGCTCGACATCGGCCCCCGCCCCCCGCACGGCTGGCGCGTCGAGGCCGTCCTGCCCACCCACAGCGGAGGATGACATGACGATCCGGATACTGATCGCCGACGACCAGCCCGAGGTCCGCTCCGCGCTGCGGCTCGTCCTCGACGCCGAGCCGGACATCGAAGTGGTCGCCGAGGCGGGCGACGGGTCCCAGGCCGTGCGCGCGGCTCACCGGCATCGACCCGACGTCGTCATCATGGACATCCGCATGCCGCGCATGGACGGCCTGGCCGCCATCGAAACCCTCACCGGCGCGGATACCGTACCCACGATCATCGCCCTGACCACGTTCGACCTCGACGAGTACCTGTTCGGCGCGCTCCAAGCAGGAGCCGCCGGCTTCCTGCTCAAGGACACAGACCCGCGCCTGCTGCTCGACGCCGTCCGCGCGGCCCACCAGGGCCACGGACTCATCGATCCCCAGGTGACCAGACGGCTGATCCACCGCTTCGCCGCCCTCAGCCCCAAACCGGTCACCCCGGCGTTCGACCTGCTCACCGCCCGCGAGCGGGAAGTGCTCCACCACCTGGCGCAAGGGCTCAGCAACGCCGAGATCGCCCGGGAACTCTGGATCGAGGAGGGCACGGTCAAGACGCACGTCAACCGCATCCTCGCCAAGCTCCGCCTGCGCACGCGCATACACGCCGTGATCTACGCCCACCAGCATCGCCTCTGACCCCTGCGTGCGGCCGATCACGCGGAGGCGGCTTCACAACCGCAGCAGCCCGCGCCCGCGATCATCCTCCGCCGCACCGCAGGTGGTCTCCCATTCACCCTCGGTGATGTGGAACAGTTCGCTCTCGCCGGCGCACCGACGCCTGCCACCCGTACGGCACGTCGCACCGGAAGAACGACAGCACGCCACGGGTGTCGGCCGCCTTGGCCCGGAAGGCGATGAGCGCGCGTGCCTCCCGTGGCTCAGGACGGTCCGCGCAGGCGGGCGGCCAGCTTGGTCAAGCTCCCGGGCACTCAGCTCGGCCAGTCCGGCCCGGACCAGGATCAGGCTCGTCTTGCCGGCACGGCGGGTCTCGCGGCCGAAGCGGTGCAGTTCCCGCTGGGCTTCGGCGCGGCGCAACTCGGCGGCGCGTCGTACCTGACGGTGTTCTTTTCGGGTCTGTGCGGACATGATCGGCCTCTTTCAGCTCTGCGACCGGCGCAGGCCGGTCCGGTCCAGGTAGGTCTCGATGTCGGCGGGATCGGTGCTGGTCAGGGCGATGTAGCCGTCCGGCCGGATGAGCACCCAGTCGCCGGGTGACAGGTCGTACGCCTGGCGCAGGTGGCCGCCGTCGTCGACGAGGTCACCGCGCTTGCCGATGGTGTGGATTCTCAGCCCGGCGCGCGGGGCCGGGACGTCCGGCACCTCGTATCCGATGAGGGTCCAGCATGGGTGGGCCAGTAGCTGGAACAGCCGCACCGGCCGGCCGGCGGCGCCGGTGAGCGGGGCGTCGGGTGCCCGGTAGCCGGCCATCGGGCCGGGGCCGGTCAGCGGCGACAGCGGGTAGCCGAGGTCCAGCTGGTGGGCCTCGCGTCCGCGGCGCATCGCGCGGCGCTCGGCCTCGTCCAGCAGCCGGGTGGTCAGCCCGAGCACCGATTCGGCGATCGGCCGCCGCTCGGCCTCGTACGAGTCGAGCATCGCCTCAGGCGCCCCGCGCAGCACCGCGGCCAGTTTCCAGGCCAGATTGTAGGCGTCCTGGATGCTGGTGTTCAGCCCCTGGCCGCCGGTCGGCGGGTGCACGTGGGCCGCGTCCCCGGCCAGGAAGACGCGCCCGCTGCGGTAGGCGTCGGCCAGCCGGGCGCCCATCATGTACACCGACGCCCACCCCACCTCCCGCACCACGATGCCGCTGTCTCCGGTACGGTCGATCAGCATCGCGGTCAGCCCGGCGGCCGACAGGTCCACCTCGCCCTCCAGCGGCAGGCCGCCCTGGCACTGGAACAGCTCGGTGCCGGCCAGCGGGCACATCGCGATCTGCCGTAGGGTGCCCTCGTTCCAGGTGTGCCAGACGTCGGCGGGCAGGCCGTCGGCGCGCACATCTGCCACGAACGCCCGGATGTCGAGGGAGCGTCCCGGATAGCCGATTCCGAGCGTCTTGCGGACCACGCTGGACCCGCCGTCGGCGCCGACCAGGTAGCGGGCGGGCACCGTCGCCTCGCCGATCCGCGCGACCACCCCGCTGTCGTCGTGGTCGAAGCCAAGCAGTTCGTGGCCATAGCGTACGGCGTGTCCGAGTTCGGCCAGCCGCTCGCGCAGGATGGTCTCAGTGCGGAACTGCGGCAGCATCAGCCCATCCCGGTACGGCTCAGCCGAGGTCGGCTCCTGGTGCTCCATGATCCGCCGGTCGATCGGCCCGTCCTCGGCGTACAGGCGTTGCGGCGGGTACGGGCCGCCGACGGCGACCATCCGATCCAGCACCCCCAGGTCTTCGAACACCTCCAGGGTGCGCGGCTGGATGCCCTTGCCCCGCGACCCGGCGAACGGCCGCGCCGCCTTGTCCACCAGCAGGAAGTCCACGCCGCGCCGGGCCAGCTCGATGGCCAGCACCAGCCCGGTCGGGCCCGCCCCGGAAATGATCACCTCGGTCATGGTTCACACCTCCTCGGTGACCAGCACGGTCCGGACGCCGGGCCGTTCTGGGGCGGTCCACGCCGCTTCCACCTCGGCCAGCGGGACGATCCGGGCGCTGACCGCGATCCGGCCCTGGTCGATCTCGTCCACCAGCTCGGGCAACTCCTCCAGGTAGGCCCGGGCCGACACCGCGCCCTGGCCGCTGCCCTGCAACCGGAAGTCGGCCGAGCGCAACGCCACCGACGGCACCTCGACGGTCGGACCGGCCACCGCGCCGATCTGGATCCAGTTCAGCTCCCGGCCGCGATCGGAGCGCGCCCACAGCAGCGCCGGGATCACCGAGGCGGCCGGTTCGCCCCACAGGTAGTCGAGGACGAGGTCCACTTCGGCGGCGGCCCCGGCCAGTGCGGCGTCGGTGAGGGCGACCGCGGCGTCCGCGCCGAGCTCGGGCAGCAGGGCCAGCCGGCCGGGGTCGCGCCCGGCGCCGACCACCCGCCCGGCCCCGAGCCGCTTGACCACCTGGACGGCCATCTGCCCGGCGTTGCCGGTGGCGCCCAGCACCAGCACCGACTGGCCGGGCCGGATCGGCACCCGGCGGCGCAGCGCCATCCACGACGACATGGCCGGGTTCATCGCGGCGGCCACCTTGACCACGTCCACATCATCCGGAAGCGGGACGCACCGGCGGACGTCGACCACGGTGCGGGTGGCCATCGGGCCGGTCAGTTCGTCATCGGCCACGAAGTAGACCAGCCGGCCGTCCGGGAGCCGGCCGACGCCGTCCACGCCGGGGACCATCGGCAGCTTGCCGGTGCTGGTGTAGTGCCGGCCGGCGGCCCCGCTGCGTACCCGGGGGTGCAGGCCGACCGCGAGCACGTCGAGGACCACCTCGTCCTCGTCGGCCGGCACGGGCAGATCGAACGGACCGTAGCGGGGCGGGTGGTCGAACGAGTGAACCACCGCGGCAGACACTTCCATCGGCACTTCCTCACGTAGTCGGAGTCGCCGTACGAACCGGCACGCCTGAACCTAGGCGCGCGCGGCAGCCCGCGTCGTCGCTCCACGACGGCAACTTCGGCTACCCCACAGGGGGTAGAACGGGATACCCCGTTTGGTCCGCGACACCGCGAGCCCCGCCCGATTACGGTGTTCACATGGCGATGACCATGAAACCGGCACTCGGCGACATCCTGCTCGCCGCCGTGCTGATCGCGATCACCATCGCCACCATGGCCTGGCACATCACCGCTCCCCTGCCCGCCTACGTGCTCGCGGTGCTCACCGCGGCCCCGGTCGCGCTCCGCCAGGTCACGCCGGTGCTGACCATGGTGATCATCGGCGCGGCGCTCGCCGTCTACATCCTGGTCGGCTACGGCATGTTCCCCAATGCCGGTATGGGCATCATCGTCGGGCTGTTCACCGTGACGACACTGCGGCCCCGGCCCGTCGCGGCCGCCGCCGTGCTCGGCACGGTCGCGCTGATCGTGCTGTCCTACGCCACCAGGCCCGGTCCGTTCCAGTGGCCTGACTTCTTCCAGGACAACCTGCTGGTCGCCGGCGCGTGGGTGCTCGCGGACAGTACGCGGCGCTGGGGCGAACGTACGCGGAGGCTGGCGGAGGAGGCGACCCGCGCGGCGGCGAACGAGCGGGTGCGCATCGCCCGCGAACTGCACGACGTGGTTGCGCACCACATGTCCGTGATCTCGTTGCAGGCGGGCGTCGCCGGATACGTGCTCGACACCGATCTGCCGACCGCGCGGACCGCGATCACCACCGTCAGCGACACGACCCGCGAGGCGCTCATCGAGATGCGCCGGCTGCTGGACGTGCTGCGGGTGGACCCGAGCGGCGAACTGGACGTGTCACCACAACCCGGTCTCGCGTTGCTCGGCGAACTCGTCGACCGCACCCGTGCCGCCGGCCTGCCGGTCGAGGTCGTGATCACCGGCGCCCCCCGGCCGCTGCCGCCCGGCACGGACCTGTGCGCGTACCGCATCCTGCAGGAATCGCTGACCAACGCGCTCAAGCACGCCGGCCCGGCCAGTGCCCGCGTCGAGGTCGGCTACGGCGAACGCACGCTCACCCTGCGGGTCAGCGACGACGGCCATCCCGGCCACCAGGAGCCGGCCAACGTCTCAGGGTCGCACGGCATCCGCGGCATGCGCGAACGTGCCGAGCTGTACGGGGGCGTGCTCACCGCCGGCCCCGCCGAGGAGGGCGGGTTCCACGTCGTCGCCCGGCTGCCGATGGCGGACGTGCCATGACGATCCGCGTGCTCATCGCCGACGACCAGGCGCTGATCCGGGCCGGGCTCATCGCGCTGGTGAACGCCGCTCCGGGCCTCGAGGTCGCGGGCGAGGCGGCCGACGGCGAGCAGGCCGTCACCCTGACCGCCTCGGCCCGCCCGGACGTGGTGCTGATGGACATCAAGATGCCGGTGCTCGACGGGATCGCCGCCACCCGGCGCATCCTCGCCGCGCCCGAGCCGCCGCACGTGATCGTCCTGACCACGTTCGACCTGCCGGAGTACGTTTACACCGCGCTCGGCGAGGGCGCGTCCGGGTTCCTGCTCAAGGACACCCCGCCGGACCGGATCATCGCGGCCGTGCATACGGTGGTGGCGGGCGACATCCTCATCACCCCCCGGATCACGCAGCAACTCGTCGACACCTACGCCCACCACCACCGCACCACCTCCGTGGGGACGGCCGAACTGTCCACCCTCACCGCCCGGGAGACCGAAGTGCTCCGCCTCGTCGGCAACGGCCTGTCCAACGCCCAGATCGCCAACCGCCTCACTCTCAGCGAGGCCACGGTCAAGACCCACGTCAAGCGCCTGATGGGCAAACTCGGACTGAACAGCCGTGCCCAGGCGGTGGTCGTCGCGTACGAGACCGGCCTGGTCGTACCGGCGAGCCGGCCCCCGCACGACAGCGGGCCAACGGCGGGCTGTACCTGCGGGGGCTGATGCCTGGACGGGCGGCGTAAGTCGACGGTGCCGATGGCGGAGCGGCTGGAGGTGGATCATCAACGGCTGCAGCAGTTCATCACACCTTTATCCCGGCGATCGCCGCCTATCTCGACGCCCACGGTTTCGCGGTCGTCGCCCAGGACGTCAGGGGGAAGTTCCGGTCCGACGGCGAGCGCTTCCCGTTCGTCAACGAGGCCGCGGACGGCCACCAGACGATCGACTGGATCGTCGCGCAGCCGTGGAGCGACGGCACGGTCGGCATGCTGGGAGACTCCTACTACTTCACCCAGTGGGCCGCGGTGGCGAGCGGACACCCCGCGTTGCGAGCCATCGTGCCGCGCGTCACCGGCTCGCAGTTCATGGACATGTTCTCGCCCGGCGTCGTGCCCAAGCTTCCGCTCTACGAGTGGGTCCTGCACACGTTCACGACGCCGGGCATGCTCGACGGAGCCGTCCTGCCACCCGAACCGCTGGCCGGACTCGACTCGCCCCCTGGTGGGACAACCTCCAGCGAAGCCAGCTCGACGACTGGCACTGGACCGGCGCGTCGCCGGCCGCAGCGCACCAGTTCCTCCGCATGAACGCGACGGATCATGAAGACTTCGAGCTGCGTGAGGACGGTCACCCGCACGAGGACCACGAGGTCGACGACGACGCGCTGGCACGCTACCTGCCCAGAATGCTCGACGAGCCCACCCGGTTCTTCGACCACTACCTGTCGGGCCGTCCGGGCCGGTGGCGGGCTCCCCGGGTGCGGTACCGGGTCGCGAACTCCGGCCGGCAGATCGCCGACCGCTGGCCGGCCGGGGACACCGGCCTGGTGAAGTTGCACCTGACGCAGGGAGACCGCGCGCTCTCCGGCATCGACGGTGGTGGGCTGCGCCCGGAGGCGGAGGGCGTGGCCACGTGCGTCTCCTGGACGCCCAACCCTCTCACCCCGGTTCCCTACCTGGTCGACGCCGAGTGGAGCCAGCTCTCCGGGCTCCCGGACGAGCAGGTCGTCCATGCACGCGACGACGTGGCGATGTTCACGGGGGAGGCGCAGGACACGCCGTTCGACATCGTGGGGCCGGCGGAGGTCGCATTGCGGGTGGACGCCGACGCGCCGTCCATCCATGTGATCGTCCGGCTGCTCGACGTCTATCCCTCAGGGCGGGCGCGCATGGTGTTGGAGGGGCACCTCGCTGCGTGCCTGTACGGGACCGCTTTCCGTCGATGGCCATGGCCGGGACCGCCGGCTGGGCTCCGGTGGCCCCCCTTCGACGTCGATCGTGTGGTGGCTTTCACCTTGGCGGTCATCAGCCAATGGCTCCCGCCGGCATCCGGATGCACACCGTTGGACTGGATCTGCAGGTGTCGCCTCCGGCCTGGGGAGCGCGGGCAGGACGGAACGGCGTGAGGGGGTGGGCGGATGGTGCCGTCCAGCCATGAATCTCGCATTATGACGAAGACATGTGTGGGCGGGGCGGAGAAGGACGTCCAGGTGGTGAAATCTTCATATCGCGCACGGCGACGCCGATCGGGCCGTTCGACCAGCCCATGAGGGCAGGGAGGTTCCCGTCTCGGTCTCGGAACAGATAGCGCGCCCGGCGGCCCGCATCGTCCAGGTTCATCACCAGATTCTTTATCGCCTGGATGACCCAGTTCGCGCTCCGGTGAGTGGTGGTGCCGAGCACGTCACCTACTCGGGCTGCTTCCGGAATTACAGAATTTCGGAAGCACAGGGTAGTGTCGAAGACACCGAGGTCTTTTCGAGCGTTGGCATTCAGGTCTGCGTCGCCCCCGGCGAACCACTCATCGCGGCCCTCCTCTTGGGGCTGGACAGGTCAGACGACCATGACGCCAACGCTTGTTTCTCAGCCTGTACCGTTGAGCTCCGCCTCGTCCGCGATGCCTCGGGTCGATTCTGAGCTACGGCTCAGTCTCCACCCGGTGCTGGAGCGGCCAGCCGTGGTGAACGGGGCCTGGTGGCCCTACTCCCGCGACGCGGCCGCCGAACTACCCGAGCTCATCGCCGCCGTCGATCAGCGGCTGCAGCGGACCACGCTGCTGGTAGGCGTGCATCGGGACGCGTGGCGGCGCATCCCACGTCGGATCCCGGCACGTGGACGGACGGTCCGCATCGGTGGGTTCCGGCATGGCGACCCTCACGTGATCGTTCTGTTCTTCGCCTCCGACGAGCCGGTCGCCTTGCTGATCATTCCGCCGGACACCGCCGTCGGCCCTGCCGAGGACGCGCTCAAGCTCACCGCCCAGAACACCGCCGACTTGACTGACGATGCCATCTTCGCCCTCGCGCACCTGCCGTCCGATCCCGCTCTCCGCGCGACAGCCGACAGGGTGGCCCGCTGGGAGAGCGAGAGCGGCTCGGTCAGCGGGCAGGAGGCGCGGCACTCCATCAGACGGCCATCAGCTTCGGCGTAATTCACGTACCGTCCGCCGACCTGATCGAGCCGGTTCAGCCACGGCAGACCCGGCGGCGGGTCAGCTTTCCAGCCGGAGGGCATCTCATCTCATTTCAGCTTCTCCAAAGGGGAGACTTCCATGACCGCCATCAACACCGCGCCACTTGGCGGGGTCGACCCTTCAACGCCGACCACCGTCCACCTGTCGGGCGAGATCGACATCTTCACCAGTGCGGCGCTCCGCCGGCAACTGATGAGCACGCTGCAGTACAGCACGAGCCTGCTCATCCTCGACCTGTCGAAGGTCTCGTTCTGCGACACCGGCGGCTTGGCCGTCCTGGTCGGCATCCAGCGCCGCGCCCGGTCGATGGGCATCACCGTGGCCCTGACCGCGCCCCGCCCGTTCATGTCCCGGCTGCTGCGCATTACCGGCCTGGGCCGCGGCCTACCGATGGTGGCGTGAGCGGGCCCCACAGGTTCAATTCCGGTACCCGAGGATCCCATGTGCTGTCGAACGGCCGGCGGACACTCCGCTGCGGACCCTTCCCCGCCCGGCCGAGGACGATGCCACGGTCATCCGACGTGACCGCCTCGGCGGGCTGATCCACGAATACAGGCAGGTCGCATAGGGTGGCCGAGTTCTTGGCACCCACAGGCGCGTGAACCTGATTCATGCGATCCGGGTCACCGGCACGTTCGCCCAGGTCCGCACGCGCACCGTGATGGCGCAGACGCCGCCCTACCCGCCACTGACCGACGCCACCGCCGACGAGCCGGTGACCCGGTTCACCGACGTCGCGGGGACCTTGGCCGGCTACCGTACGCCCGACTACGAGCAGGGCATCTCCGTGGCCGGCTACCACCTGCACTTCATAGATGACCAGCACGCGCACGGTGGCCACTCGCTGGACTTCGAGTTGGCTTACGGGGAGATCGCAGTCAGCAGTTCCGCCGACCTGCACCTGAGCCTGCCCAGGAGCGAGGCCTTCCTCGCCGCGAACCTGTCGCCCACCGACATAGCAGCGCAGATCCGCCAGTCCGAGGGCGGGTAGCAGTTCGGCGATCTGGTCGCGCAGTCCCCCCCCACGAAAACCACCATCGACGACCCGAGCGCCCAACTCCAGCGCGTCTCCTCCCTCGGGCTGGACCACGGCGCGTGGGGCCTCTGGGCCGCATGTTCGGCCTTGACGCCAACTCCCAGGTCTTCCTCATCCCCGCCGCGTCACCAGGCCTGACCCACACCCTGGCGACCACGTGGCTCAGCAAGGACCTCTCGCCCAGCCCGTACGTCTACACCCTGGTCGACCGGCGCGGCGGCGGCCTTCCGGACGACCCCACCTACCATGCCAGACAGAAGGAACTGGCCAAGGTCACCGCGACCTACCGAGCCTCCGGAGCGGCTGCGACGGGCTCACCCCAGGTCAGCCTGTACGTCGGCGATTCAATGGTTGAGTTCCCGATCTCGTCGGTCGGCGACATCGCGCTGCCCGGCACGCTCGTCCACTATCGGACTCCGGGTCTGGTCTACGGCAGCAGCCTCCAGGTCGGCACCGCGCTGACCTCCGACGGCGGCAAGCTCATGAAACGCGGTCACACCAGCGAAGTCTGAAATGCCGCCGACACCGCGCCGTCGTTCCTGCTGTCGGCCGGCCACCGTACCGGCGACAGCCTGACCTTCGCCGCGACGGCGATGTTCGCCGACGGGCAGCCGGGCAGGACCGGCTCGGACGCCGCCGCCACCGGCACGGCCACCCTCGCCAAGGACGGCAAGGCGCTGGCCACCGCCGACCTCGCCGACTGCGACGTCCACCAGTCGCGGACCTGCGAACTGCGCGCCGACCTGCCCGCCGGATCCGGCGCCTACACGCTGACCGCGTCGATGCGCCGGCAGGCCACGCTCTCCACGGAGGTGAAATCGGTCTGGACGTTCCCGTCCGCCACCACCGCCGCGCAGCAGCCGCTGCCCTTGATGGCCGTCCGCTACAGCCCCGAGGGCCTGGACGACTTCAACCGCGCCAAGCCGGGCAGCACGACCCGCATGCCCATGTGGGTTGAGCGCAACCCCGGCACCACGAAGGTGAGGGTGAACTCGATCCGGCTGGAGGTGTCCGCCGACGACGGCGCCACTTGGCGTCCCGTCCCGGTTACCCGCACCGGCTCCGGCTGGATCGCCACGCTGACGAACCCTCCCGCGGCCGGATTCGTCTCCATCCGCGCTGCAGTCACGGACACCGCCGGCGACGGGGTGACCCAGACGATCACCCGCGCCTACGCCGTCGGCTGATCCGCAACGGTGAGGGCGTCCCAAGGCGCCCTCACCGTTGCGGCGCGCAGCACCAAATCCCGAACCTCCTTGCTCATCCTCGGGCGGCCGGACCGGCTCGGATACGTCCACCGATCTCGGATCAAGCGCCGGTGCCAAGCCGGCAGGGTGCCCGGCGTAACCAGCCGATGAGCCCGCAATCTCGGCGTCAGGAGTCGCGCCTCTCCGAGCATCCTGAACAGCCTGCATACGTTGTCTCGCCCTTGGTCTGGGCGGCGTTCATAGACGGTGCGAAAAAGGGCGAGTTCGACTTCTGATCCCCGGCGATAGCGAGGAGGGCTTCGGCGGGCGCCGGGCCCTCTCCTTCGTTTGAACGGTCCCAGCCGGATTGCCCTAAAGATTTCGACCCACGCTGAATCAGCGCACCGGCTCATGTCGTTGCCTCGCGCGATCTTGGTGGCCAGCCAGTCGGCGAGCTTGTCCTCATCACCGACCTTCGGCTCGCGGAAGTCGTGGAACTTCCTGATCTGCGCTCCTGATGTGCTCGATCAAGGCCCTCCGCTCGCCGGGTGGCCCCGGGTGCATCGCTGCGCCGGGGCCCCCTCAGAACCGTGCGTGCCACTCGTCGCGCCACACGGCTCAAGCAAGCCGCGAAGGGCGGTTCAGGTGTGCTGTGCTGGGCTCCTGCGCATTCGGGCGAGGTAGCCGCGATGGCAGGAGGCGTGAACGAGGCGGGTCTGACCATCGCCGGTCGGGCCGGGTCGTCCGTAGTGCGTGAGGTAGTCGGCTGCCATCGCGCGCCGGACGACGTGTAGCCACCATCGCGCCCATTGGTAGGGCGACCTGGGTGGCTGGTCGGCGGTGATCAAGTGGTCCCCGCAGAGCGAGCAGCGGCCGTCCCGCCTCCGGTATTGGTCATCGCGGAGGCACTGCCGAGCCTGACATCGAGAAAGCATCCGTCCGGAGTAGCGCTGGATATCCTTAGAGGGGCTGCTCGCTCGCTGGACTAATTAGTTGGGACTTACCTGGATATAAAGATCCACCCAGCTGGTGCCAGGCCTGCAGTCATAGTCATACCACTCACCTCTCTGCAGTCCGAGATTTCCCCGCTGCGAGCATGACCACCAAGGATTCGGCCCGTAGAAGGTGTCGTAGTAACGGAAGGGCGACATCGCGCTGGGCGAAGTAGCGTTTGCCGTCGCCGCGTGAGCGGGTGCGGTCGCGAGGAGACCGGCTGCCAGGGCGGCGCTCACGCCCGCGAGCGCCAGGAACTTCTTCATGTAAATCTCCAAATTCGGTACGTGCTTTCGTGGACTCACAAAAGCGTTGCCATCAAGAATTATCGCCGCGGCCCGACCCCTGCCGCGAGAACTTCGGGTGAACGCGAGGGAAATATTGATGCGCATACTTTCGCCGCATTTCCATGGTTGGTTGCGGGGCATTTTAGTGCGCCCTCTCTCGAAAGCTATCCGATAACCGTAATAAGGTTTTCGTTTTCTGGATCGCAATAATGTGGAGTTGCCCTCAAGGGGTGAGTCGCCCGGGGCATCGCCGGACGCCAGGGACATTGCCTGGTCGGTCGTACTCGGCAGGAGAGCCAGCATCACAACCTCCAACGACCGGCCAAGAGCCCATGAAGACCACGCTCGAACGCGCCCTCGCCAAAGCGCTCACGGAGATCGTCATCTGGCTTGATCTCAGCGACGACGACGTCATCGGGCCTGAGGCCACGATGGAGGTACTGGAGCCCGTGATCGCTCTCCTGCAGCGCCTCCCTGGACAGGACCGGCAAGCCCTCGCCGACCTGATCAGCCAGTTCGCGCAACAGGAAACCGACCCCGAGCGGCAGTCGACCGTCATAGAAGCGCCCGAAACCCTGGGGCTCCTGGCCTGAGAGTCGTGTCTTCAGCACTTAGTCGTCGTCCTGGCGGATGAGCCTCCCCGATGCGAATAGCGCATGCTCAGGTCTCCACCCCCGGCAGTAGTCTGGGTCGTCGGCGAACTGCAGCGTCAGAGACCGAACATGAAAGCATGGCCATGCTTCGACCGTGATGTCCCCGCCGAACCCTCCTGAGGGGATCTGCGAGCAAGCTCGGCACCCCGTGAACCACATTCCTCGCTGCTCCACACGGCCGCCGCCCGAGAAGATAAAAGGGGCACACATTCGCCGGGGCTCATGGGCGATGAGTCGCTCAAACCCGGCCTCATCCAGCCGCGTCAGGAGGAAGTCGAGTAGTTCCTCCACGAACTTCTCAAAGCGCGCCACTCTGGCATCATCCACCGGGTCCGTGGGCCATCAGACCAGCCGCCCTTGGCGTTCTTGTGCAGCCCTGCTTCGAGCACCACCCCACTGGCGGATCCAGCGGGGTCTTCTCATGCGGTTGATGGACCTCTCGACGCCCACTGGCGGGGCAGGCGCGGCTCCCTACTTGCCCGACGTGCCTGGCAGACCTCCAAGCGGCTGACCAGCTAGGGCCGCCGTACCCCGCTGCGGCGCGCCGCGCTGGAGGCCATCGCCCTGGCGTTGGCCGGACGTGCCGGAGCGCGGCTGGCGTCCATGCTGGGTTTGGCAGCCAGTCGCTCCACGCTGATCCGGCTCATCCACGCCCTGCCGGATCCTGAGATCGGCCGGCTCACCGCGGTGGGCATGGACGACTTCGCCCTGCGCCGGGGCAACGGCCGCGCGCCCCAGGCGAGGCAATGTGCCGATCGCCGACACCTGTGGCACAACCTGATCCAAGCCGTGGAACGGTCGGTCTCCCGGCATCGCTCCTGCTTATCAGACCCTCAGGCTGACATTTGCGAGCAGCCCGAGCAGGCATCGCGGCCGGGCACAGCCTGTGCTCCATCGCCCGGCAACTCGGCATGACCGACCGCACCGTGATCCGCTACGCCCACGCCGCCACGCCCGAGGAACTGTTGTGGGGCCAGTGGACCACCAAGCCCAGCAGCCTCGACGACTTCAAGCCCTACCTGCACCAGCGCTGGCAAGAGGGCGAACGCAATGCCACCCGCCTGCTGAAAGAGATCACCACGCTGGGCTACCGCGGCAGCTACGGCGCGCTCAGCGACCACCAAGACCGTCCTGGACCGCTGCCCGGAACCGGCCGCGCTCCTCAAGCACGTCCGCTCTTTCGCCATGATGCTCACCCAACGGCGAGGCCACGACCTTCCCGGCTGGCTCACGGCGGTGAAAGCCGAAGACCTGCCCGCGCTTCACGCCTTCGCAAGCGGCCTCGAGCGCGACCTCGACGCCGTCACCGCCGGCCTGACCCTGCCCTGGAGTTCCGGCCCGGTGGAAGGCCACGTCAACCGCATCAAGATGCTCAAACGCCAGATGTTCGGCCGCGCGGGCTTCCTGCTTGAAGTCGATGTCGCTGAGAAGTAACAGCACCCGAGGGCTTGCGGTGGAAGCATTGATGTCTTCGCGGGATGAAGTGGTGCTGGTGCAGCCCAAGTCCACGATCCGCCGCGACTCTCGAGGAGGCGGTGAAGCCGCCATCGATGGCGAGGGTAGCGCCGGTGATGAAGGCGCCCTCTGGCCCGACGAGGTGGGAGACCAGGGCGGAGACCTCTTCCGGCGTGCCGATCCTGGGCAGTGCCAGCCATGTGGTCATGGCCTGGGCGGCGGGACCGTCGGCGCTCATGCTGTCGTTGGCGTGGGGCCGGGTTGCACGTTGTTCACGGTGATGCCGCGTTCACGGTGATGCCGCGCGGCCCCAAACCCCTGGACAGGCCGCGCACCAGGCCGGCGACGGCCGCCTTGGTCATGCCATAGGCAGCAGCCCCGGCGAAGGGTGCCCGCGCGGCATTCACGCTGCCGATCGTCACGATGCGCCCGCCGTCGCCAAGGTGGGGCAGGGCGGCCCGGATGGTGTGCACGACCCCGCGCACGTTCACGTCGATCATCCGGTCAATCTCCTCGGCGGGGAGAGTGTCGATGCCTCCCGCGCGGGCCACGCCCGCGCTGGCCACCACCACGTCGAGCCTCCCCAACGTCCGCACAGTGTGCTCGACCGCCCCGGCCATGGCGGCGGCGTCGGCGAGTTTTGGCACGGGACACCCATGCGCTCTGGTCGCGGGCACCCGCTCCGGCCCAGGCGGCGACTTCGGCCGAGTGGTCAGACGTTCTGTTGTTCTGCGAGCCGGTCGCGCTGACGCTGGCCGTAGGCCGCTTTGCGAACGGTCCCGTCGTCCTCGAGCCCGGAGCCGAAGGCGCCGCCCACCATCGCGCTGGAGGTCAGGAACCAGGCCAGCGCCAGGTAGTCGGTGACGCCCGGTCGATGGTTCAGCGTCTCCGAGAGCGGGGCGGGGACCAGCACGAGCGCGCCGACCCCGGTGAGAACCACGAACAGCACCGCGTAAAGGCAGAGCACGCCCAGTGTGATGGTGATCAGGGTGACGGTGTTGTAGAGGTGGGCACGGGCCTTGGGCACCCTGCCGTCGGGACGCTCCCACAACTCGTGGTCGACGATGATCCATGCGGCGAGAGCGAGGATGGACAGCACCATGATCAGCGACTGCCGCCAGGTGTCCAGCGCGGTGGAGAGCTTCCAGGCGGTGTCGTTGATCACGCCGAACGCGGCGGTGGCGAACACGCCCGCCAGCGCCCGTGACAACGAGGTGAACAGCCGCCATGGGCGGTTGGCCCGCACCATGCCGGCGAGTAGGCGCGCCCGCCCGCGCAGGCCGGGCATGACGTAGCGATCGGGGACGACCCGGCCGGGCTCGGTGTCTCCTTCCACCCTACGGCCGATCGCAGGGAGGCGGTCACGGCCGGTGGGCGGGAGGACTAGCAGGCCGACGACGTTGACCACGGCCTCCAAGGTCCGGCCGACCAGGTGAAAGGTGCCGAGGGCGGGCAACGACAGCAGGGCGACGCGGTCGCCGGTGCTGACCTCCGCGCTCACCGCGTCCAGGCCCAGCCGGCGAGGGAGGTCGGTGAGGAATATCCCGACGTCCCAGCCGGACTCGGGCAGGTGCGGACGGACAGCGGTGAGCATGGCCGAGATGTCGACCTGCTCTTCCGCCGCCAGGGGAGCGGTGTACGCGCACACCTGCCAGTCGAAGCCCGGGCCGAGCCGCTCCCGCAACCGGCCGGGCAGGTCGCGCGCCACCCTCACAGCCAGCTCGGTGGGCAGGTCAGGATCGGCGACCAGGGCGATACGCATGTCCAGGCCCTACCCCGAGCGGATCGCCCTGACCAGGGGTCACTGGCCCAGGCCGGTGACGAGATTGATGGCCACGGCCAGGATGCCGGTGCTGAAGAAGTAGGACAGCAGGGCGTGAGCGAGGGCGACCTTGCGGATATGCGTGCTGACCACACGGTTGTCGGTGACGCCGAAGGTCACGCCGATCGTGAACGCGAGGTAGGCGAAGTCGCTGTACGCCGGCGGATCCTCCTGCCCGAAGTCGATGCCGCCGTCCTCGTCCATGTAGTAGAGCCTGGCGTACTTGAAGGCGAACACCGTGTTCACCAGGCCCCACGACACGACGACCGTCACCACGCTCAGGATGACCAGAGCCGTCGTCAGCGGGGTGTGACTGGCGGTGCGGACCAGGGCGAGCGCGACCGCCCCCAGGCTGGCCACCGCGCCGATCAGAACGCCGGTGTCGGTGGAGCGAGCGTCGCCCTCCTCTTGGGCCAACCGCTTGGTGTCATGGTGATCCTTGGGCCAGCTGATCAGCCACACCCAGACCAGGCCCACCGTCGCGGCCACACCCCAGCCGAGCAGCGGCGACAACTCCGGGACCCCCAGCCGCCAGGCACCGGCCGCCATGACGACCCCGGCCCCCAGAGACGTCAGCACGCGCCTCACCGACATGACGCGCTTCCCCGCGCGTCCCCTGGACCCAGACCTCACCGCTCCAACATCCCAACGAGCCCCTGCAGCCAAGGTACCCCGTCCGATGGAGTCGCCGATCGGAGTTCAGGCCGGCGATCAGGGCAGGATCGAGGCCAAATCCTTCGGCATGGTGGACTTCACGTCCTCCCACTCGCCAGCGGTAATGTGCTTCCCGAGCGCTTGCAAAACCTTCTTGACCAGGTCCTCCTCACTCTCCTGGAGGTCGAAGGCCAGTTCGCCGCAGACGCGGTGGAGGAACTCCTCGCGATCGGCCTTGACCGGCACGGTGCTCGGCCGCCAGCCGTCGTAGTAGACCCCGCGGATCAGCAGCGGCAACTGGGCAGCGAGGTGGGCGCTCTCGTCCACGGTCAGCCGGTCGCGCAGGGCGTGCAGCACGGCGCGCAGGGCGGCGTAGGACTGGTTGCGGTGCTCGGGAGTCCAGCCGTGCGCCTCCTCGATCTCTCGCAGCACGCGGTTCGTTTTGTCGACCGTACGGTTGAACGGCGCATAACCGGTCTCCGCCATCTCCTTCCCCCCTTCCTTACATCCTCGGGCATGCCTCGGCTCAAGGCTCGGCGCGGCGGACGGGAGATCACATCCCCCAGCCGGGTAGTGGTCCCCCGCGGGTGTGAAAGATCTTGGCGGGCTTGGGATTCACCGTTCCCCGTCGTGGCAGGCGGCCATGGGGGGACAGCATGCGGGGACGCGATCGGGAGTGGCGTCAGGTCGATGGCCTGCTGCGGGTGTTGCTGCGAGGTGCGGGCGGGACGCTGCTGGTGGACGGAGAACCCGGATCGGGGAAGAGCCGGCTGCTGGCCGAAGCCGTCGCCGAGGCCTCTGAACGCGGCATCGGGGTTGTCCACGGCAGGGTGGAGGAGCTGGGCGAGGTCGCCCCGTGCGGCATGTTGCTGGAGGCCCTCGATCTGCGCTCTGAGCCGGAAGCGGGCGACACCGCTGCCCGTTTCGGTCCGCCGGTCCTGGAGCGGCTGCGGGCAGGGTTCGAGCAGCTGGCCACGTCACCGGTGCTGGCCGCGCTCGACGACCTGCAACGGGCGGACCCGGTGACGCTGAGGACGTTGCACAGCCTGCACGACCGGCTGGCCAACTGGCCCATCGGCTGGATGATGAGCCGCTCGACAGTGCTGGACGGGGGCCAGGCCGTGTCGCTGTTCGACATCCTGGAGCGGGAGGGGGCCGACAGAGTGACGCTCGCGCCGCTGTCACCGGACGCGGTCGCGGCGCTGACGCAGGACACGCTCGGGCGGTCGCCGGACCCGGCGACGCGGGCGCTGGCGGCGGCCGCCGGAGGCAATCCGCTGCTGATCACCGAGCTGTTCGCGGGGCTGCGCGAGGAAGGGCTGCTGGGGGACGCGGCGCGGGCCCACATGCCCGACCGGCTGCGGATGGTGGTGCGGCGCTGGATCGACACGCTGAGCGCGGAGGCCAGGAGCCTGATGGAGACGATCGCAGTGCTGGGCCGTTCGTTGTCGCTGGAGCACGCCGCGTCGCTGCTGGACACCACGCCCGCCGCGCTGCTCCCGATGACGGAGGAGGCCACGGCCGCGGGCATCCTCCTCGTGAGCGAGCACGGCCTCACCTTCCGTCACGAACTCGTCGGGAACGTCGTCGCCGCGGGCATCCCCTCATCGGTGCGGCAGACCCTGCTCGACCAGTCCGGCGTTCTCATGGGCTCTGAGCGGCCGGGGTCGGCCGGCCTGCTCACCGGCCCGGCCTCCTCCGACATAGACGCGGCGGTCGCCAGTGGCCGGCTGGACGAGGCCGAGCAGATGGTGCGTGGCCGCCTCGCCGAGCACGGCTCCGTGTACGGGGTGGCCGAACTGCGCTGCCTGCTCGCGGACACCATGTACCTGACGGGCCGGGGCGAGGAGGCGATCCGCGAGGCCGAGACGGTGCTGGCGGTGCCGGGCCTCCCCCGCCACGTACGCGAGCGGGCGACCCTCGTGCATCTGTACGCCACGGTGCGCCTGCGGGAGGACGCCGGCTCGCGGCCGTTCGCGCAGGAGGTCATCGACGGAACGGATCGATACGGTCCCGCGGCCAGGACCGCCGCGCTGGTCGCCCTGGCCACCGCCGAGCGGCACGAGGGCAGGCTCACGGCCGCGCTGGCCCTGGCGGAGAGCGCCGGACGGCTGGCCGCCGCCGCCGCGCCCGAGGACCGCCGCTACGAGGCCTGCCTGGCCACCGTCGCCGTGCTCGTCGACATCCACCGGCTGGACGAGGCACGGACGATGCTCCGCCAGGCACGCAAGGACATGTTCGGCCACGGTCATCTGGCCTGGGCGGCGGACGCCGCGGCGCTGGAGGCCCGCCTGGAGCTGCTCGCGGGCCGTTTCGATGACGCGGTCACCCAGGCGAACAGGGCCCTGGACCTGGCCGGTGCGCTCATCACGCCGCTGTCGGCTGCGGCGGCCCGCGCCGTGCTCGCCGCAGTCGCGCTGCGGCGCGGCGACCTGCAGGGGGTGGCGCATCACGTCGCGGAACAGCCCGGGGGCACGGCCGAGGCTCGCTTCCGGCACGCCTTGCTGTCCGCGCAGCTCGCGGAGGCACGAGACGGGCCGCGCAGCGCTATGCCCCTGCTCGCAGAGCTGCCCCGCCCGCTGCCGCTCAGCATGGAGCCCGCCGCCGGCCCCTGGATGGTCCGGCTCGCCCTGGCCGCCGGCGACCGGGCGGCGGCCGAGCACGTGGTGGCCGCCGCCGAGGCCCTCGGCCGGGCCAACCATGAGTTTCCCACGCTTGCCGCCGCCGCGGCGCATGCCAGGGGCCTGCTCGACGGGGATCGCGACGCGCTGGCCCTGGCCGCCGGGCAGACCGAGGACGTGTGGGCGCGGGCCTCCGCCGAGGAGGATCTCGGCATGCTGCTCTCCACCGCCGGGCAGCGCGTGGCGGCGGCCGAGAGCCTGGACCGCGCCTTGGGCCTGTATCACGACATCGGTGCCCTGCGGGACTCCGCGCGCATCCGCCAGAGACTGCGCGGAATGGGGGTACGCCACCGCCACTGGAGCTACGCCGAACGCCCGGTCTCCGGCTGGGACAGCCTGACCGAGACCGAGCACGCCATCTCGTTGCTTGCGGCGGACGGATGGACCAACCCGCAGATAGCGGAACAGATGTTCATCAGTGTGCACACGGTCGCGTTCCACCTGAGGCACGTCTTCCGCAAGCTGAGCATCAGATCCCGGGTCGAGCTCGCGCGGCTCGCGGCGGAGCAGTCGAGGGAGGCCTCGCCCGGCGGCGGCCGCGGCGCACGGAGTCGCGGCGATGACTACTCAGCTGGGGGATGTGCCCGCGAGACGCCTGGGCCAGGTTCGGAAATGTAGGTCGTCACATTTTTCGGCCTATTCAGGAACCCATCCAGGAGGTCCAGATGGCGCTGCTCGCAGTACGTCGCAGGGGCGGCGAGATGTTCCCCGCCCGCGAGATCGAAGACACCTACGACAGGCTCGGACAGCTCATGAACGCGGCTCTGGGCGAGGCTCTGGGCGCTCTTCCCGGCGATGGCGGCATGGGGGCTTGGGTGCCCATGGCGGACGTGTCGGAGACTGAAGACTCCTACGTCGTGGAGATCGATGTCCCAGGAGCGCGCAAGGACCAGATCGACGTCCAGCTGTCCGAGCGCGAGCTGATCGTCACCGGGCAGGTCGAGGAGCAGGAGCGTCAGCGCCGGCACCGCAAGATGCGCAGGACCGGCCAGTTCGAGCTGCGCACGACGCTCCCGGGAGACGTCGACGCCGACCGCGTGGAGGCTCACCTGTCCGACGGTGTGCTGACCATCACCGTGCCCAAGGCAGAGGCCGCCAAGCCCAAGCACATCGAGGTTTCCGCCTGAGGCGGGGAGAGGAGGAGTCGTGCCCGTCGCGTCGTCAGGCCCCGCCACCGCCAACCGGGAACCGATCGGGAGCTACCACAGCTACGAGGAGGCGCAGAAAGTCGTCGACTACCTGGCCGACCATGGATTCCCCGTGCAGGGGACATTGATCGTCGGCGCCGGGCTGCGCTCGGTGGAGCGGGTTCTCGCGCGGATGACCCTTCTGCGCGCGGCCACATGGGGCGCGGCCGCCGGAGCCTGGTTCGGGCTGCTCATCGGTCTGTTCCTGGCGATCTTCTCGGTCACGGCCGCGGCAGCGTTGCCTCTGGTGCTCTGGGGGCTGGTGTGGGGCGTGGTAGCGGGAGCGATCTTCGGGCTGGTCTCGCACGCCCTCCAGGGCGGCCGGCGGGACTTCGTCTCCGACAGCACCCTCGTGGCCGACAAGTACGAGGTTCTCGTCGATTCGGAACACGCGGCCAGGGCCCATGAGCTGCTCCGGGCGATGAGTGGATAGCAGTACGAGGGAGCGAGTAATGGCGAAAGCAGTCGGCATCGATCTCGGCACCACGAACTCGGTGATCGCCGCCACGGTGGACGGCCATCCCACGGTGTTGCCCAACGCGGAGGGTTCGCGGACGACGCCGTCCGTGGTGGCCTTCACCGATCAGGGCGAACGGCTGGTAGGCCAGATGGCCCGCCGCCAGGCCATACTGAACCCGAAGGGAACGATCTATTCGTCGAAACGATTCATCGGCCGCCGCTTCGACGAGGTCAAGAGCGAGATCCACGCGGTCTCCTTCGACGTGGTCGAGGGACCCCAGGGAGCCGTGCGCTTCCAGGTCGGCGACAAGCAGTACGCGCCGGAGGAGGTCTCCGGCCTCGTCCTGCGGAAGCTGGCCGCCGATGCGGCGAAATACCTCGGTGAGAAGGTGACCGAGGCGGTCATCACCGTTCCGGCGTACTTCAATGACGCCCAGCGCCAGGCGACCAAGGATGCGGGGCGGATCGCGGGGCTCGAGGTCCTGCGGATCATCAACGAGCCGACGGCGGCGGCGCTCGCGTACGGGCTGGACAAGAAGACGAACGAGACCGTGCTGGTGTTCGACCTGGGCGGCGGCACCTTCGACGTCAGCATCCTGGATATCGGCGAAGGCGTGGTCGAGGTCCGCGCGACCTCCGGCGATGGCCACCTCGGCGGCGACGACTTCGACCGCAGGATCGTCGACCACCTGGCCGACGAGTTCCAGCGGGATCAGGGCATCGACCTGCGCAACGACCCGCAGGCCCTACAGCGACTCTTCGAGGCGGCCGAGAAGGCCAAGGTGGAGCTCTCGGAGGTCACCCAGACCACGATCAGCCTGCCGTTCATCACGGCGGACGCCTCGGGGCCGAAGCACCTCAACACCACGCTCATGCGCTCCACGTTCGAGCAGATCACCGCCGACCTGGTCGAGCGTTGCATCGCCCCCGTCAAGCAGGCGATGGAGGACGCGAAGCTCAGGCCCGCGGACGTCGACGAAGTGATCCTCGTCGGCGGGGCGACCCGGATGCCCGCCGTGCAGAATCTCGTGCGCCGGCTCACCGAGGGCAAGGAGCCCAACATGACGGTGAACCCGGACGAGGTCGTCGCGATCGGCGCGGCTGTCCAGGCGGGGATCATCAAGGGCGAGGTGCAGGACGTCGTCCTGCTCGACGTCACGCCTCTGTCGCTGGGCGTCGAGACGCTCGGCGGGCTCATGACCAAGGTGATCGAGCGCAACACGACCATTCCCGCGCGCCGTACCGAGGTCTTCAGCACGGCCGAGGACAACCAGAACGCCGTCGACATCGTCATCCTGCAGGGCGAGCGTGAGCGCGCCGCCGACAACCGGGTGCTCGGGCGCTTCCGGCTGGAGAACATCCGGCCCGCGCCGCGGGGGGTGCCGCAGATCGAGGTCACCTTCGACATCGACGCCAACGGCATACTCAACGTCTCGGCACGGGACAAGGACACCGGCGCCGAGCAGCGGATCACCATCAGCGAGAGCTCCAACCTGGACAAGTCGGAGATCGAGCGGATGGTCGCCGACGCCGAGCGGCACCGTACGGAGGACGTCAGGCTCCGCGAGACCATCGACGCGCGCAACGAGCTGGACTCGGTCGCGTACCAGGTGGAGCGCCGGCTGGAGGAGCTGGGCGACGCGGTTCCCGTGCACGAGAAGGCGAGGGCCGGGCAGCTTGTGGAGGAGGCCCGGCAGGCGATCAAGGAAGAGGCGCCGATCGACCGGCTGCGCACACTCAGCGGCGAGCTGCAGCAGGTCTATCACAGCCTCGGAGCCGCCGCGGGCGGCGGGCCCAGCGTGCCGCCGCAGGACAGGACGGAAGGTGCCCCTGGCGGTGAGGAGGACGTGATCGACGCCGAGTTCACGACGTCGGAGCCCGAGTGACATGAACGAGCACACACCCCAGGCCCAGGCCGGCGCGCAGGGTGAGGAAGCCATCTCGCCCGCGGAGACCGACGCGAAGCTCGCGGAGCTGGAGGACCGCTGGCTGCGTGCCGTCGCCGACCTGGACAACCTGCGCAAGCGCATCGCCCGCGACGCCGAGCGGATCAGGGCGGAGGAACGGGCGAGGGTGGCGGCCGAGTGGCTGCCCATCCTGGACAACCTGGAGCTCGCGCTGAGCCACGCGGGCGACGGCGGCGCGGACGCGGTACTCGACGGGATACGGGCCGTGCGTGACCAGGCTGTCGCCCTCCTGGCCAAGCTCGGCTACCCCCGCCATGACGAGGCGGGCGTGCCCTTCGATCCCGCCCGCCACGAGGCGGTGGCCACCGTCGAGCGGGCCGATGCCGACCCGGGCACTGTGGTGGAGGTGCTCCGTCCCGGCTACGGCGATGCCGAGCGGCAGCTCAGGCCGGCGATCGTGGCCGTCGCGAAGAAGGTGGAGTGATGGCCCCACGGCGCGACTACTACGAGGTGCTCGGCGTGGACAGGAACGCCGAAGCCGACGAGATCCAGCGGGCCTACCGCAAGCTCGTGCGCGCCTATCACCCTGATGTCAACAAGGATCCCGGCGCCGAGGACAAGTTCAAGGAGATCTCGGAGGCGTACTCCGTGCTCTCCGATCCCGAGACGCGCCGCCGCTACGACGCGTTCGGGCACGATTTCCGCCAGGTGCCGCCCGATGTGGACCCCGCCGAGTGGGCCCGCGCCCGTGCGGGCGCCGGCGCGCGGGCCGGCGCGGGCGGCCAGTGGCGCCAGGCCCGGCCCGGGGACTTCGGCTTCGGCGAGGGAGTCGACCTGGAGGACCTGCTCGGCGGCATGTTCGGCGGCCGGGGCAGACGGCACTGGGGCCCCGTGCCCGGTGCCGACCAGGAGGCGGAGCTGACGCTTTCCGTTGAGGAGGCCTACCACGGCGGGCGGCGAACCATCACGCTACCCGGCGGGAGGCGACTGGAGGTCAACATCCCACCCGGGGTCACCAACGGTCAGCGGATCAGGCTGGCCGGCCAGGGCGGGCATGGAAGCGACGGAGCGCCGGCCGGCGACCTCCTCCTGATCACGCGAATCGCCCCCCATCCCCGCTACCGCGTGGAGGGCCGCGACATCCACGCCTCGCTGCCTCTCGCTCCGTGGGAGGCGGCGCTGGGTGCCACGGTCGCGGTGGACACCCCGGGCGGCGAGGCGAAGGTGAAGGTGCCGCCGGGCACGTCCTCGGGCCGCCGCCTGCGGTTGAAGGGCCGCGGTATGCCAAATCCGCGCGGAGCGCCCGGCGACTTCTTCGCCGAGGTCCGGATCATGGTGCCGGCCAGGCTCACGGACGAGGAGCGGCGCCTGTTCGAGCAGCTCGCCGCCGTCTCTCACTTCGACCCGAGGGGGCGTTCATGACGTACGCGATCGTCCGCCCGATCCGGCTCGACCTGGACTCCTACGCGCGGGCCACGGGCCTGCACCCGCAGGCCGTGCGCCGGCTGGTGACGCTCGGCCTGCTGGAGCCGACCAGGAACGCCAGGGGGGAGTTGTGCTTCGCCCCCTCCCAGGTGGCAACCGCGGCCCGGATCCAGCGGCTGCACGAGGGACTGTCCATCAACTACGCCGCGATCGGCGTGGTGATCGATCTCCTCGACCGGATCGAGGAGCTGGAGGCCGCCCTGCGCGGCCTCTCACGACGCTAGGGGGCTGGAGTGGACCCGAACAGGATGACGCAGAAGTCGCAGGAAGCCCTGCACGACGCCCAGACCAAGGCCCTGCGCTTCGGCCACACCGAGGTCGACGGCGAGCATCTCCTGATGGCCCTGCTCGACCAGCCGGAAGGTCTGGCACCCAGGCTGGTGGAGCAGGCCGGAGCCGATCCGCGGCGCCTGCACGCCGACCTGGAGGCCGAGTTGTCGCGGCGGCCCAAGGTCAGCGGGCCGGGCGCCGCGCCGGGCCAGGTGTTCGTCACCCAGCGCCTGTCGCGGCTGCTCGACGCCGCCGACCGGGAGGCGAGCCGGCTGAAGGACGAGTACATCTCTGTCGAGCACCTGCTGCTGGCCCTGATCGAGGAAGGACCCACGACCGTGTCCGGTCGGCTGCTGCACGAGCAGGGGCTGACCAGGGACCGGTTCCTGGAGGCGCTCACCTCCGTACGCGGTCACCAGCGCGTCACCTCGGCCATGCCCGAGGTCGCGTACGAGGCGCTGGAGAAGTACGGACGCGACCTGGTCGCCGACGCTCGGGCGGACAAGCTCGACCCGGTGATCGGCCGCGACACGGAGATCCGGCGGGTGATCCAGATCCTCTCCCGCAAGACCAAGAACAACCCGGTGCTGATCGGCGACCCCGGCGTCGGCAAGACGGCCGTCGTCGAAGGGCTCGCCCAGCGCATCGCCAACGGCGACGTCCCCGAGGGGCTGCACGACAAGACCGTCTTCAACCTGGACATGGGCGCGCTCGTGGCGGGCGCCAAGTACCGCGGGGAGTTCGAGGAACGCCTCAAGGCCGTGCTGAACGAGGTGAAGGCGGCGGAGGGCCGAATCCTGCTTTTCGTGGATGAGATGCACACGGTGGTGGGAGCCGGGGCGACCGAGGGAGCCATGGACGCGGGCAACATGCTCAAGCCGATGCTGGCCCGCGGCGAGCTGCACATGATCGGCGCGACCACGGTCGAGGAGTATCGCCTGCACATCGAGAAGGACGCCGCCCTGGAGCGCAGGTTCCAGCCGGTGCTGATCGACGAGCCCTCGGTCGAGGACACCATCTCGATCCTGCGCGGCCTGCGCGAGCGGCTGGAGGTCTTCCACGGCGTGAAGATCCAGGACAGCGCTCTCGTCGCCGCGGTGACGCTGAGCCACCGTTACATCTCCGACCGGTTCCTGCCCGACAAGGCGATCGACCTGGTCGACGAGGCGTGCGCGATGATCAGGACCGAGATCGACTCCATGCCGGCCGAGCTGGACGCCCTGACCAGGCGGGTGCGGCGGCTGGAGATCGAGGAGGCCGCCCTGGAGAAGGAGGAGGACCCGGCCAGCCGGGCCAGGCTCGCCGAGTTGCGCGCGGAGCTCTCCGCCCTGCGTTCCGAGGCCGACGCGATGCGGGCGCAGTGGGAGGCCGAGCGCTCGGCCCTGCGCAAGGTCCAGAGCCTGCGGCAGGAGATCGAGCACGTACGGCGGGAGGCCGAGCAGGCCGAACGCGACTACGACCTCAACCGTGCCGCCGAGCTTCGCCACGGCAAGCTACCCGAGCTGGAGCGCCGGCTGCGCGCCGAGGAGGAGCGGCTGAGCAGCCGGCAGCACGGGCAGCGGCTGCTGCGCGAGGTGGTGACCGAGAACGAGATCGCGGACATCGTCTCGCGCTGGACCGGCATTCCCGTGTCCCGGCTGCAGGAGGCCGAGCGGGACAAGCTGCTCAAGCTCGACCAGATCCTGCACGAGCGGGTCGTCGGGCAGGAGGAGGCCGTGCGACTGGTGGCCGACGCCATCATCCGCGCCCGCTCCGGCATCAAGGATCCCCGTCGCCCCATCGGGTCGTTCCTCTTCCTCGGGCCGACCGGGGTCGGCAAGACCGAGCTGGCCAGGTCACTCGCGGCGGCCCTGTTCGACACCGAGGACAACATGGTCCGCATCGACATGAGCGAGTACCAGGAACGCCACACGGTCAGCCGCCTCGTCGGCGCCCCTCCCGGCTACGTCGGCTACGAGGAGGGCGGGCAGCTCACGGAGGCGGTGCGGCGCAAGCCGTACTCGGTGGTGTTGTTCGACGAGATCGAGAAGGCCCACGCGGACGTCTTCAACACGCTGCTGCAGGTCCTCGACGACGGCCGGCTGACCGACGCGCAGGGCCGCACGGTCAACTTCCGCAACACCGTGATCATCATGACCTCGAACATCGGCTCGCACCACCTGCTCGACGGGATCACCCCCGACGGCGAGATCAAGCCCGAGGCCCACGACGGGGTGATGGCGGAACTGCGCCGGCACTTCCGCCCCGAGTTCCTCAACAGGATCGACGACGTCGTGCTGTTCAAGCCGCTGACCGAGGCGGAGATCGAGCGGATCGTCGAGCTGATGTTCAACGACATCAGGGAGCGCCTGGCCGAGCGGCGGCTCACGCTGGAGGTCACCGAGGACGCGCGCAAGCTCATCGCCAACCAGGGGTACGACCCCGTCTACGGCGCCAGGCCGCTGCGCCGCTTCATCGCCCGCGAGGTCGAGACCAGGATCGGCCGCGCCCTGCTGGCCGGCGACGTCCCCGACGGCTCGACCATCACGGTCGGCGCCGACAAGGGGGAACTCAACGTCACCTTCCACTCGCCGAGGAGCTGACATGCACACCGTCGTGACCTGCGTGAACTGCGGGAGGCAGAACAGGGTTCCGGCCGCGGCCGAGGGCCGGCCCCGCTGCGGGAACTGTCACCGGCCGCTGCCGTGGATCGCCGACGCCGGCGACGACACCTTCGCGGAGGTCGCGGAACGGGTGCACCTCCCCGTACTCGTCGACTTCTGGGCGCAGTGGTGCGCGCCGTGCCGGGCGGTCACGCCCGCGCTCGAACAACTCGCCCACGAGATGGCCGGACGGGTGAAGCTCGTCAAGGTCGATGTGGACCGGGCCCCGGCCCTCTCGCAGCGCTTCACGATCACGGCCGTCCCGACGCTCATGATGCTCAACGAAGGCCGCGTCGTGGCACAACGCGCGGGCGGGGCCCCGCCGGCCCAGCTCCGCGAATGGGTCGAGGGGACGTTGAGGACACCGTCATGATGGAGTCCGCGGCCTCCCTGTCCGAGACACCGGACCTGCATGGGGCCTATCCCCGTCTGGACGAGCGGCGCGTCGCCGAGCTGTCGAAATGCGGCGAGCGCAGAACCGTGTCGCCCGGCGAGGTGCTCTACCGGGAGGGTGAGCCGGCCCGGGAGTTCATCGTGATCCTGCGGGGCAAGGTGGCCACGGTCGAGGGGTACGGCGGCGAGGAGGAGCGGACGATCGCCGTCCACGGCCCCGGACGCTTTCTCGGCGAGCTCGGCCTCCTCACCGGCCAGGCCGGATTCCTGACCGCCGTCGTGCGGGAGCCCGGCGAGATCCTGGCTGTTCCGGCCGACCAGGTGCGCACGATGGTGGCCGGTGACCCGGCGTTCGGAGACCTCGTCCTGCGGGCCTACCTGACCCGCCGCACACTGCTGATCGGCATGGACGCCGGGTTCCGCATCATCGGCTCCCGCTACTCGCCCGACGCCCGCCGGCTGCGCGAGTTCGCCGCCCGCAACAGGCTCCCGCACCGGTGGATCGACCTGGAGGAGGACGAGGAGGCGGAGGCGCTGCTGCGCCAGCTCGGCATCTCCCCGCAGGACACGCCGATCGTGATCTGGCGCGGAGACCAGGTGCTGCGCAACCCGACCGCCGCCACGCTGGCCAAGACCATCGGCCTGCCCGCCCCGCGGCCCGGCGACGGCGTGTGCGACCTGATCGTCGTGGGCGCGGGCCCCGCCGGCCTGGCCGCGAGCGTGTACGGAGCCTCGGAGGGCCTGACCACGGTCGTGCTCGACGCGGTCGCCGCGGGCGGCCAGGCGAGCACCTCCTCCCGCATCGACAACTACCTCGGCTTCCCGTCGGGCATCTCGGGCGCCGAGCTCGCCGAACGCGCCGTCATCCAGGCGGCCAAGTTCGGAGCCCGGCTGACCGTACCGGCCGAGGCGAGCGGGCTGGAGGCCGACGACGGCCACTACAGCGTGCTCGTCGAGGGCGGGCCCGCCGTGCAGGGCCACGCCGTGCTCATCGCCACCGGCGCTCGCTACCGCAAACTCGACGTTCCCGACCTGGAGAAGTACGAAGGCTGCGGCGTCTACTACGCGGCGACGCCGTTCGAGCTGCGCATGTGCCGGCAGGCGCCGGTGGTCATCGTCGGCGGCGGCAACTCCGCGGGCCAGGCGGCACTGTACCTGTCCAGGAACGCCTCGTCGGTGCGCATGCTCGTCCGCGGCGGCGACCTCAGCGAGAGCATGTCCCGCTACCTCACCGACGCGATCGGCCGGACGCCCGGCATCGAAATCATGTTCCGTACCGAGGTACGCGAACTCCTCGGCGACGGCTCCCTGCGGGCCGTCCGCGCCCAGAACAACCAGACGGGGCAGTTCATCGAGATCGAGACCAACGCGATGTTCGTGTTCATCGGCGCGGATCCGCACACCGGCTGGCTGGCGGGCGCCGTCCCGCTGGACGACCGGGGCTTCGTCATCACGGGAAACCGCTCGTCGCACTGGGAGGCCCTTCCGCTGGAGGCCGGGCGGCCGGGCGTGTTCGCCGTAGGGGACGTTCGCGGCGGGTCGGTCAAACGGGTCGCGTCCGCGGTGGGGGAGGGTGCGATGGCCGTACGCCTGCTGCACGAAAGGTTCACCATGACAGGGCATCGACAGCAAGGACGGTGATCCAGATGCCAGTGATCGCGGTTTCCAGGTTCGAGCACTTCTTCCGCGCCGCCGCGGGACTAGACGTGGACAAATCCGATCTCAAGCGCTACAGCGACTTCATCAACCGGAAGCTGTACGACATGCTCGTCGTCGCCGAGGCCGCGGCGAAGTCGAACAGGCGCGACATCATCGAGTTCTGGGATCTGCCCATCACCAAGGGACTGCAGGAGAGCATGCACGACTTCCGGGACCTGGACGAGGAACTGGACCTGGCATCGATCCTGGCGGACCTCGCGGCGCTGCCTCCGCTGGATCTGTCGCTCAGCGAAGAAGCCGAGGCCCGGCTACCGGCTGTGGCGGGTGGGCTCTCCGTGGCCCTCGCCAGGGCGATCAGAACCATAGAGCCTGACCGCAAGAACCCGGCGAGCAAGGAGTGGACACGCACAATCCGTGTCTTCGACCTACTGCTATGACGAGATTCGGCGCGTTGCTGGTGCCTCTGCTCGCAGGGAGGATGAACGAACGCGAGCTGCGCGCGGTCCTCGGGCACGAGCTGTCGCACGTCTACAACCGCGACATTCTGATCTCCTCCGTGGCGGGGCCCTGGCCACGATGGTCACACCTGGCCGGGTTCTTCGGCGGGGGAGACGATGACGAGGGTCCCGGCTTCCTCGGGGCCCTCCTGATGATGATCCTCGGGCCGGTGGCGGCCGCGATGACCGGTCGGCTCTCCTCGACCTCGCACCTCGTGATCGCCAACCCGTTCCGTGGCGGGGGCATCGGGAGGCTCTTCTCCACCCACCCACCGATCGCCGACCGGATCGCACGGCTGGAGGCCATGGCCGGTTACCGCCGCTGATCTGGGCTCGGGGCCGGCGGGTAATTCCTCAGGGTGAGGCAAGGTCAGCGACAGCGAGCGTGCGCTGGACCCGTACGTCGTGGGGGCGGGTTTCGCCGGGCTGGCCGCAGTGCGAACGCTGGCCAAGGCGGGGGCGCTGGTCACGCTGATCGACCACACCCGTACTCGACCTTTCAACCCCTGCTCTACCAGGTGGCTACGGCCGGGATGAGCAAAGACCTACGCCGCTAAGTAGGGGGTGCTGCCCCAACGGGCACAACGTGCCGGGCGCGCCGAAGAACGCACAGCCGCTTTATTCGCTCGACGACGCGGCAGCGTTGCGGCGGCGGCCGCTGTGTCGTCGAGGGGCCTGCTTAGGGCAAAATGCTGCTCGAGAACGGAGCGCCCGCTACCCAACGCGGGCAGCTTCACGGTAAGAGGTGAAAGACGACCGGAAGCCGCCAGGCGGGGCACCACGTCTGGGGGTGCGGTGATGGCATTGCCCGCCGCGAGGCGATGGCTGGACAGGTGGGGTGACCGAGTCCCCGGCTCAGGTCAATGGGGGCGGCGTGGGCTACGCCGCTGGGTGCGGCGTGAGAGGCAGTTGCTGATGCCGACGGTGACGGTCATCGTCGGGTGCCTGGTGGCATGGTGGATCTCCACCGAACTGATCGGCTCATCTCAGCCGGTGCTCGCTCCCACCGGCGTGCTGCTTTCGGTGACGGCGACCGCCTACAGCACCGTGGTTCATGCCATCCAGCAGACCGTCGCGGTGCTGGTCGGACTGGCGGCTGCTATCGGCTTCGTACAGGTGTTCGGCACCAGCGCCGCCACCATGGCCGTCCTGGTCACGGTCGCGCTGGTGGTCAGCAGAACAGTCGGCATACCGTGGCAGAACACACAGGCGCCCATCACCGCCCTACTCGTGTTCGCCCTGGGCCGCGAGTACGGCATGGCGCGGCTGCTCGACATCGTCATCGGCGCGTTCGTCGGAGCCACGCTCACACTGATGATCCCGCCCCGTCACGTGGGCCGGGCCGCCAAGGACCTGGCCGACCTGGCCGATGATCTCGCCGACCTTTGCTCCGACCTGGCGGAAGGCGTCAGGCAGTCCTGGACCGCGCACCAGGCGCAGAAATGGCTGGCCCGCGCCAGACGCATGTCCGTCAGGCTGCGTTCGGCCCACGAGAGCGCTGAACGAGCCACCGAGTCCCTGCGTTTCACCCTACGTCGGGCGCGAACCCGCCAGCGCCTACGCCGCATCATGCAGGCTGTCCTATGCCTGGAGCACGCCTGTCTTCAACTGCGCGGCGTCGCCCGTGCCCTCGCCGACCTGGCTGCCGGGGTTCGCGGCCTGCCAGGACAGCGCGAGACCGGCAGCTTTCCCCGGGTCTTCGCCGACCTGCTGGATGCGATCGGGAAGGCCTACGCCTGTTTCGAGCACCTGCTGGTCGCCCCTGGCAGCGGCGAGGACCTGATCCGCCTGCGCGCCGCCGTAGCAGAAGGCGAGCGCCTCGAACGCGCCGCCCGCAAGCAGATGGCGAAGATCGATCCGCATTCACCCCTCTGGACGTTGTACGGCGCGCTGCTCGACGACTGCGTCCAACTGCGACATGAGGTCGATCCCGACGACGGGCCACATCGCAAGGCCATCCCCCCACGCGCCCGTGACCAAGCGGCCCGGCTCTCGTCACGTCGGCGACACTGACCTTCCGCAGTCCAGCAGGTTCACCGGGGGTGTTGTCGGTCTGTACGCCGCGGCGCTTGACCTGAGGAATGGATCAAGTGTGACACCTTGGCATGCGCAGCGCGGCCTCGCGTGACTGCTGCCACGACCAAACCTCTTCCGGTTCGGTCTCCACGTTAAGAGGGGAAGCTCAAGGTGTAGCGAGCCGGGCTGAGGGCACATGATGCCTGACAGCGCTTTGACTGCGTGTTTGTCGATCCGGGTCGGATGGTGACGCCCAGAAGGGGAATTCCCGTCCCGGGAGTGTGTTGCCGATGTTGCACCGTCGCCGACCTGACTCGACCCGCGCTACGCGATTTCGGCCCCTCCGGCCCCTGCCACCGATCCCGGCATGCCCGCGGCAGCCCGTAGGCGGCGCGGTGATGACGTTGAGAAGCGGCCATTTCCCGGGAGCCACGCTGATCACGGTGATCGGCGAGGTGGATGCGAGCAACTCCATCGAGCTGAACGCCTACCTCGATCACGAGCGCCGGCGCCTGGACGAGCACCTGATCATCGACGTTAGCGGGCTGTCGTTCCTGGGTTGTTCCGGCCTGGCCGCTCTGATCAACGCCTCCGTCCTCGCGCGCGCCCACAACGCGGAGCTGCACCTGGCCGGAATACAGCCCTCGGTGGCCCGGCTGCTGACCATGACCGACACTTGGCAGGCGGTCACCGTCCATGACCATATCGAGCAGGCGATCGCCGCCATGCGGGCACGCGGGTCTAACGAGCCCCCCGAGACGGCATAGTCAGGGTCGCCCTGGTCGGGGGCCAGGACGACCTATCGTGGACGGAGCGGCTGGGCGCGCCCTGCTCCCACCGCTCGCGGTGTGGCCGGTTAGCTCCTCAACAGCGGCTTGATCGCGGTCGGATGCATCTTCGGGCCAACGCTCGAGCACCTGCGCCTCACCCGCAAGACCCTGCTTCAGTAGAGAACGTCCCGCCAACTTCCGCGCGCCCCGGCCAGCCATCGCGCCACTAGCAGATTCTGGACACCGTCGCCGACCCCGACTGCCCTCCTTACGGGCTTGGGATGGGAGCGAGGTGCTGGGTCTGCTCATCGTTTCGAGAAGCACCGAGAGGCTCTCCGTCAAGCTCAAACGCCTGGTCGGCCAGGGCGTCCTCGCGCGGGCCGAACCGGCCACGAGAGTCCGGCAGGCAGGGGCCGACCCGGCGCTTTGTCGTTCGAGGTGGACGACAGCTGGGTGACGCTCCGGTCCGTGCGGTATCGCTGGTGTCCGTCCGTGATGCGTCGAGCGTCACTGGGGTGGGGCAGGAACGGGATGGCGGCCGGCGCTTCTGCGACCGCGACCAGATGACCTACCCACGTCGGCGCGGCGACGATGAGGATCTGTGACTCCAGCAGGCTGCGGTGGATCCGGGGCCAACCGTCCCCCTCCCCATGTCGGACTGGACGCCCGAGTGGGTGTGATTGTGATGATCGGGCTCGATCATGCGCTTCATCGGTCGCCCGCCATGGGCGGCGTATCGAGGCTGTGAGACGAATCGGCGCTCAGGAGGCGAAGCAGACACCCGACGGGATGAGGTGCGCGGACATGTTGAGTTCCATCATCCGTAGGGCTGCTTGACCGAGGTCCTCGTGAATGGTGGCAACGCAGTCCGGCGGCACGGTCAGCTTGTAGTGCCGCACGTACGCGTCCAACGCGCTGTACAGCACGCACTGTTCCGTCACTTGCCCGGCCAGCACGACCGTTTCCACCTGCTGGTGAGCCAACAGGTATTCCAAGGAGGTGCCGAAGAACGCGCTGTGGCGCACCTTGGGCAGGAACGCGCACCCGGGCGGCGGCAGGATCGGCTCCACCAGGTCCGCCCGCCTGCCGTTCAGCGCCTTCGCCACGATCCCGCGCCGGTCGGCGGCGAAGTCACCGTAATTGTCGTTGACATACACCAGTTCGACATCGTCACGCTCATTGGCGCGCGCTACCAGATCCGCCAGCGGTTCGATGATCGTCGCGACCTGCCGGGCAAGCTGCGCGGCGTCCTGGTGTTCGTACGGGTTGAGCATGTCGATGACGACCAGCGCTGACCTTGCCATAGCTCCTGTCATCTCCAGCCGCTACCGGTTCATCCCAGCACAGCGGCACCATGGCCCTATTGGAGGGCCAACGAGGCCAATCGCAGGGCAGATCATGACGTCCGCTCGATCTATCACCTGGCCCGAGGCGGTTTCGCCGCTACTTCCCTTTCCGATGGGCCCTCTATGACTAGGCTCCCGATATCAGGGCACGGGTGAGTCTTCTTGCGATCACCGAAAAGAGGCGTTCTCTCATGGCAGGTCAGGCCAACTCCAGAGACGTGGTGCAACGCCCTGATGGCAGCTGGGCGGTCACGAAGCCGGGCGGTCAGCGCGCATTGTTCACGGCGGACACCCAGGCGGCGGCAGTGCAGCGGGCCGGCGAACTGCTCCGGCGCGACGGCGGCGGCGAGTTGCGCATCCACGGTATTGACGGGCGGGTACGCGACCAGCGCACCATCGAGCCCGGTAACGATCCCCATCCGCCGACGGGCTGACCCGACAACTCATGCAACGGGCATGCCGCCTGCCCTGGCGACGTCCGGCCTTTCGATGATCTCGCCAGAGCGGTCAGCGGCCGCTGACAGGCGTCGTTTGTTGACGTGCCAGTGAGCATGCCGCATGCCCGAACGCAGCCCATCAGGGGCAAGGGGGCGCCATCCGCAGCTCGGTCGCCCCGCCGCTGCCAGCTGCATTCGTACGAAGCGCCGGGTCGTTTCGTCGGTTTCTTCGGGGTAGTGGACGAGGGATTCCGATGCTTCTCCTGAGGAGGAAGACGTATGCCTCGCGGATCGAGCCGTAAGCGGGAACGGCAGTACCAACACATCAAGGACAGTGCCAAGCAGCGGGGCGAAAGCACCAAGCGCGCGACCGAGATCGCCGCCCGCACCGTGAACAAGGAACGGGCCAGGGCGGGCGAGTCGAAGACCGCGAGCCGTACCTCCACCGAGGACATCTCCTCGAGCCGGCGGGGCGGGCTGCGCTCGCACTCCGGCGCGGGCGGCCGTACCAGGGATCAGCTGTACGCCGAGGCCAAGCGCCGCAACGTCAAGGGCCGCTCGAAGATGAGCAAGGCACAGCTGGAAAAGGCCCTCGGCTGAGCCGGGGCTCCGGAAGGATCAAGGCCCGGCGGTCGCCGGGCTGGCCCTTCTTGCCCGATATCGCCGTAACGCGCGGGACTGTCCCGTCTCGCTCACCCCAGAATATGCCGGCCATGCAAGGGCGATCATTCGCTCGGGAAGGATCGTGGACATGTCTGATCGCGTCGCCCATCCCTGGGGTCCCCGGATGCCGTACGGCCCGGGAGAGGAGTGGCCGGTCCGCGTGGACACCCAGCTCGAAGGCGATCTGGCGGAGGCGGAGGTCGAGTCGTGGGCGCAGTCGGCCTCCATCCTGCACTCCAACGGCGACGCGATGGACATCGCTGTCAAAGGCGGCCGCATCGTGGGTGTGCGCGGGCGCGCCGGTGATCGGGTCAATCGCGGGCGGCTCGACCCGAAGGATCTGTACGGCTGGCAGGCCAACAACAGCATCGACCGGCTGACCCGTCCCCTGGTGCGCGACGGGGGCCGGCTGGTTGAGTCGGACTGGGACTCCGCGATGGGCCGCATCGTGGCCCGCTCGCGCGAGTTGCTCGAAGGGCCGGGCGGGTGGGGCCGGGTCGGCTTCTACACCAGTGGCCAGCTGTTCCTGGAGGAGTACTACACGCTGGCGGTGATCGGGAAGGCGGGCATCGGCACTCCGCACATGGATGGCAACACCCGCCTGTGCACGGCGACGGCCGCCGCGTCGCTGAAGGCGAGCTTCGGTACGGACGGGCAGCCGGGTTCGTACGCCGATGTCGACCACTGCGACACGATCGCGCTGTGGGGGCATAACGTGGCCGAGACCCAGGTGGTCCTGTGGGAGCGGATGCTGGATCGCCGCCGAGGGCCGCGCGCGCCCGCGCTGATCGCCGTCGATCCGCGTGAGACGCCGGTGGCGCGCGAGGCCGACGTGCACCTGGCCGTCCGCTCCGGCACCAACCTGGCACTGATGAACGCGCTGATCCACCGGATCGTCGAGCGCGGCTGGCACGACCCTCGGTACGTGGCCGAGCACACCGTCGGATTCGAGGAGCTGTGCCGTGTCGTCTCCGGCTGCCCTCCGGAGCGGGCCGCGCAGATCTGCGACGTGCCGGTCGCCAGGATCGAGCAGGCAGCGGAGCTCCTCGGCGGGTGCGAGCGGCTGCTGTCGACCGTGTTGCAGGGCTTCTACCAGTCCAATCAGGCCACCGCCGCCGCCTGCCAGGTCAACAACCTCCATCTGCTGCGTGGCATGCTGGGCCGGCCGGGAGCGGGCGTGCTGCAGATGAACGGGCAGCCCACCGCGCAGAACACCCGCGAGACCGGCGCCGACGGAGACCTTCCGGGGTTTCGCAACTGGGACAACCCCGCGCACATCAACGAGCTCGCCGAGTTGTGGAACGTCGAGCCGTCCGTCATCCCGCACTGGGCGCCGCCGACGCACGCCATGCAGATCTTCCGCTACGCCGAGCAAGGCTCGATCCGGCTGCTGTGGATCTCGGCTACCAACCCGGCGGTGTCGCTGCCCGATCTGGCGCGGATCCGGCGCATCTTGTCCCGCGAGGAGTTGTTCGTGGTGGTGCAGGACCTCTACCTCACTGAGACGGCCGAGCTGGCGGATGTGGTGTTGCCGGCGGCGACCTGGGGCGAGAAGCTGGGGACGTTCACCAACGCGGACCGTACCGTGCACCTGTCGGAGAAGGCCGTAGAGCCGCCGGGACAAGCCCGGCCCGATCTGGACATCTTCCTGGACTACGCGCGGCGCATGCACTTCCGCGACCGCGACGGCAAACCGCTCATCACCTGGCACGATCCAGAGTCGGCGTTCGAGGCGTGGAAGGCCTGCTCGGCCGGCCGTCCCTGCGACTACACCGGCCTGTCCTACGACCGGTTGCGCGGCGGCAGCGGCATTCAATGGCCGTGCACGCCGTCGGCTCCCGGCGGGACCGAGCGGCTCTACACCGATGGACGGTTCCCTACCGACCCTGGCTACTGCGAGACCTACGGCCAGGACCTGACGACCGGAGCGGAATACGGCCGCGAACACTATGTGGGCCGGCAGCCGGGCGGTCGTGCCTTCCTGCACGCCGAGCCGTACCATGCCTCGCCCGAGGCGCCCACGAACGCGTACCCGATGCTGCTGACCACCGGGCGGACCGTGCACCATTTCCACACCCGCACCAAGACCGGCCGAGCCCCGCAGCTCGAAGGCGCCGCTCCCGACTCGTGGGTGGAGATCAACCCGCAGGACGCCGACGAAATGGGCATTGCCGAAGGTGGCATGATCCGCATCGAGTCGCCGCGCGGCACCCTACAGGCCCGTGCGCGACTGCGCGCGGTACGGCGGGGCGTGGTGTTCGTCCCATTCCACTACGGCTACTGGGACTTGGCCGAGGGCGCACCACCGCGCGCCGCCAACGAGGTCACGGCCACCGGCTGGGACCCGGTCTCCAAACAACCCCTCTACAAGGTCACCGCGGTCCGGCTGACCAGGATCGGAGGCTGAGCGTGTTCCTCGCCCACTACCTCGGGCTCCTGCACCGATCGGAGCGGGAACTGGCCGGCGCCCTTCGCGACGTGGCGGACGGGCACCAGGACGAGGCGGACGTCTTCCGCCTGTGCCATCGCCTGGCCGAACAGTGCGACGACCATGAGACCGAGCTGGCGCCGTTCGTCGAACGTTACGCCGAGCACGCCCCCGACGAACCTCAGCGGCTGCACTCGGCCCTGTTCACCGGCACCCGTGAGGGCGGTCTCGGCCTGCTGCGCGACCTGCACGACCTGTACCTGATGGCGGCCGAATGCGACGTGGCGTGGACCCTGATCGGGCAGGCGGCGCAAGGGGCGCGCGACGAGCAGCTGGTACGGGCCGTCGCGCGATGTGAGGCCGAGACCGCCACCCAGCTCCTGTGGTTGCGCACGCGCATGAAACAGGCCGCACCCCAGGCCCTCGTCGTGGCCGGCTAGGTCACAGCTTCGACGCGACGGTAGCGGGACCGCGTTGTGGGCAGGTGAGGCGGATGAGGGAAAGTGGTGACCGCGACTCCGTGCGCGGACGGCCCGCTGCTGCTACGAGGGCCGTTCGAGCTGGTCACGCAGGACGGCGAGCACATCGACGCCGGCCGGGCGACAGTCGCGCTGTGCCCGATGCCTTCCTGCACTGAGCCCCGGGCGTGTCTGGCATAGGTGGGCGTTGGCCCGTCAGCTAGCCCTTCGGGTCTGCTCCTCCACTGCAGCACGGAACGCCGCACCGAACTGGTCCGGTGCCTCCAGCCACGGATGGTGCCCCGCATCCGGGACGATGATGACCTCGCAGTTGAGGCGTGCCCCGAGGCGTCGTAGGGCATCAGCGGGGCGGCTGTCGCCAGCTCCGCCGATGATCACCGCGCCGGACGGCAGGCGCTCGCGAAGTTCGTCCACGTGTGATTCGAGAGGATCAGCCTTCTTGGCCGCGTTGAGCTGGGCGTTCATCGCGTAGTTGATAGGCCGTAGCGTGCGGGCTGATGCCAGCGCCCATTCCCAGGCCCGAGTTCGGTCGGCGTGGTCAGTAGACCACGCCAGTGTGAGGTATTCGGTCTCCTCGGCTTCTGTGCGCGATTCGCGCGCATCCAGTTCATCGAGCTTGATCTGCTGGTCATCAGTGCGTCGTGCTCGCTGTGCTGCTCGGTCGGCTTCCCGCCAAGGATCCAGAAACGGCCCGGCAATCTGAATCAGTCCGGCCACGCGCTCGGGATGGGCCAGCAAGAAATAGCCGACCAGATTGGTTCCGAACGAATGCCCCGTAGCTGCGTACCCACACCCAATTTGATCAAGGCCACGGTCATGGACGTGAGTGTAAGGCAGTCGAGATCCAAGTACTGGCGTCAAAACTCATCGACACTTTCAGGCCGCTGATCTTCAAATGGCGCCCAAACTCGCCGACATCTGGCTCCCTTGCTCATCGACAGAATCACACGAGCACGACGAGCAGCAGCAGCGGCAGCGCGATCTTCCTGGTCAGCGCGGCCGCGGCGAACAGCAGGCCCGCTCCGGCGGCGGCGCGCACGGATAGCTGGGGCGACCACATCAGCCTGGACACCCTTTGGCTTTAGAAGACGAAGTTGCCGTCGTCTTGGATGCTCGCGTGCCCGCCGGAGGCGGGCTTGAGCTTGACGATGGTGCAAACGTCGTTGCCGGCGGCGTTCTTGAGCCGGATGAACCCGGTGTTGGTCCACACCAGCCGGACCACGCCCCGGTCTCGGGTGCCTGACGCCCACAGCGCTTTCCCGGTGCTCCGATGGACCAGGACGAGGTTCCCGTTCTGCTGGAAGGCCAGCGCGACGGTGGCGGAGCGGGTGCTCTGCCCGGGCCGCCAGTCCGGCTACGCCGTGGTGAACCGGGCGGCGACGCTGTCGGCGGACGCGGGCGAGACCAGCGCGGGTGAGCCCGCCAGCAGGCAGCCAGACAGCAGCACCCCGGCGACCGCGGCGCCGGCGCGGATTCCTTTCCTGGTCGCCATCGCCGAACGGGATGCGAAGATCTCGATGCTCGCTCTAAGTATTGCTTTATTTACTAAAAGTGCCAATAGAGGTGATGTGGCAGCCGGGTCCTCTCGGTGACCGACCTGGGCGCAAGACGTCAAGCAGCGGGCCCGCTGCTGGGTTCAAATGCCCCGAAGGTCGACAGGCCAGGTGGCTGTCACCATGCCGCCAGTGATGCAGTCACGACTCAGCATGATTACTTAGCGCGAGTGATCGCTTACTTAGAGCGATTGATCGATACTGGAGGATCACGCTCGTGGCTGGACGCCCCACTTTGGCAACAACCGGCAGCGCGATCTTGGCAGTGGCCGCGGCCATCGCTGCCGGTTCGGCCCCGGCCGCTGCCGGGTCACATGTCGAACACGCCGGGCCACTGCTCCGGAACGCCGTCGCCGAACTGCCGGTCGCCGCCGAAAGCCCGGAAGGCTACACGAGGACCTCGTTCAAGCACCGGGCCGACGTCGATGCCGACGGTTACAGCGCCCGCTTCGAGGTGCTTCCGCAGAAGGCGATCGAGGCGCCGCGGATGGGCCCGAGCTGCACACTGTCCGGCTGCCGCCGGCCCTCCCATGACGACGACACCTTCGTGCACCAGGCTGCGGCGCTCCCCAGCGTGAACATGGAAGCCACTGTCAAGGCAGCCCAGATCGACCCGCGGCGACCTGACGACACGCTGACCCCAGGCGCGAAGGCCGGCGTGCTCCTCGTCGAGCGGGCGCTGCGTGACCGGCAACTGCTCGACGCGAAATGGGTGGACGGCTACTTCGGCACCGCGACAGTCGCCGCCTACGCGAAGTTCCAGAAGTCGCTCGGCTACACCGGTCTCGATGCCAACGGCCTGCCGGGTAAGGCGTCGCTCCCCAGGCTCGGAGCCGGCCGCTTCGCACTCACCCACATCGTCGACCCCGGCGGCCGGGTGTCCAGCGGCCGTTTCGTCCTCAACACCCGCACGCGGAGCATGCTGGGCGAGGCGAAGCGGCTGCTCGGCCGCGAACTCGTGCTCGAGCAGGGGTCGTACAACCCTGGCGGCGACCCCACGTCCGCGGGCACCCACGACGGCGGCGGCGTCGTGGACATCTCGGTCAAGCAAATGAGCTCCGCCACCCGCACCGCGATCGTCCGCGCGCTGCGTCAGGTCGGCTTCGCGGCATGGGTGCGCAGCCCCGATCAAGGCAACTGGCCGTGGCACATCCATGCAGCCGCCATCAGCGACACCGACCTTTCCAGCCAGGCGCAGCACCAGATCGGTGACTACTACCTCGGCCTGAACGGGCTCGCCAACCGCGGCCCCGACGACGGCCCGAAGGTCACCATCCGCACCTGGGAGGAGTACCAGCGCCGCTGACTCCCCTGCACAACCCGCGATCCGCAAGCAGAAAGAGAAACCATGAGAACGCTCAGCAGGACCCTCACCACCGCGACCGTCACGATGGCGCTCGGCGGCACAGTCCTCGCCACCGCGCCGCCCGTCGCGGCCGCCGGCCGTGACGGCGTGTGCGACAGCGGCGAATTCTGCTACTACTTCAACAGCGGCAACCAAGGATCCATCTCGGACTTCACCGGATCCGTCGCCGACTACGGCACCAAGCAGCCGTCCTGTTACGACTTCAAGGGACCTGGCAACGGCCAAGGCCAATGCGTCAAGAATGCCGCTGCCTCCGCCTGGAACCGCACCGGCACCACCGTCCGCGTCTACTACAACAGCAACCACGCTGGCGAATATCAGGACTTCCCGCCAGGCGCCAAAGGCAACCTCAACTCCATTCTCAAGAATCAGAACGCCTCACACCAGTTCAGCCCGTCGACCCCAGCCCGCGTGGACATGTCGTACGCGCTGTATCAGGCCAGAGGCCGGCTCGTCGTCGGCTTCGACGGCTACAAACACATCTCCGGCCGGCACGAGGGCATCGACTTCGCTCGCGGCCTGGGCGCGCAAGTCCACTCCCTGGTGAGCGGCAAGGTCATCAATGTCGTGCGCGGGGCGACCGGCGGCCGGGGGCTTTCCACGATCGCCATTTACAACGCCGCGCTGGACAAGACGGTGATCTACCTGCACACCGCTCCGTCGTCCTCCTTGAGCCAGGGCCAGCAGGTCAGCCGCGGCCAGGTCATCGCCACCGAATCGTGGCGCGGGGTGTCGTCCGGTTCGAACGCCCACACACACGTCGAGATGCGCCTTGGTCAGCGGACGCTCGCGGCCAAGAGCGTCAACGACCCGAGGCTGGAAAACCCGAACCCGACCTCGTTCTGGACTTCCCAGGGCTACAACATCCGATAGCGCACTGCAGTCTCTCGAATGTCAGGATGCCCGCCAGAACTGCACGACTGCACGCGCGGCTCACCATCGCGATTGCGCTCGGCGGCATGGCCCTCGCCACCGCACTGCCCGTCGCGGCCGCCGGCCGCGACGGTTGGCCGTCACGATGGCCCCGACGAGTTTCTGCGGTCATGAGAATCGGCAGTGTGTCGCGGACAGTTGCTCGACGGCCGCTCCGAGGCGGGCCAGTTGGGGTGTCAGGTTGCCGGCCCGGATTGATGGCATCGGTGAACAGATGCACCCCGGGGGTCCCGAGCGCCAGGGTTATCAGTGGTGGCTCGAAGTCGGCATCCAGCCCGCCGGGTGTCAGCGACACGATTGCCCGCAATGGCTGTCCGGTCAGCTGGGTGTCGATGGCCTGCATCAGGCCGCCGAGCCCGACGTCCTTGTCAAGGAACTGGCCGCCGACGAGGCGATCGCCGCGGCCGACACGCTGCTGCTGACGGTGCCCAGCCAGCTCGGCGTGGACTACAACGCCCATCTCCTCGAATCGGTCCTGACCCACGTCGCCCCCGCGATCGGCTGGCGTTGACCTTCAGCCATTTGACGCTGACGGCGGACAACCTTCCGTGCGACACCAGCTGGGCCTTCCGTTACGTCACCGAGGAGGACGTTTTCCTAGAAGGCATGTCCGACTGGCACCGCGGCCGGGGCGTCTCCCTTGGCGTCAGAACTGGATCGGCGAGGTCGAGACGAACTGGGCGGGCAGGTGCGGGGGAGCATATGCCACCCACAGGGACGCCAGCCGGGCGAGACCGGCAAAGTCGTCGCGGCGTACGGCGCACCGCCACACGTGCAGCCACAGCCCGTTGGCACGGCCGAGCACCCCGCCAGGTCACCGGCGCCCACGGCGTGCTCGATGTCGCTCGCCGGGACGGCGCCATCCTCGAGGCCTAGTCAGTCCCTAGCCGCCAAAGTCCTGAAATAAGGGCTGGTCCAGTGGTTTACGCAGAGTTTGGCTGTTCGTCAGCTCCGGGTAAATCACGATCTTTAGATTGCCCGGGTTGGGGAATCAAGCAAAGGGGACCGACATGGCGGCGATTCCCCCCGCGGTCCGGGCACGCGGGATCATCAAGACCTTCGGCGAAGTGCTGGCCCTTGACCATGTCGACCTCTTCGTGATGGGTGGGCAGATCCACGGGCTCGTCGGGCCCAACGGCGCGGGGAAGACCACGCTCCTTGGCCTGCTGCTCGGCCTGACGGTCGCCGACGGCGGCAGACTGGAGATCCTCGGTGCGCCGGTGGGGCGGACGCTGGCCGTACCCGATGGTGTTGCGGGTTTCGTCGACGGGCCTGGGCTGTATCCCTCGCTCACGGCTCGCCAGAACCTGACGGCGCTGGCCTCGCTGCGGGAGAGCGCCGTCGACGCGAGTGAGGCGCTGGAGCAGGTCGGGCTCACCGACGTCGCCGACGACCGGGTCCGTGGCTTCTCGCTGGGCATGCGTCAGCGGCTGGGGCTGGCCGCCGCGCTGCTCACCCGGCCGCGGCTGCTCGTCCTGGACGAACCGGCCAACGGCCTCGATCCCGCCGGCAAGCGGCACGTTCACCGGGTCATCAGCGCGCTGGCCGCCGACGGAACCGCGGTGGTCCTATCCAGCCATCGGATGGACGACCTGGCCGCGCTGTGTTCGGAGGTGACCATCCTCGCCACCGGGCGGGCCGTGTTCTCCGGTCCGGTAAGCAAGTTGGCCGCGGAGAGCGGCGACCTGGACTATCGGCTGGTCACCACCGACCCCGATGCCGCCAGGGAGCACGCGGCGCAGACGCCCGGGCTCCGCCTCGTGCCGGGCCAGAACACCGACGTCGTCGTGCACGGATCGACGTCCTCCCTGGACGAGTTGATCGCCCGCCTGGTGACAGCCGGGGTCGCGCTCAGGGAGCTGGGACCGGTGGTGCCACCGCTCGAGGCCGCCTTCCTGAGGCTCACGGAAACGGACCCTTCATGACAGCGACTGTCGCAGAACCCCGGGCCGCCAGCCCCGCTCCCTTACGGAACGGTTACCGGTTCGAGCTGGTCAAGCTGCTCTCCCAATGGCGGATCCGGCTGCTGCTCCTGGTCTGCTGGCTCGGCCCCGCGGCGTTCGTGGCCGTGGTGAGCCTGCAGAGCTCACTCCCCACCGACACGGTCTTCGGCCGCTGGATGAACGCCACCGGCTGGGCGGGATCACTGGTCGTCCTGGACTTCGCCTGCACGTGGGCGCTCCCGCTGCTGACCTCGCTGGTCGCCGGCGACGTGTTCGCCGTGGAGGACCGGCTCGGCACCTGGCGCCACCTGCTGGTGGCCGTACGGTCCCCGCGCCGCATCTTCGTGGCCAAGAGCTTGGCCAGCCTCACCGTCATCCTGCTCCTGGTGATCGGGCTGACCGCCTCCGGCATCGCGGGCGGTCTGGCCGCCGTCGGCAACGGGCAGCTCGTCGGCCTGGACGGCCGCATCATCGCCCCGGGGGACGCGGCAAGCACGGTCCTGCTCGCCTGGGCCTGCGCGCTGGCGCCCACGCTCGCGTTCGCCGCGGTCGGTCTCCTCGGCTCGATCGTCCTCGGCCGCTCTCCCATGGGCCTGCTGATGCCCGCGCTGCTTGCCCTGGTGCTCCAGCTCGCGCAGTTGCTCCCGCTGCCCGCGGCGGTACGGCTGGCGCTGCCGAGCGAGGGCTTCCTGGCCTGGCGCGGACTCTTCACCGCCCCTGTGCAGACCGGCCCCCTCCTCATCGGCCTGGCGGTGAGTCTGGCCTGGGCGGTTGTCGCCACCGCCCTGGCGTACCGGCTGTTCCTGCGCCGGGACTTCACCGACCTGAACTACGACGGGTCGGCCAGGAACATCCTGTCCGGGGTCCTGCCGCTGACCGCGCTGACCGTCCTCGCCTACGGCGTGATCGTCGTGGCGACCCCGGCCACCGGCTCGGGTATTGAGCAGGCCAAGGTGCAGGACTCGCTCGGCACGGCCTTCGCCCACCTCTACCGTCTGCAAACCCGCGAGCTCGGCCGCCCCGACGTCACCGAGGCACAGCTCCAGGCATCTGCCTCCTGCGACAAGGGCGGCTCGCGGGTCGCGGACGAAGGGCCGGGCAACGACTGGCGGTGCGTCGTGTCCTGGCACCTGCCGGGCGCCACAGCCCTCGGCAACGCCATCTACCAGCTCGACATCACCTCGGACGGCCGCTTCATCGCAGACGGTGACGGCCCCAAAGAGGTCAACGGCTATTTCCAGGTCCGCACTCCCATCGGGGACGCTCCCAACCCCCTGTGGCAGTTCGACGTGAACATCGATCTGCTCACAAGCACCGTGAAGGGCTGATGAACCATGCACGTCACACGTCAGCGCATCACCAAGAGCCACCGCCGGCTCTTGGCGTGGCGTTCCAGCCGCCGGGCCCGCGTCGCAGTCGCGGGCTCCGTGGCCATCGCCGTCACCGGCGGCGGCATGGCCTACGCCTCCACCGAGGGGTTCGACTCCAACCTGGTCGGCACCACGTACAAGGACGGCCTGCAGCTCGCCAGTGACCAGATCGTGAAGTCGATCGGCCGCCGCCTGCTCGTGGACAACGGCAAACTGCTGGCCTCGACCATCAGTCCGGACGGCCGCTTCCTCGCCGCCCTCACCAACGACCGCTCGATCGCGCTGACCATCGTCGACCTGCGGGCGTACAAGGTGCTGCAGCAGGCGGGCACCGCCACGACCGCCGGGGTGCGCATCTCCGGCAACGACGTCGGCCAGGAAGGTCCCGCGTACTCTCCCGACGGTAAGACCCTGTGGTTGCCGCAGATCAACGGCTTCAACCGCTTCCCGGTCAACGCCGATGGAACCCTGGGTCAACCGACGTTCATCACCATCGCCGCGCAGGGCGCCATGAAGGCGCTGCCCGCACAGGCGGTCTTCTCCACCGACGGCACGACTGTGTACGTCGCCGTCAACGGCCAGAACCGCGTCGTGGCCATGGACGCGGCCACCGGCGCGATCCAGCGGAGCTGGACAGTGGGCACGGCGCCACGTGGCCTGGCCATGGTCGGCGGCAAGCTGTACGTCAGCAACGAGGGGGGCCGCCCGGCCAAGCCCGGCGAGGCGACGATGAACTCCTACGGCACCCAGGTGCCTGCCAACCTCGTCACCGGCGCGACCACCACCGGCACCGTCAGCGTGATCAACATCGCCGATCCCGCGGCCGCGGTCACCTCCATCGACGTGGGACTGCACCCGACCGCGCTGCACGCCGCCGGCGGCGCCCTGTTCGTCACCAACACCTTCGACGACACGGTCTCGGTCATCGACACCGCCCGCGACCGGGTCGTCCAGACGATCGCCACCCAGCCGTGGCCGCAGTCGCAGGTCGGCTACGCCCCCAGCGGGGTGACCCTGACCAGGGACGGTCACCTGCTCGTCACTCTCGGCCGGGCCAACGCGGTCGCCGTCTACCGCTACACTCGCCCGCAGGAGCCCGTCAGGTACGTCGGCCTGCTCCCGATGGATTACTACCCGGCGGAGGTGACCACCGTCGGGGACGAGGTGATCGTCACCAACATGCGCGGCATCGGCGAGCGCGGCCCGACCCGCACCATCGACAAGGGGCCGGGCACCGTCCCGGCGACCGGCCACAACACCCACGACTCCACCGGCACGCTGCTCCGCTTCAGGCTGCCCGACGACCGGGCGATCGCCAGGTCCACGGCCACGGTTTTCGCCCAGAACGGCTGGGGCAAGCACGATGTCAGGCAGACCGAGGCGAACAAGCAGCATCCCGTCCCCGTCCCCAAGCGCCTGGGCGACCCCTCGACGATCAAGTACGTCTGGCTGATCGTCAAGGAGAACCGGACCTACGACCAGCTGTTCGGCGACGATCCGCGCGGCAACGGCGACCCGTCGCTGGCGCAGTTCGGCGAGAAGGTCACGCCGAACCAGCACGCCATGGTCCGCCAGTTCGGCCTCTACGACAACACCTACTCCATCGGCACCAACTCCGCCGAGGGCCACAACTGGCTCATGCAGGCGGACAACCCCGAGTACACCGAGTCCAGCGCCGGGCTGTACCAGCGCAGCTACGACACCGAGGACGACGCGCTCGGCCACCAGCGGTCCGGCTTCCTGTGGACCGGCGCCCAGGCCGCAGGCAAGACGGTGCGCAACTTCGGCGAGTTCACCATGTTCGAGACCGTTCCTCCGGGCGCGACGTGGCAGGGTTTCTACTGCGATGCCAAGAACATGGCGGCCACCGGCCAGGACACCACCATGAAGACCGACACCCAGTCGCCGATCCCGTCGCTCAATGCGGTCACGGTGCACGAGTATCCGAAGTACGACCTGAACATCCCCGACGTCTACCGGTACGAGATCTGGAAGCGCGACTTCCAGACCAACGGCCCCGCCAACCTCAACATGATGTGGCTGTCCAGCGACCACACCGGCGGACCGCCGAACTCGGTGGCCTCGGTCGCCGACAGCGACCTGGCCACCGGCAGGATCGTCGACACCATCTCGCACAGCCCGTACTGGCAGGAGTCCGCGATCTTCGTGATCGAGGACGACACGCAGAACGGCGTCGACCACGTCGACGGCGCTCGCGGACCCGTGCAGATCATCAGCCCCTGGGCGCAGCACGGCAAGGTGGACAGCACCTACTACACGCAGATCACCGTGATCCGCACCATCGAGCAGATCCTCGGGATCCAGCCGATGAACCAGAAGGACAGCGCCGCCACCCCGATGAGCCGGGCCTTCACCAAGAAGGCCAACTACACCCCGTTCAACGTCGTGCCCAACCAGGTGCCGCTCACCGACGGCCTGGCGACCCCACCGGCCTGCGGCAACGACAGTGGGACCCCCACCGCGGCGACTGCTGTGTCCTCCGACAAGCAGGACGCCATCGACAAGTGGACTGCCTGGCAGAAGGACCAGCACTTCACCGGGCCGAAGGCGATCCCCGACTACGCCAGTCCCGCGCTCATGGACCACTTCACCTGGTACCAGGCACACAACTGGGACACCCCCTACCCGGGCGAGACCAGAATCCTCACCCCGGTCGAGGTACCAGGCGGCTTCCTGCCATCACCCGAACGCGACGGTTGACCTACGCCGAACGGCGACAGCCTTGCCCACCCGCAGCGGCGGGTACGGCTTCGGCCCCAAAGACAAGCAGGGCTGTCGCCAGGTCTCCCAGGAGCGTCAGCGTACTGATAGACGGCGGTCTTGCGGGCGAAGAGGCGGTTGCCCGCGAGGGTCGGGCAGGTCCAGCCGCGGTCGGTGGCGATGGCCGCCCATGCCAGGGAAGGCGAGCCGTGGGCGCCGGCCGGATACCTTGCCGACACCCGCTTCGCGGCCCGGCCGAAGGCGGTGCGCAGGGAACTGCCCGGCTCCTGCGGCAGTGTGTCCGTTCCGTAGGAGGGTGCCCAGGTGGCGGGCACCCTCTGCTGCGTGGTGAGCAGTCGTGAGGTGGGCACGCGGCGCAGGCAGGGCATCGTCCGCGTCGCGTCCGTGCATGCGACCGGCTCGGCGACAGCTGCGGCGATGCGCTCGCCGGCCTGCCGGGGACGGCCAGATCGTGTCTCCTCCGGCGGGGTCGATGCCCAGCTGGCGCATCGAGCAGCCACCGTTCTGGGTGATCGCCTTGTCGAACAACCCTGTCGCTGCGGGTGAGGTCAGCTGGGCGCAGGTGCTGAAGGCACCGGCGGACTCGCCGAACAGCGTGACGTTGTGCGGGTCACCGAAGGCCGCGGCGTTGTGCCGTACCCAGACCAGCGCGGCCTGCTGGTCGAGCAGGCCGAACGCGCCCGAGCCGGCCAGCCCCCGGTGGCCGAGGAAGCCGAAGACGCCCGGCCGGTAGTTCACGGTCACGACGACCGCGCCCGGGCGGGCCAGCCGTTGGGCGTCGTAGTCGCCGCCGGACCCCTGGGTGAAGCCGCCGCCGTGCAGCCAGACCATGACCGGCAGCCGTCTGCCGGACGCGGTCCGGGGAGCGGTGACGTTCAGGTAGAGGCAGTCCTCGGCGGTGCCGACTGGATTGGAGTCGGCGGGGTTGCCGTTCTGCGGGCAGCGCGGGGCCGCGCGGCTGCCGTCTTTCCAGGCCGACGCGGGCTGCGGCGGCTGCCGACGCAGGGCCCCGGTCGGTGGTGCGGCATAGGGAATGTACCTGACTGAAGACGAGAATAACCACGTCAAGAAGACCGCCTCCGAACAAACCCAGAATTATGAGGTGGATGAGACGGTGGCCATCGCAGTCGCCTACTCTGCTCTGGGCGCTATAGGCCTCTTCGCGACGCAGTCGATTCTTGCGGAAAGCAACGACGAGAATTGCAAAGCGCTGAGACTGGCATGGGACGCCACACGGTCAGAGGAGAGGAAGTATCTCGGGTCGTGGTGGCAGTGCGTGGGATATCCCGGCCACCACGGCCGCCACTTCGCCTACAGCATAGTTGAGTGGTCTGACGGCGAGCCCGGCACTGTGCCCGCCACCAGGACGGCCTGACGGCCTCACGGCGCGGTGCGCACCGGTGAAGGGGGCGTGTAGAGCTTGGCCCTGGACATCGCCCGCGTCACCGGCGCTCCCTCGCTTGGAGTGGCGCACCGATACTCCCACCGCGACCACCGAGGTGGCTCCCAACCTCACCAACATGGCATAGCTGGCCCGCACAGCCTCAGAGCCACTACCTGCCGCGCGGCCCGCTCGCGCTGGCTGCGGGACGCCCGACCGCCCGCTCATCAACACCGAGCAGCAGCGGATCCAACCGCGTGGCGCTGCCCTGATGGGGCACTGAACTCACCAGGAGTGGCGGCTCGCTGCAGCTCTTGGAGTTCCGGGTCGACAAGGGGACACTGGAGATTCGCCATGCGTCCCGAGCTGGGGTTGCCGGGTCGTGAGATCGCGGCGAAGTTCAAGGTGAGCCGCAACACCGTCGCCAGACCGCTGGCGGGCCGATGGCCCGTGCAGGCGATGCTCGTGGGTGACGTCCACCGCACGATGCCCTTTTCGTCTGTCATGGCCCCTGGGCATCGTGCTCGCGATCGACTTGGTGGTCTCCTTGAACCACCCCATCGTTCCTCGCGGTCAGCGGACGACGCGGTAGGAGAGGTGGGTCGCCGCCGGGGTCGCCATCACCTGGGTGCGTTCGAGGGTGATCGAGGAGTCGAGCGTGCCGAACAACGGCGTACCGCCGCCGACCAGGACCGGGACCACATGGACGCGGATTTCGTCGACCAGCCCGAGCGGGAGCGCCTGCTGCATGACGGTCGCGCCGTGCAGCCCGACGACCTTGTCTCCCGCCGCTTTCCTGGCCTGCTCGATCGCGCTGGCCACTCCGTCGGTGACGAAGGTGAACACAGGCGGGTACGACCTGGTCGGCTTGTGGTGAGTGACCACAAAGCACGGGACATCACCCATCGGGCCACCCGCGCCCCAGCCGCCCTCCCCCTCGTTCTTCTCAAACGACTTGCGGCCCATCACCACGGCACCCCAGTCTTCGATCACCTGCTCCAGGATGGCCCGATCCTCGTCGGTCGCCTGGGCGGACATCCACTTGTGCAGCATCCAGGCACCGTCGCCGAACGGGTTCTCACGGCTGTCGTTCGGGCCGGTGACGTACCCGTCGAGCGAGATGGACATGTCACAGATCACCTGTGCCATAAGTCACGCCCTCTCTCTGTCGCATCCGGAAACACGGTCGCGGTTGTGCATCGTGACCTCCTTGTTCGACCGTGTGCCGCCAGTCTGGCGGACGGCACACATCTGGACATCCATGCTGAGCACTGAGCCGCTACGGAACGGTCACTGACGTACGCCATTCTGGTAGGCGTGGATCCGGTGGCCGAGCTGGCGTGTCCGGGTGCCTTGCACACCTCCAGGTCCTCGGGTCGGGGAATGTGGAGCCGCGCCACGGCGGCTCGCCGGGTCGCGGCAGGGCGGCGGTCGTAGCGGGCGGTTGTCGTCGGGCTCGCGTGTCCAATCGTTATCTTGGGTTCTTAGCCCTTTCTCGCAGGCCAGAGCGATATGATCTTGTCAGGCGTGTAAGGCACGGTGCTGAACCGGGCAGCCGCCGGCCGGTCAGGGCACTGATCGTGCGGAATGGCGCGGGAGAATCCGACCTGGGGGCATCGGCGGATCCAAGGCGAGTTGGCCCGCCTGGGCCACAGGATCGCGGCCTCCACGGTGTGGGAGATTCTGCACGCCGGCGGGAACAGCCCCGGACGGGCTGTTCCCGCGTACGATGTCTCGCCGGGGCCCGATGAGGCACGGACGTCGGCAGGGAGGCGCCTGCCGGCTCAGCCGGTGCGCCAGCCGTGCTTGATCAAGAGGTTGCGCGCGTCGTCGGCGATGGCCACGTCGGCCACGACAGCGTAGCGGGCGGCTACCAGCGCCTGGTTGGTCATCAGGTCGCCTCGGCCGCGCGCGGCCCAGCACGCGGTCACGCCGAAGGCGGCGCCGAGCAGCGCGCCGAAGGCCATCCCCGCCAGCAGCGCCGCCCACGGGCCCGCGACCAGTAGGACCATCAGGCTGGAAGGCAGGCCGAACCAGGCGCCGAGCGCAGCGCCCATGCCCGCCGCACGGGGAGTGGTCATCCGGCCCAGAATGTTCTCCATCAGGCGCAGGTTCTCCCCGACGATGCCCACTCGGTGCGCCGGAATACCGTTGTCGGCCAGGAAGGCGACCGCCTCACGGGCCTGTTCGCAGGTGTTGTAGGAGCCGACCACCGGCCGGTCGCCGCCCGCGGCCGCAGATGCGATCGCCGGAGCGGTCTCGATCATGGCAGGGTGCCTCCTTTCTAGGTGAGTCGTTTCAGGGCCGCACGCAGTTCGCGGACTTCCTGCTCCAGTTCGAGGATGCGGCGGATGGCGTTGAGCGTCATTCCCTGGCCGGTCATCGTGGTGACGTGCTGCAGCAGCCCGATGTCGTGGCGGGAGTAGCGGCGCTGCCCGCCGGATGAGCGGTGCGGGCTGACCACGTCGTGCTGGTCGAGCCGGCGCAGGAAGGCCTGCTGCACCTGCAGCATCTCCGCGACCTGACCCAGGGAGTACAGCGGGGCGTGCTCATCGTCGAACGGCATGCCGGCCATCCGGACCTCCTCTCGAATGGCAAGGGCGGGCCCGTCGGCACCCGCCCTTGCCATGGACGTGCGTATCAGGCCCGGATGGCCTTGGCGCCGCCCTGCTGGATCTCGACCTTGCGGGGCTTGGCCCGCTCGAGCACGGGGATGCGGACCTTCAGCACGCCGTTGGCGTACCCAGCGTCGATCTTGTCGCTGTCGAGGTACTCCGACAGGTAGACGCGGCGGGTGAAGGTGCCCATGGGGCGTTCGCGGACGAAGACCCGCTCGCCCTCGGGGATCTCCTCCTCGCGGCGAGCGCTGACGCTCAGCACTCCGCGGTCGACGGTGACCTCGATGGACTCGGGGTCGATGCCGGGCAGGTCGAACGTCAGTAGCACGTCGTCGTCGCGGCGCAGGCCGTCCATCGGCATGAGGGTGCCGGTGCCGAAGGTCCGGCGGGCCAGCTGGTCGAACTGGCGCTCGAACTCCTGGATGAACGGGTCGAGGGACGTGAGCAGCATGTCCAGCTCCCTTCGCGAGCTCTCCGAGAAGAAACCTCCAACTTGGTTTGTATGTTAACTCCACCTATGAATGGATGCAAGCTGCCGAACGACGTTGAGATGCCTCGGATGGACCGGGCGAGAAGAAGGGTTTGACACGAGCACCAGGCCCCGGCCATCGGAGAACTATCGGTCATGGAGATCAAGGATCGCCAATCCGGCGCGATCAAGCCGACGAAGATCGAGGCCGCCCAGGAGCCGCGCCCCGTCGTGGTCCTGGTCGTGCTCGCCCGTCGCCATCGCCTCACCCCCGGCTCTGCCTGCATTCACATCGATCATGTGGCATGGCGGCGGGTCCTTGCCTCAAAAGCGAAAGAAAATCTGTAGTTGCCACGGTAGACATTCGCGCTGTGGGCGGCTAGAGTTCCTGACATCGCAAGGGATGGATCCACGAGGGCAGCGCGAGCACCACGATGGGGCTGCCCGGACGGACGTGGACAGCAGTACAGAAAACAGCAGTACAGAACGAGGTAGAGGGCAGAAGGTCGGACTGCCGCGGCCAGTGTGGTTGAGCAAGAGGGCCGGGGCGGTGGACGCGCTGCCGCTTGCAGGAAGTCGGCGCCAGCGGTCGGGGTGCCGAGGTACGGATAACTGGAAGGGAGTGTTGAACGCCATCAGGATCGCCCGTCGCCGGCCGCATGTCGCCGCACGGGTACCGCAGCTCCACGAACAGGACGGTGGTCTACGGTCACGCTTACGCGATCCCCGCACCCCCGCATCGGGCGGCTGGTGCGGCATAAGTGACCCGCCCTTGCAGCACGGAGGCAGGGCCGGTCGATGGTGTTAGCCTCTGGGCCCCGGCGCATCATGGCGCCGGGGCCCCTGTTCGCATTCGGAAGGTTGAATGGATCAAACACCTCGGGCAACGGTCACCGCCTCCGGGCAGGAGCGGCCCCGCCCCACCGGCGCTCACCCAGCCGATCACCCGGTCGAAGCGGCCGGCAGTCTCGGGCAGCGGCTCGATGACGAGGACTATCCCGCCTACAGCATGGGCCGGGCCGCCGAGATCCTCGGCGTCACTCCGGCGTTCCTCCGCAGCCTCGGCGCCGCCAAGCTGATCGAGCCGCTACGCAGCGAGGGCGGGCACCGCCGCTTCTCCCGTTACCAGCTGCGCCTGGCCGCCCGCGCCCGCGAACTCGTCGACGCCGGCACCCAGCTGGAAGCGGCCTGTCGCATCATCATCTTGGAAGACCAGCTCGCCGAGGCGCTGCGCATCAACGAAGAACTCCGCCAGCGCCACTGACCGCTTTCGGCCCCCGGCCACACCCGGGGGCATCAGGACCGGCCGCGCCCGAAGCGCCGGACAGCCCCATGACAGCGAGGCCCGCGCGGCCGGCGAACTCGACTACTAATTCGCCGACCTGCTGCACCACCAGGTCAAAGACGCCTAGCAGTGCGTCTGCCGATAATTCCATCCGTGCGCTGGCACCGCGATCTCGTGAAACGGCGCCATGCTCGTGCCTGCGCGCCGAAACGGCGCGGGCGCCCGCCAACCGTCCGTTCCATCCGCACCCTCGTCCTGCGCCTGGTCCGGAAGAGCCCGTCCTGGGGCTACCGGCGGGTGCACCTGGCATGCGACTTCATCGAGACCGTCACCCTTGGTGGGCGGCGTCAGTACATCCTGGCCGTCATCGAGCACGCAACCAGACGCATCCGCGTACCTGGCACCACCGCGCACCCGACCGCGAACTGGGTCGCCCAGGCCGTTAAGAACCTGGTGATGGATCTGGAGGACGCCGGTTGCCGGCTCCGCTATCTGATCCGTGACCGGGACGGGAAGTTCCCGGAGCTCATGGACGAGATCCTGGCCGAGGCCGGCATCCAGACCGTGCTCACCGGCATCCGGATGCCGCGGATGAACGCGATCATGGAGCGGTGGGTGCAATCGTGCCGCCACGAGCTTCTCGACCGCTGCCTGCTGTGGAACGAACGCCACCTGCAGCACGCCCTGCGCGAGTACGAACAGTTCTACAACCGGCACCGAGCCCACCAAGCCCTGGCCCAGGCCGCCCCGCTACGTCCCGTCCCGGATCCGATCACTGATCCAGAGCGAATCACGAGCTTGACCGTGCGCCGACGAGACCGGCTCGGCGGAGTCCTCCCACGAGTACTCACATGCCGCTTGAACCGCATGGATGGAATTTTCGGCAGGGGCAGGGTCCTGTGCGGTGGCAGCTCGTTCGCGTCGCCGCTCACCGCGTACGTGGTGGTGCGCGGTGACGGTGGGCAGTGGTCGCCGCGTGCCGATCGCCTGGCGGTCCTGCGGACTGGTGTGATCAGAGGCGTAGGCCATCGAGCGTGATCAGCGAACACGGGTAGGCCATGGGCGGCCTCTCCTTCCGGCGGGCCGCCCAGCCGCCCTGATCCCCGCAGACCGCCCCCCGGGGGCGGAGCGTATCGTTGACAAGTGAGACCTCCCCCCGCGAGGCCGCGGTTCTTGCCGTGCCGGAAACGAGGGGTTATGGCTCATGACACGACTCACCGGAGTCCCGCACCGACGATCGTGCGGGTCGCGGTGACCTTGACCGTAAACGGCGTCGATCATCGGCTCGACTTGGACTCCCGCGTGACCCTGCTGGACGCCTTGCGCGACGGGCTGGGGCTGACCGGCACCAAGAAGGGCTGCGACCAGGGCGCCTGCGGCGCGTGCACCGTGATGGCGGACGGCAAGCGGGTCCTGTCCTGCCTGACGTTGGCCGCGCAGTGCGAGGGCCGGGCGATCACCACCGTCGAAGGCCTCGCGGCCGACGGCGTCCTGCATCCGGTGCAGGAGGCGTTCGTCCGTCACGACGCCTTCCAGTGCGGCTACTGCACCTCCGGGCAGATCATGTCGGCGGTGTGCCTGCTGGCGGAGGGGCGCGCGGGTTCGGATGCGGAGATCCGCGAGTTCATGAGCGGCAACCTGTGCCGGTGCGGCGCCTACCCCAACATCGTCAAGGCGATCCGCGAGGTCCGCGACCGGATGGGGGCGGGTGACCGCGATGCGTGAGTTCGAGTACGTCAGGGCGGGCGAGGTGGGCCAGGCCGTGGCGACGGTGACCGCCGATCCCGACGCGTCCTATCTGGCCGGCGGCACGACTCAGATCGACCTGATGAAGGACGGCGTCCTGGAGCCGGACCGGCTGGTCGACATCACCCGGTTGCCGCTCGCCGGCGTCGCGCGCGACGGCGACGTGCTGCGGGTGGGGGCGCTGACCACGATGGAGGAACTGGCCGCCGACCCCACGGTGACCGTGCGCCTGCCGTTCCTGCGTGAGGCGCTGCTGCTGGGTGCGTCCGTCCAACTGCGGAACATGGCGACGATCGGCGGGAACCTGTTGCAGCGCACCCGCTGCCGCTACTTCCGCGACCCCACCGTCCCCGCGTGCAACAAGCGGCACCGTGGTTCCGGGTGCGCCGCGGTGCAGGGGGCCGCCAGGATGCACGCGATCCTGGGCGCGAGCGAGCACTGCATCGCGGTGCACGCCTCGGACATGGCAGTGCCGCTCGTGGCGCTGCACGCGGTCGTGCACCTGCGCGGGACGGGCGGGGAGCGCTCGGTCCCGCTGACGGAGTTCTACCGCGTGCCGGGGGACACGCCCGACGTGGAGAATGTGCTCACCCACGGTGAGCTGATCACAGCTGTGGACATCCCGCTGCTCCCGCCGGACGCGCACTCCACGTACCTCAAGATCCGCGACCGGGTCTCGTACGAGTTCGCGCTCACCTCCGCCGCGGTGGCCCTGCGATTCGACGGCGGCGTGATCGGCGAGGCACACGTCGCCCTGGGCGGCGTCGGGACGATTCCCTGGCACGCGCCCGAGGCCGAGCAGGCCCTGCGGGGGCTGCCCCCGAGCCTGGAGGTCTTCACCGCGGCGGCCGAGGCCGCCGTCCGGGACCCGTTCACCGTCGAGGGCACCGCCTTCAAGGTCGAGCTGGCCAAGCGCACCCTGGTGCGCGCCCTGCGAACCGCCGCCGGAGGTGCGTCATGACGATCGTCGAGCAGATCGACCTGGTCGGTGAGGGAGTGGACAGGGTCGACGGTCCCTTGAAGGTCACCGGTGCCGCGCACTACCCCAACGACTTCAGCTTCCCCGACCTGGCGCACGCCGCGCTCGTGCGCAGCACCGTGGCCGCCGGGCGGATCAGCCGGCTCGACACGAGCGCCGCTCAGGCCTCGCCCGGCGTGCTGGCGGTCATCACCCACAAGAACGCGCCCTCGCTGGGGCGCGCGTCCGACACGGTGATCCTGTCGGCCCCGCCGCCGCCGTTGCAGGGGGACCGGATCTTGCACTACGGCCAGTACGTGGCCGTGGTCGTGGCGGGCACCGCCGAGGAGGCGACGGCCGCGGCCCGCCGGGTCGAGGCGGAGTACGAGGCGACCGAGCCGCGCCTCGACCTTCATGACCCCAGGGCGGAGGTGCTCACCGACCCGTTCGAGATGGACTCCAGTCGCGGCGACGTCGGGGCCGCCCTGGCCTCGGCCGAGGTGACGTTCGAGGCGACGTACACCACGGTCGACAACACCAACAACCCGCTGGGCCTCTTCACCACCGTGGCCGCCTGGGACGGCGAGGCCCTCACCGTCCACGACTCCACCCAGTGGCCCGACGCTCTGCGCACGGCGCTCGCGCAGGTGTTCGGCGTCCCGGAGAGCGGCGTGCGGGTGCTGGTCCCGTTCGTCGGCGGAGGCTTCGGGGCGGGGCTGCGCGTGTGGCCGCATGTCATGCTCGCGGCCCTGGCCGCGCGCACGGTGGGCCGGCCGGTCAAGCTTGTGCTGACCCGCCCGGAGATGTTCACCGGGATTGGCCACCGCACGGCCACGGAGCAGCGTATCAAGATCGGCGCCACCCGCGACGGACGGCTGGCCGCGATCGACCACGAGAGCACCATGACGCTGCAGATGGAGGGGGACAACTTCGAACCGTGCGCCTCCGGCACGGCATACGCCTACGCCTGCCCCAACGTCTCCACGCGTGACCGGCAGGTCCGGCTGAACGTCACCTGGTGCAACTCGATGCGCGCCCCCGGCGAGGCACAGGGCAACTTCGCGCTGGAGTCGGCCATGGATGAGCTGGCCTACGAGCTCGGCATCGACCCGCTCGAGCTCCGGTTGCGCAACTACGCCGAGAGCCAACCGCAACTCGGCCTCCCGTGGTCGAGCAAGGCCCTGCGCGAGTGCTACGAGGTCGGTGCCGAACGGTTCGGCTGGTCGCGCCGCCTACCCGAGCCCCGCTCGATGCGCGACGGCGACTGGCTGATCGGATATGGTCTGGCCGGCGTCTCGTTCTTCTGGTTCCAGAAGCCGTGCGAGGCGACCGCGACGCTGCGCAGGGACGGGACGGCCCTGGTGCGCAGCGCGGTAACCGACATCGGAACCGGCACCTACACCGTGATGGCCCAGCTGTCGGCCGAACTGCTCGGGCTGGACCTGCCGCGCGTCACCTTCGAACTCGGCGACACCGACCTGCCGCCGGGGGCCGTGGAGGGCGGCTCGGGCCTGACGGCCAGCCTCGGCAGCGCGATCCACGCCGCCTGCCGCAATCTCGTGCAGGCCTTCCTGGACACCGTCCGCGACGATCCCACCTCTCCGCTGGCGGGGTGCGCCGTCGACGAGGTCAGCATCGGCCGCGGTCGCATCCACCGGACGGGATCGCCCGAGCGCGGCGAGGCATATACCGACATCCTCGTCGCGCATGGGCTGACGGAGCTCAGCGCCCACGGCGCCAGCACCCCGGCGGACTCGCGGGAGCTGGGCCTGGCGCCCGCGGGACCCTTCGGCGCGAAGTTCGTGGAGGTGCGGGTCGACCCGGATCTCGGACTGCTGCGGGTGGCCAGGGTCGTCTCGGTGATCGACGCAGGCCGCGTCCTGAACGAGAAGACAGCCACCAGCCAGATCATCGGCGGCACGGTCGGCGGCATCGGCATGGCCATGTTCGAGGAGACGGTCACCGATCCGGGATCCGGGCGCATCGCCAACGCCACCTTCGGCGACTATCTGATCCCCGTCAACGCCGACATCCCCGACATGCAGGTGAGCTTCGTCGGCCGGCCCGACAGGTTCAACCCCGTCGGGGTCAAAGGCGTCGGCGAGATCGGCCTCGTCGGTATGGGTGCCGCCATCGCCAACGCGGTCCACCACGCCACCGGTAGGCGCATCCGCTCGCTGCCCATCACGATCGACAAGCTCTTCTGACAGGACGCCCTGACACTGAGCCCCTGCCGACCGGCGGCGCCCTGGCATGGTGTCCCGCTCGGAAGTGCGAGGCTGTGGCACGTCTGTTCAGGTCTCGTCTCGTGCGGCCGATCGGTGATCGAGGACGCCGATGACGGCCAGTACGACGACAACCGCGGCCATGGCGGCCCAGCCGGCGAAGGACGCCGCCAGCCCCAGCGGCACCACGCACACTGCCGCGACAAGACGGCCGGTGATCCGCCCGCTCTTCAGCAGGCCGCGGTAGATCGCGTGCCCGGCCAGGAAGATCGCCGTGCCGCTGCCCAGCCACCAGGAGTTCGTGTGTCCGCCGAAGTGGTGGATGGCGTCGGTGATGCCCGCCGCGACCAGGATGACTGCGCCTGCCGATAATTACATCCACCCAGGTCGTGGCGTGCGCGAGCTCCGACCATCAGGAGAAGAAGAACGTGCGGCATGACGATCAGTCGTGCTCCTTCGCCTGGCCTACTTGACCGTCACGAACGCCGTCGTCCTTTCTCGCCGCGCTCTTGACCTCGCTGCCCCACGATCTCCGGCGCCGGCTGCGGCTGCTCGTCCGACCAGAGACCATCCGCGCCCTCATTCTGCGCCTGGTCCGAGAGAACCCTGGCTGGGGCTACCGGCGGGTTCACGGTGAGCTCACCACGCTCGGTATCGCACCGTCCACCGTGTGGGAGATCCTCAAGCAGGAAGGTCTTCATCCGGCGCCCGAGCGGGCGTCCACTACCTGGGCCGTCATCGAGCACGCCACCAGGCGCGTCCGCGTGCTGGGCACCACCGCTCACCCGACCGCCGACTGGGTCATCCAGGCGATGAAGAACCTGGTGATGGACCTGGACGATGCGGGATGCCGAGCGCGTTTCCTGCTCCGGGACAGGGACGGGAAGTTCCCCGCCCTCATGGACGAGATCCTCACCGAGGCTGGCATCAAGACAGTGCTCACAGGCATTCGGATGCCGCGGATGAACGCGATCATGGAGCGGTGGGTGCAGTCATGCCGCCACGAACTCCTCGACCGCTGCCTCATATGGAACGAACGCCATCTTCGGCACGCCCTGCGCGAGTACGAACGCTTCTACAACCAGCACCGATCCCACCAAGCCCTGAACCAAGCAGCCCCGCTGCGTCCCGCTCCGGGCCCGATCATCGATCCCGGGCGAATCATCGACCTGAAGTACGCCGACGAGACCGGCTCGGCGGTGTCCTCCACGAATACTCACATGCCGCTTGACCTGCATGGATGGAATTATCGGCAGGCGCAGAGCCGCCATCATCGTCTTGAGCTGGGAGGGAATGCATGTCCCAGCGATTGCTGCGCACGTGGGCGCATGAACGCGGTCATGGAGCGGTGGGTGAGGTCCTGCCGTCGTGAGCTTCTGGATCGATGCCTGCTCTGGAACGAACGCCATCCGCAGGACGCCCTGCATGAGTACGTATGCGCCAAATGAACAAGCATTTGTTATGTGGCCGAGATGCAGCCTCAGGCCTCCAGGCCGGTGAGCACCCCGTCGGTGAGGACCTCGGCGATCTGCTCCGCGGTGAGCTCGCCGGTCGGGGAGAACCATTCCGTGGCCGAGTTGAGCATGCCGATGATGGCCAGCACCGTCACCCGCGCGCTCTTGACCGCCCTGAACTCGCCCGCCTCGATGCCCTCGTCGATGATCTGTGAGAAGAGGGCCTCGTACCGGCGGCGCAGCTTGACGACGCGGCGCCTGCCGGTGGAGGCGAGGTAGGTCCATTGGTGGAAGGCGACGCGGGTCTGTTCCAGGGATTCGGCGAGCACGCCCATGTGCGCGTTGATCGCGCCGCGCAGGCGCTCCGGCGCGGTCTGGTCCGACTCCACCACCGGCTCGATCGCGTCGAGGTAGCGCTGGATGCCGTTCTCCACGATGCGCTGGAGCAGGTCCTCCTTCTTGCTGATGTGGACGTAGAGGCTGCCCGGCAGGAGCCCGACGGCGTCACTGATGTCCCGCATGCCCACGACCGGGTAGGTCTTTTCGCTGAAGAGCTTGATCGCCGCTTCTTCGATGAGCTCCGGCGACACAGGTCCGCTTCGCTTGGCCTGTCTTTCCTTCCGCGTTGTCAACCGTCCTCCCACGTTCGGTTAACAACTGATTGTACGGCGGGTCGCGGCGCGCTCGCTCCCGCTGGTCAGCGGTTGAATCGCGCCGGCCTGCGTTCGAGGAAGGCGTCGACGCCCTCGGCCAGGTCGGGGCCGTTGTGCAGTGCCGCGACCGCCCAGTAGCTGTTGCTCATCGAGGTGGCGAGGTCGACCTGCCAGGTCGAGCGCAGGGCATGCTTCGTGGCCTCCAGAGCCCGCCACGGTTTGGCCGCGATGCGGGCTCCCAGCTCGACGGCGGCGTGGATCAGCTCCTCCGGCTCGACGACCCGGTTGACCAGGCCGATCTCCAAAGCTCGCCGCGCGTCGATGACATCGCCGGTCAGGGCCAGCTCGGCGGCCAGGCCGGAGCCGACGAGCCGGGGGAGGAACCACGACCCGCCGTTTCCCGGCGGCAGGCCCAGGTTGATGTATGTTTCGCCGAGTTTGGCGGCTGTGGAGCAGATGCGGATGTCGCAGGCGAGCGCGAAGTCCAGGCCGCCCGCGGTGGCACCCCCATTGATGGCGGCGATGGCCGGCAGCCTGGACGCGACGAGGCGCTGAGTCACCGGGAACAGCACGCGCGCGTTGTAGGGCTCCCGGGTGATCGGGAAGGTCTCGTCGAGGTAGGCGCGCATGGCCTTGAGGTCGGCTCCCGCGGAGAACTGCCGTCCCGCTCCGGTGATCACCAGGCAGCGGACCGCGGTGTCGCCTTCAAGGTCGGTGAGGGCGGTGAGCAGGTCCGCCGCCATCTCCGGGACGACCCCGTTGCCCCGGTCCGGTCGGTTCAGGGTCAGCAGTACGACCCCGTCGGCCGCCTGCTCGTAATGCAGCGTCTCCAGCTTGGTGGCCGCCATGACTCATCCTGCCTTCACGAGGATGGTCGCGACACACGCCGCGTACGCGCCCGCGAGCCAGCCGCCCGCGTTGACGGCCATGCCGACCCGGGCACCCTCGACCTGCCTGCGTCCAGCCCGGCCGGCGAGCTGATCGTAGATCTCCACCAGCTGCGCGCAGCCGGTGGCGCCGATCGGGTGGCCCCGGCTCATCAGCCCGCCGCTCACGTTGACCGGCAGCCTGCCGCCGAGCGCGGTGGCGCCCGAACGCACCAGCAGGTGTCCCTCGCCCGGAGCGCACAGCCCGACCTCGGCGTACTGGAGGATCTCGGCGGGCGCGGCCGCGTCGTGCAGTTCGAGCACGTCGATGTCGTCGATCCCCAGTCCCGCGTCCTCGAACGCGGCGGCCGCGGCCGCCGCGACCGGCTGGGACTCCTGGCCGCGCCCGGCGGCCAGGCGGGTCGCCCGGATCTCGCACCCGGCGATGCCGGAGCGGCGGGCGTAGTCCTCCGAGCACAGGACCAGCGCGGCGGCGCCGTCGGTGGTGGGTGAGCACATGGGCAGGGTCAGCGGGTCGACGACCATCCGGGCGTGCAGGACCTCCTCGATCGTCTGTGGCGTCCGGTACTGGGCGAGCGGGTTGAGCGCGGCGTGCCCGCGGTTCTTCACCGCGACGGCCGCGAAGTCCTCGATGCCGGCGTCGTACTCGGCGAGATAGCGTCTGGCCTCCTCCGCGTAGACGTTCACGAACACCGAGTTCGAGGCCGGCTTGTCCGGCTCGGGGCGGCGGGACGCGTCGACGTCGGTGGCTCCCCGCAACGCGTCGAACGTTCGGGACTTGTCCTCGTGCGACAGCTTCTCGACACCGATGACGATCGCGAGGTCGCACCGTCCCGCGAGCACAGCCTCGAACGCCAGGGCCGCGGCCGAGCTGCTGGAGGCGCACGCGTTCTCCACGTTCACCAGTGGCACGCCGGCCAGACCTGTGGACTGCAACGCGACCTGGCCGCGGATCATCTCCTGCCCGGACACCAGCCCGGCCGCGGCGTTGGCCAGGAACACCCGTTGCACCTCGGCTGCGGTCACGCCGGCGTCCTTGAGCGCCAGCTCCGTGACGGCCTCGACCATCATCCGCTCGCTGCGCCGTACGTCCCGCCCGAAGGGGATCATGCCGACACCGGCGATCAGCACTTTGCTCACTGGTGCACCACCGCGAACCACGGCACCGGCCGCCGGGCGATCTCGTCCTGGGACGCCGGCCGGAAGCGCACCCGCGTGTCGCAGGCGTAGGCGCCCCATCCGCCGTCCTCGCCAGGCCACAGTCGGGCCAGCAGCTGCACGCCCTCGGCGAGCTTGACGACCCCGAGCGCGTACGGGGTCTCCGACTCGAAGCCGGTCGGCGCTCCGAAGCGGGTCACCGCGAAGCTGTGCAGCACTCCCGTGCCGGACGCCTGGACCCATCCGAGATCGGCCTCATAGCAGAAGGGGCAGCGATGGCGTGGGTACATGTTGTCGCGGCCGCAGCCGTTGCAGTGCTGAATGACCAGCTCACCGCGACCGAGCGCGTCGTAGTAGGGACGGGTGAGCGGCTCCATGCCCGGGTCGCTCCCTGGAGCACTCCCTGGATCACTCATCGTGTCACCCCTTCCAGCAGGAGCACCTGGCTGTCCATGTAGGTCCCACCTGAGCCGCCGCAGACCGCACGCTCCGCGCCGGCCACCTGCCGCTCGGGCCCCGCTCTGCCCAGCAGCTGGCGAACGGCCTCGGCCAGCAACGCCGTGCCGCCGCCGACGCCGGTGTGGCCCGCGGAGAGCAGACCGCCGTTGGTGTTGACGGGCAGCCGGCCGCCGGGGGAGTAGTCGCCCGCGGCGAACGTCCGTGCCGCCTCGCCTGGCTTGGCCAGTCCGAGGCCCTCCAGCGCGATGGTGAGCACGGCGGGATAGGAGTCGTACACCTCGGCGAGGTCGGCGTCGTTCGGCCCCCAGCCCGCCTGCTCGTAGGCCTGCGCCGCGGCCTTCGGCCAGCCGAGTACGGCGAGGTCGCGCTCCTGACCGATGCTGTAGTGGGACACGCAGCCGCCGGATCCGGCGATCCGCACCCACCGGTCGTGCGTGCGCCGCGCCATGGCGGCGCTCGTCAGGACGAAGCCGACCGCGCCGTCGGCCAGCATCGGGCATTCCAGCGCGTGCAGCGGATCGGAGACCATCTTGGACGCGAGGACCTGCTCGACCGTCAGCGGCTTGTCCTTGTACATCGCGTTGGGGTTGAGCCTGGCCCACTCGCGCAGCACGACGCACACCGACGCCATCTGAGCGGCGGTGGAGCCGCTGGCGGCCATGTAGCGGTTGGTGATGAGCGCGCCGACCGCGTTGAACGACAGTCCGGATGGTTTCTCCCACTCGCGGGGTATGCCGTTCGCGGTCAGCATGTCGATCATCTCGTTGACCGGGGCCGAGCCCCACTTCTCGGCCTGCAGGACCAGGACGTTGCGGGCGTGCCCGCTCGCGATCAGACCGGCGGCGGTGCGCATCGTGTTGTCGCTCGTCGACCCGCCCGAGTGGATCATGTAGCTCGCCTTGGCGCGGCCGCCCAGCCCCAGCTCTTCGACCACGCGGGAGAACACCAGGTCGGCCTGGTCGGCTGGGGAGTGCAGGCAGGGGATGAGCAGGATGGTGTCGATGTCGGACATCGACATGCCCGCGTCCCGCACCGCCGCCACGGCGACGTCGACCAGCGAGCCCATGAACGGCCGCTTCGGATACCGGCCGGACGGCAGCTCGCCGACGCCGATGAACGCGGCCTCGTCAGCATCACTCACCAGGGTCTCCTTCCTGTCCGGGGCCGGGCTCTCTGCGTCGCGCGAGCAGCACCATGCGAAAGCGCATGACCTCCTCGTCCTTCTGGTTCAGGACCGTGTAGTCGAGTCGGAGCACGCCGTATCTGGGCTTGCCACCCTCGGCCCCGGCGACCTCGACCCGCACGCGGATGGTGTCGCCGGGGAACACCGGCGCCAGCGCACGCATGTTCTGGCATTCGAGGAACGCCACGATCGCGTCGCCGAGGAAACCCGACAGGGCGACCTGGCCCACGGCCAGGCTGAAGGTGAGCGGGCCGTGGGCGATCCGGCCGCCGAAGCGGGTGCCGCGGCCGTACTCCTCATCGACGTGGAGGGGGTAGTGATCCCCGGTGAGGCCGGCGAACGCGGAGATGTCCGAGATGTCGACAGTCCGGCCGGGGGAGAGCACCGTGTCGCCGACGGAGAAGTCCTCGAAGTGGTGCCGGAGCCGGTTGAAGGTGGCGGTCACAGGCTCAACGCCGCCAATGCCTCGTGCGCCAGCCCGTACCCGAGCTGGTCGTGGATGAGCCGCTTGATCTCGCGGGTGAGCACGGCGCGCGCGTACCGGCGGGCCAGCTCGGGTTTCGAGGCGATGTCGGCGGCGAGCTCGCGAGCCCGGGTGAGCACCTGGCCTGCGGGGACGACCTCGTTCACCACGCCGTAGTCCAGAGCCTGCCGGGCGTCGAGCTCCTGGCCGGTCAGCAGGAAGTAGCGGCCGCGGGTCGAGCCGAGCACGTGCGTCCAGGCGAGGTGGGCGCCGTCGCCGGGCACGATGCCGGACGGGAAGTGCGGGCCGTCCTTGAATCTGACCGTGTCCGCAGCGACGATGATGTCGGACAGGATCGGGATCTCCGGGTGGATCAGCGCGGGCCCGTTGATCGCGGCCACGACCGGCACCTCGATGTTCATCAGGTTGGTGAGCAGCCGCTGGCCCTCGAACATGATGTGCGCCCAGTCGGCGGCGGTGCCGAGGTTGAAGCTGGAGAAGTCGATCTCCGCGCAGAACGCGTCGCCCGTGCCGGTCAGCAGCACGACCTTGTTCTCCGGGTCGCAGGCGATGTCGGTGAACGCGTACGCGAGCTCGTCGTGTGCCTGGCTGGTCCACACGAGACTGTCGCCGTCGGTGTGAACGGTTACCTGGAGAATGCCGTTCTCGCGTTCGAGACGGACGTTCTCGTACCTCTTGGAGTACTCGTCGAGCGACGGATTGATCCTGGCCATGTGGCACCCTCCGCCAAAAAACAAACAGTTGTTTCAGGACACGGTAACAGCAAGGACGGCGTTCGCCAACACCGCGGGGACGAACGGCGTGAACCGCCGGACGCGCAGCCGCCAGCCCTCCGGCGTGGGCACGAACTCGTCGTCGTAGCGGCCGAAGGTCGCCAGCCGCAGGTCGGTGTCGCCCACGACAAGGGCGAGCGCGTACGCCTGCCCCAGGGCGCCTGCCTCGCTCGCCTCGACGAGGATGTTGCTGACGAGGTGCCGCATTCCAGGCGCACGCTCGGCCGTCGCCCGGACGAGCGCGGCGAGGCCGTCCCTGCCGATGACGGGAGCGGCGCCCTCGCGCTCGAAGACGCCGTCCTCGGTGAACAGGGCCGCGAGCTCGTCGGCCCGGCCCTCGTCGAAGGCGTGGGAGTAACGCGCGTAGAGGTCGATGATCTCCTGACGCTGGTCGCAGGTGAGCCGGGGCGTCGTCGATGTCATGTCCGCACCTGCCTGGGAGCCGATCGGAGGGCGAGCCGTCCGCGGAGGAAGTCGCGTGGCGCGTTGGCGGCGAAGACCCCGGTCAGCCGGTCGCCGTCGGTGTAGTGGACGACGAACCTGCCGCTGTCGAAGTCGCCGGACACGACCGTCGCCGTCGCCGTCGGGGAAGCGGCGCCGGCGAACTGGAGCCGCAGATCCGCCTGGTCGGACCAGAAGAACCCGTCCTCGTCGAGGCCGGCGGGCGGCACGCCGAGGAGTGCCGCGGCGACCTTGGCCGCACTGTCGGACGCGGCGGTCCAGTGGCCAATCGGCCGGCACTGGCCCGCCGTGTGCCGGCAGACGACGTCCCCCGCCCCGAAGACGTCCGCGGCGGAGGTGCGCCCGGTCTCGTCGCAGACGAGGCCGTGGTGCGTTTCGAGCCCGGCGTCGGCCAGCCAGGCGGTGTCGCGGACGATTCCGACGCCGACGACCACGACGTCCGTCTCGACGACCGTGCCATCGCCGAGGAACAGGACCAGAGCGTCGGGCCGCTCCTCGCTCTCGTCGACCGTGGTGCCGCAGCGGAACTCAAGGCCGCGTTCGGAATGCCGGCGCCGTAGCCAGGCCGCCGGCCCGGCGCCGATGATCGGCGCCATCGGCTGTGCCGCGGCTTCCACGACGGTGACCCGGCAGCCCCGCATCCGTGCCGCGCAGGCCACCTCCAGGCCGACGAACCCGGCGCCGATCACGGCCACCCGCGCCCCGTCGGTGAGCGCGCCGGCCAGCCGCCGGGAGTCCGCGGCGGTCCGCAGGTAATGCACCCTGCCGGAGTCCGGCAGGGACGGCAGCCGGCGCGGCCGGGCACCGGTGGCTACGACCAGCCGGTCGTAGCCGATCTCGCCGCCGTCGGTGAGCGTCAGCGTCCGGGTACACAGGTTGAGGCCGACCACCGCGCGGCCGAGCACGAGCCGGATGTCCTGGCGGGCGTACTCGTCCGGGGCGGCCAGGCGTATGTCGTCGGCGCCGCGCGTGCCGAGCAGGCACTCCTTGGACAGCGGCGGCCGGTCGTAGGGTTCGTCGGACTCCTCGGACACGAGGGTGACCCGGCCGCGGTGGCCGAGGTCGCGCAGGGCCTGGGCGGTCCGGACCGCGGCGAGGCCGCCCCCGGCGATGACGACGTGCGGGCCGCTCACGGGCGTGCCGCCGGGGCTCGGAGTTCGAGCACCGCGCGCTCGGCGAGCTGGAACTTCTGGACCCGTCCGGTGACCGTGGTCGGCAGTTCGTCCGCGTCGGCGAACAGGACCGAGGCCGGCACCTTGAAGCGCGCGAGCCGCTGCTTGCAGAAGGCGATGAGCTCCTCGGGATCGGGCGGTTCCGCGGTCGCCGCGACGATCCACGCGCAACCGACTTCGCCCATGCGCTCGTGAGGGATACCCACCACGTGCGCGGCGAGCACGGCAGGGTGCTCGGCGAGCACCGCCTCGACCTCTCCCGGGATGACGAGCTCGCCGCCACACCGGTAGGACTCCTTGCGGCGCCCGGTGAGCACCAGGTAGCCCTGCTCGTCGAACCGGCCGAGGTCGCCGGTGCGCAACCAGCCGTCGGCGGTGAACGCCGCGGCCGTCTCCTCCGGCATGTCGTAGTAGCCCTCGGTCACCAGCGGCCCCCGCGCCACCAGCTCACCGATCTCGCCGCGAGGCAGCTCGGCACCGGTGTCCGGGTCGATGACGCGGTAGACGCCGAGCGCGCCGCCGAGCTCCGGCTCGCCGGCCACCCCGGCCGGCTTGACGCACCCGTTCGTCCCGCGCAGCCGGTCGAGCGGGTCGCCGGGTTGCGTGCACAGGGTGGACGCGGTCGTCTCGGTCTGCCCGTAGGCGGTGAACAGCTCGTCGACGCCCAGCACGTCCAGCATCTCCTGCCACATCGCCGGGTGGTGGGCCGCGCCCGAGGAGAACATCGTGGTGAGCGAGGTCAGGTCGTAGCCGCCGGAGCGCGCCTTGTCCAGCACGACCGAGGTCATCGCGGGCACGCAGATCAGCTCGTCGATCCGGTGGGCCGGCACGTCTCTGAGCATCCGGTCGGCGTCGAACGCCGTGTGGGGGCAGATCGCGCCTCCGACGAACAACGCCGCGACGGTGGCCTCGACGTAGCCGAATACGTGGTAGATCGGCAGGGCGAACAGGATGCGTCGCCCGTCCTGGAAGGCACGGGTGTACGCACTGGCGTAGGCGGTCCGCAGGACGGCGTCGTGCCGCAGCAGCACGCCCTTGGCCTTCCCGGTGGTGCCGGAGGTGTAGAGCAGGTCGGAGTCGGCGAACGGGTCGGCGGCTGCGGTCCGCCGCAGCACCGTCTCGTCCGGAATGGACGCGCCCAGGGTGACGAGGTCCGCCAGGGAGCTGCCGCGGGCCGGCGGCCCCTCCGTGCCCATGACGAAGACCGCCCGCAGGCGGGGCAGGGCCGCGCCGCCGCCACCGCGTTCCCAGCCGGGCGCGATCCGGTCGAGCGCGTCGAGGTAGTCAAGGTCCCGGAACCGGTCCATCGTGATGAGCACGGTGGAGTCCGACTGGCTCAGCACGTAACGCAGCTCCTCGTGGCGGAGCAGGAAGTTGATCGAGACCGACACCGCTCCGACGCGGGCCACCGCGTACTTGAGGGCCACGACCTCCGGGAAGTTGGCCAGGTCGACGGCCACGTGGTCGCCGGGCTCCACACCGGCTGCGATCAGCCCGGCGGCCAGCCGGATCGTCCAGTCCCGCAGCTCGGCGTACGTGTAGCCGCGCTCGCCGAGGATCGCGGGCCGGTCGGGGAACGCGGCCGCGGTCACGTCGAGCTGCTGGGCGGTCGTGCGCGGCACCCACACCGGATGCCGGGCCTCGAGCGCCTCTCGCCGTGCGGCGGGGGAAACGCTGCTCATCCCTGTCGCGCCGTCCTTTCCATCACCTTTGGTGCAACGAGTCGGCCGATCTCGGCCTCGGAGAACCCCGCTTCGGCGAGGACCTCTTCGGTGTGCGCGCCCAACGCCGGGGGCTGGCGCATCGCGCACCGAGTGTGCTCGTCGATGGGCAACCGGAGCTGCTTGAGCCCTGGTATCCGTCCGTCGAGGGCGTCCTGGACGATGCCTCGCTCGGCGGTCACGGGGTGGGCCAGCGCGGCGGCGAGGTCGTTGACCGGCCCCACCGGCACGCCCGCCGCCGTGATCCGCTCCAGCCAGTGCGCCGAATTCGCCGTACGAAGCCGGCCTTCGACGATCTCGCTCAGCGTGGACCGGTTCTCCACGCGGTCCGCCACCGTACGGAACCGGTCGTCGGTCATGAGGTGGCCGAGTTCGAGCGCGGCGCACAGTCGCGCGAACAACCGGTCGGTCGCGGCCGCGACCATGATCGAGCCGTCGGCCGTGCGGAACGCCTCGTACGGCGCGGTGCTCGGCGCGGCGGAGCCCAGCCGGCCGGGGAACGTGCCCGTGGCCAGGTAGCCCATGATCTGGTGAGACAGGAGGAAGAACCCGCTGTCCACCAGGCTCGCGCGCAGGTGCTGCGCGCGACCGTCGGCGCGCCGGACGAGCGCGGCCTGGATCGAGATGGTGGCCCACAGCCCGGTCGAGATGTCCACGATCGAGGGCGCCGCTCTGGCCGGGCGCCCGCTCTCCTCGCCGGTCATCGCCATGATGCCGGTGAATGCCTGGATGAGTGCGTCGTAGCCGGGCCGGTCGTGACCGAGCGGACGCTCGCCGAAGGCGCTCACCGAACAGTGCACCACGTTCGAGCTCACCTGACGGAAGTGCTCGAAACCGAGTCCCAGCCGGTCCGCCACGCCCGGGCGGAAGGACTCCATGACGACGTCGACGTCGCGCGCTATGCGCAGGACCGCCGCACGGCCCTCCGTCGTCCGGATGTCGAGGGCGACGCTGCGCTTGTTCCGGTTCATGGCGAGGAAGACGGTGCTCTCGCCATCCCACCGGGGTGGAAGGTCCCTGGTGGCCTCGCCGGTGTCGGGCCGCTCGACCTTGACCACGTCGGCACCGAGGTCGCCGAGGATCATGCAAGCCAGCGGGCCGGCGATGTTCTCGCTGAGATCCAGGACACGAAGGTCGGGGTAGGTGCGTTCCAGGCTCACGGTGCGGCTCCGGGACAGTGAGGTGACCGCCAGTGCTCGTGCCTCACCATAGACGATCGCCCGGTCAAAACAAACACTTGTTATGAGCGATGTCCGGGGCTAGCGTGGAGACCACGGCCCGCGTGCCGCGGGCATGACCGCGTGAGATGACCGAAGGGGCCGAGGATGGATTTCCGGTTCACCGAAGAACAGCAGCTGTGGAGCGATACGCTGCACACCTTCATGGAGCGCGAGGTAGGCCGGGAGTACATCCGCAAGCACGACGAGTCCCGCGAGTTCCCGGACGAGGCGTACCAGAAGATCGCCGACCGCGGCTGGCTCGGCCTGCTGATCCCCGAGCAGTACGGCGGCCTGGACGCCGACCCGGTCATGTACGCGATCTTCTGCGAGGCGATCGCGAAGTACAGTCTTGACTTCGCCGCGGCGGTGATGACCTCGATGTTCACCGCGACCAACATCGCCAACCACGGCACCGAGGAGCAGCGGGAGGCGTACCTGCCGGGGTTCCTGCAGGGCCGTACGAAGTTCAGCATCTCCATCACCGAGCCGGGCGCCGGGTCGGACGCCGCGAGCCTGCAGACGAAGGCGGTCCTCGACGGCGACGCGTGGGTGCTCAACGGCAACAAGGTCTTCTGCTCCGGCGCCCACCTCCCGGACACGGTCATCACGGTGCTGGCCAGGACCGGCCCGGACAAGCACAAGGGGCTGAGCCTCATCCTGGTGCCGAACACGGCACCGGGCGTGGACATCCGGAAGCTGAACACGATCGTCCGACGCAGCCTCGGCACCACCGAGATCTTCCTGACCGACGTCCGCGTGCCGAGGGGGAACATCATCGGTGAGCCGGGCACCGGGTGGGCCTACATCGGTGAGCACCTGGAGTACGAGAGGCTGAGCCTGGCGGCGTCCTACGTCGGCAACGCGCGCACTGCGCTGGACGACACCATCCACTACACCAAGGACCGGACCCAGTTCGGCCGGCCGCTGTCCTCCTTCCAGGTGCTCAAGCATCGGATGGCGGAGAACGAGTGCGAGGTGGAGGCGGCTCGGCTGCTGGTCTACAACGCGGCGACCAAGATGGCCCGTGGCGAGCGCGCGCTCAAGGAGGTGTCGATGGCGAAGGTGTTCGCGGCCGACACCGCGTTCAAGACCTCGTTCAACGGCATGCAGGCCCTGGGGGGATACGCCCAGCTGCCCGAGTACGACATGGAGCGCTATTTCCGCGAGGCCAAGCACGCCATGGTCGGCGGCGGCGCCAACGAGATCCAGCGCAGCATCATCGCCAAGGAGATGGGCCTGTAGCCGGGGCGGGTGTCCACCCGCCCCGGCTATTCGACGAACGTGATGGAGTCGGTCGGGCAGTCGTAGGCTGCCCGCCGCAACCCGTCCAGCTCGTCCGGCTCGACGTCGTCGCGCTTGAGCACGACGAGCCCCTCCTCGTCGAGGTCGAAGACCGGCGCCAGCGCGAGCACGCAGTTGCCGTACCCCTGACAGGTCGAGCGGTCCACCTTGATCGTGGTCATCGTGGTGCTCCTTCTCCCAGCCGTTTCGCGATCTCCTCGTGGAAGGCCGTCAGCCTGCTCTCTGCCGTGTTGAACATGTTCCGGGTGAAGCCCAGCGAGCCGATCACGGTGGCGAAGTCGTCGATGACCACGGAGTCCTCCGCGAGCACTTCGAGGAACTGGTCCCAGTCCCGCTGGTTGTGGCGCTCCCACTTCTCCGCCGGCATGCCGTCCGGCGGCGGGCCGACCACCTCGTACGCGCAGAGCAGCGTCTCGCCGACCGAGATCGGCCACGCGCTCCACATCTGCAGGTGGGTGGGGAAGCAGCTGAAGATCGTGTTGGGGAACGCCAGGTAGTGGCACAGGTGCGAGGCACGGTGGTCGCCGTTGTGGAGCGCCTTGTCGGTGAACCCGCGAATCGGCAGGGTCATCCACGTGTGCGGTGGCGTGATCTTGAGAATGGCGTCCCGCCACATGACGAGCCCGGCGAGCGTGTCCCTGTGGGTGAAGGGCACGTGCCAGGTCTCGTTGAACGCGTCGACGACGATCTTCCAGTTGGCCTTGAGCCGCACGGATGTGCGGAATTTGGTGGTGAAGCCCTCCAGCCCGTAGCCGGCGAGTTCGTCGCCGATCTCGCCGAGGTATTCGCGCAGGGGTGGCACGTCGTCGGAGAAGCAGAGCCAGATCCACCCGCCCCACTCCTCGTTCCGGACCGCGGGCGCGCGCAGGCCGTCCAGTTCGGCCGCGTCGAAACTGCCGCGCAGCGGCACGCTGCCGACCACGCCGTCCAGTCCGTACACGAAGCCGTGCCACGGGCAGGTGAAGCGGGCGTTGCCGCAGTTGCCCGAGCCGTTCACCAGCCGGGCGCCACGGTGCTGGCACACGTTGTGCCAGGCGCTGACCGTGCCGTCGGGGAGCCTGGTGATCACGACCGACTGTCCGATCTGGTCCCAGACGACGTAGTCGCGCGGGCGGGCCACGTCCGACGAGGGATGCACGGGAAACCACGCGTGGTGGAAGATCTCGGTGAGCTCGCGCCGGTAGCGGTCAAGGTCGGTGTAGACGGACTTGTCGAGCAGGCTCGGCGGCAAGGGATACTGCTTCTCGGCTGGAGTCAGCTCGGTGCCCGATCTCGTCTGAGTCATAGGTGCCCAACTCCTCAGGCCTGATAACAAACAAGCATTTGTTTTAAGCTAGCCCTGGCCGTCCTGGGTGTCAATGAGCTCGTCGCGGAGCCGTCGCTTGAGCACCTTCCCGTAGGCGTTGCGGGGCAGCTCGTCCACCCACACGACCCGTTTGGGAACCCGATAGCCGGCCAGTCTCCTGCGGCAGTCCGCGATGATCTCCTGCTCGTCGCGCGGAGTGCCGTCGGCGACGAGTACGGCGGTCACCGCCTCACCCCAGATGCGGTGCGGCAGCCCGACGACGGCCGCCTCGCGCACGCCGGGCAGCGCGAGCAGGACCTCCTCGACCTCCCGCGCGTAGACGTTGGAGCCACCGGTGACGATCATGTCCTTCTTGCGGTCCACCAGGAAGAGGTAGCCCTCTTCGTCCAGGTAGCCGACGTCGCCGGTGTGCAGCCAGCCGTCCCGCAGCGCCGCGGCCGTGTCCTCGGGCCGGTCCCAGTAGCCCGCCATCGTCTGCGGGGCCCGGGCCAGGATCTCCCCGGGCTCGCCGGCGGGCAGAGGCGTGCCGTCATCGTCGGTGACGCGGAGCTCGACGCCGGGTAGGACTCTGCCCGCCGAGCGCACCAGAGGCAGGCCGGGGTCGCCGAGCGCGCGGCGGTGGTCCTCCTGGTCGAGCACTGTGACGAACATGGGCGACTCCATCTGCGCGAACGACTGGACGACGCGCCCGCCGAACGCCGCGGTCGCCTCGCGCAACGTCAAGGGGTCGATGGGGGAGCCCGCGTAGTACAGGCGGCGGAAGGTCGGCGGGGCCGTGAAACCGGGGGGTACGGCGTCCAGCAGCATCCTGATCATCGACGGGACGACGAACATCCCGGTGACACCGTGACTGCCGAGCAGGACGGCGGTTCGAGCCGCGTCGAAGGAGCGGCAGAGCAGGTTGTGGCCGCCGGTCATCAGCGTCGGCAGGAAGAGGAAGCCCGCGCCGTGCGTCAGCGGCGCCACGTGCAGGGTCACCTCTCCGTCGGCGAACCCGAGCACCTCGATGGCCGTGTCGGCGACGCTGCGCCAGGAGGCGTGCGTGAGTATGACCGCCTTCGGTGAGCCGGTCGTCCCCGACGTGTACATGAGGCTGGCGACCTCGCTCTCCTCGCCGGGCTCGGGCCCGGAAAGGGGGGCCGCGCCTGCCGCGAGATCGTGCGTCGAGGCGTCGGCGAGCACGACGGTGAGGTCGTGGACCTCCCCGTCGCGGGGGAGCCGCGCGCCGAACTCGGACGTGGTGACGAGCACCCGCGAGCCGGAATCGGTCAGCATGTGCAGATAGTCCTCCCGGGTGAGCCGGACGTTGAGCGGGACGACGATCAGCCCGGCCGCGAGGGCACCCAGGAAGACGTCGACGTACGCCTGGCTGTTGTGCAGGAGGATGGCCACGCGGTCGCCGCGCCGCAGGCCGAGCGCGCGCAGCGCGCCCCCGGTGGCCGCCGCTCGGGCCGCCACGGCCTCGTAGCTGAAAGTCTCGTCGGCGTGCGCCGCGTCCAGATCGGTCACGCACGCCCGGTCCGCGAAGAGCTCGGCTCCTGCCCAGAGGATCTGCGCCGCGGTGGTCGCGCTCGCATGCTTCATTGGCGCTCACTCCCGTCCCATATTGACACCCGCGAAGTGACTATACAAACATTTGTTTGTGCACGAGATGGCGGAGCAGGAGTCCGACGGGTACGCGACGATCTTCCGGGAGGCGACGCGCCTGTTCGGCGAACGGGGCTACACCGGCACCTCCATGCGTGACATCGCCAGGGCCGTGGGGATGCTCCCGGGCAGCCTGTACGCGCACATCGTCAGCAAGGAGTCGTTGCTGTTCGCCATCATCGAGGGCGGCGTCGACCACTTCAACCAGGTGCTCGAAGAGGTGCGCGCGACCAGCGACGATCCCCGGGTCCTGCTGCGGGAGGCGATCAAGGCGCACGTCCGGGTCGTCGCGGAGAACCCCGAGCGGACGCTGATCGTGTTTCACCAGTGGCGCTTCCTGGGTGCCGAGAACCGGGCGCGACTGCTGGACAAGCGCGCCCGGTACGAGCGGTTCTTCACCGAGACGCTGCGGGCCGGTGTCCGTGCCGGGGTCTTCGCGCCCGGCCTCGACCCGCGGATGGTCGTGTTCGGGCTGCTCGGGGCCCTCAACTGGACGCCGGAGTGGTTCTCGCCCCACGGTCCCGCGACGGCGGACGAGATCGGCGAGAAGCTCGCGGACGCCCTGCTGAACGGGCCGTTGATCCGCGCCGACCCACAGGAGGATGGATGATCGACGACGGTGTCGTGGTGGACGCGGTGGTGCATCCGTACAACCTCGCGCCCGCCAACCAGGACCCGCTCGGCCGCGAGCAGTTGGAGTCGGTGTATGCCGCGCACCTGCTCGCCACCGGCGAGGAGCACCGGGACTTCCAGCTCGGCCGGGAGGAGTTCTTCTCGGACTTCCCGTACGAAGCCGTCGCGGACGCGCTGTTCGTGGAGAGCCCGGTCGACCTGGCGGTCATCCACGCGCTGCCGAACCTCGGCTTCGCGAAGGGGCACGTGACCGACCCGGAGCGGGCGGCGGCGTTCCGTGACCGCCACCCAGATCGGTTCCGGCTGTACGCCACCGTGGACACCCCCGTGACCGATGCGGCGATCGCTCAGCTGGAGCGGCAGGTTCGCGAGTTCGGCGTGGACGGGCTGAAGCTCTATCCCGCGTTCTTCTACGGCGGCAGGGGAGAGGGCTGGCGGATCGACGGGCCCGACTTCGCCACACCGCTGCTGGAGGCGGCGCGCGACCTCGGCGTCCGCCATGTGGCCGTGCACAAGGCACTCTGGCTACCGCCGGCGCCGCGCGGCGCGTTCGACGTGGACGACCTGGAGGCCGCGCCGGCGCGCTTTCCCGAGCTCACGTTCCAGATCGTGCATGCCGGTGCGGCGTTTCTGGACAAGACGGCGGCGCTGCTGGCCCGCCACCGCAACCTGTACGCGACGCTGGAATCGGTGTTCGCCTACGCGGTGGTCCGGCCGGACGCGTTCGCCAAGATCCTCGCCACGCTCGTCGGCGCGGCCGGCGTCGACCAACTGCTGTACGCGAGCGGCGCCAACCTCAGCCACCCCGCGCCCCTGCTCGCCGCGTTCGACGGATACGAGTTCCCCGAGCGTGTGCTGGCGGAGCACGGCATCCCGCAGCTGACCGCCGCCGACCGGAAGAAGATCCTCGGCGGCAACGCGCTGCGGATGCTCGGGCTCGACGAGGACGAGGTACGCGAGCGGACGGCGGCCGACGAGTTCGCCGCGCGGCGGGTGGCCGGACCTGGGCCGTGGAGCCGGCTCCGCGTTCCGAGCGGGCGGTGAGCGTTGTGGCGATGCCGTCGGAGGAGACGATTCGCGCCCAGTTGAGCAAGATCCCCGAGCCTTGCGGGGTTCTCATGCGCATGCCGCTGGACATCTGCCAGATGGGACTGGTGGACAAGGTCGAGTGCGCGGACGGCCGTGTCCGGGTCGAGCTCGTGCTGACCGACTCGTCGTGCGTGCACTTCACCGGCCTGCGCCGCTACATCGTCGACGTCCTGCGTGAGCTGCCCGGGGTTGAGATCGTCGAGGTCACCGTGTCGACGACCACGTTGTGGACTCCTGATCGGCTTAAAACAAACAACTGATTGTTGTTGTCGGCGGTGTCGGCCATCGAGTCGGCGGCAACGCGATGTTCCCCGATCTGCGGTGTCGTACACAAAGGTGCACGTCACTGCCCCATTGAGCGACTCGACCTCGGCTCTGCCCGAGTCTCCCATGGGCCCAAGTCGCCCGGCCGCTATTGACACGACCTTGGCCCTAGACAAACATTTGTTTCAAGCATGTGACACCCGCCACACCCCCGGCCAACCGGTACGCCGGCGGGGCGAGCACCGGCATCTCCATGTCGAGAACCCACGGAGGGCTCCTCGTGACCGCGACTCAACCACACTCGACCCGAGACCACTTCCATGACTTCGACCTCGACTCGCCGGAGTTCAACGACGACTTCGTCGAGGTCATCGACGACCTGGTGCAGCACTGCCCCGTCGCGAGGAGCAATGTCGGGCACGGCTACTACGTCGTCAACCGGCAGGAGGACGTCCGCACGGTCGGCCAGAACTGGGAGACGTTCAGCAGCGCGGAGGGTTTCCAGCCGAACCGTCCTGAGGGAATGCCGTTCATGTACCCCGAGGAGTCCGACCCGCCGTACCACAACCGGTGGCGCAGCGCCCTCAACGGCTACTTCAGCCCGCGTGCCGTGCGTTCTTACGAGGGGTCGATCCGCGAGCACGCCAACCACCTGATCGACCAGTTCGTCGAGCGCGGAGAGTGCGACTTCGTCGCGGACTTCGCCGCCACCCTGCCGGGCCGCGTCTTCTTCTCCAGCTACATGGGCGTGCCGCTGGACGACCTGCCGCCGCTGATCAAGGCGATCGACGACGCCCTGTTCGGCCCGCTCGAGGGCCGAGCGCAGGGCTGGGGCACGGCGCTGGGCTATATCAACGCCTACCTTGAGCGCCGCCTGGGGGAGGAGCCGAGGGGCGACTTCGTCGACGCCGTGCTCAAGGGCGTGCAGCTCGACAGCGGTGAGCCGTGCCCCTGGCAGCACAAGGTCAGCGTCGTCACCGACCTCCTGGCCGGCGGCCTGGGCACGACCACCTACCTGCTCGCCGGCATGACCTACCACCTCGCGACGCACCCGGATGACCGGGCCCGCCTCGCCGCGGATCCGGCTCTGCATGACAAGGCGATCGAGGAGTTCGTCCGCGTGTACGCGCCCGTCGTGGCCCTCGGGCGCACGGTCAAGGAGGAGGTCGAGGTCGGCGGGCACACCTTCAAGAAGGGCGACTGGGTGATGCTGAACTACGCCGCCGCCTGCCGGGACCCCCGCGCCTACGAGAACCCGAAGACGGTCGACATCGACCGGGACCTCCCGGTGAACGCGGCATTCGGGTTCGGCCCCCACCGCTGCATCGGCTCCCACCTCGCCCGGATCGAGGGCAAGGTCGTCATGCAGGAGCTCCTGCGGCGCATCCCGGACTTCTCCCTGAAGCCGGACGCCGAGATCACCTACACCACCGGTCTCACCCGCGCGATGAACAACCTCCCACTGGTGTTCGAGCCCCGCCGCCGGGAGGACGCGCTCTGATGAAGTACGCGGTTGACGGGTCTCTCTGCTCCGGGCACGGCCGCTGCTACATGCTCGCGCCGGAGGTCTACGAGTCGGACGACGACGGGTTCAACCTCCATCTCGACGAGCCCGTCGAGGTTCCCGCCGGCCGGGAGACGGCCGCCGCCACCGGGGCCCGCGGATGTCCTGAACGGGCCATCACCGTTCACGCCTGACCGCCGGGCACGCGGCGTACGCCGCCTGAACCGACAGAAAGGGGCCGCCCCGAACGCGGCGGTCCGTAATCCAGCAAGGAGAGGCACACCATGGGCAAGCTCGATGGCAAGGTGGCCGTCATCACCGGCGCCGCGCAGGGCATGGGCGAGGCGCACGCGCGGCGATTCGTCGCCGAGGGCGCGAGAGTCGTGCTGACCGACGTCAACGAGGAGCGCGGCCGGCTGATCGCCAAAGAGCTCGGGGACAACGCGCTGTTCATCCGGCACGACGTCACCTCGCCGGCCGACTGGCAGCAGGTGCTGCGGCAGGCCGAAAGCACCTTCGGGACAGTGACGATCCTGGTGAACAATGCCGGGATCCTCGGCCCGATCTCCGGGACCGCCGAGCTCGACGAAGCCGAGTACCTCAAGGTGTGCGCGGTCAACCAGCACTCCCAGTTCTACGGCATGCAGACGGTCATCCCGTCGATGCGCAGGGCCGGCGGCGGCTCGATCGTCAACATCTCCTCGATCGCCGGCATCGTGTCCATCGTCGGCTCGCCGAACCTGGCCTACGTGGGCAGCAAGTTCGCCTCCCGGGGCATGACCAAGCACGTCGCCGTCGAATGCGGCCCCGACAACATCCGGGTCAACTCGGTGCATCCGGGCTACATCAAGACGCCCATGATGGTCGCGGCCACCGACGAGGACGGTGGCGGCATCACCGATCAGGTCCCGCTGCGGCGCATGGCCGATCCGGACGAGGTCTCCAGCCTGGTGCTGTTCCTCGCCTCCGACGACTCGTCGTACATCACCGGTCAGGAGCACGTCATCGACGGAGCGCTGACCGCGCAGTAACGAGAAGACCGCGCACGAGCACGTCTGCCGCCGAGCGGCATCCGCGTACCAGGGCCGAAGTGCCCTGCCTCGCACGCCGGAGGGCAGGCCTCGATCGAGCACCACCCAGGTCTGCCCGCGCAACAGTCGACCGAGGGAAGGAGAACCTCGTGAGCGCCGCCGATCTAGCCCCGACCTCCGCAGGAAGGGACTCAGGGGCACTGGTCTCGACAGAGGCCGACCGTCGCAGTATGAGCCGCAACTCGCAGCTGCTCATCGCATGGTGCGGCCCGGCCATGGTGGTCCTGTTCCTGATCGGGAGTGTCTGGCTCGCCAGATACTTCCCGCCCGCGATTCACCCGAGCGATTCCGCTCAGCAGGTCGCGCAGTATTACCAGGAGAACGCCACCGCTATTCGCGTCGGGCTCGTTTTCTCGTGTCTGGCGTACGCGCTGATGGGCGTCTGGGGGGTCTGCATGGCCGTCCAGACGCGCCGTAAGGAGGGGCTCTTCCCGGCTCTGACCTACGTTCAGCTGACGTGTATGGCTGCGGGCACCGCGCAGATCGTGGTGAACTGCGGCCTGTGGGCGACCGCCGCCTTCCGGGCCGGCGAAGTGTCACCGGAGATCACGCAGGCGTTCAACGATGCGGCGTACATCATCCTGCTCGGCACCTGGATGCCGTTCACGATCTGGGCCGTCGCGCTCGGGCTGAACATCCTGCTGGACAAGACCGACGCTCCGGTGTTCCCCCGGTGGACGGGCTACTTCAGCATCTGGGCCGGCGTGTGCTTCATCCCGGGCGGCACGGTCTGGTTCTTCAAGGACGGACCGTTCGGCTGGACCGGTGTGGTGTGCCTGTGGGTGCCGTTCGTCGTCTTCGGTATCTGGGTGCTGTACTTCAGCTACCTGTCGATGCGGAACGTCCGGGGCGGCTTCGTCCACGAGCAAGAGCCGGCCGCCGATTCATGACCATGAATGCCTGGCCGGCGGACCCGTTCGCCTCCAAGCCCCCGAGGGCGCCGAGCCGGCGCCTTCGGGAGCCCGGCCACGTACCAGGCGAGATCGGCATCTGGGTCTTCATCTTCGGAGACCTGCTCATCTTCGCCCTGTTCTTCGGTGTGTTCGTCTATGAGCGGTCGCGGAGTGCCGGACTCTTCGAGCAGGCCCGCGAGCACATGAACCTCATGTTCGGCGCGGGGAACACCTTCCTGTTGCTGACCGGTTCGCTGTTCGTCGCGCTGAGCCTGAACTCGTTGCGTCAGGGCGCCTCCGGCCGCGGCTCCCGAATGATCCTCGTGACCTTGCTCTGCGGTGCCGGTTTCGTCGTCAACAAATTCCTGGAGTACTCGAGCGAGCTCGGAGCCGGTCACACGCCGTCGACGAACAGTTTCTACATGTACTACTTCGTCTTCACCGGCATCCACCTGTTGCACCTGCTGCTCGGCATGGTCGCATTGGTGATCATGTACTTGATCGCTCGCAAGCCTTCCCTGGGAAGAAGGGATCTGCGAAACCTCGAGGCGGGAGCATGCTATTGGCACCTCATCGACCTGCTCTGGATCGTCCTGTTCGCCCTGCTCTACCTGATGAGGTGATGAGGTGCCCATGCCCTCCGAGACTTCGAGCAGCGCGAACCGGGCGGTTGTCGCCTGGCTCGTCCTCATGGGTGCGACCGCGGTCTCCTGGTACCTCGGGGACGGCCACGGGGCCCGGCAGTTCGCCACCGTGGTCGTGCTCGCTGTCGCGTTCGTCAAGGTCTACCTCGTCGGACGGTACTTCATGGAACTGGGGCAAGCCCCTCGAGCGCTCCGCCTGCTGTTCGGCGGGTGGATCGTGGTGGTGTGTGCGGCTCTCATGACGATCTTCATCGTCGCCGGCCATTGAAGCGTCACTGAGCCCCTGTTCAGAGCCGCGGCCGAGGCCCGTCCGGACACACGTGCCACTGACATTCGGCACTCTGCCCATCCTCTCGCCAGTGTGGGTGGACGGGGACCTGGAGGGCGTTGCATAGCCGCTGAAGTTCGAGACCGGACGCGGTGGGGTTGGCGGGGCGAGTAGATCTGGCCGATAGGGCGGCGTGCGGGTAAGGCCGCGGCGGCGTCACCCCTACGCTCGCACGACGTGCTGGAAGAGAAGAACAAACAAGCTCAAGGCCCGGATCTGGGAGTTGGAACAAGAGCGTGACACCCTACAGCGGGCTGCGTCGGGCCTCACGCCCGCCAGGGCTTGCCAGGCGCCCTTGCCCGCTCGCCACTGGGGGAACTCGAAAGCCCAGGCAGGCCGTGGCATCTGTTCCGGGCCTGACTCGCGAAGCAGGATGAACGACCAGCGGACTGAAAGTCCGCTCGGCCACGACGGGAGCACGGACGACGTGGTATTGAAGAGTAGGGCGGGTGGGACTTGAACCCATGACCCACGGATTATGAGTCGGTTCGATTGGTGCCGCTTGGTGTCGCGGGATGATGTTTTCTATCGCTGTGTCCGAGATCATCCCTGGCATCGTGCCGGGAAGTGACGGTGGATGCCGCGCCGTACCGCGTACCCGCGAGCAACCACCGAGCAACCACGCATCCTTGACCGTCGCCATTATGCGCCCATTTGTCCTCTATCCCGACACCGTTGTGTAGGGTCAGGATTTCGTGACGCGGCCCCAGTCCCGCGGTAGTTCGAACGCGCACGAGCAACCACCGAGCAGCCATCGGTAGGCGATGTTCATCTGCTTGCCAGCAGAACTTGTAGTCGCTTCGAAAGTGATGCAGAGCCTGATTGACGTGCATGGATGCGGTTTCCGGCAGGCGCAGGGCCGATCATGGGGTTGGTCGGCAGGAGGTAGGAGTTGTAGGACACCGCCTTCACCGCGACCTGCGGGCGGCCGCCGCTGACGGCCAAGACATTGTCAGAAGCGGGCGACATCCTCGACGTATCTGAGGCTTTTCAACGCGACGATCCATACGATCACGACCACCGAGAAGGCCAGAACCTGGACCCGGAACGGCCAGCCGACCATTCCCGTCCGGGAGAACAAGCAGGAGCAGGCGAAGAGCAAAGCGGCGAAGGGAGGCAGAACGAGCGTCACCTTCAAAAGATCGACGTACCACCCAACAGCACAAGTGCCACCGCCGCACAACCCGGACAGCACGACCTCGCTCCAGCCGAAGAGTATGAGCAGGAGCATCATGCAAGAACCCGCCCCGGCCACGGCGATCCGCACCCGGCGCTGCCGCCACCTGATCGAGAGCCGGTGATTGGGAGTGCTCTTTGCTGTCATTCGTCGCCTCCGACGAACTCGTGGTTGTTACGGCCGTCGTTCTGGCACCGTCGCGACTACGGGCCCGGCATGTCGGTACAGCGGCAGGACACCCCGCCGCCCGCGCCGCATGAGCACGGGCGGATCGCAGAGCAATCGAGAGCACGGCAGAAGGGGCACCCACTTCTGGTGTCAGCCCCTTGCGGCTGCGCCCAGGTGGCGGGCTCCGTTCAGTACGGAGTCGAGCAGACCTGGAAACAGCGCGTCCAGGTCGTCGCGGCGCAACCGCACCAGCCGGGTTCGACCCTGCACGGTGGTCCAGGTGACTCCCGCCTCGCGCAACACTCGGTAGTGATGCGACAGCGTCGTCTGATGGACGTCCAGATCGCCGCCGATCGCGTTGCAGGGCTCCTCGCCGGTCACTGCGAGGCGTTGGACGATCTCCAGCCGCACCGGATCGGCCAGCGCACGCAGCACTTCGACCATCCGGATCGCCTCGGTCGCCGGTTGGGACACCTCACGCATCGCTTCCTCCCTCGCCGGTGCTACTCCCGGAGCCTACCGACACATTGATAGATGGACAAGTATCCATATATTGCTTACAGTGCCGGTCATCCACATCCGCAGTGCTCCGGAAAGGCGGCACGCTCATGGTGAAACGACTTCTCCCCTTGGCCGTGGCAACATTCGCCGTCGGCACCGACGGCTACGTCATCGCAGGCCTACTCTCCTCGATCGCCACCGACCTGGCGGTATCCACTCCGGCCGCCGGGCAGCTGGTGACGGTCTTCGCCCTGGTACTGGCGTTGTCGGCACCGGTCATGGGCGCCCTCACCAGCAGCCTGGATCGGCGATCAGCGCTGCTGATCGCGCTGGGAATATTCGTTGCCGGTAACGCCGCCACCGCGATGGGAACCAGCTATGGGGTGGTGATGGCCGCCCGCATCGTCACCGCCATCGGAGCGGGTATCATCACATCCGCCGCCTCCAGCACCGCGGCGGCCATCGCGCCACCGGAACGCCGCGGCCGGGCGCTGGCCTTCGTCCTGGGCGGCCTGACGCTGGCGACCGCGCTGGGACTGCCACTCGGCACGCTGATCGGCCGTGCCGACTGGCGCCTCACCTTGTGGGCCGTCGCCGGGATCGGCTTGCTGGCAGCCCTTGGCATCGCCGTCGGCCTGCCCCGGGTGACACTCCCCGCCGCCGCCCTGCCCGACCGGCTGCGTCCGCTCAAGCAGGGGCGCGTACTGTCGCTGCTGGCGGTCACCGCGCTGACCTTCCTCGGCGCCTACACCCTCTACACCTACATCGGCCCCGCCCTGCAGCCGGCCACCGGCGGCAACGAGACCATGCTGAGCCTGATCCTGCTGGTCTGGGGCGTCGGCACCCTGGCCGGGAACATCGTCGCCGGACGCCTGGTCGACCGCCAGCCCCCCGCCCGCGTCCTCACCGGCACCCTCGCCCTCGCGGCTCTCGCTTTGGCGCTGACCCCGTTGGCCACCCGCGCCCTCACACCCACCCTGGCCTGGGCGGCGATCTGGGGCGTGACCGTCGGCATCATCGTCGTCCCGCAGCAGCACCGGCTCATCGCCTTCAGCCCCGCCGCCACACCCATCCTGCTCGGCCTAAACTCCTCGGCCCTCTACATCGGGGTCGCCCTGGGCGGTGGCTTCGGCGGACTTGCGCAGGAATGGCTCGGGTTCAGCCCGGCCCAACTGGGGCTGCCGGCCGCAGGCATCACCGTCCTGGCTCTCCTCTGGCACCTGGGCACCACAGGTCACCCTGGCACGCCCGTCCCCGCGACACCGATCTCTGCGTCGGCCACTGCAGAACGTTCCAAGGCGTAATCCTGTCCCACCTCGCGGAGCGTCTCCGCAAAGCAACAGCAGACCGCGAAGGCGCTCGAACGGATTCGCCCAGGCACTCTCAACATCCACCTGCCACACGAAAGATCGCTAAGGGGTACAGTCGGGGTTCAAAGACACCCTCTCACGGTCTGAAGCGGCGGGCCGTCGAGATAGATGTCCACGGGTGGCGGTTCAGGCGCAAGACCGCAGCAGGACCGACCCCACAATCAGTCCCAGCGTGATCCCTACGGCGAGCCCGAACCGCCACCCCAACCCCCGCACACCCAGCACAATGCCGGGCCGCCGGACTTACCGTCTCACTTCGATGCGGGCGCTCGTCGTCGATACGAAATGACCGGTGTATGTCCTCCTAATGCCCTGTCCTCAGACCACCCGAACGCAAGAGCATGAAGCCCACAAGCCAAGCTGTAGGGACTCAAGGAGACGCAATGGGCAACCTCGTACGGGCCCTGGCTGCGGGGGCGGCTGGCGCGATAGTCCTCGTCGGAATCGCTACCCCGGCGCGAGCCGAGATATGGGACTGCGTTGCAGGGCTGAACACCGCCGGCAATTTCGCCTACACGCAATGCTGGTCCGGGTTCGGCACCTACCGCGTAATCGCGAAATGCAACTCAGGCCACTACCCCTACACGAGAGACGTCGTTGGCCCGTGGGTGAACAAAGCGTCTTCCCAGTCTCCAGGCCCGCAATCGCTGGTGAGCGGTGACTCTCAAGGCTGCCACGTGGTCAATTCCCGGACACAGGTCCCGTAAGCCTAAGAGTGCGTTCTGCGAGCTGATGTCCCTTTCGCCGGTGGGGTTGGGTTAGGCCGGCTGGCCGGAAGCTCACCGTTCGGGCTATCGGCGCGGTTGGGAGAACAATCCCGGCTCGGTCTCGATGAGGATGCCGCGGCTGGCCAGGCGTTTGAGCTTGGCGCGGACGTTCTGGATGGCGTTCTGCGTCAGCGGCAGGTCCATGGCCATGGCCAGGTCGCGGGCGCGCAGGGAGTCGGCTACCTCGCCGAATACGGTGAGGATCTGCTGGTAGGCGGGGTGATCGGGGATCACGGGAGGAGTCGCGGCCGGCTCGGCCGGGGCAGGGTCCTCTTCAGCAAGGGAGATGAGGGTCTTGCGGCTGATCCGCAGGTGCTCGATCGCCTCGCTGAGTTCGCCCAGACGCGCGGTCAGAGTGTCGATCTCCGCCTGGGTCTGCTCGATCTGGCAGGTCAAAGCGTGCTCGCGGGCGTCGATTCGGTCCAGGAGCCAGGTGCCAGGGTCGGACTGGCGAGCGTCGGGCCCGGTCATGTCCACCGCCACGCGGGGGCCGTGCCACAGATCAGGCGGCGGGACATCACGTCCGTCATCGCCCAATACACCCGTGATTCGGAACTGGCCGGAAGGTGCTCGTAGTCGCGGACCAGACGCCGGTGGAACATCAAGATGCCGTACGTCTGCTCGACGACCCATCTCTTGGGCGGGGGGACGAACCTTTTGTCGGCAGCGTTACGCTCGACAACCTCCACGTCGATCCCCAGACCGGCGCCATGCACGACAACCGTGTTCTTGAACCCCTGGTCGACCAGCGCCTTGGTCGCTGTGCCCTCGGTGCTGGCGGCGACCCGGTCCAGCAGGGCGATCCCGGCGACATTCTCGTGGGCCGAGGCGGCCAACATGACCACAGCGATGACCAGCCCCAGCACGTCCACCGCCAAGCCCCGCTTTCTCCCCGCTACTCGCTTCGCGGCGTCCTTGCCGGTCGTGGAGGCGGGGACCCCTGCCGCGACGTGGACGCTCTGGGTGTCCAGCACGACCAGACTGGGGTCGGCTAATCGTTTCTTCTTCTCGCGCAGGTGCCAGAGCAGCAGGTCGTGGATCGTCTTGTCGGTGCCGTCGTCGCGCCACTTGCCGAAGTAGTAGTACGTCGCGCTCTTGGGTGGCAGGTCGTGCGGGAGATAGTCCCATTGGACGCCGGTTCGTCCCTGATAGCGGATCGCGTTGACGATCTCGCGTAACTCGTAGTTGCCCTCGTGGCCGCTGACGGACGGGTGCGCGGCCTTCCATGCGGTGAGCACCGGTTCGATCAACGCCCACTGGGCGTCGGATAAGTCGCTGGGGTAGGGCTTGCGCTCGGCCACACGGCCATCCCAGCACATCCGAGACCTCCGACTGGTGGTAACGCTACAAATCCATCCGATCACACTGTGACATCACGGGCATGGACTCGCGAACCGCACTCTGAGATCGATCACATCCGGGAACCCCTGTCCTCACCAGCGCAAACCCGAGGGCCGCCCAGCCTATTGCCGGTTTCCGCCGTACCTTGGCTGCACCCCCAGTTCGTGTTCCGCGGCCGCGGCCAGGACCGCGAACATGAACCGGCCCTCTTTGGTGCCCAGATCGAAGTTCGCTTCATCTCATGCACCATGACGATCACGCGCCGGTGCGGGACGGCCTGCTTGAGGGTGCGGGCGTACTCCATCGCCTGAGTGAACACCGGCCGCGTTGCCGGGGAGCATGCGCAGGATCAAGTCGACGGCGTCCTCCGAGTGGACTCCTGGAGTCAGGACTTCCTGTAAGAGCAGGCCGCGGATCGCGGCAACGGCGACGGTGGCCATGGTCAGCGCTTCCCCGGTGTCGTGCCCTTCGCGTTCCGCGAGTGAGGCCAGCATTTTGGTCAGGTCGTCGAGCGAGTCGATGAACTCGCGGAAGTCCTCCGGCCTGTACGCGGCCAGTCCTACGACGTGGAAGAAGCCGCGGACACGCGACAACTGCTCCGGGCGGGTGTAGGTCCGCCAGATCGCCGCAACGAGGTTGGTGAAGGTGCCCTGCTGGGCGGCTGCGAAAAGGGCCTCGTTGTCACGAGATCGCTGTGCCTTGAGCATGGCCGCCAGGACGCCCGGAAGTGACCCGAAGTGGTATCGCAGGAGGGCGTGGCTGGTCTCGGTCCGGGCGGCGATCTCGCGGAGCGACACCTCCGGTGAGGGAAGGGCCTCGTCGAAGGTGTCGAGGAGCCGGGCCAGGAGGCGCTCGCGTGCGTCGCCTTTGCGTTCCGTGGTTGACAGGATCACTCCTACAGTTTATCCATTGGAAAAGATTGCTGGCGGCGCCGTGTTGCTTCGTACATGGTCGCAGTCAGCTCGCGACGGCGGAGGGAACGACTCGTGGGACGTTTGTACGTGGTCGGCGCGGCGGTCGCCGACGGGACGGGGCGCGACCCCATAAACGTCGACGTCACGGTCGAAGACGGGCGGATCACCCAGCTCGGGGCCTCCGGTGACGGACCCGGCGAGCGGCTCGAAGCCGGGGGACTGACGATGACGCCCGGCCTGATCGACGCGCACGTTCACCTGGGCCTGTCGAGCCCGATCCAGCCGCAGTTCTCGTTCCAGATCAGTGCCGCCGAGATCGCGGCGGACATCTTCGCCACGGCCGGCGCAGCGCTCGACGCCGGCTTCACGACCGTCCGGGACACTGGCGGGATCGACGGCGGCGTCGTCACCACGATCGCGAAGGGCAAGGTCAGGGGACCGCGCGTCCTGTCGTGCGGACCTGTGCAGTGCCAGATCGGTGGGCACGGCTACTACGGAGCCGACTGGGAACCCACCGAGCTGTGGAGCGGTCATCACCTTCCGGGTCTGTGTGCCCTGTCCATGATGTCGGGCAACGCGGACGAGCTGCGAGGCAACGTACGTGAGGCCTTCCGCCGCGGAGCCTCCTTTCTGAAGCTCTGTGTGACCGGGGGAGTGGTCAGCGCTCACGACCGGCTGACCGACACCCAGTTCACCGTGGAGGAGATCGCCGTCGCTGTGCAGGAAGCCGCGGCACGGGGCACTTACGTGACGGTTCACGCCCACAACAATGAGGGCATTCGGAACGCGGTCGAGGCCGGGGCGCGCTGTGTCGAGCACGGCACCAACCTCGATGAGCCCACGGCCACCTTGATGGCCACGCGCGGGGTCGCCCTTGTGCCCACGTTCGCCGTCGTCGAGCGACTGCTGCACGACCCCGCGGAAGCCGGCCTCGGCGAGTCGGTCCGCGATCGTGTGCTGGGTGTCCGTGAGCGGATGACCGAGGCGCTCGCTGCCGCTAAGGAGGCCGGAGTGCGGATCGGGCTGGGTTCCGATCTCATCGGTCCGGCTCAGGACCGTCGCGGCAAAGAACTCAGCCTCCGCGCAGCCCTCGAGACGCCGATGGAAGCGCTCGTGGCGGCGACCCAGACCAACGCCGAGATCCTCGGCCTGTCCGGCCAGGTGGGTGTCATCACTCCCGGCGCGCAGGCAGACCTCGTTCTTTGGAACGGCAACCCGCTCGAAGACCCAGAACTGTTCTCCGACCCCACCAACGCCGTCCTCGTAATCCAGGCTGGCCAAATCGTAAAGGACCTCAGATGAGCACCATGTGGCAGGGCTGCCTCGCCGACACCGACTACTTCGAGCTGCGTTCCAGCGGTGGGTACGACTACGGCGTCTGGGTCACCACGCCACCGGGCTACGACCCTGCCGCGGCGCAAGCGCCTGTCGTGTATGTGCTCGACGGCAATTGGGCCGTGGGCATGACCGCCCCACTCATCGTCACGCAACTGGACCCCATGCAGTCGATTCAGCCCTACGTCCAGGTCAGCGTGGGTTACGCAGGCGAGGAGGCAGAGCACTGGCAGCGGTTGCGCAACCGCGACCTCGTGCCCCCCGGCGAACCCATCGCGAAGGAGTACATCGATGCGGTGGAGATGGGGGTCGAAGCGGGCACGATGACTCGCGAGCAAGCCGACGCCTACCTCGCTGAATTGAGCGGCAGCCGCGGGGATATGTTCCTGAACTTCCTTACCGACGACCTACACCCGCGGATCGCACGCGACTACGGCACAGCCCCGAGCGGTCACGGCCTCTTCGGCTATTCCTACGGCGGACTCTTCAGTCTCTACGCCTGGCTCACCAATAGCACCTTCTTCGAGAGCATCGGCGCGGGCAGCCCCGGCATTGTCGATGCAGACAGTCAGGTCTTCGCTCGTCTTCAAGCAATGGGTGACACCCTGCCTGCTACCAAGCTTCACGTGACCTTCAACGACCGAGAGATCCTCGGAGACGTGGCGGTCTACCAGAATCTCGCGAAGAACGCGGCCACGTTCCTTCACCGCCTCACCTCACGCAGCGGATCCGTCACCAGCGCACTCATGCACGAAACGCACGTGACTGGGCTGCAGGCCTCGTTCCTCAGTTATCTCAGGACCTGCCGTGCCCGGTAAGCGCACGGACGTCGTGGTGATCGGGTCGGGGGTGATCGGCGCGTCGGTCGCCTTGGAACTCGCCCGCCGTGGCTGGCAGGTGACGGTGGTCGACAAGGCCGGGGGCGCCGGCCACGGCTCCACGAGTGCGTCCAGCGCGGTGGTGCGGTTCAACTTCTCCACCGCCCCGGGCGTCGCCACCGCCTGGGAGGCGCACTTCGGCTGGAAGTCGTGGGCGGAGCACCTTGGCCGCGACGTCGGGCCGTTGGCTCGGTACGTACGGTGCGGGATGGCGATGCTGGATGTGGACGTGGCTCCTCGGTCGGTGTACCTGCCGTTGTTCCAGAACGCGGGTATCCCGTTCGAGGAGTGGACGAGCGTGGACCTGTCGGAGCGGATCCTGGGTATCGACGTCGGCAGGTACTGGCCACCGAAACGTATCGACGACGACGAGTTCTGGGCCGAGACCGAAACCACGCTGGGTGCGGTGTACACACCCGATGCGGGGTTCGTGGACGATCCGCAACTGGCGGCGCAGAATCTGGCCGCCGCCGCGCGGGCACACGGTGCCGAGTTCCGGTTCCATACGTCGGTGCGCGGGATCGAGCGGGCTCATGGCCGGGTCACCGCGGTGACACTCGCGGACGGGAGCAGGATCCCCTGCGGCGTGGTGGTCAACGCCGCAGGCCCATGGTCGACCCGCATCAACGAGCTGGCCTCGGTCGGATCCGACTTCACCGTGGGATGCCGGCCGTTACGGCAGGAGGTCGCGCACGTCGCGGTCCCCGTGGGGTTCGGCGCCGACAACCGCGCCGGGATCTGCGTCGCGGACATGGACCTGGGTATCTACCTGCGCGGTGAGGCCGGCGGGGGACTGCTGGTGGGTGGTACGGAACCGGAATGCGACCCGCTGCAGTGGGTGGACGACCCGGATGCCGTCACCGCACATCCGACGACGGCGGTGTTCGAGGCCCAGGTGACGAGGGCTGCGCGACGGCTACCGGCGTTGGAGATACCGAATCGGGCTCGCGGGATCGTGGGAGTCTACGACGTCGCCGACGACTGGACGCCGATTTACGACCGTACGGAGCTGGACGGGTTCTACGTCGCCATGGGGACGAGCGGCAACCAGTTCAAGAACGCGCCGGTCGTCGGCAAGTTCCTCGCCGCAATCATCGAACAGACCGAGAACGGCGTAGATCACGACGAACGGCCGGTACGATTCGTCGGCGAGCACACCGGCCTGGCCATAGACCTTTCGGCGTTCTCCCGCAAGCGTCCCCGCGGCACCGAGAACTCGGGCACAGTCCTGGGCTGATGCACCTTCTTGGCATCTCGTCCACTAATGTCATCCGCCTGGGATTCGTCGGCTGAATCCGTACGGTGTCGGTTGTGGCGCGTCCAGGACCGTCCGCAGTGGAGATCCACTTATCCTGGCGGTGTCCGGTCGGATGAGGAGCCATAGCCGGTGCAGGACCTTGCCCGGCGACAAGGTCAGAAGCGCCCACGGGCAGCAGTCGCACTGCGGCGAACGTGTTTCGTGACGGTGAGATAAGCCAGGCGAAGAGGCACGGTCGAATCATTCTGCCGTTTGTTTTACACATGCGCTCCTAGTGTCTGGATGGAGAGGATTCAGTCGATCCACCGCGGCTCGACAGCGCTCTTAGAGGGGTGTTTATGACCGAGCCACTGCTGCAGGTCGGCCAGTGTGAGGGGCTCGCGAGCGTTGAGGAACTGGGTCGCGATGGTGGCCCGGGCGCGGTGGCTGGTGAGCGCGCCGCGCGAGTCGCGCATGAGGATGCCGGCCTTGGCGCAGAGCGCCGGAATGATGTGGTCGTTGAGGTAGCCGCCGCCGACCAGTTGTCCACGGTGCGTGAACAGGTGCTGGCGGCGTTGCCGGGTCTTGCGGTCGGTGATGTCGGGTTGCGGGGCTCGCACGAGCTTCCATGCCTCGATGAGCTGGCCAACGACCGGGTCGACGGGCTTGGCGAACGGTCCGCAGGTCTTGTTGGCCGGGACACGTGGCAAACAGACCTGGTAGGCCTCACCGGTCTGCTCGTCATGGCCTTCGTCCCACATGATGCAGTCCGATGGTTATCTTGGGTTCCCGGCCAGTTCGAGCAGGTCAGAGCGAAATGATCTTTTCTGCCACGTGTGGCACGTTGGCTGATCTTCGCAACATGTTGCCTCGAACGTGTAGTCGGGTGTAGCGACAGCAAGGGCTTGCCCGTCCACGAGGTCGCCATCGACCTGCCCGTCTCCGCCGCCGGCGGAGCCGAGCACGGCAGCGTGATCCGGCATGTGCTCGTGGCGAGCACATGCTGCGGCCCCCCTTCGTCCTGGTGATCATGTACGCGCCGCGCGGCTGAACCACCTGCCTGAGTTCTCAGAAATGACCCGTTGTACGAGGCCAGCCCGCCGTTCGTTGGATGGCCCGTACGCCCAGGGCGGCGCCGAGCCAGCCTCGGCAATGCTCGGGCCGCCGCGCCATCAGCACTCACAAGACTGGATTTTGCACCACCAGCCCCGACAGCTACCCCTAAACTCCGACATCCCATCCGACATGTACATCCGGACACCGACAGGCTCACATGGACCGGACCGAAGCCTGACCATCAGGCGAGCTCAATGCGGGCCCGGTGATACCCCAGGTTGATATCAGCGATCCGGACCAGCAATTCGTGGCCCTCGGAAGGCAGCTCACCATCGGGGAACTCCGAGATATGGACCAGACCTTCGATCCCATCGCCGATCTCGACGAACACCCCGAATGGGATCACCTTGGTCACAGGCGCTCTCAACACTGCGCCCAGGCGCGTTCGAGCCAGCTCGACCAGAGGGTTGTCCTGCAGCGCCTTCAACGACAACGACATGCGCTCACGCTCGAGATCGACATCAAGGACCATGACCACGATCTCCTGGCCGACCTCGACGACCTCAGACGGATCATCGAACCGCCGCCAGGCCAGTTCGGCCATGTTCACCATGCCATCGACGCCGCCCAGATCCACGAACACGCCGAACGGCTTGATAGAGCTCACCACGCCCCTGCAGACCTGCCCCAGCTCGAAGGACCACAAGATCTCAACGACGTCTTTCGGGTCACCTTCACCAACCATCGTGAGACGACCCTACGAGCCCACGCCAGCCACAGCAAGATCCAGAAGAGGTGCCCAAACTCGTGACCACGGCGCACCCCAACGATCGGTTGGTGGTGCTCGGACCCGTGACGAACGGGTGTGTCCAGTCAGTGGTGTATCTCGATCTTGTTTGATTAGCGAGTGGTCGGGGTCAGACGGCCTTCGAAGGTGATGGCGAAGGCGTTCAGGGCGGCTTTCCAGCGGGTGATCCAGCGTTTGCGGCCCTTGCCGGTCGGGTCAAGGCTCATGATCGCCATGTAGACGCACTTGAGCGCGGCCTGCTCGTTCGGGAAGTGGCCGCGGGCCTTGACCGCCCGGCGGATCCGGGCGTTGACCGATTCGATGGCGTTGGTTGAGCAGATGACGCGTCGGATCTCGGTGTCGAAGTTGAGGAAGGGCACGAACTCGGCCCAGGCGTCTTCCCACAGCTTCACGATCGCCGGGTACTTACCGCCCCAGAGTTCGGCGAACTCCAAGAAGCGCTCCAGCGCGGCGGCCTCCGTGGGCGCGGTGTAGACCGGCTTGAGCGCCTTGGCGATGGCATCCCAGTGCTGGCGGGCGGCATATCGGAACGACGCGCGCAGCAGGTGCACCACGCACGTCTGGACGACCGCCTGGGGCCAAACTTGCTCGATGGCCTGCGGCAGTCCTTTGAGACCGTCGCAGACCACCATCAGGGCATCCGCCACGCCGCGGTTCTTGATCTCGGTCAGTACGTGCAGCCAGAACTTGGCGCCCTCGCCGCCGTCGCCGGCCCACAGCCCAAGGATGTCGCGCTCGCCATCCACCGTCACCGCCATCGCCACGTAAATCGGCCGGTTGGCGACCTGGCCCTCGCGCAGCTTCACGTGGATGGCGTCGATGAACAGGACCGGGTAGATGGGGTCGAGCGGCCGATTTTGCCATTCGGCCATCCCGTCCAGCACCTTGTCGGTGATGGTGGAGATGGTCTGCCTGGATACCTCGGCGCCGTAGACCTCGGCAAGGTGGGCGGAGATTTCGCCGGTGGTCAGGCCCTTGGCGGCCAGCGAGATGACCATCTCATCCACACCGGACAGCCGCCGCTGCCGCTTGCGCACGATCTTCGGCTCGAAGCTGCCGTCCCGATCACGTGGCACGCTGATCTCGACGGGCCCGACGTCGGTGATGACGGTCTTGGAGCGGGCGCCGTTGCGGTTGTTGCCTGTCTCGCTTGCACCGCGTTCGTGCTTGTCATAGCCGAGATGGTCGGTGATCTCGCCTTCCAGCGCGGACTCCAGCACCAGCTTGGTCAGCCGGCCGAGCAGCCCGTTCTCGCCCACCAGTTCCACGCCCTCGGCACGGGCCTGGTCGACCAGCCGGGCCACCAGCTCCCGATCCGAATCCCTGGCGTTGCTCTCCTTGGGCTGCTTGCGGGCCACGCCGGCGTCCTCCAGGTCGATCTCCGTCGATGCCTGGATCACAGTACTCATCAGGTGCGTTCTCCTTGATCAGGAGTTACACCAGTGACCGTACAGACCCTGACGAACTGGTGCTCGTTCCCGCGTTCATAGCCAACCCGCTCTTTCAGCCAGGAGTTGCGTTCGGTGCGGACGTAGTCGGCCGTCCCTGACCCCGATGCACGTTATCGGGCGTCGATGAGTCGGCATTTCTCTGAAGCCGGGTTGGCGAGCCTACGGTGTGGCCGTCCGGTTGCGATGGTAGTGGCGGGCGGCTTTGGTGCGGCTGCCGCAGCCGTCCATGGAGCACCAGCGTCGGGTGCCGTTGCGTGAGGTGTCATAGAAGTACAGGACGCAGGCGGGATGGGCGCAGCGACGGATTCGTGACGGTTGCTGGCGTAGCAGTTCGAGGTAGTTGTTGGCCGCCTGCCAGGCCGGTAGCCATCCGTCCTCGGCGTGGACGGCTTCGTGGGGCGTGCCGCGGCGCAGGGTGTGATGCACCGCGCCGCGGGCGAGGACGGCGTTGAGCTCCTCCTCGGAGCGCTCGCCGCGGCTTTCAAGAACGCCGCGTAGTGCCGCGCGGGCCTGCCGCAGGGGAGTTTCGCTCAGGTCAACCGTGCCGGGCAGCTGGTGCTCGGCCAGCCAGGCGGACACGCCGCCGGGTTCGTCGAACAGGTCGAAGCTGTGGCCGCGGTCCACCCATTGCGTGTTCACGAGGTCGAGGGCGAGGGGCTCGCCGACCAGTGGCCGCTGCATCATTCATCAATCTTACCCCCGTCCATGGTTTGACAGGTAAGGCATGGGAGCTCTAATTTCTTACCGTTCAAAGGCAGTACAACGGTTAGAGGAGTTTGGGATGTCGCGCACGCCGTCTTCGGCTCGTCGGTTTGCCGGTCCGCGGATCGTGGCGGTGACAATGCTGGTGATGGCGGCGGCGTTCGGTCTCAACTTCGCCGCCGGGTTGTTCCTGGCGCCGCTGTCGGCCCGGTACGGCTGGGGCGTGGGCGCGCTGAGCATGGCGGCAGCCGCAAACACGGCCGTGAGTGGTCTGTTGCAGCCGGTCGTGGGTGTGTTGGTCGATCGCGTCGGCCCCCGCCTCGTTCTGGCTGCGGGGCTGAGTCTGCTGGTGGCGTGCTATCTGTTGCTGGCGGGCGTCGAGCAGTTGTGGCAGTTCCTGCTGGTGTACCCACTGCTGGGTGGAGCGGGGTTCGCCGGCGCGGCGACGTTGGCCAACTCGGTGCTCGTGTCGCGTTGGTACGTCCGCGACCGCACACGGATGTTGGCCAGGACCACTGCGGGCATCAATCTGGGGCAATTGCTGGTGCTGCCGTCAGCGGGCTGGTTGATCGCCGGATACGGCACGTCGACCGCCTATCTGGTGCTCGGCATGGTGGTTGCGCTGACCGCCGTACCCGCCGCGGCCCTGTTGCTGCGCAACAACCCGGCCGAGCTGGCCCAGGTCCCCGATGGGGCAGACCGTGACTCGGCAGCCGGCCTCGCTGCCGACGGGGCGGTCCTGCCGCCGGCGGTGCTGACGCGCCGTCGCCGGCTCGCGGTGGCGTCGTTCGGAATGCACGCGCTCAGCCTGTACTTCGTGGTGCTGCACCTGCCCCGATACGCCACTGACCTCGGCGGCGGCGTGTCCACAGGCGGGCAGGTACTGGCCGTGGCGGCAGCAGCCAGCGCGGTGATGATGATCATCACCGGCCGGCTGGTCAACCGGTTCGGCCGGGACAGATTACTGCTGGCGCTGCACGTAGTCCGCGGGGTCTCACTGTTGCTCGCGGCGTTCTGCACCGGCGCGAGCCAGTTGTTCGGCTTCGCCGTGCTGTTCGGACTCGCATCGTTCCCGGTTATCCCGCTGACCGTCGCGGTGCTGTCCGTCGGCCGGGCGCCGGCTTCGCTGGGTCGGCTGATGGGCTTCGTGTGGCTGCTCCACCAGACCTGCGCCGGCGTCGGGGTCCTCGCCGGCGGCCTGACCCGCTCACTGACCGGCACGTACCGGCCGTACTTCGTCGTCGCTGCGGCCGTCATGACGGTGAGCAGCCTGCTCCTGTGGCGCCTCGCCGGGGACCGCGACCCGCTGCCACCAGCCACACCCACCGAACCGACTCCGACCTCGCCTGTCATCGCCTGATCCGCGACAACGGCCAACCGGCCGCTGTCCACCACCTCTAAGAAGGAGAACGTCATGAGCAACACCGCACCCGGAACCGCTGTGGGTAGGCGCGTCGTGTCTCATCGCACCGCCACCGTCGACGGCCGGACCGTCTTCTACCGGGAAGCCGGTGACCCCGTGGCGCCGACCCTGGTACTGCTGCACGGATTCCCCACGTCCTCGCACATGTTCCGCCGCCTGATCGTCGACCTCGCCGACCGGTACCACCTCATCGCCCCCGACCACATCGGCTTCGGCCACTCCGACGCCCCGGCCGTCACCGACTTCGACTACTCCTTCGACAACCTCACCGCCATCACCCTGGGCCTGCTCGACCAGCTCGGCCTGGACCGCTTCGCGCTCTACATCCAGGACTACGGCGCCCCGATCGGGTTGCGGATCGCCTCCCGCCAACCGCAGCGGGTCGCCGCACTGATCGTGCAGTCGGGTAACGCCTACACCGAAGGCTTCACTGCCTTCTGGGACGTATTGTTCGCCCACGCCAAAGACCGCGCCGCGAACGAGCCGGACGTCCGCAAGCTGCTGGAACCCGAGGCGACCCGGTGGCAATACACCCACGGCGTGCCCGCTGACCGGCTCGACCGGCTCACCCCCGACACCTGGACTCTCGACCAAGCCCTGCTGGATCGGCCCGGCAACAAAGACGTTCAGCTGCAGCTGTTCTTCGACTACCAGTTCAACCTGGACGCCTACCCCGCCTTCCAGGAGTACTTCCGCACCTACCAGCCACCCACCCTGATCACCTGGGGCGAACATGACGAGATTTTCGGCGCCGACGGCGCCCGCGCCTTCACCCGCGACCTGCCCGACGCGGAACTCCACCTGCTCGACGCCGGTCACTTCGCCCTCGAGACCCACGGCGACGAGATCGCCGGACTGATCCGCGACTTCCTCGGCCGCACCCTGCACTGACCCCTGCACGACCGCCGGGGCGGGCGGGTGACACCCGCCCGCCTGGGCAACCCGTCGCGCGACTCACACCTGCGACGATGCAAGGAATCCTGATGCCGCACCGGTCGCGCTGCTCGGCGCCGATGAGGCCGCCTACATCACCCCCCACGTGGTCAGGAACTCACCCGGCTACGCGCCGAAAACGCAGCTCTTCGCCGGCAACTACCCGAGCACAGATTCTGACCAGCAAGCCCGACCAACACCACAGGGAGCCCGACATGAGCACCGACCACCGCGACGCCGAACCCCCACGCCATCCGCTGCCGCCCTTCACCGCCGACACCGCCCGGATCAAGGTGCAGGCCGCCGAAGACGCCTGGAACAGTTGCGACCCCCGACGCGTCGCCGCCGCCTATACGCCCGACAGCACCTGGCGCAACCGGTCGACCTTCCTCACCGGCCGCGAACAGATCGAGGCGTTCCTCGCCGACAAGTGGCAGCGTGAACTCGACTACGCCCTGCGCAAGCAGCTGTGGGCATTCAGCGACAACCGCATCGCCGTCCGGTTCCAATACGAATGGCACGATGCGACCGGCCAATGGTGGCGCAGCTACGGCAACGAACAGTGGGAGTTCGACGCCCATGGCTACATGAGCCGCCGAGAGGCCAGCATCAACGACGTCCCCATCTCCGCAGACCAACGACGCATCCACGGCCCGCGGCCGGCCGGCGACCACACCGACATTCCCCTGCGCTGACCTGGCCGGCGCGGAGACTCGGCTATCCAGCACCCACGGCGACCGGGCTGCGTCACAGTCGATGCGGGTGCCCAGGTGCGGACGGACACGAACTTCTGGCTCTGCACAAAGATCGTGAAGACGTAACGATGCGTGGTCAGAGTCGCGATTTCGTCACTGGCCGGGCATGAAGGCACATTCAGGCGGGTGGCGAGAGCTCCCGCCTCCCCACCCGGCGGAAGTGCAGGTAGAGAGGGTGACGAAGGGCCGCAACGGCTTACTGATCAACGTACGCACGAAGAACACCGAGGCCGGATGTGGCACGCTCAGTCAGCGTATCCACAGCCGATACCGTCGCCATCCGCAGGATGCTGCGGGCGCGCGCCCTCCGCGGTGAGGAGCCGGTCAGGCCGCCGACCAGCTCGGATACCGGGCGCATCCGGCAGCCCGCTGGGGCGAGCGACGAAGCCGCGGAGCGTATCCGGCAACCCGCGGCGACGCCGTGGTCCTGGTCATGACCGCGATCGCGACGCTGGCGCTCGACCTGGTCCAGGCCGTCATCGTCGGCCTGGCCGTGGCCGGGGCGCTGGCACTTCGCGCCGTCGCCCGTAACGTCCGCCTCGATGAGATGCCGCTCGCCCACGACCTGCCCGGCGACCACACCGAAGACGAGCACGCCCTGCTCGCCGAGCACATCGTCGCCTACCGGCTGGACGGGCCGCTGTTCTTCGCCGCCGCACACCGTTTCCTGCTGGAGCTGTCGGAGGTCGCCGACGTCTCCGTGGTGATCTTGCGGATGTCCCGCGTCACCATCATCGACGCCAGCGGCGCCCTGGTCCGGGGCGATGCGGTCGCCCGCCTGCAACGACGTGGCATCACCGTCCACGTCTCCGGCATCCGTGACGGCCACCATCAGCCCCTGCACGCCCTTGGCATCATCGCCCATCTCGACCAGGCGAGCCGGGTGTCCGCCACCACCCCCGAAGCCATCGCCGCCGCTCGCGACCAGCTCCAGCACGCCGGCCTCCTGCCCCGCCGCCATCCCGTCCTGCCCCGCTGAGGCAGTCACAACGGGACGGCGGGATCGGCGTTGATCACTCGATGTCCGCCCCCGGTCGAGCAGCATGACGGTCAGGCGGAACTGTTTCGGTCAGTCGGTGATGGATCTGACCCGGTGATCGCTCGCTCGACTGCCCGGTACACCGTTGAGCGGGTCAACCCGAACAGTTCGGCCAGCTCGGCGCTGGCGTGCTCACCTGCCTTGTGCAGCGCCACCAGATGCGCTTCCTACCTGGGGTCCAGCTTCGGTTTCTTGCCGCGCAACCGCCCCTTGGCCTTGGCGATCTTCATGCCCTCGCGCGTTCCCCTCCGGGCCAGGTCCGCCTCGGATTCCGGGACCATCGCCAATGCGGCAACCAGCAGCTTGCCGATCGGGTCGGTCGGATCGTGGATCGACCCTTCTGGCCCAGAGAAGGAGGCGAACCGTCGCCCGAAAGTCAGCGCCGGGAGCTGGGGTCGGCTGCCGATTGAGCCAGACGGAGCAGCGACAGCAGGGCGGTCCGCTGGTCGACGTTGAGCACCGAGATGATCGGCGCTCTCTCGAACAGACGGGCCAGGAGACGGCCCCGAAGGTCCTGCCCCGACGCGGTGAGAACGAGTCGCTTGGCCCTTCGGTCATCCGGGTCGGGTTCTCGCCGCAGGAAACCGCACTGCTCGAGAGCATCTGCGATCCCGGTGACGTGGGAGGGTTCGCAGTGCAGTTGGCCGGCTATCTGGCCCATACGCTGAGGTTGCCCAAGCTGAAGCAGTGTGTGAGCCTGCGGCACGGTCACGCCGACTGCGGCGGCAGTCTCCTCAAAGTGTGCCCGCAGAGCCGCATCCGCAGCGAATAGGCGTTCCACGATCTCCTGGCCCTCGGGGTCTGGCCAATCGATGTGTAGTTCCGCCACGACTTCCCCCGCCGCCCTCACTGTTTCAGTTATTGAACTATCTCATGCCTCTTGTGTGTTCCAAGCACAAGGGTAAAGCAAGTCCTTACCCGAGGGTGGGACGGCGAAGGAAGGCCGGCATCATGTCGATACCCAGACGCGCGCTGACTTCCTCCTGCCGCGCATGGAGCACACCCGCCGGCCCTGGGTCACGTGCATCACGGTCACCGCTGTCCATTGGGCGGCGAGTTTCGTTGCTCGCCTGTCCTTGCGGATCCGACCATCGCAGCGCAGTTCATACCGCTGTCCCATCTGCATGAGAGCGTCCGCCGGATGGCGTGGCTGCCCGCCGCTGAGCGACTGGCCTACGTGCGGGTGGACCGGTGGATCGGCTACACCTTTGGCACGCAGGCCGTGGCCCGGCTGCTGCACGCTGTCGATCCCGGCCGCGGCCAGTTCGGCCAGTCGGGCGGTGCTCAGCCCGACGCCGCTGGTGACCAGCTGGCAATAGATCCTTTGCGCTGCGGCGACGATCTCGGCGAGGTCGCGTCTGACCAGCGGCTCGCCGCCGGAGATGTGCGCATGGACCACGCCGAGCGCAGCCGCCTGCTTCATCACCCGGCTCCAGTCTGCGGTGTCCAGCTCGGCGGGGTTGGAGCAGTACGGGCAGCATGGCCCAGGGCGGTGGCACGGTCGCGTTCATCGCAGCCACACCTGGCCTCGGAGGTCGTCGAGGAAGTCGGTGACGTCGGCGGGGCCGGCCTGGGGGAAGTGTCGCGAGATCTCGGTAGCCGTGCGGGTGCCGTCGCACAGCCGCACGATGGCCGCCGCCGTGTCGTTCAGCACCACGATCCGCTCGGGCACGATCAGGAGCTCCGCCTGCCGGATGTCGCAGTGACGCAGCCGGGCCGCGGGAGCCAGCGCGGGCTTCCAGCTCATGTGTATGCCCGGTCGACGGCGTCGAGCAGCGTCCACAGCACCTCGCACTTGTACTCCAGCGCCTTGATCGCTTTCGTCCTGTCCGCCTCGGTACGAGCCCAGTCGAGGATTCGCGTGGCGACCTTGATCTTTGGCCCGGCACTGGTTGTTCGGATGGCGCGGGAGAACCCGGCCTGGAGGGCATGTCGGCGGATCCAGGGCGAGTCGGCCCGCCTGGGTTACGCGATCGCGGCCTCTACAGTGTGGGAGATCCTCATGCGGAGGGTATCGATCCGGCGCCGGGCCGGGCTGAGCCGGCGGCAGTTCCTGTCCGCTCAAGCCCACGCGATCACCGCGTGTGACGTCGTGGTGGACGCCGAGGATGAACGCCATCTGCGAGCGGGTCATCGGCGCGCCGTGAACTCCTGGACCGGATCCTGATCCTCAGCGAACGCCACCCGGCCCTCGTGCTCCACGACTACCTGATCCACTACAACAGGCACCGGCCGTACCAGTCCCGGCAGCAGCTACCCCAGACATGGCGACGCAGTCCGCCGGGACGTGACCGACCTCAACGATCTGCGATCCATCGGCCGCCTGCTGTCGCTGCTCCGTCTGGCTTAATCGGCGGCCGGCCCCGCTCCCGGCGCTGATTTTCGGGCGACGGTTCGCCTCCCTCCACGTCACCGCTACCTAGCGACCGCAGCTGCTCTGCGCCCTGGCTCGCATCACGCTGCTCGTCTTTCGGCACAGCAAGCCGACCCCCCTGGCGTCGGCTGCGATAAGTTCTGGTAGAACATATTTCAGTCACTGAAGTATTGAACCTTCTACGCGAGGAGCTTGCGTCCATGTTCATCGCCACCGCCGTCCTATCCCTCCTGCTGGCCCTCGCCTTCGCCGGAGCCGGCTTCCCGAAGCTCTCCGGTAAGGACGACATGGCAGCCCAGCTCGGCAGGCTCGGGGTGTCAGCCGGGCTCATGCGCGTCATCGGCGCGCTGGAGATCCTCGGAGCCGTAGGGCTGATCGCCGGACTGTGGATCGGAGTCCTTGGGGTCGCGGCCGCGACCGGACTGGCGCTCCTCATGGCCGGCGCCGTCGCGTCTCATATCAAGGCCCGCGACACCGCCAAGCACACCCTGCCGTCGCTGGTCCTGCTGATTCTCAGCGCGACCGCACTCGGCCTCGGGCTGGCCGGCTGAAACATGACCGGCACCGCCCGACGCCTCCGCGACAGGGCGAAGCTGTACCGACTCAACCCGCCCCGAAACAAGAAAGAGCATTGTGATGACCACTCACGCCATGACCGAGGCCGGTCTCCCCATCGACACCCGTTTCGAACGGCCCGCCACGGAGGAGCAGCTCCAGCGGACCGCGGCCGCCCTGCGGGAGAAGGGCCACGCCGTCGAGATCGTCGACACCGCAGCCGACGCGCGTGCCGTCGTCAACCGGCTGCTGCCCGGCGATCGGAGCGTCCTCACCGTCTCCAGCGAAACGCTCCGCCTATCGGGCCTGGACGATGACATCAATGCTTCCGGCCGGTTCGACGCCGTGCGCCCCAAGCTCATGCGGCTGCGCGAAGAGGGGCGATTCGATGAGATGCGTGCCGTCGGCTCCGCCCCCGACGTCGTGGTCGGGAGCGTGCACGCGGTGACCGAGGACGGGCGGCTGCTGACCGCCTCAGGTAGCGGCAGCCAGCTCGGTCCGTACAGCTTCGGCGCGGGCCGGGCCTTCTGGGTCGTCGGTTCTCAGAAGATCGTGCCCGACCTCGACACGGCACTGCGCCGCATCGAGGCCTACGCCTACCCGCGCGAGGACGTCCGCGCCCGCCAGGCCTACGGCACGCCGGCTCTGCTCTCCAAGATCCTCATCATCGACCGCGAGATGTTCCCCGACCGAGGCACCGTGGTCCTCGTCCGCGAACCCATCGGGTTCTGATCACCCACGCTCGTGAGTGAGGACTTCATGACCAGCTCCACCCGAAACGACACGATGACGATCGAGGTCCACGCCGACAGCGTCTGCCCGTGGTGCTACATCGGAAGGCGCCGACTGGAGCGGGCGTTGCGCAACTTCCGGGGAACGGACGGTGTCCGGATCGTCTACCGGCCGTTCCAGCTCGATCCGGGCATCCCGGCCACGGGCACCCCGGCCCGCCAGCACCTCAGCCGGAAACTGGGCTGCAGGTCGGCTCGGTCCTTGAACGCACCCCGCGGATGGCGGCGCGTGAGGGGATCGAAATGAACTTCGATCATGCACTGATCGGTAACACCCTCGACGCCCACCGGGTGCTACGGCTGGCCGACGCCGAAGGGAAGCAGGCGGGGGTGCTGGAGCAGCTGTTCGCCGCCTACTTCACCCACGGCCGGGACATCACCGACCACGCCGTGCTCGCCGACGCGGCGGCCGCCGTGGGCCTGGACCGCCGGCACGTCTTGGACATGCCGGCCGGATCCACAGCCGTACGCGAAGTCACGGCGGAGATCGCGGCCGCGCACGCACGCGGAATCAGCTCTGTACCCACCATCGTCGTCAACGGCCGCCACGCGATCCAGGGCGTCCAGGAGATACCCGCGCTGCTCGACGCGCCCGAACGCGCCCGCGACGAGGCCGTGGCCGGGGATGCCGAAACTGGCGACACCACACCCGATCCAGCCGGCGTGGCCGGCACCTGCACGATCTGAGCACGGGCATGACCATGACTTTCCTTTACCGCTGGCATCGGGCGAGGTTGCACCCGATGCGGCGACCGCGTCCCTGCACCGCACCGCACCAGACCTCTGCGTCCCTTGATTGTTCGACCCTGTCGGCCGGTGTCAGGAGCTCGATGGGCGGATGGGCAGGAGCCGCACCGTGGTGAGACGGGTGCCATACAAGTGGCTGGTCGCCACCGCGTTCGTGTTCGGGCTGTTCATGGAGATCCTCGACATGACTGTGCTGAACACCGCATTGCCCGCACTCGGCCAGCACTTCGGCGTCGGGACCGAGACGCTGCAGTGGCTGGTCACCGGCTATCTGGTCAGCATGGCGGTGTTCATCCCCGCCTCCGGGTGGGTCGCCGACCGGTTCGGCACCAAGCGCACTTTCCTGTTCGCGCTCGCGGTCTTCACCGCCGCCTCGGCCTGGGGCGGGATCGCCGGATCGCTCGGCGAGCTGATCGTGGCCAGGGTCGTCCAAGGCGTCGGTGGCGGGCTGCTGACCCCGGTCGGCACCGCGATGCTGTTCCGCGCCTTCCCGCCGGCCGAGCGGGCAAAGGCGTCGGCGGTGCTGTCCATACCAACCACCATCGCCCCGGCCTTCGGCCCGGTACTTGGCGGATGGATGGTCGACAACGTCAGCTGGCGATGGATCTTCTTCCTCAAAGTGCCGATCGGCGTGCTCGGTCTGCTCTTCGCGATGGTGGCCCTTCGCGAGGAACGCGCGGATCGTCCTGGCCGCTTCGACATCGCCGGGTTCCTGTCCGGCGGTGCCGCGCTCGCGCTGCTGCTGCTCGGCCTCGACGGTGGTGCTCGAGAGGGGTGGGGCGCCGCCCCGGTGCTCGTGCAGCTGGGCGCCGGGCTCGCGCTGGCGGCAGTGTTCGCCACGATCGAGTTGGCCCGCAGCGAGCCGATGATCGACCTGCGCCTGCTGAAGGACCGGCTGTTTCGGACCGGCAACCTGCTGATGCTTCCGGCGTCAGGAGCGCTGATGGGCGCGTTGTTCTTGGTGCCACTGCTGCTGCAATATCAGATGGGCGTCGACGCGACCGGCTCCGGCCTCGTCACGATGTTCCAGGCACTGGGCATGATGGCCTTCCTCCCGTTGGCCGGAGCAATAGTCAAGACCTGTGGATCGTGAGTTCCTAGGCGGCTGTGGGGACGGGCGAGTCTGCGGGACGTTCGACGAGCTTGCCGTCGATGAAGG